>NZ_JAKFEO010000013.1:0-5901 GCF_036675665.1 Hydrogenophaga sp. | reverse complement strand
GCCGGTGGTGGTCACGAAGATGTCGGCCTTGTCGGCGGCGTACTCCATGGTCACGACCTTGTAGCCTTCCATCGCGGCCTGCAGGGCGTTGATGGGGTCGATCTCGGTCACCCACACCTGGGCCGACAGCGCGCGCAGGGCCTGGGCCGAGCCCTTGCCCACGTCGCCGTAGCCGGCCACGCAGGCGACCTTGCCGGCGATCATCACGTCGGTGGCGCGCTTGATGCCGTCGACCAGCGATTCGCGGCAGCCGTACAGGTTGTCGAACTTGCTCTTGGTCACCGAGTCGTTGACGTTGATGGCACGGAACGGCAGCGTGCCGCGGGCAGCCATTTCCTTCAGGCGGTGCACGCCGGTGGTGGTCTCTTCGGTCACGCCGATGATCTGCGCGGCCTTGCGGCTGTACCAGGTCGGGTCTTGCGCGAGCTTGGCCTTGATGGCGGCGTACAGGCAGGTCTCTTCTTCGCTGGTCGGATTGGCCACCACCGAGATGTCCTTCTCGGCCTTCTGACCCAGGATCATCAGCAGCGTGGCGTCGCCGCCGTCGTCCAGGATCATGTTCGGGCCTTCGCCTTCGGTACCGGCGGCGCCGAACTCAAAGATGCGGTGGGTGAAGTCCCAGTACTCGGTGAGGGTCTCGCCCTTGTGCGCGAACACCGGCGTGCCCTGCGCCACCAGCGCGGCGGCGGCGTGGTCCTGGGTGGAGAAGATGTTGCACGAGGCCCAGCGCACGCTGGCACCCAGCGCTTGCAGGGTCTCGACCAGCACCGCGGTCTGGATCGTCATGTGGATGCTGCCGGTGATGCGCGCGCCCTTGAGCGGCTTGGCGGCGGAGAATTCTTCGCGGATGGCCATCAGGCCGGGCATTTCGGTCTCGGCGATCCTGACCTCTTTGCGGCCCCATTCGGCCAGGGTGATGTCGGCGATCGCGCAATCGGTGAGGGGGGTGTTCAGACGTGCATTCATGGTTCGCTCCAGAAGGGATGGACAAACCACATCGGCGGGCGAAAAAAAACTCATCGCACGGGATGTGGATGAGCGTCGTTGCATGGATGGTCCGAGCCTCACGCCCCGCAAGTGGGGACGCTGCAACGCTCCTCGGATGCGGGATTTTAGCCCAGCATGTCGCCGGGTGTGTGGCCTGTGATGCCGGAGACCCGCCCTTTTGTAAGCGTGTGCGACACTGCCGGCCCCATGCCGACCATCCCCGCGCCCTCCCCGCTTGCCCTGTGGCCCACCGCGGCGCGCGAGCGCATCCACGGGGTGCTGACCGACATCGACGACACCCTGACGACGGACGGTGCCATCACGGCCGATGCGCTCGACGCCCTGCACCGCCTGCGCGCCGCCGGCCTGCCGGTGCTGGCCATCACGGGCCGGCCCGCCGGCTGGAGCGAGGCCTTTGCCCTGACCTGGCCGGTGGACGCGATCGTGGCGGAAAACGGCGCTGTGGCGCTGTGGCGAGGGTCCTCGGGCGAGCTCCGCCGCGACTACCTGCAGGACGCGGCCACGCGCGCGGCCAACTTCGCGAAGCTGCAGGCTGTGGCGCAGCGCGTGCTGAACGAGCTGCCGCAGACCCGCCTGGCCACCGACAGCCCCGGGCGCGAGACCGACATTGCCATTGACCACAGCGAATTCGCACACCTGAACGACGCGGAGATCGCGCAGGTCGTCGCGCTGATGCGCGACGAGGGGCTCAACGCCACCGTGAGTTCGATCCACATCAATGGCTGGATCGGCGAGCACGACAAGCTCGCCGGCGCGCGCTGGATCGTGCGCACGCGCCTGGGGCGCGACCTCGACACCGAGCTCGACCGCTGGGTCTACGTGGGCGACTCGACCAACGACGCCCGCATGTTCGACCACTTCCCGCACAGCGTGGGCGTGGCCAATGTGGCGCGCTTCTGGGCCACGCTGAGCCACCACCCGCGCTTTGTTGCGCAGGGCGAGCGCGGCGCGGGTTTCACCGAGGTGGCGGACGCGGTGCTGGGGGCGAGGACGGCATGAGCGAACACCCGCTGCCACCCCAGCACAGCCATGCCATCACGGGCACCGCGCCCGGCATGCCCGTGCCCACGCAAGCCCGCCTCGGCCTGGTGGCCATCTTCGGCTCCACCTTCTTTCAGCTCGTGGGCTACTTCATGCTCATGCCGCTGCTCCTGTTGCGGCTCAAGGGCGACGGCGTGTCCACCGCGCTCGCGGGGATGTTCGTGGCCACCGGCTGGCTCGGCGTGTTTGCCATGACGCCGTTCGCCTCGGCCATCACACAGCGGCTGGGTCGGCGGCCCTCGCTCTGGCTCGCGGCTTTCGTGCCCGTGCTCGCCATCTGCGGCTTCCTGTTCAGCAACTCGCTGGTGCTGTGGTTCGCCTGCATCCTGATCGAAGGCATGGCCGCCGGCTTGCGCTGGGTGCTGGCCGAGGCGGTGGTGGCCGAGTTTTCCCCGCCCACCCAACGCGGGCGCAATGTCGGCATCTTCGAAACCATGGTCGGCACCACCTTCGTGCTGGGCCCGCTGGTGCTGGCCTGGTTGGGCGCGCAGAGCGATGCCGCGCTCTGGCTGGCGCTGGCGCTCACCGTGTTCGGCCTGGGCTGGAGCTTGCTCATTCCGCGCATGCCCGCCGCCGCCGACACGCACAGCGCACAGGTGGGCCTGTCAGGCGTGTGGCACGCACTGCTCGCGCATCCGCTGATCATGACGGTGGGCTTCGTCGGTGGCTTCTTCGAGAGCGGCCTCACCTCCATCCTGCCGCTGTACGGCCTGGCGCTCGGCCTGGGCGCCACGGCGGCCGCGCTGCTGGTCTCGGCCAGCGGCCTGGGCAGCGCGCTCATGATGCTGCCCGCCGGGCTGCTGGCCGACCGCCTGGCCCACCACCCCACGCAGCGCTGGGGCAACGCCCGCGCCACGCGTCTGAAGATCATGCGGGTGTGCGCGCTTGTCACGCTGCTGGCCACGCTGGTGATTCCCTTCGTGGCCGGCACACCCTGGCTGGCCGCGCCGGTGGCCTTTCTGTGGGGCGGCGCCGGCGGCAGCCTCTACACCCTGGCCATGATCGACATCGGCTCGCGCGAAGACGGCATCACGCTCGTCAACAGCACCGCCGTGCTGGTGCTGTCATACACGCTGGGCGGCGTGCTGGCGCCAGCGCTGGGGGCCGCTGCCCTGCAGTGGGCGCCCACGGTGGGGTTTCCGGTGCTGCTGCTGTCGGTGGCCGGCTTGGGCTGGTGGCTGTTGAGACGCGCGGCGCCGTCCCCATCTGCGGGAACCCCACCGGGTTAAGCTGCTCCCAAGGGTGCATTCCGCGTATTCCGCCCTGCGAAAGGACCCCCTCATGGCCATTCCCTGGCTGCTCGCCCTCAAAGTGATTCCCTGGGGCGATGTGATCGAACATGCGCCCAAGGTGCTCAACGCCGCCCGCAAGCTGATGGACCGGCAGAAGTCGCCCGAGAGCCCCCCGGCCTCCACCGCGCCCATGGACCTGGTGTCGGACACGCCGCCCAGCCTGGGTGAGTTGCGCAGCCGGCTGATCGAAGCGCGGCAACTGATCGACCAGCAGGCTCAGACACAGACCCAGATGGCGCAGACCCTGGCCGAACTGGCCGAGCAGAACGCGCGCCTGGTGGCGGCCGTGGAGCTGCTGCGCGTGCGCACGCGCGTGCTCATGTTCGTCATCGCCGCGCTGGTCGTCGGCGTGGTCGTGCTGTTCGCGCGCTGATCAGCCCCGTTCGCTCTTCAGGTGGGCGTCGCACCCCACGCCGGCGGCAATCCAGCGGCGCGCCAGTCTCTGCAACACCGGCGCCGCCCAGCGCCAGCGCGGGCCCAGAACACCAGCGGCATCGGAGATCGCGCCGCAGCGGTAGACCGACAACTGCTCGTCCCAACGCAGGGCGTCGCACGCACCGATGCGCTTGCGTGAAATCACCTGCCCCAAGGGGCAAGGCTCGGCCAGACAGCACACCCCGCAACCGTTGCACGGCGCGCCCAGCGCGGGCTTGGCGGGCGCCTCGGCGTGGATGTGGATGATTTCATGAACGGGCATGGGTGCCAGCGTATCCGCAAAGTCTCACGGCACAGCGCCGGAAGCGGGCCTCAAACGCTGACGCTCCTGTTCGTACGCGTCATGCGGCGACAGCGTCGGGCAAGGCGCCGCACCGGGGCGGGTGGCCAGCTGGCACTGTCGAGCGCCCAACTGGTGGCCCTGGTACATGGCGCGTGCCCAGTCCTGATCGCCGGCACAGCCCGTCAGCGCCAGGGCACACAGCCCGCTCAGGGCGAGCGTGCGAGACAAGCGGGGAACGGGGTGTTGAAAAATCGTTGTGCTCATATTTTTTCCCTTATACAATATTTTATTATTGTTTTACAGAAATTATTGGAGGTCAAGCCATGCAGCCCACACACCCGGTTTCGTCGCCTTCCGCGCATGGTCTGCACAGCAACCGGCACCGCTTGTTCGCATGGGCCAGTTGGGTTCTGGCGCTGTTGCTGCCGCTTGGCGTGGCAGTGCAAGGGTTCGACCAGTCCCCCGCCGCCCTGCTGCTCAAGGCCGGCCTGGACGTCGCCCAAGGGGCCGATCTGCTGTCCACGCGCGCCGGGTTTCGCTGGGGTCTGTGGGCGATGGTCATGCTGCCCGCGGCCTGCCTGTCTTTCTCGCTGTGGCAGGCTGGCCTGTGTTTCGCACGGTTCGCGCGGGCCGAATACCTGAGCACCCAGGTGGTGGTCCATCTGCGTCGCTTCACCGCAGGCCTGCTGGCCGCGGGTCTGCTCGGGCTGACGCTGCCCACGGCGCTGAGCCTGCTGCTGAGCACCGCCGCGCCCCCGGGGCAGCGGTCGCTGGTGGTGTCGGTGGGTTCGCAGGAAGCCCTCTTCCTCGTGCTCGCCGCGCTGCTGTGGCAGATGGCCTCGGTCATCGCACACGCCGTGGCGATCGACGAAGAAAACCGCCAGTTCGTCTAGGAGTCCCGGATGCCCATCGTGGTGAAACTGGACGTCATGCTGGCGGAACGCAGGGTCAAGTCCAAGGACCTGGCCGCACACATCGGCATCACCGAAGCCAACCTGTCGCTGCTCAAACAGGGCAAGGTCAAAGGCGTGCGCTTTGATACGCTGGAACGCATCTGCGAATACCTGCGGTGCCAGCCCGGCGACCTGCTGTTCCACGAGGCAGGGCTGCCCGATTGAGCACAGGTCGCGGCGCCATCAAGTCCGCGCCAGCACCGGCCCCAGCACCCGCCCGGTGTGCGTGTCCAGCCGCACCACCTCGTCGGGCGGCGCCGCGGCCACGATGAGGCCACCACCGCCGCCGCCTTCGGGGCCGAGGTCGATGATCCAGTCGGCTTCGGCCATCACGTCCAGGTCGTGTTCGATCACCACCACGCTGTGGCCACCGTCCACCAGGCGGTGCAGCACACGGATGAGTTTTTCCACATCGGCCATGTGCAGGCCCACCGTGGGTTCGTCGAGCACGTAGAGCGTGTGCGGCGGCTTCTGGCCTCGGCGCGTGATGTCGTCACGCACCTTGCTCAGCTCGGTCACCAGCTTGATGCGCTGCGCCTCGCCGCCACTGAGCGTGGGGCTGGGCTGGCCCAGCGTGAGGTAGCCCAGGCCCACGTCTTTCAGCAGTTGCAGCGGGTGGCCGATGCTGGGCATGGCGGCAAAGAAATCGACCGCCTCGTCCACCTCCATCTGCAGCACGTCGCCGATGCTCTTGCCCTTCCAGGTCACGGCCAGGGTCTCGGGGTTGAAGCGTGCACCGTGGCAGACCTCGCAGGGCACCTTCACATCGGGCAGGAAGCTCATCTCGATGGTGCGCATGCCCTGGCCTTCGCAGCCCGGGCAGCGGCCTTCGCCGGTGTTGAAGCTGAAGCGGCCCGGGCCGTAGCCGCGCGCCTTGGCTTCCAGCGTG
>NZ_JAKFEO010000110.1:0-5962 GCF_036675665.1 Hydrogenophaga sp. | reverse complement strand
CCGAAGGGCGTGAGTTCCGTCTTGAGTTTGGCGGCCTCTTCAGGCGTAACGGCCGCCTGGGCGGTGAGTGCCAGCAGGGCCGCGAAGGCCAATGCATAGCGAGGGTGGCGCGAGGTCATGTGTGTCTCCTTCGAATCAGAACGTGGTGCGCAGCGACAGCGAAATGAAGTTACGGTCCTTCAGTGCCTGCTTGAACTGGGCGTTGCTGGTGTTGTCCAGTGTCGAACCCTGCGGGCCGAGGAAATGAACGTAGTTGATGGCAGCGGTCCACTGGCCGAGATACACCGCTGTCAAGCCGATGTTGAAGTCGCCGCCCTTGTCGACGCCGAAGCCGGGACCCACCGCAGAAGAACGGCCCCACGCATAGCCCACGCCCACGTTGGGCGTGAGGTCGATGCCGGGCATCACCTGCCGGTAGGACGGCGAGAACACCATGCGCATCGCGGTGGCTGACTTGTCGGTATTCGGGTTGAGCATCTGCGGGTTGTGCGTGACCTTCAGTCGCTTGTTCCAGGCGATCTCACCCAGAAAACTGGCCTCCCGCGACAGGAAGCTGGGGCCCAGGCTGGCCAGCCACGACAGCTGCGCGTGCGCGGTTTCGCCGACGGCATAGCCCGGCTTGTCGCGGTTGTTGAAGGTGGTACCTACGCCGATGGCCGGGATCACCGATTGGCCGGAGCTGGCGAGCGGTGTGTTCTGGCGGATCGAGGCTTCACCAGCCAGGCCCCATTCGTTGATGGTCTTGGCGAAGCTCACCCCATACGCGCGCACGCCCTCGTGGTAGGCCCACCGGTAGTTCTGCGCGGACAGCGCCGGTGGCGCGCCAGCGAGCTGGGTCCAGATGTTGCTGGGCGTAGTGGCGTGATAGCGGATGGCGTAAAAGCCCAGGTCGGTATCGATCGCATCCACGCGCCAGCGCAGTTGCAGGCCGCCCTGGCCGCTGTTCTTCGGGTTCAGGTCGGCCGTGCGATGGAACACGCCGGTCGGACCCGCATTGATGCGCTCGCCACCGGGCCCCATCGCATCGCTGGTGGAGAGGTAAGCGCCCGCAGGAATCAACCGGGTCGGCTGCCACTCGTAGCCGACATACGCGCCCACCGAGACATCGCTGTTCAACTGCACCTGGCCCGACAGCTTGCCGGTGGGGCGTGCGATCTCCTTGAACTGCGAATTGGGGACGGACAGCAGCTTCACCAGATCCAGCGGGGCCTGGCCGCCTGCGATTCCGTTGGCGCCGAAGAACAGGCTTTCGCCCCACAGCAAGGTGTGACGGCCCAGGCGCGCCGTGGCGGGGCGCTCGGCGATATCGAACTTCCCATAGACGAACGCGTCGAGGAATTCGGCCTTGCGGCCCATGATCTTGCGCGTGGCCGGATGGAATTCGGAGGCCGGCGTGTGGTTGGCGGTGAAGCCGGGGTTGTCGGTGGCGCGGTGGTAGACCTCGTCATACCAGCCTGCGGCGCTGACACGCGCGCCCCAGTTACCCGCGTTGAGATCCAGCTCGCTGAGCAGGTCCACGCGATTGGAAACCATGCCCTTGCCGAAGTTGTTGTCTCCGTCATCCTGGTTCAGATTGTTGGGACCGACCACGCCGCCAGGGCCGAAGGCGGTGCTGGCCAGGCCGGGGGCGCGGTCCTTCAGTCGCCACGCGGCGCTGTACCGCACCGTGTTGTCCCATCGCAGCTTGATGTCGGGATTTCCGGTATCGAATTCAAAGGCGTGGCTGGCATTGCAGCCCAGCAGCGCGGCCGCCGCGAGCAGGCTCAGGCGGATCTTGGGTCTTGTCATGGTTTGTCTCCTCACGTGGGTGAATCACGGCAAGCGCGAGGTTAGGAGTTTCGAATTCATTCGTAAAATGGTTTCGATCCATTCGTGAAATTCATTTGCTAAATACATCAAGGGTTAACCCGCATGCGATTCAATAAGCTCGACCTGAACCTGCTCGTCGCCCTGGACGCCATGCTCACCGAGCGCAGCATCAGCCGGGCAGCGGAGCGCCTGCACATCAGCCAATCGGCCACCAGCAACGCGCTGGCCCGGCTGCGCGAATATTTCAACGACGACTTGCTGGTCCAGGTCGGGCGCAAGATGGAGCTCACACCGCGTGCCGAAGCGCTGCGCGACCCGGTACGCGATGTGCTGGTGCGGGTCGACACGACGATCACGGCACAGCCGGAATTCATCGCGTCCCGTTCCGACCGGGAGTTCCGCATCCTTGTCTCAGACTTCACGATGGCCGTCCTGCTGCCGCATGCGCTGGCGCTGGCGCAGCGGCAGGGAAGCACGGTGCGTTTCCAGTTCCTGCAGCAAGTCGAGCAGCCTCAACGGGCGCTGGAACGCGGCGAGGCCGACTTGCTGGTGATGCCACGCGACTACTGCTCGCCCAATCACCCCATCGAGACCGTGTTCAGGGAGACTTTCACCTGCGTGGTCTGGCAGGAGAGCCGCATCGCGCGCGAGGGGCTGACCTTCGAGCGGTATGCCGCGGCGGGCCACGTCGTCATGCAGCCCCCGGGCACCAACCAGGGCTCTTTCGAAGTCTGGTTCATGCAGCGCCACGGTCTCTCGCGCAGGGTCGAGGTCTCGGCTTACAACTTCGCGTCCGCGACGCATCTGGTGGTCGGCACGGAACGCGTCGCGACCGTTCACACCCGCCTCGCGCGACAGGCACAGCGCGCATTGCCCATTCAGCTCATGCCGCCACCCATGCAAATGCCGGAAATGGAACAGGCCATGCAGTGGCACAAATACCGCACCACGGACCCCGGCATCGTGTGGCTGCGGCAGCTGCTCAAGGACGCTGCCCTAGAGATGGACCGCGCAGGCGGGGCGGTTAGTTAGGACAAGACTCCGCTGAACACATTCAGTGGAATGCCGATGCGCTGGATCTCGGCTCGCCCCGGTGCCAATGCGGTTTGGCTGTTGTGCACCCCTCAGAACGTATGGCGCACGCCCATCATCAAACCGGTCTGTCCCATGCCCGCTCCCACAGTGCCGCCCGCGCTCACCGAAGTGGCCGAGGCGCCCTTGTTCTTGATGCGGCCCACCATCGCGTAGACAGCCGTTCGCTTGGACAGCGAATACACGCTCCGGGCCACCAGCATGGTGGCATCGTTGGGACTGGCCTTGACGTCCATGCGCGAATACTCGGCGTCCAGCGTCAGCGCCGGCGTCAGCGGGTAGCTGGCGCCCACGTAGACCAGGTTCGATTCCAGCGGTGCCGCGTTGTCGCGCTCGCGGTGCAAGATGCCACCGCTGATCTTGGCCGGCCCCAGCTTCCCCCAGCCGCTGAGCACCGTGCGCTTGTCCGTGTGCGCGCTGCTGGTCATGCCAAAGGCCGCGCCCGGCCCTCCGCGCATGACGTCGTGGCTGACCGCGGCGCCCCAGTTGGCCGAGTCGTACTTGGCCAGCACCGTCCATTGACGGCAGGCTTTGCGGTCCGTGCCCGACTCACCCGGGCAGTTCGTGCCGGCCGGGCCACCCGCGGCCGAGACATCGCGGCCCAGGCTGTAGGTCGCGCCCACGGTGAAGCCGCTGAAATTCTTGAGGTAGCCGATCGCGTTGTCGTTGATCGCGTTGGGGATGTAGGCATCGTGCGATGCGAACGAATACAACGACGGGCCCATCACATGCGAGGACACGGCCAGCACGGTCATGTTGATCTGGCGGCCCAGCGTGATGCGACCAAAGGGCCCGGCGAGGCCTACATTGGAAGCGCGTCCGAAAAGCCGGCCCCCGTTATTCAACGAGCCGCTGTCCAAGGCGATTCCGGTCTCGAGGTTGAGAAAGGCCTGCAGGCCACCACCCAGGTCCTCCGTGCCACGAAAGCCCAGACGCGAGGGCACCGTGCCGGTGAGGTTCGGCATGCGCGTGAGCGAGCCGCCCGCGGCGTTAACATTGGTCAAACGCTCGACGCCGGTATCAGCGATGCCGTAGATCGTGACGGTGCTCTGGGCGTGGGCGAGGCTGCCGGCGGCGATCAGGCCGGCGATGAGAGGGGTGCGCAACATAGTGTCTCCTGGTTCCGTATGGCCCACCTTTTTGGTGGGGCTGCTGGATGCTAGGAGTGCGGCTGTTCAAATGCTTTGCTCGGCCGGATGGAAGAGTTGACCGTGGCTGCGCCGGTCACGGGCGCAAGCCACTCACCTCAGGCGCAGTCAAGTCGGCGTGACGGACTGGCGGGCAGCGACCATCTGCGCAGCCCGGAATTCGCGCGGCGATTGCGAGAAGCGCTGGCGAAAAGACCGGCTGAAATGAGCCACGTCGTTGAAGCCCCAGTAGTAGGCAATCTCGCTGATCGATCGCGAAGCAAATGCCGGCGTGGCCAGGTCGTTGCGGCAGCGGTCCAGCCGGTGGCTCCAGATCCACTTCATCAGCGGCTGGCCTTCGTCCTCGAACAGTTCGTAGACGTAGCGCGTCGACAGACCGACGGCCGTGGCCACGAGGCCAGCGTCCAGTTCGTGGTTGCGCAGGTTCTCGCGGGCGAAGCGCAAGATGCGCTGCTTGTGCATCAACCGCAGCCGCGACGGGATCAGCGCCTGACTGTTGCTCAACGTCGTCAACGCGGCCGTGAGCACATAGGGCAAGGCATCGGCGATGCGGTCGGCGGTGTCTTCCTGCAGTTCGTTGGCCAGCGAGAACATCTCGTCCACCATGCCGCGAAACAGTGCGCCGGCGCCTTCGTTGCCCTTGATCGCGCGTGCGGTCAGGTTCTCCACTTCCGGCATCACGCTGCGCAGGGTCTCGGGCTCCAGGTACACGGAATGAGTGAGGATCTCGCCGGTCTCGATGGAGAACGGACGCGACGGATCGATCAGGAACATGTCGCCCGCCTCGATGCGGCTCTCCCGCCCGTCCTGGTGAACCAGGGCAACACCTTCCTTCTGCAGGGAGACCAGCAGGCGCGAGGGTCGCTGCCCCGCCTTCAGCGACGATGTGGTGTGAGGAGAGAAGCGCAGCGCCGCGAAACGCAGGTGGCGGCCGCAATACGCCGACATCTGTGTCTGGAACGGGCTTTCGTCGAGAGCACTCACCGCCAAGCCGACCGAGAACAGTTTCTCCATCTGTTCCTGGAACAGGTCGGTGCCGGGGGCGGCCGGCCGGCCGGCGATGGTGAATTTCTGGACCGGAACCATGCGTGCTCGAATGGTGGACTGCAGCGTGGATCGGGCATCGAATCCACCTGCTTCAGTATAGCTCACGGGGCCTGCCGCCAGCGCAAGACGTAGCGCTCTAGGACCTGCAACAGGACAGAAGCGGCGAAGCCCATCAATCCCAGCACCACCACTCCGGCGTACAGCTCGGGGCTGCGAAAAGAGCGCTGGGCCATCAGGATGTTCTGCCCGAGCCCGGGCAGCGAAGCCTGCATTTCAGTTACCACGGCCAGGATCAGCGCAACGGCCAGCCCGACGCGGGCACCGGCCAGGATGTCGGGCATGGCGCTCGGCAGCAGTACCTTGCGGAAACGCTCGGGCCAGGGCATGCGCAGGGCCTGAGCGACTTCCTGCAGGCGCGCGTCCACCGAACCGAAGCCATGCACGCTGGCCAGCAGCACCGGCCAGATCGAGCCGAATGCAATGACCGCAGTCGACATCCGGTCCGACAGGCCGAACGCCAGGACGGCAACCGGGATCACCGCCGAAGCAGGCAACGGTCGAAGGAACTCCAGCAAGGGCTGGAACATGGCGCGCACCAGCCGAGAACTGGCGATCAGGGCGCCGAGCGCGATGCCCAGCAAGGAAGCGGCCAGCCAGCCGTAGACCATGCGCAAGGCTGTCGCTGCCAGCGGCGGCCACAGCCTGCCGTCCGTCACCTGCGCCCACAGCTCGCCGAGCGTGCGCAGAGGCGTCGGAAAGAACAGCGGCGAAATCACCTTCAGCGTGGACAGCACATGCCAGACCAGCAGCACGCCGACCGCGAAGCCCAGCGCCGCGGCCCGGTCCCTCCAGCGTTGCGCCTTCAT
>NZ_JAKFEO010000046.1:0-33280 GCF_036675665.1 Hydrogenophaga sp. | reverse complement strand
AATGATGGCTTCGTCGAAGCGGTCGCCACCCACACGCACGCTGCCCTTGTAGACCATGCCGCCCAGCGAGATCACGCCCACCTCGGTGGTGCCGCCGCCGATGTCGACCACCATCGAGCCGGATGCGTCGGACACCGGCAGGCCGGCGCCGATGGCCGCGGCCATGGGTTCTTCGATCAGGTAAACCTCGGAGGCACCAGCGCCCAGGGCCGATTCGCGGATGGCGCGGCGTTCGACCTGGGTCGAGCCGCAGGGCACGCAGATGATGATGCGCGGGCTCGGCTTGAACATCGAGCGCGGGTGCACCATCTTGATGAACTGCTTGAGCATCTGCTCGGTGACGGTGAAGTCGGCGATCACGCCGTCCTTCATGGGACGGATGGCTTCGATGTTGCCGGGCACCTTCCCCAGCATGGCCTTGGCCTCGTGGCCGACCGCCTGGATGGTCTTCTTGCCCTGGGGCCCGCCTTCGTGGCGGATCGAGACCACCGAGGGTTCATCCAGCACGATGCCCTTGTTGCGAACGTAGATGAGGGTGTTGGCGGTGCCGAGGTCGATGGCCAGGTCGGTCGAGAATTGCCGACGGAAAGCTTCAAACATGGTGGATGGATCCTGTGGAGCCGGGGCGCGGCATCGCGCGCTCCAAGCCGGAAATGAGGCCGAATGCGGGACCTGGGATGGAGCCAGAAGGTAGGCCGGACATCGGTTCTAAGTGTTTGATTCCAAGGCAAAAACCGTGGCGGCACGGGGTCTGCCGTTAAACCTTGGATAATACCGTATCCCCTGTGCATAACTGCATGCAAGCAGGCCCCATTTCTGCGATTTACACGGCGTTTCAGCGCTGATGACGGCTCTTGGGGCGCCGCAGATCCATCCTTCCGGAACCACCTCGACATGTCCCTGACCCTGTCCGATATCGGCCGCATCGCCAACCTGGCGCGCCTGGAGCTCACCGAGCCGCAGAGCGAGCGCATGCTGACCCAGCTCAATGGCTTCTTCGATACCGTGGAACAAATGAACGCGGTGGACACCACCGACGTGGAGCCACTGGCCCACCCCACCGCCGTGATCGACCACGTTTCGCTGCGCCTGCGCCCCGACGTGGCGAGCGAACCCAACAACCGTGAAGCCAACCAGAAAAGCGCCCCGGCGGTTGAGCGGGGCCTGTTCCTCGTGCCGAAGGTGATCGAATGAGCGAGATCCACACCCTGGGCGTCACCGAGCTCGCCGCCGCCATTGCCAACAAGCAGACCAGCAGCGTCGAAGCTGCGCAGCACCTGCTGGCCCGCGCGAAACAGTTCGCCTCGCTGGGCGCTTACCTCGCCTTCAACGAAGACGCCACGCTGGCCCAGGCCCGCGCGGCGGACGCGCGCATCGCCGCCGGCGAGCGCACACCGCTGCTGGGTGTGCCGCTGGCGCACAAGGACATCTTCGTCACGAAAGATTTCCCCACCACCGCTGGCTCGAAAATGCTCGCCGGTTACCAGAGCCCGTTCGACGCCACCGTGGTGGCCCATCTGGCCAAGGCCGGTGCCGTGTCGCTGGGCAAGCTCAATTGCGACGAGTTCGCCATGGGCTCGGGCAACGACAACTCCGCCTATGGGCCGGTGCACAACCCCTGGGACGCAACACGCGTGCCTGGCGGCTCGTCGGGTGGTTCGGCAGCGGCCGTGGCCGCGCGCCTGATCCCCGCGGCCACCGGCACCGACACCGGTGGCTCGATCCGCCAGCCCGCCAGCTTCACCGGCATCACCGGCATCAAGCCCACCTACGGCCGCTGCTCGCGTTACGGCATGGTGGCCTTCGCCTCCAGCCTCGACCAGGCCGGACCCATGGCGCGCAGCGCCGCCGACTGCGCCGCCCTGCTCAGCGCCATGGCCGGGCCCGACATCGACCGCGACTCCACCAGCCTGGATCACCCCGCCGAGGATTACAGCGCCGCGATCCACCGCCCGCGCGAAGGCGCCACCGCCGCCCAGCCGCTCAAGGGTCTGCGCATCGGTTTGCCCACCGAGTTTTTTGGCGCGGGCTGTGCGCCCGATGTGTTGGCCGCCGTGCGCGCCGCGCTGGTCGAAGTCGAAAAACTGGGTGCCACGCTGGTCGACATCTCGCTGCCCCGCACCGAGCTGTCCATCCCGGTCTACTACATCATTGCGCCCGCCGAGGCGTCGAGCAACCTGAGCCGTTTCGACGGCGTGAAGTTCGGCCACCGCGCGGCGAAATACGACGATCTGCTCGACATGTACAAGAAGTCGCGCAGCGAGGCCTTCGGCCCCGAGGTGCAGCGCCGCATCATGATCGGCACCTATGTGCTCAGCCACGGCTACTACGACGCTTATTACCTCAAGGCGCAGCAGATCCGTCGCCTGATCGCGCAGGACTTCCAGTCCGCGTTCGAGCACTGTGACCTCATCGCCGGCCCCGTGGCGCCCACCGTGGCGTGGAAGATCGGCGAGAAGAGCGACGACCCGCTGGCCAACTACCTGGCCGACATCTACACCCTGTCCACCAGCCTGGCCGGCCTGCCCGGCATGAGCGTACCGGCGGGCTTTGGCGCCGATGGCATGCCGGTGGGCCTGCAACTGGTGGGCAACTATTTCAAGGAAGGCGAACTGCTGCAGACGGCACACGCCTTTCAGCAGGCGACCGACTGGCACACCCGTTCGCCCTCGGGGTTTTGAACATGAGCAACACCAACAAATCCCTTCTGGTTCACGGTTACGAGGTCGTCATCGGCTTCGAGACCCACACGCAGCTCGCCACGCAATCCAAGATCTTCAGCCGCGCGCCCACGGCCTTCGGCGCCGAGCCCAACACGCAAGCCTGTGCGGTGGACCTGGCGCTGCCGGGCACGCTGCCGGTGATGAACAAGGCCGCGGTGGAGCTCGCGATCCGACTGGGTCTGGCGCTGGGCTCGCACATCGCCGAGCAGAGCGTGTTCGCGCGCAAGAACTACTTCTACCCCGACCTGCCCAAGGGCTACCAGATCAGCCAGTTCGAGATTCCGGTGGTGCAGGGGGGTGAGGTGTCGTTCTTCCTGGGCGACGAGAAGAAGACGGTTCGCCTGGTGCGAGCGCACCTGGAAGAAGACGCCGGCAAGAGCCTGCACGAAGACTTCATTGGCCAGAGCGGGATCGATCTCAACCGCGCCGGTACACCGCTGCTGGAGATCGTGACCGAGCCCGACATGCGCTCCAGCGCCGAGGCCGTGGCCTACGCGAAAGAGCTGCACAAGATCGTCACCTGGATCGGCATCTGCGACGGCAACATGCAGGAAGGCTCGTTTCGCTGCGACGCCAACGTCTCGGTGCGCAAGCCCGGCGCGGAGCTGGGCACGCGACGCGAGATCAAGAACCTCAACAGCTTCAAGTTCATGCAGCAGGCCATCGACTACGAGATCCGCTGGCAGATCGAGGAGATCGAGGACGGTCGCGCGATCCAGCAGGCCACGGTGCTGTTCGACCCAGGCACCGGCGAGACGCGCGCCATGCGCACCAAGGAAGACGCGGCCGACTACCGCTACTTTCCCGACCCGGATCTGCCACCGCTGGTGATCGGGCGTGACTGGGTGGAGCAGGTGCGCGCCGGCATGCCCGAGCTGCCACGCGCCATGGCCGAGCGCCTGGTGCGCGACTACGGCCTGCCCGAATACGACGCCACCACGCTCACGCAAAGCCCGGCGATGGCCGCCTACTTCGAGGCGGCTGCGAAGGCCTGTGGACAGGCGAAGCTGGTGAGCAACTGGATCATGGGCGAGGTCTCTCGCCGGCTGAACGCCGACGAAGGCGACATGGCCGGCGTGCCGGTGAGCGCCGCGCAACTGGCCGCGCTGATCGCGCGCATTGCCGACGGCACGATCTCCAACAACGCGGCCAAGCAGGTCTTCGACGCCTTGTGGACGGGGGACGGCAGCGACGTGGACGCTGTCATCGAAGCCAAAGGCCTCAAACAGATGAACGACACGGGCGCGCTGGAGAAGATCGTCGACGAGGTGATGGCCACCAACGCCGACAACGTGGCCCAGTTCCGCGCCGGCAAGGAAAAGGCGTTCAACGCCCTGGTGGGTCAGGTCATGAAGGCCAGCAAGGGCAAGGCCAACCCGCAGCAGGTCAACGACGTGCTGCGTCAGAAACTGCGGTGAGTTGAGCCCGCCCGCAGAGGGTGGGTGTCAGCGCTTGGTGGTGCCGGCGTTGCTGGCGGCCGAGGTGGGCGACCAGAGCTGGCGCAGTTTGGCCAGCTCTTCGTCGAAACGCTGGTTGATGCGCTGTTTCTCCTGGGCCTGCTCTTCCAGGAACCGCTTCTGCACCACCATCTGTTTCTCGCTGTCTTCGAGCTTGCGGCGCAGCCAGAACGGCGCCTTGCTCGGGTCGGCCTGGTAGAACTCCATTTCCACATCGACTTCCTTGCGCTGCTGCTTCAGCGCCACTTCGCGCTTGTTCACGGCAGCGATCACCTCATCGATCTGGGCCAGGGCTTCGGCGCGCTCCTTGTCGTGCACCCCCTGATTCGGGTAGCGGATCAGCAGGGCGCGCTCGCGGCGTTTCTCCTCGGCTGCGCGGGCCTTGATCTCGTTCTCCGCGCGTCGCTTGTCCTCGATCCTGGCGCGCTCGTCGGCGGTGTAGCTCGGAGGCACCACCTGGCGCACGATGCCTGTCTTGCCCAACTGCTGTTGCTCACGGTCCAGGCATTCCACGATTGGACGGTCCGAGGTGATGCGCCGGCCCTTGCCGTCGATGCAGGTGTAGATGCCCTGTGCCTGCGCGCTGGCCATGGCCCACAGGACCGCGCCCATCACCATGGCGCACGCGTTCCAGCGCGCCGCGCGTGGCCAGGAGAGGATGGGGGGTCGGGCGATGTTCATGGTTTGGGGTCAGTTCACGCCGTAGCGCAGGCGGTAGGCCTGCACCCGCTGGCGGTGCGCGTCGAGCTCCCCCCCGGTGTGAACGCTCAGATACTGCAGCAAATCCGCCAGGGTGGCAATTGCGCAAACCTGCAGGCCGAGCTGTTGCTGCACATATTGCACGGCACTGTGATCCACGTCGCGAACGGTGCCGTCCGGCCCGACCTCGGTTGCCTTTTCCTGCCGGTCCAGCGCAATGGTCACGGCGTGGGGCGTGGCGCCAGCGGCGCGGATCAGCGCGATCGACTCGCGCGCTGCGGTGCCGGCCGACATCACGTCGTCGATGATCAGCACGCGGCCCTTGAGCGGTGCGCCGACCAGCGAGCCGCCTTCGCCGTGGTCCTTGGCTTCCTTGCGGTTGTAGGCAAAGGGCACGTTGAGGCCCAGGCGCGCGAGCTCGATGGCCAGCGCCGCGCCCAGCGGAATGCCCTTGTAGGCCGGGCCGAAGATCATGTCGAATTCGACGCCGCTGGCGATCAGGGCCTTTGCATAGAATTGCGCGAGTCGCCCAAGCTTGGCGCCATCGTCGAACAGACCGGCATTGAAGAAGTACGGCGAGAGCCGGCCTGCCTTGGTCTTGAATTCGCCGAAGCGCAGCACGCCAGCGTCCACACAGAATTGCACGAATTCCTGCGCGAGCGCAGCGTCCGGTGCGCCCGCAGGGGCCGCGCCTGTATCCAACACCATGGGGGTTTCCTTGTTCAAACTGACCAGCCTCAACCTCAACGGCATCCGCTCCGCCACCACCAAGGGGCTGGAGAAATGGCTGGCCGCGCACCAGCCGGATTGTATTTGTGTGCAGGAGGTCAAGGCGCAGGAGCTTGATGTCAGCGGGCGCTTCGAGCATCTCGCCGGTCTGCGGGGCCATTTCCACTTCGCCCAGAAAAAGGGCTACTCGGGCGTGGGTGTGTACTCCCGCCATGAACCCAGCGACGTGATCACGGGCTTTCGCTCGCCCGAGTTCGATGCCGAGGGCCGCTACACCGAACTGCGTTTCGACACGCCCCGGCGCAAGCTCTCGTTGATCAGCGCCTACTTTCCCAGCGGCTCCTCAGGCCCCGAGCGCCAGGAGGCCAAGTACCGATTTCTTGCGCAGTTTCATCCACACCTGCAGGCGCTGAAGGGCGAGCGCGAATTCATCCTGTGTGGCGACGTGAACATCGCCCACCAGCAGGCCGACCTGAAGAACTGGCGCAGCAACCAGAAGAACAGCGGCTTTCTGCCCGAAGAGCGCGCCTGGATGACGACGCTGCTCACCGACGGCGGCCTGGTCGACGTCTACCGCCGCCTGCAGCCCGACACCACCGACACCTGCTACACGTGGTGGAGCAACCGGGGCCAGGCCTACGCGAACAACGTGGGGTGGCGACTGGACTACCACCTGGCCACACCGGCCCTGGCCGCGCTGGCGCGCAGCGAACACATCTACAAGGACGTGAAGTTCTCCGACCACGCGCCGATCACGATCGAGTACGACCTGAGCCTGTGAGAAGCGGTGAGTTTCGGCGGCCTCAGGCGAGCTTGAACGGCAGCTCGCGCAGCGGCTTGCCGGTGAGTTGCGCGATGGCGTTGGCGAACGCGGGTGCCAGCGGCGGCAGACCGGGTTCGCCGATGCCGGTGGGCGGGTCGGCGCTGGGCACCACGTGCACGTTGATCTCGGGCATGTCGGTGATGCGCGCCACGGTGAAGTCGCCGAAGTTGCTCTGCTCGACCACGCCGTCCTTCAGCGTGATGGCCGAACCCGGCAGGCACATGGACAGGCCCATGACCGCCGCGCCCTGCACCTGCGTTTCCACGCTCTTGGGGTTGATCGCCAGGTTGCAGTGCACGCCGGCGGTGGCACGGTGCAACACGGGGCTGCCGTCTTTCACCGAGGCTTCCACCACGTAGGCCACGACGGAGTTGAACGACTCGTGCACCGCCACGCCCCAGGCGCGACCGGCGGGCAACTGCTTCTTGCCGTAGCCGCTCTTGTCCACGGCGAGCTGCAGCGCGGCGCGGTGGCGCGGGTGCTTGTCGCCAAACAGGCGCATGCGGTAGGCCACCGGGTCCTGTTTTGTGTCGCGCGCGATGTCATCGAGCAGGGTTTCCATGACGAAGGCGGTGTGGGTGGAGCCCACGCTGCGCCACCACAGCACCGGCACGTTGACCTTGGGGTGGTGCACCGTCAGGCGCATGGGCAGCCCGTAGGGTTCACGCATGCCTTCGGTGGCCGTGGCGTCGATGCCGTTCTTGACCATGCCGCCTTCGAAAAAGGTGCCCGACACGATCGACTGGCCCACCAGCACGTGGTCCCAGGCCAGCACATTGCCGCGCTCGTCAAAGCCGATGCGCGCGGTGTGCAGGTGCATGGGGCGGTAGTAGCCGCCCTTGATGTCGTCCTCGCGGCTCCAGACCATGCGCACCGGGGCGTTCAGGCCGGCGGCGCGCGCGGCCTTGGCGATCTCGCAGGCCTCGACCACGTAGTCGCTGCTGGGCAGACCGCGCCGGCCAAAGCCGCCGCCGGCCATCTGCACGTTCATCGTCACCTGCTCGGGCTTGAGACCGAGCACGCGCGCGGCGGCTGCGGCATCCACCCCCGGGAACTGGGTGCCGACCCACAGCTCGGCGCGGCCGTCGGACAACTGCACCGTGCAGTTGAGCGGTTCCATGGGCGCGTGGGCCAGGTAAGGGAAGACGAACTCGGCTTCGATCTGGCGCGGTGCGCTGGCCAGCGGGGCCATGTCGGCGTCGAACGCGCGTGGGCCGGGCTGTTTGGCCAGTTCGCGGTACTGCACCAGCTGGCGCGCACTGTCCACCTTCTCCACCGCCGAGTCGTCCCAGGTCAGCTTGAGCGCATCGCGCCCTTGCTTGGCGGGCCAGTAGCCGTCGGCGATCACGGCCACGCCTTCGGCGCCGCGGTCCAGCGGCACGCGCAGCACGGCCTTCACACCTTTGATGGCACGCGCCGCGCTGTCGTCGACCGCCTTCAGTTTCGAGCCGAACACCGGCGGGTGGGCCACCAGCGCGGTGAGCTGACCCGGGCGGCGCACGTCGATGCCGAAGTCCTGCTGCCCGCTGCTCTTGGCGCGAGCGTCCAGGCGCGGCGTGGGTTTGCCGATGATGCGGAAACGTTTGGGATCTTTCAGCACGACCTTCTCGGGCACCGGCAGGGCCATGGCGGCCTGGGCCAGTTCGCCGTAGCCGGCCTTGCGCCCGCCGGGGCCGATCACGGTGCCGGCCTGGGTGCGCAGGGTGGACACGTCCACGTTCCAGCGCGTGGCCGCCGCCGACAGCAGCATCGCGCGGGCGCGCGCGCCCAGCTCGCGGTACTGCGTGTAGCTGTGCTTGATGGCGGTGGAGCCACCGGTGAGGTGGATGCCGTACAGCGGGTCGGCGTAGGCGGCGTCGGCGGTGCCATGCTGGCTGCGCACCTTGCTCCAGTCGGCGTCCAGCTCCTCGGCCAGGATCATGGGCAGGCCGGTCTGCACGCCCTGGCCGAATTCGAGCCGGTTGATGGTGACCGTGACCCAGCCGTCGGGCGCGATCTGCACGAAAGCCAGCGGTTGTTCGGTCGGCTTGAGGCCTGCAGCGGGCTGGCCGTTGGACTGCGCCATGGCCAGATGCGGGAAGGCGCCCAGCGCAAAACCGCCGGCGCCCACCACCTTGAGGAAGCTGCGGCGCGGCAACATGGTGGGCTCAATGGCCCGGTCGCGCTCCAGCATGTGTTGCAGGGCGCGTGGCAGTTCCACGGGATGGATGTGGTTGTTGAGCATGGTGTGTCCTTCAGGCAATGGCTTTGGCGGCGTCGGTCACGGCGGCGCGGATGCGGGCATAGGTGCCACAGCGGCAGACGTTGCCGGCCATGGCCGAGTCGATCTCGGCGGCGGTGGGCTGTTTGCCCTTGGGCAGTGACTTCAAGAACGCGGTCGCGCTCATGATCTGGCCGCTCTGGCAATAGCCGCACTGCGCCACGTCGTGCAGCACCCAGGCCTTGTGCACGGCGGTGCCGACACGGTCGTTGCCACCGGTGGTGGCTTCAATGGTGGTGATCTGCTTGCCATCGGCGGCCGAGATGGGCGTGATGCAGGAACGGATGGCCTGGCCATCCATGTGCACCGTGCAGGCGCCACACAGCGCCGCGCCGCAACCGAATTTGGTGCCGGTCATGCCCAGCGTGTCGCGCAGGGCCCAGAGAATGGGCGTGCCGGGGTCGGCGTCGACCGTGTGGGTTTTGCCGTTGACGTTGAGTGTGCTCATGGGTTTGTTCTCCGTGGGGGCGTGAATCTGCCGGGAATCTGCGTTGAAAGTGTCGATGCACGGCGTCGAACGCGTTTGCCGTTTTCAATGCTTGTTTTGCCTTTTTCGATGATCTTCAGTTGGCAGGGGCTTGATCTTTCTGGTCGGGTAGTACAGTCCTCGCTGGTGATTTCCAGTTCATCTGAACGTCAATCACTCACCCAGTCCAATCACCATGCTCATTCAAACCCTGGCCAACGATATCGGCCGGATTGCCGGAATCGATGGCGACCACCCAACCGCCATCCCGCAGCTCTCGCTGCACCGACGCAGCGTCAAGACCGCGCCCATGCCTTGCATCTACGGCCTGGGGTTGGCGGTGGTTGCGCAGGGCGGCAAGCGGGTGACCGTGGGCGAGCACGTGCTGGACTACGGCGCGGGCCAGTCGCTGCTGATCACCGCAGACCTGCCCGTGGTGGCGCACGTCACCCGGGCCGACCTCGCCCAGCCGTTTGTGTGCATGTTCCTCACACTGGATGCGCGGACCTTGATGCAGCAGGCCGCCGCGATGGACCTGCCGCCCGTGCCCCGCGAGGAGGCGCCACGGGCCATCTCGCTGACCGCGCTGGACGCGTCGCTGCTCGACGCGGCGAGCCGCCTCGTACGGCTGCTGGACGAACCTGCGCTCGTCAACACCCTGGCGCCCCTGATCCAGCAGGAGATCATGGTGCGGCTGCTGTCCGGCCCGCACGGACCGTACCTGCGCCAGCTCGTGTCGGCGGGCTCTCCCAGCCACCAGATCGCCCATGCCATGGCCTGGCTCACGCAGAACTTCGTGCAGGACGTGCTGATGGACGAACTCGCTGCCCGCGTGCACATGAGCCCGTCGACCTTCCGGCTGCACTTTCGCCATTTCACCGGCATGAGCCCGCTGCAGTACCAGAAGCAGTTGCGGCTGCAGCAGGCGCGCCACCTCATGCTCCATCAGGCGCTGGACGCTGGCAGCACCGCGGCGCGTGTGGGCTACGAGAGTGCCTCGCAGTTCAGCCGCGACTACAGCCGCCTGTTTGGCGCGCCGCCCCAGCGCGACATCAAGCGCATGCGGCACCAGCCCGCCGAAGGCGTCGGCGCGTCATCGTTCTGACCAACACCATTCCGTGTCGCCCCTAGGCGCCGGGAACGCACACCATCGCGATGCTGACCCAGGCTCCGAAGCTGAAGTAGGGCGTCAGCCAGAGCGCATCGGCCCTCCACGCGGCCCAGCTGCCGCTGCACACGCGGCGGTGCCAGGCGTCGCGCGCGCCCTGGTCGAGGCGCATGTAGGCCTGTCCACGTGCGCGCCCGTGCCGGTACCGGCGCCAGTACATCGGCGCGTCCACGCCCAGGACATAGGCAACGAAGGCCATCGAGCAGAGAAATCCGAAGATCGCCAACGAGTTGACCCACCCACTGCTGTCCAGAGCGATGACGCCCAGCAGGGCCGCCATCCAGGAAAAACCGGCTGCCCAGAGCATGGACTCGACGGCCTGGGTGATGTGATTCAGCGTCAGCACGCTGTGCCAGCAGAAACCCTGTGCCACCACCATGAACACCGGGATCGCCCAGGCGGCCCTTTGCACCCACGGCATGCCGGCATGCGCGCCGAGCTGGTGGACCAGCAGCCCCAGTTGCATCGCGAAGCAGATCTCGGCCACCGTGGCCGCGGCGCGGCCCAGGAAGATGCTGGACAGGCGCGTGTCCACCACCACGAGCCGCTCGAGGTCCACCCGGGGCAGCACCGAGCGGTAGGCGCACACCAGCACGTAGACGCCAGACAGCGTGAGCTGCAGACCCCCGTGTACACCGCTGACAGGCCCGAAGTGCCACACGGCCAGCCACAGGCACACATTCAACGCGGCCAGCACGCACAGTGCCCGCCACCACGACAGGACGTTCGCATCGGCTCCAGCGAGTCCCAGCGCGATACTGTGGAGAAATGAGGGCATCAGGCTTTTCTTTCAATCTTTGTTGGCAACCCACACACCTTCCCATGCTGCGCTATTTCACCGTCCCCGTCACTGCCTTCGCCCAGAACTGCTCCATCGTCTGGTGCGATGAAACCAGGGACGCGGCCGTCATCGACCCCGGGGGCGACCTGGACCGGCTGCTGGCCGAAGTGAAACGCCTGGGTGTGAACCTGAAGGCCATCTGGCTCACGCATGCGCACATCGACCACGCGGGCGGCACGGCCGATCTGGCCGAACAGCTGAGCCTGCCCATCATCGGTCCGCACCCGGGCGACCAGTTCTGGATCACCGGTCTGCCGCAGCAAGGCGCCATGTTCGGCTTTCCGCCCGCGCGCGCGTTCACGCCCACGCGCTGGCTGGCCGATGGCGACACCGTGCAGATCGGCCGCTGCGTCCTGCAGGTGCGCCATTGCCCGGGCCACACACCGGGGCACGTGGTGTTTCACTCGGCCGAGGCCAAGCGCGCTTTTGTGGGCGACGTGCTGTTTGCCGGCAGCATCGGGCGCACCGATTTCCCGCAGGGCAACCACGCACAGCTGATCAGCAGCATCCGGGAGCGGCTGTGGCCGATGGGGGACGAAACGGTGTTCATCCCGGGCCATGGACCGGAGAGCAGCTTCGGCGCGGAGCGTCGGCACAACCCGCACGTGCGGGACACCTGAAAGCAGCGCTCAGGCCTGGCCCTGGCGCTGGAACAGGCCACCGGCCAAGCGCCCGACGAGGCCGTCGAGCTCCAGTTCGAGCAGGCGGGCCTGCAGGTGCGCGGTGTCCAGCCCGGTGCGGGCTTGCAGCGCGTCCAGGCTGACCGGGTCGAAACCCATCGCGTCGAGCAGGCTGTCGGGTCCGTCGCCTTCATCGGCGTCGGCCGGCGTTGCAGACAGATCGCGTGGACCGACCATGCGCAGGTCTTCGAGGATGTCCTGCGCCGACTCGACCAGCTTGGCGCCCTGGCGGATGAGCGCGTGGCAGCCACGCGACTGCGGTGCGTGAATGGAGCCGGGAATGGCAAACACCTCGCGCCCCTGCTCGGCCGCCAGGCGGGCGGTGATCAATGAGCCCGACTGCAGCGCGGCCTCCACCACCAGCGTGCCCTGCGACAGGCCGGCGATCAGGCGGTTGCGTTGCGGAAAGTTGGCCTGAAGCGGGGGTGTGCCCAGCGGGTACTCGCTCACGATGGCGCCGTGTGCGGCAATGCGGTGGGCCAGCGACAGGTGGCGCCTGGGGTAGACGCGGTCCAGCCCGGTGCCCACCACGGCGATGGTGGGTGCGCCGCCTTCGAGCGCGCCCGTGTGGGCCGCGCCGTCCACACCCAGCGCCAGGCCAGAGACCACGCACACGCCGGCCTGGCCAAGAGCGCGTGCAAACTGGTGCGCGTTGGCTTCGCCCTGGGGCGTGGGGTTGCGGCTGCCGACCATGGCCAGGCGCCGCGGATGCGCCAGCACCTCCAGATCGCCCATCACGTACAGCAGCACGGGCGGGTCGGCCATCTGGAGCAGATCGCTGGGGAAGCGCGGGTCGGCCAGTGTCAACACGTGGCGGTTGGCACCCTCGGCCAGCCAGGCCAGCACCTGCTTCACCTGGGCATCGAGTGCGTCGGGGGCTTGTTGCAGCGCATGGGCGGTCTTGGGCCCCACCACGGTCTGCAGGGCGTCAAGCGATTGTGCGAAAACGGCCTCGGGGAGGCCGAAGGCGGCCAGCAGCTTGCGGGCCGTTTCCTTGCCCACGCCAGGCGTGAGCAGCAGCCGCAGCCAGGCGGCCAACTCCTGCCGCTGCATCGCCTTTATGGGTTGACGAAGCGGTCGCCGACCTTGACGCGGTCGCTGATCTGCAGCACCAGGGCGTAGGACACCTTGTCAAACGTGCGGAAGACGATCATGAGACCGTTGCGCTCGCCGGGCAGGCGCAACTGGGGGCGCGACGTGTCCGTGGTGTCGGTGACGAGGTCGCTCTCGCGCTGCAGCGCCAGCACATGGCCGCGCTCCATCCCGTGGTCCTTGCCGCGGTTGATGGTGACCACCTGGTTCTGGCCAGCGAAGTTCACCGCGTTGCCGTACACCGAGACGATCTGTCCGGTGTGGGTGCTCTGGGGGGCGCGCGGCACGAAGTTGGTCAGCTCGCGCGGTGGCTCGGGCAGCAGCCGGTCGCCGACGCGCATTTCTTCCTTGGCGGCCACGATGTCGATGGCGGCGGGCACCACTTCGATCACGGCCTGGCCCTTGGGACCGGTGCCGGGACGGGTGGTTTCGCCACTGACCACGCTGGCCTTGCCGACGTACTGCGCCTCATAGCCCAGGATCTCGTTGGTCGTGGGGTCGCGCAGCGGCGTGGCGTTGCGGAACACGCGGTATTGGGTGGAGCGGCCATCGATCACCGCCAGCGGCTCGGACTCCGGGCCCTCGGTGTACTGCGCACGGGCGTAGGCCCGATCACCGCGGCTGAGCATCACGCGGTTTTCCTGCGTGGCGACGATGCGTGGCGCCCGGGAGAACGTGGCTTCGTCGACGATCAGGGGCTCGGTCAGGAATGCTTCGATGGCCTGCAGGTTGACCGGCGGGATGGCCGAATCGCCCAGGCTGTCATAACGGGTGCGCGGCGAGACGCGCACGGTCTCGGTGTCACCGCTGCCGGGTTGGCGCGTGGTGAGGCGGGCGCGGCCGTTGGACTTGTCCAGGAAGAGCACCTGCCCGGGGTAGATGCGGTGTGGGTTCTGGATGTCCTCGAGGTTCATGCCCCAGAGCTCGGGCCAGCGCCATGGTGTCTTGAGGAAGATGCCGGACACCGCCCACAGGGTGTCGCCGCGCTTGATGGTGTAGCTGTCGGGCGCGTTGGGTGCGAGTTCGGACAGCGGCACGCCGGTCTGGGCCACCTGGTTGGCGGTGGCGCGCTGGCCGGGTGTGATGGGGAAGTTCTGTGCCGACACGGTGCCTGCGAAGGCAGCAGCGAACAGGGCAACGGCGCAAACCGCGGGCCTGAGATGGCTGGTGGGGCGCGTTTGATGGACGTTGGCAGGCAAGCGGTTCTTCAATGGCATGTGGTGGCCCCTGGGGCGGCGATGGCCGGTGGTCAGCGGGAGTTTCCCACTGCCCTCCGGTGGCGCTCGTGTCTTGACAAATCGCATTTGATTTTGCGCCCAAGCCATTGATTAGGCAATGTTTATGGCAGGGGGCTTTCACGCGTCGTGGCAAAAGTGGCGAAAATGTCGACACCGCATTCCGCTCATCCCCAGCTTGCCGCCAGCCGTCGCCCGGGTACAGTGGGCGGCTCCTTTCCAGCCCTCGATTGACCCGTTTTTCATGAACTCGCCGACCCTGCTGCCCATCCTTTGTTATCCCGATCCGCGACTGCATACCGTGGCCCGCCCGGTCAAGGCGGTGGACGATCGCATCCGCTCGCTGAGCCAGCAGATGCTGGACACCATGTACGACGCCCACGGCATTGGCCTGGCCGCCACGCAGGTGGATGTGCACGAACGCCTGATCGTGATCGACGTGAGCGAAACGCGCGACCAGCCCCTGGTGCTGATCAACCCGGTGCTCGAATGGGCCAGTCCCGAGACGCGCAAGGGCGAAGAGGGCTGCCTGTCGGTGCCGGGCATCTACGACGGCGTGGAACGCTCGCTGGCCGTGCGCGTGCGCGCCCAGGACCTGGATGGCGTCGATCGCACGATCGAAGCCGACGGCATGCTGGCCGTGTGCATCCAGCACGAGATGGACCACTTGCTGGGCAAGGTGTTCGTCGAATACCTCTCTCCGCTCAAGCGCACGCGCATCAAGTCCAAGATGGTCAAGGCCCAGCGGGAGGCGATGAAGGCATGAAGGTATGCGACCAGCCGCATGGCGACGACGCTGCCGACGCCACCCAACCCTGACACCGGTCGGTTCGCGGGTTCGCACTCCGCCCGACCTCAGCTCTTTCAGTCATGAAACTCATCTTTGCCGGCACGCCGGAATTTGCCAGCGTGGCCCTGGCCCGCTTGCTGGCCGCCGGTTTCCGGGTGCCGCTGGTGCTCACCCAGCCCGATCGTCCCGCGGGCCGCGGCATGAAGCTGCACGCGTCCCCGGTGAAGCAACTGGCGCTGGAGCACCACATCACCGTGGCGCAGCCGCGCAGCTTGCGGCTGGACGGCAAGTACCCCGACGACGCTGCCGCCGCGCGCGAAGCCATTGAAGCTGCGCAAGCCGATGTGATGGTGGTGGCGGCGTACGGCTTGATCCTGCCGCAGTGGGTGCTGGATGCCATGAGCACCGCCGGGCCGCCCCAAGGTGCTCAAGCCCCCCTGGGGGGCAGCGCACCACGCGCAGCGGGAAGCGTGGGGGCCAGGGGTTTGGGGTGTCTCAACATCCACGCATCCTTGTTGCCACGCTGGCGAGGCGCAGCCCCCATCCACCGCGCCATCGAAGCCGGCGACACCGAAACCGGCGTGACCATCATGCAGATGGACGCCGGCCTGGACACGGGCGACATGCTGCTGGTGGAGCGCCTGCCGATCCGCAGCATGGAGACCACCGGCAGCCTGCACGACCGCCTTGCCGTGCTCGGCGGGCGTCTGATCGTCGAGGCGCTGGAGATCGCGGCCTGCGGCGGGCTGACCGGGCAGAAGCAACCCGCCGAGGGCGTGACCTACGCGCACAAGATCGACAAGGCGGAGGCCGCGATCGACTGGACCGCCAGCGCCGACACCCTCGCGCGGCGGGTGCGTGCCTTCAATCCCTTCCCCGGTGCGGCCACCGCGTTGGCCGGCGAGGCCATCAAGGTGTGGGCGGCCCATGCCGAGGACACGGCATCGGGTGGCGAGCCCGGTGAGGTGCTGGCGGCCGACGCCGACGGCATTCGCGTGGCCACCGGCGCCGGCGTGCTGGTGCTCACCGAGCTGCAGCGCGCGGGCGGCAAGCGCCTGGCGGTGGCGGATTTTCTGCGTGGCTTCCCGCTGGCGCGCGGGCAGGTGCTGGATGCAGCGCCTTCGACGAAAGCGGGGGCCTGATGTTCCATCGCCGTGTCTACCGAGAGCGCCCCGAGTATTGGGAGGGCGCGCGCGACCAGGTGTCGGTGGCCATGGGCATCGGCGCCTGGGGCCTGATGACCGGCGTGGCCATGGTGCAGTCGGGCCTGTCGCCGCTGGAGGCCGTGCTCATGACGCTCATCGTCTATGCCGGCAGCGCCCAGCTGGCCGCCGTGCCCATGATCGCCGCCGGTGCGCCGCTGTGGGTGATCCTGGCGGCGGCCTTCTGCGTGAATCTGCGCTTCGTCGTGTTCTCCGCCCACCTGCGGCCCTACCTGATGCACCTGCCACGCTGGGAACGCCTGGTCCGCGGCTACATCACCGGCGACCTGAGCTACGTGTTTTTTGCGCGCCGTTTTCCGCACCCGGGCACCACGCTCGACGAGCTGGAGCGTCAGCAGGCCTACCTCATGGGCAACTGCGCGGTGAACTACGTGGCCTGGATGGGCGCCAGCCTGGTCGGCATTGCGTTGACCAACGTGATTCCCCTGGCATGGGGCCTGGGCTTCGCGGGCATTCTGGCGCTGTTGGGCGTGTTGTGCTCACTGGCCTCGTCGAAGCTTCGCATGGTCTCGGCGGGCGTGGCCGGTGCTGCGGCCGTGGCGGCCTGGGCGTTGCCACTCAAGCTCAACATCCTGGTGGCGATCGCCAGCGCGGTGGCGATCTGCCTGGTGCTTGAAAAACTCAGGCCTCCAGTGCCGGGACAGGGGGCGCACCATGTTTGATGTTGATCCCTGGACGCTGCTCACCATCGTGCTGCTGGGCTGCATCACCGTGATCACGCGCGGCTTCTTCTTCATTTCCAGCAAGCCCTGGAGCCTGCCGCGCTGGGCGCAGCGCGGCCTGCAGTACGCGCCGATCGCGGCGCTGGCGGCGGTGGTCATTCCGGAGATCGTCATGAGCCAGGGGGCGCTCATTGCCAGCTGGAAAGACGCACGGCTGTTTGCCGCGGCCGCCGGCATGGCGTGGTTCTTCTGGAAGCGCGGCGTGCTCGGCACCATCGTCTGCGGCATGGCGGTGTACCTGCCGCTGCGGCTGGTGGCCGGCTGGTGAGACTCAGGCGGCCGCCCGCCGGGGTCGCATCAGGCGCCAGAGCGCCAGCGACACGCCGCCACAGATCACCATCGTCCACAGGGTGTGGCTGGGGTAGTGGGCGCCACGCGCGGTCTGTACCGCACCGGCCAGCGCGCCGGCCACCAGCACCCCGGTGAGCCAGCGCAGGCCCACCGCGCGGCGGCGCGGCGTGCCCGCCGGCGGCAGCAGCCAGGGCAGGCTGAGCGCCAGAAAGGCGAACGCGCTCGAGGCGTGGCCACCGGGAAAGCAGCGCCCGGTGCCGCCGTCGGTCAGGCCCCAGGTCCAGTGCGACACGTAGACCGCGGAGCCGCCGAAGACCTGCAGGTCCCAGGGGCAACTGGTCTGGCTGGTGTTCTTGATCAGGTTGACCGCGGCCAGCGACAGCGTCACGGACAGCAGCACCGCGAGGCGCTCGCGCCGTGGCAGGGCGAGAGCCACCAGCCGGGGCTGGTTCCAGCGCGTGGGCCACAGCGTCCAGAGCGCGATCAACAGGAAAAAGCCCGTGGCGGCCTGGCGCACGCCCTCGTGCAGCACGCGCTCCAGCACCCAGCTGTGTTGCAAGGCAAAACCTTGCGGCGTGCCGAACTGCTGCATGAACGCCAGGTCCAGCCCGCTCAGGTCCCACAGGCCGGTGAGCAACAACGCACCCAACCACCAGGCCGAGGCGTTCGAGGCCAGCGGCGGGGTGTCAACGGCGGTGCTGAAGGTCGCTGCAGCGCAGGGCGAATCGTGCATGACCGCAGTGTCAGGCGCCTGGGTTAAGTGCGGCTTAAGCGGCAAACTCATAATGGCGCGTTCCCCAACCAACGGACCCAAGGTCCGATCCGTCAATGCGCGCACTCGTGGTGGAAGACGATCCCGGCATCGCCAATGGTCTGCAGGCCTCGCTCAGGCAGGCGGGCTATGCGGTGGACCTGTGCGGCACGCTCGACGCAGCGTGGCACGCGCTGTCGGTGGAGCCCTTCGACGTGCTGATCCTCGACCTGGGCTTGCCCGATGGCGATGGCCTGGACCTGCTGGCCCGGCTGCGCCGCCAGGCGGCTCCAGTGGCCGGCCGCGCAACGATGCCCCGCAACGACCTGCCGGTGCTGATCATGACGGCACGCGATGGTGTGAGCGACCGCGTCAGCGGTCTGGACAGCGGTGCCGACGACTACATCGTCAAACCTTTCGACGCCAACGAGTTGCTGGCCCGGCTGCGCGCCATGCTGCGCCGCGCGGTGGGGCGCAGCAGCCCGGTGATCGCATATGGGGATCTGGTGGTGGACCCGGCGACCCACACGGTGCTGCGCGCCGGTGAGGCGGTGCCGCTGGGCGGCAAGGAGTTCGCGCTGTTGATGACGCTGCTGCAGGCGCGCCCGCAGGTGCTGTCCAAGTCGCGGCTGGAGTCGTCGTTGTACGGCTTCGGTGAAGCGCTGGACAGCAACGCGATCGAGGTGCACATCCACCACCTGCGCCGCAAGCTCGGCGAATCGCTCATCAAGACCGTGCGCGGTGTCGGTTACTTCGTGCCGCAACAGGACCCTCCCGCATGACGGGCCGGCCAGTGCCTGTGCGCCTGCCCACGCTGTGGCGCTACCTGTGGAGCTGGGTGGTGGGCGCCCTGCTGGTGGTGTGGACCACGCTGCTGATCGTGGCCTGGTACACCGGGCATCACGAGGCCGGGGAGATCACCGACGGACAGCTGGAGGCGGTGGCGCGGCTGTGGATGTCGGTGGAGCCCGACAAGACCTTGTCCATCCCCGAGCCGATCTCGTCAAGCCGCACGCGCGCCTATGTGCAGGACGTCGCCGTGCTGCACTGGGTCGATGGTCAGCTGTTCACCGACACCCACAGCCTGGCCAACAGCCTCGGCCTGACCCAGCCACCCGCAGCGGGTTTCACCAACCGGGTGCAGTCCACCAGCAGTGGGGACGTGCGATGGCGCGTGTATGCCGCCGCGGGCCAGGGCGATCACGCGGCCGATGTTGTTGCCGTGTTGATGGACATGGACCACCGTGTCGACCTGGGCCGCGACATGGCGCTCAAGCTCGCGCGCCCGGCGCTGCTGGTGCTGCCGCTGGTGGCCTTGTTGCTGTGGTGGGCGCTGCGCCGGGGCCTGAGTCCGCTGGTGCGCTTGTCGCGCGACGTGGCGGCGCTCGATGGCCTGGGTGGTCAGCGCCTGGACACGGCGCACCGCTTCCACGAGTTCTCCAGCACCGTGCATGCCATCAACACGCTGGTGGAATCGTTGCAGACGCAGGCCCGGCGCGAACGGGAATTCGCGTCGGACGTGGCGCACGAGTTGCGCACGCCGCTGGCGGCGCTGTCGCTGCAGGCCAGCGCGGCGCAGCGCGAACCCACACCCGAGCGGCTGGCGCAGCTGGAGGCTTCGGCGCTGCGGGCCGGCCACATCCTCTCGCAGCTGCTGGAGCTCGCGCGCGCGCAGCGCGACGGCTCGGGCCGTGAGGCCTGGAAGGACGTGTCGGTGGGCTATGTTGCGGCCGGTTTGATCGCCTCGCACGCACAGGAAAGCTTCGAGCGCGGCCACGAGTTGTCGCTGGAGCAGCCTGACATTCCGGTGATCCTGCATGTGCAGCCCACGCTGCTGGAGCTGGCCTTGCGCAACCTGATCGAAAACGCCTTGCGCCACACCCCCGCGGGCACGCAGGTGGTGGTGGAGGTCTGGCAGACCGAAGGCGAAGCGGGCGTGTCGGTCAGCGACGACGGCCAGCGCGCCGACGCGCCGTCTTCCGCCCAGGCGCAGGTGCCGCAGGGGCTGGGCCTGGGGCTGCGTCTGGTGGAGCGCATCGCCGAACAGCTGGGCGCCACGCTGCAGCGCGACACCGGAGAGGCGCCCATGACGACCCGCTTCAGCCTGCGGTGGCCGCGCTGATGGCCATAAGGTTGACTTAACCCGCGAACGCGACGCTTCGCAGGTCGGCATGTGCCGGCCCCGAGGTTTCGCCCATGCTTTCGCACCCAGCCCTGACGCCGCCAGCCGGCACCCGACTCCCCCGCCCGACCTGGCGCCCCGTTCACGCCGTGTGGTTGCTGTCGCTGTGGCTGGCCGTGGCCGGCAACCTGCCGCTGTGGCTGCGCGTGGACGAACTGGCCGGCACCCCCGCGCAGCGCGTGGCGCTGCTCGGCGGTTTCGGTCTGGTGGTGCTCGGCATCACCGCCGCCCTGCTCTCGCTGCTGGCCTGGCCCCGCGTGTTTCGCCCGGTCGCCACGGTGCTGGTGCTGGTGAGCGCCTTCAACACCCACTTCATGCTGCAGTACGGCGCGGTGATCGACCCGACCATGCTGGCCAACGTGGTGCAGACCGACGTGCGCGAGGTGCGCGACCTGATGTCGTGGGCCTTGCCGCTCACCGTGCTGCTGGTGGCGGGCCTGCCGCTGTGGGTGATCTGGCGCCGTCCGCTGGCCATGCGCAGCTGGTTGCCGCAGACCGGGCGCAATGCGCTGGGCGCGTTCATCGGCGTGGTCGCCGTGGTGGCGGCCACGCTGATCACCTACCAGGACCTCGCTTCGCTCATGCGCAACCACAAGGAACTGCGCTACATGGTCAACCCGGTCAACACCGTGTACGCCGCCAGCCGCCTGGCGGTGGACCAGTTGCCCCGCCAGGTGCAGGCCCTCAAGCCCGTGGGCGAAGACGCCCGGCTCGGCGCCAGCTACACGGGCCAGAGCAAGCCGCCGCTGCTGATGGTGGTGGTGGGTGAGACCGCGCGCGCGCAGAACTTCGGCCTCAACGGCTACGCCCGCAACACCACGCCCGCGCTCGCGCGCTGGCAGGCCGAGGAAGGCCTGGTCAACTTCAGCCAGGTGCAATCGTGCGGCACCAACACCAAGGTGTCGGTGCCCTGCATGTTCTCGCCGCTCACGCGCACGCAGGGCGGCGACCAGACACCCGAACACGAAAACCTGCTCGACGTGCTGCAGCGTGCCGGTCTGGCCGTGCTGTGGATCGACAACCAGGCGGGCTGCAAGGGCGTGTGTGCCCGGGTGCCCAACGCCAGCGCGCTCGACCTCAAGATTCCCGGCCTGTGCGATGGCGGCGAGTGCCTCGACCCCGCCATGCTCGACGGCCTGGACGCGCGCATCGCCGCGCTCGACCCGGTGCGCCGCGCGCGCGGTGTGGTGCTGGTGATGCACCAGATGGGCAGCCACGGCCCGGCCTACTCGCACCGCTCGAGCGCCGAGCGCAAACCCTTCATGCCCGAGTGCACCAGCAACACGCTGTCCGACTGCCCGCCCGAGCAGCTGGTGAACGCCTACGACAACTCGATCGCCTACACCGATCACTTCCTTGACCTGTCACTGCGGTGGCTCAAGGAACGCGAGCAGAGCGGTGCCTTCCAGACCGGGCTGATCTACATGTCCGACCACGGCGAATCGTTGGGCGAGAGCGGTCTGTACCTGCACGGTGTGCCGTACGCGCTGGCGCCCGAGCAGCAAACCCATGTGCCCATGGTGGCCTGGCTCTCGCCGGGCCTGCAGCAACGCAGCGGCGTGGGGAGCGCGTGCCTGCGGGCCCAGGCCGACAAGCCGGTCTCGCACGACCACCTGTTCCACTCGGTGCTGGGTCTGATGGATGTGCAGACCCGGGCGCACGACCTGACGCTGGACATGTGGGCGCCATGCGCTGCGGCGTACGCCCGCTCCGGTGAGGCCGCGCGCCGTCCCGCCAGCTGAAAGGCAGGCCGTGCGAGGGTTTGTGGCGTTCCGCGCGGCGCGGGGCCTTTCTACAATGCGTGGGTTTGTCCTTCACCCACCCACCTGCACAGCACCATGTCCTTCATCCGCTTCTCCGATCTCTGCTCCAGTGGCCAGGCCAAAGGCCAGCGCGTGTTCATCCGGGCCGACCTCAACGTACCGCAGGACGACGCCGGCCACATCACCGAGGACACCCGCATCCGCGCGAGCATCCCGGCGATCCAGATGGCGCTGGACGCGGGTGCCGCGGTCATGGTCACCTCGCACCTTGGCCGTCCCACCGAAGGCGCGTTCAAACCCGAAGACTCGCTGCAGCCCGTGGCCGCGCGCCTGGGTGAGCTGATGGACCGCCCGGTGCGCCTGGTGGCCAACTGGATCGATGGGGATTTCTCCGTGAGCCCCGGTGAAGTCGTGCTGCTGGAAAACTGCCGCCTGAACGTGGGCGAAAAGAAGAACAGCCCCGAACTCGCGAAGAAGCTCGGCGCCCTGTGCGACATCTTCGTGCACGACGCCTTCGGCACCTCGCACCGCGCCGAAGGCACGACCTACGGCATCGCCGAGACCGCGCCCATCGCCTGCGCGGGCCCGCTCCTGGCCGCGGAGATGGACGCCATCGCCGCCGCGCTGCTCGCGCCCAAACGCCCACTCGTGGCCATCGTGGCCGGCAGCAAGGTCAGCACCAAGCTCACCATCCTGAAAAGCCTGGCCAGCAAGGTCGACCAGCTCATCGTGGGCGGCGGCATCGCCAACACCTTCATGCTCGCCGCCGGCCTGAAGATCGGCAAGAGCCTGGCCGAGGCCGACCTGGTCAATGAAGCGAAAGCCGTGATCGAAGCCATGAAGGCGCGCGGCGCCGAGGTGCCGATCCCCACCGACGTGGTGACGGCCAAGGCCTTCAGCGCCGACGCGGTGGCCACGGTGAAGAAGGCCACCGAGGTGGCCGACGACGACCTGATCCTGGACATCGGACCCGAGACCGCCGCGAAGCTGGCCGCCCAGCTGATGCAGGCCGGCACCATCGTGTGGAACGGTCCGGTCGGCGTGTTCGAGTTCGCGGCCTTCGAGAACGGCACCAAGGTGATCGCGCAGGCCATCGCCAGGAGCAGCGCCTTCAGCATCGCGGGCGGTGGCGACACGCTGGCGGCCATTGCCAAGTACGGCATCGAGAAGGACGTGGGCTACATCTCCACCGGTGGCGGCGCGTTCCTCGAAGTGCTCGAAGGCAAGACGCTGCCGGCGTTCGAGGTTCTTGCCCGGCGAGCCCAGGGCTGAATCAGACGGGGGGCTGGCGTGTGGGGATGCGAGCCACGACCAGCACCCCGATGAGCGCGGCGATCAGCACGATGGCCAGCACCACCGGCCGATCCCGCAATCCCCAGGCCGACAGGCCGACCATCAGCACCATGCTCACCTGCGCCACGGTCTTGCTGCGGCGCGTGAGGCTGCGGTGTGTTTCCCAGTCGCGCACCATGGGGCCGAGGAAGCGGTGGTTGAGCAGCCAGCCGTGCAGGCGCGGCGACGCCTTGGCGTAGCAGGCCGCGGCGAGCAGCACGAAGGGCGTGGTGGGCAGACCCGGCAGCACCACGCCGATGAGGCCGAGCGCGAGCGACACGCTGCCGGCCAGCCACAACAGCCAGCGCATCACGCGCGAGCGGTGCAGGGTGGCGCTGTCGGGGGCCGGCGGGATGGGTGGGGTCATGGCGCCCGCCAGCCCAGCGGGTGCCGCGCCAGCGCGATCGAGGCCATGAAGGCCACACACAGCAGGGCGGCCAGCAGGAACAGCCAACGCACCTGTATCGAGGCGGTGCTGCGCATGGCCATCGCCCCCAGCGTGATGTAGACCAACAGCAGGCCGAGCTTGAAGGCGAGCCAGGGCGTGTGCAGCGGGTTGAGCTGCAACAGCCACCACAGGCTGGCGCCGGCCGCCAGCAGCGCGCTGTCGACCCCCTCGCTTGCGCGGCGCCAGCCTTTGCGCAACGGCCAGCCCTGGCCCTGCAGTGCGGCCAGCGCGCGCACCGCAAACAGGCCCACGCTGGTCACGACCAGGCTCACATGGATCTTGAGGAGCAGCGGGTAGGCCCAGGCGATGTCCGGTGTTGGCATGGGGTGGTGGCGGTGCGGTCGGTGAAGGTCTCCGCCAGCATAGCCGTTCCCGCCGCGGCGCCACGCCGCGCCGGGCTCAGCAACAGGCCGCGCGCGCGGGCTCGTACTGCGGGAACAGCTGGTTGTTTTCCAGGTGGATGTGGGCGATCAGGTCGTCCGAGAACTGGTTGACGCCCGCGTACAACGCGCGCCAGGTGTTGCACGCGCCCTGGGGTGGCGTGGCGTCGTGCGCCAGCGCCATCAGGCGTTCGAGCTGCCCGCCGTGGCTGGTGTGTTCGGCCCGCATCACGCCGATCGGCATCATGGCCACGCCGCGCCCACCGGCCCGCAGCAGAGGAAACAGCATCTGTTCCTCCTTGTCCATGTGGTCCAGCAGTTCTGCCTCCATGGCCTCGAGGTGGTCTGCCAGGCCCGTGGGCACCGAGGGGTGTTCCCGGTGCACCGCCTCCACCCGGCGCGCCATGCGGATCAGCTCGGGCAGCTGCTCGCGGTGCACCGCGTGGTAGCGCGTGAGGATGTGGTCGATCATCTCGGCGGGCGCCTGTGGCACGGCCGGGTTTTCCGGGCGTTCCAGCCGCGCCAGTTCGGCCAGCACCGCGTCGACCGACAGGCCCTTGTTGTCGCAGGCCTGTTGCAGGGCGATCTGGCCGCCGCAGCAGAAGTCGAGCTTGAGGCGGCGAAAGACGGCGGTGGCGCCGGGCAGATCCACCGCGATCTGTCCGATGGGCTGGTCCGCGCGTTCGAGTGTGTCGGCAGGGGCGAAGGTGGTGTCCATGGCTGAAGGTCCTTAAAGATTCATTTGGAATGAATATATTAGCGCATAAAATGCACGCAACATGAATATTCAGACCATCCGGACGGACATCGGCCAACAGGAGGATGCGGCATGCGACTGACCAACTGGACCGACTACAGCCTGCGCGTGCTGATGTACTGCGCCGCCAGCGAGCAGCGCGAACAGCCCGCCACCATCGGTGAAATCGCCGAGGCCCACGGCATCTCGCGCAGCCACCTGACCAAGATCGTGATGACACTGTCCGGCCTGGGCCTGCTGGAGACCACGCGGGGCCGCGGCGGTGGCCTGCGCCTGCTCAAGCCGGCGCACACCATCGTGCTGGGCGAGGTGGTCCGACAGACCGAAAGCGACTTCATCCTGGTGGAGTGTTTCGACGCCGAGCACAACACCTGCCGCCTGGACGGCCACTGCCGCCTCAAGGGTGCGCTGCGCGAGGCCATGGACCGTTACCTGGAGGTGCTCGACGGGGTCACGCTGGCCGATCTGGTGGCGCCCGCCGCCAGCACGCGCGGTGGCCAGCGCGTGCATGTCGTGCCCGGCCTGCCACGCCCGCTCGACGTCGCGGTCCGTCGCTCGCGGGTATCTGCCGGCGGCGAAAGCCGCTAACCTCGCGCCATGGTGTCCACCGCATCGTTGTCGACCAAGCTGGTGCGCATCGGCGCCGGGTTGCTGCTCGTCGCCCTGGCGTCGATCGGTCTCACGCTGTGGGTGACCTGGCAGCTCGAAGGCGGTGCGGCCGCGGTCAACGAGGCCGGGCGCATGCGCATGCAGACCTGGCGGCTCACCAGCGTGGCGCAGGCCGGGCGCGCACCGGCCGACGTGGCGGCCTTGGTGCAGGAGTTCGACCGCAGCCTCGAATTGCTGCGCCAGGGCGATGCCAGCCGTCCACTCTTCGTGCCCTGGGACGACGCGGTCGGCCGCGAGTTCGCCACGGTGGAGGCGCTGTGGCAGAACCAGCGCCCGCTGTGGTTGCAGGACAGCCCACCCGAACCGGCGCAGGCGCTGGCCGCGGCCGACGCCTTCGTCGAGGCCATCGACGCCCTGGTGCTCGCGATCGAAAAACAGCTCTCGGGCTTCACCGCCATCCTCAACCTGTTCCAGTTCCTCATGATGGCGCTGGCCATCAGCGGCGCGGTGGTGATGCTCTACACCGGCTACATGTATGTGATCAACCCCCTCGTTCACCTGCGCCAGGGCCTGCGCCGGCTGGAGTCGGGCGACTTCAAGGCGCGCGTGGAGGTGGAGACGCTCGACGAATTCGGGCAGGTGGCGGGCGGCTTCAACCGCATGGCGTCCACGCTGCAGTCGATGTACGCCGGGCTGGAGAGCCAGGTCGAGACCAAGACGCGCCACATCGAGGCGCAGCGCGCGCGGCTGGAGACCTTGTACGAGGTCAGTGCCTTCATGGCCCATGCCGGCAGCATCGAGGAGCTCTCGCGCGGGTTTGCCCAGCGCGTGCGCGCGGTGGTGAAGGCCGATGCGGTCGCGGTGCGCTGGAGCGACGAGGCCAGCCAGCGTTACCTCATGCTGGCCTCCGACTGCTTCCCGCAGGACATGGTGGAGGAGGAGCGCAGCCTGCTGGCCGGCGCCTGTGCCTGCGGCAGCCTGCAGCCGGACGCCAGGACACGCGTCATTCCCATCCACAGCCACGACGAGGCCCAGGTGCGCCACTGCGCGCGCGCCGGTTTCGAGACGCTGGTGAGCGTGCCCGTGCGGCTTCAAAACCGCGTGCTCGGCGAAATCGACCTGTTCTACCGATCGCAGGCCAGCCTGAGCACGGGCGAGACCGAGCTGCTCGATGCCCTGGCCAGCCACCTCGCCAACGCGCTGGAGAGCCTGCGCGCATCCGCGCTGGAGCGCGAGGCCGCGGTGGGCGAGGAGCGCGCGCTGATCGCGCGTGAACTGCACGACTCCATCGCGCAGTCGCTGGCCTTCCTGAAGATCCAGGTCCAGCTGTTGCGCAACGCGGCGCAAAAGGGCCAGGACGCGCGGGTGATGAGCACGCTCGACGAGCTCGACGAAGGCCTGCGCGAAAGCATCAACGACGTGCGAGAACTGCTGGTGCACTTTCGCACCCGCACCAACACCGACGACATCGAGCGCGCGCTGCAGGAGACGCTGCAGAAGTTCCAGCACCAGACCGGTCTGCCCGCCAGGCTGCACGTGGAAGGCCATGGCCTGCCCTTGCCGGCCGACGTGCAGGTGCAGGTGTTGCACGTGCTGCAGGAGTCGCTGTCCAACGTGCGCAAACACGCCGGCGCCAGCCACGTGCAGCTCGACGTGGTCAAGGGATCGCACTGGCTGTTTCGCGTGCGCGACGACGGCGCGGGCTTCGACGCGCTGGACGCGCCCGATGCCTCCCACGTGGGGCTGAAGATCATGGGCGAACGCGCCATGCTCATCGGCGCACGGGTCGACGTGAGCTCCGAGCCCGGCCAGGGCACCACCGTCACCCTGACCCTGCCACCCCATCCGGTGGCGGCCCCTTCCACCCCTGCCCCCGCCGCCGAACACACCGTTTCATGACCGACCCATCCGCCCGCCCGATCCAGTTGCTCGTGGTCGACGACCACTCCCTGTTCCGCCGCGGACTGACGGCGCTGCTCTCGCAGGACCCGCGCTTCGAAGTGAGCTGCGAGGCCGGCGACGTGGGCGAGGCGCTGCGCTGCCTGGCGCGCCAGCGACCCGACGTGATCCTGCTCGACAACCACCTGCCCGGCGTGCTGGGCGTGGATGCGATCCCCTCCCTGCGCGAGGCCGCGCCGGGCACCCGCATCCTGATGCTCACGGTGAGCGAGAACGAGGCCGACCTGGTGGCCGCGCTCAAGGCCGGCGCCGACGGTTACCTGCTCAAGACGGTCGAGTCGCACCACCTGTGCGAGGCCATCGTCAAGGTGATGGACGGTGAGTCGGTGGTCAGCCCCGAGATGACCACCAAGCTGGTGTCGGCCCTGCGGTCGCAGCCGCCCGCCCAGGGTGAAGCGTCTGGTGCAGCGGTGGCCACCGCCGACACCGCACTCGCTTCGCTCTCGGTGCGCGAGCTCGAGATCCTGCACCTGATCGCACGCGGCGACAGCAACAAACACATCGCCCGCCAGCTCGACATCGCCGAGACCACGGTCAAAATCCACGTGCAACACATCCTGCGAAAACTCCACCTCACCTCACGTGTGCAGGCGGCGGTATTCGCCGCCCGCCACGCCTAACCAGGAGACCCCCATGGCCCTGCACCACCTCGAATCGGGTGAAATCGCCAACCTGCGCCACCTGGGGGGCGACGCGCTGAGCACCCAGTCCATCGCCCTGTTCAAGTCCGAGCAGCTCGAGGTCATCCGGCTGATGCTGCCACGGGGCCGCTCCATGCCGATGCACCAGGTCGCGGGCGAGATCACCGTGCAGTGCCTCGAAGGCGCCATCGATTTTGAAACACCCGAGGGCGTGCAGCGGCTGCAGGCCGGACAGCTGCTCTTCTTGCGCGGGGGTGTGCCGCACAGCCTGCTCGCGGTGGAAGACGCCAGCGTGCTGGTCACCATCGTCCTGGGGGTGGGGGATCGGGCCTGAGGCCTTGATCCAGATCAAGTGACGGCCACAAACCGGCCGCGCTAGTTCTTCCGGACGCACCGCGTCCCGCCACCATCGTTCTTCAGAGCCGCGCCCGACGCCCGGGAGGCGGATAGCCACGAGCGCGCCCAGCGCCGACAGTCTTGCCATGCCCCGCGTGGAGAAAGACAACATGGCCTCTGAACTGAACAACGACAAAAAAGCCTGGTCGGTGCTGCTCGTCAGCACGCTGGCCTTCACCGTGTGCTTCATGGTCTGGATGATGTTCGGCGTCATCGGCATCCCGATCAAGAAGGCACTCGACCTCAACTCCACCCAGTTCGGCCTGCTCATGGCAACGCCCGTGCTCACCGGCTCGCTGGTGCGCGTGCCGCTGGGCATCTGGACCGACCGCTTCGGCGGCCGCATCGTGATGGCCATCCTCATGGCCATCACCGTGCCGGCGATCTGGCTCATGAGCTACGCCACCGCCTACTGGCACTTCCTCACCATCGGCCTGTTCGTGGGTCTCGCGGGCGGTTCCTTCTCGGTCGGCACGCCCTACGTGGCGCGCTGGTTCCCCAAGCACCGCCAGGGCATGGCCATGGGCGTGTACGGCGCGGGCAACTCGGGCGCGGCGGTCAACAAGTTCGTGGCCCCGGTGCTGCTGGTGGCCTTCGGCTGGACCATGGTGCCGCAGGTGTACGCGGCCATCATGCTGGGCACGGTGGTGCTGTTCTGGCTGTTCAGCCACAGCGATCCCTCGCACCTGGTGCCGAGCAACGTGTCCTTCATGGACCAGCTCAAGGCGCTGAAAGACCCCAAGGTGCTCAAGTACTGCCAGTACTACAGCATCGTCTTCGGCGGCTACGTGGCGCTCTCGCTCTGGATGGTGCAGTACTACGTGGGCGAGTTCGGACTGGACATCCGCGTGGCCGCGCTGCTGGCGGCCTGCTTCTCGCTGCCCGGCGGCGTGCTGCGCGCGGTGGGCGGCGTGATGTCGGACAAGTTCGGCGCCCACAAGGTCACCTGGTGGGTGCTGTGGGTGAGCTGGATCTGCCTGTTCCTGCTGTCGTATCCGCAGACCGACTTCACCGTGCTCACCGTCAACGGTCCGCGCACCTTCCACATCGGCCTCAACGTCTACCTCTTCACCGGCCTGATGTTCATCCTGGGCATCGCCTGGGCCTTCGGCAAGGCCAGCGTCTTCAAGTACATCAGCGACGACTACCCGAAAAACATCGGCGCCATCAGCGGCATCGTGGGCCTGGCCGGTGGCCTCGGCGGCTTCGTGCTGCCCATCCTGTTCGGCGCGCTGATGGACATCACCGGCATCCGATCGAGTGCCTTCATGTTGATGTACGGCGTGGTCTGGGTCTCGCTCATCTGGATGTACTGGACCGAGGTGCGCCAGACCGAGGTCATGGGCGCCAACGCCAAACCCTTTTCCCTTCAGAACTGAGGCCTCGTCAGTGAACACCATGAACAACACCAACAAAGTCGGACCTGACATCGTCGACTGGCGGCCCGAAGACGACACCTTCTGGAACGCCACCGGCAAGCGCATCGCCTACCGCAACCTCTGGATCTCCGTGCCGGCCCTGCTGTGCGGCTTCGCCGTCTGGGGCATGTGGGGCATCATCACGGTGCAGATGCTCAACCTGGGCTTCCCCTTCACCCAGGCCGAGCTGTTCACGCTCACCGCCATCTCCGGCATCTCGGGTGCCACCATGCGCATCCCGGCATCCTTCCTGGTGCGCCTGGCCGGTGGGCGCAACACCATCTTCCTCACCACGGCGATGCTGCTGGCCCCGGCCATCGGCACCGGCTTCGCGTTGCAGCACCCCGAGTGGCCGCTGTGGTCGTTCCAGCTGCTGGCGCTGTGGTCCGGCGTGGGGGGCGGCAACTTCGCCTCCAGCATGTCCAACATCAGCACCTTCTTTCCGAAGCGGCTGCAGGGCACGGCGCTGGGCCTGAACGCCGGCCTGGGCAACTTCGGCGTGACGACGATGCAGATCGTCATCCCGCTCGTGATGACGCTGCCCCTGCTCGGTGCCTTCGGCGGCGAGCCCATGACGCTGGTGAAGGACAGCGGCTGGATCTTCGGCAAGATCGCCGCCGGCACGCCCACCTGGATCCAGAACGCCGGTTTCGCCTGGGTGATCTCGCTGGTGCCCCTGTCGATCCTGGCCTGGTTCGGCATGAACAACCTCAAGACCGTCTCGCCCGACACCGGCCACCCCATCGTCGCGTTCGCCAAGGTCACCTACCTCTACACCCTGGCCTTCATCCCCGCCATCTTCATGCTCTGGCTGTACCTGCCGGCCCCCACCGGGCTGGGCATCCTGAACATGTGGATCGCCATTCCGCTGGACATCGCCCTCGCGCTGCTCATGATGCGCGTGGCCGCCTTCGGTGCCATGAAGGAAAACGTCGCCAAGCAGTTCGCGATCTTCCGCAACCAGCACACCTGGTCGCTCACCGCGCTCTACATCGTCACCTTCGGCTCCTTCATCGGTTTCTCGATGGTGCTGCCGCTGGCCATCACGGTGATCTTCGGCTTCCAGCATGTGGCCGACGCGGCCGGCGTGATGACACACACGCTGAAGAATCCGAACGCGCCCTCGGCCCTGACCTACGCGTGGATCGGCCCCTTCGTCGGTGCCGCGGTGCGCCCTCTCGGTGGCTGGATCTCCGACAAGGTCGGCGGCTCCATCGTCACCCAGGTCATCTCGGCGGTGATGGTGCTGGCCTCCGCCGCCGTGGGCTACGTGATGATGCAGGCCTACGGCTCGGCCACGCCCGAGCAGTATTTCCCCGCCTTCATCGGGCTGTTCATCGTGCTGTTCTTTGCCAGCGGCATCGGCAACGGCTCGACCTTCCGCACCATCGGCGTCATCTTCGACCGCCAGCAGGCCGGCCCCGTGCTGGGCTGGACCTCGGCCGTGGCCGCCTACGGCGCCTTCATCGCGCCGGTGGTGATCGGCGCGCAGATCAAGGCCGGCACACCGCAGTACGCCATGTACGGCTTCGCCATCTTCTACGCCGCCTGCCTGGTGCTGAACTGGTGGTTCTACCTGCGCAAGGGTTCCGAAATCCACAACCCATAACGCCGCACCCACACGACCGCGCATCCCTTCCTCACGGAGCACCCTATGAGCCATTTCCTCGACCGCCTTTCCCATTTCTCGCTGCCGCGCGAAAACTTCTCGGGCAACCACGGCCAGACCACCGGCGAAGACCGCACCTGGGAAGACGCCTACCGCAACCGCTGGGCGCACGACAAGATCGTGCGCAGCACCCACGGCGTGAACTGCACCGGTTCATGCTCGTGGAAGATCTACGTCAAGGGCGGCATCGTCACCTGGGAAACCCAGCAGACCGACTACCCGCGCACACGCTGGGACATGCCCAACCACGAGCCGCGCGGCTGCGCGCGCGGTGCTTCCTACAGCTGGTACCTCTACAGCGCCAACCGCGTGAAGTACCCCATGGTGCGCGGGCGCCTGCTGGAGCGCTGGCGCGCCGCGCTGAACGTGGCGAAGAGCCCGGTCGACGCCTGGGCCAGCATCGTCGAAAACCCCGAGGCCCGGCGCGACTACCAGCAGGTGCGCGGCATGGGCGGCTTCGTGCGCAGCAGCTGGGACGAGGTCAACCAGCTGATCGCCGCGGCCAACGTCTACACCATCAAGCAGCACGGGCCCGACCGCATCATCGGCTTCTCGCCCATCCCGGCCATGAGCATGGTGAGCTACGCCGCCGGCTCGCGCTACCTCTCGCTCATCGGCGGCGTGTGCATGAGCTTCTACGACTGGTACTGCGACCTGCCACCGGCCAGCCCGCAGGTCTGGGGTGAGCAGACCGACGTGCCCGAATCGGCCGACTGGTACAACAGCTCGTTCATCATCGCCTGGGGCTCCAACGTGCCGCAGACGCGCACACCCGACGCCCACTTCTTCACCGAGGTGCGCTACAAGGGCGCCAAGACGGTGGCCGTCACACCCGACTACTCCGAGGTGGCCAAGCTCTCCGACCTCTGGCTGCACCCCAAGCAGGGCACGGACGCCGCACTCGCCATGGCCATGGGCCACGTGGTGCTCAAGAACTTCTATTTCCCGGACGGCGGAAAACCCAGAAGCAGCTACTTCGACGACTACGCACGCCGCTACACCGACCTGCCGCTGCTGGTGATGCTGAAAGAACACGTGCTCGCCGACGGCAGCAAGACCCTGGTGCCCGACCGCTACCTGCGCGCCAGCGACTTCAACGGCCAGCTCGGCCAGAAGAACAACCCCGAGTGGAAGACCGTGGCCTTCGACACCGGTGGCAAGGCCGTGCTGCCCAACGGCTCGATCGGTTTTCGCTGGGGCGAGGCCGGGCGCGCCGACGAAGGCAAGTGGAATCTCGAAGCCAGGGAAGCCCGCAGCGACACCGAGGTGAAACTCAAGCTCTCGGTGATCGAGGACGGCGAGCAGGACACCCAGGTGGTGGACGTGGCCTTTCCCTATTTCGGTGGCAACGCCGCACCGCACTTCACCGCCAACGAGCAGAACGGCGCCATCAACCACGCCCGCGTGCCGGCCGTGCGCCTGCGCCTGGGCAAGGCCGGCGACGAGCGCCACGCCCTGGTGGCCACCGTGTTCGACCTGCAGGTCGCGCAGTACGGCATCGACCGCGGTCTGGGCAGTGGCGCGAAGGACTTCGACGACAACGCCGCCTACACGCCGGCCTGGCAGGAGAGCATCACCGGCGTGCCGCGCGACCAGGTCATCACCGTGGCGCAGCAGTTCGCCGACAACGCCGACAAGACGCACGGCAAGTCCATGGTGATCATCGGCGCGGCCATGAACCACTGGTACCACGCCGACATGAACTACCGCGGCGTGATCAACCTGCTGATGATGTGCGGCTGCATCGGCCAGAGCGGTGGCGGCTGGGCGCACTAC
>NZ_JAKFEO010000056.1:0-6250 GCF_036675665.1 Hydrogenophaga sp. | reverse complement strand
CTGATCACTGTCTCAACTGATAAGGAATGAATGACCATGGCCAAGATGAAAATTGAAGGCTCCTTCGTCGCGCTGATCACCCCGTTCAACCAGGACGGGAGCCCCGACTTCGGTGCCTTTCGCAGCCTGCTGAAGTTCCAGGAAGACCATGGCACCAGCGCGGTGCTGATCATGGGTTCCACCGGTGAGGTGTCCATGCTGTCGCAGAAGGAGCGCGAGACCATCATTGCCGAGACGGCCAGGATGAAGACCGGCAAGATGAAGTTCTTCTACGGCTGCACCGGCAACAACACGCAGACCACCATCGACTACCTGAAGTTCGCCAACGCCAACGGGGCGGACGGTGCGATCCTCGCGGCACCGGCCTATATCTGCGGCCCCGAAGCCGACCTGGAGGACTACTTCCTGGAGGTGGCGGACGCGACCGACCTGCCGCTGGGCCTGTACAACAACCCGCCGCGCGTGAAGACCGACCTGCACTGGGACAACCTGCTGCGCATCTTCAAGCACCCGAACTACGTGGTCCACAAGGAGTCGACCACGCGGGTCGGCCAGGTGGCGCAGGTGCTGCGCGCGCGGCCCGATGTGGCGGTGATGTGCTGCGATTCGCCCAACCTCGGCCTGGTGGTGCCCACCATGAGCCTGGGCGGCCATGGCACCGCCAACATGACCGGCAACATCGCCCCGGCGGAGATCGCCACCATCTCCCGCCCCTGGGCCACGCCCGAGGTGTCGGTGAGCTTCCGCGATGCCTACCTGGGCCTGCTGCCCATGCTGCACTACGCGTACTCGGCCATCAACCCGGTGGCCATCAAGTCGCTGATGCGCGCACTGGGCATGCCGGCTGGCGAACTGCGCAAGCCGCTCAAGGGACTGGAAGGCGAACCCTTGCTCAAGGGCCTGCGCATCGTCAAGGAACTGGAGCTCGACAAGAAATACGGCTGGAGCTCGCCAGTGCTCAAGTCGGTCTGACGCGAAGGCCACCACCATGGATCTGGGAATCGCAGGCAAGACGGCGCTGGTGTTCGGCGGCAGCAAGGGCATGGGGCGCGCGTGCGCGGCGCAGCTCTCGTCCGAGGGCGTGCAGGTGGTGATCGCCGCCCGCACCGCGGCCACCATGGAGCAGGCCGCGGCCGAAATTTCGGCGCAGACCGGCCAGCCGGTGCGCTGGGTGTCGGCCGACATCACGACCGATGCCGGGCGCGACGCCGCGCTGGCGGCCTGCCCGGCGCCCGACATCCTGATCAACAACGCCGACGGCATGTCGCCCGGCGATTTCCGCACCTGGACCGTGGCCGACTGGCACGCGGCGATCGACTCGATGATGCTCGGGCCGATCGAGATGATGCGGCGCACGGTGGACGGCATGATGGAACGCCGCTTCGGGCGCATCGTGAACATCGTCTCGCGCAGCGTCAAGACGCCGCAGCTCGAGCTGGGCCTGTCCAACGGCGCGCGCTCCGGCCTCGTCGGTTTCGTGGCCGGGCTGGCGCGGCAGACCGTGCGGCACAACGTCACCATCAACAACCTGCTGCCCGGCGTGTTCGCCACCGACGCCCAGCGCCACCACATCCTCGGCATGCTGGAGAGCACGGGCAAGACCTTCGAACAGCTGTGGCACGAGCGTGGCACCAACAACCCGGCCGGGCGCTACGGCGAAGCCGCCGAACTCGGCGCGCTGTGCGGCTTCATCTGCTCGGCGCAGGCGGGCTACATCACCGGACAGAACATCCTGATCGACGGGGGTTCGTACCCAGGCACTTTCTGAAAGCCCGAGCCGGCGCAGACCGGCAGCCAGGGGGACAAATTGACTGCATCCTTTTCCATTCCATCTTCAAGGGTCATCATGAAACGTTCCACTCGCCGCCTTTTTGTCCAACACGGCGCCGCCCTGGCTGCCGTCGCCTTGCTGCACGCCCCGCAGGCCGCCGCACAGACCCCCTACCCCAAGGCCCGCCCCATCACCATCGTGGTGCCCCATGCACCCGGTGGTGCGGTGGACGGCGTGGCCCGCACCCTGGCCGAGCGCCTGGCCTCGGAACTCGGGCAAAGCGTGATCGTGGAGAACCGGGCGGGTGCCTCCGGCATGATTGGCGCCGCCTCGGTGGCGCGTGCCGATCCGGACGGCTACACGCTCTACTTCAACGCCTCCATCCATTCGATCAATCCGCTGCTCTACAAGAGCACCATCAAGTACGACGCGGTGAAGGACTTCACCGCCATCGGCATGGTGGCCCAGGGGGCGCTGATCTTCAGCGTCAACCCCCAGGTGCCTGCCAGGACGGTTCAGGAACTGGTGAGCGTGGTGAAGGCGGCGCCGGACAAGTTCAGCTTCGTGACCAGCGGCTACGGCTCGGCGGGTCACCTGGGCGTGGCCCAGTTCCTGTACGAGACGGGCCTGTCCAAGGGGGGCATTCCCATCGTTCTGTACAAGGGCACGGCGCCGGCGATGCAAGACCTGATCGGGGGCCAGGTGCACGCCATGATGGACCCGTTCCTGTCGTCCTTGCCCCATGTGAAGGCGGGCAAGCTGCGTGCGCTGGCGGTGACCGGTGCCGAGCGCAGCCCCTTGCTGCCCGATGTGCCCACCATGCGCGAAGCCGGCCTGAAGGACTTCGAGTTCTATTCGTGGTACGGCCTGTGGGCACCGGCCAGGTTGCCCGCGCCGATTCTCCAGACCCTGGAGGCCGCGACGGCCAAGGCGGCTCAGGATCCGGCGCTCAAGAGCAAGCTCAACGGCCTGGGCTTCGACGTGGCCTACCGCAACGCCGCGGATTTCGACAAGTTCATTGCCAGCGAGATGACCAAGTACCAGGCCATCATCGAAAAGGCCAACATCAAGATCGAATAAGCACCCATGCAAGTCCTGGTGCTCGGGGCCGGCGTCGTCGGCATGGCGACGGCCTACTACCTGTGGCGCGACGGGCACGAGGTGACGGTGGTGGACCGCCAGGCTGGCCCCGGGCTGGAGGCCAGCTACGGCAATGCCGGCGGGCTGTGCCCCAGCTTCGCGGGCCCGTGGGCCGCGCCCGGCATGGTGACCAAGGCGCTCAGGCTGTCGCTGACGCCGCGCTCGCCGATCCGCTTCCGGCCGCAGGCCGATCTCCATCAGTGGACGTGGCTGGTGCGCTGGATGGCCAACTGCAATGTGGAGAGCTTTCGCCGCAACAAGCTGCGCATGCAGCGCGTGGCGCACTACAGCCTGGCCTGCCTGCGCACGCTGGTCGACGAGGCCGGCCTGGACGGCTTCGATTTCCACAGCGATGGCGTGCTGCAGGTGTTCCGCACCCCGGAAGAGCTGGAGCTTGGTCGCCTGTCGGCCCGGGCGCTGGAGGAGCTGGGCATCGCGTGGCGCCTGCTCAGCGCGGGCGAGGTGGACGCGCTGGAGCCGGCGCTGGCGCAACGCAGCGCCCCCATCGCGGGCGCCCTGCACCTGCCGGCCGACGCGTCCGGGGACAGCCACAAGTTTTCGAAAGCGCTGCACCAGCATCTGGCGGCGCGCGGTGTGCGGTTCCTGTTTGATACCACCGTGACGGCGATCGCGCACGAGGCCGATTCCGTCACCGGGGTTCAGGCTGGCTCGCAACGCCTGGTGGCCGACGCCTACGTGGTGGCACTGGGCAGCTTTGCGCCCCGGCTGCTGCGGCCGCTGGGCATCCAGCTGCCGGTGTACCCGCTCAAGGGGTACTCGATCACGGTGCCCGTGCAGGACGACGGCCCCGACTTCCAGACCGCGCTGATGGACGAGCACAACAAGGTCATGATTTCGCGCCTGGGTGGTCGCGTGCGCGCCGCGGGCATGGGTGAACTCGGCGGCTACGACCTGAGCACCGACCCCCAGCAGCGCGACATGCTGGTGAACGTGGTGCGCGAATTCTTCCCGACCGGCCTGGACTTCGATCGTGTGGAATCCTGGGCAGGACTGCGGCCCATGACGCCCGATGGCCCACCCGTGCTGGGCCGCACCCACTGGCCCAATCTGTTCCTGAACAGCGGGCATGGGTCCAATGGCTGGACGCAGGCCTGTGGCACCAGCCGCATCGTGGCGGACCTCATGGCGGGTCGATCGCCCGCCATCGACATGGATGGCTTGACGGGCGAGCGATTCGGCATCACGCCAGCCTGATGTGGGTGCGAGACTAGAATGCGTCCCAGCCCGGAACCCGCGTGCCGCGGGGCAACTGCCCAGATACTGAGGAGACCTTCATGCTGATAGGCGTACCCGCTGAAACGACAGTGGGCGAGACCCGCGTAGCCGTCACACCCGAGACGGCGAAGAAATACGTGGCGCAGGGCCACACGGTTCGCGTTCAATCCGGGGCCGGCGTGGCCGCCAGCGTGACCGACGCGGCGTACACCGCGGTGGGCGCCGAGATCACCGATGCCGCGGGCGCGCTGGGGTGCGATCTGGTGCTCAAGGTGCGCACCCCCTTCGACAACGAGTTGACCCTGATGAAGCCCGGCGCCACCGTGGTCGGCATGCTCAACCCCTTCGATGCCGACGGCCTGCAGCGCATGGCCTCGGCCGGCCTCACCGCCTTTGCACTGGAAGCGGCGCCCCGCACCACCCGTGCGCAAAGCATGGACGTGCTGTCCTCGCAGGCCAACATCGCCGGCTACAAGGCTGTGATGCTGGCGGTCCACCACTACCAGCGCTTCTTCCCCATGCTCATGACGGCGGCGGGCACGGTCAAGGCGGCGCGCGTCGTGATTCTGGGCGTGGGCGTGGCGGGTCTGCAGGCCATTGCCACGGCCAAGCGCCTGGGCGCGGTGATCGAAGCGTCCGACGTGCGCCCGAGCGTGAAGGAACAGGTCGAGTCGTTGGGCGGCAAGTTCATTGACGTGCCGTATGAGACCGCCGAAGAGAAGGAGGCGGCCGAAGGCGTGGGCGGTTATGCCCGGCCGATGCCGCCGAGCTGGCTGGAGCGTCAGAAGATCGAAGTCGCCAAGCGCGTGGCGCTGGCCGATGTGGTCATCTCCACCGCACTGATTCCCGGGCGTGCTGCGCCGGTGCTCATCACCGAAGACATGGTCCGGTCGATGAAGCCTGGCAGCGTGATCGTGGACATCGCCGCCGGCAAGGGCGCCAACGGCGTCGGTGGCAACTGCCCGATCACCGAGACCGACCGCACGGTGGTCAAGCACGGCGTGACCATCGTCGGGGAGACCAACCTGGCCGCCATGGTCGGCGCCGATGCCTCGGCGCTGTACGCGCGCAACGTGCTCGATTTCCTCAAGCTCATCGTCACCAAGGACGGCGCGCTGCACGTGGACATGGAAGACGACATCGTCGCGGCCTGCCTGATGGCGCAGGGCGGTGAAGTGAAACGCAAAAGCTGAACCCAGCGAAGAGACACCAAGGACAAAAGACCATGGAAGCCGTATCCCCCACCGTTCTCAACCTCATCATCTTCGTGCTGGCCATCTACGTGGGCTACCACGTGGTGTGGAACGTCACGCCCGCACTGCACACGCCGCTGATGGCCGTGACCAACGCGATCTCCGCCATCGTGATCGTGGGCGCCATGCTGGCTGCGGCGCTCACCGAGACCAACCTGGGCAAGACCATGGGCGTGCTGGCCGTGGCGCTGGCCGCGGTCAATGTGTTTGGTGGATTCCTCGTCACGCGGCGCATGCTGGAGATGTTCAAGAAGAAAGAACGCAAGGCGCCGGCCGCCGCCGCTGAAGGGGCCGCCAAATGAGCATGAACCTCGTCACGCTGCTGTACCTGATCGCCAGCGTCTTCTTCATTCAGGCCTTGAAGGGCCTGAGCCACCCCACCACTTCCATCCGCGGCAACATCTTCGGCATGACCGGCATGGCCATCGCCATCCTCACCACGGCCGCGCTCATCGTGGAACTCGCCGGCGGCAAGGCCGAAGGCATGGTCTGGGTGCTGGGCGGGCTGCTGGTGGGCGGCACCGTCGGTGCCATCATGGCCAACCGGGTCGAGATGACCAAGATGCCCGAGCTGGTCGCTTTCATGCACAGCATGATCGGCCTGGCCGCGGTCTGCATCGCCGTGGCCGTGGTGGCCGAACCCTGGGCCTTCGGCATCGTCGCCAAGGGCGAGGCCATCCCGGGCGGCAACCGCATCGAACTCGCGCTGGGTGCCTTCATCGGCGCGGTCACCTTCAGCGGCTCGGTGATCGCCTTCGGCAAGCTCTCGGGCAAGTACAAGTTCCGCCTGTTCCAGGGCGCGCCGGTGCAGTTCGCCGGCCAGCACAAGCTCAACCTGCTGCTGGGCCTG
>NZ_JAKFEO010000064.1:0-34850 GCF_036675665.1 Hydrogenophaga sp. | reverse complement strand
TGCAGCGAGCGCAGCGCGAGTTCGGCCGCGACCAGCTCGGCCACCGCCGCCAGCGCGGGCGACAGGCCGCGCGCGTCGAGCTGGTCGAGCGCGCGCGCGGCTTCGGCGAGGCGGCCGAGCAGCACCAGCCGGCGCGCCGCGATGAGCCGCGCTTGCAGCGCGTTTGCGCGGTCGGCGTGCGCGTCGAGCGTGTCCGCGGCGCCCGCCAATGGGCGGGGCGAACCACCGAGGTCGCGCATGGCCAGCGCCACCTCGGCCTCGGCCACCACGCAGCGCGCGCGTGCGAGCGCCTCGTGTGTGCCGAAGCCCTGGCTGGCGCGTCGCAGCAGTTCGCGTGCGCGCGGGTGTTCGCCGAGCTGGGCCATGGCGATGCCGCGCAAAGCCAGCGCCGGTGGGTCTTCGCGCAGGGCGATGCGTTTGAGCGCGCCGAGCGCGTCGCCTCCGGCGAGTGCTCGCGCGGCAGCGGTGATCAGGGAATCCATGGGCGCAGGCTACAGCGCCGTGCTAGGGCTGCCTTGTCGACACCCGGGCGCTGGACAGGGCCGTCAACACCCCCAGGCCGATGAAGGCCCCGCCCGTGAGCCAGCGCCCTGCGCGGCGCAGGCCGCTCACGCGTTGCAAGGCCGGCGCCACGCTGCCTGCCGCCAGCGCATAGGTCGTGTCGCTGATCGCCGCGATCAGCACGAAGAGCGCGCCCAGCGTCACGCTCTGCGCCGCGTGGGACGGTGCCTGCGGTGTCATGAACTGCGGCAGGAAGGCCGCGAAGAAGATCGCGGTCTTGGGGTTGAGCAGAGCCACCAGAAAGCCATCGCGAAATATCCGGCCGATGCCATGCGGCTGGGGCTCGGGACCCTCGGCGCCCGCACCGTCGGCGGGTGCGCGCAGGGCCTGGATGCCCATGAAGACCAGGTAGGCGGCGCCGAGGTACTTGACGACGCTGAACGCCAGCGACGAGACCGCGAACAAGGCCGCGAGCCCGAGCGCGGCACCCACGGCATTGCAGAAGTTGCCCAGCGCCACGCCAGCCACCGATGCCATGCCGTGGCGCCGGCCCTGCAACAGGCTGCGCGCGACGATGTAGAACACGCCGGGGCCGGGTGTGACGGCCAGCACCGTGCTGGTGAGGATGAAGGCCCACAGCAGGGGCCAGGGGGGCAACAGGTCGTGCATCGTGGGCATCCTTCCGGGAGGTCTTCGCTGCTGAAGTGACTCACCCCGCCATCGGCAGCACATGGCCCGTGCCGAGCACCGTGCGGCCAGAGAGCAGTGCGAACCTGACCCCCGGGGTGAGATGGGCCAGCGCCAGTTCGGGGCGCAGGAACTGCACCTCCAGCGTGCAGGGCACCTCAGGCACCGGCTCCCCATGCGACGGCACCGCCAGGCGCGTGGTGAAACCTTCGGAGCCCACCACCAACGCGCCATCGAAGTAGCCCGCGCGGATCGGCCGGCTGAGCCGGGGTGTGTCGGCCGCCAGCAAGGTGAGTTCGATTCGCGCGCTGGGCGTGAACACAGTGCCAGCCGCGAAGCCCTGCGGCAGGTGTTTTGGCGTCTTCGCGCGCTGGATCAGCCACGCGATGATGTTGCCGACGATGGGCAGCCACAGCACCATCAGCATGGAACCCACATCGCGCGCCACCGAAGGCTGCGGCGCAAACCAGCGCACCAGGCCGCCGATGAGGGCGAGCACCAGCATGGCCACGGCCATGAGCTGACGGCGTGCGGAAATGGAGGATGGGGTCATCGCGGCGGTGGGCAGTGGGGGCAGGTGCTCGAGCGCGGCGCGCTTCGCGAGGCCCGCAACGGGTGGCCACCGATCTTATATGGGCGTGCTCGCGCCTTCGTCATGATGGAATTGTCTATCCGGAACTTCGTGGCCCCACGCCGCGTCCCACCGGCATGAAGACACGCGACGCCAACGCGTTCCCCCTTCCCGCACCCGGCCGACGGCGCTGGCTGGGTGGCGCACTCGGCGCGGCCGCACTGGCCTCGGCCTGGCCGATGGTGTCGAACGCCCAAGCCGCCGCTGGCAGCGTGATCACGCGTCGCATCCCCTCCAGTGGCGAAGTGCTGCCGGTGGTGGGCCTGGGCAGCTGGATCACCTTCAACGTGGGCAACGACCCCCAGGCGCGCGACGCCTGTGCCGAGGTGGTGCGCGCGTTCTTTGCCGCCGGTGGACGCGTGATCGACAGCTCGCCCATGTACGGCTCCTCGCAGCCCGTCATCGGCCATGCACTCGCGAAGCTCAAGCACCCCGCAGCCTTGTTTTCTGCCGAAAAGGTGTGGATCGGCGATGCCTCGCGTGGCGCCACGCAGATGGAGGCTTCGCGTGTTTTCTGGGGCGTGCCTCGGTTCGACCTGATGCAGGTGCACAACCTGCTCTCCTGGGAGGAACACCTGCCGCGCCTGTTCGAGATGAAGGCCAGCGGGCGTCTGCGCTACGTGGGCATCAGCAACTCCGAAGGCCGGCGTCACGCCGAGCTCGAACGCATCATGCGCACGCAGCGGCTCGACTTCGTGCAGCTCACCCACAACCTGCTCGACCGCGAGGCCGAACAGCGTCTGCTGCCGCTGGCGCAGGAGCGCGGCATCGCGGTGCTGGTGAACCGGCCGTTCCGCCAGGGCGCCTTGCTCGACCAGCTCGCGCGCCACCCGCTGCCGGGCTGGGCGGCCGATATCGGCTGCGACAGCTGGGCGCAGGTGGCGCTGAAGTTCGTGGTGTCACACCCGGGCGTGACCTGCGCCATCCCGGCCACCAGCCAGGTGGCGCACCTGCGGCAGAACATGGGCGCGGCCTTGGGCCCCCTGCCCGACGCGGCCTTGCGCATGCGCATGGCGCGAGAGGTCGCCGCGCTGTGAGCGAGTGGTGGACCTACAGCCCGGCGGACTTCCTGATGTTCGCGCCGGGCACCTACTGGCGGCTGTTCGAACTGCACAACCAGGCGCTGTGGCCGGCGCAGGTGCTGGCCGTGGCGGTGGGTCTTGCCCTGGCGTTGGGCCTGTGGCGTGGCCGCGGCGGCGCACTTCGCGCCGCCGCCATGGTGCTGGCGCTGGACTGGGCCTTCGTGGCGTGGACATTTCTCTGGCAGCGCTATGCAACGATCAACTGGGCCTCGGTCGGCTTTGCCTGGGGTTTCGGGGCCCAGGCGATCGGTCTGTTCGTCCTGGCCACGCGCCCTTCGCTGGTGCTGGCGGTCCGCCCGACCCGCCACCTCGTTGGCGTGGGGCTGGTGCTCTGGTCGGTGCTGGCGCATCCCCTGCTGGCCCCGGCGCTGGGTCGGCCGTGGGCGCAGGCCGAGGTGTTCGGGCTCGCACCCGACCCCACCGCCATCGCCACCCTGGGCGTGCTCTTGTGCGCCGATGCGGCCACACGCGCCACGCGCGTTCTGCTGGGTGTGTTGCGCGCGGGCGCATGGGTGTGGTGCGCCGTGAGCGCCGCGACCCTGGGCACCATGGGATCGGCGCAGGGCGGGGTGATGCTGGCCGCGCTGGTGGTGGCCACCGCCGTGCTGGCGTTCACCCGCGCTCGCGTGTGAAGGCCCTGCCGCTGGACCGATCAGCGCGCCAGTGCCTCGGACGGTGCCGCGCGCAGCGAGAGCCAGGCAAACACGCCGCCCACCACCGCACCGGCCAGCACATCGAGAAACACATGCTGGCGGATCGCCATCGTGGACCACAGGATGACGGCGCATTGCAGCACGCTCAGCCAGCGCAACGCCACCGGTGCACCCACCTGCACAAAGATGCGATGCAGCCACACCGCCGCGTACACGGCCGAGGCCACGTGCAGCGACGGACAGGCGTTGCCGGTGGCGTCCAGGCCTTTCATGAACGCCAGTTGGGCATGCTGCGACCAGTCGATGTCGAGCACGGGCGTCTGTGTGGGAAAGATCCAGAACAGCAGCAGGCAGAAGATGCACAGCGCCGCCGTCCAGAGGCCCTGGTGGAGCAGCGCGCGCAGGTTGGGCATCCATGCCGCGGGCAGCGACACGTACACCCACAGCGACACATAGGCCGCGAACCCCACCGGTGTGAACGGCACCCAGTCGTCGATGGCGAGCATGGGCATGGTGACCGGTTCGCCCAGCGGATGGCGCTGCACCCGGAAATAGGCCTGGAAAAACACCACCATGAACGCCATGGTGCCGAAGGCCTTGAGGTACCAGAGGTGGGTGAACCGGGACAGGAGTTGACGGGGCCAGGCGCGGTCGGGGGAGGGTGTCATGGGATGGGGTGGGTGGGCGACCGGCGACGGGCCGCGCTACTGTAGGGCACGTCCCATGCTGCCAGGGAACGCGCCGTGGCGCGCGCTGCACCCATTCATGGTGAAATCGTCGGATCCGGTCGGTGAGAGGCACGCCATCCGACGCAGCGTGCGCAGGCGCCCCGCTGATGCCCATCCCTTTTTGTTTCCCGAATGACCGACATGACCGAACCTGTTTCCCCCGCCACCGTCGACGCACTCTGGCCCGAGGTGGTTGCACTGATCATCGAAGCCCTCAACATGGAGCTGACGCCGGATGAAGTGGATCCCGACGGGCCGCTGTACGGCGACGGCATGGGACTCGATTCCATCGACATGCTCGAAATCTCGCTTGTCATCTCCAAGCGCTACGGCTTCCAGATGCGCTCGGACAACGAGGACAACGACAAGATCTTCGCTTCGCCGCGCGCCCTGACGGCCCACATTGCGAGCCAGCGCACGCAGTGAATGGTTTGAACGCATGACCGTCAGCTCGGCACTGCGAGACCTCGGGGTGCTGCTCCTGATGGCGGCCTGGGTGGTGGCGGCCCACGTGGGCACGGCCGGTTGGGGCAACGCCGACTTCAACGCCGCGGTGGCGGTGCTGCCGATCGCTGCCGCCCTGCTCATGGCGCTGTGGCGCTGGCCGGCGTGGGCGGTTCGCGCGGCGGGCGTGCTGACCATGCTCGCCCTGCTGGCCTGGCTCTGGCCTCAGGTGCGCCACAACGTCGCGCTGCTCTACTACTTGCAGCACCTGGGCATCCATGTGGCGCTGGGGGTGCTGTTCGGCAGGTCGCTGCTCGGCCCGGGTGATGCGCTCATCACGCGTCTGGCGCGGCGCATCTTTGCCCACGAGCTGTCCGAGCGCAAGGTGCGTTACACGCGCCATGTGACGCTCGCCTGGACCGTGTTCTTCTTTGTGAACGCGCTGGTGTCCACGCTGCTGTTCATCTGGGCACCAACGGCCGTCTGGTCCGTGCACGCCAACCTGCTGACCGGGCCGCTGGTGGGCGCCATGTTTCTGGTCGAGCACCTCTGGCGCATGTGTGTGCTGCCGCCGCACGAGCGCCCCGGCATCATCGATATCGTGCGCGCGTACCGGCGCGATTCGGCGCAGCGCCGCGCAGGCCCCTCGCAGCCATGAGCGCTTCGCCGTTGATCACGGGTCGCGATCTGGACGACGTGCTCGCCTGGCGCGCGCACGGCCCGGTGCGGGTGCGTGACTTTCTGGCCCACGCACGCGCGCTGGCCACCGTGCTGCCCGCGGGCGCCTGGCTGCTCAACCTTTGCGAGGACCGGTACCACTTCGCGGTGGGCTTTGCCGCCGGCCTGCTCGCGGGCAAGGTCAGCCTGCAGCCCTCGTCGCAATCACCCGAAACGCTGCGGCGCCTGGCCGAGGATCACCCCGGCACCGCCTGGCTGGCCGACAAGCCCGCCGACCTCACGGGCATCCCGGGCACCGTGTTCCCCGATCTCGACACGCGGGACCACCCCGCCGTGAACGCGATGCCGATGGTCGACGACGACCAGACCGTGGCCATCCTGTTCACCTCCGGCTCCACCGGTCTGCCGCAACCGCACGGAAAGACCTGGGGCAAGCTGGTGCAGAACGGGCAGGCGGAAGCGCTGGCCCTGGGCTTGCTGCAACGACCACAGGCCATCGTCGGTACGGTGCCCACACAGCACAGCTTCGGTTTCGAATCCACGCTGCTGGTGGCGCTGCACGGGGGTTGCCAGTTCGCCGCCGCCAAGCCGTTTTACCCGCAGGACATCGTTGACGCGCTGCAGGCCCTGCCGCGCCCGCGCATGCTGGTGACCACGCCGTTCCACCTCTCGGCCCTGCTGGCCTCGGAGCTGGCGCTGCCGCCGCTGGACCTCGTGCTCTCGGCCACCGCGCCGCTCAGCCCCGATCTGGCGCGCCGCGCCGAAGCGCGCTGCGGCGCGCCGGTGCATGAGATCTACGGCTCCACCGAGTCGTCCGCGATCGCCAGCCGCCGCACGCTCGACGGCGCGGCCTGGCACCTGTTGCCGGCGCTCCGGCTCGAACACGAGGGCGACACCACCTGGGTCAGCGGCGGCCACGTCGAAGGCCGCGTGCCGCTGGCCGATGTGATCGAGTCCTGCGCCGACGGCACATTTCTGCTGCACGGCCGCCACGCCGACCTCGTCAACATCGCGGGCAAACGCACCTCGCTGGCCTACCTCAACCACCAGATCGGCGCGCTGCCGGGTGTGCTCGACGCGGCCTTCTTCCTGCCCGACGACGCCCGCGAAGGCGACGGCGTGACGCGCCTGGCGGCCTTTGTGGTCGCACCCACCGTGGACGCACGCACCCTCATGGCCGGGCTGCGCCAGCGGCTCGACGCGATCTTTCTGCCGCGCCCGCTGGTGCTGGTGGATGCCTTGCCGCGCAACGCCACCGGCAAGCTCACGCGCCAGGCGCTGCAGGGGCTGTACGCCGAGAAGGTGGTGCATGGACACGGCTGAGTTCACCTGGGAGTTGCCGGCCGACCACCCGGCCTTTGCCGGCCATTTTCCGGCGCGACCCATCGTGCCCGGCGTGATGCTGCTCGATCACGCGCTCCTGTTGGCCGCGCAGATGCGCGGTGCGCTGCCCGGTGCTGGCTGGCAGATCGCACAGGCCAAGTTCTTCGTGCCGGTCGGGCCCTCGCAGGTGTTGCGTTTCGTTTTGCAGACCACGCCGCGCGGCGCCATCGCCTTCAGCGTGAACTGCGAAGGCCGCGAAGTGGCGGCCGGCAGCCTCGTGCCCCCGGCCCCATGACCGGCGGACCCACACCCCAGTGGATGCGTCAGCAGGAGCGCAGCCACCTGGGCGCTTTGCGGCTGATGGTCTGGATCTCGTTGCGGCTGGGGCGCCCGGCCGGGCGTGTGGTGTTGCGCGGCATCGCGCTGTACTTCCTGCTGTTCTCGCCCACGGCGCGTCGCAACGGGCGTGCCTATCTGGCGCGCGCGCTGGGCCGTCCGCCCACCTGGCGCGACGGCTACCGGCATGTGTTGAGCTTTGCGAGCACCGTGCACGACCGCATTTACCTGCTCAACGATCGCTTCGACCTGTTCGACATCCGCATCACCGGCGACAAGGCCGTGCAACAGGCACTGGACCACCAGCCGGGGGCGTTCCTGGTGGGCGCCCATCTGGGCAGCTTCGAGGTGTTGCGCGCCATGGCCCACCAGCACGCGCGCACACCGGTGGCGATGCTGATGTACGAGGACAACGCGCGCAAGATCGGCGCCATCCTGCACGCCATCAATCCGCGCGCGCAGCAGGACGTGGTGGCCCTCGGCCGACCGGACTCGATGCTGCGGGCACGCGACAAACTGGACGCGGGTTGCCTGGTGGGCATGCTGGCCGACCGGTCGCTGGCGAACGACTCCACGGCAGAATGCATGTTCCTGGGCGCGCCGGCGCGATTTCCGCTCGGGCCGTGGCGCATGGCGGCCATGCTGCGCAGGCCGGTGTTTTTCATGTCCGGTCTGTACCTCGGAGGCAACCGCTACGAGCTGCGCTTCGAACCCTTGGCGGACTTCTCGACCGTCGAGCGCGGCGACCGCGAGGCCGCGATGGCGCAGGCCATGCAGGCCTATGCCGACCGGCTCGGGGACATGTGTCGCCGGGCGCCGTACAACTGGTTCAACTTCTTCGATTTCTGGCAACGCACATGATCCAACGACTTCTCATGGGCTTCGTGCTCTGCGGCTTCACCGCCCTGGCCCACGCCGCGTTCGACATCGAGCAGCTCATGGCCGAGCTGGCGCGCAACCCCGGCGGGCACGCGAAGTTCGTTGAAAAACGCCACCTCGCGCTGCTCGACAAGCCGGTGGTGGCCACCGGCGAAATGTTCTACAACGCGCCCGACCGGCTGGAGAAGCGCACCTACACGCCCAAGGCCGAGACCATGGTGCTCTACAAGGACACGCTGAGCCTGGAGCGCGGTCGCCAAAAGATGCAGATCCAGCTCAACCAGCGGCCCGAGGTCGCCGCTTTCGTCGAGAGCATCCGCAGCACGCTGCAAGGCAACCGCGCCTCGCTGGAGCGCAACTACACGCTCCAGCTCACCGGCAACGTCGACGCCTGGGTCCTGACGCTGGTGCCGATCGAGCAGCGCATTGCCACGCTGCTGCAGCGCATCACCTTGAGCGGTGTGCGCCAGCAGGTGCTGGGCATCGAATACCTGCAGACCGACGGTGACCGCACCGAGATGACCATCGAGCCGGTGAAATCTCAATGACCCGGAGCGTCTGGCGTGCGCTGATGATCTGGCTCGCGGCGATGGCGCTGGGCGCGGTGCTGCTCTGGAACACCCGTTTCTCCGCCGACGTCTCCTTCTTCCTGCCCTCCAACCCCACGGCCGAACAATCGGTGATGGTGGACCAGCTGCGCGAGGGCGCGGTCTCGCGTCTGCTGATGGTGGCCATTGCCGGTGGCGACGCGGCGCAGCGGGCCGACGCGTCGCGCGCGTTGCGCGCCTCGCTGGCGGGCAACAAGGCCTTTGCCTCGGTGCAGAACGGCGAAGCCGAGGCGATGGACGCCACGCGCGACTTCCTGCTGGCCCACCGCTACCTGCTGAGCACCGCCGTCACGCCCGAGCGCTTCAGTGTGGAAGGTCTGCGCAGCGCGGTGAACAACAGCATCGATCTGCTCAGCTCGTCGGCCGGCCTGCTGTTCAAGCCCTTCCTCGCCCGCGACCCCACCGGTGAACTGGTGGAGCTGGTCTCGGGCCTGGGCGGCGGGGTGCAGCCCAACGAGGTGGAGGGCGTGTGGGCCTCGCGCGACGGCGAACGCGCCATGCTGCTGGTGCAGACGCACGCGCTCGGCTCCGACACCGATGGACAGTCGGCGGCCGTGGAGCTGATCCGAGAGCGTTTTGCGCAAGCCACGCAGCAGCCGGGAATGGCCGGCTTGACGATGGAGATGTCGGGCCCCGGGCTGTTTGCGGTGCGCGCGCGCGCCACCATCCAGGAAGAGGTCGCGCGCCTGTCGATCATGAGCATGGTGATCATCGCCATCCTGCTGGCCTTCGTGTACCGCCGCGCCCGCCTCATGCTGCTCACGCTGGTGCCGGTGCTCAGCGGCACGCTGGCCGCCATCGTCATGGTCGGGCTGGTGCACGGCACCGTGTTCGGCATCACGGTGGGCTTTGGCGCCGCGCTCATTGGCGAGGCGGTGGACTACGCCATCTACTACTTCGTGCAATCGGGGCGCATGGGCACGGTGTCCTGGCGCGAGCAGTACTGGCCCACCATTCGCCTGGGTGTGCTCACCTCGCTGCTGGGGTTTGGCGCGTTGCTGTTCTCGGGCTTCCCAGGCCTGGCGCAGCTCGGCCTGTACGCCATCACAGGCGTGGTCACGGCCGCGCTGGTCACGCGTTACCTGCTGCCGCACCTGGCGGGCCCCGGGGTGCATCTGGCCGATGGCGCGCGCCTGGGCCGCCTGCTGCGCCCGCTGGTGGCGCACGCCAGCGTGCTGCGCTGGCCTTTGCTGGCGGTGGTGCTGGTGGCCGGCGTGTACCTGGCCCAGCACCGCAACGACCTCTGGTACCCCAATCTGTCGGCCCTGTCCACGGTCACCGAGGCCGAAGGCGAGCTGGACGCCCGCCTGCGCGCCGACCTCGGGGCGCCCGACGCGCGCTACATGGCGGTGATCACCGCACCCGACCGCGAGAGCGCACTGCAGGCGGCCGAGCGCGCCGGCGAGCCGCTGCGCCGGCTGGTCGAGCAGGGGCTCATCGGCGGCTTTGATTCGCCCGCGCGTTTCCTGCCGAGCGAGGCCATGCAGAACGCGCGGCGCGCCAGCCTGCCGCCGCCCGACGAACTTGGTGCGCGCCTGCGGATCGCGCTGGCCGATGCGCCGCTGTCGGCCGATCGGTTGCAGCCGTTCCTGGACGACGTGCAGGCCGCGCGCAGCGCCCCCAACCTCACCCGCAAAGATCTGGACGGCACGGGCCTGGGCCTGGCGGTGGACGCGCTGCTGCTGCAACGTCCGCAGGGCTGGAGCGTGTTGTTGCCGCTGCGTCCGGCGCCGGCTGCCGCGGGTGCCGACATCCCGGTCGAGGCGGTGCGGGCCGCGCTGGCCGGCAGCGGCGCGATCTTCATCGACCTCAAAGGCGAGTTCGACACGCTTTACGGCGAGTACATCGACGAGGCCGTCCTGCTCTCGCTGGCGGGTTTCCTCGCCATCTTTGTGGTGCTGGCCTTCGTGCTGCGCAGCCCGCGACGGCTCGCCGGCGTGATGCTGCCATTGGTGATGGCGGTGATGGTGGTGGTGGCCGGCCTGCACGCTGGTGGCGTGCGCCTGCACCTGTTGCACCTGGTGGGCGTGCTGCTCACGGTGGCGGTGGGCTCCAACTACGCGCTGTTCTTCGACCGCCTCGCGCTCGGCGAAACGCTGGACGACGAAACCCTGCTGTCCATCGGCGTGGCCAGCACCACCACCGCGATCGGCTTCGGCGTGCTGGCCTTTTCCTCGGTGCCCGTGCTGCAGGCCATCGGCGTGACGGTGGGGCCGGGCGCGGTGCTGGCGCTGGTGCTGTCGGCGGCGTTCGCGGTGAGAAAGCCCACGCCGTGACCACCCCGCTGCGCACCGTCGGCACGCTGGGCGCAGCGCCGCAGCTGCTCGTGATGCTGCCCGGCGTGGCCATGCGCCCCGAAGACATCTTCGACGCCGGTTGTGCCCGTGCCATCGAGCAGCGCGGCCTGCCGCTGGACCTGCTGGCGGTCGACATCAGCGGGGTCGGCCTCGATGCCGTGCACACCTGGGACGCCCTGCAGAAAGACATCCTCACCCCGGCGCGCATGCGCGGCGCGCGCGTGTGGCTGGGCGGCATCTCGTTGGGCGGCATGGTGGCCATGGCGCACCTGGCCGCGCGGCCCGGCGTGGCCGACGGCCTGTGCCTGCTCGCGCCCTATCCGGGCAGCCTGCCCAGCGTCAACGTCGTCGAACGCGCCGGGGGTCCGGACCCATGGCAACCCAGCGAGGCAGACCTGCGCGACCCCGAGCTGCGCGTCTGGCAATGGCTCAAGCGCCCGCCACCCGACTTGCCGGTGTTCATCGGCCACGGCACCGAAGACCGTTTCGCCGCGCGCATCCAGCGCGTGGCCGAGCGTTTCCCGCCCGCGTCGCGCCACACCGTCGCGGGAGGGCACGACTGGTCGGCCTGGCTGCCGCTGTGGGAGCGTTTCCTGGATGCCGGCCACTTCTCCCGCTGACATGTCGCGCTGGACCCCGGCCCCCTTTCTGAGCGCGAGCGCCGCCGTGCACGGCGCGGCCGCGCTCGGCGCGCTGGCCGTGCCCACCGCCTGGCCCTGGGCCGTGGGCGCGCTGGTGGCCAACCATGTGCTGCTGGCCGGCGCCGGGCTGTTGCCGCGCGCCACGCTGCTCGGCCCCAACCTGATCCGCCTGCCCGAGGCCGCCGCGCGGCGGCGCGAGATCGCGCTCACCATCGACGACGGACCCGACCCCGAGGTCACGCCGCGTGTGCTGGACCTGCTTGACGCCGCGAATGTCAAAGCCAGCTTCTTCTGCATCGGCCGCATCGCGCAGCTGCACCCCGCGCTGTGCCGCGCCATCGTGCAACGCGGCCACCGCGTGGAGAACCACGGGTATGCACACAGCAACGCCTTCTCGCTGTTGGGTCCCGGGGCGATGCGGCGCGACATCGTGCGCGCGCAGACCACCCTGAGCGACATCACGGGTGAGGCGCCAGCGTTCTTCCGTGCCACCGCCGGTCTGCGCAACCCCTTCCTCGATCCCGTGCTGCACGGCCTGGACCTGAAGCTCGCCACCTGGACGCGCCGCGCCTACGACACCCGCACCGGTGATGCCGAGCGCGTGTTCCAGCGCCTCGCGCAGCACCTCGGCCCGGGCGACATCGTGCTGATGCACGACGGCCACTGCGCGCGTACGCCCGCCGGTGTGCCGGTGGTGCTCTCGGTGCTGCCGCGCTTGCTGCAGACCATTGCCGAGCGCCAACTGCATCCCGTCACCCTGGCCCAGGCCCTGTCCCCATGAGCGGACGCCAACCCTTTGTCAACGTGATGCTGGTGTGTCAGGTGCCGCACGGAGCGGCGCCGATGAACGTGCCACCATCTGAGACAATGCCCGACCCCGTTTCCTCCCTCCTCACGTGAAGCCCCTGCTGCTGTCAGCCACCACCGTCACCACCTGCCTGGGCGTGGGGCTCGATGCCCACCGTGCGGCCGTGCGCGACAACCGCAGTGGACTGCAGCCCTGTGCTTTCGAGACCGTGGACCTGCCCACGTGGGTCGGCGAGGTCGCGGGGGTGGACGATCACTCTTTGCCGACGGCGCTGAGCGCCTACAACTGCCGCAACCACCGCCTGGCCCTGCTCGCGCTCAGGGCCGACGGCTTCGAGGATCGCGTGCGCGCCGCGGTCGCGAAGCACGGCGCGGGGCGCGTGGGTGTCTTCATGGGCACCAGCACCTCCGGCATCCTGCAGACCGAGCTGGCCTACCGCGAGCGCGATCCGGTCACCGGCGCCTTGCCCGTGTCGTTCAGTTACGGCACCACGCACAACCCCTACGCGCTCAGCGAGCTGCTGCGCCAGCATCTGGGCATCACCGGCATGGCCGCCACGATTTCCACCGCGTGTTCGTCCAGCGCCAAGGTGTTTGCCGCGGCGGCGCGCCAGCTCGAGCTGGGCACGATCGACGCGGCGCTGGTCGGCGGTGTCGACTCGCTGTGCCTCACCACCTTGTACGGTTTCGCTTCGCTCGAGCTCGCCTCCCGTGAGCCTTGCCGGCCGTATGACGCTGGCCGCAACGGCATCTCGATCGGCGAGGGTGCGGCGTACGCACTGCTCGAACGCGCCGACGCCGCGCCCACTGACGCCGTGTGGCTGCTGGGTGCTGGCGAGTCGAGCGACGCGCACCACATGTCCGCACCCCACCCCGAGGGCCTGGGCGCGCGGATGGCGATGCAGGCCGCCTTGCGCTCGGCATCGCTGAGCCCGGACGCCATCGACTACATCAACCTGCATGGCACAGCCACGCCGGCCAACGACAGCGCCGAGGGCCTGGCCGTGGCCGCCGTGTTCGGTGAGCGTGTGGCCTGTTCGTCCACCAAGGGGGCCACCGGTCACACCCTGGGCGCAGCCGGTGCGGTCGAGGCCGTGCTGTGCGCGATCGCCCTGGTCGACGGCTTCGTGCCCGGCAGCCCCGGCACACGCGCGCTCGATCCCGCGATCCCCATGAACTACCAGCTGCGTGGCGCTGCGGCACCGTTGCGCCACGCGCTCACCAACTCCTTCGGCTTTGGCGGCAGCAACTGCAGCCTGGTGTTCGGCAGAGGTGCGGCATGAGCTCACCCTTGAGGGCCTGGATCACCGGCGTGGGCCTCATCGCGCCCGGCCTGCCCGACTGGCCGAGCGCGCGCGCCGTGCTGCGCGGCGAGCAGGCCTGGGTGTCGGCGCCTTCGCTGCTGCCGGCGCCGGCGATCCTGCCACCGGCCGAGCGCCGCCGCGCCAGCCGCGTGATCAAGCTCACCCTGGGCATCGGCCTGGAGGCCGCGGCCGGCGCGGAGGTGTCCACCCTCGCCACCGTGTTCAGCTCCTCGGGGTCGGACGGCCACAACTGCCACGCGCTGTGCGAACAACTGGCCAGCGACGACCGCCACGTCTCGCCCACGCGTTTTCACAACTCGGTGCACAACGCGCCCGCCGGTTACTGGGGCATCGCCACGAAGTCGATGGCGCCTTGTCAGGTGATGTGCGCCTTCGACGGCAGCTTTGGCGCCGGCCTGCTGGATGCGCTGGGTCAGGTCGAGCTGGACCGGCAAGCCACGCTGCTGCTGGCCTACGACAGCGAGTACCCCGAGCCGCTGTTCGCCAAGCGCCCGGTGCCCGACTGCGCCGGTGTTGCACTGCGACTGGAGCCCGCGCCCTCGGCGCAGGCGCTGGCACGCATCACGGTGCGGACCACCGAGGCGCCCGCGCCGCCCTGGAGCCACCCCGCGCTGGAACCCTTGCGCGCGGCCATTCCCGCGCTGCGCGCGTTGCCGCTGCTCGAACGCCTGGCGCAGGGCGGGGCCGGTGAGGTGTGCCTGGACTACCTGCCCGGCCTGCAGCTCGCGGTGCGGGTCGAACCGGTATGAGCGCCGCGCCGGGCCGTTCCCAAGCAAGCTCGCACCGCAGCCCGCAGGGCGAAGGTCCTCCAGTGAGCCCCCCAGCCCTGGACCACGCCTGGATCGCGGCGCGCATTCCGCACCAGGGCAGCATGTGCCTGCTCGACGCCGTCACCGACTGGTCGGCCGATCACGTCGTCTGCCGCGCGGTGGGCCACACCGACCCGGCGCACCCGCTGCGCGAGGCCGGTCGACTGGGCGCGGCCAACGGCATTGAATACGCGGCGCAGGCCATGGCGGTGCATGGCGCGCTCGTGGCCGGTGCGAACGACGCGCCGCGCCAGGGCTACCTCACCAGCGCGCGCGGCGTCACGCTGCACGCCGAGCGGCTCGACGACCTGCAAGGCCCCTTGAGCGTGCGCGCCGAGCGCGTCTCGGGGGACGCGAACAACGTGCTCTACCGCTTCACGCTCCACCACGGCGAACGCTGCCTGCTCGAAGGGCGCGCGGCCGTGGTGCTCGACGCGGACGCACGCTGAACAAGGACACAGCCCCATGAAAAGAGCCTTGGTCACCGGCGGCAGCGGCGGCATCGGCGCGGCGATCTGCCAGCGCCTGGCCGCCGACGGACATCACGTCATCGTGCACGCGCACCGTGCGCTGGACAAAGCCACCGCCATCGCGCAGTCCATCCGCGACAGCGGCGGCAGCGCCGAGGCCGTCGCCTTCGACGTGACCGACCGCGCCGCCACCGCTGCCGCGCTCCAAGCGCTGCTCGAAGTCGGGGCGGTGCAGATCCTGGTGAACAACGCCGGCATCCACGACGACGCGGTGTTCCCCGGCATGAGCGGCGAGCAGTGGGACCGCGTGCTCGACGTCTCGCTCAACGGCTTCTACAACGTCACACAGCCGCTCACCATGCCCATGATCCGCAAACGCTGGGGCCGCATCATCTCCATCTCGTCGATCGCCGGCGTCATGGGCAACCGGGGCCAGGTGAACTATGCAGCCGCCAAGGGAGCGCTGCACGCAGCGAGCAAGTCGCTCGCGCTCGAACTCGCCAGCCGCGGCATCACCGTCAACGCGGTGGCGCCCGGCATCATCGAGACCGACATGATCGACGGCGCCTTCGACGCCGAGGCCATCAAGCGCCTGGTGCCGATGCAGCGCGCGGGCCGGGCCGACGAGGTCGCCGAGCTGGTGGCGTTTCTGGCCTCCGACAAGGCCGCCTACGTGAGCGGGCAGGTGATTTCGATCAATGGGGGGATGGCCTGAGGCCACATCGCCGGAGTTGAGTGCTGCTGGAGGGCCCTTTCCATGCTGTCCAGCATCCGTCGCCAGCTGGTGGCATGTCGATTTCGCGCTCCCTTGTTCGTCTAGCAGTGACGCCGGGCCGATTTCCCGGCACCACCGGAGCAAGAAAGATGGGCAAAGTCATCGTGGAGCAGATCGTCAGTGCGGACGGCTATGCCGAGGACGCGGATGGCGGCATCGGTTTTTTCGCCAATGCGGACTGGATCAATGGTGTGGATGGCGAGCAACTGCGGCTGTTGTCCAGCGTCTCGGCCATCGTCCTCGGCGCCAAGACCTACCGGATGTTCGCCGACTACTGGCCAACCGCCGATCCTGCGGTCGATCCGGTCGCGACGCCGATCAGGGAGCTCCCCAAGTTCGTCGTTTCCTCATCGCTTGAATCGGCCCCCTGGGGAACGAGCGATGCGGCTGAAATTCTCAGGGGCGACGGCGTGGCCGCGGTCCGCGACCTGCGCCGCCGATTCACCGGCAACCTGATCATCTGGGGCAGCCTGACGCTGAGCGATGCGTTGCTGCGTGCGGGCGAAGTCGACGTGCTGCGCCTGCGTGTGCTGCCGATGCTGCTGGGTCGTGGTCGATCCTTTGCCCCGTCGGACCTGGGTTTGCGCCGGTTGTCGCTGGCCACCGCGCAATCGTTCGCGGGCGGTCTGGTTGTGCTCGAATACAGCCTGGCGCCCTGACCAGCGGACAGCACGCGAGAACCTATCCAGTCTGCTTTCATCCCTCGGACCCTCCACGGACCCCATGCCTGCCCTGCTGATCATCGACATGTCCAGGACACCCGGGTCTCCGTTGGCACCGTTGCCACACGAGCATGTCGTGGAGAAGAATGTCCCCGATGCCTTTGTCAACATGGGGCTTGAACGCTGGCTTCATGCCCGAGGCGGGTCTGCGCTCGTGATCGTTGATCCACTCTGAGGCCACACCGAATGCGGCCCGACCCGTCGCTCAAGGCGGCCACCCAGCTCCAACGACAGGCCGCAGACGACCTGCACGTTGCCCTGCTGAAGCCGTCGGATGCACCGCGGTACCGGGCGCTCATGCTCGAAGCCTACGAGCTCGCAACCGACGCCTTTACGTCCACACCGGAGGAACGCGTCGCCGAGCCGGAGTCCTTCTGGATCAATCGCATCGCAGACCCATCGGGCATGGGTGCAGCCTTTGGCGCCTTTGCCGGTGGAGAACTGGTGGGCACGGTGGCCGTGGAGTTTTCGGCGAAACCCAAGACAAGGCACAAGGCCCTCGTCATCGGCATGTACGTCTCTCCGCAGGCCCGCGGCACTGGCGCGGGCAAAGCCCTGATCGAGGCGTGCATCCAGTACGCCACGGGCAAGGAAGGCATCCTCGTGCTGAACCTCACGGTCACCGAGGGCAACGCGTCGGCCATCGGCCTGTACCGAAGCGCCGGCTTTGTGGCCTTCGGCACCGAGCCCTTGGCCATTGCCACACCGCGTGGTTTCCGGGCCAAGGTGCATATGCAGCGTGTCATCGCCCGTGGCACCGCGGCCTGACCTCCCCCTCAGTCCGGACAAGAGCTACGCTTTTCGGTTCGCTTCCCTGGTGCTCACGTGCAGCTTTTCCGTCCGCCGCACCCCGCGCTCAAGTCAGCGGACAGGTGATATCCATCAACGGAGCGATGGCCTGACCGTGGCCGGGTTCTCGTCGCGCACGCCGCGCAGCTTCGGCTCCACCGTCGGCTCGGTCAGCATGGTGCTGGCCACCGCCATCGGCAGCAGGGCGGTGAAGGTCTCGCTGGTGATGATCTGCACCACCAGCGGCGCCCAGTAGTCGGTGCGGCCCAGGCGCCAGATCGGCCAGGGCACGGTGATGACGATCGCCATCGCGATCAGGAAGATCTCGGTCGTGTTCGTGTCGTCGGGTTCATTTCGTGAGGCGCCGCCACAGCAGCAGCGGCAGGCGCAGCACGAAACCCGCGAACAGGCGCGTGTGCATCCCGCTCAGCAGCAGGTTGTCGCGCACGTAGTTGAAATGCGAGACGCCGCCTTCCTGCAGCGAGAAGTAGCGCACTGGCGCATCGATGTTGATCGGCCGCACGCCGGCCCAGCACAGGCGCACCACGGCTTCGGGGTCGAAGTCGAAGCGGCGCATGAAGCGCGTGCCGTGCATCACCTTCATGAGCGGCGCGATCGGGTAGACGCGAAACCCGTAGAGCGAATCGCCGATGTCGAAGCTCAAGGTTTCCAGGTGGGCCCAGCCGTTGGACAGCTTGCGGCCCATCACGCGCACCCAGGGCGCCTCGGCGCCGAACACCGGCTTGCCCAGCACCATGGCGTCCGGCGCGGCCTGTGAGGCGGCCATGAAATCGGGGATCAGTGTCTCGGGGTGCTGGCCGTCGGAGTCCATGGTGAGTGCGTGCGTGAAGCCGGCCTGCGCCGCCAGCGTGATGCCATGCAGCACGGCCGAGCCCTTGCCCTGGTTCTCGGGCAGCACCAGCACATGCAGGCCGGGGTCGGTGGCGGCCTCGGCGCTCAGCCAGTCGGCCGAGCCATCGGTGCTGCCGTCCACCACCACCCACACCGGTGTCCACTGCGCGCGCGCTGCGCGCACCGTGGCGAGCACCTTGCGGCCCGGGTTGAAGCTGGGGATGAGGACCAGGTGGGTGGTGCTGGGAGGGTTCATGCCATGGAAGGTTGTGCGAGCTCGGCGCGGAAGTAGGCTTCGAGCTCGGTGGTGAAGGCGCGCGCATCGCGCGGTGCCTCGAAGCGCTTGCCCAGGCGGATGCGGCAGGTCAGTGGCAGGCTGGGCTTGCGCCACAGCGGCCAGCCCTTGCCCAGGTAAGGGCTGGAGAACTCGATGATCAGGGTCTGCACCGGCACCGCAGCGCGGGTGGCCATGAGCGCGGTCGATCTCGACAGCGGGTTGAGCGGATTGGCCGGGTAGCCCTGCGTGCGCGTGCCCTCGGGGAAGATCACGACCTGCGCGCCTTGTCGCAGTTCGCGCCGGCAGCTCAGCACGGCGCCCAGCAGGTTGTCGTTGCGCACGTAGCGTGCCATGCGCGCGCCCGCACCGAACAGCGGGTTGTCCATCAGGCTGGCCTTCATGATGCAGACGGCGTTGGGCAGGCGTGAGGTGATCAGCACCGCGTCCAGCAGGGAGGGGTGGTTGGCCGCGATGACCATGGGCCCCTGGTCGCGCAACGCATCGAGGGCGGTGAGGTCGAAGCGGCAGGCACACAGCAGGCGCAGCACGCCGACGTACAGCCGGAAGCCGCGCATGATGGCCTGGCGGCCCAGCCAGCGCCCCAGCGGGCCCGGCAGCAGCGGGTACAGCGCGAGCGCCAGCGGTGACCAGCTCAGGCACACCACCGCGAGCGCACCCAGGCCCACCACCATGGCGACGTGCTCGTACACGCTCCACAGCAACGAGGGCGGGCGTGCCATCGCGTTCATGTCGGTGGCATCGGGTGGATCGCCTGGGATTCGATTTCCACCAGCAGATCGGCCCGGCAGATGTCGGCCTGCACGCACACCACCGACGCGCCGCGCAGCAGGGGCTGCAGCGTGCGCTGCACGGTGTCGGCGTCACCCGCGTGCCGCACATAGACGCGATGACCGAGGCCTTCGAGCGAAAACGGCTGGGCCGAGCGGGCCAGGCGATTGGCCTCCAGGACGATGCATTCCAGGTTGCGCACGGTCTCCAAGCATTGCGCGGCCACGTCGCCCGGGTGCACCGTCTCGTGCCCCACGATGCTGGCCGTGCCCGAGATGAACAGCGCTTCTTGCCCCCGTGGGTAGGCCAGCGCGGCGCGCGAGAAGGTGGGTGCGCGCGGTCCGTATTGCGCCGGGTAACGCCAGGCGCTCACCTGACGCGGGTTCTCCAGCGGCACCAGCGGCGAAATGCCGGCCAGGAAGGCCACCGACAGCGGGCCATCCGCCACGCCGAGGGCGCAGGCCGCCGGCACCTGTCCACCGGTGTCGCGCTGCGCCTGCACGAAGGCATCAAAGCGGCCCTGGTTGAACTGGCGGTAACGCTCCAGCCCGTGCGACTCGCCGTTGATGCGGCCCAGGTAGTTCCACACCCGCCACAGGTGGGGCGTGTCTTGCGCGCGCAGCAGGCCGAACAGGCGCTCGTAGACCAGCCGGCTGGCGGATTGCAGGGGCGTGGTTTCGCTGGCAGCGCAGTCGTTTTCGTGCAGCTCGATCACGCCGTACAGCAGGTCGGCATTGCGCCGCCAGTGGATGCCTTCGCTGTGCCCCTGCTGCACCGGGCCGTCGGCGCGCCAGACTTCGTGCAGCCACGGCGCGCTGGCGTTGAGCAGCGGCGCGCGCAGGTGCTGCTGCGGCCAGGCCACGGTGGGCGCATCCTTGAAATCGCCGATCACCGCGCCCCCCAGTTCTGCGCCGGCGTCCTGCGCACCGGATGCCGACGAGGTGGTGTGGTGCAGCGTCACGGCGAGCGGGCCAGGGCCGCGTCGTCCACCGGCCGGATGTTGGCACGGCGGTTGCGCCAGGCGGCGAAGGCGCGCCGGGGTTGCATGATGTTGGCCGCGAAGTAGAGCGCCTTGAAGGCCAGCAGCGAGCGCGCGATGGGCGCGCCGCCGTACACGTCGCCGGCCAGGGTGGAGAGCAAGGCCTCCTTCACGCGGAAGATGTTGCGCGGGCCCATGAAGAAGTCGCGCATGATGGGGTTGGTCACGCGGTAGATGAACCACGAGAAGGCTTTCGGGCCGTCGCGCATGTGGCGGTCGAAGCGCTTGAGCGCGGCAGCCGCACGCGCGGGCTCGCGCAGGCAGGTGTCGATGGTCTGCGCGCCGAGCTCACCGCCGCTCATGGCCAGCCAGACGCCCGAAGAGAACACCGGGTCGATGAAGGTGAAGGCGTCGCCCAGCATCAGGTAGTTGTTGCCATGGTTGCGCCGGGCGGCGTAGGAAAAATTGCCGGTGGCCTCGACCGGCGCGACGAGGTGGGCCTTCTCCAGGCGCTCGGTGAGCCCCTTGCAAGTGGCGATGTTGTCCATCAGGAACTGCTCCACGCTGCGCCCGTTGCGCGTCTTCATGTTGTATGGCCAGGTCACCATGCCCACGCTGGTGGCGCCGTCGTGCAGCGGGATGAACCAGAACCAGCCGTGGTCGAACCAGAAGATCGTGATGTTGCCCTCGGCCTCGCCTTCGTTGCGGCGCGCGTTGGCAAAGTGGCCATACACCGCCGCGCTGTTGTGGCGCGGGTTGCGTTCCTTGATCTTGAAGCGCGATGCCAGAAACGTGTCGCGCCCCGAGGCGTCCACCAGGAACTTCGCATTCCACTCGGTGGTGCGGCCGTCGTCGTGTTGGGCATGCACGCGCACCGTGTTGTCGGGCAGGAACTCCACCGAACGCGCCGTGCATCCCTCAAACACCTCGACACCCTTGCGCTCGGCGTTGCGGATCAGGATCTCGTCGAACTCCGCGCGCTTGACCTGATACGCGTAGGGCATGGACTTGTCCCAGGCATCGGCGAACTCGAAGGTCTGCGTGTGCTCGTGGTGGGGCGACACGAATTCGGCGCCCGGCTTGTATTGCCCGATGGCGCGCACCGCGTCGGCCACGCCCAGGCGTTCCAGCAAGGGCAGGTTGGCCGGGAGCAAGGATTCGCCGATGTGGAATCGCGGGTGGTGTGCCTTCTCCAGCAGCACCACGCGGTGCCCCTTCTCTGCCAGCATGGGTGAGATGGTGGAGCCGGCTGGCCCCCCGCCGATCACGAGAACGTCGCACTCATGGCGTTCGGATCCCGGTTTGTCGTGGTTCATGTGGGTGCACCCTCAGCGCCTGCTCGTGCAGGCCATGGGGTGTGGAGTGGGCGGTTGAAAATTGTAGCGGGGTAATCCGAAGGTGCTAGCGATGTACCGCTTCTCGGCGGATCACTCCGTCCGATCCCACAGCAGCGCGATCCGTTCGCCAATGCGCCGCCCGTGCGTCAGCGTCACCTCGTTCAGCGAGAGCTGGCTGCGTCGCTGGCGCGCGGCCTTCAGGGCGTTGACCGCATCGGTGGGGGCGCCCAGGCGGTCGAGGGCGGCGGCCTGCAGCAAGTGCGGAAGGTGGAAGCGCGGGTCGACCCGGCACGACCGTCGGGCTTCCACCAGCGCCTCGTCCACGCGGTCGGCGCGCAGCAGGAAGCGCCCGAGCAGCCAGCCCCAGAAGCCCAGGCGGCGGTCACGCGGGCTGATCTTCATGCCGTAGCGCATCCGTTCAACACCGTCGTCGAACTTGCGGTTCATCGCCAGCGCGGCGCCCATGGCCACGTGCGCCTGGGCATTGCTCGGGTTGAGTTCCAGCGCGCGTTGCAGCGTGTCGATGCCGTGCTTGTAGTGACCCAGGTCGCACAGGGCACAACCCGCATAGCCCAGCACCTCGGAGCTGCCGTCGTCCAGCGTGATGGCCGAGTTGGCCGAGGCCAGCACGTCGGCGCGCAGGTCCGGCGTGTCCGGGACCATGCCGATGTTGGACGCCACGATGGTGAGCAGCGCGTAGTGGCCGTGGCTCAGGCCGAAGTTCGGGTCGAGCGCGGTGCTGCGTCGCAGTTCGGCCCGCGCCGTGGCCATGCCGTCGGCGCTCCAGCCTTGGGCGGCGAGCGCGCCGACGGCCTCGTGGTAGTGCGCCCAGGCGTCGAGGTTTTCCGGGCGCTGGCGGCGGATGTGGGCGATCTCGGCCCGGGTGAGTTCGGGCTCCAGCTCGCTGATGATGCCGCGCGCGATGTTCTCCTGCGCATCCACGGCGCCGTCGGCCAGGCTGTCGGCCTGGCTGTCGAACTGCGCGCTCCACAGGATGCGGGCAGAGGCCGCCTCGATCAGTTGCAGCGAGACGCGCAGCGCGTCGGCCTTGGGGCGCACGCTGCCCTGCACCAGAAAACGCACACCCAGCTGGCGCGCCACGTCCTGCAGCGGCGCCTGCTGGCCGCGAAAGACCAGGGACGAGGCGTGCGCGATGAGGATGAAGCCGGGCACACGGGCCAGCAATGCGGTGACGTCTTCGACCAGGCCTTGCGCGAAGAAACCGATGCGGGGGTCGTCCGACAGCACGCTCAGCGGCAGCACCGCGATGGTGGGGCGCTCCAGCTGCTCCGGGGCTGGCAGCGCGTTGGTCGGGCCTGTGCCGGGGACCGGGAGCAGGTCGAGCGTGAAACGGTAGCCGCGGCCGGAGATGGTGGTGATGGCGCCAGCCCCGAGGACCTTGCGCAGCGCCGACACATGCACCGAGAGGTTGTTTTCCTCCACCACCTGGCCCGGCCACACCTGCTCCATCACCTCGCCCTTGGTGAGCACGCGGTCGTGGTGTGTCACCAGGCACAGCAGCAGATCGAACGCACGCGAACCCAGCGCGGCGGGTGCGCCGTCGACCAGCAGCACGCGCTCGGACGGCCGGAGTTCGAAGCGATCGAAGCGGTAGGACTCTTGCACGCGGGCTCCCGTTGAACGGTGGCTTCAGAAAATACAGGAAGTCTTCAGAAAAAGCCAAAGACGCCTGGCGCGTCGCGGGCGGACAGTCGGGTCTCCAGACGCCGACCTTGTTCGACCCCCACCCAACCCGAAGGACAACACATGGACACCCCGACCGATTTCACCGCCCTGAAGAACAAGCAACAGATGGCCTGGGCCAGTGGCGACTATGCCGTGATCGGCACCACGCTGCAGATCGTGGGCGAATCGCTGGCCGAAGCCTGCGACCTGCGCTGGGACGAATCCGTGCTGGACGTGGCCGCCGGCAACGGCAACGCGAGCCTGGCCGCGGCGCGGCGCGGCTGCGACGTGACCTCCACCGACTATGTGGACAGCTTGCTGGAGCGCGGCGCCGAGCGTGCGCGCGCCGAGCACCTGGCCATGACCACCCAGGTGGCCGATGTCGAGGCGCTGCCCTTCGACGACGCCCGTTTCGACGTGGTGCTGTCCACCTTCGGCGTGATGTTCGCGCCCGACCAGCAGCGCGCGGCGCACGAGATGGCGCGTGTGTGCCGCCCGGGCGGGCGCATCGGCCTGGCCAACTGGACGCCCGAGGGCTTCATCGGCCAGCTGTTCAAGACCCTGGGCCGCCACCTGCCGCCGCCGGCGGGCGTCAAGTCGCCGTCTCTCTGGGGCGTGAAGTCGCACTTGGAAACCTTGTTTGGCGACCAGGCCTCGGCCATCGCGACCACACCCAAAGTCTTCAACTTCCGGTACCGTTCGGCTGAGCACTTCGTCGAGGTGTTCCGCACCTGGTACGGGCCGGTGCACAAGGCCTTCGCGGCCTTGCCCCCGGAGACCGCGGCCCTGCTGGAGCGCGATCTCATCGAGCTGCTCAACCGCCTGAACCAGGGGGGCGCGCACTCGCTGGTCGTGCCCAGTGAATACCTCGAGGTGGTCATCACGCGCCGTTGAACCGACCCGGAGACACGCCATGGACGCACAGGAGCACATCCGCAACGCCTTCAGCCGCATGGCGCACGTCTTTGCCAAGAAGCCGGAGGCCGCCCAGGACACCAGCGTGATGCGGGCGCGGGTGGTGGAGGGGCTGCACTGCGAGGCCCAGGAGGGCGACTGGCGCTTCAGCATCGACATGCCGGTGGAAGGTGGTGGCATCGGCGCCGGACCCACGCCCGGCGTGCACGGTCGCGCCGCGCTGGCAAGCTGCCTGGCCATCGGCTACAGCATCTTCCTGGCGCGTGCGGGCATCGGCGTGCGCAGCCTGGAGGTCGAGGTCGCGGCCGACTACGACAACCGGGGCTTGCTCGGCATGGAGGGCGTCTACCCCGCCTACCTCGGGGTGCGCCACACGCTGTACCTGGAGGCGGACGCCACGCCCGAGCAGCTGGAGCCGGTGCTTGCCGAAGCGCGCCGCTGCAGTCCCTACCTGCACGTGTTCGCCGACCCCCAGCCGCTGCAGGGCAGCGTGGTGTACGGCCCCCGGGGCTGAGCATGGACGGACGGCTTCAGCTGCGCGTGCAGCGCTACGGGTGGGACCGCGCCTCGGCCCGCTACGAAGAGCTGTGGCGCGAGGCGCTGGCGCCCGCCACGCAAGGTGTGTTGCGCCTGGCCCGGTTGCGCCCGGGCGAGCGCGTGCTCGACGTGGCGTGTGGCTCGGGCGTGCTCACGCGCGCGGCGCTGGCCGCCGTCGGGCCGCGGGGCGAGGCCGTGGGCTGCGACGTGTCGGCGGGCATGGTGGCGGTGGCACAGGCCGCATCCATCGGCTGCCACTTCCTGCGCACCGATGCGCAAACGGTGGACGCGGTGTTGCCGCCGGCGCATTTCGACGTGGTGCTGTGTGGCCTGGGCCTGATGTACATGCCCGACCCCGAAGCCTGCCTGGCCGCCATGGCGCGCTGCCTGCGACCCGGCGGACGGCTGGTGGTGTCGGTCTGGGGCGAGCGCTCGGCCTGTGGCTGGTCCGGCGTCTTTCCCATCGTCGATGCGCGCGTGCAGTCCGAGGTCTGCCCGATGTTCTTCCGGCTGGGCGGAGGCGACACGCTGCGCGCCGCGCTGGCCGGGGCCGGTCTGCAGCAGGTGCACACCGAGCGCATCGTCACCACCATTGATTACCCCGACGCCACCACCGCGTGCGACGCGGCCTTTGTGGGTGGGCCGGTGGCGCTGGCCTACAGCCGCTTCGACGCGCCGACCCGGGCGGCCGTGCGCGCCGAGTACCTCGCCTCCCTGCAGCGCTGGGCCAGCGGGGACGGTTTTGCGCTGCCGGGTGAGTTCGTGCTCGGTGGCGGTGTGCAGGCGGCCGCGCCCTGAGCGCTCGGACCATGTCGACTTGGCTACCTGTCGTTCGTCGATGGGATACGAGGCGCCCACAGGGGGCGCGTCGACCAGTCAACCCAACAGGAGTGAAGACATGTCATACATCGACGGTTTCGTGATCGCGGTCCCCACCGCGAACAGGCAGAAGTTCATCGAGCACGCGCGCAAGCTCGACCCGATATTTCTCGAGCTGGGCGCCATCCGGGTGATCGAGGGTTGGGGCGACGACGTCCCCGACGGCAAAGTCACCGACTTCCGTCGCGCGGTACAGGCCACGGCCGAAGAGACGGTGGCCTTTTCGTGGATCGAATGGCCCGACAAGGCCACGCGTGACGCCGGCATGAAGAAAATGATGGAAGACCCTCGCATGGATCCGTCCACGCCCGGCAACCCGCCCATGCCCTTCGACGGCAAACGCATGATCTTCGGCGGCTTCGAACAGGTGGTCGAAGTGAAGGCTTGAGCAGCGGGGGGCGCTCCTGGCGAGTCTCAAATTTGATACTCAACGTTCTCGACCACCCAGCCCTACCGCGCCGACGACTCTTGCCCGAACTTGATGAGATTGCCGTCCGGGTCAATGACATAGAGTTCGTCCATGCCCCAGGCTGTGCGGACGACCGCCTGCAGCGAGGGCAGCCTTGGACTGAGCTCCCGATGCACCGCTGCAATGTCCTCCACGCGGATGTAGCACGACGTGTTCTCCGCGATGTGCTTGTCATTGCAGGCCCAGAAGTGCAACTCCGTCTCGCCGCGCACCGCTATGCCATACGAAAATCCCTCAAAGTGCTGCGTCCGGAAGCCAAGCACATTCCCGTAGAAATCAAGAGTACGTGGCATATCAAGTGAAGCGAGTACGGGGATCGCCTTGCCCAAGCCTGCTAGGTTCATCGGGAACTCCGGTTTCTTTGAGTATTCGGTTGTGAGTGGCCGTCTGAACGCTTGCATTCGGTATGTCGCCTTCGGGCCCTGAGCAGACTGAGGCCGTAGAACCTTACCTCGACTGGTCTTTGAGTACTCGCACCGCCAGGTAGGCCACGCAGGCGCCGAGGGCCGCCCAAAATAGGTGGTACGCAACATGGCCGGCAGGCTCACCAATTGCGGTCTTCAATACTTGCGCCAGACCGTTGCGGAGCAACGAGTTGGTAGGCGACGGCGATGCCAATGTGACGGCCGCCCATGCGCTGGCCAGACTCACACCGGCTCCCACAACGAAAAAGAACCAAGCTGCAATCTTCGCTTCGCGCACGTTGCTCCTCCTCGAATGCCCGCTTCTGGCCGATGCCCGCCATCGTAGCCGGGTCTTGAGCGCCACGAAGGGCGCGCAGTGCAACATATCAACTGGGCGTCGCAACACAAACTTTTCCGAATCCTGTCGATTGCCACCCGCCAGCTTCGTCGTGAAGACTCCAACCATCAAATAGGACGTCCCCATGAAGTACCTGGGCCTTGCGTATTACAACCCCGACAAATTCGCCGCGATGGCGCCAGACGACGTGCAAGCGCTGGTGAGTCAGTGCCCGCCGATGGACGAGAAGATGCGCGCCACGGGAAAGGTGCTGGTGTCCGCGTCACTCTCCGAGCCCAAGGACTGGATGACGCTGCGCCCGCGCGGCGGCAAGCCACAGATCAGCGACGGACCCTACACCGAGTCCAAGGAAATGGTGGGTGGTCTGTTCATCATCGAGGCTGACAGCCGTGACGAGGCCGTGCGCCTCGCGGCCATGCACCCCGCCGCCTCGTTGGGTGAAGCGGGAGGATGGGGCATCGAGTTGATTCCCATGGACTTCTATTTGGGCTGATGCCGATCCGGGGCTGCCATTGCCAGGTCGCTGAGGTTCAGCCGCGCCCCTGCGGGTACAGGTCAGGGCGGCGGTCTGGCCATTGGGCGGCGCCCCGGGCGCGCTGCAACTCTGCCGGGTCGAGCGTGACCAGCAGCAGTTCCGCCTCACGCCCCGCCGTCGGGTGCGCTCCCGCCGAGGGGCCGCACACGGTGCTGAGGCCGCCGTAGGTGGTGCCGGTTTCCTGCCCGCATGCGTTCGCATAGGCGACATACACCCGGTTCTCCAGCGCACGCGCCGGCAGCAGCACGCGCTGCACGTCGTCGAAGTTGATCATGTTGGCCGTGGGCACCAGGAGGGCGTCTGCACCCTGCAGCGCGAGCCCGCGCGCGGGCTCGGGGAACTCGATGTCGTAGCAGATCAGCAGGCCCAGGCGCCAGCCGTTCCACTCGAAGACCGCGGGCGCCTGCGGGCCGGGGCTGAACTGGGCGCGGTCGATGTCGCCGAAGAGGTGGGTCTTGCGGTAGTTGGCCACGCGCTGGCCCTGGGCGCTGATGAACTGCGCGGCGTTGAATGGCCGGCCCTCCGGGTTGTGTTCGGGGTAGCCGTAGACGATGGCGATGCCGTGGCGCCGGGCGATGGCACTGACGGCCTGAGCCAGCGCGCCGTCCGCCGGTTCGGCGAGCGCGGCCACCGCTTGCGCGCCGATCTGGTAACCGGTGAGCGACATCTCGGGGCACACCAGCAGCGCGGCACCTTGGGCGCGCGCCTGCGCGGCGGTGGCGTCGAGCCGGGCAAGGGCTGCGGCCGTGTTGGCCGCGTAGGGGCACTGCCAGAGCGCGAGGGTGAGGGTGTCCACGTGGTTCAGTCGGGCAAGGCCACCGGCCCGAGCTCGGCGAACACGTCGCCGGGCCCGGGGTTGTCTGCGTGCGTGTGGCCGCCGAGGTGTTTCACGATGCCCCACACCGCATTCAAGGAAGTCTGCACCGCGCCCTCGACCCATGCGGGCGTGAACGACACGTCGTCGCCGGCGATGAAGATGCCGCGCTCGGCGATCGCGAAGCCGTCCTGCATGAAGTGGCTGTACATGCGGTGGTTGTATCGGTAGTGACCGGGCAGCGCGCCCTTGAAGGCGCCCAGGAAATGCGGGTCGGCTTCCCACGACACGCTGATCGGGTCGCCGATGATGTGGCTGGCGATGTCCACGTCGGGGTAGATCTTCTTCAGCGCCGAGAGCGCGAGCTGCACGCGTTTTTCGGTGCCGTGCGGCAGCATCTTGAGCGCGTCGCCCATCCAGGCGTAGCTCAGGCAGATCACGCCGGGTTGGTCGGGTCCGTTGTCGAACAGGTAGGTGCCGCGCGTGAGCCGGTCGGTCAACGTCATGCCCATGGTCGGCCAGCCGTTCGCCTTGAGGTCGTTCCAGAACGGGCGGTCCACCATCACGAAGGTCTTGGACGACTGCATGTAGCGCGTGCGGTCCAGCGCCATCCAGTGCTTCTGCGAAAACAGCGACTCTTCCACCGCAATCTGCGTGGTCAGCAGCCAGCTCTGGCAGGTGGTGAGCACGGCCGGGTAGGTTTGCGTGTTGCCCCAGGTGTCGGTGACGGCGAGTTCGTTGCTCGCTGCGCGGGTGATGGCGGTGACGCCGGCGCGCGGTGCGCCATGGTGCAGGCTGGCCAGCGTGGTGCCGGCGGGCCAGTGGCGCATCTCGTGCGCGGCGGGTGCGTGTTGCCACAGGCCCAGCGGCACCTGCTGCACACCGCCCACGACGAGGTGCTGGTTCTCGTCGCAGCCGGTGAGCACCACGCGCAATATTTCGAGCATGGAATTGGGAAAGTCCGAGTCCCAGCCACCGGTGCCGAAGCCGACCTGGCCGAACACCTCGCGGTGCTGGAACGAGAGCTTCGCGAACGCCTTCGAGGTGGCCACGAAGTCGTAGAAGGTGCGGTCGTCCCAGAGCGGCACGAGGCGGTCCCACAGCGCCTTGAGGCGCGCGGTGTCGCGCTCGCGCAGCGCCTGCTGCAGGCCGGTGAAGCCCGCGCCTTCTTCGAGCGCCTGCGCCCAGGCTTCGGCCACTTCGCTGAACAGGGGCGGCAGATCGGCAAGTTCGCGCGCCCAGTGCGTCTGGCCTTCGAGGTCGACCACGGTGCAGCCGGCAGCGGTGGTCAACGGGTTGGGAAACGGCCGGGTCTTCAGGCCCAGGCGGCTCACGTAGTGGAAAAACGCCGTGCCCGACGCGGGGAAGCGCATGCCGCCGAGCTCGGCCACCACGCCTTGAGCGCCCTCGAAGGCCTGCGAACGCAGCCGCCCACCCATGCGCGAGGCCTCGTACAGCACGGGCTTCAAGCCCAGCTTCATGAGCTCGTAGGCCGCCACCATGCCGGCCATGCCGGCGCCGACGATGGCCACTTCCTGCCCCAGGCGCTCAGCGGGAATCTCACCCAGGCCTTGCGGGTGGGTGATCCAGTCGTCGAAGGCAAAAGGAAAGTCGGGGCCGAAAACGGTGACGGGCGCATCGGCGCCGCGCAGGGGCAGGGACATGGACACCTCCGGGTTCAGGCCAGGCTGTTCAACAGCCAGAGCGCCGTGCCCCACATCATGAGCGCAACCAGGCCGTCCAGCGCACGCCACACGTGCAGGGAGTTGAGCCGACGCCCGAGCCAGAAGGCCGCCACGCCCAGCGCCAGGAACCACACCACCGAGCCGGCGGCCGCCCCCAGGCCGAACACGGTGCTGCCCTGCCCATAGGCCAGCGACGCCGTGCCGATCAGCACCGCGGTGTCGAGCCAGGCGTGCGGGTTCAGCCACGAGAAGGCCAGTGCCGAGAGCACGGCCTGGCGGCGCGAGACCGGCTCGGCGACCAGGGTGGCGTGGTGGTCACCGTCCTGGGTGTCGAGCGTCAAGGTGCGCGGGTGCAGGAAGCGCTGGAACGCCTGCCAGCCGTAGACCGAGAGAAACAGCACGCCGGCACCGACCAGGGCGCCCATCAGCTTGTCCGACAGGCCGCCGAGCTGCGCCAGGCCCAGCACGCCGAGCGAGATCAGGGCGACGTCGGCCACCGCGCACACGATCACGGTGAGCCACAGGTGCTGGCGCTGCAAGCCCATGCGCAGCACGTGCGCGTTCTGCGGGCCGATGGCCATGATCAACGAGATGCTCAGCACCATGCCGGCGGTGAAGGTGGGGAAGGCGAGGGTCATGGCGAAGGGCTCCGGAAACCGAGGATGCCCGCCCAGGCAGGGCAGGTGGATGGCGTGGAGTGTGCCTCTCCGGGGTCATTAATTAAACACAATCAATCAAAACTATGTTTGATCAATAAGTTGTTGAGTGATGGGGCGAGCAAGCGGCTTATCGGGGGGCTGCCTGACGAGTTGCACATGCACTGCGTCTGGGTCGGGCCGCGACTGATCTGCAATGATTCGGTGGCGGTTTCGCAGAGACCATTTTTGAAGGAGACATGGATGCATACCTTGATCAATCGTCCTCTGGCAATCAGCGTCTTCGCGATGGGCTTGCTGGGAGCCTGCGCGTCGGCACCGCCCGTGAACAGCCTGGCCACTGTGGCGGTTCAGGCCACCGTCACACCGGGTGACCTTCTGGCCACCCATTCGCAGGCGATCCGGATGCGGACTGCGCTCCAGGCCGCGGGCATCAGCGCCGAGGTGATCTCGGCTGGACGGGTGGTGCGGGTGGCATGCGCCACGATGAGCGACGGCACATGGGGTGGCCTTGGTGTGCTGCCCGAAGGCGCTCGCGCGGCGAACGACAGCGTGTGGCGCATCCGGGTGCTGGATGTGGGCGACAACGATCGTGAGGCGGTGAACCCACTCACCGATCCCTTGCCCGCGCTGAGCTGGTCCGGCAAGGCGGCCTACACGTTCGTGCCGAACTGGCGTGAGCTGGGGCGCTTCTCCAACCTCGATCCGGTGCCGCTACCCCGCGATCAGGCGGGCGGGTATCACATTGTCTTCAGCCGCTACCTTGTGCGCTGCTCTGGATAGAGCGGTCACACCAACGCTTGTCGACGAATTGCGGTGATGAACACCGCTGTCTTGCGAGGCCTGGGTTTTCCCTATATCTTCTAGTCCTATAGAGGACTACATTTGTGGGCATGAACCAGCCCTCACCCAACGTGCTCATGATCGAACCTGGCCTGAGCCGCTACGCCTCCCTGGCGCAGGCGCTGCGGGCCCGTGTGGTGGCCGGGGAATGGCCGCCGGGCTCTGCCCTGCCTGCCGAGAGCCAGCTGGCCGGCGAACACGGGGTGGCCCTGGGCACCATGCGCCGCGCACTCGAGCTGTTGGTGGAACAAGGCTTCATCGATCGCATCCACGGCAAGGGCACTTTCGTGCGGCAAGGGCTCTCGGGCGCCACCATGCTGCGCTTCTTTCGATTCGACAGCGGCACGGGCGAGGTACCGGGGTCGCGCATCCTGCAGCGCAGCCGGGTGAGCGCGCCGGTCGTGGTGTCGCGGGCGTTGGGCATCGGCGCAGGAGAACCGGTTCTGCGTCTGCACCGCCTGCGCCTCATGAGCGGCCAACCGCGTCTGTTCGAAGAACTCTGGCTGCCGCTGGACCTGTTTGCGCCGTTGGCCGAGGACGATCTTTCCACCTGGGACGACCTGCTCTACCCCATGTTCGCGCGCCGGGTGCGGGTCCACGTGCACCGCGCGGTGGACGACATCGGCTTTGGCCAACTCAGCGCCACGCAAGCCCGCCACCTGGGCCTGCCCGCCGGACATCCGTGCGCAGAGGTGCGGCGTTCGGCCTTCGATCTCACCGGGCGCTGCGTCGAGGTGCGCATCACACGCGGCGACGCCCATGCCTTTCACTACTCCGTCGCCATCACCTGAAGGAACCCACATGACCGCCTTGAATGTCCCCACCCAGGGCTGGACGCCCTCCCGTCGCCGCCTCATCACGGCAGCCGGGGCCAGCCTGGCTGTGCCCTGGATCGGCGCCCGCGCGCAGGGCAGGATCGCCGGCGGCAAGCCGATCACGCTGATCGTTTCCTACCCGCCCGGCGGTGGCGCCGACCTCATGGCCCGCACCATCGCGCCCAGACTCGAAGCAGCGCTGGGCCAGACGGTGGTGGTGGAGAACAAGGCCGGTGCCAGTGGCCAGCTGGCGGCGGGCCTCGTGGCACGTGGTGCGGCCGATGGCAGCGTCCTGCTGCTGGACGCATCCTCCTTTGCCGTGAACCCCTCGCTGTTCCCCAAGCTGCCCTACGACAGCGCCACGGCGTTCACACCGCTGGCGGTGCTGGCCACCTTCCCCAACGTGTTGGTGTGCACACCCAGCTTCGAAGCGAAGAGCGTGAAAGACGTCATCCGTCTGGCGAAAACGAAGCCACTGGACTACGCCTCCTCCGGCAATGGCTCGGCCCAGCACCTGGCCGGCGCCCTGTTCGAACAACGGGCCGGCGTGAGCCTCACCCACGTGGCCTACCGCGGGGGCGGCCCGGCCATGAACGACGTGATGGGCGGCCAGGTGCCGCTGTTCTTCGCCAACGTGGCCTCGTCGCTGGCCAACATCCAGGCGGGTCGTTTGCGCCCGCTGGCCGTGACCAGCCTGTTGCGCGCCCGCTCCCTGCCCGACGTGCCCACCATGGCCGAGGCCGGCGTCAGCGGCTACGAGGTGCTGGAGTGGAACCCGATCCTCGCGCCGGCAGGCCTGGCCGCCGATGTGAAAGCCACGCTCGTGGCCGCCATCCGCAAGGCACTCGAAGACCCCGAGGTGCTCGGTCGTATCCGCCAGCTGGGCGGCGATGTCTTCGCCGACGCCAGCCAGCAGAGCGCGGGCAAGTTCATCGCGGCGCAGCAGGTGCAATGGGCCAAGGTGATCAAGGAACGCAAGATCACCACCGGATGAATCCGAACCCCGCTTCCATCCCGACCGGCTGGGACTGCCATGTGCATGTGTTCGACCCCACGCACCCGGCAGAGGCCGGCCACTACCGGCCGGTGCTCCGCGACCTGCCCGAGATCGAGCGCACCGCCGCGGCGCTGGGTGTGGGGCATCTCGTGCTGGTGCAGCCCAGCGTCTACGGCACCGACAACGGCCTGATCCTGCGAGCACTGGCCCGCGAGCCGGGTCGCCACCGGGGCATCGTGGTGCTGGGCACCGACATCTCCGATGCCGAACTCGACACCATGCACCGGCTGGGCGTGCGCGGCGTGCGCTTCAACCTCGTGTCCCCGGTGGGCAACGGTCCAGAGGCCTTTCGCGTTCTGGCGCCACGGCTCAAAGCCCGTGGCTGGCATGTTCAGTGGTACGCAAAGGCCGATCAGCTGGCCGCCATCGCCGACCTGCACGAAGGCAGCGGCCTGACCGCCGTGCTCGACCACCTGGCCGACATGCACCCGGGCATCGGCGCGGCTGATCCCGCGTGGACCGCCCTGCAGCGCCTGGCAGCCCAAGGGGCCTGGGTCAAGCTCTCGGGCTGGTACCGGCTGCAGTCCATGGCGCCGTACGAATCCCTGCACGAGCCCATTCGACGGGTGGCACAGCTCACGGGGGAACACCTGGTCTGGGGTTCCGACTGGCCCCACACCGCCTTTGACCACGACGCCCTGCCTCCCTACGAGAGCGTGTGGCAGCCGGTGGTGCGGACGCTGGGGGCGTCACGTGCCGCCGCCGTGCGCACGGCAGGTGCCTTGCTCTACGCCTGAACACCGGTCAGACCGAGGTCCTGCGCGGCTCAAGCCTGCAGTCGCGTCTGTGACGGCGTCTCGCCGAACAGCGCCTTGTAGTCCTGCGAGAAGTGGCCCATGTGCCAGAAGCCCCAGCGCGCCGCGGTGTCGGCGATGGTGGCTGCCGGGGCCTGCTCGCGCAGGGCGCGGCGCACCGCGTTGAGCCGCACGGTGCGCAGGTAGGTTGCCGGGCTGGTGCCCAGCGCTTCCTGGAAGCCGTTCTGCAGGGTGCGCCGCGTCACGTGCAGGCGCGTGCACAGCTCGGCCACGCTCAGCGGCTGCTCCGGGTGCTCGAACACCAGCTCGCGCACCCTGCGCACCAGCTCCTGGCGGCGCAGCTGGCGTGGGCTCACGGCCTCGCTCAGCGTCTGCGGCATCACCACGTCGCAGAGCACGGTCAACAGGGCCTCGCGCAGCGTGCGCCGGCTGGCTTCGTGGTGCAGCGCCTCGGGCTGTTCGTGCAGGCAGCGCAGCACCTCGCGCACCATGCCGGCGAACCGGTAGCGCTGCAACGCCGTCAGGGCCTGCACGCGCGGCACACCGGCCCAGTGCTCGGGCCAGGGCTGCTGGTGCAGGGCTTGCACATGGCGCGCGAGCTGTTCCTTGTCGAGCACCATGCCGTACAGGCCGTGGCCGGCCGGCACCTGCAGGTCGAAGGGCTCTTCGCCACCCGCCAGCATGAGCTGCAACCCGTGCGACGGGCGGCCCATGAAGCGCAGCCCACCGTCGGCCTCGGGCACGGCCAGGCCCACCCAGACGCCACCACGCCAGGGCCGGCAGCGCTGGTTGGTGGCGCAACTGGCCACCTCCTCGAACACTTGCAGGTCGTGGTCGAGCAGCTCGCGCACCTCGCCGCGGAACGCACCCGGTGACGTCTGCTCGTATTGCTGCTCCCACGCGTCCAGATTGCGGGCGTGGATGTCCACATCCTGCGTGCGTTTGACGCGGAAGCAGGCGGCGGCGGTGTCGGACTGCACCAACATGGCGTGCTCCTTCGGACGTGGTTCCAGCCGGGACTGA
>NZ_JAKFEO010000017.1:0-35057 GCF_036675665.1 Hydrogenophaga sp. | reverse complement strand
AAACTTGGCCGCCAGCACCGTCGTGATCGCCGCCGTCAGCGTCGTCTTGCCGTGGTCAACGTGTCCAATCGTGCCCACGTTCACGTGCGGCTTGGTCCGCTCAAATTTCTCTTTTGCCATTTTTCAGCTCCAAATCAAAACTGCCGAAACAACCAAAAAAACCTGCGAGTACAGATCTGCAAACAACTGGTGCCCTTGGCGGGAATCGGACCCGCGACCTCTCCCTTACCAAGGGAGTGCTCTACCACTGAGCCACAAGGGCCAAGGAAGTCGGCAAGCCGACCATCCCGGAACATTCAAAACCGACCATCGACAGGACATGGAGCGGGAGACGGGAATCGAACCCGCGTCATCAGCTTGGAAGGCTGGGGTTCTACCATTGAACTACTCCCGCCAATTCGCCCCACATTTCGCCCCATCCGCCCGAATCCACCCACAGGGCCTGATTCGTCGGACGCAAGTCCCGTCGCCTACAAGTCACACATCGATCGCTGGTGGAGGAGGCTGGATTCGAACCAGCGTACGCGTAAGCGGGCAGATTTACAGTCTGCTGCCTTTAACCACTCGGCCACCCCTCCATAGCGCAGCCCGCGATTATGCCATGGTTTTTGACGGGCGTGCCAGCCTCGCTGCAAGCCCACCAATCACCAGGAGATGGTCGGGAATCCCTGGCTGGCCAACCAGGCATTCGCCTGGCTGAAATGACCACAGCCGATGAACGGCAGGGGGCCACGGCGGGCCGACAGGGGTGATGGGTGGTTGGCGAACAGCAGCAGGTGCCTCCCGGCATCGATCAGGGCTGCCTTCTTCTGGGCATGTGCACCCCAGAGCAGGAATACCTTGGGCTGGCCGGTGGCGCTGCAGCGCTCAATGACGCGGTCGGTGAACGACTCCCAGCCTCGCTTGGCATGGCTGGCGGGCTGGCCGTCTTCCACCGTCAGGCAGGTATTGAGCAGCAACACGCCCTGCCGAGCCCAACGCACCAACGAGCCGTCGCTCGGCTGCGGCAGGCCCAGATCGCGCTGCAGTTCCTGGAAGATGTTGCGCAGGCTGGGCGGCGGCTTCACGCCAGGCGCCACCGAGAACGCCAGCCCTTCGGCCTGCCCGGCTCCGTGGTATGGATCTTGGCCCAGCAGAACCACCCGCACCTCTTCCGGTGCGGTGAGTTGCAGCGCCCGCAGGGGCTCGGGAGGGTAGACGGCGGCACCCTGGGCGCGTCGAGCCGCCAGGAAAGACCTCAGCGCCGACCCTTCGGTCGACGACCAGAAATCGGCCGTCAGGTCTGCCCAAGCTTGCGCATCCCGCATGGCCGGGCGCTCAGGCGAAGAGTTCGGCCAGCGCGAGGCCCGGCTCGGGCGCGCGCATGAAGGCCTCGCCGACCAGGAAGGCGTGCACGCCAGCCGCGCGCATGGCCTGCACATCGCCCCGACCCAGGATGCCGGACTCGGTGATCAGCAGCCGGTCGGCCGGCACATCGACCATGAGGTCCAGCGTGGTCTGCAGCGTCACCTCGAAGGTGCGCAGGTTGCGGTTGTTGACGCCGACCAGCGGCGTCTTGAGTTTGAGCGCGCGCTTCAGCTCGGCGCGATCGTGCACCTCCACCAGCACGGCCATGTTCAAACCCAGCGCCAGCGCTTCGAGGTCGGCCATCTGGGCATCGTCCAGGCAGGCCGCGATGAGCAGGATGGCGTCCGCACCCATGGCCCGGGCCTCGTAGATCTGGTAGGGGTCGACCATGAAGTCCTTGCGCAGCACCGGCAGGTCGCAGCTGGCTCGGGCCTGCTTCAGGAAATCGGGGCTGCCCTGGAAGAATTGCCGGTCGGTGAGCACCGACAGGCAGGCCGCGCTCACCTGGCCATCGCCCTCGGCATAACTTTGCGCGATGTCGGCCGGGATGAAGTCTTCGCGCAGCACGCCTTTGCTCGGGCTGGCCTTCTTCACTTCGGCGATCACCGCGGCCTGGCCGGCGGCGATCTTGCGGCGCAGCGCGCCTTCGAAGTCGCGCGTGAGCACGCGGCTCTCGGCATCGAAGCGCACCACGTCGAGCGGCTTCTTGCGCTGGGCGGTGGCGATTTCCTCGTGCTTGACGGCCACGATCTTCTGCAGGATGTCGCTCATGGGGTGTTCCGGGTCAGGCCGCGAAGGCCTTGAGTTGTTCGAGTTTGGCCAAGGCTGCGCCGGATGCGAGCGTGCGCCGCGCCAGCGCGATGCCCGCGCCCATGTCGGGCACCACGTTGGCCGCGTACAGCGCCACGCCGGCGTTGAGCGCCACGATCTCGCTGGCGGCCTTGAAGGTCGGGTCGTCCCGGCCTTCGAGCACGCCCATCAGCATCTGGCGCGAGGCCTCGGGCGTTTCCACGCGCAGCGCCCGGCTGCTGGCCATGGTCATGCCGAAGTCCTCGGGATGAATCTCGTATTCGGTGATCTCGCCGTCCTTGAGTTCGCCCACCAGCGTGGCCGCGCCGAGCGAGACCTCGTCCATGCCGTCACGGCCGTACACCACCACGGCGTGTTCGGCGCCCAGGCGCTGCAGCGCGCGCACCTGGATGCCCACCAGGTCGGGATGGAACACACCCATGAGGATGTTGGGCGCGGAGGCTGGGTTGGTCAATGGACCCAGGATGTTGAAGATGGTCTTGATGCCGAGCTCGCGCCGCACCGGGGCCACGTTCTTCATGGCCGGGTGGTGGTTGGGCGCGAACATGAAGCCCACGCCGACCTGCTCGATGCAGCGCGCGATGGCTTCGGGGGAAAGGTTGATGTCGATACCCAGACTCTCCAGCACGTCGGCGCTGCCGCTCTTGCTCGAGACACTGCGCCCACCGTGTTTGCTCACGCGCGCACCGGCTGCGGCGGCCACAAACATCGAACAGGTGGAAATGTTGAAGGTGTGCGAGCCGTCGCCGCCGGTGCCCACGATGTCGACCAGGTTCGTCTTGTCGGCCACATGCACCTTGGTGGAGAACTCGCGCATCACCTGCGCGGCGGCGGTGATTTCGCCGATGGTTTCCTTTTTCACGCGCAGGCCGGTGATGAAGGCCGCCATCATGACCTGCGACATCTCGCCGCTCATGATCAGGCGCATGAGGTGCAGCATCTCATCGTGGAAGATCTCGCGGTGTTCGATGGTGCGCTGCAGGGCTTCCTGCGGGGTGATCTTGTGCGCGGCGGCGGTGTGCGGCATGGTGTCTCCGTGTCTTTTTACTGGGCGGGATTGTCGGTCATGGCCAGCTTCAGGCCGAAGCCGACGAAGAGCAGGCCGGCGGCGCGGTCCATCCAGTGCATGGCGCGCTGCACCACCTGCACGCGGCGCGCGGCCCAGGCGGCGAGCCAGGCATAGCCGAAGTTGATCGGCAGCGAGTTGAGGTTGAAGACCAGCCCCAGCAGCAGGAAGACCAGCGCCTTGTTCGGTGCCTCGGGTGCGATGAACTGTGGCACGAAGGCCAGGAAGAACAGCGCGACCTTGGGGTTGAGCACGTTGGTGAGAAAACCGCGTCGGTACACGCGCCAGAGGTTCACCTCGGTTGTGCCCGCGCCCAGATCCAGTGGCGTGGCCTTCGAGAACAGCAGCCGCACACCCATCCAGAGCAGGTAGGCCGCGCCGATCCACTTGAGCACGGTGAACGCGGTGGCCGACGTGGCCAGCAGCGCACTCACGCCGATGGCCGCGGCGAACACGTGCACGAAACAGCCGCTGACGATGCCCAGCGCGGCCACGATGCCGGCACGCACGCCGCTTCTGAGCGCGTTGGTCACGATGTAGAGCACGTCCGGGCCGGGCGTGAGGTTGAGCAGCCAGCCGGCCGCGATGAAGAGCAGGAGTTGCGGCAGCTCGGGCATGGCGACCTCCGGTCAGTAGACGGCCGTGCCGGCCGCCCGCGCGGCGGACGCATCACCGCCCTGGGCAAAGAAGGTCTTGACGCTGGTGATCGCGCGGTCGATGCCGGCCGCGTCGACGTCGAGATGGGTCACGAAGCGCAGGCCGATCAGGCCGGTGGCGAGCACCCCGTCGCGCGCCAGGTGCGCCAGCAGGTCCGGGCCGCGCCCGCTCGCCACATCGACGAACACGATGTTGGTCTGCGCGGAGCGCACGGACAGGCCATCGATGCCGGCCAGCCCCTGCGCCAGGCGTTGCGCGAGCGCGTGGTCATCGGCCAGGCGGCGCACGTGGTGGTCCAGCGCGTGGTGCGCCGCGGCCGCGAGCAGGCCCGACTGGCGCAAGCCGCCGCCGAGTATCTTGCGCCAGCGCAGCGCACGGCGAATGAGATCTTTCGAGCCGCACAGCGCCGAACCCACCGGCGCGCCGAGGCCCTTGCTGAAGCACACCGACACGCTGTCGAAGCGGTCGACGATGCCGCGCACGGCGGTGTACGGATCACCGCCGGCGGCCACCGCCGCGTTGAACACGCGCGCGCCGTCCAGGTGCACCGCCAGGCCGTGCTCGCGCGCCAGACCCGTGGCTTGGGCCAGGTAGTCGGCCGGCATGGGATGGCCGTTCCAGGTGTTTTCCAGGCACAGCAGGCGCGTGCGCGCGAAGTGCGGGTCATCGGGCTTGATCGCCGCGGCGATGTCGGCCAGCTGCATCTGCCCGCTGGCGTTCTGGGCCAGCGGTTGCGGCTGGATGCTGCCCAGCACGGCGGCGCCACCGCCTTCGTAGCGGTAGGTGTGCGCGTTCTGGCCCACGATGTACTCGTCGCCGCGCTCGCAGTGCGCCAGCATCGCGCAGAGGTTGCTCTGCGTGCCGCTGGGCATGAAGAGTGCGGCCTCTTTGCCGGTGATGGCGGCGACACGCTCCTGCAGCGCCTGCACCGAGGGGTCGTCGCCGAAGACGTCGTCGCCCAGCGGTGCGGCCATCATGGCCTCGCGCATGGCGACCGTCGGTTGCGTGACGGTGTCGCTTCTCAGGTCAACGGTTTTCATGTTTGTTCCAGAAAATTCCTGAGCATCGCGTGCCCATGTTCGGTGAGGATGCTCTCGGGGTGGAACTGCACGCCTTCGATGGCGAGCGTCTTGTGTTTCACGCCCATGATCTCGCCGTCGTCGGTCCAGGCCGTGACCTCGAGGCAGTCGGGGCAGCTCGCGCGCTCGATGGCCAGCGAGTGGTAGCGGTTCACGGTGAACTGCTCGGGCAGGTTGGCGAACACACCGGCCTGCGTGGTGGTGATCACGCTGGTCTTGCCGTGCATGAGTTCCTGCGCGCGAATGATCTGGCCGCCGAAGGCCGCGCCGATGCTCTGGTGGCCCAGGCAGACGCCAAGGATGGGGAGCTTGCCGGCGAAGTGCCGGATCGCCGCGACCGAGATGCCGGCCTCGGCGGGTGAACACGGGCCGGGTGAAATCACCAGGCGGTCGATCTGCCCGGCGACGAGGCGCTGGTCGATCTCGTCCACCGTGATCTCGTCGTTGCGCACCACGGTCACGTGGGCGCCGAGCTCACCCAGGTACTGCACGATGTTGAAGGTGAACGAGTCGTAGTTGTCCACCATCAGGACTTGAAGCGGTTTGTTCGCGCTCATTCCAGACCCTCCTCGACCAGCTCGGCCGCGCGCAGCAGCGCGCGCGCCTTGTGCTCGGTTTCCCTCCATTCCATCTCGGGCACCGAGTCGGCCACCACGCCGGCCGCGGCCTGCACGTAAAGCGTCTGGTCCTTGATGATGCCGGTGCGGATGGCGATGGCCACGTCCATGTCACCCGCATAGCTGAGGTAACCACACGCGCCGCCGTAGATGCCGCGCTTGGTCGGCTCCAGCTGGTCGATCAGCTCCATCGCATGCACCTTGGGCGCGCCGGTGAGCGTGCCGGCGGGGAAAGTGGCCTTGAGCACGTCCATGCTGGTCATGCCATCCACCAGCATGCCTTCGACGTTGCTCACGATGTGCATCACATGGCTGTAGCGCTCGACCGCAAACGCCTCCGTCACCTTGACCGTGCCGATCTTCGCGATGCGGCCGATGTCGTTGCGCGCCAGATCGATCAGCATCACGTGCTCGGCGCGTTCCTTCGGGTCGGTGATCAGTTCGATTTCGGTCGCCTTGTCCTGCTCGGGCGTGGCGCCGCGCGGGCGGGTGCCGGCCAGCGGGCGGATCGTCACCTTGGTGCCCTCGACCGTGTTCTCCTGGCGCACCAGGATCTCGGGCGAGGCCCCCACCACGTGGAAATCGCCGAAGTGGTAGTAGTACATGTAGGGCGAGGGGTTGAGCGAGCGCAGCGCGCGGTACAGGCTCAGCGGCGACTCGGTGTAGCGCTTCTTGATGCGCTGGCCCACCTGCACCTGCATGAAATCGCCAGCGGCGATCAGCTCCTTCGCGCGGTCCACCGCCTTGAGGTAGTCGGCCTTGGCGAAGTCACGCTCTGCGGGATAGCCCTGGCTGGGCTTGACCACCGGCGCGCTCACCGAGTACTTCAGTGCCTCGCGCAGTTCGCGCAGGCGCTTCTTGCCGTTGGCGTAGGCCTCGGGCTGCGCCGGGTCGGCGTAGACGATCAGGTAGAGCTTGCCCGAGAGGTTGTCGATCACCGCGAGCTCTTCGCACTGCAAGAGCAGGATGTCGGGGCAGCCCAGGGTGTCGGGCGGGCAGGTGTTCTCCAGCTTCTTCTCGATGTGGCGCACCGCGTCGTAACCGAAGTAGCCGGCCAGGCCGCCGCAGAAGCGCGGCAGGCCAGGGCGCAACGCCACCTTGAAGCGCTGCTGGTAGGCGGCGATGAAGTCCAGCGGATTCCCCTGGTTCGTCTCGACCACGGCACCGTCGCGCACCACCTCGGTCTTGGCTTCCTTTCCAAAGCCGGTGGCGCGCAGCAGCGTGCGCGCGGGCAGGCCGATGAAGCTGTAACGCCCGAAACGCTCACCGCCCACCACCGATTCGAGCAGGAAGCTGTGTTTGCCGTCGCCGCGCCCATGCGCGAGCTTGAGGTAGAGCGAGAGCGGGGTTTCGAGGTCCGCGAAGGCCTCGGCCATCAACGGGATGCGGTTGTAGCCCTGCTGGGCCAGGCTCTTGAATTCGAGTTCCGTGATCATGTTCGTTCTTTCCGTCGGCCACGCGTCGGGTCATCGACACATCGGGCGGGGCGCTGGGTTCCATGCCATCCGGTCAGGCTTGCTGCCGGGCTAGGGTGGGGTGAAACAGCGGCGGGCGCCTGGCCCGTTGAACGCTGTGCCAGCCCCGGGGGGAGTGCACGTTTACGCTGGCTTGCGCCAGGGCCAGGCTCCCCGGCCGTTGCGGCTCGGCAGAACACCTGAGGGGGTTGTGCATGGGTTGAACATGGTGGCGGGAGTGTAGCAAAGGCCTTGTGGCGTGTCGTGGGTCACGCGCAGAAGCTTTGGTTTTACGGCTAAACCCTCTGAGCGCGGCTTTGACCCGAGGGGAGAATGGGAAAAATAGAACGACTGTTCTTTTTTAACCGACCCGGGAACCCCATGAAACGCAACTTGCTCTCCCCATCGATCCTGGGGGCGGTCACCCTGTGCACCGCCCTGCTATTGCCTGCACTGGCCCAGGCTGCCACCGTGGACATCAGCGGCGTCAAACTGGAAGACCGGGTGACTGTCGCTGGCCAACCCTTGCTGCTCAACGGCGCGGGCACTCGCTACAAGGCGGTGTTCAAGGTCTACGCCGCCGGGCTCTATCTGGGTCAGAAAGTGGAGACTCCCGAAGCTGTGCTGGCCGCCACCGGCCCCCGGCGCATGTCCATCACCATGCTGCGCGACATCGATTCGGCCGAGCTGGGCAAACTGTTTTCGCGCGGCATGGAGGACAACATGGACCGCGCCGCCTTCTCCAAGCTCATTCCTGGCGTGCTGCGCATGAGCCAGGTGTTCAGCGATCACAAGAAGCTGGTGGCCGGCGACACCTTTCTGATCGACTGGATTCCCGGCACCGGCACGGTGCTCACCATCAAGGGCACTGTGGAGGGGGAGCCCTTCAAGGAGCCCGAGTTCTTCAACGCACTCATGCGCATCTGGCTCGGCCCCAAGCCAGCGGACTGGATGTTGAAAGACGCGCTTCTCGGCAAACCGAAAAAATAGTTCGTCTCAGGCGGTCAGCTCGGCCAACGAGCCGATCAGCCTGTCGTGCGGCGCCAGCGCGATCGGCTCGCCGTGGTTGTACCCATAGGTCACCAGCACCACCGGACACCCGGCCGCGCGCGCCGCGATGCCGTCATTCTGAGAATCGCCCACCATCAGCGTGTTCGCCGGCGGCGTGCCCAGCGCCTCGCAGGTTTTCAGCAAGGGCAGCGGGTCGGGCTTGGTGCGCTCGAAGCTGTCGCCGCCAAACACGTGGGCAAAAAAACCCAGCAAACCCTTGGCTTTCAGCAGTGGCACGGCAAAACCGCGGGGCTTGTTGGTCAGGCAGGCCAACGGCAGTCCGCGGGCGCGCAAAGCCGTGAGGCCCTCGATCACGCCCGGGTACACGGCGCTGTACTGCCCGTTGATGGCGAGGTAGTGCGCCTGGTAACGCCTCCAGGCATCGGCCTGCAGCGCCGTTGCGTCATCCACCCCGAGACCCCCATGCAACAGCGCCGAGCGGATCAGGTGCGCCGAGCCCTTGCCCACCATGCGCTCGATGTCGGCCCGGGTCACGCCCGGCCGACCGAGGTCCTTCAGCGTCTGGTTCAGGGAGACGTCGAAGTCACCCAATGTGTCGACCATCGTTCCGTCAAGGTCCACGATGACGGAACTGATCCCATCGGAGGAACGATTCAAGAACGGCCACATCAGGATTCCTCGTGTTCAGCCATCAGAAGGTTCTCCTGGCACGGATACGTGCTGGCTTTGTTGTACCGGGGCCAACGCGATTCGCAGGTGTAGATCGATCTGTAGCCGCGCAACGGCGGGTAGTCGGTGGACGCAATGCCATACAACGCATCCTTGCGCGGCGTCTTCAGGTTCTCGTGATAGATCCACGTGGGTTTGAGGCGGGACAACTCTGAAAAATAGCGCTCCAGCGTGCTGCGGTTCATCTCGCCAAAGCTGCGTATGTTGATCGCCAGGTCGCAGCGCGGCAATTGCAGGTCCTGTATCGACCAGTTGGGCAACACGCTGATGTCCACCTCACCCGGTGTGCCAGCGTCGGCCGTGTCGACATTGTTGAAACAGACCTGGTGGTCAGGCAGGGCGCGGCTCAGGAACCAGCTCTGGACAATGACGTTTTCCGGCAGGTCGAGCGCGATGTAGCGAACGCCGGGGATCTGCTTGCAGATGTGCCAGGCCAAACCGCCAAAGCCACCGCCAATTTCCAGCACGACCGGGTTGCGCACGCCCGCCAGCAGGTCGCGCACCCGGCATGCCATCTCGTGGTACTCGAAGGCTGGCTCGATCACAAGCCGGCCATCAACGTCGAACCCCCAGGGATCGCCGACCCTGGGTTGGTTGAGTTCGTCCAGGCTGGCGAGGGGCATTTCGCCCCGCCACGTCTCGAACTGGCTGATGAAGCGCGTCTCACGCTTGGTCTTCACCCAGCCTTGTTCCTTGCAAAATTGCTCGTACATGGCGCGGTGTCCCCACAGCCCCGAGATACCGCCGTTGCGAAAGAACTCGTGCAGAAAGGGCCCCAACGCGGCATCGTTGCCCCCCTCCAGTTGCGCCAGCAGCGGTGACCACTCCGCCGCCAAGATCTCCGCCCAGGTGGGCGCGGGGCGATAAGCCTCATCGACCGTGAGCTGCTGGGTCTTCATTTGTTGAAATCCGGCGCCCAGCGCGCGCACCAGCGGCGCAGCGTCGGAGCTCAAGGGCTCTCCAGCGCTCTTTGTCCAACGTCCCCCGACCCTGAGCTCTTGAGCCGTTTTCCCAAGCCCGTTGCTGCCGCCCGAAAACAGCATGCGTTGCAGCATGTCGCTGTTGTTGATCAGATGCCGGCGCAGTTTCCAGGGCACGTAGGTCAGGAAAAGGTTGGCTGCGTTGAGCACAGCGTCTTGCATGGCGGCCATGGAATCCCCCCCTGTCATCGACATCAGTGAACTTCTTGATGGCCGGAGTCCGGCCTTGCCCATCATGCCAGCGCAGCCCGCATCTGATCAATCACCGCCTTGTAGTCCGGTTTGCCGAAGATCGCGCTGCCGGCCACGAAGGTGTCGGCGCCGGCGTCGGCCACGCGGCGGATGTTGTCGGGCTTGATGCCGCCGTCCACTTCCAGGCGGATGTTCTTGCCGCTGGCTTCGATGCGCTTGCGCGCATCCTCGATCTTGCGCAGCGCCGAGTCGATGAAGCTCTGGCCGCCGAAGCCGGGGTTGACGCTCATGATCAGGATCAGATCGATGTCGTCGATCAGCCAGTCCAGCACATCCAGCGACTGGCCAGGGTTGAAGGTGAGGCCGGCCTGGGCACCCTTGGCCTTGATGGCCTGCACGCTGCGGTGCACGTGGGCGCTCGCATCGGGGTGGAAGCTCACCAGGTCGGCGCCGGCGTCGATGAAGGCGCCGGCCAGCGCGTCCACCGGCTGGATCATCAGGTGCACGTCGATCGGCACCGGCGTGCCGTCGGGTTTGATGGCGTGGGGTTTGAGCGCCTGGCAGACCATGGGCCCGAAGGTCAGGTTGGGCACGTAGTGGTTGTCCATGACGTCGAAATGGATCCAGTCGGCGCCCGCGGCAATGACGTTTTTCACTTCTTCGCCCAGGCGGGCAAAGTCGGCGGAGAGGATGGACGGGGCGATGAACGCGGGGCTGGGGTTGTGGGACATGGTCAACCTGTGAGGGATGGGAAGTGGGCGGGCGGGTGCATTTTGGCAGGCATCACGGCGCTGTGCAGGCCCGGGGTAACATGCCGCCCATGCCCAAATACCTGTTCACCTGCGAGGTCGAGCCCCAGTACCTCAGCGAACAGTCTTCGCCCGAGGAAGACCAATACGCCTTCGCCTACACGATCACCATCACCAACACCGGTGAGGCGACCGCGCAGCTGATCGCGCGGCACTGGATCATCGACGACGAACACGGCCACACCGAGCAGGTCAAGGGCCTGGGCGTGGTGGGCCATCAGCCGCTGCTGCGCCCCGGTGAATCGTTTCAATACACCAGCGGCACCCGCCTGAAGACGCCCACGGGCACCATGCGGGGCAGCTTTTTCTGCGTGGCCGAAGACGGCGAACGCTTCGAAGCCGAAGTGCCCGAATTTGCCCTGCGCGCGACCGGCGCTGGCGACACACCGTCGCGAGTGCTGCACTGAGGCGCAGCCCTCGGATCCAGCCAGCGTCCACCCCTTCGCTGAGCGCATGCAAGCCCTGTCCCTTTTCAAGACTCTCGACCCCGACGCGCCCCTGGCCCAGCGCCACCTGTGGCTGATCGACGCCATGCGCTGGGTGCGTGGCGACGAAAAGGACGTGCAGGCCAGCGTGGCTCGGGTGCGCGAGTTTCTCGACAGCGTCCAGGCGCAGCCCGAACTGCAACTGCGCTGGAGGCGCTGGTGGCAGCGTTTCGTGGAAACGGTGGACATCACCCCCCTGCTGGCCGATCACGGCTTTGCGCCCCGCACCGCCTTTCTGAGCGAGTTCGGCAACCGCCTGCGCAAGAAGGTGCTGCCCAACACGCCCGAGACCACCGATCTGGCCGAACTGTTCGGCCTGCTGCTGCCCACGCGCTTTGACGTGCGCTGGCTCAAGGCGCTGGACAGCGCCACGCTGCTGCGCCTGCGCAACCTGTTGATCGGAACGGGGCTGGAGCCCGGCGCCGACACGGCCGATTTCTGGCAGGTGGCGCTGATGGACGCCATGATTTCCTGCGTGAGCCAGGTCAGTGCCACCGGCTTTGCCTCCGAGATCCGGGTGCGCATGTCGCCCGATGCGCAACAACAGAAGCCTTTTCACCAGTTGCCCAGCGATCTGGAGTCGCTGCGCCGCGCGGTGCGGGTGCACGGCGCGCAAAGCCCTGAGGCGCTGGAGGCGGCAACGAGGCTGCGCAACCAGCTCGACGCCTGCCGCCACGCGGCCTACTCGGTGTACTCGCACCTGGAAGAACACGGCGTCTCGGTGGGCATCGTGTTCCGGCTGCGCCAACTGCGCGAGCGTGTGGTGCGGGTGAAGGAATTGCTGGACTGCCTGCAATCCGACCAGCCCGAACGCGCCACCGTGGCGCTGCTGGCCGATCTGGCCCAGGTGGGGATCGACAATCGCAGCATCCGCGCGCTGATTGCCAGCAGCTCGCACCTGACCGCGGCCAAGGTCGCCGAGCGCAGCGCCGAAAGCGGCGAGCACTACATCACCCGCAATGCCGCCGAGTACCGCGAGATGCTGCACAAGGCCGCGGGCGGCGGCGCCATCGTCGGCGTCACCGTCTGGGTCAAGTTCCTGATGGTGGGGCTGGGTCTCACCGCGTTCTGGGGCGGCTTTGCCAACGGCGTGAACTACGCGACCTCGTTCGTGGTGATCATGCTGCTGCACCTCACGCTGGCCACCAAGCAGCCCGCGGTGACCGCGCCAGCCATGGTGGCCAAGCTGCGCGACATCAAACAGCCTGGCGCCGTACGCCGCTTCGTCGACGAGGTGGCCAACCTGTTCCGATCGCAGATCGCGTCCATCGTCGGCAACATCGGCATGGTGATCCCGATCGTGGTGCTGATCAGTCTGACCATGCAACTGGTGACCGGCGCGGCCATGGTCGACGAAGAAAAGGCGCGCCATGTGCTGCGCGACATCAGCCTGCTCGGCCCCCTGCTGCTGTTTGCGGCCTTCACCGGCGTGCTGTTGTTCGCCTCCAGCATCATCGCGGGCTGGGTGGAGAACTGGTACGTGTTCCACAACCTGGACTCGGCCATGCAGCACAACCCGCGCTTCACCGCCGTGCTCGGGCGCATTCGCGCCGCGCGCTGGGCCGACTTCATGCGCCGCAACGTCTCGGGCCTGGCGGGCAACATCTCGCTGGGCTTCATGCTCGGCCTGGTGCCCGCCTTCATGACCTTCTTCGGCATCGGCCTGGACGTACGCCACGTCACGCTCTCAGCCGGCCAGGTCGCCGCCGCCGCCATGGCCCTGGGTTGGGGCGTGTTCAAGGAGTCGGGCTTCTGGTGGGCGGTGGCCGGCGTGCTCGCCATCGGGCCGATCAACCTGGGCGTGAGCTTCTACCTGGCGTTCCGGCTTGCGCTGCAGGCGCAGAACATCAGCGAGGTCAACCGCCTGCTGATCCGCGCCGCGATCAAGCGCCGCATCCGCGCCGCGCCAATGAGCTTTCTGTGGCCCCCCAAACACGCGCGCACCGACGAAGACGAGCCGCCCGCCCCTGCGGGCCAGCGCGACGCGCCGGGCACGCCCTCCGCGCATGGGTGAGTTCGAGCTGATCCGGCGCCACTTCCAGCGCGAAGGCCATGCGGCCCCAACGCCGGTGGTGCTCGGCATTGGCGACGACTGCGCGCTGCTGCAGCCCCGGCCGGGCCACCTGCTGGCGGTCTCCACCGACATGCTGGTCGAAGGCCGGCACTTCTTCGCGGGCGTCGACCCCGAGGCGCTGGGCCACAAGGCCCTGGCGGTGAACCTGAGCGACCTGGCTGCCATGGGCGCCCACCCGCTGGGCTTCACCCTCGCACTGGCCCTGCCCGAGGCGCAGGAGGACTGGCTCACCGCCTTTGCCCTGGGCCTGTTTGCGCTGGCCGACCAGCATGCCTGCCCGCTGGTGGGCGGCGACACCACGCGCGGCCCGCTCAACATCTGCATCACCGTGATGGGCGAAGTGCGCCCTGGCCTGGCGATGCAGCGCAGCCAGGCGCAGGTGGACGACGACCTCTACCTCACCGGGCGCACCGGCGAGGCGCGGCTGGCGCTGGAGCTGATGCGCGGCACGCCATGGGCCACATCGGCCTGCGGTCCGCAAGCGCTGTCGCAGTACCCCGAACTGCGCCAGCGACTGGAGCGCCCCACGCCGCGCGTGGGGCTGGGCACGCGGCTGGCGGCGTTGGGCAGCGCGGTGCACGCAGCCATCGACGTGAGTGACGGCCTGCTGGGTGACCTCGGGCACATCCTGCAGGCCAGCGGCGTGGGCGCCGAGATCGCGCTGCCCGCCCTGCCCGTGGCGCCTGCGCTGCGGCCGCTGACGCCGGCCCGGCGTCTGGACTGCATCCTCAACGGGGGTGACGACTACGAGCTGCTGTTCACCGCCGCGCCCACCGCGCGCGCCGCGGTGGAGGCGGCCGCGCAGGCCAGCCACACCCCCGTGCAGCGCATCGGCCGCATCGGTGCGGCGCCTGGCCTGCGGGTGCTTGATGCGTCGGGCCACCCGGTGGCGGTGTCAACGCGCAGCTTCGACCACTTCGCCTGAAAAACGGGATCAGCGCTGGTCGCGCAGCAGCGCGCCCACGATCTGCGCCACGCGCTTCTGCTCCAGCCGCCCGGCCTCCACCCACACGACACGCCCTTCAGGCGCACCGGCCAGATCGGCCAGCGCGGTGTGGCGGTCGGTGTTGCCGTCAAACAGCAGCACCACGCGTTGCAGGTGGGGTGCGGTGGCGAGCACACCGAGCTCGTGGCGGCAGCCCTGGTTGCGCGCCTGGAAGCCGCGCAGGTCCATCAGCACCACGTCGGCCTGCGCCACCAGCGCGGCGAGCGCCTGCTGCCAGGTGCTGTCGAAGCAATAACACTCGTTCACCCGGTAGCGGCCGTCGGGGTCGGGCGCGAGGTCGAAGTCGCGCAGTCGTTCGGCCACTTGCGCCTCGTTGGCCACGAAGCGCTCGGCCAGGCGACCGTCGAGGAAGGTGAACACATCGTCCGGATCGATGGTGCGGCTGAGCAGGTCGGTGCCGGCGATCAGCACCGTGTTGCCCGAGTGGCGCCAGCGCTCGACCACGCGATCGAACAGGGCCTGCACGCCTGCGTCCTGCTGGAACACGCGCAACACCAGCAGCGTGGGCGGCGCACCCCGCGGCGCCAGCCAACCGCGCCAGGCCCAGGCCGCCAGCGGAATCCACAACCACGGAATGAACTGGGTGAGCGCGATCAGCCCCACCCCTTGCAGCGATGGCAGCGCGGAGGCGCCCAACACCACCAGCCAGTACGCCGCGAGCAGGTACCAGAGATCGGAAAAGCGCTTGCCCCGATACGCGCGCGCCAGTGCGCGGGCGATGGCCCAGGCTGGCCAGGCGAGCAACAGCCACGGCGCCAGCGCCATCAACACGATGGCGGGCCAGGCGCCCACCGTGCCGACCAGTGTGATCAACCAACGCGGCGGATCGTCCACGCCGCTCACCAGGAGCTGCAGGGCCAACACCGACGAGGCCGCCAGCAGCATGAAGATGGGCAACAGGTAGGGCGCCACCGCGCGAATGCGCCCGCTGGCGCCGATCACCAGCGTGACCAGCACCGGGATCAGCACCAGACCACCCAGCCAACCCAGCGAGGTGGTGAGCGGCTGCGGCGAGACGGAGCGCCACCAGGTGAGCGCCAGCATGGCCAGCAGATAGAAGCCGATGGCGCCCAGCGTGCGCAGCCAGGACCAGCGCCGCACCAGCCCCCAGGTGAGCGCCATGGGCCATGCATAAACGACACCAAGCGTGAGCGCCCGCCCGACACTGAGCAGCTCGCTGCCGTAGATGAAGAGCAGCGCCAGCACCGACTGGGTCACCCCGATCAGCAGGCTCAGCGCGCTCACCGCGAACAGGTAGCGCCAGCTTGCACGCCGGTTGGCGCCCGCGTCCAGCGTGACGGCGGGCTTGGCTGGCGCAGGGGCCGGGGTGGCGGCCACGGGCTGTGCCGGATCGGGCGGCGGCGAACGCCGCATGAGCGCGAGCATGCGGCGGCGGTACAGGCCCGAGACCACCCACGAAGCGGCGCCCGTGAGCATCACGCCCAACACCATGGCGGTGAGGATGGCACCGGTGTTCATCTCCATGTCAGGGCTTGCTCACACTGTTTTTCCAAATGCGAATGGGTTGAAAACAACGCCAATCGAGGCGCGGGACGACGGCCAGACTGGGTGTCTGGCCTAGGAGTGCAACGAAGAGTGGCGTTGCTTTCAACCCATTCCCTTCGGGTTGCGGCCAAAAAGGCCATGCGCCGCGTTGCGAAGCCTCGCCGGGCCACCGGCCCGTCTGCGTTTCGCGCCTTGCGCATGGCCTTTTTGGTCCGCAACGCATCTTGGAAAAACAGTGTGAACAAGCCCTCGCCCCCTTCGTGGTGCGCGCCAGTATCGCGCTGGCATCACGGTCCAACAAGAGCACCGGCCGATAATCCGCTCATGCTCGACACCCCTTGCGCCCCTGTGGCCCGCCCGACCTGGGCCTTCCTGTTGTCCCACCCGGCCCACTTCATCGCGCTGGGCGCCGGGGCAGGCCTGAGCCGCCTGGCGCCGGGCACCGTGGGCACGCTGTGGGCCTGGGCGGCCTTCCTGCTGCTGCAGCCGGTGATGTCGAGCCCTGCCTGGGCGCTGCTGATCGGGGCGGGCACGCTGGTGGGCTGGTGGGCCTGCACCGTGACCGCGAAGCACATGCGCGTTGCCGACTCCGGTCACATCGTGTGGGACGAGGTGGTGGCCTTCTGGCTGGTGCTGTGGCTGATCGCGCCAGCGGGCTTCTGGGCCCAGCTGGTGGCGTTTGCCCTGTTCCGCTTTTTTGACGCGGTGAAGTTCGGCCCGATGGCCTGGGCCGACCAGCGCTTCAAGGGCTTCGGTCCGCGCGGCGGCTTCGGCATCCTGCTCGACGATTTCGCCGCTGCGGCCTGCACGCTGCTGGTCATCGCACTCTGGAGGTTTTGATGAACACCCCCGAACTGGTGCTGGCGCTCGCGCGCGAGCTCAAGGAGCGCAGCCTGATGATGGCCACCGCCGAGAGCTGCACGGGCGGCCTGATCGCGGGTGCCTGCACCGACCTCAGTGGTTCCAGCGACTGGTTCGAGCGCGGCTTCGTCACCTACTCCAACGCCGCGAAAACCGGCATGCTGGGCGTGCCCGCCGCGCTGATCGCGCAGCACGGTGCGGTGAGCGAGCCGGTGGCCCGCGCCATGGCCGCGGGCGCGCTGGCGCAGTCCGCGGCGCAAGTTGCCGTGGCCGTGACCGGCGTGGCCGGCCCCACCGGCGGCAGCGCCGACAAACCGGTGGGCACGGTCTGGTTTGGCTGGGCCACGCCAGCGGGCTCGTTCACCGAACACCAGCGCTTCGACGGCGATCGGGCCGCCGTGCGCGCGGCCACCGTGCGGCACGCACTGGCCGGTCTGCTGCAGCGACTGCCCTGACATGGAACCGTTCAAGAACCTGATCAACGCCGCCACCGTGGCCAACGCCGGCCTGCACCTGCAGCGCGCGTGGCGCGGCTTTGACCGACCGCGCTTCGAGGCGCTCGCCAACGACGGCCTGGACGCGCTCGAACTCAAGGCGCGCATGCTGCAACTGGCCCGGGCGATGCACGCCACGCTGCCCGGCGATTTCAGTGCCGCCTGCACCGTGCTCGAAGCCAGCCTGGCGCCACCACTGCCGTTCAACACGGCCGGCGAGCCCGTCGGCCTGTCCACGGCCGAGGCCACCGCGGGCCTGAACGGCTGGGTGATCTGGTCGATGGGCGAGTTCGTCGCGCGCCACGGGCAGCACGACGTGGCACGCTCGCTGGCCTGCCTGCACGCGCTCACCCAGCGCTCCACGGCCGAGTTCGCGATCCGCCCTTTCATCCAGCAGCAACCCGAGGCGGTGTGGCCGGTGCTGGCGCAATGGTCCACCGACCCGAGCGCCCACGTGCGCCGGCTGGTCAGCGAAGGCAGCCGCCCCCGCCTGCCCTGGGGCCTGCGGCTGCACGCGCTGGTGGCCGACCCCACGCCCGCGCTGCCACTGCTGCGCGCCCTGCAGGACGACGCCAGCAGCTACGTGCGCCGCAGCGTGGCCAACCACCTCAACGACATTGCCAAGGACCACCCGGCCCTGGTGGCGGGCTGGGTGAAAGACCACCTGATCGCGGCCACTCCCGAGCGCAACGCGCTCTTGCGCCACGCCAGCCGCGGCCTGATCAAACAAGGCCACGTGGACACGCTCGCTGCATGGGGGCTGGCCAGCGGCTTGAAAGGTCAGGCCCACCTGAGCCTGTCGGTCCCCGGCGCAGCGGTGGGCGAGTCGATCGGGCTGAGCGTGACGCTGCAGTCCACCGCGCGCGCGCCGCAACCACTGGAGATCGACTACGCGGTGCACCACGTGCGCGCCAACGGCGCCACCTCGCCCAAGGTGTTCAAGGGCTGGAAACTCACGCTGGCGGCCGGCGAAGAACGCACACTGGTCAAGCGCCACAGCCTCAAGCCCGTGACCACCCGCACGCTCTACCCGGGCCCGCATCGCATCGAGCTGCTGGTCAATGGCAAGGCGCTGGCCCAGGCCAGCTTCGACCTCAGGCCTTGAGAATGTGCGCGTCCAGCCCGCGCCGCGGCGAGGGCTCGATCGTCGGCGCATGGCCCAGCCGGGCCCACATCTGCACCGTGAACCGCGGCGCGGGCGCACCGAGCAGCTGGTGAATGTCGGTGTAGGGACCTGCTTGCTCGGGGTACTCCTGCAAGGCCTGCGACAGCGGCTGCATGGACAGCCCCGCCGCGGTGGCGGCGAGCTGGGCGCGCACGAAGGCGCGGCCCGCGTTGACCTGCGTGGCCCGGTCATTGCCCTCGGTCACCAGCCAGAAGAACGCGGGCGTGGTGTCGATCTTCGTGTTGAAGTCCTTGATCTGGCTGGTGGTCGCGAAGTCGTCGGGGCCGGGCGCGGCGGTGCGGTCAAACAGGCCCACGGCGTCGAGCGCGCGCACCAGTGGAGCGTTGAGCGTGAGGCCGTCGCGGTGTTGCGCGATCTCCTTCGGGCCCACGCGCAGCACCCTGAACGACTCCAGCACCGTGCGCGGTGTCACCAGCTCGATGCGCCAGGCGTCCTTGGCGATGCGCCGGTGCTGCGCCAGCGCTTCGGGCTGCGCGGCGCCGACGAAACCCGTGCGCACCGCATGCGGCTGCACGCTGGCGGCGATCGCCTGCAGCGCGGCGGCATCGGGCTCGCGCGCCTCGTAGGCCTCGCGGTTGGTGCGGCGGAGAAAGATCTGCGCAAACAGCGGATCGGGCTGCACCGCCGCGTCGGGCTCCAGGCGCATGCGCGCGGTGGGCCGCGCGTCCACCGTGGTCGGGCCAAAGGCCCCCTGGGGAAACAGCTCGATCTGCGCGCGCAGGCCCTTCTGCCGCGCGGCCAGGTCAAGCAGTTCGAGGAAGGTGCCCTGGCTCACCATCATCTGGCGCGAGAACGGATCGGTCTCGGGCAGCAGGCGGCTGCGGTCGATGAAGAGCGTGATCTCGCCGGGCACGCCCAGGTCCACCAGCCAGGCCTGCATGTTGTGCGAGTGCGGTGCGAGCAGCGCGTGGCCCACCAGCCAGCGCCGCACATCGGCCTGCTCGCCCGGCCCCTGCCACGCTGCGATGGCCTCGGGCGGCAGCGCGCTGCTGCAGCCCGTCAGGCTGGTGACACTGGTGGCGGCGATCGCGCCGCCACCAGCGAGGCGGATGAAGCGTCGGCGGTCCATGGTGATCTCCTTGCAGGGGTGGTGGATGTCAGGTCCGGGCGGGCGCAGGCAGGATGGTGGTCGCTCCATCCCGCGGCAGCAGGTCCAGGCCCTGCAGTGTGCGCTGCAACGCCAGCGGCCAGGGCGTGTGCGGCTCGCCGCCGATCAGCGCGCGCAGACGGCGGTTGTCCAGCCGATGCGGCTGGTTCCACAGGTAGCGCAGCGCGGCCAGCGCGCCCAGGGTGGGCATCACCGTGCCCAGCGCGCGGATCGGCAGCCAGGGCATGCCCGCCACGCGCAGCGCCTCGTTCTCGCGCAGCCAGCCCTGCCCGCGGGCCAGCGGCTGCAGCGCGCCCACCCAGTCGCGGCCGGTGAGCGTGTGACCGCTGAAGTGCAGTTGCTCGAAAGCCGGCATCGAATGGCGCACCCCGGCCACCGCCACGAAGGTCTGTGCCAGATCGGGCAGGTAGGCCCAGGGCGTGGCCACGTCCATGGGGCCGGGGAACACCAGCTTGCCGCGCCGGATGCCGGTGAGCATGGCGCGGTCGAGCCAGGTGCCCTCGCCTTGTCCATAAAAATTGCCCGCGCGCACGACCACCGCGCGCAGTTCGCCGCGCTGCGTGGCGGCCTCCAGCCGCTCTTCCATGGCGCTGCGGATCTGGCCCATGGCCATGCTGGGGCGGTAGGGCGCACCTTCCATCAGCAGCTCCGGCATGCTCCGACCGAAGTTGTAGACATTGCCCGGCAGCATCAGTGTGGCGCCCAGCGATCGCGCCGCGCGCATCCCGGCCTGCAGCATGGGCCAGGCCTCCCGCTCCCAGGCCGGGCGCGTGTACTGGTTGGGATTGAGGGCGTGCACCACCACGCTCGCTCCGCCAGCCTGCCGCACCTGATCCACCAGCGCCTGCACGGCATCCGCCGTGCCCAGCGGCAGGGTCAACCACTGCACGCCACCGACCCGCGGCGCCTGCGCACCGGGGCGCATCTGGGCCAGCACACGCCAGCCGCCCCGGGCAAACGCCTGCACCGCAGCCAGGCCGAAACGGCCTCGACCCCCCAGGACCAGCACGGTGCCGGACGAAGCAGAAGAAGGGGATGTGTTCATGAAGGGACTCCAGAGAGAGCACCGACCGCCGGTGCCATGGAACGCATTGTGGAAACTTGTGACCCCATACACAATTGCCTGAACTCAAACACCAGACATGCACAAATGCATACCGGCGACTTCAACTGGGCCTTGATCCCATCGTTCCTCGCGGCCCTGGACCGCGGCAGCCTGATGGCCGCTGCCCGCGCTCTCAATACCAGCCAGCCGACGGTGGGCCGCCACATCGGAGAGCTTGAAGCTCAGCTCGGGGTGGTGCTGTTCGAGCGCACCGGCCGGGGGCTGGTGCCCACCGCACATGCGCACCGCCTGGCCGAAGCGGCGCGCTCCATGTCGGGTGCGGCCGATCAGCTGGCGCGCCAGGCCGCGGGCGCACAGGCCGACGCGCGAGGCACCGTGCGCATCAGCGCCAGTCAGCCCGTCACGTGCGTGCTGCTGCCGCCGGTGCTGGTGCAGATGCGCCAGGCTTTTCCGGACATCCAGGTGGAGCTGGTGTCGAGCAACGCGGTGAGCAACCTGCTGCAGCGCGAGGCCGACATCGCGCTGCGCATGGTGCGGCCCGACCAGGCCACGCTGCTGTGCAAGAAGGTGGGCCAGGTCGCCCTGGGCACCTACGCGCACCGCGACTACCTGCGCCGTCGCGGCACGCCACGCGTGCCCGAGGATCTGCTGGCGCACGACCTGGTGGGCAACGACCGCAACACCGACATCCTGCGTGGTTTCGCCGCCATGGGGTACCCGATGCAACGCGAGAGCTTTGCCGTGCGCACCGACGACCTCAACGCCTACCAGGCCGCGGTGGATGCGGGGCTGGGCGTGGGTTTTCTGGCGCGCTATGTGGCGCGGCAGAATCCAGACCTTGTGCCCTTGCTGCCCACGCTCTCTATCCCGCCCTTGCCCGTGTGGCTGGCGGTGCACCGCGAAATCCGCAGCAACCCGCGCATCCGCCAGGTGTGGGACTTTCTGGCGGGGGCCTTGCCGCAGGCGCTCGCCTGATGTCGCCGTGGTCCACGCCTACACTCGAACGCAGGAGACAAACACATGACCTCTGACTGGTTCGCCGGATTCGAGTTTCAACAACTGCAGACCCAGAGCGCGCAGGCGGCCGTGCGCGTGGGTGGACAAGCCGACGGCCCCACGCTCGTCCTGCTGCACGGCTTTCCGCAGACGCACGTGATGTGGCAGCGCGTGACGCGCGAACTCGCGCCGCACTTCAAGCTGGTGCTGCCCGACCTGCGCGGCTACGGCGATTCGTCCCACGCGCCCGGTCTGAGCGACCACAGCAACTACAGCAAGCGCGCGATGGCGCAGGACGTGGTCGACGTGGTGGACGCGCTGGGCATCGACACGTTCTACCTTTGCGGCCACGACCGCGGCGGGCGCGTGGCGCACCGCCTGGCGCTCGACCACCCCGAGAGGGTGCGCAAACTCTGCGTGATCGACATCGCGCCCACGCTGGACATGTACGCCCGCACCGACATGGCGTTTGCCCGCGCCTACTACCACTGGTTCCACCTGATCCAGCCCGCACCGCTGCCCGAGCTCATGATCGGCGGCAACGCGCAGGCCTACCTGCACGCCAAGCTCGGTGGCTGGGGCAGCGTGGCAGCCAAGGGCGGCCCACGCCTGCCGCACATCGAGCCGCAGGCGCTGGCCGAGTACGAGCGCTGCTTCTGCCGGGCGGAGGCCATCCACAGCGCGTGCGAGGACTACCGTGCCAGCGCCGGCATCGACCTGGATCACGACCGCGAGAGCCGCGCGCGCGGTCGGCGCATCGCCTGCGACATGCTCGTGCTGTGGGGCGAGCGCGGCGTGGTGCAGAAGTTCTTCGACCCGCTCGCGCTCTGGCAGGCGCAGTGCGCAGGCACCGCGAGCGGCGAGGCGCTGCCGGCGGGCCATTTCATTCCCGAAGAGCTGCCCGAGGCCACGGCCTCGGCGTTGCTCAGCTTCATGACCACCACCGCAGAGACGCCCACATGATCACCGTCCACCACCTCAACAACTCGCGCTCGCAGCGCGTGCTCTGGCTGCTTGAAGAGCTGGGCGTGCCCTACCAGATCGAGCGCTACGAACGCGACCCCAAGACCATGCTGGCGCCACCTGCGCTGACGAAGGTTCACCCGCTGGGCAAGTCACCGGTGGTCACCGACGGCAAGGCCACGCTGGCCGAGTCGGGTGCGATCCTGGAATACCTGGTCGAGACCTACGGCGAGGGCAAGTTCGCGCCCGAACCGGGCACACCGAGCTTCCTGCGCTACCGCTACTGGATGCACTACGCCGAAGGTTCGCTCGCCACGCCGCTGCTGCTGCAGCTGGTGTTCGACCAGATCGAGCGCAAGAGCCCATTGCTGGTGCGGCCGATCGCCATGGGCATCTCGTCCAAGATCAAGGGGCTGCTGGTCACGCCCAACCTGAAACGGCACTTCGACTACCTCGAAGCCGAACTGGCGGAACACGGCCCCTGGTTCGTGGGACGCTCGTTCAGCGCCGCCGACGTGCAGATGAGCTTCGGCATCGAAGCGGCCGCCGCGCGCGGCCTGCTGAAGAACCGGCCCAAGCTCACCGACTGGCTGCGCCGCATCCACGAGCGGCCCGCCTACCAGCGTGCGCTGGAACAGGGTGGGCCGTTCGACCTCGGGACGTTCTAGAAACCAACCGGGTCGGCGGGCGAGCCCTCACCTCGGGTTGTACCGGATGGGGCTTGAGAGATGGGACGTCGCCAGATCCTCAAGCCGTTGGGCTGGGTCAGGCCCCGTGGCACTTCTTGTATTTCTTGCCGCTGCCACAGGGGCAAGGGTCGTTGCGCCCTGGCGTCTCGGTCTTGCGAACCGGTTCCACGCGCGGCCCCAGGCTTCGGCCGATCTGGGCCAGGTCATACACCGCCCAGATGGCCGCACCGAACGCGTTGAGGCGCTCGTCGCTCACGCTCGGCGGGCCGTCCTCGGCGTGCATGTTCACCGTGGGCGTGCCGGTGTCGTCTTCGGTCAGGGCCACCACGTGGTCCAGCGCCTCGTCGATCCAGGCAGCGGTGTCCTTGTCGCGCGGCGGCTCCCAGTCTTCGGGCCAGTTCTCCACCACGAACATGAAGCCCAATGCCCACACCTGCGCGTAGGCCGGCAGTTCCTGGTCTTTGAAGTCGGCGCGCTCGGCTTCGGGCAGGGCGGCCACGGCACCGCGCACGTCCATCAGCTCGGGGTGGTAGCTGCGCTCGTCTTCCAGCGTCTCCACCGGCGCGGCCAGGGAGGCCGACACCTCGGCGCTGCGACGCGCCCACAGCGCCATGAACTGCTCAAACTGCGCGGTGTTGGCGAAGTGGGTGCCGTCTTCCTGGGGTGCGGTGGGCAGCGGACCGGTGCCCAGCAGCATGGGCAGGAACTCCGCCGGCTCCACCGGGCGGCGCGTGCACAGCAGCGCGGCCATGGCGCCTTCGCAGAACTCCCATTGCGGCACGTCTTCGCCGCGTGTGCGCAGGTCGTCGAGGATGGCGTCGAGCGTGTCGAAGTCGGTGGATTCGAGGGGGGTGGATGTGGGGGTGCTCATGGGCGCGGGGCCTGGCTGAAAGGCTGCCAGTTTAGCCGCGCGCCCTGAATCAACGACGGTCGGCGCTCGACGTACCCGATGGCGCCGCGGTGGGTGCGGTTCAGAGGGCGGGCTTTCGAGCGAGAAGGCGCTCGGAGTGGCAGTTGTCGGTGGAAGCACCGGGCGGCAGTTGGATGCCGCAGTCCACCACCAGCAGGTGCTCGACCACGCCCACGGTCCCGATGTCCTGCCCATTGGGCACCCGAGCAGGATCGGGTTGCGGCGCCTGCCTTACGGCTGCCACGGCCTGTGCCAGGCGCAGGGTTCCGGCATTGGCGGCAGCGATGCGGCTGTCCGCGTTGTCGGCCAGGGTGATCGTGTAGTTGGCGCCGCCGTTGCCGTCGGCCAGCACGGCCTCGCTCAGGTGCAGGGTTTTGTTGATACCGATCTCGGCCGTGTCGTAGCTCAGGGCCACGCTGCTCAGCGCGTCGGTGCCGAAGAGCGTGCCCGAACTCACGTGCCAGGTGGTCTGCGCATCGGTGTTGCCGTCGTAGGCCTTGTAGGCGGCATCGGCCGTGAGCACCAAGGGGGCAGGTGTGATGTTGCTGCCGGCATTGTCGGCCAGCGTGAGCGTGTAGTTGGCCCCGCCGTTGCCGTCGCTGAGCACCGCATCGCTCAGCAGCAGGCGCTTGTTGTCGCCCGCGTGGCGGGTGTCGAAGCTCAGGCGCGCGCTGTCCAGCGTGTCTGTGCCGAACAGGCTGCCCGAACTCAAGTGCCAGGTGGTGGTGGCATCGGTGGTGCCGTCGTAGACCTTGCTGGTGGGGTCGACACTGAGCTGCAACGGCGCTGCAGCGATTGAGCTGCTGGTGTTGTCGACCAGCGTGAGCGCGTAGTTGGCCCCGCCGTTGCCGTCCACGACGGTGACGCCTTGCACGTTCACGGTCTTGCCGGTGCCCACATGGCGGTCGGTGAAGGCGAAGCTGCCGCCGCTCAGGCTGTCGGCGCCGAAGAGTTGGCCGCTCACGATGCGCGCCGCCGCGCCGGTGGCGTCCGTGCTGCCGTCGTAGATGCGGTTCACGTCGGTGCTGCTCACGCTCAGCAGCGCGGGGGTGATGGTCAGGCCACCGGTGACTTCCTGGCCGAGCGGCTTCATGTCGATGGTGGCGGCGTAGAAGCCGGCATCGCGCCCGCTGACGCTGCCTTCGGCCTGGGTCTCGCCGTTGAAGGTCAACTGGGTCTGCATGTCCACGCGACGGCGAAAGTCGCGCAGCAGCGGGGTGGACTCACCCTCGTGAATGCGCCAGACCGAATCGCCGTCGGCGTCGCTGCCGATGCTCCAGCCGGCGTAGGTGGCGGCCTGCTTCATCTCGGCCTCGGTCAGCGTGCGCGCGATGTTGTTGTCGTGGACCTGGTTGTCGGGAAAGGTGGCGTAGGAGCGGTTGAGGGTGCCGGTGTTGCTGCCCACAAGGCCGATGAAGACGCTGGTGTAATCGGGTGCGGAGGTGCTGACACGGCTGGAACCCACGCTGTCCTCGATCAAACCCGTGTTGATGCCCGCGATCTGCCCTACAGGACTGCCACCATTGTTGGAAAGCCAGTTGGCATGGAGACCTGTCGAGGTAAAGCCAAAGCCAAGATCGACTTGAGACTGCCGTATGGTGCCGTTGTTGATGGCCACCAGGCCGCCCCCGGCTTGAAAGTCGCCGGAGTTGTAGAACCGGCTGTTGGAATACACCTTGTGAATCAGGCCGTTGTTGATCGCAGCCAGCGTGCCAAAGTAGTTGGTGACGCCAAGTTCTGCGCCCGTCAAGAAAAACAAGCCATTGATCAACTGGAAGTCGCGCAGAACGGACGCTGTGCCCACCACGCGGAACATCCCAACATAGAAATCACGGCCTGCACCGCTGGCGCTGACCGAGAACCCGACCAGTTGATGGCCCAGCCCGTGGAACTGCCCGGTGAACTCGCCACCGATGACGTTTTCTGTGGCGCTCACACCGCTGATCGACCCGCCGAGCGCGTAGTGCCCGGTGAGGTCGTTGTTGATGCCGGTGAAGCCGGAGCCCTGCGTGATCACTTGGTAGGTCCGGTCCGTGCCCAGCCGGCCCTGCTGCAGGCTCAGGTTCAGCCCCTCGGGCAGGTACACGCGCGTGGCGTTGTGCAGGTGGTAGTCGCTGCCCGCGCCGGTGTCGCTGGCCAAGCCATAGGCCATCGTCAACTGCGCGCTGCCCGAGCCCACCAGGTCCTGGTAGAGGTGGATGTCGCGCTGCGCGCGCAGCGTGAGGCGGTTGGCGCTCCAGCTCACCTGGTCGCGCACGAACAGGTCGCCTGCGCCGTCCTGTGCGCCCGCGGTGCTGTCGAGCACCACGTTGCTGCTGGCCAGTGCGGCGCTCAGCGTTGCGCCGCTGATGTCGCCGCCGGTGGCGGCGATGGTGAAGTCGGTCGGGTCGATGAGCCAGGTGCCCGCCGTGCCTTGCGCTGCCGAGGTCGTGATGCGTGCACCGTCGGCCACCTTCACCGTGGCCGCGCTGGTTTCAATGAAACCGCCGTTGCCGCCCTCGGAGGCCGAGGCATCCAGCGTGCCGTCCACGTGGGTGCGACCCACGGCCATGTCGCCCAGCAACACGATGCGGCCCTCGCGCTCCTGCACGGTGCGCGCCTGGCTGATGCCGCTGTGGTTGACGACCGCGCTGGCCAGTGCGTCCAGCGCCTTGGCTTCGATGAGGATGGCGCCACCGTCGGCGCTGATGTGGCCGGCCTGCTCGACCAGGGCCTGCAGCGCGCCGCGCTCGATGCGGTAACCCAGCAGGCCCCCGCCCTGCAGCTGCAGCGTGACGTGTTCGCCCGCGGCCAGCACGCTGTGCCCCAGGTGCGTGCTGATGGTGCCGCTGTTGTGCACCTGCGGCGCGGCCAGCACCACGTAGCCGCCTTCGGCGGCGGTGATCTGCCCGGCGTTGCTCACGCTGCCGGTGCTGGTGCCTCTGAGCTGCATGCGCCCGGCGGCGAAGTCTTCGTTGGACAGCGACAGCGTGCTGGCCACCAAACCGCCGACGTCGACCCGTGCGCTGGTGCCGAACAGCACGCCATTGGGGTTGAGCAGGAACACCTGGCCGTTGGCGCTGAACCGGCCCAGGATGTGGCTGGCCTCGGTGCCGAGCACGCGGTTGAGCGCCACCGATTGCGCGCCGGGCTGCACGAAGCGCACGGTCTCGCCCGCGTCCACGCTGAAGCTTTGCCAGTCGATGGCGGTCTGCGCACTGGTCTGGGTGATGGTGGTGGTGCTGCCCGATTGCGCCACGCTGGCGCTGCCCAGCGTGACCTGCCCGCCTTGCGGGCCGGCCAGGGCGGCGGTGCCGGCGCAGGCCAACGCCAGCGCGGCCAGCCCGCGGGCCTGGCGGCGCGCTGCCCTGCGCAGGCCCCCGCCCGGACCGCGCGCGGCAGCGGTTTCGCTCACGGCTTGCCAGGTGCAGCGGGTCGTGTTCCAGACGAGGCGATGGGTGCGGTTCATGGTGCGGGCTTTCGGTTGAGACGGTGAGGCGAGAAAGCGCAGGGCAAGGTGCGCTCCAGGAAGAGGTTCAGAAACGCGCGTTCAGGGTGAACCAGAGCGTGGGTACGTTGCCCCGCGTCGGGCGTCCGAGCAGCGGCCAGGCCAACGTGGTTTGCAGGTTCAGCGGCAGGCCCGCGACAGACCCTTCGGCGTTCAGGCCCATGCCCACGCCCGAGAGCGTGCGGTGGGTGGCGGCGCCGGGATCGAAGGGTTTGCGGTTGTAGACCACGCGTCCGATGTCGTAGAACACGACGCCCTGCAGCGCGGGCGAGAGGCTTTGCCGCCACTCCAGGGTGAGGCGGTCGGCCTCGTCGCCACTGGCTTCACCGCTGGCGTAGGCGCGCACCGCGCGCGGGCCGCCGATGGCGAACTTCTCGGCGCTGTCGAGGTTGCGGCTGGCGCGCTGGCCGGCGTGGGCCACGAAGATCTGCGAATGCGTAGCCACGCGCTGCAGGTGGCTGAGCTCCCATTCCCAACGGGTGAAGTGGCCCTGCGTGCGCGCCGTGCCGGCGTCCTGCGCGGCGGCGGCCGGGCTCTGGATGCGCAGGCGGCCGCTCACGATCTGCAGATCGGCGGTGGACAGGCGCTCGCCGGCCAGATCGTTCCAGCTGCCGCGCAAGGCGCCGCTGACCGTTGCCAGCGATTTGTCGGTGGCCACCGCGACAGCATCGACCCGGTCGTGCAGCGACTGGTCGACGGAGGTCAACGTGGCGCTGATGCGGCTGATGGGCGTGAGCACGAACGGATGGCTCACGAAAGCGCGGCTGCTCCGGGCCCGACCGCTGGCCTGCAGTGCGGCGAAATCACCGCCCAGGCGGTAGCGTGTTTCCTGGTGCACCAGGCCGGCGCGCGTGCCGGCGCTGGCCACCGGCAGCTCGTAGGCGATGCGGCCATGGCGCAGGCCGTGGCCACTGGTGAGGGCCGCCAGACCGAGCTGATCGCCCAGGCCCAGCGGGCTGTTGATCTGCAACAGGCCGGCCAGGCGGGCGCGGCCGGTGTAATTGCTGCCGTGGTTGTCCAGCGCCACGCTGCCCTGTGCCAGCGGCGCGGCATCGAACTCGAGGCCCAGCCGCGAAGTGCCCACGCGTTCACCGGGCTGCAGGGTGGCGCGCGCCGCGCCCACACCGGGCGTGCTGCTCCACTGCAGCAGGGCACGATCGATGGGTGCGGTGGCGATGACCTCGCCGGCCTGCACGCCGCCCAGCGTGGCGGACAAGGCCGCATCGCTCAGGCGGCTGCTGTTGTGCAGCTCCACGCGGTCGATGCGGCCTTCGAGCACGTCGATGCGCACCTCGCCGGCGGTGACGTCTTGCGCCGGCACGAAGGCGCGCGCCACCGGGTAGCCTTGTGCGCGGTAGTGGGCCGTGATGCGCCACGCGGCGGCTTGCACATCGGCCAGGGTGCGCCCCGGGCCGGGCAGGACGGCCACCAACGCGAGCAGTTCGTCGGTGGACAACACCGTGTTGCCCCGCAGGACCACGGCCGTGACCACGAACCGCGCGCCGCCCGCGGCGCTCGCACCGTTGGCGGGTTCACGGATGTCGATGGGTGGCGCCACAGGCACCGGCGCCGTGGGCCGAGGCAAGACCTCGCGCTGGATCTGCCCGGCATCGGGTAACGGCTGAGCGGCCGCCATGCCGGCCATGGCCAGCAAGGCGGTCATCAGGAACCAGGAGGTGTACGGAGCAGAGCGCATGGACGGCCAACCAGGTGGGTGGAAAGTGGGCCGATCCCTCCGGGAGAAAGGGAAAAGTGCGCCACCTTCAGGGCCGATCGACGGCCGGGAGTGCGAAGATGGCCATTTTTCAATCCGCTCGACACCGTACCAATACCGCTTCCGCACTAATTTGCCCGTACACCCTCCTTTCATCTCCGCACACACATGCTCGATCGCCTCAATGCCCTGTATCCCGTGCGCTACACCGCGCTGGCCTTGTGTCTGCTGGTGGCGCTCCTGAGCCTGTTCACGCTGGTGGCTTTCGGCATCGGGGGTGGCTGGTTTCTGCTGTTCGCCGGCCTGTCGGTGCTGGGCCTGCACGACCTGCGGCAGACGAAAAGCTCGGTGCTGCGCAACTACCCCGTCATCGGCCATCTGCGCTTCATGCTGGAGAAGATCCGCCCCGAGATCCGGCAGTACTTTCTGGAAAGCGACAACGAAACCACACCGTTCTCGCGCAGTCAGCGAAGCCTGGCCTACGCGCGCGCCAAGGGCGAGACCGACAAGCGCCCCTTTGGCACGCAGGTGGATCAGAACGCCACCGGCCACGAGTGGCTCAACCACTCGATGGCGCCCAGCCTGATTGCCTCGCACGACTTTCGCCTGACCATCGGCGGGCCGGGCTGCACGCAGCCGTATGAGGCCAGCGTGTTCAACATTTCGGCCATGAGCTTCGGAGCGCTCTCGGCCAACGCGATCCAGGCACTCAACGCCGGTGCCAGGCGCGGCGGCTTTGCGCACGACACCGGCGAAGGTTCGATCTCCGCCTACCACCGGCTGCACGGTGGCGACCTGATCTGGGAAGTCGGCTCGGGCTACTTTGGCTGCCGCGACGAAAACGGCCACTTCAGCCCCGACCGCTTCAAGGCCAACGCCATGGACCCGCAGGTGAAGATGGTCGAGATCAAGCTCAGCCAGGGCGCCAAGCCGGGGCACGGCGGTGTGTTGCCGGGGCCCAAGGTCACGCCCGAGATCGCGGCCGCGCGCGGCGTGATCGCCGGCCAGGACTGCATCTCACCCGCCGCTCACAGCGCGTTCTCCACGCCCATCGAATTGATGCATTTCATCGTCCGACTGCGTGAACTCTCCGGCGGCAAGCCGGTGGGCTTCAAGCTGTGCATCGGCCACCCGTGGGAGTGGTTCGCCATCGTCAAGGCCATGCTGGCCACCGGCATCACGCCCGACTTCATCGTGGTCGATGGCGCCGAGGGAGGCACCGGTGCGGCACCCCTGGAATTCACCGACCACGTGGGCGCACCGCTGCAGGAAGGCCTGCGCCTGGTGCACAACACGCTGGTGGGCGTGAACCTGCGCGACCGCATCAAGATCGGTTGCGCGGGCAAGGTGATCAGCGCCTTCGACATCGTGCGCGCCATGGCCATCGGCGCCGACTGGTGCAACAGCGCACGCGGCTTCATGTTTGCGCTGGGCTGCATCCAGGCCCAGAGCTGCCACACCGGGCAATGCCCCACGGGCGTGACCACCCAGGACCCGGTGCGCCAGCAAGCGCTGGTGGTGCCCGACAAGGCCGAGCGCGTGCACCAGTTTCACCAGCGCACGCTCGTGGCCTTGCAGGAACTCATCCAGGCCGCCGGCCTGCAACACCCCGGCGAGATCACCGCCCACCACCTGGTGCGCCGCGTCAACCAGAACGAGGTGCGCCTGCTCGCCAACCTGCTGCCCGAAACCCTGCCCGGCGCCCTGCTGCACGACCTGACCGGCCAGCACGCGGTGTTCACCATCTACTGGCCGCAGGCGCATGCGGACCGGTTCGGGTTGGGCTGAATCAGGCCCCGTCGGGCCTTGGGATCGACGCCTTCGGGTGCAAGAGCATCACCGGGTCCAGACCAGGACTGCACATGCCGCGGACACCAGGCCCGCCGCGGTGCGCACATGGTTCCAGAAGATCCATTCGCGCACATAAACCGGCCAGTAGACCGCCGCCTCCGCAGACGCGGCGTCAAGGCGCGCCAGACGATCGTTGCGCGGCACGTTGAAGACCATGGTGACGCCGAAGGTGCCCACGGCGTACAGCAGGCCGGCCGCGAGCAGCCAGGCCGAGCGCGGCGCGCTCCACAGAAGGCCAGCCACCACCACACACGCGATGGACAGCAGCAGTGTGCCCATGAAGGCGCCCATGAACCACGGGTTGATCACGACGACGTTGATGCGCTGCATGGCCGCCACGCCCTGGGCCGCGGGCAACTGCGCCAGCGCCTTCATCACGAAGCTGGAGAAGGCGAAGAACACACCGCCCACCGTGGCCGCGCCCAAGGCGGTGAAGAGCATCAGAAGGTCGGTCATGCTCATGGTTCCACCTTCGCGCCTTTCTCCAGCAGCAGTTCGCGCAGCACCGAGCGGTGGCAGTGCGATTCGTGCTCGCAGTAGCACCCCACTGAAAAATCCGTCTGGTGCGAAAGTGTCGCGAGCAACTCGATGTTGCGCGCGTTGTCAGGCGTGGCCATCTCGGCGCGGTACTTGCGTGTGAAGGCCAGCCACTGCGCAGGCGTGCGGGCCTCCTGCCCGAGCTTCATGGTGTCCACGCTGGGCGCGAGGTTGGGGTACCACACGTCGTACCAGTTGCCCGAGGCGAACGCGGTCCTGGGCACGCCGCGCGGCGGGCGTCGCACGGTGCCGATGCGGGTGCCTTCGCCCACCACCCTGTCGCTGCCCAGCCGAACCACGCGAATGACCATGTTGCGCTCCTCGTGTTGTTGCAACCCCGACTGTCGCGGATCAGATGCGCGAACCGTCTTCCAGGAATCGCTCCTCGCGCTCGAACACACCTTGCGCACCGTAGTGCTTGCGGCGCAACAACACGCCGCGCTCGCCATGTTCGTCTTCGCGCGCGAGCACACCCGCTTCGGTGAAGTATTTCTGCCAGCCTTGCAGATGGCCGTTGCGCTCGTTGTTCACCGCCGCGGGCAGGCCGTTGTCCCAGAAACTCTCGGTGGTGCGCTCCTGGTTGCGGCCGTCGCGGCGGATCTGCTGGCGCAGCTTCTGCTTGCCGTTCAGGTACCACTGGTGGATGCGCTGCTCGTGGCCGTCGGCCCAGCTGGTTTCCTGCGTGAGTTGACCGCTCTCGGCCCACTCGCGCGCGACCCCCTCGCGGCCCTCGCGGCTGTTGGGGTCGCGTTCGATGAAGTCGGCCTCGGAGCGCGGCTTGCCCGATGGGTAGAACACCCGCTTGATGCGCCGGCCCTCCCTGAGCTCTTCGGTGCGCACGAGTCGACCTTCGCGATCCAGCACAGTCAGGCGCTGCAATTGGCCTTTCAGGTAGCTCACGGTGCCCGCGGGCTGGCCCGCTTCGCGGTACAGCGTGACGTCGCTGGCGCGGCCCGCGTGACCACACACCTCGCGGTCTTGCGGCACCAGCGTCACGGCGGCACAGCGCAGCTCGGTCAAGCTGCCGTCGGCCAGCCAGGCGATGGTGAGCACGGTGCGCCGCCCGGCCGCGAAATGCAGCGCCTGCAGGTGACCGGCTTCGGCAAAGCTTTTCTGCACGCCCACGGCACTGCCGTCTTCCAGGTTCTCTTCCTTGCGCAGCGTGCCCTTGCCATCGAACGTGCGCGCCAGGCCGTCGCGGTTGCCGCGTTCGTTGACGCTGTATTCGCGACGCTCACCGTCGGCCAGCACCATCACCACCGGGCCGACGATGCGGCCCTCGCGCAGCGTCTGCTCGAGTCTCCGTACCTGGCCGTCGTCGTTGACGCAGCGCATCAGGCCACTCTTGCCGGCGGTGGTGTTGCCGTTGTAGGGGCTCACGCTTTCACCATTGAGTTCGCAACGCGGGATGGCCCAGGCATGGGCGCAGCACAAGGCGCAGGCGACGAGGGACAGCTGGCGAATTTCAATCCACATGGCTGGGACTCCACTCTCGACAAACGTTGACGCCCACGCGCGCCAGCCGCCTGGCCATGCACAGCACCGCGTCGTCCTTGCTGACCAGTGTGGCGCGGTGGGCCGTGGCGAGGTCGATGAACTTCTGGTCGTCAGGGTCTTTGCAGGTGTAGGCGGCCTTGGGTGCGTCGGGCACGAGGTGTGTGCAGCGGTCGAAGGCGTCGAGCACATCCTGCGCGGGCCGGGCCTGCGCTGTCAGGCGGCGTGCGATCTGCGGGTAGGCCAGCACGCGCACGAGTTCTTCACGCATGGCGGCGGTGGCCAGCCATTCGCCTCCGGCCAGGGCCGCGCGCAGCGGTTCGGTGGCCGGGTCTTCAAAGACGAACAGGTCGAGCGCGATGTTGGTGTCGAGCACGAGCGGGTTCACGAGCGAGGCCTCTCGGTCCAGAGATGTCGCGGATCCGGCTTCGCCGGTCCTAGACATCGCCCCCTTCCGGGGGACGCGCGGAGCGCGGCGGGGTTGCCTCCCGCCTTGCGGTCAGGTCGAAGCGGAACAGGCGGCATTCGATCGGGCCGTTCCACAGGGGCACGCGGCGCGATTCCTTGAAGCGCATCTTGCCGGGCAGCTTGAGATCGGGCGTGAGCAGCCAGGCGGTCCAGCCGGCGTAGTGGCTCTTCCAGTGGGCGGCGAGCTGGTTGAAGAAGTCGCTGCCGTCCCCGCCATCAGGCATCTGGGCGCTTTCCCTGCCGAGTCCGGGCGGGGGTGGCGCCGCCTTGCCGACCGTGAACGTGCGTGGTTCACGCGGTGCCATGCGCTGGGCGCGGGCGCTGGCGCGGTCCTCCGAGCTTTGCCCGGCCACGCCGGCGGCGGCAATGCGCTCGCCGTACGGCGGGTTGAGCAGCATCACGCCGGGCCGGTCGCTGGGCGGCATGCGCTGCAGGGCGTCGCCACCACGCAGCTCGATGGCATGGGCCACACCCGCGCGCTCGGCGTTGCGCTGCGCGAAGTCGACCATGCGGAAGGACACGTCGCTGCCGAAGACGATGGGCGCGTGGCCTTCGGGCCATTCGCGCTGCTGGCGCTCGGCGTCTTCCAGAATGGGTTGCCACACGTGCGGCTGGAAGGGCAGCAGTTTCTCGAACGCGAAACGGCGCAGCAGGCCGGGCGCGATGTTGAGCGCGATCTGCGCGGCCTCGATCACCACCGTGCCGCTGCCGCAGCAAGGGTCGTACAGCGGCACGATGGCGTCCAGCGGCTGGTCGGCGCAGGCGTCCCAGCCGGTGGCGGCGATCATGGCCGCGGCCAGGGTTTCCTTCAGTGGCGCGTCGCCCTTGTCCTCGCGCCAGCCGCGCTTGAACAGCGGTTCGCCCGAGGTGTCGATGTACAGGCTCACCGTGTCGGTGGTCAGGTGCACGTAGATGCGCACGTCGGGCCAGGTGGTGTTGACGCTGGGGCGCTCGCCGCGCTTCTCGCGGAAGCGGTCGCAGATCGCGTCTTTCACCTTCAGCGCGGCGAAGTTCAGGCTGGTCAGCGGGCTGTGCTGCGCGGTGATCTCCACCTTGATGGTCTGCGCCGGCGTGAACCAGATCTCCCAGGCCACGTCGCTGGCGGCGTGGTAGAGGTCTTGTTCACTGCGGTAGTCGCCGTGCCAGAGCTGCACCAGCACCCGCTGCGTGAGGCGGCTGTGCAGGTTCAGGCGCATGGCGTCGCGCCACGAGGCGTTGAGCGCCACACCGCCGCGCGCCTTGTGCGGCGCGTCCACGCCGGTGATGCGTTTCACCTCGGCGGCGAGCATGTCCTCCACGCCGGCGGCGCAGGGCAGAAAAACTTGAAGTTGATTCATAGAAGGGCGTTTCGCCGCCGGGCCGCCCCAAGGCGAAACAGCCCCCTCGGGGGGCAGCGACCCGCGAAGCGGCG
>NZ_JAKFEO010000009.1:0-132332 GCF_036675665.1 Hydrogenophaga sp. | reverse complement strand
CCCTTCGGTCAGGGTGCCGGTCTTGTCGACGATCAGCGTGTCGACCTTGCGCAGGTTCTCGATGGCGGCGGCGTCGCGAAACAGCACACCGTGGGTGGCGCCACGACCGGTGGCCACCATGATGGACATGGGCGTGGCCAGCCCCAGCGCGCAGGGGCACGCGATGATCAGCACGGCCACCGCGTTGATGAGCGCATGCACCCAGCTCGGCTCGGGCCCGAACCAGCCCCAGACGAAAAAGGTGAGCAACGCCACCACCACGACCCCCATCACGAAGTAGCCCGCCACCTGGTCGGCCATGCGCTGCATGGGCGCGCGAGAGCGCTGCGCCATGGCGACCATCTGCACGATCTGCGAGAGCACGGTGGCAGACCCCACATGCTCGGACTTCATCACCAGGGCACCGCTGGTGTTGAGCGTGGCACCGATCAGCTTGTCGCCGACGCGCTTGGTCACCGGCAGCGGCTCGCCGGTGAGCATGGATTCATCCACCGCGCTGCTGCCTTCGACCACCGTGCCATCGGTGGGAACCTTCTCGCCCGGGCGCACGCGCAGCAGATCGCCCACATGCACATGGGCCAGCGGCACGTCTTCCTCCTGCCCTTCGGCCGTGATGCGCCGCGCGGTCTTGGGCGCCAGCCCCAGCAGCGAACGGATGGCCGCCGAGGTCTGTGAGCGCGCCTTGAGTTCCAGCAGTTGCCCCAGCAGGGTGAGCGAGATGATCACCGCCGCCGCTTCGAAGTACACCGCCACCCGCCCCATCGAGACGAACGACTCGGGGAACACCTGCGGAGCCACCGTGGCCACCACGCTGTAGACAAACGCCGACCCGGTGCCCAGGCTGATGAGGGTCCACATGTTGGGGCTGCGGTTCACCACCGACTGCGCGCCACGCACGAAAAACGGCCAACCGGCCCACAGCACGATGGGCACGGTGAGCACGAGTTCGATCCAGCTCTGGGTGGCCATCTCGAACCAGCCGAGGCTGTGGCCGAACATCGCCAGCACCGTGACCACCACCGTGAGGGGCAGGGTCCACCAGAAGCGGCGCTGGAAATCCAGCAGTTCGGGGTTCTCGGCCTCGTCCAGCGCGGGCATGACCGGCTCCAGCGACATGCCGCACTTGGGACAGTTGCCCGGGTGGTCCTGGCGAATCTCCGGGTGCATCGGGCAGGTGTAGACCGTGCCGGGTGCGGCCGGAGCCGGCACCGGAGCATGGCCGTGGGCATGCCCTGCGTGGGCGTGGTGGGTGTGTGCGTCCATGAGCGATCTCCTGCGTTGATGGCAAGAGCATGAGCTTGATCCTTGCCGCCGTGGCAAGGTCAAGGGTTCATCGGACAGGCGGTGTGGCCGTGGCTCCCTGCATGCGCTGCATCATCATGTCCATCATGGTCTGCATCATGTCCATGCGTTGCTCCAGCATCTGTTGACGCTGGGCCGGGTCCATGGGCATGCCCCGCCCCTGCATGCCCTGCATCGCGCCCATGCCGCCTTCCATGGCCTTCATGTGCTCGGCCATCAGCGCCTGGCGCTCTTCGGGGGTTTTGGCGTTCCTCATCTTGTCGCGCATCGCATGCATCGAATCCATGGAACCCTGCACGGCCATGGGCGCTGCGCCCGGGTGATGCGCAGGCGAGGCGTGGGGGCCGCGGAACCCTCCGGGGCCCGCGCAGGCGGCCAGCAAGGTGAGTGTGGACAGTGCGGTCAAGGTCTTCAGTGCAATCATCGTGATCTCCTGATGGGAAAGTCCCATGGCCTTGAGCATGCGCGCCTGAGCAGATGGCGCGTTGCGCCAGATCAAGAAAGGGCCACGAAATGTCGACCCCCCGGCCGCATGCCTCAGGGCTTGCGCGCGACGATGGTCGCGAACGACTTCACCGTGTCGCCCGGTGCTGCGAATGCCTGGTGCCTGGATTCGATCACCTGCCAGCCGGCCAACCGGGTCTCCAGGAAATCCTTCGCAAACAGGCAATGCGCCTCGGGGTCGAACATGTCCATGTAGGTCGTGCCCTCGACCAGCACGTTCACCACCATCGTGCCACCCGGCACCAGGTGCGCCTGCAGGTCGGCCAGCGCCTTGTGCGCCGTGGCGCAGTCCAGGAACATCAGCAGGCCGATGGAGACGATGGTGTCGAATTCGCCGCTCACGCTGTAGCGGCTGAGGTCGGCCACCTGCGCCTGCACCGGCAGGCCCTGGTCACTGGCCACCTGTTGCAGATGTGAAATCGCGACCTCGCTGGCATCGAGCGCGAGCACCGAACACCCCTGGCGCGCGGCGGCGAGGGCCAGGTTGCCCATGCCGCAGCCGAAGTCCAGCACCCGGCCCCGCAGGTGCGGCAGCGCGGCCTGCTCGAACGGGTTGAGCGCCGATTCGGTCTGGTGGATCTGCCGCTCGAACTGGCGGTCGAAGAAGTCGACGCTGCGGTTGCTGCTCATGGGTGCCTTGCTGTGCTGGTCTGACGTGTTGCGCATGGTAGGCGCAAGCGCATCGACAGGGTCGTGATCCGGGTCCATCATCGAATTCTTCGACCCGCCATCCACACGCCAAGGAGGACCCCGCCATGCCCGGTGAAGTTTTTGATGCCATCGTCGTCGGCGCCGGACAGGCCGGCCCGGCGCTGGCCGCGCGCTGTGCCCGCGAAGGCCTGCGCACAGCGGTGATCGAGCGCCACCATTTTGGCGGCACCTGCGTCAACGTGGGCTGCGTGCCGACCAAGACCCTGGTGGCCAGCGCGCGCGCCGTGCGCCAGGCGCAAAGGGGCGCCGAGTACGGTTTTGACGCGGGCGAGATCCGGGTCGACATGGCGCGCGTGAAGGCCCGCAAGGACGGCATCGTGCTGCACTCGCGCCAGGGGGTGGAGGCCTGGATGCGGGGTCTGGACCACACCGAGGTGATCACCGGTGACGCGCGCTTCGTGGCGCCCGCCACGCTGGAGGTGAATGGCCGCCGGCTCACCGCGCCACGCATCTTCCTCAACGTGGGCGGTCGCCCGGTGCGCCCCGATCTGCAGGGCATCGACGATGTGCCGACGCTGGACAACGCGTCGTTGATGGCGTTGTCCACCGTGCCCGAGCACCTGGTCATCGTCGGGGGCAGCTACATCGGCCTGGAGTTCGCGCAGATGATGCGCCGTTTCGGCGCCGAGGTGACGGTGGTGGAGCGCGCGGCACACCTGTTGCCACGCGAAGACGCCGACGTGTCCGACGGCATCCGCGAGATTCTCGAGGCCGAGGGCGTGCGCTTCGAACTCGAAGCCGAGTGCATGGCGCTGGCACGCAACGGCAAGCGCATCAGGGTGGGCGCGCAGTGCGCCGACGAACGTGCGCCCATCGAAGGCAGCCACGTGCTGCTGGCCGTGGGCCGGCGCCCCAACACCGATGGACTCGGCCTGGAGCATGCCGGCGTCCATCTCGACGACAAGGGCTACATCGAGGTGGACGACCAGTGCCGCACCAGCGCCGACGGCGTGTGGGCCGTGGGCGACTGCAACGGCCGGGGTGCCTTCACCCACACCGCCTGGAACGACCACGAGATCGTGGTGGCCAACCTGTTCGACAAGGACCCGCGCCGCCTCAGCGACCGCATTGCGTGCTACGCCCTCTTCATCGACCCGGCGCTGGGCCGCATGGGCATGAGCGAAACACAGGCGCGCGAAAGCGGACGCCCGGTGCTGATGGGCAAGATGGCGATGCAGAAAGTGGGCCGCGCACGCGAGGCCGGTGAGACCCAGGGATTCATGAAGGTGCTGGTGGATGCGGACTCGCGGCAGCTGCTGGGCGCGGCCATCCTCGGCCTCAACGGCGACGAGGTGGTCCACAGCCTGCTGGACCAGATGGCCGCTGGTGTGCGCTGCGACGTGATGGCGCGCACCATGCACATCCACCCCACGGTGTCGGAACTGCTGCCCACGCTGCTGCAGCAACTCAAGCCGCTGGACTGAAGGCCGCGAGTCGACATTGAACACTTCCCCAACCCTCCGCAGTTCGCTCACAATATCAGTACTTGCTAATTTACTTCCAGATAACGGAGACAACATGCGCCACCGACACATCGTTCTTTCGGTGCTGAGCACCGCCGCCCTGCTCGGCTCGACCGCGGCCCTGGCCAACAAGGCGGCCGCCATCGACGAAATGGAGGCCTACCTGGAGTTCGTGGACTACGGCGGTGGCGTGATCTTTGCCGAGCAGATCCCCAAGGACGACTGGAAGAAGTTCGTGCTGATCGACGCGCGCGACGCCGGGCAGTTTGCCAAGGGGCACATCCCGGGCGCCATCAACATGGACTGGCGCCAGGTGCTGGCCAAACGCAATTCGATCCCCAAGGACAAACCGGTGCTGATCTACTGCAACACCGGTTCGCTGTCGGCGCAAGCGGGGTTTGCGCTGCGCGTGGCGGGCTGGGACAACCTGCGCATCCTGCAAGGCGGCATGGAAGAGTGGAAAGCCAAGGGCGGCTTTGATGCCGCCACCCGCACCTCCGGCAGCGCAAAGCACTGACCCCCGAACCCCATCACCTGAGGAGCGCTCCATGTTCCCGTCATTGCCGAACCACGCGCACCCGATCGTGCGCCGCTGGCTGCTGCGTGCCCTTGCGTTGGGCCTCGCCGCACTGAGCCTGTCTGCCACGGCACAAGCCACGCCAGAGATGACGCCGCAGAAGGTCGGCCCCAACACCTGGTTCGTGCAAGGTCTGGCCGCGCTCGGTTCGCCGGCCAACCAGAACTTCATCAGCAACGCCGGCTTTGTGGTGGCGCCGCAGGGCGTGGTGGTGATCGATGCGCTGGGCTCACCCGCGCTGGCGCGCCGGCTGGTGCAGAAGATCGCCGAGATCACGCCCAAGCCGATCACCCACGTGGTGCTCACGCACTACCACGCCGATCACATCTACGGCCTGCAGGTGTTCAAGGAACTGGGTGCGCAGATCATCGCGCAGCAAGACGCGCGGACCTACCTGAACTCCGACACAGCGGCGCAACGCCTCGTGGCCTCGCGCACCGAGCTCGCGCCCTGGGTGGACGAGCACACCCGCCTGGTGCCGGCCGACCGCTGGCTCACCGACTCCACCACCCTGGAGCTGGCGGGCATGCGCTTCGTGGTGGAACGGGTGGGGCCATCGCACACACCGGAAGACCTGGCCATTCATGTGCCCAGCGAGCAGGTGCTGTTCGCCGGTGACCTCATGTTCAGCGGACGCCTGCCTTTCGTGGGCCAGGCCGACAGCGGCCAGTGGATCGCCTCGCTGGACCGCCTGCTGCGCTTTGACGTGCAGGTGGTGGTGCCCGGCCACGGCGCCGCGTCCACCGAGCCGCGCAAGGACATGGTGGTGATGCGCGACTACCTCAACTACCTGCGCACCACCATGGGCCAGGCCGCCAAGGACCTGGTGCCGTTTGAGGAGGCCTACAGCAACACCGACTGGAGCCGCTTCGAGCCCATGCCCATGTTCCGCTTTGCCAACCGCATGAACGCCTACAACACCTACCTGCTCATGGAGAAGGAGAGTCTGGGCGGGCGGTGAGCGCCTGCCAAGGTGCGAGCGCTCGGCGCCGACAGGTCATGGCGTCAGCGTGCTGGCATGCCCATCTCACGCGGCTCCCGCAACTCACGCAGACGGCTCTCGAGAGTCTGCGCGTCCAGATCGATGAAATCCGCGTCGTGCGTCCATTTCAACCGGTAGGCCACACCCTGGTTCAGACAGACCTTGATTTCGCTCAAAAGCGGGCTGGAGGCGATCAGCCAGAAGGTCTCGTATTCGCCATCAACCACACCTTCCTCCAGCCGCCGGGCCAGTTCGTGAGCGAAGTTGTGCACCCCCTTCTTGCGCATGCTCGAGTGCGGCTCGAAGTGCGCGGTGGGGCTGCTGTTGTCGCTGCTCCCATGGTCCAGGCGGTCGCGTTGTCGCTCGGCGCCCTTGAACCAACCGTCGGGGGAATCGACAGCCTCCAGCGCCATCAGCGGATCACCCACTCCGTTGCGACTGAAGAAACGGGCGAGTGACCCGTTGGCAACCAGAATCCACTGCTTTCTCATGACCAGTCCTTCCATGTTCGAGGGCACCCAATCTATGACCCGCGAGAGCACCAACCGTTGAGTTCGATCAATGCAGGTACACCCAGCCGCACGACAAGATGACGCCATGGCTGGAGAGCTTCATGAACGACGTGACCCTGGACCCTCTGTTGTGGTTGACGCTGGAAGCGGGCGATGAGGCGCTGTTGGAGCGGTGGATGGTGAGCGAGGGCGACGTGGTGCACGCGGGCGAGTTGCTGGCTCAGGTGCGGTTGGTGCAGCAAACGGTGGACATTGCTGCCCCCCACAGCGGCGTGCTCGAGTCCATCCTGGTTCCGGCGGGCGAGCGTTGTGGGCGCGGTGCGGTGCTGGCCCGCGTCATCCCCTTGTGAATGCCAATCTGCGCAGGCATTGAGCGTGCTCAAGCGCGCCGATTGCAGCCCGCACAGACTGAGAGCTCTGCTGCACGCAGCGACATTGCCCAACCCATTCGCCATGCACACATCTGCCCTGAAACGTTCGTTGCTCGTTGTGCTGGCCACCTTCAGTCTGGTGGCCTGCCAGGCCCCGGTGACCCAGGAGCAGAGCGGCATGGTGATCGGTGGTCTGCTCGGTGGTGCGGTGGGTTCGCAATTCGGCCACGGCAGTGGCCGAACGGCCGCCGTCATCCTGGGCACGCTCGCTGGCGTGGCCGTGGGCGGCACCGTGGGACGCTCCATGAACGAGCGTGACCGGTACATGACCGCGCAGGCCCTGGAGACCGTACGCACCGGCGTGCCCAGCCAATGGCTCAACCCGGACACCGGCTACCGCTACACCGTGGTGCCCACGCGCACCTACGGCAGCGACGAAGTCCCCTGCCGCGAATACCAGGTGAGCGCCGTGATCGGCGGGCGCGTGGAACAGATGTGGGGCACGGCCTGCCGCCAGCCCGACGGCAGCTGGCGCGCCCAGCCCTGACGGCGAGGTGATCCCTCGACGCCAGAACAGGCATGTTGTCGAGGAGGGATGTTGCGCCGGGTCATGGGCTCGAGGTTTTGATTACGGGGTTGCTCGGGAGGCAGTCTGATCAGACTCCGGGCCCATCCGAATGCCGTGCCTCGCCGATCCTCGGACGCAAGATCGGCCACCAGCGCCTTCTCGACACCCTCGGTCGCGGCCATGAACAATCCATAAAAGCCGAACAAGGCATACTGGCCCCAGCCATCCACGCCGACAAGTCCCATCAACAGGTAGAAGGCCCCGTAGGCGACATAGCCCCCGAGCAGGATTCGAGAGCGGCCCACCTGGTCAGACCATGCCGACAAGGGGGTGGGGGCGCGTCGACCGGTCAACCCAACAGGAGTGAAGACATGTCATACATCGACGGTTTCGTGATCGCGGTCCCCACCGCGAACAAGCAGAAGTTCATCGAGCACGCGCGCCAGTTCGACCCGATGTTCATCGAGCTGGGGGCCATCCGTGTGATCGAGGGTTGGGGCGACGACGTCCCCGACGGCAAAGTCACCGACTTCCGTCGCGCAGTCCAGGCCACCGCCGAAGAGACGGTGGCCTTTTCGTGGGTCGAATGGCCCGACAAGGCCACGCGCGACGCGGCCATGAAGAAAATGATGGAAGACCCGCGCATGGATCCGTCCACACCCGGCAACCTGCCCATGCCCTTCGACGGCAAACGCATGATCTTCGGCGGCTTCGAACAGGTGGTCGAAGTGAAGGCTTGAGCAGCCGGGGCGAAGCCGCCTCTGGGCGTGCCACGCAGTCATCGACGCGCTGCTGCTCCGGACAACAAGATTCCCGACCCCGCTTGCTCCGTGGCAGGCGGTTACAAAGGGATCGGAAGCACGCCCTAGAATCTTTGTTTCAACTCATGGATCTCAGATGACCACCGCCAAAAAGCAAACCGCATTCAACCGAGCCCTCACCCCCAGCGCCGAGCTGGCCGCTGTGATCGGTGCAACGCCGCAACCCCGCACCGAAGTTGTGAAGCTCATGTGGGAGTACATCAAGGCCAACAACCTGCAAAACCCGAAGAACAAGCGAAACATCCTGGCGGACGCCAAGCTCAAGGCCGTCTTCGGAAAGGATGAAGTCACCATGTTCGAGATGACCGGGCTGGTGGGCAAGCACCTGAGCTGACTGGAGACCACGGGTCCCTGCCCTCGTGACCCGGTGCCGTGCGAAGACGGTCGCTCGCATGAGCATGACAGTCAAACTCTGCCTTCGCGAGCATTCTGCGTGCGTTCAAAGCAAGCCCTGCTCGTCGCCCTCGGGGCGCATGTGCGGACCGGCCTGGGCCAACGCCATCCACACATGAAATGGCAAGCGTTCAACGGCACGGCGAGGCGCGGCGCGCGCCACCACCAACGAGCCGCGCTCCACCTGCAGCACGCCGCATTCGTGCGGCACTTCCTCTGGTTGAGCGATGGGTCGACCCCTGGCATCTTCACCCAACACGTACCAAACGGCACCAGCCATGGCCAGGTAGGCTGAGCGCTTGGCCGGTTTGCGAAGGTCGCCGAGCAGATCGGCACGGGTGACCTTGATCTCATGCACCACCGGTTCCAGGTAAGCCTCAACCGAGCTGCGGCGGATGGAGAACACATCGGGCATCGCCATGCACCAGGTGTGATCCTGGCCAGGCGCGGCCAGCCCGCTGGGCGAGAACACGTCCCAAGGCGGTGGAGGCTCCCGCATCTTCGGACACGCATCCACCGCCGGCACGCCCTGGTCATCAAACAGCGCGCGTGGCAATGGCACGCGCAGCATCAATCCCCGCCAAGCCAGGCGCCCCTCGCGGCCGAGTTGGTTGGCCACACGCTTGACCAGGTTTTCATGAGGATCGCGCGCGGATTGGTTCCCTGCATGGGCTTGCGCCAGAGCCTGGATGCCGGCGTCCGTCAGACGCAGCGATTCATGGCCATGGCTGCCCAGGCACCGCTCCAGCAGGCCGGCAGCGAGCAGTTCCACCTCCAGCATGTCCGCACATGGCCATCCAGCCGAGCGGTAGATTTCGCGCAAGCGGCGCATGTGCGCCCGCTTGATGGGCGGTGCGTTGGTGGAGCGAGCGGATTCAGGCTGTGCGTTCACGGCGTTTGCCAATGGCCAGGAGCCAACGGATCTGACCACCTATGTTTGTCCCGAGATTGCCGGTACCAGCACCCGTTGCTGTGCTGGATGAACCATCTCGGAGCATTCCACCGGCTCGGCAAAACCTTTCAAGGCCAGCGAGGGCAAGGGCCGGGCCTGAAGGATCCTGGCGATGTTCTTTGCCACCACGCTGCAGATGATGGTTTGCCCGCCCTGGGCCTGCGAGCACAACCGTGCAGCCAGGTTGGTCACATTGCCGATGGCGGCGTAGTCGCGCCGCCCTTCGAAGCCGATGGCGCCGATGGTCGCCACGCCCTGGGAAATGCCCACGCCCAGGGACAGGCTGTAGTTGCGCGCGGCCCAGGTGGTTTGCAGGGTCTCGAAACGCGACTGCATTTCCGTTGCCATGCGGCAGGCCTTGACGGCCGGGTCCGGCACCTCGACCGGGTCGTTGAAGAAGATCATCATCCCGTCGCCTGCAAAACGCTCCAGCGTGGCGCCGTGCGCCGCGATCAGTTCCCCCATCACCGCATGGAACTCGGCCAGCATGCGCATCACTTCGTCGGCGCCATGCTGCTGGGTGAAACTGGTGTAGCCGCGCAGGTCCAGGAACAGCACCACGATCTCGCGCTGGTGCGGGCGGTAGAGGTCCTTGTTGGGGGCCGAAAGCAGCCGGTCGGCCACGGCGGGAGAGAAGAAGCGCCGCAAGCGCTCGAGACGGTTGACCCGTGAGATGCGTTCGGCCAGCGCCAGCGACAGCATGATGGCGTCCACCAGCATGCCAAAGTCCACGGCTCGGAACGTGGCGAAGGTATATGGCAAGGCGCCAAGCACCGTCAATGCCGTGGTGGCGGAACCGATCAGGCCGGCCGCGGTGGCCGCCAGGTAGTACTTGGCAGCACCGTTGCCCTGCTTCATGGCAATGAAGCCGAGACACAGAACGAAGACCGAATAGATGACGATCCAGTTGACGGCATTGCGCGCATGCGAGCCGTAACCGCCGGGAAGCGTCGCCAAACAGAACACGACAAACACGATCAGGAATCCCTGCCATGCTTTGTAGGCGCGCGGAAGCTTGTTCTTCAGGTCCAGGAACACGCTGGCAAACACCAGCCCTGACAGCGCAAAGAAGTAGGAAAACAGGGAATGCGCCCAGTTGGACAGCTCGGGCCACTCGCGATACCACAGGCCGAAGGCGTGGCCGTTGTACACCGAGTGCAACGCCACAAATGCACCCACATAGGCGCAGTACGCCAGGTACATCGGCTCTCGCACCGAGAGGTACAACATGAGGTTGAAGGCGATCAGCGCAAGCAAGGCGCCATAGAAAAAACCAAAATAAGCCGCTTCACCGGACGCCAATGGATTGAACGCGCTCCGGTCCAGCATCGACATGACGACAAACAAGGTGTCCCGGCTTGCGATGCGCACGACCAACGTGCTTGGGCCGGGCGGCAACACCAGGTTGAAGTTGATCTGCCGCCGCTGTTCCGCGCGCTGCGCAAAAGGCAGGGTGTCGCCGCCGATCTGGGTCTGCAGCTGCCCATTGGCATCGACCAGGGTGACTTGCACTTCGTCGAGCCAGGTGGGCTCGAACAGCAGCAGGCGTTCCAGCGGATTCTTGTCGAGGTTGTCCAGGGGGACAACCAGCCAATAAGCCGCATCCGTGAAACCAAAATTGATCGCGCCACTGCCCGGGCCCGACGGCACCCCCAAGGGCGACTTCAGGATTTGCTCGACGGTCTTGTTCTTGCCGGCATCCTCGACAACGTGCACCCACGGGTTCAAGGCCACCTCTTTTGTGCTGGACGACACGATGAGCCTGGCATCTTGCGCTGCGGCGGGTGGCGCGCACCAGGGCAAGACACACAGGGCGATCCAGAGAACGCGGGCGAGGAAGGCAGCCATGGGATTGGAAGGAAGGCTGAAACGCCTACTTTAAGGGCAAGGGCAGCTGAGGCTCGCCAAAGACATCGGGCGGCCTGCCTTCAGGGTATGCTCCCACCGATCGCCAAACCGCCGGGGTCACTCACTCCAAACATTGAGGAGACTCCGCATGGACAAGACCTTGTCGGACCAGCCCGAGCTCGCTGCCGACCAGTTTCTCTACGAGCGCCGCGGCCCCTGGCCCCAGCCCAGCCCCTCGTACCCGATGGCGAATGCGCCGGAAGTCCTGAACATCCCGCCAATGGAAACGATGCTCTGGACACAGGCCATCGGTTCGCGCTACTTCCAGACGGAGATCGGCTTCCCCGGCGCGGCGGCGGCCAATGCGGTGGCGGGCGGCCAGCTGGAGATCCCGTCCGATGCCGAGTTCGTCAGGATGATGACCAGTTCGGTGTTTGCGCGCTCGCTCAGACAGGTCGCGGGCAGCGACACCTGGCTCTCCGACTTCTATGCCATGGAGCTGATGGCAGGCGACACGGTGCCCGGCACCTATGTGCGGCGGGTCACTTGTGTGTTCGGGCGCAACGCCGGCCAGTTTTCCTGCACGAGGATCGACGTGGCGATCCCGACCGGGATGCCGCTCGAAGTGTCGCCTTCCGACCCGGCCTGGAACCTGGCCAAGGCCTATGCCCTGCAAGGGGCGTCCTACGTCGGCATGTTCGTGGTGCACCCGGCCCTGCATTTCCCGATGGACACCGTCAACGCGATCACCAAGACCGCTGTACCGCGCAACCACCCGCTGTTCCAGCTGCTGCATCCGCACAGCGCTTATGCGTTGGCCGTGAACAACGCTGTTCTTGAAACGGAAGACGGCGTCCTCAGCAGCAACCCGCAAGGCACCTGGTTTGATCCGCTCACCGCCTCGGGTCTGGTGATCAAGCGCCTGTTCGGCGCTGGCTACGCGGGTCTTCCCGATCCTCCGGGCCTGTACCCGCAATACGACTACATGAACCCCTGGATGGATGGCAGCCTGCCCTACGGACACTGCCTGCGTTTGTATTTCGATGCGTTCCTGGGCTTCTGCGAAACGATCGAGAAAGAGATCCGGGCCGCCAACCCGAACGACACCTACGTGGAGCGTTGGGCGAACTACATCAGCGCACAGCTTCATGGATTTCCCGATGGAAAGGCGATTCTCCGGCCCGGTGTCCTGACCAGGGCGCTGGCGGTCTACATGTGGGACGTGACGGTATCGCACGCCGCCGATCACTACAGTTACACCCACGACGTCGCGCCCGCAACGCCCGGCGTTGCGGGCACCACCCTGGCGGCCTGGAAATTTCTCCGGCTGCGGGTGCCACCGCCCCAACACCTGTCCGATGGCGCTGACGTGAAGCTGGTGGGTGACGTGTGCCCCCCCGATGATTTGTACCGGGCCGAGATGACACAGGAACTGTTCTTGAAACCCGCAACGATCTTTCCGAACCTGGTGCAGACCACGTACGCTTTCACCTCGCTGCCGTTGCTGCAGGCGCAAGAGAAGTTCCATGCGGATCTGCGCCTGGTCGCGGGCAAGGTGGCTGCCGTGATGCCCAACTTCATGCCGCTTGAGGTGTCGGACACCATGAAAGACTATTCCCGCACCATCTCGGCCAGCGTCCAGTACTAGCGCACAAGGCGGTTGGCGCAAGCCCCTGGCACACCCGATGCTGAAACCCTTCACCACCGGGCTTGAAACCCTGGGCAGCAGCCTCCCCATCACCCTGGGGGCGCTGGGCTTCCTGGCCTACAAGATCGGCCCCGAGATGACGGCGCCCCTGATGCTGGCGATGTTCGGGGCGATCGCGATCACCAACCTGTGCGCCGCTTTCTCGCAGCGCCCCCTGACCTACTACACGCGCTTCTTCGAGGTTTCGCTGCTGGCGGGCTTCATCGACAGCTTTGTGCCGCGGCTGGACACATGGGGCCTGACGGATACCCCGGTGACCCGCCTGACACTGGTGGTGATGGTCTGCATTGGCGCGGCAGTGCTGCAACCCGTTTTCTACGCGCTCAGACTCCAACGCATGACGCGCTTCATACCGGCGCCGGTGTTCGCCGGTTTCCTCAACGCCACCGCGCTGATATTGCTCCTCACCCAGGGAGGGCTGATCCTGGCCCTGCTGGCCGGCCCGTTCGGTGCGGCCTGGCCTTCGCTGGTGATCGCCGCGGTCTGTTTCGGGGTCGCTTACGCGGCGCGCAGCTTCAACCGCAAGCTGCCCGCCGGCGTGCTGGGCCTGGTGGCGGCCAGCGCAGTGGCCTACCTCTTCACGCGATGGGGGCATCCGTTGCCTTCCATTCTCCCGTCCGACACGCAATGGGTGTTGCCTGTTGCCTTGCTGGACTGGAGCGTTCTGGATCCGTCCCGGGGCGCCTTGGGTTCCGTGCTGCTGCACATGGCGGTGGCAAGCACCTTGCTGGGGGTGGTGATTTTCCTGAACACCATCACGGCCGTCGAGACGGTTTCGCAGGCGGACGACAAGCCGCTGCCTGACAGGCGGCAGCTGATGTTGCTGTCCGCGGGGAAGATCTTCGGCGCCTGCCTGGGCTCCGTGCCCATCAGCGGCACCTCCAGCGCGGCCATCGTCGCCATGCGGTCGGGCGGACTGAGCCCGGGCTCGCTGATCGTGTTTTCGATGCTGGCGCTGCTGTTTTACGGCCTGGGCGTCCTGGCCTGGGTGCCCGGCGCGGCGGTGATCGGCCTGCTGTTGTTCCTGATCCGGGACCTGACGGACGTACCCAGTGTGGTGTTGGCCTGGCGCTATCTGTTTCAGCCCCGCGCGCGCCAGGCCATCGGTCCCATGCAGCGTGAAGACCTGTTGATCGTGGTGCTGGTGACGCTGTTCGGCGCGATGGTCAACATGGTGGCCGCCTTGCTGGCCGGCATGGTGCTGGGTCTGGTCTTGTTTGCCCGGCGCAACGGCAAAAGCCCGATCAAGGACGTGCACGACGGCCGCGTCTGGCGCTCGAACTGCGCGCGCTCCGCCAGCGACACGGCGCTGCTGACGCTGCACGGCGAGCGCATCCTGAGCCTGCGGCTGCAGGGGGCGCTGTACTTTGGTGTGGCGCGAACTCTGCGCACCGACATCGAGGCCCTGTTGCCGCATCGGGCGCAGCCGCAGTGGCTGATCCTGGACTGGCGTGCCGTGGTCTCGCACGACACCACGCTGGCCCTCATGCTGGAGCGCTTCGAGAAATCCGTGGCGCTGCGTGGCGTTCGCGTGCTGCACTGTGCCCGGGCGGGCGACAGCACGGCCTATGCCGACATGGACCGCGCCCTGGAAGTTTGCGAGAACGAGCTGCTGGACGAACAACGTCCCCGTGCGGATGGGCAGGACAGCGATGTTTCCTACCTGCACGCCCTGGTCGGCGACCTGGACCCAGCCGCGCAGGCACTGGTGCTGGACTGTTTTGCGCGCCGCCACTACGCAGCCGGTGAGCATCTGTTGACCAAGGGGGAGCGCACGCGCGATCTGCACGTGGTGGCCAGCGGCCGGGCCGACGTGCTGATTCAGGGCGGCACGATTCGCCTGGCAGGCGTGAACAGCGGCGCCATCCTGGGCGAGATGGGGTTTCTGGATGCCTCCCCGCGCGCTGCCGACGTGGTGGCCGTCGAGCCCCTGGTCTCGCTGACGATGAGTCGGGAAAGGTTCGAAGCCCTCAGCCAGCAGCACCCTGAAGTGGCGCAGCAAATCATGCAGAGCCTGTGCACGGAATTGGCCAGCCGCCTGCGTCTGCTGCACCAGCTCATATCGCGTTAGCGCGCAACGCGACACCACGCGCCCCACAGCCGGGCTTGCCTTGCGTCCTTTCAGGCAGGCCTGCGATGGGCTCGGATTTTGTTCTCGGCATCCAGCATGTGGGCTGAGGCCGAGCGCTCGAAGACCTCAATCAATCGCATGGCGGCTGGCGACAGAAAACTGTTGGAACGGTAGGTGACCACCAGCCTGCGTCGCATGGACGACCCTCTGATGGGGACTTCCTTCAGCCCGGGAATCCGGTTGGAGCCCAGCAGGTGGTACCGGGAAATGAAGCTGAGCAAGCCGGTCTGCACGATCAGGGCCGGCAGCATCAACAGCATGGTGGTTTCCACCTGAACGTGAGGGCGGGGCAGGCCCTTTCGGTCGAACGTGTGATCCAGCCAGTCGCGTGTCGGCGCGCCAGGCGGTTGCAAGGCCCAGCGATAACCCGTGAGGTCTTTGAGGTTCTTGGCGCTGTGAAACACCTCGTGCTGTTCGCTGGCGGCCACGACGATCATGTCCTCCGCGAGCAGCTTCGACTGGTAGCCCTGCTCGGTGCCGCTCTCGGTTCCGACCATCAGGTCAAGCTCCCCGGCGCGCAGCTGGGGCTGGAGCGTATCGATGAGTCCGACAACGGTCCGCAAGGTCACATCCGGAGCCTCCAGGAGCAAGTCCCGTGCAACCGAAGGCAGCAAAGCCTGCGCCGCCGTCGGCACGATGCCCAGGCGCACATGCCCCGTCAGTCCGGCGCCGATGGCGGTGAGTTCGCGGCGGGCATCTTCCACGTCGAAGCGCATTCTTCGTGCCCATTTCAACAGGACCTTGCCTGCCTCGGTGAGCCGAATGCCGCGCCCGGATTTCTCGAACAAGGCCGCACCGTAATCCGCTTCCAGGCGCCGGACGCTGCTGGTCAACGCGGGTTGGGTTCGGTGCAGTTTCTCGGCGGCGCGCCCCATGTGCTGCAGCTCGGCGATGGCCTCGAAGTAACGCAGGTCGCGCAGGTCCATTGCAAAAGTCCTGTTTATGAGTTTCAAGAAATTATCGATTGGACCGATTGTCGTCGTGTTTCAACAATCTGCACTCCCGTCAACGCTGCGTCATGACGGCGCAGAAAAACATTTGGAGACAACATGAAGACATCACGGCGCCTGCTGCTCGCGCTGGCTACCAGCGTTCTGGCCACCTCGGCTTTTGCTCAAGCCAGCTATCCGGACAAACCCATCAAGTTCATCGTGCCTTTCCCTCCGGGCGGTGGCACGGACATCATCAGCCGGGTGATCAGCGACAAGCTTTCGACCACGCTGGGTTGGAAGATCGTGATCGAGAACAAGGCGGGTGCCGGGGGCACGCTCGGTCTGGACGCAGCGGCCAAGGCCAGGCCCGATGGCTACACCATGGTCATGGGGCAGACCAGCAACATGTCCATCGCACCATCGCTGATGTCCGGTCTCCCTTACGACCCGGTCAAGGACTTTTCACCGGTGACCCTGGTCAGCGAGGTGCCACTGGCCATCGCGGTGGGCGCCGATTCGCCGATCAAGACCTTTGCCGATCTCGTGAACGCCGCCAAGGCGGATCCGGGCAAGTTGTTGATGGCCTCGCCCGGCAACGCCACCGTGGCGCACCTGACCGGTGAGTACATGCAGAAGGCCGTGGGTATCAGCTACAAGCATGTGCCCTACAAGGGAACCGCCCAGGCACTGCCGGATGTGATCAGCGGCCGGGCCACGTTCTTTGTGGCCTCGGTGGAATCGGTGCGAGGCCCTATCAAGGCCGGTCAGTTGCGTCCCATCGCCGTGACCACGGCCAAGCGCATCGCCGAGTGGCCCAGCGTGCCCACCGTAGCCGAGTCGGGCTTCCCCGGTTTTGCCGCGGTCACCTGGTTCGGCATTGCCGTGCCTGCCGGCACACCCGAGTCCGTCGTGTCGCGACTGAACACCGAAATCACGAAAGTGCTGCAGGCGCCCGACGTGAACGAAAAACTCAGTGGTGACATCGTCACCGGGCCCGCTGCGTTTGCCGCCGCGGTCAAGAGCGACCACGACAAGTGGGCGGGTGTCATCAAGGACGCCGGTATCAAGGGTCAGTGAGCCCGCTCATCGGCGCCCGAAAGCAGACCGGCATGAGCACCCGATTTCACAACAACCGCGACGCACTGGCCGGCCTGCTCTTCATGGCGCTGGGCGCCATCGGCTTCTTCGTCGCGCTGTCCTACCCGTTCGGCAGTCTCCAGGAGATGGGGCCGGGCTTCTTCCCGCGTGTTCTGGGTGTGATGCTGGTCGGGTTTGGCATCGCCACCCTGGTCAAGGGCCTGCGGTCCGGCGAGCCGGTCGAAGGCGCATGGAGCTGGCTGCCACTGCTGATGCTGGCGGCTTCGTTGATCGCGTTCGGCTGGCTCATGGAGCGCTTCGGACTCCTGCCCGCGCTGGTCGTTCTGATCGTGACGAGCGCCCGGGCGGGCAAGGAGTTCCGCTGGAAAGAAACCGCCGTCCTCACTGTGGTCCTGTGCCTGATGGCTGTGGGGATCTTTGTCTGGGGACTGGGGCTGCCCTATTCCTTGTTTTCGTTCGAACCGGGGCACTGATCCATGGATGTCATTTCGCATCTCTCGCTCGGGTTTGGTGTCGCGCTGACACTTCAGAACCTCGCCTACTGTTTCCTGGGCGTCCTGCTGGGCACCCTGATCGGTGTGCTGCCGGGCGTCGGTCCGCTGGTGACGATCGCGATGCTGCTGCCGATCACGTTCGGACTCGATCCGGTGAGCTCGCTGATCATGCTCGCGGGCATCTTCTACGGCGCGCAGTACGGTGGCTCGACCACCGCGATCCTGGTCAACATGCCCGGCGAAGCCTCTTCCGCCGTGACGGCGATCGACGGCTACCAGATGGCCCGGCAGGGCCGCGCGGGCCCGGCACTCGCGATTGCGGCGATCTCCTCGTTCGTGGCCGGCACGATCTCCACGCTGGTGGTGGCCCTCTTTGGTCCGCTGATCGGCACCTGGGCGCTGGAATTCGGCGCCGCGGAATACTTCTCCCTGATGTTCATGGGCCTGGTGTTCTCGGCCGTGCTGGCGCATGGCGACCTCGTCAAATCGCTGGCCATGGTGGCCGCCGGCCTGATGCTGGGCATCGTGGGCACCGACGTGACATCGGGCTTGCCGCGCTTCTCGTTCGGCCTGTCGGAGCTGCTCGATGGCGTGGGGTTCACCGTGATCGCCGTGGGCCTCTTCGCCGTTGCCGAGATCGTCCAGAACGTCTCCAGGACCGAGAAGGTCGAGATTTTCTCCAAGGACGTCAAGAACCTGATGCCCACCTGGGCGGACATGACGGCGGCCTGGAAACCCACCTTGCGCGGCACCGCGCTGGGTTCGTTCTTCGGCGCGCTGCCGGGCATCACAGCCTCCGTAGCGTCGTTCTCCGCCTACATGCTGGAGAAGAAGCTGGCCAAGGACCCATCCCGATTCGGAAAAGGTGCCATCGAAGGGGTCGCGGCGCCCGAGGCGGCCAACAACGCCGCCGCGCAGACCCACTTCATCCCGACCTTGATACTGGGCATCCCGGCCACGGCCGTCATGGCGCTCATGCTCGGCGCGCTGACCATGCAGGGCATCCAGCCCGGCCCCGAGGTCATGAACTCAAGGCCCGAACTGTTCTGGGGCCTGGTCGCGAGCATGTTCGTTGGCAACGCAATGCTGCTGGTGCTCAACCTGCCGCTGGTGGGACTGTGGGCGCGCCTGACCCAGGTGCCGTATCGCTGGTTGTTCCCGGCCATCATGATGTTCGCCGCGCTGGGCAACTACAGCCTGAACAACAGCGCCATGGACGTCTACCTGTGCGCCGCCACCGGCATCCTGGGCTACGTCATGGCCAGGCTCGAATGCCATCCCGCGCCGCTGATCCTGGGCTTTGTGCTCGGGCCGATGCTGGAAGAGAACCTGCGTCGCGCCTTGCTGATGTCGGACGGCAGCTTCGCGGTCTTCGTCACGCGCCCGATCAGCCTCACCTTCCTCCTCGTTACTTGCGCGCTGTTCCTCGCCATGGTGCTGCCATCGGTGCGCCGCCGGCGCGATCTGGCAACCGCTGGCGACGGAGGTACGGACTGAATGGTCGACACCCATCGCCACGCCAATCCGGTCAAACACGCCAGGTCCAGTCACCGCATCCGCGTTCAACGCTCCATTCATCCCATCAAGGAACCCCCATGTCTCTTCCCGACATCATCAAAGACTTCCCGCGTATCGAACCGGAATTGGTGACGCAAGCGGCCCGGTACCAGCCGGCCATCTTCTCGGACATCAACGGTCGCCGAGGCGCGCTGCACGGCCGCATCAAGGCGCTGCGCCCGCGCATGAAGGTGGCCGGCCCGGCGTTCACCGTGGAGGTGCGCCCCGGCGACAACCTCATGATCCACGCAGCGATGGCGCTCGCCAAACCCGGTGACGTGCTGGTGATCGACGGCAAGGGGGACCAGACTTCGGCGCTCATGGGCACCATCATGATGACGGCCTGCCGCCAGCTGGGCCTCGCCGGCGTGGTGATGGACGGCGCGGTGCGAGACTGCCTGGAGATCGACGAGATGGATTACCCGGTCTTCGCGGTCGGCACCAACCCCAACGGGCCGACCAAGCAGATCGGTGGGCGCATCGGCCACCCGGTCAGCGTGGGCGGCGTGACGGTGCGCCCCGGTGACTTCGTCATTGGCGACGGCGACGGCGTGGTGGTGATCGAGCGCGAGAAGCTGGCCGAACTCCTGCCGCTGGCCGAACACAAGGTCAAGGCCGAAGCCAAACGCATCGAGCAGATCAAGCAGGGCAACACCTCGGCGTCGTGGCTCAACGCTTCGCTGGTGGCCGCTGGCGTGCTCAAAGAGGGGGAACCACTGTGAACGCGCGACCGGTCATCCTCGTCACCGGGGCCGATCTGGCTTCCCAGGCCTTGGCCTTGCTGGGCGACTATGAAGTCGTGTTTGCTGGCAAGACTCCGCAACTGGCCGATGTGGTGGCGCTGGCCCGCCGGCACAACCCGGTGGGCATCATCGTGCGCTACAGCGGCGTGAACGCCGAGGTGATGGACGCTGCGCCCGCGCTGCGCGTGATCTCCAAACATGGCAGCGGCACCGACACCATTGACAAGGCCGCAGCGGCAGAGCGTGGCATTGCCGTGACGGCCGCCGTGGGAGCCAACGCGGCGGCCGTGGCCGAACAGGCCATGGCGCTGCTGCTGGCCTGCGCCAAGTCGGTCGTGCAACTGAACCAGCGCATGCACGACGGCCACTGGGACAAGGCCACGCACAAGAGCCTGGAGCTGAGTGGGCGCACGGTTGGCCTGGTGGGTCTGGGCGCCATCGGCCTGCGCTTTTCGAAGATGGCCGACGCCGTGGGCATGCGCGTGATCGGCTTCGATCCTTTTGCGAAGAACCTGCCGGCTTGCGTGACCGCTGTGGACCTGGACACCATCTGGCGCGAGGCCGACGCAATCTCTCTGCATTGCCCCCTCACACCCGAGAACAAGGGCCTGATCAACGAGCAGACCTTAGCCCGGTGCAAGCCGGGGGTGATCGTGGTGAACACCGCGCGCGGCGGACTGATCGACGAGCCCGCGCTCTTGGCCGCTGTGCAATCGGGCCAGGTCGGCATGGCTGGGCTCGACAGCTTCTGCATCGAGCCCATGACCGTCCCCCACGTCTTCCACCACCAGCCGGGTTTCGTCCTCAGCCCCCACATCGGCGGCGTGACCAGCGATGCCTACGTGAACATGGGTGTTGCTGCGACCCGCAACACGTTGGACGTTCTAAGGACCGTGGTCAGCGCCACTCATTGACCTTTCCCGAATGGGCCTCGCACGTGGCTCGTTCAATACCCATTCTTCAACCAGCAGGAGACACACATGAAACTTTCCCGAATTCGCCTCGGTCTGGTGGCCGGCGCCGCATTGACCGTTCTGGGCCTATCGGCGGCGCAGGCCCAGAGCGATTGGCCCACTCGCGTGGTCAAGATCATCGTGCCCTATGCACCCGGTGGTGCCGTCGACGTGGTGACGCGGAAAATGGCCCAGAAACTCAGCGAACAAACCGGCCAGAGCTTCGTGGTCGAGAACAAGCCGGGCGCCACCGGCACCATCGGCGCCAACCAGGTCGCCCAGTCGGCCGGCGATGGCTACACCCTGCTGGCCAACGACACCACCTATTCGCTGTTGCCGCACATCTTCAAGAAGCTGCCCTTTGACCACGCGACCCAACTGGTTCCCGTGGGGGCCTACGTGTTTGCGCCCATGGGCCTGGTGGTCAACGCCCAGTCGCCTCACAAGACATTGGCCGATCTCGCCGCCAAGGCCAAGAGCGCGCCGGACACCGTGAGCTACGGCACCGGTGGTCCTGGGACGACGCCCCACTTTGCCAGCGAGGCCTTGGGCATTGCGGCGGGCGTGAAGTTCATGCACGTGCCTTTCAAGGGTGCCGGCGAGGCGACCACCAACATTCTGTCCAACACCATCGATTTCCAGATCGCGTCCACCACCGGCCTGATGGGCAACGTGAAGGGTGGCAAGCTGCGCATGCTCGCGGTCAGTGGCGACAAGCGCCTCGCTGCTTTGCCGGACGTGCCCACCTTCCGTGAGACCGGTGTCAGCTGGCCTGGCGTGGTCAACTGGACCGGTCTGTGGGCGCCGCAAGACACCCCTGTCGAAGTGCTCCAGCGCCTGCACAAGGAAATCGAGAAGGCCATGGCCAGCGAGGACATGAAGAATTTCGCGCAGGGCATGGGCGCCGAGGCGCGCCAGGTCACGGGGCAGGCATTCGCGACCATCCTCAAGGACAGCACCGACAACTGGGGTAAGGTCGTCGCCAACACCGCTTTCGAGAAGCGCTGAAACACCTGCGAACCGCACCCGACCCTGTTTTCATCATGTTGTTGCTCACCCCTCCGAAGCTGCGCCCACTGGACATCTGGACGACATTGCCGCCCCGGTTTCGACAGAAGCAACGCACGGGCTGGAGCGACGCCAACATGGGGGGCCGGGAGGTGGACTCGTTCCTGGAGGGTCCGGTGTTCGACCGCGCTGGCAACCTCTATGTGACCGACATCCCCTTTGGGCGTGTGTTTCGCATCGACCCGCAGGGTGAATGGGAGCTGGTGGCGCAGTGGGATGGCGAGCCCAATGGCATGAAGTTCCTCAACGCCACCGAGCTGCTGGTGACGGACTACCGCAATGGGTTGATGGTGGTGGACAGCCGCAGTGGTGCGGTGCGACCCTACCTGGGTCGGCGCAACACCGAAAGCTTCAAGGGCTTGAACGACCTCACCTTCGACTCGCAGGGCAACTTGTACTTCACCGACCAGGGGCAGACCGGCCTGCACGACCCCACGGGCCGTGTCTATCGGCTCAGTCCATCGGGTCGGCTCGATCTGCTGCTGTCCAACGTGCCCAGCCCCAACGGCATCGTGCTGTCACTGGACGAGAAGTTCCTGTTCGTGGCAGTGACGCGCGGCAACTGCGTCTGGCGCATGCCGCTGCTGGCGGACGGTGGCGTGTCCAAGACCGGGCAGTTCTTCACCTCCCATGGCCCCAGCGGCCCGGATGGCCTGGCCATGGACACCTCCGGTCGCTTGCTGGTGGCCAACCCGGGACTGGCCTATGTGTGGGTGCTCAACCACCGGGCCGAACCGGTGCAGGTGCTGTCCACCGACATCGGCGCGTCGCTGACCAACCTGGCTTTCGGTGGCGCGGACCGCAAGACCCTGTACTGCACCGAGTCGACCAGCGGGTCCATCCTGTGTGCGGCCATGGACGAGTCTGGGGCTGAGGTGCATTCAGGAAACCAACCCCTTTAGCGCATGTTCCGCACCGCGGAGACCAACAACATGAATCGAGACAACACCATGAACCCGATTTCCCGTCGCTCACTGACACTGCTGGTCAGTCTCTGTGCCCTGGTGCCGCATGCCCTCATCCAGGCGCAGCCGGTCCATCCAAACAGGCCCATCAAACTGATCGTGCCGTTCCCGCCCGGCGGAAACGTCGATCTCAGCGCCCGCATCCTTGCGCCTGAACTTCAAAAAGAACTCGGCCAAGCGGTGGTTGTCGAAAACAAGGCGGGGGCCGGGGGCACACTGGGACTGGACGCCGTGGCCAAGTCACCTGCTGACGGCTACACCATCGGCATGGCTTCGCCGATCAACCACCTCGCCGCACCCTCGCTGTTTCCCAAACTGCCCTATGACTCGGTCAAGGACTTCACGCCTGTTGGTCTGATCGCCAGCGTGCCCATGGTCCTGGTGGTGGGCCCTTCGTCGCCCGCGAAATCGGTGCAGGAGCTTCTGAAAGCCGCCAAAGAAAACCCCGGTGGAATGACCATGGCCTCTGCGGGAAGCGGCAGCGGCAACCACATCGTCGGCGAGCTGTTTCAAGACGCCACCGGCGTGCGCTTCGCGCACATTCCCTTCAAAGGCAGTTCACCAGCGAACACCGATCTGGCGGGCGGCCATGTGGATCTGCATTTCGACCAGCTTTCGTCGGTCCTGCCCCTGATCAAGGGCGGCAGGCTGCGACCGCTGGCCGTCACCACAGCGAGCCGCTCAACACAACTCCCCGATGTGCCGACGCTGGCCGAGGCGGGTGTGCCGAACTTCGATGCATCCACCACCCTTGGATTGGTGCTGCCCGGCGGCGCATCCCCTGAACTGGTGGGCAAGCTGAGCCAGGCGCTCGTCAAGGTGCTGAAGAACCCTGCGGTGAAAGAGTCGTTTGCCCGACTGGGTTCGGACACGCGCGAAAGCTCTCCGGCCGAGTACGCGGCGTTCATCCGCAGCGAGATCGACCGCACGGCACGCATCGTGAAGGAAGCGAAAATCACCCGCGACTGAAGCGTCGGAAGGCCACCACCCCAAGCACCGTGATCTTCGATTGCCACTTCCACGTCATCGCATCGACCCATGAATACCCGATGGTGGCAGGGCGTTCCTACACGCCCGAACCCGCTTCCCTGGCGCGGTGGAAGGCGACGCTGGGACCGTTGGGGGTCACCCACGGCGTGGTGGTTCAACCCAGCTTCTACGGCACAGACAACAGCGTCCTGCTGAGCGCGTTGAATCAGGAGCCACACCGCCTGGTCGGCGTGGCGGCAGTTGACGTCCATGTGAAGGATGCCGAGTTGAATCGCCTGACGGCCGCTGGTGTCAAAGGTGTGCGGATGGCGCACTTCGAAGAAGGTGATCCGCGCTGCGGGGGTGGGTTTGTGAAGTTCTCGGCGTTTCAGCCGTTGTTGCAGCGGCTGCGAGACCACGGCCTCCATCTGCAGTTGTTCACCGACAGTCGTTTGCTTCCAGACATCACCGATCAGTTGGCGAACGCGGACATACCCATCGTCATCGACCACATGGGCCGGGCACCGGCCGAGCTCGGGCCTGACCACGACGGCATTCGGGCGATGCGGCAATTGCTGACCCTGGGCCAGGTGTGGATCAAACTTTCCGGCATCGCAAACATCTCGGACCAGGCGCTCGATTTCGCGAACGTGCGCGGCATTCATGAGTCGCTCATCGATGCTCGGTCCGATCGTTTGATCTGGGGTTCAGACTGGCCCCACACCAGGCCTTCAGGGCGGAAGCCGGACGCTCGGCAACTGCTGCATCTGTTTCAAACCTGGACACCCAAGGATTTGCAGCCCGGGATACTGGCGGGCAACCCGGCAAAGCTGTATGGCTTCGCTGAAACTTGAAGCGCAACGTCGTTCCGCATCCTCGGGCCCAGCAACTGGCGCAGCCCTGTCTGCCGCGTGTGTGCGTCCTCCGCGGCGCTCGATTCCCTGGGGTGATTCAAGCCTTTCCAGCGAAAAGGAATCCCGACCTCTACATTAGTGTCCCTATGTCCCGCACCGACGACGATCTGTCTCCCATCGCGCCGCTTCGCCAGCCGGTCTTCCGCATGTTGTGGATCACCTGGCTCATGGCCAATGTGTGCATGTGGATGAACGATGTGGCGGCGGCCTGGATGATGACCTCGCTCACCACGACGCCGCTGTGGGTCGCGCTGGTGCAGACGGCTTCCACCTTGCCGGTGTTCCTGCTGGGCTTGCCCAGCGGCGCGCTGGCCGACGGCCTGGACCGCAGGCGCTACTTCCTTGTCACCCAGCTGTGGGTGGCGGTGGTGGCGACGATCCTGAGCGCCTTCATCTTTTTGGGCGTGATGTCACCGCCCCTGTTGCTGGCGCTGACATTCGCCAACGGCATCGGCTTGGCAATGCGCTGGCCGGTGTTCTCGGCCATCGTGCCCACGATCGTGCCCCGGCAACAGTTGCCTGCGGCGCTGGCGCTCAACGGCGTGTCGATGAACGCCTCGCGCATCATCGGCCCGCTGCTGGCCGGTGCGCTGATTGCCAGCGTCGGCAGCGCCTGGGTGTTCCTGCTCAACGCGGTGCTGTCGCTGGTGGCCGCAGTCATCATCAGCCGCTGGAAACACGAACACAAGCCGCACCCGCTGGGGCGCGAGCGCCTGGGCACCGCGATGCGCGTGGGCCTGCAGTACGTGGCCCAGTCCTACCACCTGAAGGGCGTGCTGCTGCGCATCTCGATCTTCTTCTTCCATTCGACCGCGCTGCTGGCGCTGCTGGCCTTGCTGGCGCGCGGCATGCAGGGCGGCGGTGCGGGTACTTTCACGCTGTTTCTGGCGGCCATGGGTGCGGGCGCCATCGCTTCAGCGGCGTTTCTGCCCGCCTTGCGCCGCCGTTATCCGCGCGACGGCCTCGTCCTGCGCGGCGCCGCCCTGCAGGCCGGCGCCATGGCGACCATGGCCTGGACCGACCAGGTCTGGCTGGCGGTTCCCGCGATGTTTCTGGGTGGCGCGGCCTGGATCACTTCGGCCAACACACTCAGCGTCTCGATCCAGATGGGCCTGCCCGACTGGGTGCGCGCGCGCGGCATGTCGATGTATCAGATGGCGATCATGGGCGCCAGCGCCCTGGGGGCCGCGATCTGGGGCCAGGTGGCCACCTGGACCAGCGTGCCGGTCAGCCTGGGCATTGCCGCCGTGACGGGGCTGCTCGCCATGTTCCTGGCCATTCGCCTGATGCCCGACGCCGGGCTGGAAGACGACCTCACGCCCAAGCGCATTTTTCCGGCGCCGCAGATCGAGGTGCCGCCACCGAAGGGGCAAGTGATGGTGATGATCGAATACCGCATCGATCCGGCGCGCGCGGCCGCATTCAGGGATCTGATGCTGGGCGAGGGGCGGCGCAGCCGCCTGCGCCACGGCGCCTTGTCGTGGGAGCTGCTGCACGACATCCACGAACCCAGCCGTTTCGTCGAGGTCATCGTCGACGAGTCCTGGACCGATCACCTGCGGCGTTTTGACCGCGTCACCGCAGCCGACGTGGCGCTGCGCGACCGCAAGCTGGCCTTCCACCTGAGCGAGGAGCCGCCGCGCGTCACCCGCAGCCTGATGGAGACGACGGCGAGCTCATCCTGAACGGTGAATCGTGCTCAGGGATGGTTTCCGAGAGCGGAATCGGTCGGTGGCGCGGCGCCAGCCGGGTCGTGGAAGCGCCGGGCCAAACCGCTGCGCCCCGGATAGAACTTGAACCAGGGCCGCGCCTGGTCGATGGTGCGTGCCACGGGCGGGTGGTCCATCAATCGATCGAAGTACGCGGCCAGGCGCGTGTGCTGCGGCGCGAAGGGCACATAGGTCACGGCGTAGAACAAGGCCGGCGCGGCTGCGCAGTCGGCCATGCTGAACCCATCGCCGGCGACCCAGGTTCGCCCTTCAAGCTGGCGATCGATCAGCGCATAGGCCGAGGTCAGCGTGTCTCGGGCCCGCGCCACACTGGGTGCATCGCGCTCGCCCTCCGGTCGCAGAAGATCGGCGGTGAAGGCCTGCATCGGTGTCATCACGTACAGGTCGAAGAGGCGGTCCCACAAGCGCACTGCAAGTGCCTGGTCCGGGTCGTGCGGTATCAGCGTGCGGCCTGGGCGCGCATGGTGGCGTTGCAGGTGCTCGATGATGATGCTCGTCTCGGGAATGGGCCTGCCCTGGTCCACCAGCAGCGGCATCTTGCCCAGGGGCCACAGCGCCAGATGCGCAGAGCGCTCCGCTGCATCAGCCAGGTTCAAGAAATGCAGGTCGACGTCGATGCCGAGCACGTCGATGGCGATCAGCACCTTGTGGCAGCACGAGGACAGCGGGTGGTAGTGAAGCGTCAGGGCACTCATGGCATCTCCTGTGATTCCAACGATCGGGAGTATGAAGCCGGCCCCGGCCCTGCCCTCGTGGCCGAGGCGGGTCAGCCCGGCATCAACACGTTGCGCGCGGCAGCAACAACCTGTCGGGTCAGTCCATCGAGCAGTGTTGACGCGGCACGCGCCTGTTGCCAGTGCAGCGGCACGTCCAGCGAAGAGCCGGGCACCAGCTCCACGAGAGCGCCCGTCTTCAGCTGGGCGCGGATCATCACCTCCGGTTGCAGACCCCAACCCATGCCGGCGACGGCCGCCACCACGAAGGCCTGCGGCGACGGCAAGGTGTGCCGGGGCAACTCCACATGCCGATGGCACAGGCGCCTCACCCAGCGCGCCTGCAACGCGTCCTTGGTGTTGAACTGCAGGCTGGGTGCCTGCGCCAGGCTGCCCGCGCCCACACCACCGGCAAAGTGGCGTTCGACGAAGTCGGGACTGGCGGTCGCCAGGTAGCGCATGGAGCCCAAGGGCTGGCTGTTGCAGCCGACCGCCTGCCGGGCAGAGGCGGTGACCGCGGCCAGCACCGCACCGCTGCGCAACCACTCGGCGGTGTGGTCCTCGTCATCCACCGCCACCTCCATCAGCACCGGCGCCCGTGCCGCGAAGGCGGCCACCGCGGGGGCAAACCAGGTGGCCAGGCTGTCGGCATTCACCGCCACGGGCAACGCCACCCGCGCAATGCCTTCTTCAGGCGCGAGCGCGGGCAACGCGCCTTGCAGCTCCTGTTCAAGCAGCCGCACGCGGTCCACGTGTTGACACAGCCGCCTGCCCGTCTCCGTGGCCTGGCAGGGTTGACCACGCACCACCAGCGCACAGCCGACGCGCTCCTCCAGCAAGCGTATGCGCTGCGAAATCGCCGACGGTGTCACGTTGAGCGCACGGGCAGCGCGCTCGAAGCTGCCTTCGCGCACCACGGCGGCCAGCGCAGACAGCGATGCATAGTCCAGCATGAATGCAGTATCTCTTAAGTGAATGAAGCAAAGACAGTTTGCCTTCACATCACCAAGCTGGCAATCTCGCCGCATGACGACGTTTTTCTCCAACTTGTCCGGCGCGGGGCCGGTCTTCATCCAGGGCCTGTTTCTGAGCCTCGGGCTCATCGTGGCCATCGGCGCGCAAAACGCCTTCGTGCTGCGCCAGGGGCTTCGCCGCGAGCACGTGGGCAGCGTGGTGCTGTTCTGTGCCGTGGCAGACGCCGTGCTGATCATGGCGGGCGTGCTGGGCATGGCGCAGGCCCTGGCAGACAGCCCCGGCATCGCACGCGCGCTGGCGCTGGCAGGCGCCGCCTTCCTGGCCGTGTATGGATGGCAGGCCCTGCGTCGCGCGCGCAACCCGCAGCTGCTGGAAGCGTCCGAGGGTGGCGAGGCGTTCAGCCGTGGCGCGGCCGTGGCGCAAGCGGCGGCGTTCACGCTGCTCAATCCCCATGTCTACCTGGACACGGTGCTGCTGGTGGGCAGCATTGGCGCGCAGCAACCGGCGGCACTGCGGGGCTGGTTCGTGGCCGGCGCGAGCACGGCCAGCCTGTTCTGGTTCGGGCTGCTCGGCTTTGGCGCACGTTGGCTGGCGCCCTGGTTTGCCCGCCCGCGGGCATGGCAGGTGCTGGACGGTCTGATCGGTGTGACCATGTGGGTGTTGGCCGCGCTGCTGGTGCGCCACGCTGTTGCCCGCTTCTGAAGGCTTGCCATGTACGTTCCCCAACGCCATCAATTCACGGACCGCGAGGACCTCTTTGCGCTGGTGGAGTCGCATCCGCTGGCGACCTGGGTGTGTCAAGGCGCGGGGGGCCTGGTCACGAACCACATTCCCATGTTCCTGGACCGCAAGCGTGGCGAGTTCGGCACCTTGATCGGCCACGTGTCCCGGGCCAACCCGGTGTGGCGCGAGCTCGCCGCCAACACGCCATCGGTCGTGATCTTCCAGGGGCCGCAAGCCTACATTTCACCCGGCTGGTATCCGGGCAAGGCGGAGCACGGCAAGGTCGTGCCGACGTGGAACTACGCGGTGGCGCATGCGCACGGCATGGCGCGCGCGGTGCAGGACCGCGCCTGGCTGCTCGACATGCTGAACCGCCTCACGAACGCTCAAGAGGCCGGCCAGCCGACGCCGTGGCGCACAGGCGATGCACCTGCGCCCTACATCGACAGGATGCTCAACGCCATCGTCGGCATCGAGGTGCCCATCGACCGACTCGAAGGCAAACTCAAGGCCAGCCAGGACGAGGATCTTCAGGACAGGCTGGGCACGGTCAGCGCACTGCGCAGGGATCCTCGCCCAGAGGCGGGGCAGATGGCGGATCTGGTCATGAAGGCCATGGACGACGAGACCCAGGGTCGGTAGGCCCAGGCGAACGCATCGGCCGGGGCCACTCAGTGGACGTGGCCATGCGGGTCCTTGCCGGCGTCCTCACCCAGTTCTCCCCTCGCCTGCCGCAGCACCGTCCAGCCGCCATGCAAGGCCAGCGCCGCCATCAGGCTGGCCACCGCCAGATCGGGCCAGGCCGAGCCGGTGCCGAACACACCGAGCGCGGCCATGAACACCGCCACGTTGCCGATGGCATCGTTGCGCGAGCACAGCCACACGCTGCGCATGTTGGCGTCGCCTTCGCGAAACGCGTAGAGCATCCATGCCACGACCACATTGGCCAGCAGCGCCAGCAGCGCCACCGCGCCCATGGTCACGGCCTGTGGCACCCCACCATGCCACACCGACCACACCGCCGCCCCCAGCACATACAGGCCGAAGCCCATCATGCTGAGCGCCTTGAGGATGGCCGCGCGGGCGCGCCACGCCAGCGCCGAGGCCAGCACCGCGAGCGAGACCGCGTAGTTGAGCGCATCGCCCGCGAAGTCCACCGCATCGGCCAGCAGCGAGAGCGATCCGGCCTGCACGCCCGCGCCGATCTCGATCAGGAACATGGCGACGTTGACGATCAGGGCGATCCAGAGGATCTTGCGGTAGCGCGGCAGGTTGACGAGGGTCTCGGCCTTGGGGGTGTCGTGGTCACAGCAATGAGCGGACATGGTTTTTCCTTTCGATGCCTGCATTGGAAACCCTGGAGCCGCTACAGTGTCAACCACCCATTTCAATGGAGGTCGTGCCATGCAGATCAAGGAACTGTCCCAAGCCACGGGCGTGGACGTCGAGACCATCCGCTACTACGAAAAACAGGGTCTGCTGCCCGAGCCGGCGCGGCGCGACAACGGTTACCGCGACTACGCCGCGGCCCACCTGGAACGGCTGTCATTCATCCGCCACTGCCGGGCGCTGGACATGCCGCTGGCCGACGTCAGCCGCCTGCTGGGTTTCGTTGACAAGCCCGAGGCGCATTTCGGCGACGTCGATCGGCTGGTGGACGAGCAACTGGCGCGCGTGCGTGCCCGCCTCAAGAGCATGCGGGCGCTGGAGAAGCAGTTGCTCCAGTTGCGGGCGCGCTGCTCGGGCACGCATGAAGGACACTGCGGCATCCTGGACGAGCTGGTGTCCGCCGCGCAAGGCGAGGCCTGTGCCTGCCACGGTGACGGCTGACGGCTGACGGCTGACGGCTGACGGCGCTCAGTTCTCCAGCTTGATCAGCCCCTCCGCCACATAGCGATTGAAGTCGGTCAAGGGTATCGCCGCCGAGCCGTGCGTCTCTTCGTCGGTCCAGCTCAGCGTGGCGTCGTTGACAGCGATGGTCACCTCCACCGGGCCAGGGCGGATTTCGACATTCGGGCCGTCGCCACTGCGGTATTCGACCTTGCCGACGATCTGTGCTTTTTGAGCCATTGCGTATCCCCCAGTTAAAACACCGCAGCATCGCCCGACACGGCCCCAAGGTCGGTGCGCTGGCGTACGCTTCACATTCAAGCCCACTGTCCAAGACCATGACCCGAACATCGTTTTCACCGGCCCTGCGCGGCGGGCTGCTTGCCCTGGTGGCCGCCGTGCTGTTCGGCCTGAGCACCCCGCTGGTGCAGCGTTTCGGGCTCGACGTGGGCCCGTTCACCACCGCCGCCCTGCTCTACGCGGGCGCGGCGCTGGTGGCCCTGCTGCTGCGCCAGCCCACGCAACGCGAGGCGCAACTGCGCAGCGCCGATCTGCCCCGCCTGCTCGCCATGGCGGCCTGCGGCGCGGTGATCGGGCCGGTGGCGTTGGCCTGGGGCCTGCAGCGCACCAGCGGCTCAAGCGCCTCGCTCATGCTCACGCTGGAAGCCGTGTTCACCGCGGTGCTGGCCTGGCGCTGGTTTGGCGAAACCATGGACCGCCGCGTGATCGGCGCCATGCTGCTGCTGCTCGCCGGTGGCGCGCTGCTGGTGGTCGAGCAAGGCCTGGCGGGCCAGGTGCAACTGCTCGGCCTGCTGGCGGTGGCACTGGCGACCGCAGCCTGGGGCGTGGACAACACGCTCTCGCGCGGCGTGGCCGACCGCGACCCCGGCCAGGTGGTGTGGGCCAAGGCACTGCTGGGCAGCTGCGCCACGGTGGCCCTGGCCTTCATGGCGCGCGAAGCCCTCCCCGGCTGGGCCAATGCATTGGCCTTGTTGGCCGTGGGCGCCAGCGGCTACGGCCTGAGCCTGCGTTTCTACCTGCTGGCCCAGCGCACCTTTGGCGCGGCGCGCACCGGGTCGGTGTTTGCCTTTGCCCCCTTCATCGGCGCGGCGGGCGCCTTCGCGCTCGGCGAGCGCTCGGCCAGCGCCCTCATGGCCGCGGGCGGCGCACTCATGGCGCTGGGCGTGTTGCTGCACCTGATCGAGCGCCACAGCCACGCGCACACGCACGAAGCGCTGGAGCACGAACACGCCCATTCACACGACGACGGACACCACCTGCACGCACACCAGCCCATGCCCGAGGGTGCCCACAGCCACTGGCACACGCATGCACCGATGCAGCACACGCACCCGCATGTGCCCGATGCGCACCACCGGCACCGGCATTGAGCACCGGCCGTGCCCAGCCTGGAGACGAAGTTCCCGCCATCGCTGAACACGGCGCCGAGCAACAGCGCCGCGCTGAAAAAAAGTCAGGGGGGTGGGTTCGGTGTCCTGCCGCGCAGGGTGCTCACCACCAAGGTGACGATGGTCAAGGGGAGCACGAAACCCAGCATGACCGACGAGAACACCGGCAGCGCATCGTGGTGCTTTGAAGCCAGGATCATGTAGGCCACATAGGCCACGTAGTAGGCCAGGAACACGCCACCTTCCCACCGCGCGATCTCGCGGCCGCTCAGGAACACCGGCAGACAGGCCAGCAGCGCAGCCAGCATCACCCAGATGTCGAAGGTCAGGATCGACGGGGCCAGGGTCAGGCCCAGGCTGCCCGCGGCCAGGCCGCTCAGACCCACGCAACCCAGGGTGTTGAAGGTGCAGCTGCCCACCACGTTGCCCACCGCGATGTCGCGCTCACCCTTGAACGCCGCTGTGAGCGAGGTGGCCACTTCGGGCATGGAGGTGCCCGCGGCGACGATGGTCAAGCCAATCACGAGATCGCTCACGCCCAGCGCCTGGGCAAACACCACCGAGGCGGATACCAGCCAGTCCGAACCCGCGACCAGCAGCACCAGCCCGACAGCGATCAGGGCCATCTGCACCGGCCACCTGGCGTCCCAGGCATCGCGTTCGGGGGGTTTGAGCGCGGTGTCGTATTCGGTGATGGCCGAGGACTCCCGGCGCGACTGCACGATCAGGAACACGGTGTAGGCAAGCATCACCGCCATGAGCAGGGCGCCGTCCCACCAGCTGATGCGGCCATCCAGACCGAGCGCCAGCAACAGCAGGGCGGAGCCGATCATGATGGGGACCTCCTGGCGGATCAGCTGCACGTGCACGATCAGAGGGGCCACCAGCGCGCTGATGCCCAGAATGAACAACACATTGAAGATGTTGCTGCCCACGACGTTGCCCACGGCAATGTCGGTCTGGCCGTCCAGCACCGCGCTGGTGGACACCGCCATCTCGGGGGCACTGGTGCCGAAAGCCACGATGGTCAGCCCCACCACCAGCGGAGAGATGCCGAACGACAACGCCAACCGGGACGCACCGCGCACCAGCGCACTCGCACCGAAGACCAGTGCAACGAGACCGGCAACAAAGACGGCCGCCTGAATCAACATGAAGTGTCTCCACGAAACGAAGAGGTTTCATTCCAAAGAAAAGGCCCACTGAGGTGGGCCCTTTCTCGCGACGGTGCGAATCACTTCTTCTTGCACTCGTCCTTGGCTTTGTTTTCGTCTTTCATGCAATCCACTTTCTTGTCGTCCATTTTGCCGCCGGCATGGCTGGCAGCAAACGCGGGAACGGAAGCCATCATGAATGCAGCGATCATTGCGGAGATGAGAGTTTTCATAGATTACCTTTGGGGGTGAGATGTCTTCTGAGTCCGGCACACAATGGGAAATCGCCCACCGCTGCCACCGCGAAGGATATCGATTTCCATGACCCGTTACCTGACAGACGTTGTTCCCATGAGCGCCCCTCAGGTATTGACTGGATTCAGGTGGAAACCCTGTTGCAGAGCGCTGCCGGTCCTTGCAATCGTCGTTTCATTGAATGCCTGGGCGCAACCCCGATTGACGCCGGCGCCCGACCAGATCGTATTGCCGGCTTCGGTGCATGCGCAAACCAATCAGGCCGGTTCGCTGCGCGAAATTGAACGCGAATGGCGCCAGAACCGGAACAACCTGCCCGTCGCGCTCCAGTACGCGCGCGCCGTGTTCCTGCTGGGGCTGACCGAAGGCGATTTGCGTTGGTACGGCGCGGCCAAGGCAGCGTTGCAACCCTGGTGGCGCGCAACCCGGTTGCCGGCCGATGGCCATTTCCTGCGCGCGTTGGTCAAGCAGGGCTTCCACGATTTCAAGGGCGGCATCGACGACCTGAGCGCTGCCATCGCCATCGACCCGGCGCAACCCGAATACTGGTCGTGGCGCTTCGCGCTGAACCTGCTCACCTCCAACATGGCGGCCGCGCGGACCGACTGCGATGCGATCGGGCAGCGTTTCGGTCGCGACGAAGGTCAAGCCTGTGCGGCCACGCTCATGTACCGAACCGGCCAGGCACTGCAGGCCATCCCCGTGTTCAACCGCCTGGTCGATCTGCCGGACTACCAGGGCCCGTTCACGCAGGACTGGCTGCGCTACCACCAGGGCGAGGCCTACCGCACCGCGGGCCTGTACGCGCAAGCCATTGCCGTGTGGGAGAAGCACGTGCAGGCACGGCCCAACTCGCATCTGGTGAAGCTCTCGCTCACCGAACTGCTGAACCAGCAAGGCCAGTTCGCCAAGGCCAGACGCCACGCCGACGTCGCCTCACCCACCGACGCGCTGCTGGTGCAGTCGCTGCTGGCCAGCCGCGGCCTGAAGGACGGCGACACGCAGCGGCTGGCCGACCAGTTCGAGAGCCGGATGAACAACCAGGCCCTGCGCGGCGAGAGCCTGATCGAACGGCCCACCATGGTCTACCTCATCACCTACGGACGCGACAACGCGCAAGGCCTCAAGCTCGCGGCCGAGAACTGGAGCACGCAGAACGAACCCGCCGATGCGGTGCTGCTGGTGCAGGCCGCGCTGAAGGCCAACCAACCCAGACTGGCCGAGCCTGTGCTCGGCTGGATGACCACCACCGGCTACACCGACCCGGTGCTGAAGGCCCTGACCCAGGAACTCCAGACCCGGCTGGGCAAATCCTGATGAGCCCACTGTTCCGACGCCTGGCCGGGCACCTCGCCCTGCCCGCCTTGTTCGCCCTGCTCGCCTGCGCGGCATCCCCCGCCTGGGCCCACTCCAGCAGCAACAGCTACCTCTCGCTCTCACAGCGCGGCAACGATCTGGTGCTGCGCACCGACATCAACCTGCGCGACGTGGACCTGATCTTCGACCTGGACGACGACCGCGATGGCAAGGTGAGCTGGGGTGAGACGGCGGCACGCATCGACGAACTCACGGCGTGGATGCGGCAAGGCATCACCGTGCGCGGCACCTCGGCCGCGTGCGAGCTGCGCCCCCTGGACGTGATGGCCAGCCCGCACTCGGACGGCTTCTACCTCAGCGCCGAATGGACCGTGGCCTGTGCCGATCCCGAGGACGTCGCGGCCCGGCGCCTCACACTCAAATACAGCCTGATCTTCGACCAGGACAACCTGCACCGCGGTCTGCTCAAGGTCGATCTGCCGGGCGCGCAGAGCAGCGCCATCCTGAGCCCGGACCGGGCTGATGCCGCGCTGCAGGCCGCAGACATCTCGGGGTGGTCGGTGTTCGCGCGTTATGTGGTCGAAGGCATCTGGCACATCTGGATCGGCATCGACCACATCCTCTTCCTGCTCAGCCTGCTGGTGCTCGCGCCACTCGTGCAGACGCGCCAGCGCGTGACCAGCTGGAGCGCGGTGGAGCGTTTTCGCACCTCGTTCATGGACGTGCTGGCGGTCGTCACCGCCTTCACCGTGGCGCACTCGATCACGCTGGTGGCGTCCATCGTGGGCTGGATCAACCCACCCGTGGCCATCATCGAATCGGTGATCGCGCTCTCGGTGATTCTGGCGGCGCTCAACAACCTGCTGGGCTGGTTCTCGCTCAAGCGATGGCGCCTGGCGTTTGCCTTCGGCCTCATCCACGGCTTTGGCTTCGCGAATGTGTTGCTCGACCTGGCCCTGCCCGCGCAACAGCTGGCGCTGGCGCTCGGTGGGTTCAACGTGGGCGTGGAGATCGGCCAGCTCGCCATCGTGCTGGCGTTCCTGCCGGTGGCCTGGCTGCTGCGCCACACCGCGTTTTACCGCTGGGTGGTGGTGGCCGGCGGTTCGCTCGCCATCGCGGTGATCGGCTCGATCTGGCTGGCCCAGCGCATGGGGTTATGAACACGTTGTTACCGGATTGACGGCTGGTAGGTACGGTCACGAACAGACTGGTTTTTTCATGGCACTTAATCTGAAGGTCAGTCGGATTCTTCGGCTGCAAGTACCAACCGCTGCCTCCGTGCAGCACGTTCAAAGGATCCTCCATGAAAACGTCCAGCTTCATCACTTCCTCGGTTGCCGCCCTGGCCGTGGTCGGCTCCATCGGTCTGGTGTTCGCGCAAACGAGCCCCCCACCTGCAGAACCTGCTCCATCCACAACCACCACGCCCATGGCCACGCCACCTGCTGGCGACATGACCACCCCCGCGCCCGCCACCACCGACAGCATGAACAACAACGCTGCGATGAACGAACCTGTGGCCCGCGCTGATCGCAACTGATCCGGCCAGCTTGTGCGCAGCGCCCCTTGACCGACGCGGTCCGGGGGCGTTGTCGCTTGAAGGCATTCGATCCATGGACATCACCCCATCCACGCGGGATGAGCGGACCACCTGGGCGGATATCCGCAACGGGGTGCTGGCCGGCCTGGCCATACTCGCGCTGCTGCTGCCCCCCGGCGCACCCGTGTCGCACAGCGCGTCGCAGCTCACGGCATCGCGTGAGCCCACACCGCTGCGCCAGGCCGAGCTCGGTGGCGTGGACGCTTCCAACGACATGCGCCACATGGCGAACTGGATTGCAAGCTCGGGCGATCACGCTGCCATGCCGTTCGTGGTGATCGACAAGCGCGCCGCGCGCCTGTATGTGTTCGATGCACAGGCCCGCCTGCTGGACCACACCGCGGTGCTGCTGGGCTCAGCGCACGGCGACGACTCGACGCCCGGTATCGGCGACAGGGCCATTGCCGATGTGCTGCCTGCAGAGCGCACCACGCCCGCCGGTCGCTTCGCGGGTCAGCGCGGGCTCAACGCCCTTGGAGAGGACGTGGTGTGGGTCGACTACGACGCGGCCGTTTCCATGCACCGGGTGCGCACCACGCAGCCGAAAGAGCGCCGCCTGCAGCGCCTGGCCAGCGAGACGGTGGACGACAACCGCATCAGCTACGGCTGCATCAACATCCCCGCGGCTTTCTTCGACGCCCACATCGCGCCCACGTTCTCGGCGCACCGGGCCATGGTGTACGTGCTGCCCGAGCAGAAGTCCCTGCAAACGGTCTTTGGCGCGCAGGTCCCCGAGGCCTTCCACACCGAGCAGGCACAAGGGCATTTGACTCAGATGATCAGGTAATAAACAACCAAAAATCCGTTCGTTCCCGAACTGCACCGAAGCCCGGATCATCCGGTCACTTCAACAGTTCACGGAAGGAACGACATGACCACCCGCCGCCAACTCATCCAGGCCCTCGCTGCCACCGCCCTCACCGCCAGTGCCCTGTCTGCCGTCGCCCAGCCCGCGCCAGTGACCTTGCTCAACGTGTCTTATGACCCGACGCGAGAGCTCTACGCGGAATACAACGCGGCCTTCGCCAAACACTGGAAGGCCAAGACCGGCCAGGACGTGACCATCAAGCAAAGCCATGGCGGCTCGGGCAAACAGGCCCGCTCCATCATCGACGGCCTGGACGCCGACGTGGCCACCCTGGCGCTGGCGGGTGACACGGACGCGCTGCACACCAACGGTGGCTGGATTCCGAAAGACTGGCAGAAGCGCCTGCCGCTCAACAGCTCGCCCTACACCTCCACCATCGTGCTGGTGACCCGCGCCGGCAACCCGAAAAACATCAGGGACTGGGACGACCTGATCCGCCCCGACGTGAAGGTCATCACCCCCAACCCCAAGACCTCGGGCGGCGCGCGCTGGAACTACCTGGCCGCATGGGAATTCGCCAAACGCAAGTTCGGCAGCGATGCGAAGGCGCAGGAATTCGTGGCCAGGCTCTACGCCAACGTCCCGGTGCTCGACTCGGGCGCTCGCGGCTCCTCCATCACCTTCGCCCAGCGCGCCCAGGGCGATGTGTTCATCTCCTGGGAAAACGAGGCCTACCTGCTGGAGAAGGAATTCGGCAACAAGGTCGACTTCGTCTACCCCTCGCTGTCCATCCTGGCCGAGCCCGCCGTGACCATCGTGGACAAGAACGTCGACAAGAAGGGCACGCGCGCCGTGGCCCAGGCCTACCTGGAATTCCTGTACACCGAAGAGGCGCAGGACATCATCGGCAAGAACTTCTACCGCCCGACCTCGGCCAAGGCCCAGGCCAAGTACGCCAGGCAGTTGCCCAAGCTCACCCTGTTCAAGATCGAAGACGCGTTCGGTGGCTGGGAGCAGGCGGCCAAGGTGCACTTTGCCGACGGCGGCACGTTTGACCAGATCTACACCCGAAAGTAAGGTGACCTGCTGTCACATAGGATGGTGACAGTCATTTTCATCCCAACCACACAGGAATCGTCATGCCCAAGGCCTACTGGATCGCCACGTACCGAACCATCAACGACCCCGCCGCACTGGCGGCGTACGCGGCACTCGCCGGCCCGGCCATCCAGGCCGCGGGTGGACGCTTCCTGGCGCGTGGCATGCCCGCGAAGGTGTACGAGGCGGCTGTCAACCAGCGCGCCGTGTTGATCGAGTTCGACAGCGTGGCGCAGGCCACCGGCGCGCACGACAGCCCGGCCTACCAGGAAGCGCTGAAGGCCCTGGGCCAGGGCGCTGAGCGCGACATCCGGATCGTCGAAGCGGTGGCGTAAAAGCCCGACTTCACCTGCGCAGGCGCCATGCCTGTGAGCGGGGCCCGGCTTACCGGCCTTTGCGAGCAGCCGCCTTCAACTCCCTGGCGCTCAACAGGTGCTCGGGGCTGTCGACCAGGCGCTGGACCGCGAGGTCGATGAAGGGAGGACGATCTTGCTCCTTGCCGTGCGGCACTGCGGCGCGCCCGGCCATGGCACCCCGCTCAGGGAAACGCGGGAATGTCCGGCTCCGTCCCCTCCAGGTGCGCCTCGGGATGCAATTCCTGCAGCCGCTTTTCAATCGCCTCGACCCGCCACATGGGCACGTCCACCATCAGCAGCACCCGGCCGCGCTCGATCTGGGCGGCGAAGCGCTGCAGGCGCTTGCTGGGCGTGGAGATGCCGATCATGGAGGAAGTCCAGGTGCCGAACAGCGCGCCGAAGATGGCCAGCCCGGGGGCGACGATTCCCCACTGCGTCCCGTCGCTCGCGATGGGATAGAGCACGGCCACCAGCGCCCCCAGCAGCCCGCCGAGGCCCGCGCCGACGATCAGGCCAATCTCGGCCGAGCGCACCACGTCGGAGGTCTGCAGCACGTTGGCCGCGTGCAGGCCGCGCATGTCGGCGTCCTCCCGGGCGGCGAAATGGATGTGGCGCACATCGATGCGCGCCAGCAACAAGTCGTTCATCGTGGTTCGGGCGCTGTCCAGGTCGGGCAGAAGCCAGTAGATGCGTTTGCGCATGATCAACTCCTTTGGGACGGTTTCAATGGTTGGCGCTGGTCTTCGGCTCCTCCACCGGCGCGAAGAACTCGCCGCGCGACAGGAAGGTGTAGTCGGCCTCCAGCGCACCGATGCCGATCAGCGTGATCAGCAGCAGCGGTGGCACCAGGATGGCGTAGATGAGGGCCAGGCGCTCCCACACCATGTGCATGAAGACGGCCACGATCAGCCCCGCCTTCAGCAGCATGAAGATGATGATGAGCGACCAGCGCAACAGGCCCTGCACCTGGGCGTAGTCCACCATGTAGGAGGCGGCGCTCAGCACGAACAGCAGGCCCCAGATCTTGAAGTAGATGCCCAGGGGATGCTGCTGGCCCTGGTCGTGCGAGCCCCCGCCGTGCCCTGCGTGCTGTCCGTGTTCTGCGTGGTCCATGCAAGACTCCCTCGATCTACCAGAGGTAGAAGAACGCGAAGATGAAGACCCACACCAGGTCCACGAAGTGCCAGTACAGGCCCATGATCTCCACGATCTCGTAGTTGCCCTTGCGGTGGGTGAGGAAGCCGGGCCGCTCGTGGTCGAGGTCGCCGCGCGCCACCTTGGAGGCGACGATGACCAGGAAGATCACGCCGATGCTCACGTGCGTTCCGTGGAAGCCCGTGATCATGAAGAAGGAGGCGCCGAACTGCGCCGCACCCCAGGGGTTGCCCCAGGGCCGCACGCCCTCGGAGATGAGCTTGTACCACTCGAAGGCCTGCATGCCGACGAAGGTGGCCCCGAGCGCCGCGGTGGCCACCAGCAGCCAGAAGGTCGTCCGGCGGTTGCGCCGGTAGCCGTAGTTGACCGCGAGCGCCATCGTGCCGCTGCTGGAGATCAACACGAAGGTCATGATGGCGATCAGCAGCAGGGGCACGTTCTTGCCGAACATCATGAGCGAGAACACCTCGCTCGTGTTGGGCCAGGGTGTGACGGTCGACATGCGCGCCGACATGTACGCGATCAGGAAGCTGCCGAAGATGAAGGTGTCCGACAGCAGGAAGATCCACATCATCGGCTTGCCCCAGGGCACGCCCTTGAAGGCGCGCTGGTCCGAGGCGACGTCACGCACGGCGCCGCGCCAGCCCTCGCCTGCCGCCAATGTCGCTTCGTTCGTCATGGTTCAGCTCCCTGTCAGAGGGGCGTGGCGGAACAGATCGCCAGCCCCAGGTCTTCCGACACCAGCAGCACGTACAGCAGCAACCACACCGCCAGCAGGTAGTGCCAATAGGTGGCGCACAGTTCGCAGGCCAGTCGCGTGCGCGCGGCGTCGGCCCCGCGCCAGACCCGCAGCGAGGCCCGCGCCCAGGCCACCAGCCCGCCCAGCACGTGCAGGCCGTGCACCGCCGTGAACAGGTAGAAGAAGGCGGTGGCCGCGCTGCTGGAGAGGAGAAGGCCTGCGTCGTGGTACTGCTTCCACACATAGAGCTGGCCGGCCAGGAAGGCGAAGGTCAGCAGGCCGCTGGCGGCCAGGCCGCGGCGCACGTTGTCGGCATCGGCACGGCGCGCGGAGTACACGGTCCATTCCATGGCCAGGCTGGCCCCCATCAGGAAGACGGTATTGAGCTGCAGGAGGCGCGGCCGCGGAATGGGACTCCAGTCGGCCAGGTCCAGCCGCATGACATAGGCGCTGACGAACAGCACGAACAGGGAGCTGGCCACGCCGAGGAAGACCCACAGCGCCACCTTGGCCGTGGGCATGGCCGCCAGGCCCACGCGCACCTCGGGCACCACCACCTCGGCGCGCCAGGGCTCCACCAGGGTCTGCCGCATCAGCCACCAGACGATGACGGCCACCAGCAGCGATAGAAAGATCAGGCCGATGGTCATGGCATCAGGCGCCGGCCGGCGGGTCGTTCCTGGCCCACGCTTCGGCCGCCACTTCCGAGGGCGGCACGTTCTGCGGGATGTAGTCGGTCTTCAGGCCTGCAACGCCGTAGTCGTAGGCCCAGCGGTGCACCGTCGGCAGTTCCTTGCCGAAGTTGCCGTGGGCGGGCGGTGTCTCGGGCGTCATCCATTCCAGGCTGGTGGCCTGCCAGGGGTTGCCGCCCGCGGGTTTGCCCTTGAAGTAGCTGTGCGCCAGGTTGTAGAGAAAGACCAGTTGCGCCGCGCCGACCACGAAGGCCGCCAGGGAGATCCAGGCATTGAGCAGGTGCGCCGAGTCCGGGATGAAGTTGGTGCCGCCGAAGCCGTAGTACCGCCGCGGGATCCCCATGAAGCCGAGGTAGTGCATGGGATAGAAGATGGCGTAGGTGCCGACGAAGGTCACCCAGAAGTGCAGCTTGCCCATGGTGTCGTCGAGCATGCGGCCTGTGATCTTGGGGTACCAGTGATAGATGGCGCCGAACACCACCAGCACCGGCGCGATGCCCATCACCATGTGGAAGTGGGCCACGACGAACATGGTGTCCGACAGCGGCAGGTCGACCACCACGTTGCCGAGGAACAGCCCCGTCAGGCCGCCGTTGACGAAGGTGAAGATGAAGGCGATGGCGAACAGCATCGGCACGTTCAGGCGGATGTTGCCCTTCCACAGGGTCAGCACCCAGTTGTAGACCTTGATCGCCGTGGGCACCGCGATGATCAGGGTGGTGGTGGCGAAGAAGAAGCCGAAGTACGGGTTCATGCCGCTCACGTACATGTGGTGCGCCCACACGATGAAGCTCAGGCCGCCGATGATCAGGATGGCCCAGACCATCATGCGGTAGCCGAAGATGCTCTTGCGCGAGTGCACGCTGATGAGGTCCGACACGATGCCGAAGGCCGGCAGCGCCACGATGTAGACCTCGGGGTGGCCGAAGAACCAGAACAGGTGCTGGAACAGCAGCGGGCTGCCACCGGTGTGGCCCAGCTGCTGGCCCTTGGAGACCAGCGCCGGCATGAAGAAGCTGGTGCCCAGCGTCTGGTCGAGGAACATCATGATGGCGCTCACGAACAGCGCCGGAAAGGCCAGCAGCGCCATGATGGTGGCCATGAAGATGCCCCACACCGTCAGCGGCATCCGCATCAGGGTCATGCCTCGGGTGCGCGCCTGCAGCACGGTCACCACGTAGTTGAGGCCACCCATGGTGAATCCGATGACGAACACGCCCAGCGAGATCAGCATCAGCAGGATGCCCCAGTTGGCGCCCGGCGTGCCGTCCAGGATGGCCTGCGGCGGATAGAGCGTCCATCCGGCACCGGTGGGCCCGCCCGGCACGAAAAAGCTGGCCACCAGGATCAGCACGGCCGCCAGGTAGATCCAGTAGCTGAGCATGTTGACGTAGGGGAACACCATGTCGCGCGCGCCCACCATCAGCGGAATCAGGTAGTTGCCGAAGCCTCCCAGGAACAACGCCGTCAGCAGGTAGATCACCATGATCATCCCGTGCATGCTCACCAGTTGCAGGTAGACGGCCGGATCGATGAACGAGACCTGGCCCGGAAAGCCCAGCTGCAATCGCATGAGCCAGGAGAACACCAGCGCCACCAGGCCGATGGCCATCGCCGTCAGCGCGTACTGGATCGCGATGACCTTGGCGTCCTGGCTCCAGATGTACTTGCCGATGAAGGTCTTGGGGTGGTAGAGGTGGGCCTCTGCCACTTCCGCCGGCGGAGCGACTTCCGTTTCGTCGTGCGCGACATGAGTGCCCATTCAGCCTCCCCGGTGTGGTTTCAACGCGTGTTGATGTAGGCGAGGATGTCGCCGACCGCGGCGTCGTCCCTGAGCATTCCAGAGACCAGCCCCATCTGAGCGCCGTAGATGTCCTGCGGGTGCGCACCGCGCACGCCGTCACGGAAGTTCTTCAGCTGCGTGGCCATGTACCAGTCGTTCATGCCCTGCAGCCGCGGCGCATTGGTCGCGGCGATGCCCCGGCCCTCGGCGCCGTGGCAGGCGGCGCAGGTGGCCCAGCGCGCACGTCCCTTGTCGGCGTTGCCCTTGATGGTGCCTGCCGGCCGGGTGTCGGGCAGCGAGGCGATGTAGGCCACCACGTCGGCGACGGCGCTGCCATCCGCCAGCGTGGCCGCCATGGGCGCCATCATCTTGCCGAAGGTGTCTTTCTCGTGCGTCCCCCGGGCGCCGCTCTTGAACAGGTGCAGCTGCCGCTCGAGGTACCACGCGCTCTGCCCCGCGAGCTTGGGCGCGTTGAGCGCCACGTTGCCCTCGCCGTTGACGCCGTGGCAGGCGACGCAGACGGCATAGAGGTTCTTGCCGATGGTGGCATTGGCGGCTGGCGTGTCGCGCAACTGGGCATAGGTTGGCTGCTTCTCCAGCCAGGCGGCGTAAGCGGCGGGCTCGTCCACCACCAGGCGGCCGCGCATGGCGAAGTGGCCGACGCCGCACAGTTCCTCGCACAGCAGGTCGAAGGAGCCCGTGCGGATGGGCGTGAACCAGGTATAGGTGACCATGCCGGGCACCATGTCCATCTTCACCCGCATTTCGGCGATGGCGAAGTTGTGCAGGACGTCCTTGGAGCGCAGCAGCAGCTTGAGCGGCTTGCCCAGCGGCACCCGCAGTTCCGGAGTGGTCAGCAGGATGTCGTCGCGGCCGGCGGCATCCGAGGGATTCATGCCGAAGGGATTGGCGTCCGTCACGTAGCGGGCGTGGGTGGTTCCGAGCTTGCCGTCCTTGCCGGGCAGGCGATAGCTCCAGTGCCATTGCTGCGCAACTGCCTCGACCACCTGCGCGTCCTGTGGCACGTTGACGACCTGCGACCACACCACCAAGCCGGGCGCGAGCATGGCGGCGACGCCGACGGCTGTGAGGACCAGCAGCCACCACTCGAGCTTCTTGTTCTCGGGCTGGTATTCGGCGTGCGAGCCTGGGCGGTGGCGGTAGCGGATCACCGCCCAGGCCATGAAGAGGCTGAGGGCGACGAAGACGAAACCGGTCACCCAGAAGGTGATGGAGATGGTGGTGTCGATGGCCTGCCAGTTGGAGGCGATCGGCGTGAAGTACCAGGGGCTCAGAAAGTGGAAGAGGACCGAGCCCAGCGCCAGGATGACGAGTGCCAGGGCGATCGCCATCGCTAGGACTCCGTCGCAGTTCGTTTCAGCCGCCAGTACAGGACGGCGGCCACACAACCGAAGACGAGGTGCGCGGCCAGGGTGGCCGTGCCACGCAGGCCGGCCAGCCAGGGGAAGAATGCGGTGAGCCCTTCGAAGTTGACCACGTACAGCAGCAAGCCCATGAACGCGCCCGTCACCAACGCCTGTAGCGGCTCGGTGTCGAGCCGCAGCTGCGCCAGAATGACCGCCAGCACCAGTCCGAAGACGATGCCCAGCGCGTAATGGGTGAGCAGCGCGATGAAGACCACGCTGATGCTGAAGCGGTAATCGCCCGTTTGCAGGCTGTCGGTTACGCCGCTGAAGATCGGCGCAATCATGTGGGACGTCCGCCAGGGGCCGTCAGGGTTGAAGATGGCCGACCAGACCAGGTCCAGGACCATCAGCACGGCACCCGCGGCGAAACCGGAGACCGCTGCCGCGACCCAGTCCATCGCACGCCAGTGCCAGCTGCGCAAACCAAGAAACGTTTCCATGGCGCTCTCCCTCGTGCGAGAGTTGTGCCCATGCTGTCCGGCCCGCGCCGGAACAACGCCTGGCAACCTTGTACACCCGTTAATCCGTCAACGCAAGCAAGCGCGCCTGGCGCCGACGGCGTGGATGGATCAGCGCAGGCACAGTTGGAATGCCCCTTCCCCAAATGGGAGACCCGCCCACCGGATGGTCCCGGGCCAGCCCACCACCTATATTGCTTTCCATGAACAACACGGCCCCCGCGGATGTGAATGCCAGCCCCAAGACATCGGTCGACAAGGAAAAGATCCGCTTTCTGTTGCTGGAAGGCATACACCCCTCTGCCGTTGACGTGCTGAAGGCGGCCGGCTACTCCAGGATCGAGAGCCTTCCCGGCGCACTGCCGGAGGCGGAACTCAAAGCCCGCATCGCGGACGCCCATTTCCTGGGCATACGCTCACGCACTCAACTCACGGTTGAGGTGCTGGCCCATGCCCGCCGGTTGACAGCCGTGGGGTGCTTCTGCATCGGCACGAACCAGGTGAACCTTGCGGCGGCGCGGGAACGGGGCATTGCGGTTTTCAATGCACCGTTTTCCAACACCCGATCCGTTGCCGAACTGGTGCTCGCCGAGGCCATTCTGTTGATGCGCGGCATCCCCGAAAAAAATGCGGTCGCCCATCGGGGCGGATGGCTCAAATCCGCCAGCAACGCGTACGAGATCCGAGGCAAGACGCTCGGCATCGTGGGCTACGGGGCCATCGGCACGCAGCTGTCGGTGCTGGCCGAAGCGCTGGGCATGAAGGTGGTTTTCTTCGACATCGTCGCCAAACTTCCCATGGGCAATTCGCGGCCAATGTCCACCCTGGCCGAGTTGCTGTCGGTGTCTGATGTGGTGAGCCTGCATGTCCCGGAAACGGCTGACACGCAATGGATGATCGGAGCACCTCAAATCGCGCTCATGAAGCCGCACTCGGTGCTGATCAACGCCTCGCGCGGCAGCGTGGTCGAACTTGAAGCGCTGGCCAGCGCGCTGCATCGCAAGGCCTTGCTGGGTGCCGCCATCGACGTGTTTCCGCAAGAGCCTCATGGCAACGACGACAGCTTCGAGTCACCCCTGCGCGGCCTGGACAACGTGATCCTCACGCCGCACATTGGGGGATCGACGCTGGAAGCGCAGGAGAACATCGGTGTCGAGGTGGCGGAAAAACTCGTCAAGTACAGCGACAACGGCACCACCACCTCGGCGGTCAACTTTCCCGAAGTGGCCTTGCCGGCACACCCGGGCAAGCACCGTCTGCTGCACATCCACCACAACGTCCCGGGTGTGCTCTCCAGCATCAACCGCATCTTCTCGGACCTCCACATCAACATTGCGGCGCAGTACCTGCAAACGCGCGAGAACGTGGGCTACGTGGTGATGGACATCGAAGCGGCCCACTCGGAACTGGCGCTGTCCCGACTGGCCGAGGTGCCCGGAACACTGCGCAGCCGCGTCTTGTTTTGAGGCCTGGGGCCCGCGCGCGGGTTCCAGGCGCATCGGTCTCACGCCATGTAGACGGCGATGAAGGCCAGCATGAAGATGAGGATGGCGCCCATGGTGGGCAACACCAGAGGCATGTAGTGCACCACCGAATCGAGAATGTCTTCAGCCTGCTCATCGGCGTACGCTCTCAGCTCTGGGTCCGAGTATTCCAGGGGATGTTCGGCCAGGGCCTGATCTGGCGGTGGTTGTCGGTGCGGCATGGTGATCTCCTTTTTTGATCTCATTCGCCCGGGAGGACGAACGGCTTCTCCGCCCTTGCAAGGCGATCGGCTCTTGCAGTGTGCCCCGATCTCTCTTTCTCGCGTGTGTCTTTTCGTCAGACCCCGTGGATCCCAGGCCTCGCGGCCCTCGATGTCCTCGCCCAGCGCGTGCAGGAGTTGCTCGACGAAGTCATCCATGGCCAGCAGTGCGTGCGGCAGAAACAGGCCTGTGTGCTCCACACATCGCGCGACTCGCCGGCGTCCATGTCGCTCCATATGCCGAGCCCCCATAAACAAACTACTTCATAGTGCTGCGGGTGGAGCAGGACGACTGGGTTGCGCCCGTGCGCAATGCCTGGGTCGCGCGGCTGAGCGAAACCATCCAGCGTGCGCCCGGCCCCGTGGTGGTGGTCGCCCACAGCCTGGGCTGCATCACCACCACCCACCTGCCGCCCGAGGTGGCGCAGCGCATCCAGGGCGCGCTGCTGGTGGCGCCGGCCGACCCCGAGCGCCGCGGCGTGCTGGCCGACTTCGCGCCCGTGCCCTACCAGCGCCTGCCCTACCGCAGCATCCTCGTGGCCAGCAGCAACGACCCGTATTGCCCGGTGCGCACGGCCGGCGCCTACGCGCGGGCGTGGGGCAGCGAGTTCGTGCGACTCAACGATGCCGGCCACATCAACGTGGACTCGGGCCATGGTCCCTGGCCGCTGGGTCTCGCGCTGCTGCAGTCGCTCGGGGCCGATGTGCCCGCCGCCACCCGCGCGGTGGAACCGGCCTGACCCGGGCTTATGTCCGAGGCACATAAGGAAACAAGAACAAAGTCGTTTGGATTCGCCGGGCCCGCGCTCAGAATTCTTCACATCCTGTTTCCGTTTGGAGCCCCCATGAACAACACCCTGCGCGTGGCCCTGGCCGCCGTCGCCCTCTCCACTTCCGCGCTGGCATCCGCCCAGACCACGCTGCTCAACGTCTCGTACGACGTGGCGCGCGAGTTCTACAAGGACATCAACGTGGCCTTCGCCGCGAGCTACAAGAAGTCCACCGGCAAGGACATCAAGGTCGACCAGTCGCACGCGGGATCTAGCGCGCAGGCGCGTGCCGTGGCCGACGGCCTGGAGGCCGATGTGGTGACCTTCAACACCACGACCGATGTGCAGTTCCTCGCCGACAAGGGCGTGGTCGCGGCCGATTGGGCCAAGCGGTTCCCCAACAACGCATCGCCCACCACGTCCACCATGCTGTTCCTGGTGCGCAATGGCAACCCCAAGAACATCAAGGACTGGGACGACCTGATCAAACCCGGCGTGCAGGTGGTGGTGGTCAACCCGAAGACCGGCGGCAACGGCCGCTATGCCTATCTCGCGGCCTGGGGCCACATCCGCGCCAAGGGCGGCACCGACGAGCAGGCCGCCGAATTCGTCGGCAAGCTCTACAAGAACGTGCCGGTACTGGCACGCGGCGGGCGTGATGCCACAGGCACCTTCCTGCAACGCAACATCGGCGACGTGCTGATCACCTTCGAGTCCGAGGTCGTGTCGGTCAACAACGAGTTCGGCGCCGGCAAGGTCGACGCCATCCACCCCAGCGCGTCCATCGTGGCGGAAAACCCGGTGGCCATCGTCGAACGCACCGTGAACAAGAAGGGCTCTGCCGCTGAAGCCAAGGCCTACCTCGATTTCCTCTACAGCCCCGAAGGCCAGGAGATCGCCGCGAAGCACAACATCCGCCCGCGCAACGAAGCGGTGTTGAAGAAGTACGCCACGGCGTTCAAGCCGATCAAGTTGTTCAACGTCGGCGACTACTTTGGCTCGCTGGCCGAAGCGCAAAAAGTGCACTTCAACGACGGCGGCCAGTTCGACAAAATTTACACCCTTGGTAAATAGATGGCTGTCGCTCCTTCTACCGTGCTGGGTGGCTCCACCGCCCCGCACGGAATTTCCCTGCCCCGCCGCGCCACGCGCCGCGTGCTGCCGGGCTTCAACATCACGCTGGGCTTCACGGTTTTCTACCTGAGCCTGATCGTGCTGATCCCGCTCTCGGCGCTGATCTTCAAGACCTTCACGCTGACCTGGCCGCAGTTCTGGGACGCCGTCACCGCGCCGCGTGTGCTGGCTTCCTACAGGCTCACCTTCGGCGCCTCGCTGATCGCCGCGCTGGTCAACGCCTTCTTCGGCCTGCTGGTGGCCTGGGTGCTGGTGCGCTACAACTTTCCGGGCAAGAAGATCGTCGATGCCCTGGTGGACCTGCCGTTTGCGCTGCCCACCGCCGTGGCCGGCATTTCGCTCACCGCCATCCTCGCCGGCAACGGCTGGATCGGCCAGTACACCGAGCCGCTGGGCCTGCAGCTCGCCTTCAACCCCAACGGCGTGGTGATCGCGCTCATCTTCATCGGCCTGCCCTTTGTGGTGCGCACGGTGCAGCCGGTGCTGGAAGACACCGAGAAGGAACTGGAAGAAGCCGCCACCTGCCTGGGCGCCACGCGCTGGCAGACCTTCAGCCGCGTGATCTTCCCGAGCATCGCCCCTGCCCTGCTCACCGGCTTTGCCATGGCCTTCGCTCGTGCGGTGGGTGAATACGGCTCGGTCATCTTCATCGCCGGCAACATGCCCATGATTTCCGAAATCACGCCCCTCATCATCATCAGCAAGCTCGAGCAGTACGACTACGCCGGCGCCACCGCCGTGGCCACCGTCATGCTGGCCATCTCGTTCGTGTTGCTGCTGCTCATCAACGGCCTTCAGACCTGGCAGCGCAAGCGCAGCGGTGGAGCGATGGCATGAGCGCAACGTCTGTCCGCACCGAAGCGCCCTGGGTGCGCCACACGCTGATCGGCATTGCGCTGGTCTTCATGTTCCTCTTCCTGGTGCTGCCGCTGGCCGCCGTGTTCACCGAGGCCCTGCGCAAGGGCTGGGACGCCTACTGGGAAGCGCTGCAGGAACCCGACGCCTGGTCGGCGATCCGGCTGACGCTGATCACCGCCGCCATTGCCGTTCCGCTGAACCTGGTGTTCGGCGTGGCCGCGGCCTGGTGCATCGCCAAGTACGAGTTCCGTGGCAAGTCCTTCCTGACCACGCTGATCGACCTGCCGTTCTCCGTCTCGCCGGTGGTCGCGGGCCTGATCTACGTGCTGGTGTTCGGCGCGCAGGGCTGGTTCGGCCCGTGGCTCATGGAGCACGACATCAAGATCATCTTCGCCGTGCCCGGCATCATCCTGGCCACGGTCTTCGTCACCTTCCCCTTCATCGCGCGTGAGCTCATTCCGCTGATGCAGGCGCAAGGCAACGACGAAGAGCAGGCCGCGCAGGTGCTGGGCGCCAGCGGCTGGCAGACCTTCTGGTACGTGACCCTGCCCAACATCAAGTGGGGCCTGATCTACGGCGTGATCCTGTGCAACGCACGCGCCATGGGCGAGTTCGGCGCGGTCTCGGTGGTCTCGGGCCACATCCGCGGCCAGACCAACACCATGCCGCTGCACGTGGAGGTGCTCTACAACGAGTACCAGTCGGTGGCGGCGTTTGCGGTGGCCTCGCTGCTCGCGCTGCTGGCCCTGGTCACGCTGGTGATCAAGTCGGTGGCCGAGTGGCGAATGGAAGCCGAGATGAAGGCACTGGCCGAGTTGCCACCTGAGCGGCCCACGCAAGCCGTCAACCCCTTGCTGGGACAGACATCATGAGCATTGAAATCCGCAACATCAACAAACACTTCGGCACCTTCCAGGCGCTGGACAACGTCAACCTCGACATCCACTCGGGTGAGCTGCTCGCGCTGCTCGGCCCCTCGGGCTGCGGCAAGACCACGCTGCTGCGCATCATCGCGGGCCTCGAAACACCCGACACCGGCAACATCCTGTTCAGCGGCGAAGACACCACCGACGTGCACGTGCGCGAGCGCAACGTGGGTTTCGTGTTTCAGCACTACGCTCTGTTCCGCCACATGACCGTGCTGGAAAACGTGGCGTTTGGCCTGCGCGTGAAGCCGCGCGGCGAGCGCCCGAGCGACGCGCAGATCAAGGCCAAGGTGCACGACCTGCTCAAGCTGGTGCAGCTCGACTGGCTGGCCGACCGCTACCCCTCGCAGCTTTCGGGCGGCCAGCGCCAGCGCATTGCCCTGGCGCGCGCGCTCGCGGTCGAACCCAAGGTGCTACTGCTGGATGAGCCCTTCGGCGCGCTCGACGCCAAGGTGCGCAAGGAACTGCGCCGCTGGCTGCGTCGCCTGCACGACGAGTTGCACGTGACCAGCGTGTTCGTCACGCACGACCAGGAAGAAGCGCTTGAAGTGGCCGACCGCGTGGTGCTGATGAACCAGGGCCATGTGGAGCAGGTGGGCGCTCCGCAGGAAGTGTGGGACCGCCCGGCCAGCCCCTTCGTATATGGCTTTCTGGGCGACGTGAACCTCTTTCACGGGCGTGCGCACGAAGGCCAGATGCATCTGGAGGGCGTGTCGATTGCATCGCCCGAACACGCCGGCGCGCAGGACGCCAGGGCCTTCGCCTACGTGCGTCCGCACGAACTGGATGTGCTGCCCTACGCCGCGGGGCTCAGCGGCATGGTCGTCAAGCTGGACCGAGCCGTCGTGGTGGGGCCGATCGCCCGCCTCGAACTCCTGCCCCTGGAGACTCCCACCAACGGCGAGAAACCCACGCTGATTGAAGCCCACCTGTCGGCCGATCGCTTCAAGGATCTCGGCATCCAGGAAGGCGACACCGTGGTGGTCGCGCCCAGAAAAGCGCGCGTGTTCCTGCATCCCCACGCCAGCTGATCCGCAGGCCGCCCCCCAACGCAAAGGCGCAGGATCAGCGGTCCACCTCCTCGGTGGATTCATCCGGTTGCGTGCCGTAGAACTCGTGCACGTCCTTCGCCCACTCGGGGTCGGCCATGTCGGGCCAGTGCTGTTTGTCAAAGCCCGGCGCGCTCTCCAGGCGCGCCTTGCTCACGCGCAGCACGAAGCACCGGCTGGTGGTGTCCAGCTCCAGCGCCGCCCACGGCACGGCAAACAGCTTTTCGCCCACGCCGAGAAATCCACCGAACGCCAGCACCGCGTAGTCCACCCGGCCGGTCTGCACGTCGAGCATGATTTCCCGGATCTCACCCAGGTCTTCATCACGATCATTGAAGACGTCGTTGCCGATCAATGTGCTGGCGCCCATGAGCCGGGGGCCCGGACCTTGGCGAGGGGTGGGGTCCCCTCGGCGGGTTGCATTGGCGTGGAGGGCGGGTTCTTCAAGCGTTTCGTCGTGCATGGCGGTTCTCCGTTCGATGAACAGAAGCCATGCTGGCAAAAGTGCGTCGCCGGGTCTGTGCGCCGGCGCACCTCACACGTGGGCGGTTCCGCGATCCAGCGAACAGGTGCCGGGCACGGCGCCAGCGCCCGCCTGGACCGGCTTGGTCTGCAACACCGCATCGTTCTTCAGGCGGTCGTAGGCGTCGCGAATCACGCTGTGGCATTCGCAGCTGTGGTTCTCCAGGCCAGCCCGGTCCAGCACCGACATCTGTCCTCGGCCATAGCGGATCACGCCAGCTTTCTGCAGGCGCAGCGCCCCACCGGTCACGCCTTCTCGGCGCACCCCCAACATGCTGGCAATGCGCTCCTGCGTGATGTGCAGTTTGTCGTCAGGCTGGCGCTCCAGGTGCACCAGCAACCAGCGCGCGAGTTGCTGGTCGAGCGAGTGGTGGCGGTTGCAGGCCGAGGTTTGCGACATGTGCTGGAACAGCGTGCGGGTGTAATTGAGCAGGTGGTGCATCACCTGTTCCGAGCGCTTGGCGTGGTGCGCGATGGACTGTGCGCTCATGCGATAGCCGTGACCACCCCGGCTCACCAGGGCCGTGTTCTGGGCCATCACGGTGCCGCTGGCGGTGGTGCCGTTGTTGGCGTTGCTGCTGCCCATGAAGGCATCCACACCCACCATGCCTTCGCTGCCAACCGCAGCCACTTCCACCGTGGCGCCGTCCAGCATTGTGGAAACCAGCGAGACAACGGCGGTGGTTGGAAAGTACACATGGCGCAAGCTGGCGCCCGCTTCAAACAAGGTGCTGCAGGCGGGCATCTCGACCCACTCCAGGTGGGATTCGATGTAACGCCAGTCTTCGAACGGCATGGCCGCGAGCAACTGGTTTTGTTCGCGGTGGGAAACGGCAGAAGATGTCATTTGCATGCGCCTCATGGTTGTTGTTCGATCGGCCCTGCCGCCTCGGGCGCAGGGCTTCGACATGAGCGCAGTGAAAAGATCTCTACGCCCCGGTCAGGGACGCAATGTAGGTTGATGCATATGAGGTTTCCATGTCGAAAGACACATACCCTCAACGCTTTACATAACTTGTCAATCGGTTACATCCCGGGGGCGCCGGCCCACCCGCGCACCGACCTCAGACCAGGGGTCGCTGGGGCGGATTCCCGTCGCCGTAGAGATCGGCCAGGCGCGCCAGCGCCTTCACATCGCGCAGGAACAGGCGGCCGTCCTTGATCTGGTGCAGGCCGCGCTTCTCCAGCTTGCGCAAGGTCTTGTTGGTGTGCACCAGCGACAGGCCCAGCGCGTCGGCAATGTGCTGCTGGGTCAGGGGAAAAGCCACGCCGCCCGCGCCCTTGTCTTGCTGCAGCGCGGCCGCGCGCTTGAACAGCAGGATCAGGGTGCTGGCGATGCGTTCTTCGGCGCTGCGCCGGCCCACCGACAGCAGCGTGTCGTCCACCAGCGATTCCTCGTGCGCTGTGAGCCAGGTCACATTGAAGCCCATGGTGGGCGAGCGGCGGTGGATCTCCCACAGCGCGTCGCGCTGGAACACGCAGAAGCTGGCCGGTGTGAGCGTGTCCACGCCGTGCGCGGCGGCATCGCCCATCTTCTGCTGCACACCAATGAAATCACCGGCGAGCAGGAAGCTCAGGATCTGGCGCCGCCCGTCGCTCAGGGTCTTGTAGCGGAAGGCCCAGCCTTGCAGCAGGGTGTAGAGCGGTGCATCGGTCTGGCCTTCGTGGATCAGCGTCTCGTTGGCCTCCACCCGCAGCGCACGGCGCTTGAGCGACTGCACGAGTTCCAGCTCTTCAGGGGTGTGCTCCACAAACAAGGGCAAGGTCCTTAACGGGCATTCGGTGCAGCGCATGGCGGCGGCGGGTGCCTGATCGGGCCAACCGGCCTCGGGCGCTGGACTGACGGCGGATGTGGGCATGGATCTGCTTCTGTTGGGAGACTGTGAGTTCAAACAGCCGGACGGCTGAGCACCGGCGTCGCAGTGAATGTACCGGTTGCCATTGTGTTCGACAGCGCACAGACCCCAACAAGTGATGGCCTTACGGTGGCGCATGAACACCGAACAACGAGCCCACCGCGGGGGGCGCCTGGCCAAACGGGCGCCCCCCAGCCGGCCCATGCCCGACGCCATATCCAGGATTGCGGCCGAACACGCCGAATTGCAGCAGATGTTCACGGCGTTCGAAAACACGCGCTCGGTGAACAACAAACGTTTTCTGGTGGAGCGCATCTGCACCACCGTGGTGGTGCACGCGCAGGTCAAGGAAGAAATCTTCTACCCGGCGGTCGAGGCGGTGATGCCACAGGCCACACCGCAACATGACACCATGAAGGCACTCGTGGCCCACATCCAGAGCCTGGATCCCGTGGCCGAGGAGGTCGACGGGCCCATCCAGGTGCTGGCCGAAGAGGTGAAGCAGCACGTGTCGACCTTGCGCGAGAACATGCTGCCGCGGGTCAAGGAGTCCTGCATTGATCTGGTGGAGCTCGGGGACCGCATGGCCCGGCGCAAGGCCGAACTGATCGCGCAACACCCCTGAATCGGCAGCCACCGCGCATCTCCAGCGTCCAGGCCTGGACCACGCGGTGTCATGAGCGTTGACAAACCTGCCAGCCCCGGCACGGGGCATCCTGGGTATGGGTACGTACACTTGTCGGAAAAACGCGCCCATGACCCCTCAAGACTACGTCCAGCAAAAAGCAGCCGCCTCCGGCAGCAGCTTCTACTACGCCTTCCTGTTCCTGCCCGCCGAGCGGCGCGCCGCGATCACCGCCTTCTATGCCTTTTGCCGCGAGGTCGACGACGTGGTGGACGAGGTCAGCGACCCCGCCGTGGCACAGACCAAGCTGGCCTGGTGGCGGCGCGAGGTGGCGCAATCGTTTGCCGGCTCACCCACCCACCCGGTGATGCGAGCGCTCTTGCCCCTGAGCCACACCTATGCCATCGAAGCCCGGCACCTGAACGCCGTGATCGACGGCTGCCAGATGGACCTGGAGCAGAACCGCTACCTCGATTTCGCCAACCTGCAACGCTACTGCCACCTGGTGGCCGGCGTGGTGGGTGAAGTGGCCGCGCGCATCTTCGGCCAGACGCAATTGCAAACCACCGAGTACGCGCACCGGCTGGGCCTGGCGTTTCAGCTCACCAACATCGTGCGCGACGTGGGTGAAGACGCCGCGCGCGGACGCATCTACCTGCCGGTCAACGAACTGCAAAGCTTCAACGTGAAGGCACACGAGCTGCTTCAGCGTGGCGCGGCGCCCGGCACCGACGAAGCCGATTTCAAGCGCCGCTTCACCGCACTCATGCAGTTCCAGTGCACCCGCGCACTGCAGACCTACGACGACGCCCTGGCCCTGCTGCCCGCGGCCGACCGCCGCGCCCAGAAGCCGGGCCTGATGATGGCCAGCATCTACCGCACCCTGCTGCAGGAAATCGCTGCCGATCCGTTGCTGGTGTTGACCCAGCGGGTCAGCCTCACACCGTTGCGCAAGTTCTGGCTCGCCTGGAAGGTGCAAGCCCTCGGCAGGCTATGAGCATGGCCCCCACGCTCCACCGCTGGCGCGGGTCGCTGCCCCCCGAGGGGGCTGACCCGCCTTGGGGCGGCCCGGCGGCGGGTCTGCTGTGAAGGTGGCGGTCGTCGGCGCAGGCTGGGCCGGCATGGCCGCGGCGGTCGAAGCCGCATCGTTGGGGCTCGACGTGACGGTGTTCGAAGCCACGCGCACCTTGGGTGGTCGCGCCCGCGCGCTGACCACCGAGAAGCCCGACGGCACACCCGTCACGCTGGACAACGGCCAGCACATCCTGATCGGTGCCTACAGCGAGACCCTGGCCTTGATGCAGCGCGTGGGGCTGGACCTGCCGCAGGTGCTGATGGCGCTGCCGCTCTCGCTGCCCTACCCCGACGGCACGGGCCTGCAGACCCCGGCCTGGGCGGCGCGCTGGCCTGCTCCGCTGGATGCACTGGCGGCCATTGCCACCGCGCGCGGATGGCGCTGGGGTGAGCGCCTGGCGCTGATCCGCGCATCGCTGGGCTGGCAGCTCGCGGGCTTCCGCTGCGCGCCCGCGCTCACTGTCGAAGAGTTGTGCGAGTCGCTGCCTGAGCGTGTGGTGCAGGAGCTGATCGAACCGCTGTGCGTCTCGGCGCTCAACCTTCCTTCTGCGTACGCCAGCGCGGGCGTTTTTCTCAATGTCATGCGCGACGCCTTGTTCGGCCGCGGCGCGGCGGGCTTCAGCGCATCGAGCCTGCTGCTGCCGCGCACCGATCTCACCAGCCTGTTTCCCGCAGCCGCGGCGCATTGGCTGCAAAGCCACCATGGCGAGACAACACGCCTTCGAACGGGCGCCCGCATCACCGGGCTGCTGGCCCAGGCGGGTCGGTGGCAACTGACGGGTGATGGTGTCGACGCGGTGTTCGATCGCGTGATCTGGGCCACACCGGCCCGCGTGGCCGCGCAGACCCTGCTCGCCCATGCCGATGACAACGAAGCACTGGCCAGTTGGGCCTTGTCGGCGCACGCGCTCGAGTTCACCGCCATCACCACGGTCTACGCCCACGCCACGGGCGCTACGCTGCCTGCGCCCATGCTGGCCTTGCGTGCCGAGCCGGACGCTCATGCCGCGCCGGCGCAGTTCGTGTTCGACCGTGGGCAGCTCAGCCCGACCGATGCGGCCGCGCAAGGCGTGCTGGCCTTCGTGGTCAGCGCCAGCAACGGTGAGCGCGATGACCTGCAGGCGCGCGTGTTGCAGCAGGGCGAACGTCAACTCGGCCGTCCACTGCAGCCACTGCTCAGTGTGGTGGAGAAGCGCGCAACCTTCGCCTGCACGCCCGGCCTGGAGCGCCCCGGCGCGGAGATGGCCCCCGGGCTGTATGCCGCGGGCGACTATGTACAGGGGCCCTACCCCGCCACGCTCGAAGGTGCCGTGCGCAGCGGCGTGGCGGCGGCCCGCCTGGCCAACGCCTGAGGCGACAAAAAAGGCACCCCCTGGGGAACCTCTGCAAAGCCGGGCGTTCCCACCAGATGGATTTTTTTCAACCTCCCACCAAGGAACCCCAGCTGATGACCCGAACCAGCCTCACCCGAACCCTGCTGATTGCAACCGGCCTGTGCCTCGCGGCGCTGTTCAACACGACGGCCAACGCCCGGAACATGGTCAGCGTCAAAGGCAGCACGCTGAACATGCGCGAAGGGCCTGGCACCCACACCGCCGTGCTGTGGGAGCTGAAACGAGGCTATCCGCTGCAGATCACCCAACGCAAGGGCCGCTGGCTCCGGGTGCGCGACTTCGAGGGCGACACCGGCTGGGTGGCACGCTCGCTCACGGGCAACACACCGCACCACATCGTCAAGTCCAAAGTGGCCAACGTGCGCAGCGGACCTGGCACGCAGCACCGCATCGTGGGCAAGGTCGAATACGGCGAGTTGCTGCGCACCCGCGAGAAGCGCGCCGACTGGGTGCGCGTGGAGCGCAGCGAGGGCGTGGGCGGCTGGATCGCGAAACGGCTGCTCTGGGGCTTCTGAAAACCGACGCTCAACCGAACTCGCGCACCTGAACATAGGCTGGCCGCGCCATGCAGCGCAGGATCCAGTCGTGCGTGAGTGGGTGGGCTTCCATCAGTGCCTGCGAGGGGCGCGCCCAGTTGAGCACACTGGCCGCGCAGACATCGGCCACGGTGAACCGCGCGGCCGCGAGAAAGGCCTCGCCCGCATCCTTTTGCTTTTGCAGGTGCTGTTCGATCACGCGCAGCGGCACCGCCAGGCGGCGCTCGGCAGCGTCGGCCATCTCGGGCTTGCGCCGATCCACGGGCATCGCCATGCGGTGCATCAGCACGGTCAGTGCGTCGGCCTCGGCTTCGTTCACGGCCCAGAAGCTCCAGCGCAAGGCCTCGGCGTCTTCGCGCGACGTGGCCGGTGTGATGCTCACGCCGTCCGCTGATCCGTGGTGCCGCGCGATGTACAGCGCACAAGCCATGCTCTCCCACACCACCACATCGCCCTCTGGCCGCGCATCGACGATGGCCGGCACATGGCCATTGGGGTTGATGGCCAGGAACTCCGGCGTGCGCGTGCCTCCGCCCTGGTAGGGCAGCTTCACGTGGTGGTGGTTCAGTCCGAGTTCGGTGGCGGCCCACAAAGGGCGCACGGCGCGGGACGCGGGAATGCCGTAGATCGTGAGGCTCATGTCGAACGGTGCAGGGAAAGAGGGATCAACCGATCTGTCGGCACAGGGCCATCAGGTCGGCAACGGTGGTGTGCGGCTGCACGGGTGCGTGCTCCCAGGCCATGCCCGTGCGGTTGACCCACGCCACCTGCATGCCGGCGCCCAGAGCCCCCAGCACGTCCAGGCGCGCATCGTCACCAATGTGCAGCACCTCGGCCGCGTCCACACCGGCGGCGTCCGCGGCGGCGTGGAAGATGCGTGGATCGGGTTTGCCCACGCCGAATTCACGGGCGCTGAAGGCAGCGTGAAAGTGGTGCCCCAGACCCACGCGGTGCACATCGGCATTGCCGTTGGACACGGCCACCACCGGAAAACGGGTGCTCAGCCATTCCAGTGCGGGCATGGCGTCTTCGAACAGCTGCACGCGTTGGCGCTCGTCAAAAAACACGTCGAACGCAGGCTCGGCCAGTGCGGGATCGTCTCCAGCACGTTGCAACACGTGGCGGATCGACTCGCGGCGCAGCGCGCTGAGGTCGTGGGCCAGGTCGGGTCGCAGGGTCTGCAAGTGGTTGCGCGCCTCGCGCAGTGCGCCTGGCGTGGCGTAGAGCTGGGCGGTGGCCGGCGCGTGCTGGCTGAGCCAGCGGGCCAGCATGGCTTCGGCGCGCTCGATGGTGGGCCAGATCGGCCAGAGCGTGTCGTCCAGATCGATGCTGATGGCGCGGATGCGGGAGGGGTCCAGCGCGAAAAGCGCAGGCGGCAGGGCTGTACTCGTGGGGGTGTTCATGCTTGCGTGAGAATAGCGCATGCCCTTCAACACTGAACCGCCCCACCAACACGGCCAGCCGGCCCGCACCGCTGTTTTGCTGTGCAACCTGGGCACCCCCGACGAACCCACCGCCCCCGCCCTGCGCCGCTACCTGGCCGAGTTCCTGAGCGATCAGCGCGTGGTGGAGATTCCGCGGTTTGTCTGGATGCTGATCCTGCACGGCATCATCCTGCGCGTGCGGCCCAGAAAATCGGCAGCGAAGTACGCCGGCATCTGGATGCCCGAGGGCTCGCCGCTGAAGGTCTGGACCGAACGCCAGGCCACGCTGCTGCGCGGCTACCTGGGCGAGCGTGGTCACCAGGTGACGGTGCGTTATGCCATGCGCTACGGCAACCCGTCGATCGCTTCGGTGATGGACGAACTCAAGGCCCAAGGCGTGACGCGCGTGCTGGTGCTGCCGGCCTATCCGCAGTACAGCGCCACCACCACGGCCAGCGTGGTCGACGCCGTGGCGACCTGGGCGGCCAAGGTGCGCAACCTGCCCGAGCTGCGCTTCATCAACCGCTACCACGACCACCTGGGCTACATCCAGGGACTGGCCAAGTCCATCCGCGCTCACTGGGCCGCACATGGCCAGAGCGAACAACTGGTGATGAGCTTTCACGGCGTGCCCGCGCGCACCCTGCAACTGGGCGACCCCTACCACTGCGAATGCCACAAGACCGCGCGCCTGCTCGCCGAGCAGCTGGGGTTGGCGAAAGACCGCTACAAGGTCACCTTCCAGTCGCGCTTCGGCAAGGCCAGGTGGCTGGAACCCTACACCGAGCCCACGCTGATCGAACTCGCGGGCAAGGGCTTGAAGAGCGTGGACGTCGTCTGCCCCGGCTTCACGAGTGATTGCCTGGAAACGCTGGAAGAGATCAACATGGAAGCGCGCGAAGCCTTCCTGCACGCCGGTGGCCAGAGCTTCCAGTACATCCCCTGCCTCAACGACCGGCCCGAATGGATCCGCGCGCTCACCGACGTGGCCGAGCAGCACCTGCAAGGCTGGCCCACAAAGACAGCGGACAACCCGATGGAGCTGCAAGCCAGCCGCGAGCGGGCGCTGGCGCTCGGGGCACAAAGGTGAACATCCCTCCTGGCCTGCTCGCACGGGGGCGTTCTCCTGGAAGCCACGGACTGCGGCCGTGGCGCCTTCAGCCCTTCGTCACCCGCCAGCGCCCCACGCTCAATCCCCTGTGCACCAGACCGGCGGCCAGCATGGTGTGGGCGCTGAAGCCGACCGAGCCCAGGCCCGCGCCCCAGCACCAGCACGCCAGGCCCCACGCCGCTGCCAGCCAGGCCGCGCCGATCACGAACAACCACTTGCCCGTGGTTCGCGGCAGCGGCCGCCCCAGCACCTGCGTCTGATGCCGGGTCATGCCCATGGCAATGGCTGCGAAGCCGATCAGGCAACCAAGCAGCGTCAGCAGGTGCGTCATGGGGGTCGCGTCGCTCGCCGTTGTGCGTGAACGGCCATGACACACAAGCACGCGCTCAGCGCCGCGCAGGCCAGATCCACACCGACAAAAACCGCGTCGCCGGTGGCCAAGCTGCGCCAGAAAGGCCGTTGCGTGGTGAGGACGTTGAGCAGCGGCAACGCACCGAACGCCAGCGCACTTGCCGACCACAACAACGGCCAGGCGCGTGCAGGCCGCAACAGGCAGGCGATGCCCAGGGCCATCGCCCAGGCCGCGAAAAAGCAACGGATCTCGACCTCAGGGCGCAGCGGCACGTCCACCGGCAGCAGGCGGTTGGCCCAGAGATAGGCGGCGCTGGCGAACAGCAGTCCGGCAAGCACCGCCACGTTGCCGCGCGCGACGAAGCGCGGCCCCGCAGCCTGCCCGCGCGCCGCCGTCCACAGAACCAGCCCGGTGCCGACCATGGCCGTGCCCGCGAGGCCGAGCAGGAAACAGATCGCCTGCAGCACCGGGTCGGCGAAACGCCCCAGGTGCAGGGCGTACAGCCCCCCGAGCACCGCCGCGGGTGTGCCCACCGGCCCGCTCGCCTGCAGCAGCGCACCCGAATGGCCATCGAACAGCAGGAACTCCCGGCTGTGTGTGACCCGTCCCGCTGACCCGCGCACCACCAGCACGCGCGCCGCCGTGTCGCCCGGGTGGTGCACCACCACGCGGTCAACGCCCTGCCCGCCCCATCGCTGCTCCGCCTGCCGCAACAGCGGGGCCAGCGGGGCCAGCGGCGCGGCCTGGCCGCTCGGCGTGCCGGCCGGCCAGGTGGCCACGGTCTCGGCCGCGATGGCGGCGCGGCGCTTGTCGGCGCCGTCGAACGCGGCCAGCGCACCCCAGGGCATGTACTGAAAGCCCAGGATCACCAGACCGCTGTAAACGATCATGAAATGGAAGGGCAGCGGCAGCACCGAGAGCGCGTTGTGCGCGTCCAGCCAGCTGCGCCGCCCCTTGCCCGCGCGAAAGGTGAAGAAATCGGCGAACAGCTTGCGGTGCACCACCACGCCGCTGACCATGGCCACCAGGCCCAGCAGCGCGGCGATGCCCACGATCCAGCGCCCCCACCGGTAAGGCAGGTGGTGCAGCTGGTAGTGAAAGCGGTAGAAGAACTCGCCGCCGGCGGTCGCGCGCGCGAACCGTGGCGCGCCCGTGAGGCTGTCGAAGGCCTGCGCGCCGTCGTTGTCGGGCCCGCTCCAGTAGGCGGTGGGTGTGAGACGGCGCACATCGGGCAACTCGATGCTCCAGCGCGTGGCACCGGGTGCGGCCTCGGTCAGATGGGCGGCGATGCGATCGCTGAGCGCGGCCACGTCCACCTGGCGCGCCTGCGGTGGTGCCTCGGGTTGCATCCAGGCCGTCAATTCCTCGCGGTAGAAAGCGAGGCTGCCGGTCCAGAACACCGTGTAGAGCACCCAGGCGGCCAGCAGCCCCGCCCAGGTGTGCAGCCAGGACACGCGCGGCCTCACGCCGCCGCGCGCGCCGGCCCGCGCCGCGAAGACCACCACAGCCACGGCGCTGGCGACCGCGAAGCTGATCAGCATGCCCGCCACCACGCCGTCGATGGTGCGCCCCGGCAGCGCCAGGGCGGCCACGCTGACCAACGCAGCGAGCCCGTAGCTGCCCAGCACCGCCACGGCGACGCGGGCTGCCCATACGCGCTGCGTGGACCTGCTCATGCGTCAGGCGTCACGAGATCAGAAGCGGTAGGTCGCGCCCACGCGCCAGCTGCGCTGCGGGCTGCGGTAGCAGAAGGTGGCATCGCAATCGACCAGCTTTTGGGTGTCGAACAGGTTGTCGACATTCAGCGAATAGCGCCATGCGCCCACGTCCAGTCCCAGGGCCGCGTCCACCAGCGTCAGACTCGGGTTGCGCAGGTTGGCGTTGTCGAAGTCCTGGCCCGAGCGGGAAGCACCCACATGGCGAACGCCCAGGGCCGCGAAGGCGGGCTGGCCACCGAAGGCGGCGAACCCGTACTTGCCCCAGAGACTGGCGTTGTGGCGCGGAACGGCCATGGGCGACAGGCCCTGGTCGCCGTTGCTGCTGCGCGTGACGCGGGTGTCCAGGTTCGTGTACTGGCCCACCAGGCTGAAGCTGCGGGTCAGGCGCGCGCGCAGTTCCAGTTCCAGGCCCTGCGCCCGCACCTCGCCGGTCTGCTGGAACACCCCCGCCATGCCGGGCACCGAGGTCTTCACGTTCTCGCGCGTCAGGTCGAAGACCGACGCCGTGAAACTGAAGTCCTCGCTCGCGGGCTGGTAGCGCACACCGGCCTCGAACTGCTTGCCGCGCGAGGGCTTGAGCGAACGCCCGGTGGCGTCGAGCCCCGTCTCCGGCGCGAACGAGGTCGCGTAGCTCAGGTACGGCGCCCAGCCCGAGTCGAACAGGCGCACCACGCCGACGCGGCCGGTGGTGGCGCTGGATGACAGGTCTGCGGTGGGCGTGGTCAAGCCGGTCAGCAGGTTGATGCGCTTGCTCGATTGGTCGGCCTGGTCGTGGCGCATGCCGGCCGTGGCCACCCAGCGGTTCCATTTGAGCTGGTCCTGCAGATAGACGCCGAGCTGCCTGGCGGGCGACTCGTCCTTGTAGGGTGCTGCCAGCGGGGTGAGGGCCTGGGGCGCATACACCGGGTCGAACAGATCCAGATCGGGCATGACGGCATTGGCGTTGCGGCGCGTGAACGTCAGGCGCGAGCGCGTGTAGTCCACCCCCAGCAGCGCCGTGTGCGACACGGTGCCGGTGATGAAGCTGGCCTGCGCGTGGGTATCGAGCGTGACACCGCGCCACCCGGCCTCGCGCGGGGAGATGGCCCGGCCCACGTGGCGGCCATTGGGGCGCAGGCCGAGGTTGAACACGTCCGTGCCCTCGCGGTCGAGGTCGCCGTAGCGCAGGTTCTGCCGCAGTTGCCAGGTGTCGTTGAAGCGGTGCTCGAGCTCGTAGCCCAGGGTGGTGTTGCTGCGCTTCCAGCGGTTGTCCAGGCCGCCGATGTTCACCGCCGGATCGGGTTGTCCCAGCGCGCCGGGGTTGCGCAACTGGTTCGCCCAGGCGTAGGACTGGTCGTCCTCCTGATAGCTGGCCAGCAGGGTGAGTTTCGTGGCCGCACTGGGCTGCCAGGTGAGGGACGGCGCCACGTAGACACGGTCGTCGCGGTCGTGGTCCAGTCGCGTGTCGGCGCGGCGCACCAGACCGACGAGGCGGTAGGTCAGCGTGCCGGCCTCGTCGATGGCGCCACCCAGGTCGGCCTTGAGGGTCTTGCGGTCATAGCGGCCGTATTCCACACCGAGCTCGCGCACCGGTTCGGCCTGCGGCCGCTTGCTCACGGCATTGATGACGCCACCCGGCGCCACCTGCCCGTACAGCACCGAGGCCGGTCCGCGCAGCACTTCGATGCGTTCCATGCCATAGGGCTCGATGGCGCCCATGGCCGCCGTGCTGGGGTTCTGCAGGCCGTCCAGGAACACGCTCGCGCTCTCCAGCGCGAAGCCGCGCACCAGCGACATCTGGTCGGACGCCCAGGGCTTGGCGTTGGAGGTGACGCCCGCCGTGTAGCGCAGGGTCTCGTCCAGTGTGGTGGCCTTGCGGTCGCCGATTTCCTCGGCGGTGATCACCGAGACCGACTGCGGCGATTCGATCAGGGGCGTGTCGGTCTTGGTGCCGGTTGCAGAGCGCCGCGCCACGTAACCCACCACGGGCCCCTTGACATGTTCGCTGAAGGCAGCGGCGGTCACCGTGACGGAAGGCAGCGTGGCCTGGGCCGTGGCTGTGCCCGGCGCGGGAACCGCCTGCGCCGCTGGCGCCTGTGCCATCAGCACAAAACCGGCCGGCGTGCGACCCAGTTGCAGGCCGCTGCCCTGCAGCAGGCGGTGGAAGCCCTCCTCCACGGTCACCGCGCCCTTGAGGCCGGCGGTGGTCTTGCCGCGCACCTGGGCCGCGTCCACCACGATGGCCGCGCCGGCCTGCAGGGCGAAGCGGTTCAGGGCCTCGCCGAGCGCACCGGCAGGCACGTCGGCCTGCACGGCACCCACCGCCGGGGCGGCTTGGGCATGAACCTGGCTGGCCACGCCCGTGACCAATGCGAGCATGGCAGCGCAGGCCAGGTGGACCGCCAGCGCCACGGGGCGCAAGCGGGCGATGACGGTGGGCGTGCGCCGGTGGCGCGGGGGGTGGATGTCGGGCATGTCGGGTTCCTCGGGTGGTCGGTCGGCGGCTGGCAGCGCACCGGATGGACCGATCGCGCCGCCTTCATCACCATTGACGAATGGCGGAGGAAAAACGGAACCCGTGGCAGGAAATTTCTTCGCGCCCGCGTCAAGGCGCGCTGTCCACCAGCGCCACCCAGGGCGTGACGGTGCGCACCCGCAGTTGCGGGAAGCTGCTCGCCAGCAGTTGCAACGCGCGGTCGGTGTCGTCCAACGGGAGCACGGCCGACACGCGGATGTCCGCGATGCGCTCGCGGTCGTAGCGGATCAGGCCGCGGCGGTGGCGCGCGATCTCGTCCAGCACCTCGGGCAGCGGGCGGTCGTGCACCCACAGCCGGCGCGACAGGAACGCCTCCTCGGTGACACCCGCCGGCACGGCGCCGACCCGCTCGACACCCGCGCCGCTCAGACGGGCCTGCTCCCCCGCGTCCACCGTGAGTTCGGCGCCGGTCCAGGCGCTCACGGCCGTGCGCGACTCCAGCATGGTCAGCAGCGTGGAGCCCTCGTCACGCCGCACGATGAAGCGTGTACCCAGCGCCCGGATGTGGCCATGCGCTGTCTCCACCACAAAGGGCCGCGCGGCGTCCGGGGCCACCTGCACCAGGATTTCCCCGCTGAGCAAATCGATCTGGCGCCGATCAGCGGACCAACGCGTGTTGACCGCGCTGCCCGTGCCCAGCGTCAGCCGCGATCCGTCCTGCAAGGTGTGCTCCATCTGCTCGCCCGTGCCAGTGCTCAGGTCAGCGCCCCAACGCGTCGGTGAGCCGTGCAGCAACAATGCGGCCGGCAAGACCAGCGCCACTGCCAGCGCCAGCAGACCGGCGGCGCGCCGGCCAGAAGTCGCTGGACGGCGCGGCGCCGAAGTGTCCAGCACGCTGCTCAGCGTGGCCCGGGCGGCGCTCAGCGGGCCCTCGCCCCGCAGGCGGCGAGCCTGGTCGATGAAACCCTCCATGCCTTGCGCCACCGCCGCATGGCGCGGATCGGCACGTTTCCACGCCTCGAACGCGGCGGTTGCGCTGCGGCGCTCGTCGGCATCGTCGGCGGACAGGCTCACCAGCCACTGCGCCGCTTTCTGGGCGATGCGTTCATCGACCTCGCTCATGGAAGCACCGCCAGCCGCGCGCACTGCACCAGCACCTGCGCCAGGTATTTGCCGACCATGCGGGCGGACACGCCGAGTTCGGTCGCCACCGTGGCCATGGTCGCTCCGTCAAGGTAGTGCCGCACGAAGGCGGCCCTCGCCTTGGGCGAGACGGCTTCCAGCACCGCGCTGAGTTGCTCCAGCGCCTGCAGCGCGACAAGCGTCTGCTCGGGCGAGGGATAGCCTTCATTCGCCTGCACGAACAACGAAAGTTCAGCCAGGTAGGCTTGGCGCAATCGCTCGCGCCGAGCCTCGTCGATGATCAGGCGCGTGGCCGTGGTCGTCAGCCAGGCCCGGGGCTGCTCGACCCCAAACAGCGAGTCGCGCGCCGCCAGCACGCGTTCAAAGGTGTCGTGTGCGACGTCTGCGGCTTGGTGCGGACACCCCAGCTTGCGGCGCAGCCAGCCATACAGCCAGCCATGGTGGTTGCTGTAGAGCGCATGGACTTGCTCGTGCAGACTGAGATCGGCGGCAGACACGCTGGGCTCCTGGCCAGGCCGGGATCGTCCCCGGCCCAATGTAAATGAGAATACGTCGCATTCTATAGTCTCACTCAAGCGCCGGTGCGGTCCTGGTCCGCAATCTGGAACTGCGCGCGCGGGTCGGGCTTTTGTTCGGCCTCTTCGAACCTGCTGCGCAGCGCGCCGTTGATCTCGGCACCGAAGATCAGCGTGGTGGCCGTGATGTACAGAAACACCAGCATGGCAACCACGCCCGCGAAGCTGCCGTAGAGCAGTGCCAGTTTGCCCGCTGTGCGCAGGGTGCAGGACAGGCCGGCGGCGGCCACCACCCACAGCGCGGCACCCACCAGGGCCCCGGGCATCACGGTGTAGAGCCGCTGGCGAATGTCGGGCAGCCAGCCATACATCAGGGCATACATCACGACCAGCGTGAGGTAGGCCACGCCGTAGCGCACGCCCAGGCCCAGCCAGTAGGCGTCCTTTGCATCACTGACGTTGGTGGCCAACAGCTGCCGCACGTACGGCATGATCACCACCGAGCTGAACGCCACCAGCACCGCCGAGCCCACGACCACCGTGAACAGCGTGACCTTGATGCGCGCTTTCCAGAACGGCAGACCACGCTCGATGCCGTACGCGCGGTTCAGCGCCGAACGGATCGCTTGCAAGCCCGAGGAAGCGGTCCAGAGCGTCGCCAACACGCCGATGGCCAGCAGCGCCTGGTTGCGCTGCGCCAGCACCTGCTCAATCACCGGTTCCATCAAGTCGCGCACGAGTTGGGGCGCAAATTCCATCACGCGCTGGGCCAGCGCCGCAGCGTCACCGGGCTTGCCGAAATAGGCGGCCGAAGCGGAAAGCAGGAGCAGCAAGGGGAACATCGCCAGCACCGACGAGAACGCCAGACTCCCGGCCTGATTCGCGCTTTGATGCAGGATGTAGTTGCGAACGGCCCGCACCAACACATGGAGGCCGGGCGTGTTCAACGCCACGTGTCTGACCCGGCGCCCTGCCTCTTGAATGCGGCCCATGGGCGCTGGCTCCGCCCCCGGCCTACCGCACGCGTGCGCCGAACGGCGTCCAGCGCAACACCTTGCTCAGACCATCGCGTCCACTCGCGGCGCGACCCACCAAAGCAGTGCCAGCCACCATGCCCAGCGTGCGCACCAGAAACGAAGGGCTTTTGCGCGTGATGGACCAGACCGCAATGCCCACGCCCAGCACCAGCCAGTGCTCGCCGGGAAAGCCGGGCCGCGCTTGATCCAGGGCTGTCAACTTCTGCATGGGGGTGGGCTGTCCGGCAGCCGGTGTTCTCTCGACCATGGTCCTTCTCCTGGAGTACGCGGAGTTTGCAACTTAACGTTTCGAGCGCCTGGCCTGTGTAGGACGGGGCCGCATCTCGAGGATCCGTCGATGCAACGAATCCGCTCGTTCAGTGCCCTGCGAGGAACCGATGCACCAGCTCGAACTGCTCGGGCACGTTCAAGGCCGGTGCATGCCCGCAGCCAGCCATCGTCACCACCAGCGCGCGCGGCCCGCGGTCGCGCATGGCCTCGGCGGTGTCGGCCAGCAGCAGATCGGAATCGGCACCGCGCAGGCACAGCACCGGCACGTCGATGCGGTCGTAGGTTGGCCACAGTTCGTAGTCCGCGGGGTGGTGGGTGAACTGTTGCACCATGGCCGGGTCGTAGTGCGGGGTCACGCGGCCATCGGGCAGGCGGCGCGTGGAGCTCTCGGTGAGCAGCGTCCACTGGGCATCGCTCAAGTAGCCATACGGCTTGTAGATGGTGCGGAAGTACTGCTGCAGCTCGCCCACCGTGTCGAAGGCGGCCGGGTTGCCGGCGTAGCTGCGGATGCGCGCAATCGCCGCGTCCGCGGTCTTGGGGCCGATGTCGTTGAGCACCAGGCGCTCGATGCGCCCGTGCAGCGGGCCGGCCGCGCACACCATGCCGATGGCGCCGCCCATGGAGGTACCCACCCAGTGGAAACGCTCGAGCGCGAGCTGGTCCACCAGCGATGCGGCGATGCGGCTGTAGAAGTCCAGGCAGTACTCGGCCTCGGGCTTCGGGCTCCACTGGCTCAGGCCGCGACCAATGGTGTCGGGACAGATCACGCGCCAGCCCAGGTTGCACAGGTGGGCGGCCAGCGGGTCCATGTCGCGCCCGGTGCGCGCCAGGCCATGCCAGGCCACCACCACCGGGCCTGCGGGGGCCTCCGGCTCCCAGTCCATGAAATGGATCTCGCGGCCTTCGCACGTGAGGTAGCGCGAACGTGGAACGACTGTGGCCTGTGGTTTCATTTCGACCCTTTCAGGCGACCGAGCACAGCGCGTTCCCTGAGCTTGCCGACGATGCCGGTGGGGAAGTAATACACCGAAAGCACGAACAACACCCCCAACCAGAGCAGCCAGCGGTCGGGCGTGAGCAGCGCGGGCAGCAGCGGGATGCCTTCGGTGGCCTGTCCGGCGATGCGCAGCAGGTCCTGCAGGTAACTCTGCGCCACCAGGAACAAGACACTGCCGATCAGCGCGCCATACAGCGTGCCCATGCCGCCGATCACGACGATGAGCAGGATGTCCAGCATGATCTCGAACGAGAGCGAGGTGTCGGGCCCGTTGTAGCGCAGCCAGATCGCCAGCAGGCAGCCCGCGAGCGTGGCGAAGGACGCCGAGAGCACGTTGGACAGCGTGCGGTAGATCACCGTGCGGTAGCCCAGCGCCTCGGCGCGAAAGTCGTTCTCACGGATGGCCTGCAGCACGCGGCCGAACGGTGAATTCACAATGCGCAGGATGGTCAGAAAAATCGCCGTCACCGCCACGAAGATCAGGTAGTAGGTGATCAGGCGGCCGTTGAGATCCACCTCGCCCAGCGGTGTCGCCAGCGGCGCCTCGCGCAGCATGAAGCCGGGCGAGAGCAGTTCGGGCACGCGGAAACTCAGGCCGTCTTCGCCACCGGTGAAGTCCGACAACTGCGAGGCCAGCGTGAGGAAGGCCGAGGCCACCGCCAGCGTGATCATGGCAAAGAAGATGGCCTTCACCCGCAACGAAAACAGACCGATCATCAGCGACAGCACGAGCGAGATCAGCAGCGCGCAGACAACGCCCACGGCCAATGCGCCCCAGCTCGCCTGCTCCACCGAATTGAGCGCGATCGCCACGCCATAGGCACCGATGCCGAAGAACATGGTGTGCGCAAAGCTCACGATGCCGGTGTAGCCCAGCAGCAAATCAAAGCTGGCCACCAGCGCCACAAAGATCAACACCTTGGCCGCGACGTTGAGCGCTTTCACGCCCGGAAACAGGAAGGGCGCGAAGGCCAGGCCGAGGAACAGCACGATCAGCAAGGCGGTGAGCCAGCGGCTGCGCGGCAGGTCGTTGGAGAGAAGACGGGAAATCATGTGCGTCTCCTGTTCAGCGGCTCGTCACGGGGTACACGCCCTGCGGGCGCCACAGCAAGATGGCCACCATCAGCGCGATGTTGGAAAACAGCGCGACCTTCGGGACAAGGAAGCCGGTGTAGTTGGCCATCAGGCCCACCAGCAACGCGCCGATGAGCGCGCCCAGCGTGGAGCCCAGGCCGCCGATGATGATGACGATGAAGATCAGCACGTTGACCTGCGCGCCCATCTGCGGCGTGACGGTCTGCTGGTACAGGCCCCACATCACACCGCCCAGACCCGCGAGCGCACTGCCCACCACGAACACGCCGATGAAGAGCTGACGGATGCGGTAGCCGAGCGATTCGACCATTTCGCGGTCCTGCACACCCGCGCGCACCAGCAGGCCGACCTTGGTGCGGTTGAGCGTCCACACCATCGCGGCGAACACCGCGGCGCCCACCAGCACCGCGAGCAGGCGGTACTTCTCCACCGCCGCGTCGCCGAAGATGAAGGAGCCCCGCAGGCTCTCGGGCAACGGCAGCGCGATCTGCTCGGGGCCCCAGATGACCTTGATCATTTCTTCGCCAATGATCATGCCGCCCATGGTGATGAGGATCTGCTTGAGGTGCATGCCGTAGACCGGGCGAATGATGAGGCGCTCGAACACCCAGCCCAGCGCACCGGCCACGGCCATGGCCACCAGCATCGCGGGCAGCAGCGCCACGAGGTTGAGCCACAGGCTGTCGGCTGTGGTGTAGCTGCCCATGCTGGCCAGCACGGTGGTGGCCACGAAGGCGCCGAGCGCGATGAACACGCCGTGGCCGAAGTTGAGCACGTCCATGAGGCCGAACACCAGCGTGAGGCCCGAGGCGATGATGAAGATGATCATGCCCATGGCCAGTCCCGCTACGGTGAGCGTGAGCCAGGTGGAGCCGCTGCCCACGGCGGGCAATGCGATCAGCGCCAGTGCCGGCACGAGCGCCATCGGCTTCCAGTCGAGTTCCTTCATGTTGATCATTGATGTGCTCCCAGAGACAGTCCCAGCAGCCTGGACTGCATCGATTCATCGGCAGCCAGTTCGGCCATGGACCCGCTGTGCACCACGCGCCCGTCGTCCATCACGGCGACGCTGTCGCCGAGCTGGCGCGCGAAGTTGAAGTTCTGTTCGACCAGCAGGATGGTGGTCCTGGCGGCCTTGAGTTCGCGGAAGGCCGCGATCATGTTCTGGATGATCGCGGGCGCCAGGCCCTTGCTGGGTTCATCGATCAACAGCAGGCGGCGCGGCTCGACGATGGCGCGCGAGACCGCCAGCATCTGCTTCTGCCCGCCGCTCAGTTTGCCGGCGGGGTGCAGCCAGAACTTCTTGATGGCCGGGAACAGGCCGAAGATCCATTCGAGTCGCACGGTGTCGATGTCGTCGAGCGTGCGCGCGCCGCGCGCGGCCAGCAGCATGTTCTCGCGCACCGAGAGGTCCGAGAAGATGCCCATGCTCTCGGGCACGTAGGCCACACCGCTTTGCGCGGTGTCGGGCGTGGGCTGCTTCGTGATGTCCACGCCATCGAGCACCACCGTGCCCTGGCTGGCGTGCCACAGGCCCATGATGGTGCGCAGCGTGGTGGTCTTGCCCGCGCCGTTGCGGCCCAGCAGCATGGTGAGCTGGCCCTCCGGCACGGCGAGGTCCACGCCATGGAGGATGTGGTACGCGCCGATGTGGGTGTGCACGCCGCTCAAGGTCAGGAGGTTGCTCATGCCGCCACCTCGTCTTTCTCTTCGGGGTTGATGCCGAGGTAGGCCTGCTGCACCACGGGTGAGGCAATCACGGTGGCGGGGTCGCCATCGGCCACCAGCTCGCCGTTGTGCAACACGATGATGCGGTCCGAGAGTTCGCGCACCACGTCCATCTTGTGTTCGACCAGCAGGATGGTCTTGGTCTTGTCGTTCTTGAGTTGACGGATCAGGTTCAGGATCACCGGGACCTCGTCCACGCTCATGCCGGCCGTGGGCTCGTCGAACATGAACACCTGCGGCTCCAGCGCCATCAGGATGCCGACCTCCAGCTTGCGCTGGTCGCCGTGCGGCAGGCTCGAAGCCAGCGCATCGCGCTTGTCGGCCAGCGCCACCGTCTCCAGCACCTCGTCGGCGCGCTGCAGCAGGTCGCGCCGGTCGCTCCAGATGCGCCAGAGATTGAGGCCCGCCCTGGCCTTGGCCTGCACCGCCAGGCGCACGTTTTCCTGCACTGTGAGGTTGGGAAACAAATTGGTGAGCTGGAAGGCCCGGCCCAGCCCGGCCTGCGCACGCGCCGGCGCACCGAGCGACGAGATGTCGTGCCCACCCAGGCGCACGCTGCCCGCGCTGGCCTTGATCTGGCCCGAGATCAGGTTGAAGTAGGTCGTCTTGCCGGCGCCGTTGGGGCCGACGATGGCGGTGAGCGTGCCCGGCGCGAAAGCGCAGGAGACAGCATTCACCGCCACGTGCCCGCCGAAGCGGACCGTGAGGTCTTGGGTTTCAAGCATTGAAGAACTCCGCCGAAGCGCGTGTCTGGTCGGGAATGCCGCGGAACCGGCTTTGCCGGGCCGCAGGCGTTGTCCCCCGTTCAAGGGGGAAGCCGCGTCAGCGGCGCAGGGGGTTCTTCACCTCTTGTTCCGGATCGGAATCGCCAAGTCCTCAGGCTTGATTTCCCGCACCAGCTCAGGCACACCCCACGCAAACGCCGGGTCCACCTTGATCTTGAAGTGGTACATGCTCTGCATGGCCTGGTGGTCTTCCTTGCGGAAGGTCATCTTGCCCTTGGGCGTGTCGAAGCTCATGCCTTCCATGGTGCTGATGAGCTTCTCGGTGTTGGTGTCGCCGTTGGTTTTCTTCAGCGCCGTCACCACCGCCATCGCGGCAGAGAAACCGCCCGCGGTGAAGAAGTCGGGTGGCGTCTTGTACTGCTTGTAGTGCTCGGCCACCATGGCGTCGTTCACCGGGTTCTTGGGGATGCCGAAGTAGTAGTACAGCGCGCCTTCCATGCCGGGGAACTGCTTGTAGGCCACCATCGCGGGCAGGATGTTGCCACCCGTGGCCAGCTTGATGCCGTAGCGCTTCTCCAGATCCATCTCCGCGATCTTGCTGAACGGCGTGGGCGCACCCGACCAGCCCACCGAGATGTACTTGGTGCCGGGTTGGTCCTTGAGTTTGTCGACGATGCGCAGCAGGCCGGCGGTGAAGTCGGTCGTGCCCACAGGCAGGTATTCCTCGTGAACGATCTTGGCCTTCTTGATGAAGTCCTTGGTGGCCTTCACACCGTCGCGGCCGAAGGCGTTGTCGTTGGCGAGCAAGGCGACCACGTTGCCGGGTTGGTCCAGCGCCACGGCGTTGGCGGCGGCGTCCTGGCTGCTGTTGCGCCCGGTGCGGAAGATGTATTTGTTCCACTTGTCACCGGTGATCGAGTCGGCCACGGCAGGCTCGACCAGCAGGATCTTCTTGTATTCCTCGGCCACCGGCAGCATGGCGAGCGCCACGGGCGATGCCGTCGGGCCAATGGCCAGGTCGACCTTGTCGTCGGCGTAGGCCGCGGCCAGCAGGCTCTTGCCCACGTCGGGCTTGCCCTGATCGTCCTTCTCGATCACCACGATCTTCTTGCCGGCCACCATCATGGTGCCGCCGGTGGCGTAGCTCAGGCCCATCATCAGGCCGGCCTGGGTCTGCTTGGCGTAGGCCTCGAGCGGGCCGGTCTTGCTGTGGATGTGGGCGATGCGGATCTCGCCCTTGCCGGCCTGCGCCATGGCCATCGAGGTGCCGAATGCGGCGGTGCAGGCGAGCGCGATGACCGCCAGGCGGCGGGTGGGATTTGTCATGTCTTGTCTCCTGGTTTTGAACGATTCACAGCTTGCGCCGTGGTCTGACATTGCAGGCTTCGTGCCAGTACAGAAGATCCTTGATTTCGCTGCGCTTTTTCAGCCGGCACGCCCGATGCGTCTGAATTTCAGACGCCAAAAACGAATCGACCCGTCTGATATTCAGTCAACCGTCTGAATATCAGACACAAACCCCATGGCGGTGAGGCGGTCGTACAGGCTGGCGCGCGAGATGCCGAGCAGCTTGGCCGCCGCGGTGCGGTTGCCACCGGTGTGCGTCAGCGCCTGGGCAATCGCCCGGTGTTCCAGCTCGGCAATCTGCTCGGGCAAGGGGCGCAGCGCGTCACCCAGGGCAGCGCGCTGCGGCGCGCGCACGGCGGCGGCCGGTGCCAGCGCGGGCAGCCCCGCTTCCTGCAACACCAAGCCCACCTGGGCACCCGCGATGTGGTGTGTGTCGCTGCGCAGCGCGAGCTGCTCCAGCACGTTGCGCAGCTCGCGGATGTTGCCGCGCCAGGCTTGCGCGGCCAGCAGGGCTTGCGCGTCGGCGGTGAGCTCCAGCTGCGCGCCGCCGCCGCGCGCGGCGATGTCCTCGCACAGGGCCTCGATCAGCAGCGCAATGTCATCCTGCCGCTCGCGCAGCGGTGGCACGCGGATCGGCAACACGTTGAGCCGGTAGTAGAGGTCTTCGCGAAAGCTGCCGTCGCGCACCATCTGCTGCAGGTCGCGCGAGGTGGCGGCGACCACGCGCACGTCGAAATGCACCAGCTTGTTCGAGCCCAGTGGCTCGATCTCGCCTTCCTGCAGCGCGCGCAACAGCTTGACCTGCACCGACATCGGCATGTCGCCGAGTTCGTCGAGGAACAGCGTGCCACCGTCGGCCAGTTTGAACTTGCCGTCGCGGCCCTTCTTGTCGGCACCGGTGTAGGCGCCTGGGGCCACGCCGAAGAACTCGGCCTCCAGCAAGGTGTCGGGCACGGCCGCCATGTTCACGCTCACGAAGGGGCGGCCCGCGCGGGGCGAGGCGGCGTGGATCGCGTGCGCGAGCAGCTCCTTGCCGGTGCCGGTCTCGCCCAGCAGCAGCACCGGGCTGCCAGACTGCGCCGCGCGCCGCGCCTGGCGCTTCACTTCGAGTGCGGCAGCGCTGCTGCCCACGAAGCTGGCAAAGGTGTACTTGGTGCGGCGCTGGCTGGCGAGTTCACGGCGCGCATCGCTCAAGTCCTGCTCCAGCCGCGCAAACTTGCTGATGAGCGGCTGCAGCGTGGTCTCGGGGTGGTCGAACAGCACGATGCCCAGCACGCCGATGACTTCACCCGCGTCGTCGCGCAGCGGGATGCGGCTGACCACGAAGGTGCCGGCCTTGTTGGTCAAGAGGTCGATGAGGATGGGTTTGCCGGTGGCCAGCACCTGGTGCATCTGCGTGTTCTGCACCACGCGCGAGACCGGGTGGCCCACGAAGTCCTCCTCGCGCTCGAAGCCCAGCGCTGGCAGGAAGCGGCGGTACTGGTCGTTGATCCAGACCACGCGCGCGTCGCGGTCCACCAGCATCATGCCTTCGCTGGCGTTGGCAAACAGATCGAACATCGACCTCGCGGCCAGTTCAAGAATGCTTTGCGCGTCGCGCGGCAGGCGGTCGTCCCGGATCATGGTCGGATGGTACCCCTGGTGGGTATCTGGGTGCGCGTGGTTTTCTCCGGCTGGTTTTTCTCCGGCAGGTCCGGTCATCGGCGACCACGGGGCACGGCTCCGCGAATGTCCCCCGGGGCCTTTGGCCCCTCCTCCTTGATTTCGCTGCGCCGTGCCCCATGGCCACCGATGACCTCCTTGGCGCTCGTCAAGACTCAATCCACGTCACTTGAGGCTCGTGAGTGAGTGGCGTTCTGCGCAGCGGCATAAAGGAGGAGAGGCGGCAAAGCCGCCTCGGGGGACAGCCGCGGAGCAGAGCGCCGCTCGCTCACGAGCCCGCGAGGTTTGACGCTCTAAGCCCGAACCCGTCGCGCCAACAAGCGAGGCACCAGCAGCACCATCACCACCACCGCCAGCAAGGTCGCCGACATCGGGCGCTGCAGAAACACCATCCAGCTGCCCTCGCCAATGGACAGGGCATTGCGCATCTGCGCCTCGGCCATGGGGCCCAGGATCAGGCCGACGATCACCGGCGCGGTGGGGAAGTCGTAGCGGCGCATCACCACACCGAGCAGGCCCAGGCCGTACATGAGGAACAGATCGAACGCGCTCTGGCGCATGCCATAGACACCCACGGTGGCGAAGATCAGGATGCCTGCGTAGAGCTGCGGGCGCGGGATCTTCAAGAGCTTGACCCACAGGCCCACCATCGGCAGGTTGAGCACCAGCAGCATCACGTTGCCGATGTAGAGCGAGGCGATCAGCGCCCACACCAGGTTGGACGACGTCTGGAACAGCTGCGGCCCGGCGTTGATGCCGTAGTTCTGCAGCGCGCTGAGCAGAATGGCCGCGGTCACCGAGGTGGGAATGCCCAGCGTGAGCAGCGGCACCAGCGTGCCGGTCACGGCGGCGTTGTTCGCCGCCTCGGGTCCGGCCACGCCTTCGATGGCACCGGTGGTGCCGAACTCGGCCTTGTGTTCGGGGCTGGCCAGCTTGCGTTCGGTGGCGTAGCTCAGGAAGGTGGGGATCTCGGAGCCGCCGGCCGGGATGGTGCCGAACGGAAAGCCGATGGCGGTACCGCGCAGCCAGGCCGGCCACGAGCGGCGCCAGTCGGAGCGCGACATGTGCACCTTGGTCATCTTGTTCATGAAAGCCGGGCTGCGGCCCTCATAGAGCGCGTTGTAGAGCGCCTCGGCCACGGCAAACAGGCCCACGGCCACCAGCACCACCTCGATGCCGTCCATGAACTCGAGCACGCCGGCCGTGTAACGCACCTGCGCGGTGATCTGGTCGATGCCGATGAGGCCCAGCGCCAGCCCGAAGAACAGCGCGGTCAGGCCGCGCAGCGTGCTCTGGCCGAGCACCGCGCTCACCGTGGTGAAGGCCAGCAGCATCAGGCAGAAATACTCAGGCGGGCCAAGCTGCACGGCGAACTCGGCCAGGATGGGCGCGAACAGCGTCACCAGGATGGTGGCGATGCTGCCGGCCACGAACGAGCCGATGGCCGCGCTGGCCAGGGCCGCGCCGGCGCGCCCGCTCTTGGCCATCTTGAAGCCTTCGAGCGCGGTGACCATGGTGCCGGTTTCACCCGGCGTGTTGAGCAGGATCGAGGTGGTCGAGCCGCCGTACATCGCGCCGTAGTAGATGCCGGCGAAGAAGATCATCGAGGCCGTGGGCTCGACCTGGCCGGTGATGGGCAGCAGCATGGCCACGGTCACGGCAGGGCCCAGGCCAGGCAGCACGCCGATGGCGGTGCCCAGTGCGCAGCCGGCGAAGGCCCACAGCAGGTTGATGGGGGTGCCGGCGGTGGCGAAACCGCCGAGCAATTGGGTGAGGGTATCCATCATGGTGTCAGATCCAGCCGCTGGCGGTGATGCCAGGCAGATTCACGGCCAGCAGTTTGGTGAAGAGCCAGTACACGGGCGCTGCGATCAGCATGCCGGTGACGGCGTCCTTGACGGTCTGGCGAAGATCGCCACCGGGCTTGCCTTCGCTGGCACGCAGGCCGCGCACCGCGAGCACGAAACACAGCGAGCAGCTCAGGATGAAGCCGATGGTGGTGATGAGCGCGGCATTGAGCAGCACCCCGGCCGACACCCAGGCCAAGGCGCCCCAGTCGCCGCGCGCCGCACCCGAGGGCTCCTCCATCTGGCGGTAACCGCCGGTGAGCACTTCGCGGATCAGCATCACGCCACACAGGCCCAGCGCCGCGCTGATCACCCAGGGCAGGAAGTTGGGGCCGACGCCGGCATAGCCCGCGTCGGATGGAATGTCCATCGCACCCCAGGCAAGCACCGCCGCCACGATGAGGGCACCGATGCCCAAGGCGAGCTGGCCAGGGCGGTGGCTGGGCGTGGGTGAGGTGTCGTTGTTCATATCGGTGTTCCTGAGCCCAAAGCGAGAGCGCCAGCGAGAGAGGCAGCCCCTCCAGGGGCATCAAGGGTCCGGCTCCGCCGGCCCAAGATGCCGTCCCCCTCCCAGCGCCGAAGGCGCGCCAGAGAGGGGGAAGCCGCAAAGCGGCGCAGGGGGTGCTCCCGATTTTTAGACCATGCCGGCGCGAACCATGGTCGCGCGCAGCGATGAGAAGTCCTTGTCCACGAAATCGTCGAAGGCCTTGCCGGTCAGCAGTGCAGGCATCCAGTTGTTCTTCTCGATCGCGGCGGCCCAGGCCTTGCTCTGCGTTGCCTTCACCACCATGGCGGTCAGCGCGTCGCGCTGCGCCTGGGTGATGCCGGGTGCGCCATACACGCCGCGCCAGTTGCCGATCTCCACGTCGATGCCCTGCTCTTTCAGCGTGGGCACGTCGATGCCCTTGACGCGCTGCGGCGAGGTGACGGCGATCGCGCGCATCTTGCCGCTTTCGATGTACTGCTGGAACTCGCTGTAGCCGCTGCCGCCCACGGTGACGTTGCCGCCCAGGATGGCCGCCGTGGCCTCACCACCGCCACGGAAGGGCACATAGTTGATCTTGGAAGCCGGCACGCCGACCGACTGCGCGATCTGCGCGGCAGCGATGTGCTCGGTGGCGCCACGCGAACCGCCGCCCCACTTGATGCTGCCCGGGTCCTTCTTGAGCTGCTCGACCACGTCCTTCATGGTCTTGTAGGGCGAGTTGGACGGCAGCACGAACACGTTGTATTCGGTGGTCAGGCGCGCAATGGGCGTGAGCTGCGTGATGGAAACCGGTGGCTTGCCGGTGATGATGCCGCCGAGCATGACGGCGCCCATCACCATCAACGCGTTCGGGTCACCCTTGCTGGCGTTGTAGAACTGGGCGAGGCCGATGGCACCGGCCGCGCCGCCCTTGTTCTCGTAGGTGACCGAGGAGGCCACGCCGGCGTCGCGCATGGCTTCGCCCAGCGCTCGGCCCGTGCCGTCCCAGCCACCGCCCGGGTTGGCGGGAATCATCATCTTGATGTTGGCATTGGCCCAGGCGGCGTTGGGCAACGCACCGGCAGCGGCCAGTGCGGCCAGGGATTTGAGGAAGGTATCGCGGCGCATGGTGTGTCTCCTGCTGTGTGTGATCTGACGGTTGTATCTTGCAACTGAGCGCTGTCAGTTCGCTGTCCATCGCCCTAGGACAAACCCTAGGGCGACGGGTCTCAAAGGATCAAAAACGGTGGCGCAAGCCGAACTGGATGCCGTTGGAGTTCGAGCCGGCCACCGGGCTGTTGAAGCCCAGGGCGGCCGCAGCGTCGTTCGACACGGCGGTGAGGTGGCCGTAGACCGCGGTGCGCTTGGACAGGTTGTGGCTGGCCTGCAGCGTGTAGATCTTCGCGTCGTCGCTGGCGGCTGCTGCCGAACCGTTGACGTCCTTGGCCTGCGCCGCACCCACCGACACCGTGGTCTCGCCGAACTTGAATGCTGCGGCCAGACCGTAGACCTTGAGCTTCTTCGCTGCCTTGTCTTCCGCGTCGTAGTAGGCGGAGAGCTTGAACGCGCCGAAGTCGTAGGCACCGGCCAGCAACACCGCATCCTTGCCCTGCTTGCCGGCGAGCACGCCGTCGGCGTCCGTCACCTGCATGAGCGAGACGCCGGCCGTCAGCGGTCCGTTGGCGTACAGCGCATGCGCGCTCACCTGCTTGGCGAAGGACTTGCTCGCATCGGTGCTGGCGCGCTCCTCGCCCAGGCTGTACTGCAGCTGGAACACGGTGTTGGCCACGGTGGGGGAGACATAGGTGATGGCGTTGTCCACCCGGTTGTAGTCGCCGTTGCCAATGATCGGGACCACGCTCAACACGTCATACGTCTTGGTGCCGACGATGCCGGCGATGTCGTCCATGGGTGTGTACTGGCGGCCCAGGCGCACGGCACCCCAACCACCGCCCAGCCCCACATAGCCCTGGCGGCCAAACAGACGGCCGCCCTGGCCCTGCGTGCCGACGTCGGCGTTGAAACCGCTCTCCAGCAGGAACATGGCCTTGAGCCCACCGCCCAGGTCTTCGGTGCCACGCAGGCCCCAGCGCGAGCCTTGCTGCTGGCCAGAGGTCACGCGGGTGAGCGAGCTCGCGCCCTTGATGCGCTCCACCGCCACGTCAACGACCCCGTACAAGTTCACGGACGACTGGGCACACGCCAGTCCGCTGAACAAACCCAGAACGCCCAGAGTGATTGCATTTCTTTTCATATTGACTTTCATGGATGGATTGACAACACCGCAACAAGCACCATGCCCGATGTGTCCGGTGCGGCGATCGGACAGGCTGCAATGCTCGTTTCGCTGGCTGTCAGTTCGCTGTCCATGGCATCCGTACAAACCCTGTGCAAAACCGATCCTCGGGTGGGGATGGCGCATCCCTTGCCCATAATCGAGGGCCATGAAGCTGCTGCTGATCGAAGACAACGCCACCATGCAGACCACCCTGCGGCGCAGCTTCGAGCGGCGCGGCGTGCAGGTGATCGGTTGCGACGACGGCGCCCGCGCGTTGGCCCTGTGGCAGGCCAGCCTGCCCGACGCGGTGCTGCTCGACCTGAGTCTGCCCGGCATGGACGGCCTGGAGGTGCTCAGCCAGGCGCGCGCCGCGGGCCTGGAAACACCGGTGATCATCCTCACCGCGCGCGGCACGGTGGGCGACCGCATCCTGGGCCTGAACACCGGCGCCGACGACTACCTGCCCAAGCCTTTCGATCTCGACGAACTGGAGGCGCGTCTGCGCGCGCTGGTGCGCCGTTCGGGCAACGCCGACAGCTCGCCGGGCGCCGGCCGCGGGCCGGTGTGGTGCGGCATGCACGTGGAAAAAGACAGCGGCGCGGTGTACTTCGCCGGCCAGCCCATGGAGCTGGCACCGCGCGAGTTGTCCCTGCTGCAGGCCCTGCTCGGCAAGCCAGGGCACGCGATCGCCAAGGAGCGCCTGTTCGAGCTGGTGTTTCCGGGCGAAAACCATGTGCAGCCGGAAGCCATCGAGGTGGTGGCCTACCGCCTGCGCAAGAAGATCGCCCACACCGGCGCACAGCTGGTCACCTTGCGCGGTCTGGGCTACCTGCTCAAGGCCGACAGCTGATGCCCCTGCCCGCCTCGGCCCACCGGCAGCACGCGCTCTCGCTGCGCCGCACCCTGTTGCTCGGCATCCTGCTGCCGGTGTTCGCCTTCCTGCTGATCAACACCCTGGTGCTGTACCGACAGGCCCTGGACGCGGCCGACACCGCCTACGACCGCACCTTGCTCGCCACCGCCAAGTCGCTCGGCGAACAGCTGCGCGTCACCGGTTCGGGCAACGACGTCCGGATCGAATCCACCCTGCTCTATTCGGCGCTGGAGGCCTTCGAGGCCGACAACCGCAGCCGCATCTATTACCGCGTGAGCGGCCTGCAGGGTGAGATGGTCTCGGGCTTCGACGACATGCCGGCCTGGCGGCGCGACATCCCGCAAGAAAACCTCTATGCCGCGCTGGTGAACTTCTACGACGACGAATACCGCGGCGTGCCGGTGCGCATGGCCGTGCTGCTGCAACCGGTCTCCGGCGTGTACGAGCAGGGCATGGCCACCATCCAGGTGGCCGAGACGCTGGAGCTTCGCGAGACCCTGGCCCGCCAGATCCTGATCGACACGCTCTGGCGGCAGGCCGCGCTGGTGCTGGTGATCGCGCTGGTGGTGGTGTTCGTGGTGCAACGCGCCACGCGCCCGGTGCGCGCGATCAGCCATGCGCTGGGAGCACGAAGCGAGAACGACCTTTCGCCCCTGCCCACCGAAGGCGCGCCGCGCGAACTGCTGCCGCTGCTGGACGCGACCAACCAGCACATGCAGCGCCTCTCGCACCTGCTGGAACACCAGAAGCGTTTCGTGCGCGACACCTCGCACCAGCTGCGCACGCCACTGGCCGTGCTCAAGACGCAGGTGCAATCGGCGCAGCGGGGCGATGTGGAACCGCTGCAGGCGCTGGAGGAGATCGGCCACACGGTGCAGCGCGCCACCGAGCTGGCCAACCAGATGCTCGCGCTGGCCAAGGTGGAGCAGTTGCGCCAGGAGAAGAGCGCGCCAGTGCACGATTGGTCGGCCGTGGTGCGCCTGGTGGCACTCGACCTCTCGGCACTCATTGCCGAGCGCACACTCGATTTCTCCATCACCACGCAACCCGCGCCCGTGCGCGCCCACGAATGGGCGCTGCGCGAACTCAGCCGCAACCTGCTGCACAACGCCATCAAGAACACGCCCGCGGGCACCGCGCTGACCGTGGCGCTGGTGACGGATGCGCGGACCGCGGCCCTCACCATCAGCGACGAAGGTCCGGGCATCTCGGCCGCGCTGCGCGAGCGCCTGTTCCAGCCGTTTGCCACCGAACCCCGGCAGAACACCAGCGTTTCGGGCTCCGGTCTGGGCCTGGCGATCTGCCGCGAGATCGTGCAGTCGCTCGGCGGCGCGATCGATCTCGACAACCGCACACACTCGGGCCAGGTGCGCGGGCTGGACGCCACCGTGCGACTGCCCCTGGCCACATCCAACCCCTCCGCATGAAACCTGCCACCACAAAAGAACCTCAGTCCACCAAGGTCCGTCTCGACAAATGGCTCTGGGCCGCGCGCTTCTACAAGACGCGGGGCCTGAGCAGCGAGGAAATCGACAAGGGTCGCGTCCGGCTCAACGGCCAGTTGGCAAAGCCCTCCAAGGAGGTGAAGATCGGCGACACGCTGGAACTGCGCATCGGCCACGAAGTGCGCACGGTCGTTGTGCGGGGCTTGAGCGGCGTGCGCGCGGCTGCGCCGGTGGCCGCCCTGCTCTTTGAGGAAACAGCGGCATCGCTGGCGCAACGCGCAGCCAACGCCGAGATGCGCCGCCTGGCGCCCGAGCCCGCGCACAGCCAGACCATGGGCCGGCCGACCAAGCGGGACCGGCGCGACATTGAGGGGCTGCGCGATGCGCCGCCACGAGACGAATGGAACGACCGTTGGAGCGCCTCGCTCGACGATACCGACTAGGCTTTTCGCAAGCCCAGCCACATCACCGTGGCCACCACGAGCAGGCCGCCGGCCACCTGCACGGCTGCAATCGACTGCCCCAGGATCGCCCACGCCAGCACCAGCGCGAAGATGGGCTCGATGTTCATGATGGCCGAGTTGCCCACCACGCCGAGCTTGGGCAACACCGTGAACATGATGGTGAAGGCCGTGCCGTAGAGCAGCGTCAGGCCGAACAGCCCCCACCAGCCCACCGCCGCCTGCGGCAACACCAGCCCCCCCTGCACGCCACAGGCGATCAGGGCCATGAGACCCACGATGGTCATGGTGGTGGCGGTGCGAAGACGACCGTCCAGGCCCCCGGTCTCGTGCTGCGTGATCACCAGGGCCAGACCAAAGGTGGCCGCCGCCGCCAGGGCAAACGCCACGCCCACACCGATCTGCGCCCAATGCCCGGAGGCGCCGAGACCCGAGGCGGCCCCGGACACGTCGAGCGCGAGCGCCAGGCCCAGCAGCATCACCGGCATGGCGCGCAACACGCGCGGCTGTGGTCGTTGCCCGTAGACCACGCGCGCCCACAGCGCCGTCCACAACGGGTAGGTGTTGAAGGCCAGCAAGGCCAGCGCCACCGGCAAGCGCGCCACCGAAGCGTAGAGACACAGGCTCTGCACACCCACCAGCAAGCCGATGGCGAGCAGTGCCTTGCGATGGCGCGGTTGCAGACGCACCGGCACGCGGTAGATCAACAAAAGCAAACCGACAACCAGGGCCGTGACGCCGCTGCGAAACACCACCGCGGTGGCCACGCTCACGCCATCGTCGAAGGCCAGGCGCGCGGCCACATGGTTGGCGCCCATCATCAGGGCGATGAGCAACAGGGTGGCGAAGGCGGCGCGGCTCAGCGCCGCGGTGGGAGGAGAGGCAGAAGCCATGCGATCGGTTCGCGCTCAGCGCAACTGGCGGCCAAAAAGGTAGGTCATGTTGACGCGGCGGCTCTCGTAGCTGTCGACAAAACGGATGGTGTCGGTTTCGTGGAACAGGGCCGAGTTGAACAGAACGGCGCGGTTGCAGCGGTGCGGCACGGTGATGCACTTCGCCTCATGCTGCTGCAGGAAGCTGTAGATGCGTGTGCTGTCGTTGTTGTATTGCCCGAAGGTCCAGTCATCGGGAGCGGGCACGTCGTACACCTTCAGCCCGCCGCTGTCGGGGTCGAGGTTGTGTTCGCTGGGTGCGATCCAGAAGTTCAGATTGACCTTGGCGAAATCGGCGTGCACGTTGATGCCGCGCGTGACCGCCGGCTCGTACTTGAAGCCCCAGATCTGCGTGAGCAGGTAGTCGTGAAACACGCGCGGCATGCGCTGCCTGAGCTCGCGGGCCAGCTGCAGATGCAGCGGGCTGTTGAAACCGCGGTTGGCGAAGGCACCCAGGTAGCTGTTGGCGTATTCACCGTGCCACACGCGCGACGCATGCGCGAATTCCTGGAAGGCATTGAGCGCGGGCCCGGAGAGGAAGTTGTCGATGACCAGTATCTCTGGCGTGCCGGCCAGGTAGGCCTCTTCGAGCGCGCGCCAGTCGTTGTCCGGGTTGAGCACGTCGGGCATCGACGGCATGGCATGCACCCAGCTGGCGCCGAGGTACGCCTGCATGCGCGCGAACTCAGTGGGCGAAGCACGCACGACACGGGTCGTTGCGGGGTCCTGCACCTGTTTCAACAAGGCCTCGCCGGTCTTGAGGAAGGTGGCCAGGCCCGGCACGTCGTGACCGTGCTGCTGCAGCCAGCGCGCCTGTTGCACGTCGTGCTTGAGCTTGAAGGCGCCCAAGCTCAGGCCCGTCTGCCGCAGCCGCGGCGACTGCCAGGTCGTCTGCAGGTACACCTCGAGGCTCTTGCGCCCGGCCTCGATCACGCGTGGCGTGTCCACGCTGTCGCTGAGCACGGTGGCCGCCAGGCTGGTGTGGGCCTGCACCATGGCTGGTTCCAGCGCGAGGGCTTGCTCGAAACTCACCACCGCCTCGGCGGTGCGCCCCAGCAGTTTGAGCGCGCCGCCCCGCTCGACCCAGGCCTGGGCGTGCCCGGGGTGGGCGCGTGTGGCGCGCTCGGCACACGCCAAGGCTTCTTCGTAGCGCGCCAGTTCACCCAGCACGTTGCTGAAGTTGCACAACACCACCGGGTTCTCGGGTTCCACCTTCAGCGCCTGCTCATAGCTGGCCAGCGCATCGGTCTGCCGACCCAGGAGCTGCAACACGTTGCCCCGGTTGCACAACAGCGCAACGTGCTGCGGCTGCGCCTGCAGCGCGCGCTCAAGGCAGGCCAGGGCTTGGGGCAGTTGCCGCAGTTGCTTGTGCAGCAGGCCCAGGTTGATCGCGATGTCGGCATCCTCAGGGCGCAGCGCCTGCGCCTGCCCGTAGGCCACCAGCGCCTCGGCTTCGCGGCCTAGTTGTTGCAAGGTGAATGCCAGGTTGTTCTGTGCGTCGGCGTTGTGCGGGTTGGCCTGCACCGCACGGCCGAAGTGAATCGCGGCGCGCTCCACATCACCGGCCTGCGACTCGAGCAGGCCCAGGTGGTAACGCACGCTGAAGTCGTTCGGAAACTGGCGCAGCACACCCTCGTACAGCGTTCGGGCGTTGTCGAGCTGGCCTTGCGAATGGAAGTGCACGGCCAGCTGCATCTGGTCGGCGGGCGTGAGGGAAGCGTTCATCGCAGAGGTTCTTGCTTGGCGGTCAATACAGCGTCTGTGGCCTGGGTCGGACGCGAAAAAGCCCCACAGCCAATGGCGGTGGGGCTTGGTATCTGGCGGAGCGAGAGGGATTCGAACCCTCGATGAGGCTCTACACCCCATACTCCCTTAGCAGGGGAGCACCTTCGGCCACTCGGTCATCGCTCCGGAAGCTGCGTATTATGCCTCAACTCACCTTGCCCTCCCTCTGGGCCGAGGCATCACCCGGTGATGGTGTCTGCGGTCTGGTCGAGGTCGAATTCGCGGTGCAGCGAACGCACGGCCAGTTCCATGTACTTCTCGTCGATCACCACCGAGGTCTTGATCTCCGAGGTCGAGATCATCTGGATGTTGATGCCCTCGGTGCTCAGGCACTTGAACATGCGGCTGGCCACGCCCACGTGGCTGCGCATGCCGATGCCCACGATGCTGACCTTGCAGATGCGCGCATCACCCACCACCTCGGCGGCACCCAGTGCGGGCACGACCTTGGCCTTGAGCAGGTCCATGGTCTTCTGGAAATCGTTGCGGTGCACCGTGAAGCTGAAGTCGGTCAGGCCGCCCTTGCTCAGGTTCTGGATGATCACATCGACTTCGATGTTGGCGTCGGCCACCGCGCCCAGGATCTGGTAAGCGATGCCGGGGGTGTCGGGCACGCCGAGCACGGAAATCTTGGCTTCGTCGCGGTTGAACGCAATGCCGGAAACGACGGCTTGTTCCATGGTTTCGTCTTCCTCAAAAGTGATCAGGGTGCCGGAGGCGGCTTCTTCATTCAGGTCGATGTCCCAGGGCGTGAAGCTGGAGAGCACGCGCAGGGGCACCTTGTACTTGCCGGCGAATTCCACCGAACGGATCTGCAGCACCTTGCTGCCCATGCTGGCCATCTCCAGCATTTCTTCAAAGCTCACGCGCTTGAGGCGGCGCGCTTCGGGCACGACGCGCGGATCGGTGGTGTAGACGCCGTCGACGTCGGTGTAGATCAAGCACTCGGCGGCCTTGAGCGCGGCCGCCACGGCCACGGCCGAGGTGTCGCTGCCGCCACGACCCAGCGTGGTGATGTGGCCCTCGGGGTCCACGCCCTGGAAGCCGGTGACGATGACCACCTTGCCGGCGGCCAGATCGGCGCGGATGCGCACGTCGTCGATCGACTCGATGCGGGCCTTGGTGAAAGCGCTGTTGGTCTTGATCGGTACCTGCCAACCGGCGTAGCTCACCGATTCCATGCCCTCGGCCTGCAGCGCGATGGCCAGCAATGCCGAAGAGGCCTGTTCGCCAGTGGAGGCCAGCATGTCGAGTTCGCGGCTGTAGGCGTTGGTGGCCTTGCTCGGTGCGAGCTCCCTGGCCAGGCCGAGCAGGCGGTTGGTCTCGCCGCTCATGGCGCTGGGGACCACCACGAGCTGGTGGCCCGCGCGGTGCCACTTGGCCACGCGTTTGGCGACGTTGCGGATGCGCTCGGTCGACCCCATGGAGGTGCCGCCGTACTTGTGAACTATCAAGGCCATCGGGTTGGATTGGTTGGGTTGGAAGCGCCGGCTGCGCCGCCGGGCAAAGCCCGCAATTATAGGGTGGGGGTATATCCGAGACACGCTCCGATGCGCTCCACATGGCCCGGGCCCACCTTGATGTGGATGCGGTGGCCCCGCGTGGTGCAAGCCGCGATCTGTTCGAGCAGTTCGTCCATCTGCGCGGTGGCAGCGGCCACACCGGCGCTGGCGCGCAGCCAGTGGCGCAAGGCGTTGGCCTGGCGATCGCGCGAGAGCGACTGCAAGCGCACGATCTGCGGCGGCACGCCGGTGTGCGACAGATCGAGGGCAGCCAGCTCATCGAGCAGGCGCTGGGCCTGCGCGGCGTGGCGGGCGCTGCGCGCGAGCATGGGCCGAAATCCGGGGAAGCACGCTTCCCATGCGGGCATGAGCAGGGCGCGGATGCGGTTGCGGGTGAAGCGCGTGTCGGTGTTGCTGGGGTCGTCCACAAAGGCGTGTCCCTGCGCCAGCAGCCATGCGCGCAACTCACTGGCCGGCACGTCGAGCAAAGGCCGGCCGAAGCGCATGCCTGCGCGCTCGAAGTGTTCGGGCATGGAAGCCATTCCCGGCAACCCTGCGCCGCGGCTCAGCGCGAGCAGCAGCGTCTCGGCCTGATCGTCGGCGTGTTGTCCGAGCAGCACGCCGTCGGCACCAGCCTCCCGGGCCATGCGCGCCAGGGCGGCGTATCGGGCCAGCCGGGCCGCGTCTTCCGGGCTCTGTCCCGGCTCGTGCGCGGCCTGCACACACTCCACCCGCAGTGCAACGCCGTGCTGTGCGCAGAACTGGCGAGCGTGACGCTCGAAGTCGTCGGCTGCCGCCTGCAGGCCGTGGTGCACGTGCAATGCCACCACATGGGCAGGCCAGCGTTGGTGTGCAGCGAGCAGCAGGGCAGTGGAATCGGCGCCGCCGCTGTAGGCCACCGCCACCTTCTTCATGTTGGGAGGGCAGCGATCGCACCACCGTGCCAACGCCTGCTCGCAGGGGTTGGCTGACGCGGTGCTGCGGGTCACGTCAGCGCTTGTCGCTCTTGACGTCGGTCTTGCTGTCGGCCTTGGTGTCGGTGTAGCGACCATAGCTGTTGAGGCGCGCATAGCGGCGGTCCACCAGCTCCTTGACCTTCAGATCGGTCACCTGTCGCCACGCATCGCCCAGCGCACGCTTGAGGAAGGCCGCCATCTGCTTGTGATCGCGGTGCGCACCACCCACCGGCTCGTTGACGATCTTGTCAACCAGCCCCAGCGCCTTGAGGCGGTGCGCGGTGATGCCCAGCGCATCGGCCGCGTCGCTGGCGCGGTCGCTCGTCTTCCAGAGGATGGAGGCACAGCCTTCCGGGCTGATCACCGAGTACACCGAGTACTGCAGCATCAGCACCTGGTCGGCCACGGAAATGGCCAGCGCGCCGCCGGAGCCGCCTTCGCCGATGATGGTGGAGATGATGGGCACTTCGAGCTGAGCCATCTCGAAGATGTTGCGACCAATGGCTTCGGACTGCCCGCGCTCCTCGGCGTCGATGCCGGGGTAGGCGCCGGGGGTGTCGACAAAGGTGAAGACCGGCAGACGGAATTTTTCGGCCAGTTTCATCAGGCGCAGCGCCTTGCGGTAACCCTCGGGCTTGGTCATGCCGAAGTTGCGCAGGCCACGCTCTTTCGTGTCGCGCCCCTTCTGATGACCCAGCACCATGCAGGGCTGACCATTGAAGCGGGCCAGACCGCCGACGATGCTCAGGTCATCGGAGAAATGGCGGTCACCGTGCAGCTCCTGGAAGTGCGTGAAGATCTCGCGCACGTAGTCCAGCGTGTAGGGCCGGTCGGCGTGGCGCGCGATCTTGGTGATCTGCCAGGGCGTGAGGCTGCTGTAGATGTCTTTGGTGAGCTGCAGGCTCTTGCCCGCGAGCTGTTCGATTTCTTCGGAAATGTCGACCGCGGATTCCGTCTGCACGTAGCGCAGTTCCTCGATCTTGGTTTCGAGTTCGGCAATGGGTTGCTCGAAGTCGAGAAAGTTCTTTTTGGCCAAGGTGGACTCCTGTGGTCTTGTGGTGCGAGGCCGATGTCCTGTCATCAGGACATCGGGCCACGGCCCGAGTGCATCGGGCGCGGGTGTCAACGACGTATCGGGTTCAGTAAGCGACCGGGGCCGGGTCGAGAGAGCGCCAAATATACCAAGTCGCCACGCTGCTGTAAGGGGCCCACGAGCTCGCCACTTCGCGGATTTCGCTGCGGCTCACCGGCTCGCCCGAAAAGTAGCAGCGGCTGATGCCGTTCTGAAGACCAAGGTCGTCCAGCGGTAGTACGTTGGGCCGCATCAGGTGGAAGATCAGGAACATCTCGGCCGTCCAGCGACCGATGCCGCGGATGGCCACCAGCTCGGCAATGATGGCCTCGTCGTCCATCTCCACCCAGTCTTTCACGTGCACCTGGTCGTTGGCGAAGTGCAGCGCCAGGTCCACCAGGTACTCGACCTTGCGGGCCGACAGGCCGGCCGCGCGCATGTCGTCGACCTTGAGCTTGAGCACTTGGGCGGGCACCATCTTCTTGGGCAGCACGACAAACCGGTCCCAGACCGATTGCGCCGCTTTCACCGAGATCTGCTGGCCGACGATGCTGCGAGCCAGCGTCACGAAGGCATCCCCGCGCGATTGCAGGCTCACACCGCCGTGCTGCGGGATGAGCTTCTTCATCACGCGGTCGCGCTTCATCAGGTGGCGGCACGCCTCCAACCAGTAGTCGGGCGCATCGGGGCCCACGTCGGGCAGGATGGACGCGACCATCAGGTGCGTTCCCAGGTGGTGCCGGTCGGGCTGTCCTTGAGCACGACGCCTTGCTCCAGCAAGACCTTGCGGATGCGGTCGGCCTCAGCAAAGTCTTTGGCCTGCTTGGCGGCAACGCGCGCGGCAATCTGCGTGGCGATGAATGCTTCATCCAGACCGCCCGATGGCCCTGCCCCAGCCTGCAGGTAGGTCGCGGGATCGGCCTGCAGCAACCCCAATGTGCCGCCCAGCGTCCTCAGCAAACCTGCCACCGCAGGATCCTTGCTGCGGTTGACTTCGCCGGCCAGTTCGAACAGCACGGCCACCGCCTCGGGTGTACCGAAATCCTCGTCCATCGCGGCGCGGAAGCGCTGCGCGTGCGCTTGACTCCAGTCGATATGGTTCAAGGGCGCGGCCGGCACCAGCGAGAGCGCGGTGTACAGGCGCTTGAGCGCGCCGCGAGCGTCGTCCAGATGCACATCGCTGTAGTTCAATGGGCTGCGGTAGTGCGCGCGCAGGATGAAGAAGCGCACCGTTTCGGGGTCGTACTTGGCCAGCACCTCGCGGATGGTGAAGAAGTTGCCCAGGCTCTTGGACATCTTTTCGTTGTCCACCCGCACGAAGCCGTTGTGCATCCAGAAGCGCGCCAGGGGTTGGCCGGTGGCGCCTTCACTTTGTGCGATCTCGTTTTCGTGGTGCGGAAACTGCAGGTCGGCACCACCGCCGTGGATGTCGAAGGTTTCGCCCAGCGTGGCGCAGCTCATGGCCGAGCATTCGATGTGCCAGCCCGGGCGACCCGCGCCATAAGCACTGGCCCATTGGGCTTCGGCCGGCTCGTCGGGTTTGGCCGACTTCCAGAGCACGAAGTCCAGCGGGTCGTTCTTGTCACTGGCCACGGCAACGCGCTCGCCAGCGCGCAAATCGTCGAGCGACTTGCCGGAGAGCTTGCCGTATCCCTCGAACTTGCGCACCGCGAAATTCACGTCACCGTTGTCGGCCTGATAGGCCAGACCTTTCTGCTGCAGCGTGTCGATCAGCGACAGCATCTGCGGCACGTATTCGGTGGCGCGTGGCTCCAGGCTCGGGGGCTCGATGCCCAACAGGCCGATGTCCTGGTGCATGGCGGCGGTCATCTCGTCGGTGAGGGCGCGAAGCGTGATGCCGCGTTCGACCGCGCGCTTGATGATCTTGTCGTCGATGTCGGTGATGTTGCGAACGTAAGTCACTCGGTAACCGCTCACCTTCAGCCAGCGCTGCACCACGTCAAACGCCATCATCATGCGGGCGTGGCCGATGTGGCACAGGTCGTAGATCGTCATGCCGCAGACGTACATGCGCACATGACCGGGTTCGATCGGCTGGAAGTCCTCCAGGCGGCGCGTGAGCGTGTTGTGGATTTTCAGGGTCATGTCGGGAAAGCGGGCACGGGTTCAGCGCGGCGAAACGGGGTGGAAAACCTGACGCGGCAGCTGGTGCGGCCGACCTGTGTCACACAGGCCACGCGGGGTGCTGCGGGCGGTCTGGATCAGCCATGAGAAACAGACCCCTCAGATACAATGCGCCAGTATATCCAGCCCGATGCTGCGTGCCATGCAACATCGGGCCTTCGATCAACGTGTCGCTGGATGCAACCGTCTTGCGGTGGCCCAGGTTCGCTCTCCGAGGTCCCATGTCCCACCCTGTGAATCTTCAAACCACCCTGCGTGGTACCGCTCCTTTCGTGGTTCGCTCCGGCATGGCTTCGCGTTTGCGCAGCCTGGCGGTGGCGGTGGCCATCGGTCTGGGCACCTCGATGGCCTTGGCGCAGAACGAGGAGTACGCTGAAGTCAACCGCCTGTTGCGCAGCGGCCAGCTGGCCGAGGCTCTGTCCAAGGCCGACCAGTACCTGGTGGGCAAGGCTCGCGACCCGCAGATGCGCTTCCTCAAAGGTGTGATCCTCACCGAGAGCGGCAAGACACAAGACGCGATCACCACCTTCAGCAAGCTCACCGAAGACTTCCCCGAACTGCCCGAGCCTTACAACAACCTCGCCGTGCTCTACGCCGGCCAGAGCCAGTTCGACAAGGCACGCGCCGCGCTCGAGATGGCGATCCGCACCAACCCGAGCTACGCCACCGCCCACGAGAACCTGGGCGATGTGTATGCCAAGCTCGCCAGCCAGGCCTACAGCAAAGCGCTGCAGCTCGACGGCAGCAACCCCGCCGTGGCACCCAAGCTCAGCCTGATCCGCAACCTGTTTGCAGTCGACACCCGCTCGGGTGCCGCGGCGGCTTCGGTGGCCGCAGCACCTGCCAGCGCCCCGGCAACGGCCAAACCGGCCAGCCCGGCGCCCGTGGCGGCGGTCACCAAACCGGCCAGCCCCGCTGCGGCCCCCGCCGCAGCGGCTGCGCCCGCGGTGGCGGCCGATGCCCAGCGTGAAGTCGAGGCGGCCGTGCGCACCTGGGCCGGCGCCTGGTCGTCCAAGGACATGAACGCCTATCTGGGCGCCTATGCCAGCAGCTTCACACCGCCCGGTGGCCAGGCCCGCAAGGCCTGGGAGTCGGATCGCCGTGCCCGCATCGAACCCCGCGCGCGCATCGGGGTGGACGTGAGCGATCTGGAAATCACGGTCAACGCCGACAAGGCCACCGCCCGGTTCCGTCAGGACTACACCTCCGACACCCTCAACGTCACCAGCCGCAAGACGCTCGAGATGGTCAAGAGCGGCAATCGCTGGCTGATCGTGCGCGAATCCACGGGCTCTTGATGGCCGGTCGGAGGATGGGTCAACGCGGTCATGCCAGTGTGCCCGCAGGTCTGCTGGGGCAAGGACCGGGCATGAGCCGACGCGCCGCCTGGGGGCTGGGCTTGCTGGCGGGGTGCGTGCTGCTTGTCTTGCTCATCAACGCCGGCCGACAAGACGTGGCACGGGCCAACAGCCCCGGTCCAGTCACTTCCCTCGACGCCATCGAACCTTCGCTGCTCAACCAGGCCATGGCCCGCGTTCAAGACGCGGCGGGCAGCCAGTTGCCGGTCAACCCCTCGGGCCTGGAGACCACCCGTCTGACCGCCGCGCGTTTCGATGCGGTCAAGCCGATGCTGGGGCAGGCCGAAGCGCGCCTGATCGGGATCTATCAGCTCATCAGCCAGGGCCAGCACCGAGAAGCGCTCGCGCTGGCAGACACACTGGTCAAGGATCACCCCAATTTCCAGTTGGCCCACCTGGTGCACGGCGATCTGCTGAGCCTGCAGACCCGGCCCGTGCGCCAGCTCGGCGACGTGCCCGACACCAAGGCCCTGGCCGCCAGCCAGCAGCTGTCCACGCTGCGCGAAGAGTCGCGCCGCCGCCTGCTGGCACTCACCGAGCGCCCGCCCGAAGGCAGCATTCCCACCCAGTTCCTCACACTCGCACCACAGAGCCGCCACGCCATTGCCATCGACGCATCGCGCTCGCGCCTGTACCTGTTCGAAAACCTCAAGTCGGCGCGATCCAGCCCCGACGGCGACCGCCAGCCCAGGTTGCGGCTGATCGCAGACTTCTACATTTCAGTGGGTCTGTCCGGCATTGAAAAAACCGTCGAGGGTGACAAGCGCACGCCGCTGGGCGTGTACTACATCACCAGCAGCCTGAACCCGGCCGATCTGCCCGACCTCTACGGCGTGGGCGCCCTGCCCATCAACTACCCCAACCCGCTGGACGTGCAGCGCGGCAAGACCGGCAGTGGCATCTGGCTGCACGGCACGCCCAGCGAGCAGTTCGTGCGCGCGCCACAGGCGTCGGACGGATGTGTCGTGCTGTCCAACCCGGACCTCGAGCGCGTGCTCGCCACGGTGCAGATTCGCACCACACCGGTGGTCATTGCCCCCGGATTGCAGTGGGTCCAACCCGACGCCCTGAGCAGTGATCGCGAGCAGTTCGAAAGCGTGCTGGAAGCCTGGCGCCGCAGCCGCAGCGAAGGCAATCTGACCGAACTCAAAGGGTTTTATTCAAACCGTTTCTCGAACCAGGGCCGCGATCTGGCTCAATGGTGGCCCCGGGTGGAGGGCGAACTGCGCAGCACGGGTCCGCGCGAGCTGGCGATCAAGAACTTGTCGGTCCTGCGCTGGAACGACACCGATGACACCCGCGTCGTCACGTTCGGCGAGGTCGCGGCAGGCCAGAGCCGAGGCGTGACCAAGCGCCAGTACTGGATCCGCGAAAGCGACCGCTGGACCATCTTCTTCGAAGGAACCATCTGATGACAATGCACGCCCTCAACCCGCTGCGCCGTGGCTTGCTCGGCGCCCTCGCCGTGGCGGCTTCCATGGCCTGGCTGCCCTCCATGGCACAGGACGCCGCCCCCCGCGTGAAGCTCACCACCTCCATGGGCGACATCGTGCTGGAGCTCTACCCTGACAAGGCGCCCAAGACGGTCGAGAACTTCCTGCAGTACGTGAAAGACAAGCACTACGACGGCACCGTGTTTCACCGCGTGATCAGCAACTTCATGGTGCAAGGCGGTGGCTTTGACGCCAGCTACAAACAAAAGCCGACCCGCGCGCCCGTGGCGCACGAAGGCCAGGCCGCGCTGCAGCGTGGCGGTCCACGCAACACGGTTGGCACGGTGGCGATGGCTCGCACCAACGACCCGCAGTCCGCTTCGGCGCAGTTCTTCATCAACGTTCAGGACAACGCCTTCCTCGACCCCACCCCGATTCCCCCCGGCGACCCGGTGCCCCAGTTCGAATACCGCGGCAAGGTCTACAAGGACGTGCCGCGCGCGAGCCTGCTCAACGCTGGCGAGCTCTACGGCTACACCGTGTTCGGCAAAGTCGTCTCGGGCATGGACGTGGTCAACAAGATCAAGGAGACCCCGACCGGCTCCGGCGGCCCGTTTCCCTCCGACGTGCCCAAAACCCCCATCACCATCCTCAAAGCCACCCTGGAGAAATGACCATGGCCAACCCCCAAGTCGAACTGCACATCACCGGTCACGGTGTCATCACGATCGAACTCGACGTTGAAAAAGCCCCCCTGTCCGCCGCCAACTTCCTGGCCTACGTGAACAAGGGCCACTACAACAACACCGTGTTCCACCGCGTCATCCCCGGTTTCATGGTGCAAGGCGGCGGCTTCGAGCCCGGCATGACCCAGAAACCCACCGACGCGCCGATCGCCAACGAGGCCAACAATGGCCTGAAGAACGACACCTACACCCTGGCCATGGCGCGCACCAGCGACCCGCACTCGGCCACCGCGCAGTTCTTCATCAACGTCTCCAACAACGGTTTCCTCAACCACACCGCGCCCAGCGCGCAGGGTTGGGGCTACGCCGTGTTCGGCAAGGTGGTGGCGGGCGCCGAGATCGTGAAGAAGATCGAAGGCCTGCCCACCGGCCGCAAGGGCTTCCACGACGACGTCCCGAAGGACGACGTCGTGATCGAAAAAGCCGTCGCACTGTGACCCCGGGGGCTTGGCCCCTGGCAGCCCCTGGTTTGATGTCCACCCCCTCTTCCGACCGCTTTGCCCAGCTGCGTGCACCCGCGCACTGGCAAGCGGTCGAGTTCATTTCAGATCTGCACCTGCAACCCGGCGAGCCGAAGACCTTCGAGGTCTGGCGCGCCTTTCTGCAGCGCCCCGTGCATGAACGGGCCGACGCCCTCTTCATCCTGGGCGACCTGTTCGAGGTCTGGGTGGGTGACGACGTGCTCGACTCCAGCGCCTCCACCGACCAGACCTTCTGGCGCGCTTGCGCCGATGCGCTCAAAGCGTTCAGCCTGCACACCCCCGTGTATTTCATGGCTGGCAACCGTGACTTCCTGCTGGGTGCCGAAGGCCTCAAGGCCTGCGGCATGCAGGGATTGAGCGATCCGACCGCACTCGATTTCCTGGGTCAGCACTGGCTGCTCAGCCACGGCGACGCGCTGTGCCTGGCCGACACCGACTACATGCGTTTTCGCGAGCAGGTTCGCCAGCCCATCTGGCAGCGTGAGTTCCTGGCCCGCCCCTTGGCCGAACGCACCGCGATAGCCCGCGGTCTGCGCGAGCAAAGTGAGGCACGCAAACGCAGCACCGCGGGCGACCCCAGTCTGTGGGCCGATGTGGACACCACCGCGGCACGCGACTCCCTGCAGGCCGCTGGCGCCAACACCCTGATCCATGGCCACACCCACCGCCCGGCCGAACACGCCCTGGGCAACGGCCTGCAGCGCGTGGTGCTCAGCGACTGGGACGCCGTTGCTCAACCACCGCGCGCAGAAGTGCTGCGACTCGACGCACAGGGGCTGCGCCGCATCCCCCTGCCGCTGTCATGATCGATCTGCTCCAGCGCCTGCTGCCGCGCTCGCTGCGCCAACCAACGCCGGTGCCCGACGCGCTCTGGCAATCCACCCTCAACGCACACCCGTTCCTGTCGGCGCTCGACCGAGAAGAGCGCGCGCGCCTGCGCCTGCTGTGCACGCACTTCCTGGCCGAGAAGGAGTTCCACGGCGCCAACGGCCTGGCGCTCACCGACGCGATGGCGCTCGCCATCGCGGCGCAGGCGTGTCTGCCGCTGTTGCACATGCACGGCACGTCGGGTGACGCGGTGCGTGATCCGCTGAAACTGCTCGACTGGTACGGCGATTTCGTCGGCATCGTGGTGCAGCCCGGTGCCGTGGTGGCGCGGCGCAAGACCACCGACGGCGCGGGCGTGGTCCACCACTACGACGAAGTGCTGGCCGGCGAAGCCATGGACCGCGGACCGCTGATGCTGAGCTGGGAGGAAGTCGCCCACGCCAGCGTGGCCGCTCACAGCGGCAGCAACGTCGTGATCCACGAGTTCGTGCACAAGATGGACATGCACGGCATCTCGCTCGGGGAGCACCCCGACGGTGCCCCACCGCTGCCCAAAGGGTTCATGGGCACGCGCAGCGCCTCGCAGGCCAGGGGTGTGTGGCGTCAAACGATGCAGCTCGCCTTCGATGGATTCCGAGAGGCGGTCACCATGGCCGAGCGCTTCGGCGCCGAGCGTCCATGGCTCGACGACTACGCGGCCAAGGACCCCGCCGAGTTTTTTGCCGTCACCTGCGAGGCCTACTTCGTGAGCCGCGACCGATTCGCGCAGGAATTTCCCGCGCTGGTGCCGCTGTACGACGGATTTTTCAGACCCGCCTCCAGCACCATGAAAAAGGCCCGTGCAGACTGAGTCCGCACGGGCCTTGCGCGTTGGTGGGCGACGGATTCAGCGTTTGAGCAATACCTTCAGGACGGTTTGAAGTCGGCGCGCAACCGACGCATCAAACGGTGATGCGAGCACGCCCGCCACGTCTTCCACCCAGGTTTCGCTCGGTGCCGCTGCGTGGCGACGCGTGAGCAACTGCAGTTGCAGCATGCGGCGTTCGCTCAGGTGTTCGGCTGGCGTGGGCACTTCGGCAGCGATCTCCAGGCGCAACAAGGTCTCACCTGGCAAGGCGCTGGCGGCCTTGGACAAGGCGGCTGACCATGCACCGCGGCTGGCAGGGCTCACGCGCGAACCCAGCGCCTGGGCCGAGGGCATCTGCTCGGCGTCGCGCTGTTCCCACGCCGTCATGAGCTGCGTGAGCACCTCGCCGTGGGCCTGGGCCGCGAGCTTGCGCAGGCTGGCTTCGGCCGATTCGATGGCCTGGCGCTGGGCGCGGAACGCCGCATCGCCCAGGCGCGGACCGCGCTGTTCGCGCTCGTCGCGCCATGGCGCTGCGCCAGCACCGCGTGCATCGCGTGGACCCCGCGAATCGGGGCGGCCTGCGCCGCCGTCGCGGCGCCCGTCGGCACGACCACCGCGCGCATCGCGGCCGGCTGGCTCGGCCTTCTTCATGCCGGGACGGTCGTCGCCGCGCATGGCCACCAGCTTCTTGGGTGGCGCAACGGGTTTGGCAGGCGCCACCGGTTCAGCGGGCGCAGCAACGTCTGGCGCCTCGGCTTCATCGGATTCACCAGATTCTTCGGCCACGTCCACCGCGGACTCCGCAGGCTCGCTCGGTGCGGCTTTGTCGGCGACCACAGCAGGCGCTGGCGCAGCCTCGACCGCAGGCGGCCGACCGGCCAGCGCCGACTCGAGTTCGTGCATCGCTGCACGGATGCGCTGCGCATCGCCGCTCGCGCTGGCCTGCTCCAACGCACGAGAGGCATCGAGCACGCGCTGGTCGTGCGCACTGAGCGACGTGGCGGCCTTCTCGCGTTCGGTGCTCTTGCGCGCAAACGCCTCGTCGATGGGCTGGCGGAATGCTTCCCAGAGTTTCTGCTCGTGCTTGCGCTCCAGCGGCACCGCATGGGCTTCGGCCTGCCAGCGCTGCTGAAGGGTCTTCACCGCGTCGATGCGCAGCATGGGCGCGGCGCCCAGCGCGGTGGCTTCTTCAATCAGTGCCTTGCGGCGAGCAGTGCTCTCGGCTTGCGCGGCTTCCAGGCCAGCGTGGGCGGCGTGCATGGCGTCTTTCCACTGCGGCTGCATTTCGGCAAACGCCTTTTCACTCATGTGACCGGCTTCGCGCCAGCGCTCCGAGAACGTGTGCAGCGCGCGCACCTGGGCTTTCCAGTCGGTGTTGCCGGCGTGGGCCTCGGTCCATGCCCTCAATTCGGCAATGATGGCCAGGCGCTGGGCCTTGTGGGCTTCGGCCTGCTGGCGCACCTGCACCAGCCAGGTTTCCACCAGCTTGTGGGCTTCGGTGCAGGCCTCGTCAAACCGCTTCCACAAGGCGTGGTTGGGCTGGCCGCCCTGGTCGGTGGTTTTCCATTGGTCGCGCAGGCCACGCAGGGTTTCCTGCATCTTGCGACCACCGAGGCGCTGGCCTTCTGGCGCTTGCAGCAAGGCCTCTGCCTTGGCCACGAGCTCTTCGCGCAGTTGGTCGGCGCGCCAGCGTTGCCAGCCTTCGAGTTCACCGGCCTGGCTCAGCGCCGCGTGGGCGCGGGCATCAAGCGCGGCGCTCACAAAACGACCGTTGGCCTTGAGCACGGCGCGCACATCGGCGGCGGCCTTGGGCGTGGCCTTGCCGTGGCCTTCGGCGAGTTCGCGCTCCAGCACATCCAGCGCATGGCCGAGTTCGGTGCTCACGCGGGCGCGGCGCTCTTGCTGGGCCTGTGTGTCCACGGCAGGTTTCTCGGCCACGGCTGCGGCTTCGCCGCCGCGCGCAACGCGCAGCTCGTCGGCCCACACGGGCACGGCGGGCAGCGGCGCCTGCGCATCGGCGTCTGCGGCCACGGCCTGCGACAGAGCGGCTTCGAACGCGTCCCACACCAGTTGCAATTGCTTGCGCGAAGCGTCAAGCATGGGCGGGAACTTCACGTCCACGCTGGCCCACTGGGGGTCCTGCGCCAGACCGCTGGCCTGCTCCTGCCACTGGGCCACATCGGCCTGCAAGGTCTGGGCACTGTGCTGGGCTTCGCGCCAGGGTTTGGTGGACAGCACCTCGATGCGTTGGGCGATCAATACCGCGGCCTCGCGCTCCACCTGCACACGGTGTTGCAGGTCTTCAATGGCTTTGACGCGCTCGGCCAGCGACTGGCGCAGCGTGGCCAGAGGCTCACGTGAAAGCGGTGCGCCCGCGCGGGCGGCGTCGCGCTGCCAGGCCAGCGCGTCGGCCAGGTTCAGACGCGAATGGTCCAGCAAGGCCTGCGCCTTCTGCGCCCATTCCACCGACATCTGCTCCTGCGACTTCAAGCGCTTCTGCTCGTCCAGCTTTTCCTTCAGGGGCTTGGCCGCGCCGCGGTCGCGGTTGGACAACTCCTTGTAGACCTCGTTCATCTGCTCCAGACCCGGCTCGGTGGCGAGCCACTCACGAATGCGCGCAGCGCGCTCGCCTGAAGTGGGCGCGGAGAACGCACCACCGGTCACGGCGTCCAGGGGATGGGCCGCAGCAGCTGCGGACTTGGAAGGGGTGGGCGTGTTCACGGCAGGTGGAGAAGCTTGAGGGGATGAGGAAGACTTGCGCAGGGAAAACAGCGACATGGAGGTGTCAGTTCAATCAAGACAGAGGCCGCGCCAGAGCGGCGCGGCAAACGCGTATTGTCGCCGCTGTTCGCGTGCGCGCCACCTGCGGGGCCTGATCGGGTCTTGGCGGGAGGCCCGATCAGCGCGGTGCCAGACGCAGTTCGGCTTGCGGCCGCCAGTCATCGCCCTGGCGGGCCAGCTGCGGCGCACCCAGAAACATGCGGTCTTCGGGCAGGGATCGGCTGGCCAGGAAGTCCTTCACCGCCTGCCCACGCGCCACCGCAAGATCGCGCAGCGCGTCGGGCGTGACAGGTATCGAGGCCAGCAGCAAGGCCTCCATCTCGGCCTGCGGAATGTCCTTGGCCATGCCGATCAGGTTGCGCGGCTTGGGGATGTCGGCTCGCCGGTACACCTCTTTGAGCAGCGCGGGGTATTCGTCGGCAGACACCGCCAGCGTGCTGGTGATCGGCTTGCCCTCGCGCGCCAGGGCCCGGCGCTTCTCGGCCAGCACGCGTTCGTCGAGCCGGCTGCGCTGGTAGCCGCTGCGCTCGGCCTCCAGATCGCTGTGCCCCACCACGGTGATCTGCAGCGCCGGGCGGTCGACCAGCGCCTTGGCCACCGATTCCAGCCGCTGCTGGTTCTCGGGCAGAAGCTCTGTGCTGCCAGGGGAAAACTCCACCCGACTGGGCGACTCGGCGCCCCCGGCGAACGCGCTGGCGATCAGCGAGAACGGCGCGGTGATGGCCTTGCCGATCAGGTTGAGGATGAGCTTGAAGATGATGGGTGCCAGGCGGAACTGGGGGTCGTTGATAGAACCGCTCACCGGCAGGTTGATGTCGATCACGCCGTTGCGGTCGGCCAGCAGCGCCACCGCCAGCTTCACCGGCAGGTTGGGTGCTTCACTGCCGGCCACGCGGTCGCCAAAGCTGAGTTGGTTGAGCACGATCTGGTTGCTCGCAATGAGCTGGCCGTCGGGATCGATCTTGTAGGCCACGTCCACGCTGAGCTTGCCGCGCTCGATGCCGTAACCGGCGTACTTCACGGTGTAGGGCGACAGCGGGGGCAACTCCAGGTTGCGCACGCGGCCTTTGATGTCGAGTGCCAGCGGCTGGGCCAGCGGGTTGAGCTGGCCGTCGATCTCCAGCGCGGCCGTGCCCTCGGCGCGCCCGCGCAAGGACAAGGCCGCCAATTCGGGCACGGCGCCCGCAGGCGTCAAGTTGGAGAAAGCGCCCAGGCTGCCGGTGAGTTCGCTCAGGTTGGCGGAGTAGTTGGGCTTGATGAAGCGGTCGGAAAACAGCACGCGGCCATTGACCAGGCTGATCGGACCCAGGCGGATGTCGGGACCGGGGCCGCTGGCAGCCACCGGGGTTCGCGGCGGCACCGGTTCGGGACCGGCTGGATCATCGGGTCGTTTGACCAAGCCCTGAAGATTGATCTTGCCGGCCTCGTCGATGATCACGCGGGCGAAGTAGTCACTGAGCACCGTCTCGCGCACCGCCACCTGGGTTGCCTGGCCCGGCACCAAGGCGAACTGCAGGCCGCGCACCTGCAGCGACTTCCAGGCCAGCAGGTCTTCAGCGGGCGACAGGGTATTGGCACTCAGTTCATCCAGCGCGGCGTCGCCTTGCAGGTTGAGAGCCAGGGCGCCGCCGGGCAGGCTGGCCTTCACCGTCCCCCGGTAGCTCGCGTCGGCGCGCAGCAGTTCGAGGTTGAGCCGATCGGCAAAGTACGGCTCCAGCGCGTGGGCGGGCAGGCGATCAACCCGCACCTGGGCGTTCAGCCGCATGCCCGCACCACCCGAGGCCCCCGGGGCCGGCAGCCGCAGGGACCCGCCGAGCGAGATCTGGCCAGGCGCGACCTGGCTGCCACTACCCACCCGGGCCTTGATCGACAGAGCCATGTCTTTCTGGTCTGCGTCCAGCGGCCGAAAACCCTTGAGGTCCAGTTGCAGACCGGCAATGTCCAGCGTCACCGGGCGCGCAGGCATGCGGTCGACAAATCCGACCGAACCACCCGCAACCTGCAAGGCGGCCAGGCCCACGCGCCAAGGGGTCGCCTGTCCCGCGGGATCTGCGGTTGAGTCGCTCGCTGGAGGTGTTGCTGTCGCCAGCCAGGGCTCGAACATCCAGCGGCCGTTGGCCTCACGCTGCACCTTCAACCGGGGTTGGGTGAGGGTCAGGCGACCCACATCGACGCTGCGCTGGGCAAGATCGACCCCCAGATCTTCCACCAGCAAGCGCTTCAAACTGACCAGGGTTTGCCGGGTGGGCCCGAATTTCAGCTCGTTGAGGTCGATCCGGGCGGCCATCAACTGCAGGGCCATGGCCCGATCGCCTTGCGCGGCTCGCCATTCGATGCGACCTTCAGCACCCAGGCGCCCCTGCAGGGCAGGCTTGAGAACACTGGATATATAAGGAGCGAATCGCTCCAGTGGAACATCTCCCAGAGACAACTCTGCCTGTGCAGTGGCATCGGTGGCGGTGCCCTTCACGTTGATGGTGGTCTGGTCGAACTGGGCCGACGCCTCGAAAGGCATCGGGGCGCGCACCGGCCAGCTCAGCCCGCTGGTTTGCACGCGCAACGCGTCCAGCACCATCTCGGCCGCCGGCGCCACCGCATCGTCACGCCACTGAACACGTCCACCATCCAGATCCATCCGGCCCAATTGGATTTCCCAGGGCACGGATGCCGCCGCTGGCGCCTGAGCACCAGCCGGCGCCCGCGGTCCGACCGTCCCGAAGCCATCGGCCAGGCGGGCCAGGTTGAGCCGCCCCTGGGCATCGCGCGAGATGGTCAGGTTCGGCGCCTTCAGTTCGATGGCCGCCAGATCCACCCTGCGCGCCAGCGGTTCGAGGCGGTTGAGTTTCACACCGAGGCGCTCCCACGACAAAACGCTCGCCGTGCCACCGCCCGCCGCACGTTCCACCAGGTTCAGCCCCGTGAGTGCGACATCGCCCGAGAGCCACACCTGCGGCACGTCGCGCTGCGCAAAGGCCAGTTTCAGGTTCAGATTCAAGACCCCGGCCTCGGGCTTGAGGGTCCAGGCCGCGGGCCAGTAAGGGAAATAAGGTGCCAGATCGAGTGCAGGAATCGACAAGCTGGCGTCGGTCTCGCGGTCGACGGCAAACGGGGTGGAGGCTGCGCGCGAATCAAAAACGCTTCCGTTGAGCTCGAAGGCCAGGTGCGGCTCGGTCACCACCTCGCGGCGCGAAGCCAGGTTGCTGAGAAACGGCACGCTCAGCGTCAGACTGCGCAACTGGTGCGTCACGCCCACGGTGTCGTCCACCAACGTGAATTCACCATCGGCCAGCCCGATGTTGAACAGCGCAAACCGCGCGGGCTCGCTCGGGGTCTCAGAGGGGGGCACACGAAGGCGCTGGACGATGTCGTCCACGTCGTAGCGCCCACCACCCAGGTGGCGCATCGCCAGACGCGGTTGCTCGATCTTCAAGGCATCGATCACGGGCGCCAGCCGCAGGATCGATTGCAACTCGGCGTTCAGATAAAGCCGGGCCACCGACAGCTGCTCACCATCGCCCTGTGCGGTGGCGACGCGCACCCCCTCGACCGACAGCTCCAGCGACCAGGGCCGGAAATCCACCCGTTGCACCGTCACACTGCGACCCAAGGCTTGGCTGGCTTGCTTTTGCAGCTGCCATTTCAGAAGCGCGGGCACCGCGAGCCATGTGACCAGCCACAACAAGATCACACCCAGAACGGTCCAGGCCAGACGTCTGAGCCACGGGTTGGACGGGAAACTGACATGGCTGTTGCTCATGGGCGCGGGGGATGAACGTATGGCATCGCGCCAGTGTCTCCGAACTCAGATCCCGCTGCACTCCATCTGCCGATGGAGCCCCGGAAACAAGAAACCCCGACAGACGATGTCTGCCGGGGTTGACGGCGGGCTTGAATGCTCATGCCGTCTGTTTTGGCGGAGGGAGTTTGATGTCTCTCCAGCCTGGAAGCAACAGATTGCTCCCGTTGGGGGCCGTCATGCGGTTTCACCGCTGGGTCGGCTGATGCCGGTCATCACGACTGGCAAGCCAAGGGTACTCCCGGGCCTCTCCAGCGGCAAGACAAGCCGGTCGGATCACCCATGAAGCTTTTCAATCACGGCTTGGAAGCCTATTCGGGAGAGCCGAAACCCCGTTTTGCGACATGAAAGGTGGCCTTCGGCCGACAAGCGGCAAAATCCGGGCGGCACCGCTGCAAGCCCCACAGGCATTGGATTTCCCGCTAGCGAACCGCTTGAGCGGTGAATTGCAACGTATTGTTCATAACCAAAAGTTGCTTTGAATCGACACTTAAACATTGACTGGGTATTTATAACCTCCTACCATCCGCCAACTTTGCCCCCCAAGGGTAAACCCCGAACGCTGCCCTCCCAGGCTAAGTTGATCGCCAGACCGATGTGTCCGGCCTTCAGCGGCGACCTCACTCAGCCGAACCGGCTCACATCGGTGGCGGCCTTGACCGGAGCGACAACATGACAACTTTCACGACTTCGCCGCACAAGAGCACCTCAGGTGTCGTGGCATCTCTCAAGGCCATGCTGGGAGACACCTACCGCGGCTTTCTCGACATCACGCACAACAGCGTTGCCTTGCTGGGCACCCTGTTTGCCGTGAGCCTGATCGTGCTGAGCGCGCGGGCCGACCTGCGCCAGAGCGCCGAACAGCAGCTGCTGGGCTGGCTGCTGCAGCGCCAGGAAGCCACCCTGGAAGAGCCCCTGATCGCCGTGGAGCCCTCCGCCATCGATCGTGTGACCGCGGCGCATCTCGGGGATCTGCCCAAGCAGCAGGCCAACGTGACCTACTGGCTCAGCCGCAAGTACCGCGTAGCACCCGAGCCGCTGGGAGCCTTGGTGGCCGAGGCGTTCGAGATTGGCGAGAAAGCCAAATTGGACCCGACGCTGATCCTGGCCATCATGGCCATCGAGTCCCGCTTCAATCCGTTTGCCCAAAGCCCCGTGGGTGCTCAGGGGCTGATGCAGGTGCTGACCCGGGTCCACACGGACAAATACGAAGACTTCGGAGGCCAACTCGCTGCTTTCGACCCGGTGTCCAACCTGCGTGTGGGCGTGCGGGTACTGCAGGACTGCATCAAGCGCGCCGGGTCGGTCGAAGGCGGCCTGCGCCTGTACGTGGGCGCAGTCACCACCGACGGCGGCTGGTACATCGACAAGGTGATGTCCGAGCACATGCGCATTCAGAGCGTGGCCCTGGGCAAGCCGCTGCAGCGCTACATTCCGCAGGTACGCCCCACCCAAGTGGTGGCGCCTGCCACGACCTCCGCTCCAGTCGTTTCACCCGGCACGGAAATCGAAGCCGGCCCGGCGGCCCCAGCCACCACACCGCAAACGGCCGCCCTGGCGCAATCCTGAGCGCCCCGTTTTGCGGCAGCGGGCGGCGAGTCTCGTGCCCCTCGGCTAAACTCGCCGAGTACGCAACTGGCGATAGGCGCGCAACCCCCAGATCCGATCCGGGAGGTCTGCCGCTGACGTGGCCCCCCTGCCCGATCACACCCAACATCGATCTGCGGCCGGGACAACCACTGGGAAGCGTGCCACCCCAGCTGATGCAGCGCGGGTGTTCAGCCGTTCGCCTGGGCAGCCCTTGTCAATGCGCAAGGATTCACCTCTAGAAGGACTGCCATGTTCGACCGCAACATTCTTATCGAGCAAACCGACCCCGAGCTGTTCGCAGCCATTCAGGCCGAAAACACCCGCCAGGAACACCACATCGAGCTGATCGCCAGCGAGAACTACGCCTCACCCGCGGTGATGGCCGCTCAAGGCACTCAGCTCACCAACAAATACGCCGAGGGCTACCCCGGCAAGCGTTACTACGGCGGCTGCGAGTTCGTCGACATCGCCGAGCAACTGGCCATCGATCGCGTGAAACAGATCTTTGGTGCCGATGCGGCCAACGTGCAACCCCACTGCGGCGCCTCCGCCAACGAAGCCGTCTTCCTCGCCTTCCTCAAACCCGGCGACACCATCATGGGCATGAGCCTGGCCGAAGGCGGCCACCTCACCCACGGCATGGCGCTCAACATGAGCGGCAAGTGGTTCAACGTGGTCTCCTATGGCCTCAACGACAAGGAAGAGATCGACTACGACGCGATGGAGCGCAAGGCACACGAGACGAAACCCAAGCTCATCATCGCCGGCGCATCCGCCTACAGCCTGCGCATCGACTTTGAGCGCTTCGCCAAGGTGGCCAAGGACATCGGCGCGATCTTCATGGTCGACATGGCCCACTACGCCGGCCTGATCGCGGCGGGCATCTACCCCAACCCGGTGCCCCATGCCGACGTGGTCACCTCCACCACCCACAAGAGCCTGCGCGGCCCGCGCGGCGGCATCATCCTGATGAAGGCGCAACACGAAAAGGCCATCAACAGTGCCATCTTCCCCGGCCTGCAAGGCGGCCCGCTGATGCACGTGATCGCGGCCAAGGCAGTGGCTTTCAAGGAAGCATTGGCGCCCGAATTCAAGACCTACCAGCAACAAGTGCTGACAAATGCACGCATCGTCGCCGAAACGCTGACCTCGCGCGGCCTGCGCATCGTCAGCGGACGAACCGAGAGCCACGTCATGCTGGTCGATCTGCGCGCCAAGGGCATCACCGGCAAAGAGGCCGAGGCGGTGTTGGGCAGCGCGCACATGACGATCAACAAGAACGCCATCCCCAACGACCCCGAAAAACCCATGGTCACCAGCGGCGTGCGCATCGGTACCCCCGCCATGACCACCCGCGGTTTCAAGGACGAAGAGGCCCGCATGACGGCCAACCTCATCGCCGATGTGCTCGACAACCCCCGCGACCCGGCCAACATCGAAGCCGTTCGCGCCAAGGTCAATGCGCTGACCGCACGTTTTCCCGTCTACCGCTGACCCCCTGAGTCCGGCCCGATGAAATGCCCCTTCTGCGGTCACCTTGAAACCCAGGTTGTCGAGACCCGGGTGTCGGAAGACGCGGACTTCATCCGGCGCCGGCGCCAGTGCGGCCAATGCGAAAAGCGCTTCACCACCTACGAACGGCCCGAAGTCAGTTTTCCGGCGGTGGTGAAAAAGGACGGTCGCCGGGTGGACTACGCACCAGACAAGCTGCGTGCTTCGTTCTCCCTGGCGCTGCGCAAGCGCCCCGTCAGCACGGAGCAGGTTGACGCTGCCATCGAGCGGATAGAAGAAAAACTGCTCAACCTGGGCGCCCGGGAGGTGGCTGCCAACCGCCTGGGCGAGATGGTGATGCGCGAGCTCAAGAAGCTCGACAAAGTGGCTTATGTGCGCTTTGCCAGCGTGTACCGCAGCTTCGAGGACATCGACGAGTTTCGGGCGTTGGTGGACGAAGTGCGGCGTTGAACGGGCGCCGGTGGCGCCTCCGTGAGTAATTTCACGCCGTGGGAAGACCCACTCAGGCGGAATGAATACGTTTAACAATAAAGAAATCATTCGTCATGATTTTTTTCGGCTTTGTAGCCCCATAAAACTAATCACGTCGCCTGATTAAAAATAGTACGTTGAACGTATTCCCTTTTCAAAAAAAGAATGCTTCACACGTAGCGACCGTCTGTCCTGCGCAGGACGCACTTCGGCGTCTGTCCAAGGCCAATCGAGGTATCAAGCTGAGAATCTCGGCGTGACACATTCACTTACCCACATACCCAACGGTGCACCGCTTCGCCAGCGCGGCGTGACCATGATCGAACTGATGGTCGGAGTCGTCATCTTGGCGATCCTGTTGGCGGTGGCAGTGCCGAGTTTCCAATCAGCCATCGCCTCCAGCCGACTGACCACAACAACCAATGATCTGGTGAGTGCCTTGTCCGCCGCTCGAAGCGAGGCCATTCGCCGGGGATCGAGGGTCACCGTCTGCAAGAGCAGTGACGGGACACAGTGCACCACCACAGGCAACTGGTCTCAAGGCTGGATCGTCTACACAGATCCCACCCGCCCAAGTACGGATGCCTCCGTGGACACTGGCGAAGTCATATTGGCCACTGGCCCGGCTTCAGCGACTGGCATCGTGCTCGCGGGCACCACCGGCATGAACGACTTTGTTTCCTACGCAGCCGATGGCCAACCCAAGTTGATGAACGGCACGGCTCAGTCCGGCCGAATACGCGTGTGCAACGCCTCCGGGGCGCTCGCCAATACGGTTCGCGCTCGCGATGTTGAGGTCAGCACCACAGGCCGACTGTTCACGACTACACCATCCAGCGTCGCCGCTACATGCCCTCTGTCATGAAGAAATACAGCATTCACCTTAAGACATCAGCCAAACGGCAAAGGCTTCAGCAAGGCGCGAGCCTGATTGAAGTGCTCGTCGCGGTCCTCATACTGGCGCTCGGACTGCTCGGCATGGCAGGTCTGCAGGCCAACGCCCTCAAGACCAATCAGAGCAGTTATGCGCGGGGCCAGGCCGTGATGCTCAGCTACTACATGCTCGACGCGATGCGCGCCGATCGACCCAGCGCGATCTTGCAAAACTACAACACTGGGGCGGTCGGCGCTGGAGGTGTGATCGACTCAGTCTGCAGCGAGGGAGCCATCACTGGCGCCACTTTGGCCGACAACAATCGCAAGGATTGGATCGCGAGTCTCAAACGCAGCCTGGGCGATATGGATGCCACTTGCGGAGCCATCAACTGCGATGTGAGCGGCCTGTGTACCGTACAGATCACCTGGGACGACAGCCGCGCGGGCGGACTGGCCGCGCAACGCATAACCACCACCAGCCGCCTATGACTTCCTCCGCCTCCCCCACTCCCCAGATGATGGGACTGCGCAAGCAGACAGGCTACACCTTGATCGAGTTGATGATCGCCATGGTGTTGGGGTTGGTCATCATCGGCGGAGTGATCAGCGTCTTTGTATCGAACCAGCAGTCCTTTCGAACAAACGAGAACCTCGGCAGGCTGCAAGAGAATGCACGTATTTCGTTCGAATTGATGGCGCGGGAAATCCGTCAGGCAGGCGGCAACCCTTGTGGTGCGCAGCAAGTGGCCAACGTACTCAATGACAAGGCGACGCAATGGTCGTCCAGCCTGGAAGCCGGCACGGTCCGCGGATTTGATGAAACTCAAGCAGCGACCGGCATTGTGGCCACGGGAACGGCAACCACCGAGCGCGTCGCAGGCACCGACGCCATTCTGGTGTTCAGCAGTGACGGGCAGGATGGCCCTGTCATCACAAGCCATAACCCGACGGCCGCCTCGCTTGAGATGGCCACGGTGAATCATGGCTTGGTGGAGGGCATGATCGTGATGGTGTGCGACCCTGACTCCGCAGCCGTGCTGCAGATCACCAACTCATCACCGGGAACCAACACGACCATCGTGCACAACACGGGCGTCTCCAGTCCCGCCCCCGGCAACTGCAGCAAGGGCCTGGGTTTCCCGACGGTCTGCACGAGTCTTGGAACCGGAAAAACATTCAAGGAAGGGGGTTTTGTCACCCCCTTGAATGTTGGCGTCTGGTACGTCGGGAACAACGGACGGGGCGGGCGTTCACTCTTTCGCGTCAGGCGCATCAGCCCGCCGCCATCGAGTGGGCCGCTGGACGCATTCGATGAAATTGCCGAGGGCGTGGTCGACATGCAGATTGACTACCTGTTCCGCAACAAGGCGACCAGCAACCTGGACACAACGTGGTCGGTGGCCACAGCCGCGACCGATTGGTCCACCGCCGCGGCCAACGAAGTCATTGCCGTGCGCATGCGTCTCGTGCTTGAAACCGTCAATGTACTGGGCACGAACCAGCAACCTGTATCGCGCGAGCTCATCCATGTGGTGAATCTGCGCAATCGATCATCATGATGAACACCACGCGAAATCCGCACCGCCAGTGCTCAGCATCACGCCACCGCCAACGGGGCGTGGCATTGATCGTTGCCCTGATCCTCCTCGTCGTCATGACGCTGGTGGGACTCAGCGCCATGCGCACGGTCACGCTCGAAGAGAAGATGACCGCTCACACCTTCGACAGAAGCGTATCGTTCCAAGCCGCCGAAGCGGCACTGCGCGAGGCAGAGGGAATCGTGCAGACAACGATTCCGACGCCCGCGGCCCTGAGCGGTTGCACTGCGGGCGTGTGCAGCACCCCGGTGTCCACCGCCACGCCGCGCTGGCAGGACGCCACCTTCACCGGTTGGCAGACAGCCACCGCCGTGGCCAGCGGCGCCTTGAGCGTCACCCCGCAGTACTTCATCGAATACCTGGGCAACACCTTTCCGTGTGCCCAGAACGCCAGCGCCGCCACCAACTGCAAGCGTTACCGCATCACCGCTCGCAGCAATGCGGGGAACGACCGAGCCGCTGTCATGTTGCAGTCGGTGTACGGCACGGACTGAATTTTTGGGAGTCAGAACATGAATGCGTTTGAACGTTGCAATCTGGGATTGAAGGTGCTGGCCGTGATGGCCATCGCCACGACCAATCTGAGCGTCAGCGCCCTCATCTGGCCATCCAAGCCCTTGGGTGCCACGCTCAGCGCCCGCCCCATGACCATGCTGGTCGCCGGCAAAGACCACAAGTTCTTCTACGAAGCTTACAACGACGCCAGCGACATCAACGGTGACGGCACGCTCGACACCCACTTCAAACCCGGCATCGATTACTACGGCCTGTACGATTCCAAGCTTTGCTACCAGTACGTTACGAACACCGACAAGAACCAGGAGCTGTTCCAGCCCGTTGCAACCGCGGTAGCAGGTGTGTGCAGTTTCAGAGACAGCCCCGGGCGATGGTCAGGCAACTGGCTCAACTACATCACCACCAGCCGGATCGATGCATTGAAGAAGGTGCTTTACGGTGGCATGCGCGATGTGGACACCAGCACCGAAACTATCCTCAGGCGCACGTACATCCCGCAGGACGCCCACAGTTGGGGCAAGGAATATCACAGCAGCCATGGGTACAAGATCAGCGACTACACGCCGCTGGACGAACCGACTGCGACCACCAAGCGTCATTTTTTTGGCAGCCTGACCGCCAACCGGGATGTGAGCTGCGCCACCCTGAACAACTGCAGCAACCTGCCACCACTTCTGCGCATCCGCACCAATGTGGGTGACGACAAGCGTGTCTACGAATGGGCCTCCAAGGAACGCCCTGTCCTGCATGACAGTTTGGCGTCCGGCGCGTTCCCCGCAGGCACGGGCGCCGAGCAAAACTTTACCGTGCGTATCAAGGTCTGCTTTGGCGATTTCACAGCCGATTGCAAGAAATATCCCAGCGGCGCATTCAAGCCATTCGGGTTGCTTCACGAATACGGTGAAAACGAGAGCATGCTCTTCGGCCTGCTGGGCGGCAGCTACGACCAACACATGTCGGGAGGGCGCTTGCGCAAGGTGGTCTCTTCGTTTGCCAATGAAATCAACTCCAGTACCGGGCAGTTCCTGGTGGACGCGAAGATCGTCAACACGTTCAACTTGCTGCGCATCCGCGGCTTCAACCAAAGCGGCGGCGGCGGTGAGTACTGGAAATCCAGCCCATACGCGGACTCGGCCAAGGCGGCCACGGAAGGACAGCTCGTCGACTGGGGCAACCCGATCGCCGAAATGATGTACGAGGCCACCCGGTATTTCTCAGGCACCAAAACGCCCACCAGCAGTTTCAACGTTTCCAGCACGATGGACACGCAGGTCGGCTTGAGCAGCGTGACCTGGGACGATCCCTACGAAAGCACCAGCGCGGCCAAGGCTCCATACTGCTCACGGGCCAACTTTTTGACGATTTCGGACATCAATCCGTCGTTCGACTCAGACTCTGTGCCTGGCAGTGTCTTCAACAGCTACACGGGGGACTTGACGGGCCTCGACGTGTCCGCACGCGGCACCACGATCACCGCGGTCGAGTCCAACATCACGGGATTGCGCTTCATTGGACAGTCGAGTGCTCTCGCGTCCAGCTACGACGCAGCGCCCACCGCCAAAACCGTCACTTCGTTGGGCTCCATCCGCGGCCTGGCGCCCGAGGAGCCGACCAAGCAGGGCAGCTACTACTCGGCCTCGGTGGCCTACCATGCCAAGACCACCGACCTGCGTCCAACCCTGAAGGACAAGCAGTCGATCGACACCTACGTGGTGGCGCTGAGTTCACCGCTGCCACGCATTGAAGCCTGGCTCCCCAACGGTAAATTGATCAACGTCGTGCCCTTCTCGAAATCGGTTTCCGGATCGAGCATCTCGGCGACGAAGGGTGACTATCAACCCACCAACCAGATCGTTGACTTTTTTGTCGAAACCATCGCCAACGCGAGTGACCCCAAAGACACGAAAAGCGTCTTCGATACCAGTATCAATGGTGGTCGTTACTACGCGGAGTTCCTGATCAACTTTGAAGACGTGGAACAAGGCGGCGACCACGACATGGACGCCATCGCCAGGTACGTGGTGCGAGCCAATGCGGACAACACCCTGTCGGTGACGGTGACACCCACCTACCAGGCTGGCGGCATTCAACAGGTGATGGGTTATGTGATCTCCGGGACCACCAAGGACGGCGTGTACCTGGTCGCCCGCGATGAGAGCAGCGCGCCGAGCTACTTCCTCAACGTTCCTTTCGACACGGTTCAGCGCGATCCAGGCTACTGCGATGTGGCCACGCCACCGGCGGCGTGTTCCACGTTGCCCACCATCAGCTCGCCCGTCAAACCCTATGTGTTCACGCCGGACGGCAGCAGCGCCAGTCTTTTGCGCGACCCGTTGTGGTACGCCGCCAAGTACGGCGGCTTCATCAACCGGGACAACATCGACGCACCCAACCTGCGTCTGGAGTGGGACGCAGACAACAACGGCGTGCCGGACACCTACTTCCTGGTGCAGAACCCGTTGAAACTGCGCGAGGCATTGAAGCGCGCTTTCGACAACATCATCGAGAGCAGCGGAAGCGGTGGCAACATCATTGCCAACAGCACGGTGCTCTCCACCGATGCGCTGGTGTACCAGGCCACCTTCAACAGCATGCGATGGTCCGGCGACCTTGCGGCTTATCCTGTCAGCACTGCGGGTGTCGGTACAAGCCCGTTATGGAATGCTGCAGCAGGCATCCCGGCAGCAACGGCGCGCAAGATTTACTACCACTCGGGCACCAAGGGGGAAATCTTCACCTGGAGATCTTTGTCCCCAACTGAAAAAGCGCTCTTCAGCGGAAATGAAACGCTGTTTGACTACGTCACAGGGGTAAGAACATCGGAAATTCAGAACGGTGGCGCACTGCGTGACCGTGCGTCTACGACAGTTCTCGGTGACATTTCCCATTCCTCTCCAGTCTTCGTGAAGGACACGAACACGGTCTATGTGGGCGCCAACGACGGCATGCTGCATGCCTTCGACTCAAAAACGGGCACCGAACTCTTCGCGCACATTCCCAGCAGTGTGATGCCCAGACTCAAGAACCTGGCGGATCCCAATTTCAACGTTGCCCACGAGTACTACGTTGATGGCGATATCGCCGTGTCGAGCAAAGCGCCCAGCCTCAGCAGCAACTATCTGGTCAGCACACTGGGACGCGGTGGCAAAGGCCTGTTTGCGCTCGACGTCTCGACTCCCACAAGCTTCAGCGCCACGGACATCAAATGGGAGAGGTTCAACGGAACAACGGATGGAGACCTGGGGTACATGCTGGGCCGCCCCGTCATTGCGCGCATGAACGGCGGGACCTGGGTTGTGATCGTGGGCAACGGCTACAACAGCACCAATGGTCGTGCCGTGCTCTACATCCTCGACCTCGCCACAGGTGCGGTTATCCGCAAGTTCGACACGCTCGCCGGCAGCGACAACGGGATGGCCACTCCAGGCCTGTTCGACTCCAACAACGATGGCCTGGTGGATGTCATTTACTCGGGCGATCTGAAGGGCAACTTGTGGAAGTTTGATGTTTCCAGTTCAACCACAGCGTCATGGAGCATCGCAAACGGCGGTCTACCCATCTTTGTGGCCAGTGATTCGGCCGGAAAACCCCAACCGATCACAGCCCCCATCACCGTGGCCATCAACAGCGTGTCGACCGACATCAACTTCACCAAGCGCTTTGTGTTTTTTGGCACCGGCAGCTACTTCCAGACCGGAGACCCCACCAACACAGACACGCAGACCTGGTACAGCGTGATCGACGAGAGCGCGACGCTATCTGCGCCGGTGCGATCCGATCTGGTCCAGAGAACCATATCTACAAGCTCCACCTTTGCTGGAAAACCCGTTCGGGTGATCGAGGCGTCCACCGCTGGCGACATGGCCAGCAAGAGGGGTTGTTTTATCGATCTCCCTGCCGCCGGCGAGAGAATGGTTTCGTCTTCGCGGCTGTTCTCGCTCGCGGAAACCACATTGATCGGGAGCTCGATCATTCCGGTGATCGATCAATGCGTATCAGGTGGCATTGGCTTCCTGAACGCCGTCAATCCGTTCACTTGCGCTCGCCTCACTCTTCCGTTCTTTGACGTCAACGACAATGGCGATTTCCTCGATGATGTCGCGGGTGGGGCGTACATCGGATCCATCGACCTGGGAGTGGGTATGCCGGGTGAGGTTATCTTGGTGGGCGACCGCCTTGCCGTCGGTGGATCGGAGGGCGAAGTTGACGACGTTCGCGTCAATATCCCTGGCGGCGGCGGCCCCAACTCAGGTCCAGGCTCGCTCAAGGGCAGGCTGTCTTGGCGGGAAATCGTTCGAGATTGATACCATGGCCTCACTGACACACACACTCAACGCTGGACACTGCTCATGAAACCCAGTCACATCAGCACTCTCGCATCCGTTGGGAGGCAGCGAGGCTTCACACTGATGGAACTCATGATCGTTGTGGCCATCGTGGGCATCCTCGCGTCCATTGCCTACCCTTCCTACCAATCACACGTTTTGAAGACGCGCCGGGTCGTGGCTGCAGGCTGCATGCTGGAACTGGCCCAGTGGATGGAGCGCAACTACACCACGTGCCTGGCCTACAACACCACGGGCGCAACGTGCACGACCCCCATGACCTCCGCGTTGCTACCAGCGCTGGGATGTCGTGCCGAGCTCGGGGCCAGCTACACCTTCTCCTTTGTCGCAGCTCCCGCAGCCAACGCCTATCAAATGCAGGCCGTACCCGGAGGCCCACAAGCAGGGGACACCACCTGTGGCACGCTCACGCTGGATCAACGAGGTACCAAGGATGCGGCGCCCACCACGGCTGCACAAGATGCCGCTTGCTGGAGGTGACTGACCTGACGGAAGCCTCGGCGATGGACAGAGCCCTTGCGCTGGCTCTGAATTCAATCCGGTTGTCCAACCCGAATCCTCGAGTCGGCTGTGTCATCCAATCCAAAAATGGACTGGCTATCGGGCTGGGCCACACACAGGAAGCAGGTGGCTCACACGCCGAAGTCGTGGCGCTTCGAGATGCCCGGAAAAACGGTCACGACACAGCCGGCGCCACGACGCACGTGACCCTGGAGCCCTGCTCCCACCACGGAAGAACACCACCATGTTGCGATGCGCTGATTGAAGCACGGGTCGCCAAGGTGGTCGTCGCATCCGCTGACCCCAATCCCCTGGTGGCAGGGCGCGGCTTGGCGCGTTTGCGGGCTGCAGGCATCGAGGTGGAGCTTCTGCCACCGGAGAGTGAGCCCGCCAAGGCCTCCCGCGAACTGAACATCGGCTTCTTCAGCCGCATGGTGCGCGGTATACCTTGGGTGCGCATGAAGATGGCGGCCTCGCTGGATGGCACGACTGCACTCGACAACGGCGTGAGCCAATGGATAACAGGCGAGCCTGCCCGCGAAGACGGGCACGCGTGGCGAGCTCGGGCCTGTGCCGTGCTCACCGGCATCGGCACAGTGCTTGAGGACGACCCACGGCTTGATGTGAGGCTACCCGACGTCTCGAGGCAACCTCATCTGGTGGTGGTGGACAGCGATCTCAAGACGCCCTTGACGGCTCGCCTGTTTGAGCCCGCGAATGGTGGGCTGCCGCGCCAAGTCTGGATTTATCACGCGGCACTGGATCCCAGGAAACAAGTGGCGTTGCAAGAACGCGGCGCCCTGCTCACTCACCTGCCCGGTGCCAGCAACAAGGTGGATCTGCAGGCCGTGTTGCGCGACTTGGCAAAACGCGAGGTGAACGAGTTGCATGTGGAAGCGGGGAACAAGCTCAACGGGTCGTTTCTGCGTGAGGGCTTGGTGGACGAGTTGCTGTTGTATCTGGCTCCTATGCTGCTCGGGCAAGGCGCCGGGATGTCAAATTTGGGGCCGCTCCAGCGCCTCCAAGAAGCCGTCGAACTGAGTTTTTCGTCCGCGGACCGCGTGGGCAATGATTTGCGCATCGTTGCACGAGTACGGGGAAAAGACGCATTTCTGTGGTCGAGCGACAGTTGAATCCTGGGCGATACCTATCCCTTTGGAGCATGCGAGCGAGCTTCGCAAAACAAGAAATACTGCAAATGCGGCAGCAGTTCCGCCCGTCATACGCGTATGTTCAGCTATCGGTCAATAGCTCAGGTGTCCGGCTCGCTTGCTACAGTGCGGAGATGTTCAGTTTTAGGACCCTCTCCTTTTACAAGCTCCAGGCATGCCAAAGGTTGGGCCTATCCGGATCGATAATCACTTTGGCCCTTGTGGCTGCATTGACAACACTGGCTGTGGTCGTGGCGCCGATCTACAGCGACCACGCAATGCGCAGCAACCGCGCTCATGCCCGCGCAGCCTTACTGGATGCAGTGCAATGGATGGAGCGCACAGCCGCGGCGCTTGGCCACTATCCGCATGTAGCAGCCATACCCGATGGAGTGTTGTTCGTGGAAGGCGGGCGATACGCCATTGCGGCGATTTCTTCCGATGGAATGACATACACATTGACAGCGGTACCAACGGCCGAACAGGCCCGTGATCGTTGCGGCGCATACAGAATCAACCAAACAGGCGCTCGCCTCCAGGTTGCAACGGCTGAAGTCCCAACACCCCTTGGCCCGTTGGAGTGCTGGGCGCGGTAGACCTTCGGAACACTCGGACGGAACGGCTGCCTGACCGCTGCACGGAGAGCCCTGACGGCCGACGACGAGGTGGCAGAGGCGGTATCGATACTGCAAATATAGTAGTAATGCCAGCCATCCCTCCACGGGTATCAGCCGTCCAATTGTTATCTTAAGACTCATTTTTCAGAGTTAGAGTGCGGGCATGTCCACGGCACTCATCACCCCTCCTCGCGTGCGCTCTGAGCAAACAGGCTTCAGCCTGATTGAAGTCCTGGTCACCATCATCGTCCTGAGTATCGGGATGCTGGGGTCAGCTGGCATGCAGGCGGCAGCGTTGCAAGCCAACACGCAGACACGCTACCAAGTGGTTGCCGCCGCGCTGGCGGGCGAGTTGGCCGAAGCCATGCGAGGCAACCACCGCATCGCGCTCAATACATTGCCTTCGGCCAATCCCTACCTGATCAACTATGACTCGGGAGCCCTGGTAGCGCCACCGATCGATTGTTGGGTGGACACCTGCTCTGGCAACACCGATGCAGAACGCCTGAGCAACGCGCAATGGCAGGTCCATGAATGGATGGGACGGCTTCGATCGGAGTTGCCCTCTCCACGCGTTCGCATCTGCTTTGACAGCGCCCCTTTTCACGCCACCACTGGCGAAGCCGAATGGGACTGCGACGACATGGGTGACGTGATGGTGGCCAAGATCGCCTGGACAAGGATCAATACCGAAGGCACGTTGATCTTTGGATCGGCAGCGTCCCGCCCACTTGTTGTGATCCCGATCACGGCGGGCAGTGCGTCATGAGATGCACCCACATCCAGCAACGCGGCCTGTCGCTGGTCGAACTGTTGGTGGCCATGACCTTGGGTCTGCTTCTGGTGCTCGTGGCCATCGGGCTTCTTTTCAGCGCCAGTCGAGGATTCAATGCGGTAGACCACGGTTCAGCGGCCCGGGACAAGGAACGCCTGGTGACGGAACTGCTGACATCGGGGATCCTGCAAGCCGGCTACGAGGACTGGGGAAATCCCCTGGCAAACCTGCAATCGGTTGCGCGGCTTCAGAGCGCCGCCACCGATCTCGAACCCGACATTTTTGGCTGGGACAACGCGTTCTATGCCGTCCCGACCGATCTGAACCTGAGCACCAGCACTGCCATTGCCAACGGCAATCGTCCCACCAAATGCGGCAGTGACAGCTCCACGGCCTGCCTCAATGGCAGCGACATTTTGGTGGTGCGGTTCCAGGGCATGAGCACAGTGAGCGACGCCACCAAGGGCGACCGCTCAATGCTCAACTGCGGTGGGGACTCCGAAGCGGCGCCGCCTGATCTCGAAAATCGGTCGGTCAGTCTCTTTCACCTGTCCAGAAACAGCGCCAGCGGGGAGGCGTCGTTGAGTTGCGCCACCTACAACGATGGCTGGAAAGACTCAAGGCCACTGGTGGAAGGTGTCGAAAGTTTTCAGGTGCTGTATGGCACCGACGCGGTGGAGCCGGGGGTCGCTCCAACGGCAAACTCCAACGACAGTGTTGCCGACCGTTGGTTGCGCGCCGACCAGCTCACCGTGGCAGGCGATGCCTCCGCCACGCGAGCCAACTGGCGGCGCGTTCGGGCCGTGCGAATCGGGTTGATCATGCGCGGCCCAGTCGGTTCCGCGGTGGAAGTCGCGGCCAAAAACATCTGGCCACTGGGCGCCACCTTTGCCGATACCAGCGATGTCGGCAGTGTCCTGCTGGCACCCGCCGATGGGCGCTTGCGCACATCGCACAGTTTCACCGTGCATCTGCGCAACGACCTGGCTATGCCATGAAGCCGCAATTCAAGCGTTTCTCCCCGCGGCGTGAACAGGGCTTCTCCCTGATCACCACGCTGGTGCTGTTGGTGATCGCCTCCCTGCTCGGGGTGGCAGCCTCTCAACTGGTGTTGATGTCCGAGCGGAGCAGCCGCTACGACCGTGACCGCCTGATCGCCTTCCAGGGTGCTGAAGCGGCCTTGCTTGACGCCGAGATGGATATACGCGATCCAGGATCCGTGCGCTCCGGGCTTTTCTCACCCACATCAAGAGCTGGCTTCGAAGAGGGATGCGGCACCGACACCACCACCAAAGGCCTGTGTCTGCCCTCGAGCACAAGTGCTGGCCCACTCTGGTCCACCATCAGGTTCACGGACACCGATCGCACTGTGGAGTACGGCGAGTACACAAACCGCCAATACGCGGCAGGCACGAGCGGAGTGCAACCAGCACTGGCACCCAGGTACCTCATCGAGCTCATCCCCGACCCAACACCTGGCGGCAACGGGGGCGCTCCGCGCCATCTGTACCGGGTCACAGCGGTGGGATTCGGGCCACGGGAGGAGACCCAGGTCATGTTGCAAATGTTCTTTCGCAAGGAGTAAGCCGTGGCGAACATCGCTCGAAAAGCCTGGGGCACCGCGCTCTGCATTGCAGTGGCCACGGTGGCAGGCCTCGCATTCAACCAAGAGACCACGACCACGCCTCTGGTCTCGTTACCCAATGATTCCCTCTACGTCAACGGATCGAAATCCAAGATCAACCTCACACTGGCCTTGTCGGTGGAAATGCCCACTTTGGGATCGGCCTACACAGGCGCCTCAGGCGATCTCGCCGACTTCAGACCGAGTCAAAGGTACGTGGGCTATTTCGACAACATGGTGTGCTATGTCAGCGTGACGACCACTGGCATTTCTGGAGGCGAGTATTTTTCCTACAGCAGTGCCAAAAGCGCGATTGATGATAGCTGCCCAAGCGGTACGTCGTTTGACGGCAACTTTCTCAACTGGGCGACCACCTCCGCCATCGACATCATGCGGTACGGACTGACTGGCGGACGCCGTGTGTTCGATGAAGGAACCGGGGCGGGCAGAACGATCCTGGAGCGCGCTTACTTGCCCGACAGGTTGTATCGATCCAATTTCTTTCCCTTGAAGCGTTTACGTGTGGACGAGATTTCCCTGCGCACACCCTTCAATTCCAGCCTGTTTGCAGAAGGCATGTATATCCGCAATTGTCGCAATCGCGTTTACTTCTCCAAGGTCGACGACACCACCGGCAATTGCGCAGAGCCCTTTTTGATTGCCAACGCGCAAAGCCCCCAATTGATCAAGGGCAGTGCCACGAGACCGGGCGAGTTGATTGCGGACGACAACACGACACCCCGGTTCTACCAGACGCGCGTGCTGGTGTGCGACCCAGCGACCGCCTCCAACCGCCTGATGGTCCAGAACCCGGAGACACAACGATGGAACGGTCTGTGCATGCCGTACAAAAATGCCAGCGGTGGCAGTTTCTACAAACCCGTGGGGCAGTTCCAGGTCAGTGCCGACAACGTTCGGGTGAGTGTTTTTTCCTATCTCAATGACAGCGACTACTATCGCAACGGCGGTGTGATGAGGTCTCCTCTGAAGTACCTCGGCCCGCGGCAGTTCGATGCCAACTACAACTTGATGGCAGTTGCGAATCCACACAGCGAGTGGGATTCCGTTACCGGGGTGTTCACACGCAACCCCCAATCGGGCCATGCCGACTACGGCGACCAGGGCTATGGTCAGTCGGGTGCCATCAACTACATCAACGGGTTCGGCGCTCTCGATCCCGATGCCCTCGGCAGCGCCAAGGATTGGGACCCACTAAGCGAGCTTTACTACGAGGCCTTCCGTTATCTGCAGGGTCAACAGCCCACGCCGTCGGCCATCGCCAGACTCATCGGCACGTCGGCCAATGACCGATCGTTGACGGAGAACTTTCCTGCGTACCTGACGTGGACGGACCCATTTGCGGGCTTCGTGGACAACGCGGGAGAAGGGCGGAGTTGTTTGCGCAACAGCGTGCTGGCCATTGCCGATGCCTTCACGCACGCAGATCGCTCCCTTCCGGGCAACACGGTGGACTACAAGCGCGACGCCCCCCGAGACGCCGACACAACGCCCGTGCCACTTGATGTGGAAAAGTGGACCAAGGTGGTGGCTTCGTTCGAGGCCAATCTTGGAGTCGACTACACCGACAGCACGGGCACAGCGCAAAAAGCCCTCAACATTGCGCTGAACAATCCCTACCGTGTGGATTTGTCCAACATCGCGACCGACGTCGCCGTTGAGTCGTCGGGCTCCTACTTGATGGCTGGTTTGGCGTATTTCGCCAACACGCAAAGCTTCCGCGCAGATCTTCCCAAGGCCCGCATCAGCACCTTTTCCATCGATGTCAACACCTACAACAAGACAGGGTCCAACGCCACCTTGCGTCGAGGAACGCAACTCTTTCTGGCTGCCAAATATGGCGGCTTCGACGACAGCCTCACGGGCAATACGGGCAGCCCTTACGCAGCGGGCGACAATCTCTCCTGGCAAGCCACCGATGGCGATGCGCGCAACTACTTTGTGGTGAGCGATCCGCAAACGTTTCTGGATTCCATCTCAGACGTCTTCCGGTCGCTCACCACTGAAACCCGGAGCATCGCCGGTGGTGCAGCCTCTTCCCAACAGTTGCGCAGCGACGAGGCCGCCGCCGTGTTTCAAGCCAGCTTCAACCCTGTTGCCAACGACTGGAGCGGCAGGGTTCGCAAGTTTGCCTTGAGCCTTTCGTCCAGCACAGCAGAGATTGCGTTGGCAACCACCCCCGAATGGGATGCATCGCAAGAACTGACCTTGCGCACAGGGGTCGACCATGGTGCTGATCGCAACATCGTGGTAGGTGCTCCGCTGGGGCAACAGGGCACGGTGGAGCCCTCCAGCTTTGTGTGGGACGGCGCTTTGGCCTCAGCGCACAAGGCCGCACTGAACCGAGACGCGTCAGGCACCGCCGACAGCCTGGGCCCGGACCGACTGAACTACCTGCGCGGTGACCGTCGCCAGGAACAGAGCAGCTCCAATCCACTGCTGCCATTCCGTCCCCGGCAACTGGTGCTGGGCAGCGTAGTGAACGCAGGTCTGGTCTATCAGGGCGCACCCACTCCCACGTTGAGCGGAACGGGCTATTCCGCCTTCCGTGAGACCAACAAGGCCCGTACGCCTTTGGTCTTTGCCAATGCCAACGACGGCATGCTCCATGCCTTCCGCGCCAGCGATGGCAGCGAGGCATTTGCCTACATCCCGGGCTTCATCGTCCCGCGACTCCACACCGTACCCGACATCACCTACACCCATCGCCCCTTGCTGGACGCCACCCCCACCGCAGCAGAGGCCCAGATCGGCGGCCAATGGCGCAGCGTGCTGGTATCGGGTGCAGGCGCCGGTGCGCAAGGCATCTTCGCCATCGATGTCACAGACCCGGAGGGCTTCACCAAGGACAACGTGCTGTGGGAGTTCACGGACGCAGATCATCCGGCCTTGGGCAATGTTCTGGGCAAACCACGGGTTGCGCGCGTGCGGATGAACGACGCTGGTGCCGCAACGGATTCCTACAAATGGATGGCCATCGTGCCGGGTGGTGTCAACAACCACCGCAGCGATGCAAACACGAACAGCAACGCCCATCCTTCGATCTTCCTGATCGACCTTGAAGCGAGGCCCTCGCCGTCCCGGCCGTGGCAGGAAGGGGTCAACTTCTGGCGCATCGAACTGCCGCCCGGAGATGCCTCCACCGCGCCGGGACTGATCCAGATCACAGCAGTCCAGACGCCGGGAAGCGGCAACCTGGAGGCCATTCTTGCCGGCGATCTGCAGGGCAATGTGTGGAACCTGTCGTTTCGCGAGCGAGGCGTCAACTCCTTCACTACCGACGGGTTGAGCAACCTGGAACAGGTCAACGCCATGGGTGAGAATGACGAGCCGATGTTTGTAGCGAGGAGTTCCGCCGACAAACGCCAGCCCATCACCTCCGCACCGGTGACGGCCATCGGATTCGGCGGGAAACGGCTTGTTGTCGTGGGCACTGGCAAGTTCCTTGAGGTCACCGACAACAGCGCACCGACCTCGCCGCCTGCATCGCTGTATGCGCTGCTGGACAGTTCCAGCACGATCACCGGTCGCAGCCGTCTGCAAAGCGCAAGCATCGACACCCGGGGCGAGGTAAGCACCGACGCTTTCCAGTACGGAACGGCTGAAAGCCAAAGGGAGGGCTGGGTGCTGGATTTCCCCAGCTCGGCCGGGGAGCGGCAGGTGACGGAGATGCAACTCGATCGTGGGATCCTGATTTTCACGACACTCAGCCCGGCGGGCGGGGCTTGCAGCGGTGGCGGTGGTCGCGGCTTCAATATCGATGTGCTGACCGGCCGCGGCTCCTCCTGGGATTCCAGTGTCGGTCTGCCGGGGCCACCCATGGTGCTGGAAAAGGGCAACGCCGTGGTCTCGGGCAGCAGCACCAGCGGGCGCCGCACCGCCACCTACCGCATGGGTGTCCTGTTGCAAGGCTCCATGGACAGCGAAGCCGAATCCAGTCAGTTCGACATCACCTTGCAGGTCGGCCGGATGAGCTGGCGTCAGGTCCACAACCACCGGGATCTGCTGCCATGAGGCACTTCACCAGTCGCCGCAGTTCAGGCTTCACGTTGGTCGAGCTCATGATCACGGTGGCGATCGTGGGCATCCTGGGAGCGCTGGCGTACCCCTCCTACCTGGAATCGGTGCGCAAGGGCCGCCGGGCGGAGGCCAGAGCGGCCTTGTTGAATCTTTTGCAACAGCAAGAGCGCCACCTGACGCAGAACAACACCTACCTCGCTTTCGCAAAAGGCGCCACCGCAACACCTTTTCGCACCCATTCAGCCAGCTCCGGGGTTCTGGGGGACAGCAGCCATGTGCTGGGCGCGCGCGAGTGCCAGGCCGTGGGGGGAGAAACGCCCGACGTGCGCGACTGCATCGAGGTGTTTGCTGAACCGCGCACCACCGCCATGGCCGACCCCGTTGCCGCTGTGATCGCCGTGGACAGCCTTGGGCGGCGACGCTGCAACGGTTCCTCAACAGCCCTGAAACCGTGCTGGCCATGACGCAACAACAACGACGCACGGCCGCTGGATTCACGCTCATTGAGTTGATGGTCACTCTGTCGATTGCAGCGGTGTTGATGGTGGTGGCCGTGCCGAGCTATCAGGCCTTCGCCCGCAACGCCGCCGTCGCCCGGGTCACCGGCAATTTCGTCAATGCGGCGCAACTGGCCCGGGCCAACGCCATGCGCTTGTCCCGCCACACACTGGTGCAGGTGACGAATGAAGATCTGGGTTGGGTCGGGGGTTGGCGGGTGTACGCCGACATCGACCGCGACATGGCCTATACGGCAGGTACCGACACTCTAGTCATCGAGCAGGGACCGGCCTCCGATGGCGTAATGAACGACGGCGAGGAGGACGATGGTCTGGACGACCGTGGCACGGTAGCGGAGGGCTACCTGATGTTCAATCCCGCGGGCTTTCCCCGCACCGCCACCGATGGCGCTCTTGGAGGGAGCGTGGTCTTTTACCTGCCTGAAGGTCGAGCCACCGCGGTGATCTACTCCAACTCGGGTCGCATCCGCCGCTGCGACCCGACCAAGACGGGATGTCGCACGTAGCGGCGATCCCATTCGTCCTCCAGCCTCGGCCTGTGCGGAGCTGACAGCCCGAAGAACCGGTCGAGCAGCAAAACCCTGCGAAAATAGCCGGATGTTTACCGGCATCATCACCGGCGTGGGGCGCATCGCCGCCCTCCACGACCTGGGCAGCTCTTTGGACCATGGCAAGCGACTCACGATCGAGGCACCCTCCGGGTATCTCGATGACGTCGGCTTGGGCGACAGCATTGCGCTCAACGGCGCTTGCATGACCGTGACCTCGCTGGATCTGCCCCGGCACCACTTCACCATCGACATCTCGGCCGAGTCGCTTGCCCGCACGGCGGGGCTGGCGCAGACCGGCGGCCGCATCAATCTGGAGAAAGCCCTGCGCGCCCACGACAGGCTGGGCGGGCACATCGTCTCAGGCCATGTGGACGGCGTCGGGCATGTGACCCGCTTTGCGCAGGTGGGCGAGAGCTGGGAACTGCGCGTGATCGCACCGCTGAACCTCGGCAAATACCTGGCCTACAAGGGCTCCATCACCGTCAACGGCGTCAGCTTGACCGTCAATTCGATCCAGGACCTTGCCGACGGCTGTGAATTCAGCATCAACCTCATCCCCCACACGGTGCAAAACACCTCGCTGGGCCAGTTGACCGATGGAAGTCCGGTCAATCTGGAAATCGACACCGTCGCACGTTATGTGGAGCGCATGCTCAGCGCCGGTCAAATCAACCTCAAGGAAATCGCATGAACGCGCCTGAAACCCTGGCCCCGGTGGCCATTTCGCCCGTGGAAGACATCGTGGCCGACATGCGCGCCGGACGCATGGTGATCCTGGTGGACGAGGAAGATCGCGAAAACGAAGGCGACCTCGTGCTAGCCGCCGACCATGTGACGCCAGAAGCCATCAACTTCATGGCCCGCTTCGGCCGTGGCCTGATCTGCCTCACGCTCACCAAAGAGCGCTGCGAACGCCTGCAACTGCCACCCATGGTGCCGCGCAATGGGACCAAGATGGGCACGGCCTTCACCATCTCCATCGAAGCCGCAGAAGGCGTGACCACCGGCATTTCGGCCGCCGACCGCTCGCGCACGGTGCAGGTGGCGGTGGCGCCCAACGCCGTTGCCACCGACCTGGTGCAGCCCGGTCACATCTTCCCGTTGCAGGCAGTCGAGGGTGGTGTGCTCATGCGCGCAGGCCACACCGAGGCCGGTTGCGACCTGGCCGCCATGGCCGGCTGCAGCCCCAGTGCCGTGATCTGCGAAATCATGAAGGACGATGGCACCATGGCCCGTCTGCCCGACCTGCAGATGTTCGCCGCCGAGCACGGCCTGAGGATCGGCACCATCGCCGACCTGATCGAACATCGCAGCCGCACCGAATGCCTGGTGAAAAAACTGGGCACCCGCAGCTTGAACACCGCGTTCGGCGAGTTCCAGGTGCACGCATTCAGCGACGCGCCCAGCGGTGCGTTGCACCTGGCACTCGTCAAAGGCGAATGGGGCCCGGACCAATCGGTGGCCGTGCGGGTGCACGAGCCGCTGTCGGTGCTCGACGCGCTGGAGGTTGGTCGCTCCATGCATTCCTGGAGCCTGGAAGCCAGCCTGCGCTACATCAGCGAAGCGGGCGCTGGTGTGGCCGTGCTGCTCAACTGCGGCGAGACCGCGGCGCAGTTGCTGGCCCAGTTTGAAGGCACCGCCCGTTCGGCCCAGGCACCCGAGCGCGGCCGCATGGATCTGCGCACCTACGGCGTGGGCGCGCAGATCCTGCGTGATTGCGGCGTGCACAAGATGCAGCTCATGGGCAACCCGCGCCGCATGCCCAGCATGACCGGCTACGGTCTTGAAATCACCGGTTACCTCAGCCGCAACGGCTGAACCCATTCACATCCTCAACCAGAAACGGAGCCGCACATGTTCGGCGCAGACAAAGGCACGGCCCACTTGCTCGACGGCAAGAAGCTCAGCATCGGGATCGTTCAGGCCCGCTTCAACGAACCCATCACCGACGCGCTGTACAACGCCTGTCTGGCAGAACTGCTGGCACTGGGCGTGCAGGACAAGAACATCGCCCATGTGAAAGTGCCAGGTGCACTCGAGGTGCCCGTGGCATTGCAGGCCATGGCCGAGCGCGACGATTTCGACGCGCTCATCGCCCTGGGCTGCATCATCCGCGGCGAAACCTACCACTTCGAACTGGTGGCCAACGAGTCGGGGGCTGGCGTTACGCGCCTGGCCCTGGACTACCAGATCCCCATCGCCAACGCCATCCTGACCACCGAAACGCTCGAGCAGGCGATTGCCCGCAAGACCGACAAGGGCCGCGATGCGGCCCGGGTGGCGGTGGAAATGGCCCACCTGCTGCAAGAAATAGGCTGAACATGTCCACAGAACTCCCCACCTCCGAGGGCGAAAAAGCCAAGAGCGGCCTGATCGGCCGCAAGGCCGCCGACAAGTCGGCCCGCACCCGCGCCCGCGAATTCGCCCTGCAGGCGATCTATCAACACCTGGTGGGTCGCAACGCCGCCAGCGACATCGACGTCTTCACGCGCGACCTCGCCGGTTTCCACAAGTGCGACAGCGTGCACTTCGACGCTTTGCTGCATGGCTGCATTGAACAGGCGGACGCGCTGGACGCACTGATCAAGCCGTTGCTGGATCGCCCATTGGTCGAGCTCTCGCCGATCGAGCGTGGCGTGCTGTGGATCGGCGCATACGAATTCCAGCACTGCCTCGACGTGCCCTGGCGCGTGGTGCTCAACGAATGCATCGAACTGGCGAAATCGTTCGGCGGCACCGACGGCCACAAGTACGTCAACGGTGTGTTGCACCAGTTGGCCGCACAGCTGCGCCCGGCCGAGGTGGCCGCTGCGCCATCAAAACCTGGCCCGCGCAAGAACACCGCACCGTGAGGATTGCGCAGCGCGCCCAGCGCGTCGAACCCTTCTACGTGATGGAGCTGGCCAAGGCGGCATCTCTCCTGGCGGCGAACGCCCAGCCGGGTGACCGCTCGATGATTTACCTGAACATCGGCGAGCCTGATTTCACCGCGCCGCCGCTGGTCAACGCCGCGGCCGAACGCGCGATCCGCGACGGACGCAGCCAGTACACGCAGGCCCTCGGTCTGCCCGCCTTGCGCGAAGCCATCAGCGGCTGGTACGCCTCGCGGTTCGGCCTCGCCATCGATTCAAGCCGCATCGTGGTCACCGCGGGGGCTTCCGCCGCACTGCAACTGGCGTGTCTGGCGCTCATCGAGGCCGGTGACGAAGTGCTGATGCCCGACCCGAGTTACCCCTGCAACCGACAGTTCGTGCAGGCGGCCGAAGGCCGCGCGGTGATGATCCCGAGCGGCCCCAAGCAGCGCTTTCAGCTCAGCGCGGCGCAGGTCGAGGCGCACTGGAGCCCGGCCACGCGCGGCGTGTTGCTGGCCTCGCCCTCCAACCCCACCGGCACCTCCATTGCCCGCGACGAGCTGGAGCGCATCGCCCGCTTCGTGCGTGACCAAGACGGCGTGACGATGGTCGACGAGATCTACCTCGGCCTGAGCTACGAGGACGATTTCGGCCACAGCGCGCTGGGCCTGCCAGATGGTCTGGGCAATGAGGTCATCAGCATCAACAGCTTCTCCAAGTACTTCAACATGACCGGCTGGCGCCTGGGCTGGCTGGTGCTGCCGCCCACGCTGGTGCCGGTGGTGGAGCGGTTGGCACAGAACCTGTTCATTTGCGCCAGCACCATTGCACAACATGCGGCGCTCGCCTGCTTCGAGCCCGAGAGCCTGTCCGAGTACGAGCGCAGGCGCAGCGAGTTCAAGGCACGGCGCGACTTTTTCATTCCCGAACTCAACCGCCTGGGCCTGAGCGTGCCGGTGATGCCCGACGGTGCCTTCTACGCCTGGGCAGACGTGACCGGTCTGTGCGCGCGGTGGGGCATCCCGCCGCAAGGCGCACGGCCCGACGAAGGTGGCAGTTGGGCGCTGGCCTTCGAGCTCATGAACCGTTGCCAGTTGGCCACCACACCGGGGCGCGATTTCGGCAGCGCCGACCCCGGCCGCTACCTGCGTTTTTCCACCGCCAATTCGATGGCCCAGCTTCAGGAAGCTGTGTCTCGCCTGGAGCAGGCGCTGTGAGTCTGCCCACGCTGCCATCAGATCCGTTCACGTGGCCGGTGCGCGTCTACTGGGAAGACACCGACGCGGGCGGCATCGTGTTCTACGCCAACTACCTCAAGTTCTTCGAGCGTGCCCGCACCGAGTGGCTGCGTGCGTTGGGCATCGAGCAGCAACGCATGCGCGAGCAGGTCGGCGGCATGTTCGTCGTCACCCAGACCCAGCTGCAATACCACCGCCCGGCCCGGCTCGACGATTTGCTTCTGGTTACAGCACGGGTGCTGGATACGGGCCCTGCGTCCATGACAATTGAGCAGCGTGCGCTCCTGAAACCGCAGCAGAGCGATGCACAAGCTGAATTGCTGTGCAGCGGCACCATCCGCATCGGTTGGGTCGACGACCGCCACCTGCGCCCGCAACGCATACCACCTGCCGTACTCGCCGCGCTCAAGCTGCCACCTTGAGCATCCTGTCCGGACCACGAAACTTCTTCACGACCTGCCTTCTCTGAACACGCATGAACCAAGATCTCTCCATTGTTCAATTGATGCTCAACGCCAGTTGGGTGGTGCAAGCCGTTGTGGTGCTGCTCATGGTCGTCTCCGTGGTGAGCTGGGCCGCCATCTTCCGCAAGGTGTTCTCACTCAAGCGCGTGCGCGCACACAACGACGACTTTGAGCGCGAGTTCTGGTCGGGCACCAACCTCAACGACCTGTATGCGGCAGCAGCCCAGAGTGCCAAGCACGGCGGTCCGATGGAACGCATCTTCGCCAGCGGCATGCGGGAATACCAGAAACTGCGCGAGCGCCGCATCACCGACAACGGTGCCCTGCTCGACGGTGCGCGCCGCGCCATGCGCGCGAGCTTCCAGCGCGAACTCGACGTGCTGGAGACCAACCTATCGTTCCTCGCTTCGGTCGGCTCGGTCTCACCGTATGTGGGCCTGTTCGGCACGGTGTGGGGCATCATGCACGCCTTCACCGGCTTGGCCGCCCTGGCGCAAGTGACGCTGGCCACCGTGGCACCCGGCATCGCCGAAGCCCTGGTGGCCACCGCCATCGGCCTGTTTGCCGCCATTCCGGCGGTCGTGTTCTACAACCGCTTCGCGCACGACATCGACCGCGTGGCCAATGCCATGGAGACCTTCATGGAAGAGTTCTCCAACATCCTGCAGCGCAATCTCGGCGCGCAGACACAAACGCCGTCAGGTCACTGAACATGCCCGCCGTCTCATCACGCGGCCGAGGCCGCCGCACCATCAACGAGATCAACATGGTCCCGTTCATCGACGTGATGCTGGTGCTGCTGATCATCTTCATGGTCACCGCCCCGCTCATCACACCGAGCCAGATCGCGCTGCCCAGCGTGGGCCAGGCCGGGCGCCAGCCCGACCATTTCGTGGCGGTGATGATCGACAAGGACGAACAGATCAAGGTGCGTGAAGGCTCTGCCAGCACCGAACCGCAGCCAGTGGCCATGGAGCAGTTGGTGGCGCGCGTGAAGCAGTTGCAGGCCGGCAAAGGCGCCGCACCCGAGGGCGGTGTGCCAGTCGTCATCAGTGCCGACAAGAACGTGAAGTACGACGCGGTCGTACGCGTGATGCGCGAGCTGCAGGAGGCGGGCATCGCCCGCGTCGGCCTGTCCGTGCAAACCACCCGCTGATCAACGCCATGCAGTCCACCGCCGACCACCTCGACCTCGCACCGCCCAACACCGGCCGCTGGCTCGGCCCGGTGGGCCTGGCGCTGATCGCGCACGGCCTGCTCGTGATCGCGCTCACCTGGGGCGTGTCGTGGCAGAACGATGCCGAACCGGTGACGTTCGAGGCAGAGCTCTGGTCGCGCCTGCCGCAGCAGGCCGCTCCGCGCGCGGTGGAACCGCCGCCACCGCCACCGGCACCGCCCCCACCTGCGCCGCCCAGGCCCACCCCGGTACCAGCACCCGCCCCACCGCCACCCTCGCCCAACCAGGCCGAGATCGCCACCGCGCAAGCGAAGAAGAAGGCTGAGGCAGAGAAGAAGGCGCGTGAGGAAGAAGCCAAAAAGCTTGCGGCTGCCAAGGCCGCCGAGAAGGCGGCAGCAGAGAAAAAGGCCGCGGCAGAAAAAGCCGAGAAAGAGCGCCAGCAGAAACTGGCCGAGCAGAAGCGCGAGCAGGAACGCAAGGCCGCGGCCGCCGATGAGAAGCGCCGAGATCAACTGCGCGACGAACAGATCACCCGCATGATGGGCCAGGCCGGCGCCAGCGGCGGCCCGCAGAGCACCGGCACGGCCCAGCAGTCCAGCGGCCCCACGCCAGGCTACGGCGCCAAGGTGGCCGCGCGCATCAAGCCCAACGTGGTGTTCACCGACGTAGCCCCGGGCAACCCACGCGCGGAGGTCGAGGTGCGCACCGCGCCCGACGGCACCATCACCTCGCGCAAGCTCACCAAGAGCAGCGGCAACGCCGCCTGGGACGAAGCCGTGTTGCGCGCCATCGATCGCACCAGCAGCCTGCCGCGCGACACGGATGGGCGCGTACCGCCGTCGCTGGTGATCGGTCTGCGTCCGCTGGACTGAAACAAGAGGCAGCACCGGAGCGCCGGGACTCCGCCCAGAAACGCCGCGGAACCGGCTCCGCCGGGCCGCAGGCGTTGTCCCCCTTCAGGGGGAAGCCGCGCAGCGGCGCAGGGGGTGCGTCCTAATCAAACACGATTTCCGCCCGCCGCTCATGCGCCTGCGCCATCCAGCTGGCCAGCGCCGCATCGGTCGGAAAAAACAGCGCCCGGTCATCCAGTTGCAGTTCGCACTGCGCGCCCTCGCGCAGCAGTTGCAGCCGCACCGGCAAGCCCCGCACCAGTTCGCCCTGCTCCGTCACCTCGCGTTTGGGCGGGAACTCGCGCACCAGCTGGGCCACGGCAGGCGCATGGCCGTTCACCGCCACGCGCAGGTACTTGCCGAAGCGGCAGCGCGCGGCAGCCAGGTCCCACACCTGCTGGATCTTCAGGCGCACACCGCCCGAGAACCGGTCGGGCTGGGCCACCGCCTGCACGATGATGAGCTCGTCGTCCTTGAGCAGGTTGCGGTGGGCGTTGATCAGGTTCTCGTCGGCGCTGGTCTCGAACACGCCGGTCTTGTCGTCGAGCTTGAACAGCGCGAGCTTGCCGCGCTGGCCGTTGATCACGCGGAAGTCGGTCACGATGCCGGCCAGGATCTGTGGGTCGCGGCTTTCCATCACGTCGCCCAGCGGCGTGCGTGCAAAGCGGCGCACCTCGCGTTCAACTTCGTCGAACAGATGGCCCGAGAAGTAGAAGCCGATCGCGGTCTTCTCCATCGTCAGGCGTTCCTTCACGCCCCAGGGCATGGTCGCCACCAGATCGGGGTCTTGCGTGCTGGAGCCGTGGTCGCTGTCGCCGAAGATGTCGGCTTGCGCGGCGTTGGCGGCCGAAGCGGCAGCGAAGGCGAACGCTCGGTCCACCGAGGCGAGCAGCTCGGCGCGGTTGAGGTGCAGTGAATCAAAGCCCCCTGCCTTGATCAGCGCTTCCACCGTGCGCTTGTTCAAACGCGTGCGGTCCACGCGCACGCAGAAATCGAACAAGCTCTTGAACGGACCCGTCTCATGGCCGCGGGGCCCTTCGCCACGGCCTTCGCGCGCGGCCACGATGGCCTCGATCGCCTGCTGGCCCGTGCCCTTGATGGCGCCCAGGCCGTAGCGAATCGACTTGTTGGAGATTGGTTCGAAGCGGTGGAAACCGCGGTTCACGTCGGGCGCTTCGAACGCCATGCCCATCTTGAGCGCGTCGTCCACCAACACCTTGAGCTTGTCGGTGTCGTCCATTTCCACCGTCATGTTGGCGCAGAAGAACTCCGCCGTGTAATGCACCTTGAGCCAGCCGGTGTGGTACGCGAGCAGCGAGTAGGCGGCGGCGTGCGACTTGTTGAAGCCGTAGCCCGCGAACTTCTCCATCAGGTCGAAGATCTCGTCGGCCTTCTCCTGCGAGATGTCGTTTTTCGCGGCGCCGGCGCGGAAGATCTCGCGGTGCTCGGCCATCTCCTCGGCCTTCTTCTTGCCCATGGCCCGGCGCAGCATGTCGGCGCCGCCGAGCGAATAGCCGCCCAGGATCTGCGCGGTCTGCATCACCTGTTCCTGGTAGACCATGATGCCGTAGGTCTCGCTCAGCATCTCGGCCACCAGCGGGTGCGGGTACTCGATGACTTCCTTGCCGTGCTTGCGGTTCACGAAGCTGGGGATCAGGTCCATCGGGCCTGGCCGGTACAGCGCGTTCAGGGCGATCAGGTCTTCCAGGCGCGAGGGCTTGGCGTCTTTCAGCATGCCCTGCATGCCGCGACTTTCAAACTGGAACACGGCCTCGGTCTGCCCGCGCGAGAACAGCGCATAGACCTTGGCGTCGGTCAGCGGCACGTCCTCGAAGCGGAAGTTCTCCTGCCCCGGGTGGCGCTTGATGATCAGCTCGCGCGCGATCTCCAGGATGGTCAGCGTGGCCAGGCCCAGAAAGTCGAACTTCACCAGGCCGATCGCCTCCACGTCGTCCTTGTCGTACTGGCTCACCGCGGAGTCGCTGCCGGGCTGCGCGTACAGCGGGCAGAAGTCGGTGAGCTTGCCCGGCGCGATCAACACGCCACCGGCGTGCATGCCGATGTTGCGCGTCATGCCTTCGAGCTTCTGCGCCAGCTCGATCAGGGTCTTGACGTCGTCTTCCTTCTGGATGCGCTCGGCCAGCACCGGCTCCATCTCGATCGCGTAG
>NZ_JAKFEO010000006.1:0-492512 GCF_036675665.1 Hydrogenophaga sp. | reverse complement strand
GCCAAGTTGGCCGACGCCGGCATCCACACCCGCGACGAGCTGGCCGATCTGGCCACCGACGAGCTCACCGACATCACCGCACAGACGCCTGAAGAGGCCACCGCGCTGATCATGCTGGCACGCGCTCACTGGTTCACCGGTGACGAAGCGCAATCCACGACCTGACCAGCGGAGGCCCATCGGAGAATTGAAACCTATGACAAGTACCACCGTCGCCGAACTGGCTGCCGAGCTGAACAAGCCCACCACCGTCCTGCTGGAGCAACTCTCCGCAGCGGGTGTGCCCAAGACATCCGGGGCCGATCCAGTCACCGAATCCGACAAACAATCGCTGCTGGGCCACCTGAAGGCCAGCCACGGCACGGCCGGCGGTGAGCGCAAGAAGATCACCTTGGTGAAGAAGTCCACCTCCGAGATCAAGCAGGCTGACTCCACGGGTCGTGCCCGCACGATCCAGGTGGAAGTGCGCAAGAAGCGCACCTTCATCAAGCGCGACGACGAAGCAGTGGCGGTACCCGAGGTGGCGGAAGAGCCTGTGGCTGCCGCGCCGGTGGTCGACACCGAGGAACTGACCCGCCGCGAGGAAGACGCGCGCCGCCAGGCCGAGTTGCTGCGCCGCCAGGAAGAAGAGTTCAACGAGAAGCGCCAGGCGCGTGAAGCAGAGGAAGCGCGTCAGGCTCAGGCCGCCGTCGAGCAGGAGCGTGCCGCTGCTGCCGCTGCCGAAGTGGCGGAAGCCGCCGCCCGCGCTGCTGCCGAGGCCGCCACGCCTGAAGGCGTTGCCGAGGCCATCGCCGCCCGCACCGCCAAGGATGCCAAGGCCAAGACCGACTCGCTGGAGCGCGATTCCGCGGCCCGCGTGATCGCGGACCGCAACGCTGAAAGCAAACGCGCAGACGACCTGCGCGCGCAGGATCTGGTGGAACGCCGCCGCAAGGCCGAAGCCGAAGCCGCCAACATCCGCGCCATGATGTCTGCGCCAGCCAAGACGCTGGTGGCCAAGAAGCCCGAGCCTGCCCCGGTCGACCCCAAGGCCGGCATCAAGGGCACGCTGCACAAGCCTGCCGGCACGCCCGGCAAGCCCGTCACCACCGCTGGCGCAGCCACGGCTGGTGTGGCCGGCAAGAAAGAAATCAAGTCGGAGAACCTGTCTTCCACCTGGAAGGACGACGCGGCCAAGAAGAAAGAAATCAAGACCCGTGGCGACACCAGCGCGGGTCGCTCCAACTGGCGCGGAGGCCCACGCGGTCGCCGCGACTCGCGCGATTCTCGTGATACCGGTCAGAGCAACTTCGTGGCGCCGACCGAGCTCAAGGTCATTGAAGTGCACGTGCCGGAGACCATCACGGTGGCCGAACTCGCGCACAAGATGAGCCTGAAGTCGTCCGAGGTCATCAAGCAACTGATGAAGCTCGGCCAGATGGTCACCATCAACCAGCCGCTGGACCAGGACACCGCCATGATCGTGGTGGAAGAACTGGGTCACAAGGCCGTCGTGGCTGCGCTGGACGATCCGGAAGCCTTTGCTGACGACGAAACCTCGCAACAGGAGCACGAGCTGCTGCCGCGCGCGCCTGTGGTGACCGTCATGGGCCACGTCGACCACGGCAAGACCTCGCTGCTGGATTACATCCGCCGCGCCAAGGTGGCTGCGGGCGAAGCCGGCGGCATCACGCAGCACATCGGTGCGTACCACGTCGAGACCGAGCGCGGGATGATCTCCTTCCTTGACACCCCGGGTCACGAGGCGTTCACCGCCATGCGTGCCCGTGGTGCCCAGGCCACCGACATCGTCATCCTCGTCTGCGCAGCCGACGACGGTGTGATGCCGCAGACCAAGGAAGCCATCAAGCACGCGAAAGCCGCTGGCGTTCCGATCGTCGTGGCACTGACCAAGATCGACAAGCCTGGTATCAACCTGGAGAAGGTTCGCTCCGAACTCGTGGCCGAAGAAGTCGTGCCCGAAGAGTTCGGTGGTGACGTACCCTTCGTGGGCGTGTCCGCCAAGACCGGTGTGGGCATCGACGCGCTGCTGGAGCAGGTGCTGCTGCAGGCCGAAGTGCTGGAACTCAAGGCGCCGGTGGAGTCCATGGCCAAGGGCCTGGTGATCGAAGCGCGCCTGGACAAAGGCCGCGGTGCGGTGGCCACGGTGCTGGTGCAGAGCGGCACGCTCAAGACCGGCGACGTGGTGCTGGTGGGCCAGACCTCGGGACGCGTGCGCGCCATGCTGGACGAAAACGGCAAGCCGATCAAATCGGCCGGCCCGTCGATCCCGGTGGAAATCCAGGGTCTGTCGGAGGTGCCGCAGGCTGGCGACGACTTCATGGTGATGACCGACGAGCGCCGTGCGCGCGAGATCGCCACCTACCGCGCGGGCAAGTTCCGCAACACCAAGCTGGCACGCCAGCAGGCCGCCAAGCTGGAGAACATGTTCTCCGACATGTCGGCAGGCGAAGTCAAGCTGCTGCCCATCATCGTCAAGTCCGACGTGCAGGGTTCGCAGGAAGCGCTGGCCCAGTCGCTGCTCAAGCTCTCGACCGATGAGGTCAAGGTGCAACTGGTGTTCGCCGGAGTCGGTGGCATCAGCGAGTCCGACGTGAACCTGGCCATCGCCTCCAAGGCGGTGATCATCGGCTTCAACGTGCGCGCCGACGTGGGTGCCCGCAAGCTGGCCGAAGGCAACGACGTGGATCTGCGCTACTACAACATCATCTACGACGCCGTCGATGAGTTGCGTGCGGCCATGTCCGGCATGCTGGCACCCGAAAAGCGCGAAGAGGTCATTGGCTCGGCCGAGATCCGCACCGTGTTCGTGGCCACCAAGATCGGCACCATCGCCGGTTGTATGGTCACGGCTGGCCAGGTCAATCGCGGCGCGCATTTCCGCTTGCTGCGCGACAACGTGGTCATCTACACCGGCGAGATCGACACCCTCAAGCGCCTCAAGGACGACGTGCGCGAAGTCAAGGAAGGCTTCGAGTGCGGTATCAAGCTGAAGAACTACAACGACATCAAAGAAGGCGACCAGCTCGAATTCTTCGAGGTCAAGGAAGTGGCACGCACGCTGTAAGCGGTGATCTGCATGGTTCGCAAAGCCTCCTCCACCCCCAACCGCGGTTTCCGCGTGGCCGACCAGATCCAGCGCGATCTGGCCGAGCTGATCGCGCGCGAGCTGAAAGACCGGCGGGTGGGCATGGTCACGATCAATGCGGTCGAGGTCACGCCCGACTACGCGCACGCCAAGGTGTTCTTCAGCCTGCTCACGGGCGACCCTGAGGAAACGCTGCAAGGCCTCAATGCCGCGGCGGGTTTCCTGCGCAGTGGCCTCTTCAAGCGGCTGCACATCCACACCGTGCCCACGCTGCATTTCGTGTTTGACCGCACCACCGAGCGCGCGGCCGACATGAACGCCTTGATTTCCAAGGCGGTCTCTTCTCGTTCAAAGGAAGAGTAGCCATGCACGCGCCACGCACGAGGGTGCAGCGGCGCCCTGTGCACGGGGTGCTGTTGCTCGACAAACCGCTGGGTCTCTCCAGCAACCAGGCTTTGCAGAAGGCCAAATGGTTGCTGCGTGCTGAAAAGGCGGGCCACACGGGCACGCTGGATCCACTGGCCAGCGGTGTGCTGCCGCTGTGTTTTGGCGCGGCCACCAAGTTCAGCCAGATCCATCTGGACGCCGACAAGACCTACGAGACCGTGGTCCGTCTTGGCGTGAAGACGCGCACCGGCGATGCCGAAGGCGACGTGATCCAGACCCGCGACGTGGCTTGCACGCCGGGACAGGTTGTGGAGGTGCTGGACCGCTTCATGGGGCCCATTGCCCAGGTGCCCCCCATGCACAGCGCCTTGAAGAAGGACGGCAAGCCCCTCTACGAATATGCCCGCCATGGCGAGACGGTGGAGCGCGAAGCGCGCCATGTCGTCATCCACGACCTGGACCTGCTGGACATGCAACTGCAGGGCGATGCTCCGTTCCTGCGTCTGCGTGTGCGTTGCAGCAAGGGCACCTACATCCGCACGCTGGGTGAAGACATCGCCGAGGCCCTGGGCTGCGGTGGCCATCTCGGCATGCTGCGGCGCACCGAGACCGGGTCCTTCGACGCGTCGCAGTGCATCACGCTCGACGCCCTGGAAGCCCTTGATGAAGGCGAGCGCATGGCGCAGCTGCTGCCGGTGCAGGCCTTGCTGGACGGACACGAGGTCGTCACGCTCGACGCCCTGGACGCCGGACGCTTCCTCAGCGGCCTGCGCCGTCGCGGCGCCTGGGTCGACAACGAGCGGGTGGCCGTGTTCGGCCCGGTGCCCGCAGGCGAAGAATCCTTTTCCCTCGAACCCGTGCTGCTGGGCAGCGCGCACACCCAATCGGGTGAACTGATCCCGGGGCGACTGCTGAGCCCCTCCGAAATACAGCAAATCCTGGAAACCTCACCGGAACTCGCATCATGAGCAAACAAATCCGCAACATCGCCATCATCGCCCACGTTGACCACGGCAAAACCACCATGGTCGACCAGCTGCTTCGCCAGTCGGGCACCTTCGCCGAGCACGAAAAAATCGTCGACACGGTGATGGACAACAACGCCATCGAGCGCGAACGGGGCATCACGATCCTGGCCAAGAACTGCGCCGTGAGCTGGGAAGGCACGCACATCAACATCGTCGACACCCCCGGTCACGCGGACTTCGGTGGTGAAGTCGAACGCGCCCTGTCCATGGTGGACGGCGTGGTGCTGCTGATCGACGCGCAGGAAGGCCCGATGCCGCAGACGCGCTTCGTGACCAAAAAGGCGCTGGCCCTGGGTCTGAAGCCCATCGTGGTGGTGAACAAGGTGGACAAGCCGGGCGCTCGCCCCGATGCCGTGATCAACGCTGCGTTCGACCTGTTCGACAAGCTCGGCGCCAACGACGAGCAACTCGATTTCCCGGTGGTCTATGCCTCGGGCATCAACGGCTGGACGTCGCTGGTCGAAGGCGCACCGGGCGAGCAGTGGGGCCCTGACATGTCGGCTCTGTTCAACACCGTGCTCAAGCACGTGAAACCCCAGGACGGTGACCCGGCAGCTCCACTGCAACTGCAGGTCTCCGCGCTCGACTTCTCGACCTTCGTCGGCCGCATCGGCGTGGGCCGCATCAGCCAGGGCACCATCAAGCCCAACATGGACGTGGTCGTGATGGAAGGTGAAGACGGCAAGGTCGTCAAGGGCCGCATCAACCAGGTGCTGAAATTCCAGGGCCTGGACCGCGTGCAGGTGACCGAAGCCGGCCCGGGCGACATCGTGCTCATCAACGGCATTCCCGACATCGGCATCGGCGTCACCGTGACCGATCCGCTGAATCCGGCGCCGCTGCCGATGCTCAAGATCGACGAGCCGACGCTGACGATGAACTTCTGCGTGAACACCAGCCCACTGGCTGGCCGCGAAGGCAAGTACGTGACCAGCCGCCAGATCTGGGACCGCCTGCAGAAAGAGCTGCAGCACAACGTGGCCCTGCGCGTGAAGGAAACCGACGAGGATGGCATCTTCGAAGTGATGGGCCGCGGCGAACTGCACCTGACCATCCTGCTGGAGAACATGCGCCGTGAAGGTTACGAACTGGCCGTGTCCAAGCCCCGCGTGGTGTTCCGCGACATCGACGGTGTGCGCCATGAGCCCATCGAGATGGTGACGGCAGACATCGAAGAACAGCACCAGGGTGGCGTGATGCAGGCACTGGGCGAGCGCAAGGGCGAACTGGTCAACATGGAGCCCGATGGTCGTGGCCGTGTGCGCCTGGAGTACCGCATTCCGGCGCGTGGCCTGATCGGTTTCACCAACGAATTCCTGAACCTGACGCGCGGCTCCGGCCTGATCGCCAACATCTTCGATGGCTATGAGCCGCACAAGGGCGACATCGCCAGCCGCAAGAACGGCGTGCTGATTTCCATGGACGACGGTGAAATCTTCACCTACGCACTGGGCAAGCTCGACGACCGCGGCCGCATGTTCGTGCGCGCTGGCGACCCGGTGTACGAAGGCATGATTGTGGGCATCCACAACCGCGACAACGACCTGATCGTCAATGCCACCCGCACCAAGCAGCTGACCAACTTCCGTGTCAGCGGCAAGGAAGACGCGATCAAGATCACGCCACCGGTCGACCTCAACCTGGAATACGGTGTCGAGTTCATCGAGGACGACGAACTGGTCGAGATCACGCCCAAGAGCGTGCGCCTGCGCAAGCGTTTCCTGAAGGAAAGCGATCGCAAGCGCGCCTCCAAGAGTGCCTGAAACCGGCGGGCCGCAGCCTCGCACTGCGGCCGCTCTGACCTGAACTGGCCATGCCTTTTCGCGCCCTCAACCGCCTGACCCACACCCAGGCGGTTTTTCTCATGCTGGCGGTCACGCTCATGTGGTCGATTGCCGGTGTGGTGTCGCGCCAGCTCGAATCGGCGGCGCGTTTTGAGGTCACGTTCTGGCGCAGTGCCTTCACCGCGCTTTCGTTGCTGGTGATCCTCCCCGTCTGGCGGCAGGTGGACCGCAACCAGGGGCGTCTCACCGAGAGCGGGTCTGGTTCCGCGCTGCGCACCTGGCTCCAGCGCCACTGGGGCCTGATTCCCGAATCGCCGGCCTTCTGGATCTCGGGCGTCTGCTGGTCGGTGATGTTCACCGCGTTCATGCTCGCCCTGACTTTCACCAGCGTGGCCAACGTCCTTGTGATCATGTCGATTGGCCCGCTGTTCACTGCGCTGGTGGCGCGTGTCTTCATCGGTCAGCAACTGGCCGTGCGCACCTGGCTGGCCATTGTGGCGGCCGGCGCGGGCATCGCCTACATGTATGGCAGCCAGTTCATCCAGGCGCTGACCCATCCCGAAATCGATACTGGCGGCCTCGTGCTGGGTTCGCTCACCGCGCTGTGCGTGCCGATAGCGGGCGCCATCAACTGGACCGTGGTGCAGCGCAGCCAGACCCACGGCGAGAAGATCGATCTCGTGCCTTCGGTGCTGCTGGGCGCGGTGATCTCCTCCCTGCTCACCTTGCCCCTGGCGTTGCCCTTTGCCGCGACCGCGAGCGACGTCGCCTGGCTGGCCATGCTCGGCCTGGTGCAGTTGGCGATTCCCTGCGCACTCTCGGTGGTGTGCGCGCGCGTGCTCAAGGCGCCAGAGGTCTCGCTGCTGGCCTTGCTGGAGGTGATCTTCGGCATCCTGCTGGTCTGGATCCTGGCCAACGAAGTACCCGGTGACGAAGTGCTGCTGGGCGGCAGTGTGGTGATTGGCGCCCTGGTGATCAACGAGTTGCTGGGCTGGCGCTCACGAGCCGGTTCACCGCGCATCCAGACCGTCGACCAACAGCCACAATGAACGATCTTCCGGAAGAACAACAATGAACGCCTCAGTGCCAGAAACCCACGTCATTGCCGAAGTCCTGGGCCGCGTCGGCTGCATCACGCTCAACCGCCCCAAGGCCCTCAACGCCTTGTCGCTCGACATGATCCGCCGCATCACACAGGCTTTGGTGGCCTGGCGCGACGACGATCAAGTGCAAGCGGTCGCGGTGCGCGGCGTCAACAAGGAAGGCCCGTTCGGCAGCTTCTGCGCAGGCGGCGACATCCGCTTCTTCCACCAGGCTGCGCTCTCGGGCGACGCTTCGCTGGAAGATTTCTTCACAGAAGAGTACGCACTCAACCACCTGATCCACACCTATCCCAAGCCCTACATCGCCTTCATGGACGGCATCGTCATGGGTGGTGGCATGGGCATCAGCCAGGGGGCGAGCCTGCGCATCGTCACCGAGCGCAGCAAGCTCGCCATGCCCGAGACCCACATCGGCCTGTTCCCCGATGTGGGCGGCGGTTACTTCCTGAGCCGCTGCCCTGGCCGTCTGGGCGAATACCTCGCGCTCACCGGGCAGGCGCTCGGCGCGCGCGACGCCATGGCGGCGGGCCTGGCCGACGGCTTCATCGAGTCGGGTCGCCTTGTCGGCCTCTGGAACTCGCTGGCGCAGACCCCCTTCGAGAACGGTGCCTCGGTGGAGCGCTGGTGCGCCAGCCACCTCAGCACCACCGCTTCGCCGGGCAGTTGGCCGGCCAAGGAGATCGACCGTGTGTTCGGCCTGCCCGACATGCACGCCATCATCTCCACGCTGGAGTCGGGTGATGGCGAGTGGGCCAAGGCCACTGCGGCCACCCTGCGCCACCGCTCACCGCTGATGCTGCACGTGGTGCTGGAGCAGGTGCGCCGCGCCCGCGCCATGGGCCTGACCGACAACCTGCGCATGGAGCGCGGCATGGTGTACCGGTGCTTCCACCTGCGCCCGGGTGCCGCCAGCGAAACGGTGGAAGGCATCCGTGCCCTGGCGGTGGACAAGGACCACCAACCGCGCTGGAACCCGGAGCGTATCGAGGATGTGGGAAGGGGACAGGTAGCCGCGTTCTTCGAGAGCCCGTGGACGGCGGACGCGCATCCGCTCAAACACCTGGGCTGAACGCCACGCCCAGTCTCAGCGGTTGCGCGACTTCATCGCCCGGTCCACCTCGCGCTTGCCTTCGCGGTCCTTGATGGTGTCGCGCTTGTCGTGCTCGGCCTTGCCCTTGGCCAGGGCCAGGTCGCATTTGACCTTGCCGTTCTTCCAGTGCAGATTGAGCGGCACCAGCGTGTAGCCCTTCTGCTCGACCTTGCCAATGAGGCGGCGGATCTCGTCCTTGTGCAGCAGCAGCTTCTTGGTGCGCACCGCGTCCGGGCTGACGTGCGTGGATGCCGTGTGCAGTGCGTTGATCTGGCAGCCGATGAGAAACAGCTCGCCGTTGCGAATGACCACGTAGCCGTCGGTGAGTTGCACCTTGCCCTCGCGCAAGGCCTTCACTTCCCAGCCCTCGAGCACCATGCCCGCTTCAAAGCGCTCCTCGATGGCGTAGTTGAAGAACGCCTTCTTGTTGTCGGCGATGCGGCTGTCGAGGCCTTTGGTGGGAGTTGCTTTGCTGTTTTTGGTGGCCATGACGCGCGAGGTGCGGCCGTTTCAGGCCAATACAATGCGTTCGATTGTATGAAAACGATTCACAAGAATGTCTTGCTCTGGCACAGCGCGCACGAAATGTTCGCCCTGGTCACCAACATCGAACACTACCCGCAGTTTCTGCCGTGGTGCGATCACGGCGAAGTGCTGGAGCAATTCGAGGACGGGATGGTCGCGCGCGTGGGCATGGCCTTCAGCGGGCTGCGCCACAGCTTCACCACGCGCAACACCCACGAGACCGACCGCAAAGTACTCATGGAACTGGTCGATGGCCCGTTCTCCAGGCTGGATGGTGTCTGGGAGTTCACGCCCTTGGGGGAAGGCAGCCAGCGCGCCTGCAAGGTGGAGTTCACCCTGACCTACGATTTTTCAAGCACCACGCTCGCAGCGCTCGTGGGCCCGGTGTTTGACAAGATCGCCGGCAACCTGGTGGACGCGTTCGTCAAGCGCGCCGATCAGGTGTACGGCGCAGACTGAGCGAAGCATGCAGATCACCCTGATCCATTCGAAGGCGCCGCGCCATGTGCACGAACTCGGCCTGCAGGTGCCCGAGGGATGTACGGCGCAGATGGCGCTGGAGAAGGCCGGCTGGCTGAACGTCTACCCCGAACTGGGCACGCCCGCTCTGACGCTGGGCGTGTGGGGTCGGCGTGTGAGCCCGGAGCATGTGCTGCGTGACGGGGACCGCCTGGAGGTGTATCGAGCGCTTCGGGTGGACCCGAAGGTGGCCCGCCGGGAGCGGTTCGTGGGGCAGGGCGCGCGCGGAACAGGCCTGTTCGCCCGAAGAAAAGCCGGCTCCAAGGCCGGCTACTGAATTCTTGATGCGCCGGGGTTGATCACGGCTTCGGCACAGGGCCGCAATCGCTGCGGATGATGCCATCCATGCGCTGGGATTCGGCGGCCTTGGCCTTGTCGTCCATGATCTCGCGCTCTCCCTTGGCGTTGGTGGTCGCCAGCCGCACGCCGGACTCCATCGTGATCTTGGCTTTTCGCGCGCGCTCGCAACTCTCGGCACGCACCTTGGCCACACGTTCCAGCTCGGCCTTCTTCTTCGCTTCCTCGGCCTGCTCGGCCTGCTTCTTCTTCGCTTCCAGCTCGGTGTCGCGAGTGGGGATCCGAGGCGCGGCAGGCGCGCTGGCGGCGGGTGCTGTCGATGGGGCCGGTTCTGCACCGACGATGGGGGCCGCCGTCATGCCCGGCTTCTTGAGGATGTTCTTGTCGGGAATGCTCGCAGGCGGCGGGGTGTCGCTGAACACCTTGCGGCCGGTGCCATCGACCCATTGCCATTGCGCCATCGCTGCCGAACTGAATGCGAGCAGCAGCCCCATCAACAGTGGGTTGCGCCAGGACGTTTGGGGGGTGTTGGCTTGTGACATCGCATCAGTTTAGCCCTGAGTCCACCGGGCGCTGTGGCCGTCTGACACCCCGCCGGGTACAAGCTGACGCAGCGGTGGTTTTTCGCGGCTGAGCGGTCGGTGCTGCAGGCGCCGGCCCACGGGTTTGCCCTCGGGTCGGGCGGCTACAATCGACGCTTTTGGAGCTTTCCCATGCGCCTACTCGGCAAAGCGCTCACCTTCGACGACGTGTTGCTGGTGCCAGCGTACTCCCAGGTCCTGCCCAAGGACGCCTCGCTTGCCACCCAGTTCTCCCGAAACATCCAGCTGAACCTGCCCTTGGTTTCCGCGGCCATGGACACGGTCACCGAAGCCCGCCTGGCGATTGCCATCGCCCAGGAAGGCGGCATCGGCATCGTTCACAAGAACCTCACGCCGCAGGAGCAGGCGGCGCACGTGGCCAAGGTCAAGCGCTACGAGTCCGGCGTGCTGCGCGACCCGGTGGTGATCTCGCCGCAAACCACCATCCGCCAGGTCATGAAGCTCTCGGACGACCTCGGCATCTCCGGTTTCCCGGTGGTCGAAGCGGGCCGTGTGGTGGGCATCGTCACCGGCCGCGACCTGCGTTTCGAAACCCGCTACGACCTGCCGGTGAGCGAGATCATGACGCCGCGCGAGCGCCTGATCACCATGCCCGACGGCACCACGCCGGCCGAGGCCAAGACCCTGCTCAACAAGCACAAGCTCGAACGCCTGCTGCTGGTCAACGACGCCTTCGAGCTCAAGGGCCTGATCACGGTGAAGGACATCACCAAACAGCTCAACTTCCCCAACGCCGCGCGCGACGCCTCTGGCCGCCTGCGCGTGGGTGCGGCGGTGGGCGTGGGCGAGGGCACCGAAGAGCGCGTGGAAGCATTGGTGAAGGCCGGTGTGGACGCCATCGTGGTGGACACCGCTCATGGCCACAGCAAGGGCGTGATCGACCGTGTGCGCTGGGTCAAGCAGAACTACCCGCAGATCGACGTGATCGGCGGCAACATCGCCACGGGTGGGGCTGCCATGGCGCTGGTCGAGGCGGGCGCGGATGCGGTGAAGGTCGGTATCGGCCCTGGCTCCATCTGCACCACCCGCATCGTGGCGGGCGTGGGCGTGCCGCAGATCATGGCCATCGACAACGTGGCCACGGCCCTGCAAGGCACAGGCGTGCCGATGATCGCCGACGGCGGTATCCGCTACAGCGGTGACATCGCCAAGGCGATCGCCGCTGGTGCCAACACCGTGATGATGGGGGGCATGTTTGCCGGCACCGAAGAGTCGCCCGGCGAGATCGTCCTGTACCAGGGCCGCAGCTACAAGGGATACCGTGGCATGGGCTCCATCGGCGCCATGCAGCAGGGCAGCGCCGACCGCTACTTCCAGGAAAGCAGCACCGGCAACCCCAATGCCGACAAGCTGGTGCCCGAAGGCATCGAAGGCCGCGTGCCCTACAAGGGCTCGGTGGTCTCCATCATCTTCCAGATGGCCGGCGGTCTGCGCGCGGCCATGGGCTACTGCGGTTGCCCGAGCATCGAGCACATGCGGCACAAGGCGGAGTTCGTCGAGATCACCTCGGCCGGCATCCGCGAGAGCCACGTGCACGACGTGCAGATCACGAAAGAGGCACCCAACTACCGGGCGGACTGATCAGGTCCACTCCGCAGGCCGTCCGCGAGACGGCCTTTTTCTTTTCCCCTCACGCTCATTCACCCCGCCATGCAGCACCAGAAAATCCTCATCCTCGATTTTGGCTCCCAGGTCACCCAGCTCATCGCGCGCCGCGTGCGCGAGGCCCATGTGTACTGCGAAGTGCATCCCTGCGACGTCAGCAGCGAATGGGTGCGGGAGTTTGCGGCCGACGGCCAGCTCAAGGGCGTGATCCTCTCCGGCAGCCACGCCAGCACCTACGAAGAGCACGACCTGCGCGCGCCGCAGGCGGTGTGGGACTTGGGCGTGCCGGTACTGGGCATCTGCTACGGCATGTTCACGATGGCGGTGCAGCAGGGCGGCCAGGTCGAGGCCAGCACGCACCGCGAGTTCGGTTACGCCGAAGTGCGGGCCCATGGCCACACCCGCTTGCTCAAGGACATCGCCGACTTCACGACACCCGAAGGCCACGGCATGCTCAAGGTCTGGATGAGCCACGGCGACAAGGTCACCGAGCTGCCCCCGGGTTTCAAGCTCATGGCCAGCACGCCGAGCTGCCCCATTGCCGGCATGGCCGACGAGGCGCGCGGCTACTACGCGGTGCAGTTCCACCCCGAGGTCACGCACACCGTGCAGGGCCGGGCGCTGCTGGAGCGCTTCGTGCTCGACATCTGCGCTGTGAAGCCGGACTGGGTGATGCGCGACCACATCGCCGAGGCGGTGCAGAAAATCCGCGAGCAGGTGGGCGACGAAGAGGTCATCCTGGGCCTGTCGGGCGGCGTCGATTCGTCGGTGGCTGCAGCCCTGATCCACCGCGCCATCGGCGATCAGCTCACCTGCGTGTTCGTCGACCACGGCCTGCTGCGCCTGAACGAGGGCGACATGGTCATGGACATGTTCGTCGGCAAGCTGCACGCCAAGGTCATCCGCGTGGACGCGGCCGACCAGTTCCTCGGCCATCTGGCCGGCGTGAGCGAGCCGGAAGCCAAACGCAAGATCATCGGCCGCGAATTCGTCGAGGTGTTCAAGGCCGAAGCCGCCAAACTCATCTCAAGTGGTGCATCAACAAAAGGCGCCAAGTGGTTGGCACAAGGGACAATTTACCCGGATGTGATCGAATCCGGTGGGGCCAAGAGCAAAAAGGCCGTGACCATCAAGAGCCACCACAACGTGGGTGGCCTGCCCGAGCAGTTGGGTCTGAAACTGCTGGAACCGCTGCGCGACCTGTTCAAGGACGAGGTGCGCGAACTGGGCGTGGCGCTCGGCCTGCCGCACGACATGGTCTACCGCCACCCGTTCCCGGGCCCGGGCCTGGGCGTGCGGATTCTGGGCGAGGTGAAGAAGGAATACGCCGACCTGCTGCGGCGGGCCGACGCGATCTTCATCGAGGAGCTGCGCTCCACCATCGACCACCCCAGCGGCAAGAGCTGGTACGACCTGACCAGCCAGGCCTTCACCGTCTTCCTGCCGGTGAAGAGCGTGGGCGTGATGGGCGATGGGCGCACCTACGACTACGTGGTCGCGCTGCGCGCGGTGCAGACCAGCGACTTCATGACCGCCGACTGGGCCGAGCTGCCGTACGCGCTGCTCAAGAAGGTCAGCAGCCGCATCATCAACGAGGTGCGCGGCATCAACCGGGTGACCTACGACGTGAGCTCCAAGCCGCCAGCGACGATCGAGTGGGAATGAGTGAGCGGCGCCTCAAGAGTTGATGTGTTGGTTGAGAACTACGAAAAATCCCATTGATTGACAAGGGATTGATGGGGTTTTGACCGATCTGCAAGCGGCCGCACCCGACACCGGCCGCCGCGTGTTGCGCCGCGATGCTCTGGGACGCGATGCGCGTCCGTTGCGTCACCGTGAAGAGCTTCCCGATGCCCCCGGAGCGCCTGCACATCACCTTGCTGCCGCTGGGGCGCTTCGAGGGCCGGGTTCCCGACACGGTGCTGGAGCAGGCGCAGGCCGCCGGCGCTGCGGTGGACGACGAGCCTTTTGACGTCGTCTTCAATGTGCTGCGGTCTCGCGGTGGCAGCCCTTTCGGCACGGTGGAACTGGCTGGGCATGGACTTGCGCTGCGCAGGCTGCGCCGCTTGCAACGCGACCTGAGGGAGAGACTGATTCGCGTCGGTTTTCCCGCAGACCAGCTGCGCGCCGGCTTCATCCCACACATGACGCTGCACGGACAAGGCCGGCACGAAGTGCTGGAGCGCTGGCCGTTGCGCCAGCGGCAACAGGTGTTCAGTGGCTGGGAGCCCGATTTTTCGATGAGCCTGCGCCGTGCATGAATCTCATGTTTTGCATGAGGAATTTCAAAAAGCACATTGATTTATAAGCGATGATGTCACTTCACGGAGCGTCGACCGCCGCCAGGTACTGGTGAATCTGCGCCACGGCTGCAGCACCTTCGCCAATCGCACCGCCCACCCGTTTGACGGAGCCCGAGCGCACGTCGCCCACGGCAAACACGCCCGGAATGCTGGACTCCAGCGCCGACGGATGTCGTGCGCCCGGGGCCGCGCCGACAGCGGCGCCGGTCAGCACGAAGCCGTGCGCATCCACCGCCGCCTGGCAACCCTCGAGCCAGCCGGTTTCCGGGTCCGCTCCCACGAACATGAACAGGTTGCGCAATGCCTTCTCTTCCTCGATTGCCGCGCGGTGGTCGCGCCATGACACGGCGGTCAGGCCGTTCGATGCATCGCCATGCAGGGAGGTGACGGCGGTGTGGGGCTTCAGTTCGATGTTGGGCGTGGCTTCGATGCGGTCGATCAGGTAGCGGGACATGCTGGCCGCCAAACCCGGGCCGCGCACCAGCATGTACACCTTCGCGGCGTGCTGCGAGAGGAACACGGCGGCCTGGCCTGCCGAGTTGCCGCCACCCACCAGCACCACCTCGGTCTGCGCACACATGGTGGCCTCCAGCGCCGAAGCCCAGTACCAGACGCCGCGCCCTTCGAACTCCTTCAGACGCGGCACGTCCGGCCGGCGGTAGCGCGCTCCGCTGGCGATGACCACCGTGCGCGAGCGCAGGCGTCGGCCGTCGCTCAGGCGGATGGCGAGCTCTCGGTCGGGCCCGGCGCGCGTGCAGTCGAGCGACTGCACCTGGGCCGGGATCAGCATCTCGGCGCCAAACTTCTGCGCCTGCACGTAGGCCCGGCCTGCCAATGCCGCACCGGAGATGCCGGTCGGAAAGCCGAGGTAGTTCTCGATGCGCGCGCTGGCGCCGGCCTGGCCGCCATACGCGCGGCAATCCACCACCACCACGCGCAGGCCTTCGGACGCTGCATACACGGCTGTTGCCAGCCCGGCCGGGCCGGCGCCCACCACGGCCACGTCAAACAACTCGTCGTGCGCCTCCGTGTCCACCATGCCGATGCAGCGCGCCAGCACCTCGTCGCCGGGGTTGACGAGCACTGTGCCATCCGGGCACACCACCAGCGGCTCGCCGACCGCCGCGCCGGACTGCTCCATCAACGCGGCGGCGTCGGCATCCGTGCCGACGTCGACCACGTGGTAGGGCTCGCCGTTGCGGCGCAGGAAGCTCTGCAAGCGCATCAGGTCGGCCGAGTTCGGTTGGCCGATCAGCACGGGGCCGCTGGCACCCGATGCAATCAGCGCGACGCGCCGCAGGATGAGCGCTCGCACCAGGCGTTCGCCCAGATCAGCCTCGGCAATGATGAGCGCGCGCAGCTGGCTGGGCAGCAGCAACAGCACGTCCACATCGCCCATCGCGATGCCATCGACCAGCGAAGGCTTGCCCGACAAGGCTCCCACCTCACCCATGAAGTGGCCGCGGCGGTGTTGAACGATCGGTGTGACGCGGCCCATGCCGTCGCGCTCGCTCACCGCCACCACGCCCTCGAAGACCACGAACAGGCCGGGCGCGGGCTCGCCCGCAGTGGCCAGGCGCGAACCGGGCGCATGGGTCTGACGCGTGCCGAAGCGCTGCATCCGCGCCATCTCGGCGTCGGTGAGCAGGGGGAACATCTGGTGGCGGCGAGACAGGAGCTCGCTGGGTGCGTCGTCGGCCATGGCGGTCCCGGTGTGATCAGACGTGTGGGGCGGGCGCTGCGAAGCGCGGCATGATCCTGATTATGAAACCCGAGACAGGACATCGCCTGGGTGAGCGCTTCGACCGCCAGCTCGGCCTGCTGCGCTCGCTGCTGGTCTACCGTGGCATTCCCTGGCGCGGTGCGCAGCTCAGGCGTTTCTACCGCCGCTTCGTTCCGGCCAACGGGCTGGCGTTTGACGTCGGCGCGCACGCCGGGAACCGCGTGGCGGCCTTCCGCCGGCTCGGTGCGCGCGTGGTCGCGCTGGAGCCGCAGCCCGATTTTGTCCACCTGCTGCAGCGCCGCTTTGGTCGTGATGCCGGGGTGACGCTGCTGCCGCAGGCGCTGGGCCGCGCGCCGGGCGAAGCCCGCCTGCTGGCCAGCCCGCGCACGCCCACCGTGGCCACGCTCTCGACCGATTTCGTGCGGCGCGCGGGCGCGGCGCCATCGTTCCGCGGCGTGCGCTGGCAAGCCGGGCCGCTGGTGGAGGTGACCACGCTGGACGCCTTGATCGCGGCGCATGGCGTGCCCGATTTCGTGAAGATCGATGTGGAAGGTTTCGAGCTGGAGGTGCTGATGGGCCTGAGCGTGCCGCTGCCTGCCTTGTCGTTCGAGTTCCTGCCGGCGGTGCGCGACATCGCGCTGGACTGCATAGCCCGGCTGGAAGCGCTGGCCGGGCCGGGACGCTACCGCTACGCCGTGTCGCTGGGCGAACGCCTGCACCTGCTGCAACCCCAGGGCGAGCAGGCCGATGCGCTGCGCAGCTGGCTGGGCGAGATGCCGGCGGATGGCCCCTCGGGCGATGTGCACGCCTGGTTGGTCGGGCCCCAAGCTAGGGCAGACTCAGGAGCCGGGCGCTGAGCGGGGTGCGTCGGGCACCGCCACATGCTCGATACCGAGAGTCTCCCCGGCGCCCGGCGCATCGAAGGCCTTCAGCAGCACGGTCGTCAGCTGGTGCAGGGGGCCGAGCGCCTGTGCCGGCGGAGTCAGGCCCGGCACGAAGCCGCTGCCCAGCAGGCGCTGCAGCAGGGCAGGGTCGTCACTCACCACGTGCACCGGCACGTCCCATGAGGCGCCCGGGCCGTTGACCAGGGCCGGCGGCTGGTGGTCGCCCACGATCACCATCACCAGCGGCCGGGGCGCCACCCGCCGCAGGTAATCAGCCAGCCAGGCGAACTGGTAGCGCAGGCTCTCCAGGTACTGCGGCAGCGGCTGTGTGACGGACAACGGTGCGGCCAGCGCGGCCGCCATCTCGGCCGGCATGTAGGCATCGGGCTGCGTCAACCGGCGCCAGTTCTGCACGAAAGGCGCAACCGGGTGGAACGGCGCGTGGGTGCTGGTGGTGGCGAAGACGGCGAAGCGGGGCGACCGGTCCGCCGCGCGGTCCAGTTCCTGCGCCTGCAGCAGCGCCATGGCGGCCTGGTCGGGGATGCGCCAGTAGCCGAAGTCCGGGCCGCGGTAGCCGATGCCGGCGTCGTCGGCCAGGCGGTCGAAGCCGTAGAACACGCCTTCGGGCCACGGCCGCTTGAGGCCGGGCATCCAGCCCACCGTGCGGTAGCCGTGGCGCGCGAAGTGGCTCACCAGCGTGGGCCGCTGGCTGGTCAGCAGCAGGTCGTGGTCTGCCGGGTCGCTGGTGTCCACCCCAGCGAGCAGTGCGGCGTGCGACAGCCAGGACGCTCCACCGAAGGTGGGCGCTTTGACGCGTGACGACACCACGAACCGGCCGCTGGCCCGAATGGCCTCGGCCAGCTCCGAGCGCGGCGCGGCCAGTGCGGCTGCCTGCGCTGTGTCGTCAAAGGTGATGGCGCCGTAGGACTCGGCAAACACCAGCAGCACGTCGGCCGCGCCCGGGTCGCTCACCAGTCCGGACAGGTCTCCATCAAAAGCCGGACTCGGGCCCAGCACCTGGGTGGCCTGCCCGGGCAGCCACACACCCGCAAGCAGTTGGCCCTGGTGCACCAGCGTGGGCGTGAGGGGCAGTGAGAAAAACCAGCGCGTGTCGCGCTGCTCCGGCACGTAGGCGGCAAAGCTCAGTGTGCAGGCCCCCACGCCCGCCAGCAGCCACGGCCGTGGACGCTCCCAGGCCAGGCAGCGCGCGAGCTCCGCGATCGCCCCCCGCGCCACGGCGGTCAGCAGCAGCGTCCCGATCAACAGCGCCAACAACACGACAACCCCTTGCCAGACCGGCCAGGACTGTGCTGCCACGCGCAGCAGCTCGCTGGCGTGGCGCCCATCCCAGTACACGTTGACCGGCCGGCCCATCACGGCCGGAGCCGTCACGCTGGCGTAGCGCACCAGCACCAGCGCCATGAAGCCCACCGCGCCAGCGGTGGCCGCCCGGGGTGACAAGCTTCCTCGCCAGGTCACCCAACCCATGAGGGCCCCCACAGCCAGACACAGTTCGAAGGACAGGCGCGGCATGTACGCCACCCCGAAACCGGGCCAGCGGTTCTCGAAGGTCAGCAGTGTGTTGAGCAGCCCGAAGGCCAGGGCAAAGCGCAGCAGCCAGCCCAGCGCCGACGGCGGCGCTGCTTTGGCCGACCTCACTGGCGCACGGCCTCGAATTCGATGATGAGCGGCACCTCGTCACCCACCCAGCCGTTGGACACCGCGTAGTTCATGCCGTAGGCGCTGCGCTTGAAGCTGCCGCGCGCCGAGACGCCCATGGTGTAGGGCTTGCGCAGCGGGCCGCCCATCGGCGACTCGGCGCTCTTGTTCCAGGTGGCCTGCAGCGTGAGCGGCAGCGACTTGCCCAGCAGCTCAAGCTGGCCGGCGATCTCGAAGGTGCGCTCGCCGGTGCGCCTGGCGCCGGAGGCGGTGAACACCATCTTCGGAAACTCGCTGCTGTTCAGGAAATCCGGCCCTTTCAGGTGGTCGTCGCGCTTGCGCTGGTTGCTGAAGACGCTGGCGGTTTCCACCTCGATGCGCACCTCGGAGAGCGTGGCGCTGGCCTCGTCGAAACGGTAGCTGCCGCGGGCCGAACGGAACAGGCCAAGCACTTTGGCGAAGCCGATGTGGTCGACCAGGAAGGCCACCGTGATGTGGTCGGGGTCGAGTTCGTAGCGCGCCGCCTGGGCCTGGGCGGGAGCGCTCATCAGCAACTGGGCGCTGCCCGCCAGAGCAGCCCACAGCAGGGCGGTGGAAATGGTTTTTTTCGCATGCATGGTTCAGGTCTCCCGTGGGGTGGGGCGCTGCCGCGCCAGGGTTCGCACGTCGGTGGCGAAGGACAGGGTCAACACGGCCAGGCTGATCGCGGCCAGCCCGGTGGCCAGCCAGGGCGGCACGATCGGCGCGAGGCAGACGATCAAGGTGGCGATCTGGATCACGCACACCGCCTGACGTCGTTGGCTGGGCGGCAGGGGGCCGCCCAGCCAGGGCCATGCAAGCGCCGCCGCCACGAAGGCGTAGCGCATGAGCCCGGAGGCCAGGATCCAGGGGCCGACCTGAGCGGCCTGCACCACCAGCGCGCAGAGCACCAGGGTGAAGGCGGCGTCGGTCTCCATGTCGAAGCGGGCGCCGAAGGCACTGGCCATGCCGCTGCGCCGCGCCAGCGCACCGTCCACCGCATCGAGCAGCGCCGTGAGCGTGGCCACGATCACCAGGCACCAGGCGGCTACCGTCATCGAGTCCATTGGCGCGCGGGGAAGGGATTCACCCACCAGCGCCGCCATCAAGGCCACGGAGCCCAGACGCGCGAGCGTCACCCGGTTGGCCGGGCCGAAGCGTGCATGCGGATGGGCCAGCCGCCCGCGCCACACCAGCCATGCACCCGCGCCGAAAGCCAGCAGGGCCTTGGCCGCGTAATCCAGGCCGAGACCAGCGGCCTCATCCAGCCAGAGCGCGACCAGCAGCACCACAGCCCCGACGACGGCCAGATCGCGTGCGGCATCGCGCGCCAGACTGCGGCCGTCCGCGATCTCCTGCCGGAGCGGGGGCGTTACGGGTGGGCTGCCTGCGGTTTTCATGTTCTGCAACATAAGATCGTTGTCCGGGTCGGCGGTTCGCGGTGATCATGGCATGCACCACCCCTCAGACACGACATACCCCTCTTCGTTCATGGCATCTCCTTCTTCCCCCACGACCACCGCTGCCCAGGCCTGCTGGACCGTGTCGCCCCACCGGGCCGAGCTACGCGACGAGACGCTGCCGCCATTGGGGGGCGACGAGGTGCGGGTGCGCACCCTGCACACCGGCGTGAGCCGGGGCACCGAAGGCCTGGTCTTTCGTGGCGAGGTGCCGGCCAGCGAGACGCAGCGCATGCGCGCGCCGTTCCAGGTGGGCGAATTCCCCGGTCCCGTGAAGTACGGCTACGTGAACGTGGGCGTGGTCGAGGCCGGGCCCGCCGAGTTGCTGGGTCGCACGGTGTTCTGCCTGTACCCGCACCAGACCGTGTACCAGGTGCCGGCCCACGCCGTGGTGCCCGTGCCCAGCGGTGTGCCGGCCGCGCGTGCCGTGCTGGCCGCCAACCTGGAGACCGCGATCAACGCGCTGTGGGATGCCGCGCCGCGCCTGGGCGACCGCATCGCGGTGGTGGGGGGCGGCACGCTGGGCCTGCTGGTGGCATGGCTGGCGGCCCGGCTGCCCGGGTGCGAAGTGCAGGTGATCGACACCGAAGCCGGCCGAGCCGACATCGCTGCGGCGCTGGGCGCCGGGTTTGCCGTGCCGGATCAGGCGCGGGGAGATGCCGATCTGGTGGTGCACACCAGCGGGCAGGGCGCGGGCCTGGCCACCGCGCTGCGGCTGGCCGCCTTCGAGGCCACGGTGCTCGAACTCAGCTGGTATGGCAACCGCGCGGTGAGCGTGCCGCTGGGCGAGGCGTTTCACTCACAGCGACTCACCCTGAAAAGTTCCCAGGTCGGCCAGGTGGCCACAGCGCAGCGGGGTCGCTGGAGCCACCGCCGCCGGCTTGAACTCGCGCTCTCGCTGCTCACCGACCCGGTGCTGGACGGCCTCATCACGCACAGCGCGCCGTTTTGCGAATTGCCGCAGGTGCTTGCGCGCCTGGCCACGGGTGCAAGCGACACGCTGTGCCATCGAATCGATTACCCCGCTTGAAGAAAAGACCCAACACCATGTACGCCGTCAACGTCAGAGACCATTTCATGATCGCCCACAGCTTCCAGGGGGCGGTCTTCGGCCCGGCGCAGCGCATGCACGGCGCCACCTACGTGGTCGACCTCGAAATGCGGCGCGAGGACCTGGACGCCGATGGCATCGTGGTCGACATCGGCCTGGCCACGCAGGTGCTGCGCGAGGAACTGGCCGCACTCAATTTCCGCAACCTCGATGACGTGCCCGAGTTCAAGGGCCGCAACACCACCACCGAATTCCTCGCGCGCCTGATCTTCGACCGCGTGGCCGCGCGCATCGCCGCTGGTGCCTTGGGTGTGCACTCCTTGCCGTCCGCGCAATCGGCCGGTGTGCAGCAGATGCGGGTGACGCTGAACGAATCTCACGTGGCCTGGGCCTCGTACGAGGGCGCTCTGCCGGTGCGCGCATCCGCGTGAGTGCCACGCCCGTCCCGCGCGCCTGCTGCTTCCTGATCCCGGGCGACTGGACCATCCCCACCGGGGGCTACACCTACGACCGCCGGATCGTGCTGGCGCTGCGCGAGGCCGGCTGGACAGTGGACGTGCGCTCTGTGGAGGGCGCGTGGCCCCACCCCGGTGCTTCGGATCTCGCCGCCGCCGAAGAGGTCATCGCTTCGCTGGCCGATGGCACCCTGGTGGTGGCCGACGGCCTGGCCTTCGGCGCACTGGACGATGCGGTGGCGCTGCACGCCGCGCGCTTGCGCTGGGTGGCCCTGGTGCACCACCCGCTGCATCTGGAAACCGGCTTGTCCGATGCCGCGCGCCAACACCTGCTGGTCAGCGAAACGCGCGCGCTGCGGCATGCGCGCCGGGTGGTGGTGCCCAGTCCGAGCACCGCGGCCGACGTGGCGGCGATGGGCACTCCGCCTGCGCACATCGCCGTGGTGGAGCCGGGCACCGACCCGGTGCCGATGTCTGTCAGGCAACGGCGCAAGGGTCCGCTGCGCCTGCTCTGCGTGGCCACGCTCACGGCGCGCAAGGGGCACAGCCTGCTGCTGCAGGCGCTGGCCGGTTTGATGCACCTGGACTGGGAGCTGCACAACGTGGGCAGCGCCACGCGCGACCCCGGCACCGCCGCTCGGCTGCACGCCCTGGCCGCGCCCATGGCTGATCGCGTGTTCTGGCACGGCGAGGTGAACGCTCAGGCGCTGCGCGCGCACTACGCGGCGGCTGACGTGTTCGTGCTGGCATCGTTGCACGAAGGCTATGGCATGGTGATCACCGAAGCCTTGGCGCATGGCCTGCCGGTGGTTGCCAGCGACGCCGGTGCCCTGGCGCAAACGCTGCCGCCCGATGCCGGACTCCAGGTGCCCGCCGGCGAGGTGGCGCCATTGCAGGCAGCGCTGGCGCGCATGCTGTCCGATGCGGGCTTGCGAGTGCGGCTGGGCGCGGGTGCGCGCGCAGCGGCCGGGCGACTCCCCACCTGGCCTGTGCAGGCCGCCCGCTTCGCGAGCGTGCTGGAGGGTGTCGAATGAGCGCGGCCACCTTCAGCGCCGACTGGCTGCAACAGCGCGAGCCGTTCGATGCGGCAGCGCGCGGCGCGGCGGCGGAGCACCTCCAGCTGCAGACCCGGCTTGCAACGTTGCACCCCCCCGGAACGACACCCTGGCGGGTGATCGACCTGGCCTGCGGCACTGGCGCCAACCTGCGCTGGCTCGCGCCCCGGCTGGGCGGGGCGCAACAGTGGCTGGCGGTGGACCACGATGCCGCCTTGCTGCGGTGCTGGCCCGAACGCCTGGCCGCGGCGGGCGGTGCGCTGTCCAGCCCCACCATCGCTGTTGAACAGCCCTTGTGCTTCAACGGGCCGGGGTTCGAGGCGACCATCGTGCGACAACAACTGGACCTGATGACCGGGCTCGAAACACTGCCCTGGCACGCGGCCCACCTCGTCACCGCTTCGGCGCTGCTCGACCTCGTGGGCACCGCGTGGCTGGACCGCCTGGTGGCAGCGAGCGCGGCGTCTCGCGTGGCCCTGCTCATGAGCCTGAACGTCGATGGTCGGCATGTCTGGAGGCCCGAAGACCCGAGGGATGCCACCGTGGGCCGGCTGTTCGGCGAGCACCAGAGGCGCGACAAAGGTCTTGGCCCCGCCCTCGGATCGGGCGCGGTGGCCGCGCTGCAGGGTGCGCTCGAATCAGCGGGCTACCGCGTGTTCAACGCTGCCAGCGACTGGTGGGTGAACGGCGGCGAAAGCCCGCAGGCGAGGGCGCTGCAATGCGCGTTGATCGACGGGATGGCGGTGGCCGCCAGCGAACAGTCGCGCGCATCCGCCCCGTCGGTGCGGGCGTGGCGTCGGCGGCGGCGCGCGATGGCGCCAGAGACTCGTCTGCGCGTGGGCCACCTGGACCTGCTGGCGCTGCCTTCCTAGGGCCTGTTCACACTATTCTCCAAGTGCGAAGAATGGTGTGAACAGGCCCTAACTCGAAGACGAACGCAGGTCCAGATCCCAGAGCATGTCCGGCCCCAGCGCCAGCGTCCGCGCTTTGGGGCGCGGGCAGTCTGCCATCACCGCGTGGGGGGGTGCCTGCAGGCCTCGCCGGCCGTTGCCGATGAGCACCGGAGCCACCACCAGGTGCAGGCGGTCCAACACGCCTGCGGAGAAAAAACGCGAAACGGTGATGCCACCGCCCTCGACGAACAGGAGTTTCAAGCCGCGCCTGGCCAGCGCATCCACGGCCCGCTGCGGGTGGTAACACGCCTGCGCGTCCGTGGCGAGCAGGTCGTCGACCGGCAGCACCTCGGTGGGCACCGCCTGCCGAGCCAGGCGCGCGCGGGCCTGCGCCGCATGGCGGGTGTCGCACACCCAGAGCGTGGGCGCCTGCCCGTCGCGAAACACGCGAGACTGGCCGTCCAGGCGGGCTGTCGGGTCCATCACCACGCGCACCGGCTGCGGCCCGGGCACGCGGCGGGTGGTGAGCTGCGGGTTGTCGATGGACACCGTGCCCGCGCCCACCACCACCGCGTCGCACAGCGCGCGCAGCCGATGCAGGTGCAACAGGCAGTGAGCGCCGTTGACGTAGTAAGAGTCGCCGGTGGCGGTGGCGACAAAGCCGTCCAGGCTCTGGCCGAGTTGTGCCACCAGCCAGGGTGACTGACTGCGTGGCCTGCGCTGGTGCGCCCGCGCGTCGAGCAGGGGTTTGTACAAGCCGAACAGTGCAGCGGTGCGCGCGCTGACCTGACCATCCAGTTCCCAGCCACTCTCAGGGTTCTGGCGAAGTTGTGGCGAGAGCTCGCCGTCGCGTGCGCGCAGCACCTGCAGCCAGAATCCGGGCCAGTCGAGCGGGACGTCCGTCACCGCATCGGTGGCCGCGGGCGGGGAAGTGAGCTGCACGGTCGAAGGCATCGGGCCATCATCGCATTGCCACCCAGCCATCGCGTCAAAACCCGGAATAGCCCTCGACTTGACGATCGAGGAGCGCGCGGCCTACTTCCACTGGGGCTCGTAGTATGGGTCGTCGCCCCCGCTCCCACCCGTGCCTTGTGAGCCACCGGGCGGCAGCCAGGCAACGCACAGCGCGATTCCGATGCCGGTGACCAGCACAGGAAGCAGCGAAACCGGCGAGACCGACGCCGCGCGCCAGGCCCACAGCATCGCCACGCCGCTGGCCGCCCCGAGCATCAAGGCGAGCTGGGCCAGCAGCATCGAGCCACCCAAGGCTGGCCAGGCCACCAGCGCGAGGGCGGCGAGCGTGAGCAACCCGGTGGCGACCAGGCCATTGCGCCGACCCATGGCCTTCGTGCCCGGCATCTTCAGGGCGATCGCCAGCGTGGCCAGCAGCGTGCTGACGAGTGCGGCCCAAGGCAGCATCTGCGCGCGGGAACTGGCCGGCCAGTCGAATCCGGGCCACACGGTCATGGCCAGCACCAGCCCGAGCGACGCGCCCAGCGCTGCCCAGCGCAGGCCTGCCATGCGCAGCAGCAGGCAAGCCGCCAACGCGAACACGAAGGGCAGCACGAGGCTCTGGAAGGCGGGGTGGTGGAGGAAGGACATGGCGGCGGTGGGGTGACGTGGCGCCATCATCCCACTCGCGACCGACTTTGTGCTGCGGGAATACACTGCGGCTCGCTCGCTTGAACCATCGCCCGAACCACCGCGTGAAAGAGGCCGCCCCATGTACCTGCCGCCACAGTTCGCTGCCAAAGACCCCGCCATCGCCCGCGAGCTGATGCGTGCGCACCCGTTCGCCAGCCTCATCTCCAGCGACGACGAGGGTCTGCCCTTCGTCACGCACCTGCCGCTGCATCTGCTGGAAGAAGAGGGGGGACTCGTGCTGCTGGGACACGTGGCCAGGCCCAACCCGCACGCGAAGTTCCTGCGCGAACGCCCCAAGGCCGTGGTCACGTTCATGGGCCCCCATGCCTACATGACGCCGCGCGTCTACCCGGATCTGGCGCGCGTGCCCACCTGGAACTACCTCGCCGTGCACTGCACCGTGCAGGTCTCGGCGATGGACGGCTTCGACGACAAGGATCGCCTGCTCAAACACCTGATACACGACCACGATCCGGCCTATGCCGACCAGTGGCGCGGCCTGGGCGAGGACTACCAGCACAAGATGATGCAGGGCATCGTGGCGTTCGAGCTGCGCGTCACCGACCTGCAGTGCAAGATCAAGCTCAACCAGCACCGCCCCGAGTCGCACGCGGCCATGCTCGCGGCCTACGAGGCCGGCAACCCCGACGAACGCGCGATGGCGGGCTGGATGCGCCGCCTCGGACTGACCGTAGGCGCCACCTGAGGCGGTTGTGCAACGGTCGGTTTCCCAAGCATCGACGGGCCGGACAGGGACCTTTACACTGACACGCCGTGAACTTTCCGCGCCATGTGCGGGTCCACCGAACGCTTTCCACTCTTCATGCCTGCCTTGCGTCACTTCCCTCTCTGCTGGCCACGCGCGCTGCCCTTGCAGCTGACCCTGGCAGGCCTGCTCGGCCTGGGGCTGCATGTGGGTGCTGCGCACGCCGAAACCCCCATCCCCATGGCGGTGGCTGTTTCCGCGCCCACGCAGCTGGCGGCGATCGATCCCCGCTGGAGTTCGAGTTTCGAGGCCTTCGCCGCCGCCGATCTGAAACAGGCACCGCAACCCGGCGGCGTCGTCTTCGTCGGCAGTTCATCCATCCGCCTGTGGAACGACCTCGAGACCAGCTTCTCCGACCAGCCGCTGGTGATCAAGCGTGGTTTTGGTGGGTCGCAGTTGCTCGATTGCGTGAAGCTGGTGCACCACCTGGTGCTGCCGTACCAGCCACGCCTGGTGGTGGTGTACGCAGGCGAGAACGACCTGGCCGAGGGGGCTTCGCCGCGCGACGTGGCCGAGCGTTTCACCGCCTTCGTTCAGGCCGTCAAGGCCGCTCTGCCCGACACCCGCATCGCCTTCGTCTCCATCAAGCCCAGCCCGCTGCGCTCGGGCATGCTGCCTGCAGTGCGCGAGGCCAATGAGCTGGTCAGGGCCTACAGCCAGACCGAGCCGTGGCTGGATTACATCGACGTGTTCTCTTCGATGCTCGACGACCAGGGCCAGCCCCGGGCGGAGCTGTTCCAGGGCGACCGCCTGCACCTCAACGCAGATGGCTATGCCATCTGGCAGCGCATCATCGCCCTGCACCTGAAGGGCTGAGATCGCGCGCCGCACCCGCCTTGCGGGCACGGCGCCGCGCCGTTCGACGGTCGTGCGCGAGCGAGATGCGCGCCACTGCCCACAGCGCGTAGAAGCCCACGAACAGGATCAGCAGATCCACCGACCACGGCCGAGCGGCGTTCGAGGCACCAAAGAGCGCCAGCGCCAGCAGCGCCACCACAAGGTGGGCACAGAAGACCGGCAGGGCCGCCTGGCCCAGCGTTTCCACAGGTCGCCAGCGCGGCAGGTGCTGCTTGAGCCACGGGCTGAAATGCATGGCGAGCACCAGCAGGGCCAGCAGGTTGATCAGGCGCAGCGGGCCCAGGCGCCATTTGTCGAACATCAGATTGACCGGTGATACACCGGGCATCGGCGTCTGGCCGACGGCGTGGCGCCATAGGAAGGCGCACAGTGCCAGCGCCAGTGCGGTCAACACCATCCAGCGTGGAAAGCGGGTCGGCGGGTGATCGGGCTGGCTGTGCACCGTGCCCATCCACAGGCCCATCACCCAGAGGAACTGCCACGCGAAAATCTCGAAGGCACCCATGTCCCGGTACTGCAAGGGCATGTCGAACCAGCCAGTGGCCAGGTGGTACACCGCCGGGCCGAGGCCGAACTGGGCGCCGAACCACAGCAGCAGGCTCAGTGCCATCACACCGCGCCATCCGTGTTCCATGCCGTGGAGCAGCACCAGGGGACTGACCAGCATGAACACGATGTAGATCGGCAGGATGTCCAGCAGCGCCGGGTTGTACAGCAGCAGACCCGCGCTCAGGGTTGCCACCACGGGACGTTCGAGGAAGAAGGCGAGCAGGTCGGTCACGGCGCCTTCGCGCAGCGCCAAGCCCATGCCGGCGATGGCGGTGAAGGCGAACAACAGCAAGGCCAGCTGACAGGCGTAGAGCTTGAGTGCCCGATTGAAGAATGCGGTCTTCATCGCCTCCGAGCCTTGCTGATCCGCTTTGGTGGAGTACACCCGACCGGCCATGTAGGCCGAGAGCAGCACGAAACCTTCGGCCGCCGACACGTAGCCCAGCGGTTGACCCAGCGGGTCCGCGAGTTTCGTGGGCAGGTGGGTCAAGGTCATCAGCACGAGCATCAAGCCGCGCATGGCGTCCAGTTCCCACTGGCGATCGTCCTGGCTCATGGCGGTGGCGTGTGCTGAAGGTGGACGGAGGCCCACCAAGGTAACCGATGCCGGTTCGGGGTTGCGCTGGCGCGGAAAGTTCCCCCGCGCATGGGCCGGGCATCAGTGCGCCTGCGGGCGGGCGCGCGAGAAGAACAGGGGACGCCATCCGTTGCGCTCGTGCGCTTCCACCAGCATGGCCACCGCAAACAGGCCGGCGAACGCCGCGAACAGGAGCGCGACGTCCGTCGTCCAGGGGCGCACCACCTGGGTCGATCCGAAGAAGGCCAGGGTGAAGAGCGCGATCACGATGTGGGCGCAGAAGACCGACAGCGAATGGCGTCCCAGCAGTTCCAGCGCATGGGGGCGCGGCAGCACCCGCACCAGCCAGGGGCCGGTGGCCACCAGCAGCACGAACACGCTGGCGAAGTTCAGCACCCGCATCGGGCCGAGCGACCACTTGTCGAGCAACAGGCCGATGGCGGGGACCCAGGGCAGCGGGTCCTGGCCCGCCATGTGCCGCCACAACAGCATGCCCAGCGCATACAGGGCGGCGGGTGCCAGCAGCCACAGCGGCATGCGCGGCCAGGCTTGCTGCCGCGCGCCCAGCCACAGACCCACCACCCACAACGCTTGCCACGCCACCCAGTGGAACGCGCCGGTGTCCTTGTAGGGAATGGGCAGGCCGGTCAATGCCACCACCGCGCTGTACACGGTTTCACCCAGGCCCCATTGCTGGCCCAGCCAGAGCAGGCCGCTGACCGCCAGCACGCCGCGCCAGCCACGCCGCAGGCCGCGGCGCAGCAGCCAGGGACTGGCCAGCATCAACACGATGTACAGCGGCAGGATGTCCAGCAGCGGCGGGTTGTGCAACAGCAGCGCGGCGCCGGCCACCGCGGCCTGCGGATCGATGAAGAAGAATTCGAGCAGGCCGGTCACGCCGCCTTGCCGGTTGTGCACGCCCAGCCAGGCAATCAGCGTGAACGCCAGCAGCAGCAAGCCCAGCTGGCAAAGATAGAGCTTGAGCGCGCGCTCGTGAAAGGCGGTCTGCATGGCCGCCATTCCGTCGCGCCGCGCGCGCCGGCCGTAGACGCGACCCGCCATGAAGGCCGAGAGGAAGACAAAACCTTCGGCCGCCGAGACAAAGCCGAACGGCTGGCCCGATGGCAACGAGTACATCGTCGGCATGTGGGTCAGCGTCATGAGGACGAGCATCAGGCCCCGCAGGGCATCGAGCTCCCAGCGGCGTTGCGGGGCGTGTGGCATCAGGGAAAACCAGTAGAGGCCGCGATCATGCCAGAGGGGGGCGTTGACGCGCCCGCCATGCCTGCAGAAACCCCCAGGTCAGGCCGAGCACGGCCGCCACCAACGACGCCAACAGCACGCCCAGCTTGGCGGCGTTGAGCAGGTTGGCGTCGTCGAAGGCGAGGGTGGCGATGAAGATCGACATGGTGAAGCCGATGCCCGCAAGCAGGCCGACCAGACAGACGCCCGACCAGGTCACTTCCGGTGGCAGTCGACACCAGCCCAGGCGCACGGCGAGCCAGCTGGCCACCACCACGCCGACCGGCTTTCCCATCACCAGGGCCAGCACCACGCCCAGTGTCACCGCCTGCGCACCATCCAGGCTCAGGTCCACGCCACCGATCGTCACGCCCGCGTTGGCGAGGGCAAACAGCGGCATCACGCCAAAGGCAACCCAGGGGTGCAGCGCCATCTGCACGCGGGTCACAGGCGGCAACACCTCGCGCTGCGCCTGCCGCAGCTCTTTCAGCGGCCCCGCGACTTCGTGCGGCGAGAGATCGTTGGCCGCGCTCAGGTCATGGACTGCGCGGGTGGCCATCTCCAGCGGCTGCTCGCGCAAACGCCCCGGCAGCACCGGCGTCATCAGGCCGAGCACCACACCAGCCAGCGTGGGGTGCACACCGGTCTGCAGCAGGCCCAGCCACAGCACCGCGCCTGGCAGCACATAGGCCCAGGCCGAACCGATGCCGATCAACTGCAGGCCGAGCACCATCAGAACGCCCAGGCCCGCCACCAGCAGGCCGCTGAAATCCAGCCCGCCCGAGTAGAAGGCCGCGATGATGAGCACCGCGACGATGTCGTCGATGATGGCCAAGGCCAGCAACAGCACGCGTACGTTGCCTGGAATGGACCGCCCGAGCAGCGCCAGAACGCCCACGGCGAACGCGATGTCGGTGGCAGTGGGCACGGCCCAGCCGCGCAGTTGCGTGGGTTCGGTGTTGAGCGCGGCGTAGATCAGTGCCGGCACCATCACGCCGCCCAGCGCGGCGGCCAGAGGCAGAGCCGCGAGTTGCAGGTTGGCCAGTGCGCCTTCGTGAATTTCGCGCCGGATCTCCATGCCGACGACCAGGAAGAACACCGCCATCAGCGCATCGTTGATCCAGAAGTGCAAGGACTGGGAAACCACATGACTGCCCAGGCCGATGCTCAGTGGCGCGTGCCAGAGCGCGTGGTAACTGCCGGCCGCGGGCGAGTTGGCCCAGATCAGGGCGATGGCGGCGGCCACCAGCAGCACGATGCCGCTGACGGCTTCGATGTGCAGGAAACGCTCGAGAGTGGAGAAGGCACGCTCGGCCAGAACTTGGGCGCGAGGCAGGGTCTGCCGGGAATCTTGTCGGTTCATAGTCGTGGCAATTCAGCGCGGCGGCCCGACCAGCGCTTGAACCTGTTCGCAGCACCATGCAGAGCGAACACCCACGCGCATCTTACAGGGCGGATATCGACGCTGACCTACACTCGCCGCATGCCCGACACGCCCGCTCCCGATGACGCTCACTTCATGCGCCTGGCGCTGGCCGAAGCCCGTGCAGCGGCCGAAACCGGCGAAGTGCCGGTGGGCGCGGTGGTGGTGAAGGACGGGCGCGTGATCGCCACCGGGCGCAATGCGCCCATCGACGGCCTCGACCCCACCGCCCACGCCGAAATCGTGGCGCTGCGCGCGGCGGCGCAGGCGCTTGGCAACTACCGGCTGGAGGGCTGCACCCTGTATGTGACGCTGGAGCCGTGTGCGATGTGCAGCGGCGCCATGCTGCATGCGCGCCTGGCGCGCGTGGTGTTTGGTGCGGCAGACCCCAAGACCGGCGCCGCCGGGTCGGTGCTCAACCTCTTCGACCACAGGCAGATCAACCACCAGACGGTGGTGCAGGGCGGTGTGCTGGCCGACGAGGGTGCGCACCTGCTACGCGGTTTTTTCAAGGAGCGGCGCGTGAACCCGCACCCCCTGCGCGACGACGCGTTGCGCGCACCCGATGACCGCTTTCAAGTTCTTCCCGGCTATCCCTGGGCACCGCACTACCTGAGCGATCTGCCCGCGCTGGATGGCTTGCGCATGCACTACCTGGACGAAGGCCCCGTCCTTGGGTCGGCTCAGGAGGATCGGCATTTGACCTGGCTCTGCCTGCACGGCAACCCGGCCTGGAGCTATCTCTACCGCAAGATGATCCCGGTGTTCCTGGCCAGCGGAGCGCGTGTGGTGGCACCCGACCTGGTCGGCTTTGGCCGCAGCGACAAGCCCAAGAAGGACAGCGCGCACACGTTCACCTGGCACCGCCAGGTGCTGCTCGAATTCATCGAGCGACTCGACCTGCGCAACGTGGTGCTCGTGGTGCAGGACTGGGGCGGCCTGCTGGGCCTCACGCTGCCGATGGAGGCGCCCCATCGGTACCGGGGTCTGCTGGTGATGAACACCACACTGGCCACAGGCGAAGTGCCGCTCTCACCCGGCTTCCTGGCCTGGCGCAACATGTGTGCGCAAAACCCGGAGTTCGACGTCGCGCGTCTCTTTGCACGCGGCAATCCGCAGATGGGTCCCGATGAATGCGCGGCCTACAACGCGCCGTTTCCCGATCGCGGCCACCGCGCCGCGCTGCGTGCCTTCCCGCCCATGGTGCCGGAACATGCGGACGACGATGGCGCAGCCGTCAGCAGGCGGGCAAGAACTTTCTGGTCCACGCAGTGGAAGGGCCTGAGCCTCATGGCCATCGGTGAGCAAGACCCCGTGCTGGGCGAGCCGGTGATGCGGGCCCTTCACGCTTCGATCCACGGGTGTCCTGATCCGCTGTTGCTCCCGGAGGCTGGTCATTTCGTGCAGGAGCACGGCGAAGCCATCGCACGTGACGCGGTGCGCCATTTCAGCGCTTGAGCACCTCGATAATGAGGGCCTTTTGCAGCGCCCCGAACCCATGAGCCACATCTACATCTACTCCCCCTCCAGCGCGGTGCGCGACAAGGCCGCGTTCCGCCGCGGCGTGGCCCGGCTCAAGGCGCTGGGGCATGAAGTGGAGATCGACGAGGCGGCCCTGTCCAGCCACATGCGCTTTGCCGGCGACGACGCCACGCGCCTGGCCGCGATCGGCCGTGCGGCCGCCAGTGGCGCCGATGTGGCGCTGATTTCCCGGGGAGGGTACGGGCTCACGCGCATCCTGGGCGAGCTGCCCTTCAAGAAGATCGCCAAGGCCGTTGAAGGCGGCACCCGGTTTGTGGGCCTGAGCGATTTCACCGCCCTGCAGATGGCCGTGCTGGCCAGGACCGGTGCGTGCACGTGGGCTGGTCCGGCACTGGGCGAGGACTTCGGCGCCGAAGCGCCGGACGACATCATGGAAGCGTGTTTTGACGATCTGATGATCGGGCAAGGCGAGGGCGCAGGCTGGCGGCTGCCCGCCACCGACGTGGCATCCATGAAGCCCGGCAAGGCCGGTGCGCAGCCCGCCCTGCGGGTTCGCTCGGCCACCTTGTGGGGCGGCAACCTCAACGTGATCTGCGCTCTGGTCGGCACGCCCTACCTGCCTGCCATCACCGGAGGCATCCTGTTCCTGGAAGACACCAACGAACACCCTTACCGCATCGAGCGACAGCTCACGCAGCTGCTCAACGCGGGCATCCTGGGCCGGCAGAAAGCGGTGCTGATGGGATCGTTCAACCGATTCAAGCTGGTGCCCGGCTACGACCGAGGCTTCAAGCTGCAGACCGTGGTGGACTGGTTGCGGAGCCAGACGAAGACGCCTGTGTTCACCGGCCTGCCGTTCGGCCATGTGCCGACCAAGGTGCTGCTGCCCGTGGGGCAGAAAGTTGACCTGATGGTGGAAGGGCGTGATGCCCTGATCTACTGGGGTTGACGCGGCCGCAGCGATGTTCGCCGGGCTGAGCTCAACGGGTGCGCAGGCGGGAGGAATTGATCAGACTTTTGGGCACGAGGCCCTGAAATACCGGCGACAGGCTTTGAACCCGGTGCACCGCCAGCGCCTCGCCATACAGCTGGCTCAAGACGGCGACCATTTCGGCCCGAGCAAACCACAGCGCGTGGGGATCGTGGAGGTACTTGAGGCGTCGTACCAACTGGGGATTGATCTGTGCGCCATCTTCGCCCAGCACATCCAGCATTGCCTTTCGCACCGGCTCAAGCGCCTCGCCCGGATCCCGATGGACTTCCGGCCCCAGAAGGGCAGAAATGCTGTTGCGAATACCGGGTTTGAACCAGCGCATGGGGGTGTCCTCAACGACTTTTATATGAATCCGTGTCTAGGATACGTTCACTCACACTGATCGTGCAATCCCGTACGTCATTTACCTTTGCAAAAACAACATTCAAATCAAAGGTTTACGGCGATATTTTTATCTCCTGCTTTAGGTTTGTAGTACCTTTTGTATCAATTCCGGATAAACATGCGATTCTGGATTAATACCTTGCTGGTCCAGCGTTTGCCATGAACGCAACAACCCCCGCAAAAGATCTCGCACGAGTGTGTTTGTTCGTGACAAGGCGTCGCCGGAGGCCTGTGCTTTAATCCAGCCGATATTCTTTTGCTCTATGGCTGAACTGACAATTGCGTTCGTGGATTTGACGGGGAGCGTTTCGGTGTTTGAAACACTGGGAAACGACCGCGCCACGATGGTGGTGACCAAGCTCACCCAGTGGATCGGTGCCACGGGCATGGAACACGGCGGTGTGGTCGTGAAAATGTTGGGCGACGGTGTCTTGCTGTCTTTCTCCAGCAACCGCCTGGCGGTGGAGGCCATGGTCCAGATCCAGCAGGAACACGCCAAGCGCGTGGTTCAGTGGCCCAACCGCCTCAAACTCATGATGCAGATCGGCATGGCGCGAGGCCAGGTCGTGGTGGTCGATGGCGACTGCTTCGGTGATGCCGTCAACCTCGCTTCGCGTCTGAGCGATCTGGCGGGTGCAGAACAGATTCTGGCGACGGACAACGTGGTGCGCGAACTGGGTGCCCGCACCCCGGTGCGCAGCCGCAGCCTGGGGCCCATCCGGATCAAGGGCCGCACGGAACCCTGTGAGGTGTTTCGCATTGAATGGCAGCCGGAAATGCTCTCCGAGTTCCTGACCTTGCCCGCCGACCTCCATGCCCTTCTGCCGCCCAAGGACGTGGGCATGGGCGGGATCGAACTGGCCTGGCTGGACACCAACCGCAGCTTCGGCGTGACCGAGTTGCCCTTGAAGATCGGGCGTGTGCCCGAAGCCGACTTCGTGGTCAGTGATCCACGCGTTTCGCGGATGCACACCAGCATCGACATCCGCTCCGGCAACTATGTGCTCGAAGACGTCAGCAGCTACGGCACCTGGGTGCGCTTTGCGGGGGCTGACAACGTGATCGCGCTGCGCCGACAGGAATGCATGCTGCACAGCGACGGCGAGATCGCGCTGGGTGCGCCGTTCACCGATTTCAGTGCGCCCACGGTCAGCTTCAAGCTGGTCAACGGCAACATGGTGCTTGGGCGCACTCCCCCTTCGAACTGACCGTCGGCCAACCGGCTGCGGCAACCACCGCGGCACAGACCGTGGACGGCCTTCCAAAAAAACACGCAGGAGACACCATGCGCTGGATCAAACGCTTCTTCAAACTCCTGGTCGTGCTGCTGGTCGCCGCGGCGGTCGTGGCCGCCTACTATGCGCAGAGCAGCCTGCCGAGGATGAATGGATCACTGCAGTTGAGCGGTCTGAGCGCGCCGGTGAAGGTGCACCGCGATGCCAGCGATGTGACACACATCCTGGCCAGCCGGCCGACCGATGCCTGGAAGGCCATGGGTTATGTGCATGCGCAGGAGCGCGGCTGGCAACTGGAATTCAACCGGCGCGTGATGCGCGGTGCGCTCTCCGAAGTGCTCGGCCCTGCCACCCTGGAGACCGACAAGCTCATGCGCACGCTGGGGATCCGCGAGGCCGCGAAGCGGCAGTGGGCGGGCTTGCCCGCCGATGCGCGCCTGGCTCTGGAGGCCTACAGCGAAGGGGTCAATGCGTTCTTCGCCAACAGTTCCCAGGCACTGTCGCCCGAGTTCGTCTTGCTGGGTGTGGATCCCGGCGCCGAAGCCCGAGCCGGACGCTATTGGGATCCGCTGGACAGCGTGGGCTGGTCGCTCATGATGGCGCTGGACCTTGGTGGCAACTGGGGCAACGAATTCGCGCGACTCACCGCCTTGCAAACCATCGACACGCCGGCGTTGTGGGAACTGTTTCCCCCGTATCCCGGTGAGCAGCCCGCGGCCACGGCCGACCTGGCCGCCCTGTACCGGAACCTCGGGCTGTATCGAAGCGCGCCGACCACCACCTCGTCGGCCAGGCCCGAACAGTCGCAAAGCATGGCCGCGCTCATTGGCCGCGACATGCAGCGCTGGGCGAACGAGCTGGGCAACATCGAAGGCAAGGGTTCCAACAACTGGGTGGTGTCGGGTGCGCGCAGCAAGACCGGCATGCCCTTGCTGGCCAACGATCCGCACCTGGGGTTGAGCGCGCCGGCCATCTGGTATTTCGCGCGCTTGCAGGCGCCCGATGCGGACGGCGTCAAGGGCATGGACGTGATCGGCGCCACCTTGCCCGGCACGCCGTTCGTGGTGCTGGGGCGCACCGAGCAGGTCGCCTGGGGGTTCACCAACACCGGGCCCGACGTGCAAGACCTCTACATCGAGCAGATCAACCCGGCCAACCCGGCGCAGTACCGGGTGCCGGGCAGCACCGCCGAGCCGGTCTGGGCCGACTTCGCCCTGCGCATGGAAACCATCCGCGTGAAGGGCCAGCCCGACGTGAGCCACATGGTGCGCAGCACACGCCACGGCCCGGTGCTCAGCGACGCACAGGCGCGCCACGGCGAGGTCATCGACACCAGCCGTTTTGTGCTCGCCTTGCGCTGGAGCGCACTCGATACCGACAACCGCAACGTGGTGGCCACGATCGAGTCGAACCGCGCGCAGTCGGTCGCCGATCTGACGAAGGCGTTTGCCGATTTCCATTCGCCGATGCAGAACGCGTTGATGGCGGATCGAACCGGCGTGATTGCCTACAAGGCCGTGGGCAAGATCCCCGTCAGGGCGCCGGACAACGACATCCGCGGCGTGGCCCCGGCGCCGGGCTGGGAGGCGCGGTATGACTGGGCCGGCTGGCTGCCCTTTGAGGACACGCCGCAGGACGCGGGTGAACGCGGCTGGATCGCCACCGCCAACCAGCGCATCCACGCCGCCGACTACCCCCACTTCCTCACGCAGGATTGGGCGCCGTCGTACCGGCAGGAACGCATCGAAGCGCTGTTGCAGGCCACGCCGCAGCACACGGTGGCGTCGTTTCAGGCCATGCACGGCGATCTTCAGTCGGCCGCCACGGTGCGCCTGCTGCCATTCCTGCAAAAGACCCCGTCGAACCACCCGCTGGCCGCTGCAGCGCAGGCACAACTCAAGGGATTCAACGGAGAGATGCGGGGCGAGCTGGCGGCACCCTTGATCTACACGGCGTGGGTGGATGCCTTCACGCGCCAGGTGTTGGGTGAGCGCCTGGGGCAGGCACGCTTTGAGTCCATGTACGGCAAGCGCCTGTTTCGCGCTGCGATCGAGGACATTCTGGAGCGCAACAACACCGCGTGGTGCGGCGCGGCAGGTTGCGAGGCGGCGAGCACACGGGCGCTGGATCGCGCGCTCGATCAGTTGCGGGTGAAGCAGGGCGACAACGTGGCCAACTGGCGCTGGGCCGACGCCCACCCGGCCATCTCCATCCACCGGCCGATGAGCAACGTCAAGCCGCTGGCGCCGTTCTTCGAGGTGCGATCGCCCACGGGCGGCGACCCATTCACGATCAATGTGGGGCAGTACCACCTGGACAAGGCCGATGCGCCGTTTGCCAACCGGCACGCAGCCAGCCTGCGCGCCATCTACGACCTGGCCGACATGGACAACTCCCGGTTCATCTACCAGACCGGGCAGAGCGGCAACGTGTTTTCAGGCCGCTACCGCGACATGAGCAAGACCTGGTCGGCAGTGGAGTACCGGGCGCTCACCATGAAACCCGGCGAGTGGACTTCCACGCTCGAGCTGACACCCTGAAGAAGGGTGCGTTACTTCAAGTTGCCTGAGAGGAACTGAGCGAGGCGCTCGCTCTTGGGTCGGGCCAGCACCTCGGCGGGCACACCCTGTTCTTCGATGCAGCCCTTGTGCAGGAAGATCAGGTGCGAGGACACCTCGCGTGCGAAGCCCATTTCGTGCGTGACCACCACCATGGTGCGGCCTTCTTCGGCCAACAGCTTCATCACGCGCAGCACCTCGCCCACCAGTTCGGGGTCGAGTGCGCTGGTGGGCTCGTCGAACAGCATCACGTCGGGCTCCACGGCCAGCGCGCGCGCGATCGCCACACGCTGCTGCTGACCGCCACTCATGTGCGAGGGATAACGGTCTTCCACGCCCCGCAGGCCCACGCGTTCCAGGTAGCGGCGCGCGGTCTCCACCGCTTTGTCCTTCGGGATGCCCAGCACATGCACCGGCGCTTCAATGATGTTCTGCAGCACCGTCATGTGGGCCCAGAGGTTGAAGTGCTGGAACACCATGGCCAGCTTGGTGCGCAGGCGCTGCAACTGGGCAGCATTGACCGCGCGCAACTCGCCGCGTTTGTCCGCCTTGAGCTGCAGCTCTTCGCCAGCCAGGATGATGCGACCGGTGTTGGGGTTCTCCAGCAGGTTGATGCAACGCAGCAGCGTGCTCTTGCCCGAACCCGAACTGCCGATCAGGCTGATCACATCGCCAGCGCGGGCCTGAAGCGACACGCCTTTGAGAACCTCATTGGAGCCAAAGCGCTTGTGGATGTCCTGGACCTCCAGCAAGGGCCGACCGGGCGTTCGGGTGGTGGTGGAGTCAGCAGTCATGTTCAGTGCCCGATGGAGATGGAAACTCAGGCGCCCAGCAGATCGCCTGAGCGGAACGGTGTGGCGCCGGCGATCTTGCCGACTTCACCGCCTGCAACGATATAGCGTTCGCGCACGCTGGCATACAGCACACCCGAGACCTCGGAGCGCACCTCATGCACCCGTGCAGGTCCAGCGGCCGTGGGGTCGATCACCTCGGCCACCACGTCGCCCACGTCCAGGTGGGAGCCTGGTTTTGCCAGAAACACCAACACACCGGGTACCGGTGAACGCAGCGTCTGCGAGCCCGCCAGCGGCGTCGGCTTGCAAGCCATGGGCGGCAGCGCGCGCGGCGCGGCGGCAGCCAGGGCGCCTGTGTGTTCCAGGAAAGCGAAGATCGCCTGCGCGTCCTGCCGGGCGATGTCGTGTGACACGTCCGCCTCGCCACGCAGCTCCACCGTGGTGCTGGCACATGCCTGGGGCAGAGGGGCCTTCACGCCTTGGGCGCGCAGCGCAGCGGCCAACTGCCACCACAGACCCGAGAGGCGCTCGTCGAACGGCCCGCCGCCAGACTCGCGTGCCAGCAGCACGGCCTGGCAGCCGAGCAAGCGCGCCAGCGGCTCGAACGGCGGCCAGCAGGCCTCCTCGCTGTAGAGGTGCATCACCGCGTCGTTGTCGCAGTGGAGGTCGAGCACCAGGTCCGCGTCGTGAGAGAGCAGCAGCAACCGTCGGCGCATGCTGTCGAGCTCGCTGGCGGGCTGCCACTGGGTGAGCCACTCACCCACCAGTTTGCGCACCGTGGCCACGTTGGCGTGCGCGTCGGGGCCCATGCGGGAACTGGCGTCGGTCAGCACGGCGGCGGCCATGTCCGGGTAGTGGCGGTTGAAATTCTGTGCCGTGTCGAACTCGAAACGGCCCATGGCGCGGTGGTCCAGTCGCTGGCTCAGGCCGATCGGGTTGGCCGCCGGGACCACGATGACCTCGCCCAGCAGGAACCCCGCCTTTTCGGCCTCTTCCAGCCGCTCGCGCAAGTGGTGCGCGACCAGCATGCCAGGCAGTTCTTCGGCGTGCAGGCTGGCCTGTATGTAGACCTTGGGACGAGCGCCGGGCGTGCCAAAGTGAAAACCTACCAAGGTCTTCTGACTGCCCAGGCTTGGGCTGAGCAGGGGGTATTCGGTGCGTTGCATGGTTCGACTGAGGCCGCGGCCCTCAATGTCCGCGGGGCGCCAGGTGGGCCAGGAAGCGACGCTCGGCAAGCTTGAAGGCGCCCACCAGGCTGAACGTGATGGTGAGGTAGATCGCGGCCGCAAAAATGTAGGCCTCGAAGGGCAGGTAGAAGTCGGAGTAGATGCGGCTGGCGGCGGCGGTCACATCCAGCATGGCGGGCACGGTGCTGGCCAGACTGGTGGCGTGCAGCATCATCACCACCTCGTTGCTGTAGGCCGGGAGGGTGCGGCGAATGGCGCTGGGCAGCACGATGCGACGCATCGCCGTGGCTGAGCTCATGCCCATGGCCTGCGCGGCCTCGATTTCACCGGCGGCGGTTTCCCGGATTGCCCCCGCCAGCATCTCGGCGGTGTAGCCGGCGGTGTTCAGGCTGAAGGCGAGCAACGCGCAGAAGAACGGCTCCTTGAAGTGCGTCCAGGGCCAGACGTCGTTCCAGCGCTCCTGGATCCAGTCCAGTTGCGCGAGACCGTAATAAATCATGTAGAGCTGAATCAGCAGCGGCGTGCCGCGGATGACGTAGGTGTAGGCACCGACGAGCCAGCGCAGCGGCGCCACCGAACTCGTCAATGCCAGCGCGAACAGCACGGCGAGCACCGTGCCCACGCCCAAGGACGAGAGCAGCAACCACACTGTGGTGATGAGGCCCTCGCCATACATGGCCAGCGTGCTGGGCTGAAAGATGACGTCCCATCTCATGGCTGGTGCTCAGGTGTTGGCGCGCTTCACGCCCAAGCTGAAGCGTCGGTCCAGCCAGCGCAGCGCCCACAGCGACACGGAGGTGTAGACCAGGAACAACGCAGCGGCAAACAGGAAAAAGGTGAAGGGCTCGCGGGTGGCCGCGCTGGCCTGTTTGGCCAGGTAGGTCATCTCCTGCAAACCGATCAGGCTGATGAGGGCGGTGGCTTTGATCAGCACCAACCAGTTGTTGGTGAAGCCGGGCAGGGCGTAGCGCACCATTTGTGGGGCGGTGATGCGCAAGAAGGTGCGCACAGGGCCCATGCCGAACGCCCACGCAGCTTCCATCTGCCCCTTCGGGATCGAGAGGATGGCACCACGGAAGGTCTCCGTCATGTAGGCGCCATAAATGAAACCGATGGTGAGCATGCCCGCCAGGAACGGGTTGATGTCGACCGAGGATTTGCTGCCCATCGATTCGAGCAGGTTGTTGAGTCCGATGGTGCCGCCATAGAAGATCAGCAGCATGAGCACCAACTCGGGAATGCCACGCACCAGCGTGGTGTAGACGGTGGCCAGCCCCACGAGAATGGGGCGGCCCGAGAGTTTGGCCACCGCGCCAAGCAGACCCAGCAGAATGGCCACCACCAGAGCGGCCAGTGAAACGCCCACCGTGAGGAGGGCGCCCTGCAGGATCGAGGCGAAGTAGCCGGACAGCACGCTACAGCTTAGTTGCCGTACACGTCGAAGTCGAAGTATTTCTTGCTGACCGTCTCGTAGACGCCGTTGGAGCGAATGGACTTGATGGCGGCGTTCAACTCATCCTTGAGAGCGGTCTCGCCTTTGCGCAGGGCCACGCCAACGCCGGTGCCGAAGTACTTCGCATCCGCGAGCACGGGGCCCACGAAGCCGTAGCCGGCGCCTTCAGGCTTGCTCAGGAAGCCGCCATTGACTTCAACCTGGTCAGCCACCGTGCCGTCCAGACGGCCGGACTTGATGTCCAGGTAGACCTGGTCCTGGGCTTCGTAGGGAACCACGCTCACGCCTGCGGCCTTGAGTTCACCCATGGCGTACTTCTCTTGCGTGCTGCCTTTGAGCACGCCGATTTTCTTGCCCTTGAGGGAGGCGACGTCGGTGAATGGTGTGCCAGTCTTGACGACGATGCGGCTGGGCGTGAAATAGTACTTGTCGGTGAAGTCCACGACCTGCTGGCGCTCTTCGGTGATCGACATCGAGCTGATGATGGCGTCGTACTTCTTGGCTTGCAGGCCGGGGATCATGCTGTCCCAGACTTGTTCGACGTAAACGCATTTGCGTTTGATTTCGTTGCACAGCGCTTCTGCGATGTCAACGTCAAAGCCGGTGGGCTTTCCATCCGCGGTCTTGAAGGTGAAGGGTTCGTAGGTCGGGTCGATCGCAACCTTGAGTTCAGGCAACTCGGCCGGTGCAGGCGCCGCAGCCGGGGCAGCAACCGGTGCAGGCGCAGGGGCAGCCTCGGGCGCTGGAGTTTCGGTCTTGCCGCAACCAACCAGGGCGGCGGCGCCAATCAGGCTCAGGGAGAGAAGGAGATTTTTCATGAAGAAGCTTTCGTTTGGATGCCGTTGTGAAGATGGCAGCGGCGGGCACTCGCATTGTAAATCTCGCCCTGCCCGCGTCACGACCGATGGGGACCGGTGTTTCCCCGCATAGCGCAGCAACTATTGTGCCTGCCAGGGGCTGCTGACCACGACTTGCCGGCATGCGGGCCGGCTCCTCGACGGCAGCGGCACCGCCGCAGGAATTCGGCGGCGTCGGCCCGCGTGAGGTTGGCCACTGACAGCCGCTGGCGCTCCTCCCACAAGAACGAGCGGCGCTCCTCCTTTGCCGATACACTGCCTTCAAAGTTGATTGTCGGAGCCACGTTTCTCCGGGGGGATTGAAATTCACGCGATGCCGGCTGCTCGTGTTTTCACGACGCGCCTGCCTTTGAATTAGATGTTGAACGGGCATTCCATGAAAGCGATGGACACTCCGCACCAGCTTGTCGTCTTCACCCTTGACGACCAGCGCTACGGCCTGCCGTTGGCCTCGGTGGAGCGCGCCACGCGCATCGTCGAGATCACCCCGTTACCCGATGCGCCCGCGATTGTCCTCGGACTCATCAATGTGCACGGCCGGCTGGTGGCGGTCGTGAACCTGCGCCACCGGTTCCGCCTGCCCGGGCGCGAGTTTGCTCTGAGCGATCAGATCGTGGTCGCCCACACGACACGACGGCCGGTCGCTTTGGTGGTCGACGCCGTGATCGGGGTGATGGCCTATGCCGAGCAGCAGTTGGTGGATGCCGCAGACATCCTCCCCGGCACCGACCACCTGGAGGGCGTGGTGAAACTCGACGATGGCCTGATCCTGATCCACGACCTGGAGACGTTTCTCTCGCTGGATGAGGCCCGCGCCCTCGACGTGGCCATGGCGCAGGACGGATGATGCCGGCCCCGGTCCAGGACGCGCAGTGGTCGCGACTCAGCGATTTCATCGCCAGGCGCATGGGGCTGCACTTCCCATGCGAGCGTTGGGACGATCTGCAGCGCGGCCTGGCCGATGCGGCGCAGGAATTCGGCCTGACGGACCCCGCGGCATGCATCGACTGGCTGTTGTCGGCGCCGCCGACCCAAGGGCAACTGCAGGTGCTGGCAAACCACTTCACGATCGGCGAAACCTACTTTTTCCGGGACCAACCCACACTGCAAGCCCTGGCCGAGCACATCCTGCCCCCATTGATCCGGGCCCGGCGCGGCCGCGAGCGGCGCTTGCGCATCTGGAGCGCGGCCTGCTGCAGCGGCGAGGAACCGTATTCGCTGGCGATCCTGTTGCATGAGTTGCTGTCGGATTTGCAGGACTGGCACGTCACCATCACCGCCACCGACATCAACGCGCGCTTTCTGCACAAGGCCGCTGCGGGCATCTACGGCGACTGGTCTTTCCGCGGGGCACCGGCCTGGCTCAGGTCGCGCTATTTCAAACGCACCGCAGACGGGCGCTACGCCGTTGTCCCGGAGATCAAGAGGATGGTGCGCTTCGCGCACCTGAATCTGGTGGAAGACGTCTACCCCTCGCTCGCAACCGACACCCACGCCATGGATGTGATCTTCTGCCGCAATGTGCTGATGTACTTCACGCCGTCGCAGATGGGCAAGGTGGTCGACCATCTTCACCACGCGCTGATCGACGGCGGCTGGCTGGCGGTGAGTCCAACCGAAGCGTCACAGACCTTGTTTCCGCAACCGCAATTCGCGACGGCGAACTTTCCCGGTGCGGTCCTGTTTCGGAAAAGCGCGGTCCCACTTCGGTCTGAACCGCCTGCGATGGCCTTCAACCCGGCGCCGGCGTTTTTTGTTCCTGCGGTCGATGAATCCTTGCCATCGGAACCGACCGATCCGGCGGGGGCCGGACCTCGCGCGATGGAAGCGGCGCAGGGTTCATTGGCCAGCGCGGAATCGCTTTACCGAGAAGGCCGCTATGGCGAGGTGGTTGACACCCTGCTCACCCTGCATTCACGGCGTGCGCACGAACCGGCGACCTGTTCCCTGCTGGCGCGCGCGCTGGCCAACCAGGGCAAGCTGGGGGATGCGCTGACCTGGTGCGAGCGCTGGATTGCCTCCGACAAACTGAACGCCGCTGCACATTACCTGCGCGCGGTTGCTCTCCTGGAACAAGGCGATGCCGGGCAGGCACGTACCTCGCTGCAGCGAGCACTTTATCTCGACCACAATTTTGTTCTCGCGCACTATGCCCTGGGCAATCTTGAGCGCGGCCGCGGAAAGATCCGCGAGGCCGACAAGCATTTCGCCAACGCCCTGCATCTGCTGCGCCAATGTCAGCCGAACGACCCGCTGCCCGAATCGGATGGCCTCACCGCCGGCCGGCTTGCTGAAACCATCAACTCGGTGATCTGCATGGAAGCTTCGCCATGACGAACGGGGCTGACACCCTTTCGCCTGCGGCTGCCACAGCCGAGGCCAGACAGATCCTCCGTGCCCGCGCGCAGGCACTGGCACGTCCCCCGGAAAACTCCCGAACCACAGAGGCGACGCTCGAACTGCTGGAATTCCATCTGGCCCGGGAACGCTACGCAGTGGAAACCCGCTACGTGCGCGAGGTCCATCCGTTGAAGCATCTGACGCCGCTGCCGTCCACACCGCCGTTCGTTCTCGGCATCGTCAACGTGCGCGGCCGCATTCTGCCGGTGTTCGATATCAGGAAATTTTTCGGCCTGTCCGAGAACGGATTGACCGATCTGCACCGCATCATTCTCGTCGGTGGCAACGACCTCGAACTCGGCCTGTTGGCGGACATCAGCGTGGGCGTGCTCACCATTGCAGCGGGGAGCGTGCAACCACCACCGCCCACCTTCACCGGGATCGGCACGCAATACCTGAAGGGCATCACCGCCGAGCGCCTGGTGGTGCTCGACATCGGCCGCATTCTGACGGACCCGGGCATCCTGGTGCATCAGGATGCGGACAATTGATTGAACGCAAAAAGGCAAGGGAGGCCAGCGCCATGAAATGGAATGTCGGAACCAAGATCGCTGCCGGGTTCGGTCTGGCGCTCGCCGTTTTTGTGCTGGTCGGGGCGACCTCTTATCGCAGCACGACCCAATTGATCGAGACATCGGATTTGCGCCAGAACACCTACGAAGTGCTGAGGCATCTCGAGGAAACGCTGTCATTGCTCAAAGATGTCGAGATCGGCTCGCGCAGCTTTGCGTTGATCGGCGAGGAAAGTTACCTGGAGCCGTATCTGGCTGCGGTGAACAAGGTTGCTCCGAGCCTCCAGGAGCTTCGAAAAATGACCACGGGCAACCCACGCCAGCAGCAGCGTCTCGACGCCCTGGAGCCGCTGGTCACGAAACGGCTCGACTTTGCCGGTGAGGCGATCGAGCTGCGCCGCGCCCAGGGCGCGCAGCCCGCCGTTGAACTCATCCTGACCGGCCGGGGCAAGGCGACGATGGGCCAGATCCGCGAAATGATCGACCAGATGAGAAACGAAGAGGAAGGTCAGCTCAGGCAGCGCGTGGCGGTCGCAGACAACGATGGCGAGAATGCGAAAAGAGTTGTTTTCCTCGGCACGCTCGTCGCGCTGTCACTGGCGGTTCTGGCCGGGTTCCTGATCACGCGCAACATCGCACGGCCGCTTCAGCAACTGACCGCCGTCGCCGATCGGATCACCGTCGGCGATCTCAGCGCGAAACTGCTGGTGGAGACCCGAAACGATGAAGTGGGCGTGCTGGCGCACGCGTTCGAGCGCATGACGCAGTCGCTGCGCACCATGGCCGACGCGGCCTCGCAGATTGCCGCCGGTGATCTGCGCACCACCGTCAAACCGCAATCCCCCGAAGACGTGCTCGGCAACGCCTTCGCGCGCATGTCCGAGGATCTGCGTGCGCAGATTCAGGGGTTGGTGGAAGGGGCGAGCGTGCTGGGAGCCTCGGCCAGCGAGATCGTCGCCTCGACCAGCCAGCTGGCCTCCAGCGCCAGCGAATCGGCGGCGGCGGTGAGCGAGACCACCACCACGGTGGAAGAAGTACGGCAGACCGCGCAAGTGGCGAGCCAGAAAGCCAGACTGGTCTCCGACAACGCGCAGAAGGCGGCGCAGATTTCCAGCAGCGGGCGCCTGGCCGCCGAAGGCGTCACCACCGGCATGAACCGCATCCGGCAGCAGATGGACGCGATTTCGGCAGCCATGGTGCGCCTGTCCGAGCAGGGCCAGGCCATCGGCCAGATCATCGCCACGGTCGAGGACCTCGCCACGCAGTCGAACCTGCTGGCGGTGAACGCCGCCATCGAGGCGGCCAAGGCGGGCGAGCACGGCAAGGGCTTTGGCGTGGTGGCGCAGGAGGTCAAGAGTCTGGCCGAGCAGTCGCGCCAGGCCACCAACCAGGTCCGCACCATCCTGGGCGACATCCAGAAGGCCACCGGTGCGGCGGTGATGGCGACCGAGGAGGGCGGCAAGGCAGTGGAAGCCGGCACCCGCCAGACCGAAGCCGCGGGCGGCTCGATCCAGGCGTTGGCGGGCAGTGTCAACGAGGCGGCGCAGGCGGCGACCCAGATTGCCGCCTCCAGCCAGCAGCAACTGGTGGGCGTGGATCAAGTCGCCGGCGCGATGGAGAGCATCAAGCAGGCCGCTGCCCAGAACGTGGCCAGCGCCAAGCAACTGGAAACCGCCGCGTACAACCTCAATGAACTCGGCCAGCGGCTCAAGTCCATGGTCGAACGCTACAAGGTCTAGCCCGGTCCAGCCATGACCGCCCAGGACGAGGAGTTCCTCCACCAGCTCCGCGCGACCTTCAAGGTCGAAGCCGCCGAACATTTGCAAGTGATCGGCGCCGGCTTGCTGGATCTGGAGAAAACGTCGGCGCCCGACGCGCAGGGCAAGACCGTCGAAACGGTGTTCCGCGCGGCACACAGCCTCAAGGGTGCCGCCCGCGCGGTCGACTTCACCGAGATCGAGTCGCTGTGCCAGTTGCTGGAAGACGTGTTCGCGTCCTGGAAACGGCGGGAAAGCGCTCCGTCGTCCGCCGTGCTGGACACGTTGCACCGCACGCTCGACGCGATTTCGGCAACGCTTGCCCCGCCCGCCGGTTCGGTCGGTCCGGGCGCATCGCCCGATCTGGCATCGCTGCGCCAGTCCCTGCGCCAGGCGGGAGCCTCGCCGCCCGGGAGCAGAGCGGCGCCGGAGGCTGTTGTCCCGATCGAAGCAGTGCCGCTCGGGGCGCCCGCCGCAGCGGCAGAAACCACGACCCGGGAAACGGTGCGCATCGCCGTGGCCAAGCTGGACACGCTGCTGCTGGAATCGGAGGAAATGCTCATTGCAAAGCTGAACGCCGGTCAGCGGGCGGCCGATCTGCGGGAACTGGCCGGGCGCTTGAGTGCCTGGCGCAAGGCCTGGGCGGCGGTCGAACCCGAGGCGCACCGTCTGCGCCAGGCGCGCGAGCAGGCGCTCGCCGACGAGGATCGGCGCTCCGCTGCGGGGTTGCCGCGGTTGCTGGATTTTTTTGACTGGAGCATGGACTACCTCAAGATGGTGGAGAGCAGGGCGGAGGCGCTGGGCCGAACCGCGGAGCAGGACCGCCATGCCGTTGGCAAGCTCGTGGACGATTTGCTGGAGGACTCCAAGCAACTGCTGCTCATGCCTTTCGCCGCGATTTCAGCCCCGCTCCCGAAACTGGTGCGCGATCTCTGCCGTGATCAGGGCAAGGAGGCCGATCTGACCATTCAGGGCGAAGACGTCGAAATCGACAAGCGCATCCTCGAGGAGATGAAGGATCCCCTTGTGCACCTCCTGCGCAACTGCGTCGACCATGGCGTCGAAGCGCCGGCCGAACGCGCAGGTCGCGGCAAACCGGCCCGGGCGACGATCACGCTCGCCGTGAGCCAGATCAGCGACAGCAAGGTGCAATTGCTGCTGTCCGACGATGGGGCAGGCATCGACACCCGCAAGGTCAAAGCCTCGGCCGTCACGCACGGGTTGATGTCGGCGGAAGAGGCCGCCCGGCTGGTCGAACCCGAGGCGCTGGCGCTGATATTCCGCTCCGAGGTGTCCACCAGTCCGATCATCACGCAGTTGTCCGGACGCGGACTGGGGCTGGCCATCACGCGCGAGAAGACCGAAAAACTCGGCGGGGAGGTCTCGGTCGAGAGCCGTCCAGGGCTCGGAACCACCTTCCGCATGGTTGTGCCCGCGACACGGGCGACGTTTCGCGGCATCCTGGTCGAAGCGGCCGGACAGCAGCTGGTGCTGCCGACCTTGCAGGTGGAGCGTGTCATTCGCGCAAGGCCCGAGGACATCAAAACCGTCGGAGGCCGCGAAACCATTTCATTCGACGGTCGTGCGGTCGCGCTGGTGCGGTTGGCCGATGCCCTGGAGCTGCCACCGGTGGAACGACAAGACCCGGCACCCGGCGGTGCACTGGTCCTCGTTCTGGGCAGTGGCGAGCAGCGCGTGGCGTTCACCGTGGATGCGGTTCTCGATGAACAGGAAGTGCTGGTCAAACCCCTGCGCAAGCCGCTTTCACGCGTGCGCAACATCGCCGCCGCCACGGTGCTCGGCTCCGGGCTGGTCGCACCGATACTGAATGTGGCGGACCTGCTCAAGTCCGCCCGCAAGGTGTCGAGCGCGGCGGTGCTGGCGGCCCCCGACAGTGCGGCCCTACCCACCAAGACCAGGAGAATTCTGATCGTCGAGGATTCGATCACCTCGCGGATGCTGCTCAAGAGCATCCTGGAATCGGCGGGTTACGCCGTGAAGACCGCGGTGGATGGCATGGAGGCCTTCAGCCTGCTGCGGGCGGAAGATTTCGACCTGGTTGTCTCCGACGTGGAAATGCCGCGCCTGAACGGCTTCGATCTGACCTCGAAGATCCGCGCCAACCGGAAACTCGCCGAGCTGCCGGTGGTCCTGGTGACGGCGCTGGACATGCGGGAGGACCGCGAGCGCGGCATCGATGTCGGCGCCAACGCCTACATCGTCAAAGGCAATTTTGATCAGAGCAATTTGCTGGATGCCGTGAAGCGGCTGATCTAGGGAGTGAACTTTCATGACCGATGGCAAGATCGATGTGCTGGTGGCCGAAGACTTTGCGGTGACGCGCATGTTCCTGGTGCGCCTGCTCGAATCCGACCCGCAGATCCGCGTCGTGGGCGCCGTTGGCGACGGCCAGGCCGCGGTGGATTTTGTTCTGAAGAACAGGCCCGACGTTGTGCTCATGGATCTGTACATGCCCAAGCTGGACGGCTTCGAGGCCACCCGGCGGATCATGGAAACGCGACCACTGCCAATTGTGATCTGCAGCGCCGTCGCCGATCCCAGGGAACTGGACATCATCTTCCGCTCGCTGGAGGCGGGCGCGGTGGCCTGCATTGAAAAACCCGTCGGCAGCGGACATGCGCAGTTCGAAACCAATGCCGCGAACCTCCTTCAGACCGTCAAATTGATGTCCGAGGTCAAGGTCGTGCGCCGCCTGGCGCGCTCGGGGCCGGCGCCCGCCGCTGCAGCCCGCCCCGCGCCATCGCTGCGCGCTCCAGCAGAGATCAAACTCGTCGGCATCGGCACCTCCACCGGCGGGCCGCCGGTGCTGCAGTCCATCCTCGCCGGACTGTCAAAGGATTTCCCCGCGCCGGTCCTCGTCGTGCAACACATTGCGCGCGGCTTTCTGACCGGCATGGCCGACTGGCTGAGGCAGACCTCCGGCCTGCAGGTCCATATCGGCTCTTACGGCACCCTGCCGTTGCCGGGACACGTGTATCTGGCCCCCGACGATTTCCACATGGGCATCGGTGCAAGCGGTCAGATTGTCCTCACCCGGGAGGGACCGGAGAACGGACTGCGGCCAGCGGTCTCGTTCCTGTTCCGCTCGCTGGCCGAAGCCTACGGCCCGAACGCACTGGGGGTGCTGCTCACCGGCATGGGCAAGGACGGCGCAGCAGAACTGAAACTGATGAGGGACAAGGGCGCGATCACGATCGCGCAGGACAGCGAAAGCTCGGTCGTGCACGGCATGGCCGGCGCAGCCATCGCCCTGGGGGGCGTGACCCATGTGCTGCCGGCCGACAAGATCGCCGCAGCGCTGGTCTCACTGGTCAACAACAGAAGCAACAAGGCGAGGAACTGAGATGGTCGATACAAATTTGGGGGTCGCGGAAGCACCGGCAAAAATCCTGATCGCAGAAGACAGCCCCACCCAGGCCCAACGGTTGCGGCACATTCTCGAGCAGCAGGGTTACGAAGTCCGTGTGGCCGCCAACGGCCGCCTGGCGTTGGAAATGGCGCCGCAGTTCCAACCGGCGCTGGTCATCAGCGACGTGGTCATGCCGGAGATGGACGGTTACGAGCTCTCCCGTCGAATCAAGACAGGCGTCGGACTTCGCGACATCCCGGTGATCCTCGTCACCACCATGTCCGATCCCCAGGACGTGATCCGCGGCCTGGAGTGCGGGGCCGACAACTTCGTCCTCAAACCCTATGACGAACGTTATCTGCTCGACCGCGTGCGCTACGTGGTCATCAATCGCCAGATGCGCCGTCCGGAAGACGCGGGCATGGGCGTGGAGATCTATTTCAACGGGCAGCGGCATTTCATCACCGCGGACCGTCTGCAGATCCTCAACCTGCTGCTGTCCACCTACGACGCCGCCATCCAGCGCAACAAGGAACTGAGCCGGATCCGGGAAGCGCTGGAGAAGAGCTCGTCCGAACTGCTGGCGGCAAACCAGTTTCTGGATTCGGTGATCGAGAACATCCCCGACATGGTTTTCGTCAAGGATGCCGTCGATCTGCGTTTTGTCCGCCTCAACCGCGCCGGGGAGCAACTGCTGGGCTACTCCCGGGCGGAGTTCCTCGGCAAGAACGACCACGACTTCTTCCCCAAGGACCAGGCGGATCTCTTCACCGCCAAGGACCGCGAGGCGCTGGAAGCCGGCACGGTCGAAGACATTCCCGAAGAGCCGATCAAGACCCGCGAAAAAGGTGTTCGGCGGTTGCACACCAAAAAAATTCCCATCCCTGACGAACACGGCCGAGCGCGCTATCTGCTGGGCATTTCCGAAGACGTCACCGAACAGAAGGAGAAGGAGCGGGAGATCCTCAGGCTGAACGCGGCGCTGGCGCAACGGGCCACGGAGCTCGACGATGCCAACAAGGAACTGGAATCGTTTTCCTATTCGGTTTCGCACGACTTGCGCGCACCGCTGCGGCACATCAACGGCTACGTCAAGATGCTGGCCGGGGACATCGGCGATCAGGTCGGGGACGAGCCGCGGCGCTATCTCAAGGTGATCGCCGAGGCCAGCCGGCACATGGGACAGCTCATCGACGACCTGCTGGATTTTTCCCGCATGAAGCTGGTCGACATGCGCGAAGCGCGGGTGGATCTGGGCGAACTGGCGCGGGAAGTCCTGGCGAATCTGGAAACGGAAACGCACGGACGCAATATCGCCTGGAACATTTCTCCCTTGTCCACGGTCGCAGGCGACGCGGCGATGCTCAAGCAGGCACTGGTCAACTTGCTGGGCAACGCGGTCAAGTACACGCGCGACCGCGACCCGGCGCGGATCGACATCGGAACCGCGGGCGAGGAAAACGGCCGTGTCGTCGTGTTTGTGCGCGACAACGGCGCCGGATTCGACATGCAATATGCGGACAAGCTGTTCGGCGTGTTCCAGCGGCTGCATCGGGCCGATGAGTTCGAGGGCACGGGCGTCGGCCTGGCCAATGTCCAGCGCATCATCGCCCGGCACGGTGGCCGGATCTGGGCCGAGGCCGAGATCGACAAAGGCGCAACGTTCTATTTCACTTTGAAGCCGGCGGCAGCAGAAGAGTGAAGAGTGAATGGACCGGAGCTACCAGCTCCGTCCGCCGCGCAACTTGCCGTCCTTAACTTAACATAATATACATCGTGGAAGATGTAAACATCACCCAGGAAACGACCCTGCAGCCCAGAAACCCGCATGGTTGGCTGGCGCAACTAGAAGAACCCATTTGTGGAAGGCAATGGCAGCAAACATGGGCACTCCGGCGCAGCGCGCGTTGGGCGACGTGACGCCACAGGAACTCGCCGGCATGGACTTCGTCGCCGGCTCCATGGGCTCCAAGGTGCAGGCCGCCCGCGATTTCGTCAACCGTGCCGGTGGCATGGCTGGCGGGCACGCGGGTGATCCTTTCATGACTTGCTCAGGTAGACCAAAGCCGCGTTCACCACGTATGCCGCCACCAGCCCCACGCTCACCCAGCTGAGCACGCGCAAGGCGCGACCTTGCGGACGCATCACCAGACCGATGATGACCAGGCCCGTCATCACCAGCGCCGTCACCGCCGTGCCGGCGTGCACGGCCGAGGCATCGGCCAGCAGCGGGCCGCGAACGTAGAAGGCGTCGTCCACCGCGAGAATGGCGACGTTGAACAGGTTGCTGCCCAGCAGGTTGCCGATGGCCATGTCCAGCGCCCCGAGCCGCAGGGCGCCCAGCGTCACGGCCATCTCCGGCAAGGTGGTGACGACGGCCATGAGCACGGTACCAACGAAGCTGCGTGACACCCCCAGTGCCTGCGCCATGCCGTCGGCCACTTGTGGCAGCCAGCTTCCCGCAGCCAGCACCACCAGCGCGGCCAGCCCGAAGGCACGCCACTCGCGTCGGGTCTGTTCCGGCGGCGCTGGCGTGGCGGGCACGAGTGCTGCAGCGGCATCGGCCATCACCTGGCGCTCGTGCCCATGCACGCCCCGCAGCGCCAGCAGGTACAGCGCCAGCAACAAGGGGCTGTATACCCCGACGTGCAGCACCGCCGGCGCACGCGCACCCGTGAGCAGACTCAGGGCGACAAAGCCCAGCATCACCACGCCGAAGCCGGCCGACAGCAGGTGCGTCGCGCTGGCCTCGCGGTACATCGGCTGCTTGCGCTGCAGGGCGTCCACGACGACGAGGAACAGCAGGTTGATGACGCAGGCCCCGAGCGCATTGCCCACGGCGAGGTTGGGCGCATCGACGAAGGTCACCGCGCTGATGCCCGAGGCCAGTTCGGGCAGGGAGGTTACCGTGGCCAGCAGTGCCAGCCCGACCCAGCCGCGTCCCCAACCGTAGGCCAGGGCCAGGCGGTCGGCGCTGCGGCTGAGCACGTAACCCGCGCGCCCGATCAACACGGCGCAGACCGCAAGCTGGACCACCAGCCAGGTGAGCGTCACGGGCGCCCCCCGCTCGCCGCGCACCCATTGTCGGGGTGCCCTCCTCGGTCATTCTGCGGCTCACGACGCCTTGGAATCCGCATTGCCCTTGAAGAAGTTCATCCAGCTGCTCGCCAGCGCCCGCATGCTGTCGACCGACGCCGCCGCGGGCGGAAGGCCTCCGTCATCGACCAGGTGATCGAAGCGGCTGATCAGCTCGTTCTGCGTGTCCACGGCCACCACACCGATCTGTTGCCAGTAGCGGGTGGCGCCGTCGACGTCAAAGCGCATCAGGTCGACCTGAATCTCCAGCAACTGCGCGGGGTCTTTGGCTTCCCTGAGCCGCTGCGCGGCGTTCGAGTAATGGGTCAGCGCGTCATGCGCCGCTTTCTCCTGGATGTGGCGCAAGGCTTCGAAGCCCTGGAAGATCGCGCAGGCGCCCTCGGTCGCCAGCGTCATCTGCTGGCGCGGCAGATCGAGCGCGGCGTTCAATGCCTCGGCGGGTGCCACAACGGCTGGCGCGGGTTTGGTGGATCGGCGGGTGACCATGATCATGTCCTTTCCTGTGTAGTGGAGGTCGCGCGGTCGGTGCGACTTATCTTGAAGGCTTTGCAGGCGTCTCGACGGGACCTCCATGCCCGCCGAATGGTTTCTGACCGCGGAACTCACGGCACCAGCACCGCCGCCCCCTTGTGCAGCAGGCGGAAAAATGCCTCGCCATCGTCACGCGTGAGGTTGGCCACCGATCGCAGTTCGCGTTCGCCCCACAGCAGGCCAAGGCCGTGCAGTCCCCGCTGTACAAGGACGCATGACGAGGGGAAACCGCTTTGCCACGGGTAAAAAAGCCCGGACTTCAAAAAGAAAAAACCCGACTCAAGGTCGGGTTTGTTTCACATCCATCTGCTTTCTTGAGCAGATGCGTGCGGTCATTCTTCGACGAATGCTTCTTCGCGCTTCTTCTTGATCGAAGGCAGCAGCACGATCACCAGCAGCAGGACAGCAGCGCCCAGCAGCGAAGCCGAGATGGGACGGGTCACGAACACCGACCAGTCGCCGCGTGAAATCAGCAAGGCGCGGCGCAGGTATTCCTCCATCATCGGACCGAGGATGAGGCCCAGCAGCAGAGGTGCCGGCTCGCAGCCCAGCTTGATGAAGCTGTAGCCGATGAGACCGAAAATGGCCACCATCCAGATGTCGAAGCTGTTGTTGTTGGTCGAGTAGACGCCGATTGCACAGAACAGCAGGATGGCGGGGAACAGCCAGCGGTACGGGACCGTCAGCAACTTGACCCACAAACCGATCAGAGGCAGGTTCAGGATCACCAGCATGAGGTTGCCGATCCACATGGACGCGATCAAACCCCAGAACAACTCCGGGTTCGAGGTCATCACCTGGGGGCCAGGCTGGATGTTGTGAATGGTCATGGCACCCACCATCAGCGCCATGACGGCGTTGGGCGGAATGCCCAGCGTCAACAAAGGAATGAAGGAAGCCTGCGAACCCGCGTTGTTGGCCGCCTCCGGTGCGGCCACGCCACGGATGTTGCCCTGGCCAAAAGGCACTTCGCCGGGCTTGAGCTTGGTTTTCTTCTCGATGGTGTAGGCCGCAAAGGACGACAACAGTGCGCCACCACCCGGCAGGATACCCAGCATGGAGCCCAGCGCCGTACCACGCAAGACCGCGGGTGCCATGCGCTTGAAATCTTCCGCGGTCGGCATGAGGCCATGCACCTTGCCGGTGAACACCTCGCGCGTGGCCTCGTCGTGCGACAGGTTGCTGATGATCTCGCCGTAGCCGAAGATGCCCATGGCGATCACGACAAAGCTGATGCCGTCGGTCAACTCGGGAATGTCGAAACTGAATCGCGCCACACCGGAATTCACGTCGGTGCCGACCAGGCCGATCAGCAGACCCAACACGATCATGCCCAGCGCCTTGAGCAACGAGCCCGAGGCCAGCACCACAGCGCCAATGAGACCCAGCACCATCAGCGCGAAGTACTCGGAGGGGCCGAAGCTCAGCGCCACCTCGGTCAAGGGAGGCGCGAACGCGGCCAGCACCAGCGTACCGACACAACCAGCGAAGAACGAGCCGAGCGCAGCGGCCGACAAGGCTGGGCCTGCCCTGCCCTTGCGGGCCATCTGGTAGCCATCGATCACCGTGACGACGGAAGACGATTCACCAGGCAGGTTCACCAGAATGGCCGTGGTGGAACCGCCGTATTGCGCGCCGTAGTAGATACCAGCCAACATGATGAGCGCGGACACGGGTTCCAGTCCGTAGGTCACGGGCAGCAACATGGCAATCGTGGCCAGCGGACCGATGCCGGGCAGCACGCCGATGAGCGTACCCAGCAGGCAGCCCACGAAGGCGTAGAGCAGGTTCTGCAGGGTGAAGGCGACGCCGAAGCCCAGCGCGAGGTTGTCAATGAGGTCCATGGGGTGTCTCCGGTCAGGCGGTCAGGAAAGCAGGCCACACCGGGAACTGCAGGTTGAGCATGTAGACAAAGGCGCCATAGCTGCCCACGGCGAGGATGGTCGCAAGGATCACTGATTCCTTCACGTTGCAGTTCGGGCGCGCAAAGCCTGCAATGATCACCAGACCGTAAATGGCGACGATGAAGCCCATGGCCGGAATGCCCAGCGAGGGCAGTCCCACCAGCAGCACGCCGAAGATCAGGTTGGCCCCGAGCACGAAGCCCAAGGGGCGCCATGCGATCTTGCCGATGGGGTCGCCGTCGGGTGCCTTGCTGCGAAAAGACAGGACCGTGATCACGATGCCGAGGACCGTGAGCAAGATGCCGAGCAGCAGGGGGAAGTACCCGGGGCCCATGCGGGCCGCGTTGCCTACGTCGAAATTCGTTGCACCCACGGCGAACGAGATGCCCACGATGGTGAACATCAATCCAGAGAAAAAGTCTTTTTGACTTGCCAGCTTCACAGTGTCTCCTCCAAATAATGGGTGCCGCGATTTTGATCCGGTCAAAGCAATTGCCCCATGTGGGTTACACCTACATACGCGGTCGCGTGAAGCGCCTCGTCTTCACACTGCAGACGTCCGCGAGGCGTGCCTACCAGCGACCCTTGGGCTGTTTCGCCCGGACGAATGCCGCGATGAGGTTGGCCGATTCGGCCCTCTGGGCGCGGTTGGCGAAATCGATGGCCGTGAGTCCCTGCTGGTTCTTCAAGAGGGGATCGGCGCCCTCTTCCAGCAGCAGCTTCACCACCGTGGGGTGGCCGTAGTGCGCGGCCATCATCAGCGGCGTCGTGCCGTTGGGTGACTCGGCATCGATGTAGGCGTGGTGCTCCAACAAGAGACGCGCCATGGGCAGACTCGTTTCGTCGGCGTTGGTGGCGGCGTAGTGCAAGGGAGTCCAGCCGGGCTTGTTCACTTCGGCATTGCGTGCGATCAGGCGCCGGGCCGCTTCCAGCCTGCCCTTGAGTGCCGCCATCATCAGCGGGCTCTCGTCATTGGGGGTGCGACTTTCAACCTGCACTTTGGCCTGCCCCAGAAGGAAGTCCGTGACCTCTGGTGCTTCGTCGCGCAAGGCAAGAAACAGCGCGTGTTCGCCCCCCTCGTTTCGCGTGTTCAGGTCGAATCCGCGTTGAGCCAACTGCCGCACCGCGCCGACGTCATCGCGCTTGACCGCCGAGAAGAAGTCGGTGAACGAGTCGGCCCACAGCGTGGTGGAAATCAAGAACAGTGGCAGCAACAACCATTTGAAAACAATGGTCTTTTTTGTATTTTTCATGTGAACTCTCAAGTCAGGATTTCGTCGGAGATGACCTGACGCGGTCAAACAGGCGATCGAAGTTCACACTCGTGGCCTGCGCCACCTCGGCCACGGTCAGGCCCCGGATCTCGGCAATCTGCTCCGCGACCCTCGGCACGAAGGCCGGTGAATTGGTTTTGCCGCGATGGGGCACCGGTGCCAGATACGGGCTGTCGGTCTCGATCAACATGCGATCCAGCGGCACGAACGCGGCGACCTCGCGCAGGTCGCTCGCGCTGCGAAACGTGAGGATGCCGGAGAACGAGATGTAGAAACCGAGCTCGAGCGCGGCGCGAGCCACCTCGGCCGTTTCGGTGAAGCAGTGAAACACGCCGCGAGCCGTGTCCATCGAGCCGGCCTCGCCGTGAAAACCACCCTCATCGCGCAGGATGGCCAGGGTGTCTTCAGAAGCACTGCGGGTATGGATCACCAGTGGGAGGCGGGTGCGCCGTGCAGCACGGATGTGGGTGCGAAAACGTTCGCGCTGCCAGGCCATGTCGGCCGTGGTGCGATCGCCCAGACGGTAATAGTCCAGCCCGGTCTCACCAATCCCCACCACGCGTGGACGTGCAGCCCGTTCAATCAAATCGTCCAACGTGGGCTCCTGCACCCCCTCGTTGTCCGGGTGCACGCCCACCGTGGACCACAGGTTGTCGTGCTCGCGTGCCAGCGTGTGCACATCTTCGAACTCTTCCAGCGTGGTGCAGATGCACAGCGCCCGGTCCACCTGCGCCTGTGCCATGGCACTCAGGATCTCGGGCAACTGGCTTTTGAGTTCTGGAAAATTCAGATGGCAGTGGGAATCGGTGAACATGCGGGCCCTGGGAGTTCGGCAGCGGGAAGCGGGCCATTCAAGGCCCGATCGGCGGCACAACGGGAGAAAGGCCGACTCAGAGCGTCTGGGTGGCGCGGTCGGATCCGAGGCTGGAGCCGAGGATTTCCTCGATCTTCAGCTTCAACATGCGCGACTTCTCGTCGGACGGGAAGCGGATGCCGACACCTTGCGTGCGTCCCCCGGAGGCTTTGGCCGGGGTGACCCAGGCCACCTTGCCCGCCACCGGATAGCGTTGCGGGTCGTCTGGCAGGCTGAGCAACACATACACATCGTCGCCCAGGCGGTATTCGCGGGACGACGGAATGAAGATGCCGCCGTCTGCGAACAGGGGAATGTAGGCGGCATAGAGCGCTGCCTTCTCCTTGATGGAGAGCTGGATCACGCTCGGGCGCGCCGCAGCCGCCGAGGGAGAAGGGTTTGTGCTCATCGGTGGGAGTTTAGCGGCAATCCCCCACGGGGTGCGTCCTGTTGCATAGCTGCGAAGCCATGCCCGGCTGGGCATTTTCTGCGCGGTCGCGCAGCGCGTCAGTGCGGCCTGGCCGCCAACACCTGGCGCGTGCGCGCAGCCCAGGCTTCCTGCATGAGGCCTGGGTTGTAAGGGTGCTCGACGGAGCGCGCGGCCTGCATCAGTTCGCGCGACCAGGCGGCCAATGCCGTCATGCGCGGGGCGGCGGGCAGTCCCGCCGTGGGGAAGAACCGGGCCGGTGCGCCCGAGCCATGGGCCATCAGGTCGTGACACAGCTTCTGCAACACGGCGAGCTGCCGGGCCGCGGGCCAGTCGGCCAGCACCGACCAATCGCCTCGTGCCAGCGCCTGAGGCAAACCCGCCCAGGCTTTGGCATCCAGTCCGCTGGAGGCCCAGGCCAGCGCGTCATCGGGTCGTCCGCCCGCCGCCTGCAGCCACACCGAAGCCTGCTCGGGCGTGGGCGGTGGGGCGGGTGATTTGCCACCCGCTTGCGCGGCGCTCACCTGCCCGATCAACCAGCCGAGCGCCTCTGTCTGCGCCGGCCAGACCATCGCGTGGGTCTGACAGCGGCTGCGGATGGTGGGCAACAGCTGGTGCGCCGACTCGGTGGCCAGGATGAAACGCACCTCGCCGACCGGCTCTTCCAGCGTCTTGAGCAAGGTGTTGGCCGACTCCATGTTCATGCGCTCGGCCGGGTAGACCAGGATCACCTTGGTGTTGCCGCGCGAGCGGGTGGTCTGGGTGAAGGCCACCGCGTCGCGCGCGGCTTCCACCCGGATCAGCTTGCTGGCCTTGCGCTTCTTGTCGTCGATCTCCTTTTGCGCGCTTTCGTCCAATGGCCAGCCCAATTCGAGGCTGAGCACCTCGGGCATGAGTGCGCACAGGTCGGCATGGGTGCGCACGTCGATGGCGTGGCAACTGCCGCATTCGCCGCAGGCGCCCTGCGGTGTGGGCTGTTCGCACAGCCAGGCGCGCGCCAGCGCCAGTGCCAGGTCGTATTGCCCCAGACCCGACGGGCCGGAAAGCAGCAAGGCGTGGCCGCGTTGGGCCATCAGGCTGACGAGCTGGGTCTGCAACCAGGGCGCAAGACTTGACCCGCTCATGGATGCTCCTCGGCCCGCAGCCAGCCGCGTTGCTCGAAGGCCTGCCGCACGTGGCGCCACACCACGTCCTTGGGCTGGTCCGAGGCCACGCGGGCGAAACGCGAGGGATCCTGCTGCATGCGATCGCCGTAGCCGGCGGCCACCCGCTCGAAGAACGCCAAGGGCTGGGATTCGAAGCGGTCGGGCAGGCGCGCGCCAGCCAGACGCTGGGCAGCCACGGCAGGTGGCAGATCGAACCACACCGTCAGGTCGGGTTGGCGCAGGTGGTCGTCCTGGTCGGGCAGCGCCTGCACCCAGCGCTCCAGTTGGCGCAGCACGTCCAGGTCGAAGCCGCGACCGGCGCCCTGGTAGGCAAACGTGGCATCGGTGAAGCGGTCACAAAGCACCACGTCGCCGTGGGCCAGCGCGGGCTCGATCACCTGCTGCAGGTGGTCGCGGCGCGCGGCAAACATCAGCAAGGCTTCGCTCAGTGGATCCATCGGGTCGTTCAGCACCAGCTCGCGCAGCTTTTCGGCGAGCGGCGTCCCTCCGGGTTCGCGGGTGAGTGTGACGGCCCTCCCCTGTGCCCGAAAGGCGTCGGCCAAGCCAGCAATGTGGGTGGATTTGCCCGCACCGTCGATGCCCTCAAACGTGATGAAAAGTCCGGCAGTCTGCATGAAAGGGAATGAAGTTCGGGCGGGATCAGCGGCGCAGGATGTAGCGCCGCACCGCGGCATTGTGCTCTTCGAGCGTGGCGCTGAACTGGCTTGAACCGTCGCCCCGGGACACGAAATAGATGGCGTTGGTGTCGCCTGGCTGCACGGCGGCCCTCAGCGACGCGGCCCCCGGCATGGCGATCGGCGTGGGGGGCAGCCCGACGCGGGTGTAGGTGTTGTAGGGCGAGTCGGTCAGCAGGTCGTCGCGACGCAGGTTGCCGTCGAATCGCTCACCCAGTCCGTAAATGACGGCGGGGTCGGTTTGCAGGCGCATGCCGATGCGCAGCCGGTTGGAGAACACACCGCCGATGCGGCGGCGGTCGCTCTCCAGACCGGTTTCCTTTTCGATGATGCTGGCCAGGATGAGGGCCTCGTCCGGTGAGCGCAGCGGCACGGTGCTGTCTCGCTGGGCCCATGCCTCGGTCAGGCGCTTGTCCATGGCCTGCGCGGCCTGGCGCAACACGCTGGAGGCGTTGGCGCGCTTGGCCACGCGGTAGGTGTCGGGGAAAAACCGCCCTTCCGGGTGGCGGCCGGGGTACCCGATGAGGGCCATGATGTCGGCCGAACTCAGGTTGTCGAGGTCCTGGGTGAGGTCGGGCGAGGACCGCACCAGATCGAAGACCTGACGGTAGTTCCAGCCTTCCAGCAGGGTGATGCTGCGAAAAGCCTGCTCGCCCCGCACCAGCTTGGAGAGCAGACGGCGCGGCGTGGTGCCCGGCGCAATTTCGTAGCTGCCGGCCTTGATGTCGCGCGACTGGCCGGACACCCGGAACCAGCCGTACAACAGGACCCAGGGGGTCTGAACGCCCGAAAAAGAGAGCTTTTCGGCTATGCTGCGCGCCGATTGGCCGGGCTCGATCTCCACGTCCAGGGGCTTTTGCTCGGTCACGCCGGGGGCCAGTCGCAGCGGTTCATCGATCCACCACACGCCGAAGGCGCCTGCGATCAGCAGGGCCGCCAGTGGCAGCATGAACATGAGTTTGAGTAGGCGTAACAAGGGTGTGAGCTCAGCAGGGTGATGGGGCCGGCGCGAAGCGCCTGAAGCGGTCACACGATGATAATCGGGCACTTCCACAGCGCGGCGTGCCTCTTGCGCCGCTCCCGGCACCCCCGGGCGCCCCACATGAACACCACCAGCACCGCCATGACCCCATCCTTGCCACTCGAGGCCCCTCAAGTTCTGCACGGTGTCGCCCGGCTGACCCGGCTGGGGGCGATCCAGGTGGACGGCGAGGACGCCGCGACGTTTCTTCATGGCCAGCTCACGCACGATTTCGCACTGCTGGGCTTGTCCGAGGCGCGCCTGGCGGCCTTCTGCTCGGCCAAGGGCCGCATGCAGGCCAGCTTCGTGGGCTTCAAGCGCAGCCACGACCAGATCCTGCTGATCTGCAGCCGGGACCTGCTGCCCGCCACGCTCAAGCGGCTGTCGATGTTTGTGTTGCGCGCCAAAGCCAGACTGAGCGATGCCAGCGAGGCCTTCGCCATCTGGGGCCTGGCCGGCAGTGCCGTGCCCGCCGCCCTGCCCGATGCGCCGTGGACGCAATGGCGCGACAACGACGCCAGCGTGGTGCGCCTGTACCCCGCCGACGGAACCGCGCGAGCCCTGTGGGTGGCCCCCGCCACCGCCTCGGCGCCCACCGGTGAAGCGTTGAGCGAAGACCTGTGGAACTGGCTGGATGTGAAGAGCGCGGTGGCCACGCTCAGCCAGCCGGTGTTTGAGGCTTTCGTGCCGCAGATGCTCAACTACGAGTCGGTCGGCGGCGTGAACTTCAAGAAGGGTTGTTACCCCGGCCAGGAGGTGGTGGCGCGCAGCCAGTTTCGCGGCACGCTCAAGCGCCGGGCATATCTGGTGCACGGCCCTGAACCTCTGACTGCCGGGCAGGAGGTGTTCCACAGCAGCGACGCCGAGCAACCCTGCGGCACGGTGGTCCAGGCGGCGCCCCACCCGGGTGGCGGCTTCGATGCCATCGTGTCGATGCAGACCAGCGCGGCCGCCGACGGCAGCCTGCACGCCGGCAGCGCCAGCGGGCCGGCGCTGAGCCTGTTGCCCCTGCCCTACCCGTTGCTCGACGACATCTGAGTGGCTTGGCCATGTGCCTGATTGCCTTCGCGCTGAACGCCGATCCGGCTTGCCCGCTGCTGATCGCCGCCAACCGCGACGAGTTCCTGGATCGGCCCACGGCGCCGCTGCACCGCTGGCAGTTGGACGACGGCACCGAGGTGGTGGGGGGCCGCGACCTGCGCGACGGTGGCACCTGGCTGGGTCTGAGCACCCATGGGCGCCTGGCCATGCTGACCAATGTGCGCCAACCGCTGCCGTTGGCAGCGCGGCGCAGCCGCGGCGAGCTCGTCACGCGCTGGCTGCAGAGCGATGGTGATGTGATGCGGTTTGCGGCCGGCATCGCACCGGCTGACTACGGCGGTTTCAATCTGGTGGTGGGCGACTTCCATGCCCGCGCCTGGCACTGGCTGGGCAACCGCGACCCCGATGCGCCGCACGCCAGCGAAGCGAACGTGCTGCACCAGCGTGCACTGGATGCCGGCATCTACGGCTTGTCCAACGCGAGCCTGGACACGCCGTGGCCCAAGACCCAGCAACTGAAAGCCGCGATCGGCGAATCCCTGACCAGGGCATCCGACTGGTTGTCACCCTTGTCCCGAGCCCTGACCCACGACCAGCCGGTGCTGGACCCGGAACTGCCGCGCACTGGCGTGCCCGACCACATGGAACGGGCACTCTCCAGCCCGTTTGTGCGCATGGCCGATCGCGCCTATGGCACGCGCACCAGCCAGGTGGTCAGCGCACGAGCCCATGGGAAAGGCTTCGCCGTGACCGTCCACGAATGGACCCACGACCCCACCTTGACCGTGGCCAGTCTGGCGCCTGAGCATTCGCGCCGTGAAACGCTGGTGTGGTGAGCCTCAGAGCCGCTTGAACATGGTCACGTGCGGGATGCCGGCCTCTTCAAACGGCTCGCCCAGCACCGTGTAGCCCAGCCGGACATAGAAGCCCTCGGCGCTGCGCTGCGCGTGCAGCACCACCTCGGCGTCGCCACGCTCGCGGGCCGCTTCCATCAAGGCCTGCAACACGTCGCGTCCCAGGCGCCCGCCACGCAGCGTTCGGTCCACCGCCATGCGCCCGATCTTGGAAGTGCCCGGCTCGTGGGCCAGCAGGCGGCCGGTGGCCAGCGGACGGCCCAGCCGGTTGTAGGCCACCGCGTGCACGGCCGTGGCGTCGGCTTCGTCCCACTCCAGCTCTTTCGGAATGCGCTGCTCCTCCACGAACACCGCGGTGCGCAGGCGCCGGGCGTCCGGGCCGAGTTCGCTCCAGGCGCCCACGCGCACCTCGGTCACGGCCTCACCCGCTTCATAGCCGGTGAGGATGTCGCGCAGCAATGGGGGCACCGGTCGTGACGTCTGCGTGGCCGGGTCGGCAAAGACGTAGATGATTTCGCCGGAGATGAGGTGTTCGTCGCCGCGAAAGATGGCGCCCGTGAAGGTGAGCGACGAGTTGCCGATGCGGCTGCATTTCATGGCCACCTCAAGCTGGTCGTCCACCCGGGCCGACGCGTGAAATTCCACCGTGGCTTTGACCACGTACAGGTCGCCGTCGAGCTGCGCCATGCTTTCCTGGTAGGGCAGACCCAGCGCGCGCCAGTAGTCGGTGATCGCGGTGTCGAAGTACATCAGGTAGTGCGCGTTGAAGACGATCTTCTGCATGTCCACCTCGGCCCAGCGCACGCGCAGGCGGTGGAAGAAGCGGAAGTCGGAGCGTTGCAAGGTCATGTCAGTGCCGCCCGGCCGTCCGAAGGCAAATGACGCGCCCCCTCGGGGGGCAGCGATACGTGAAACGATGAGCGTGGGGGTAGTGTCATGGGGGTCATCCGTTGAAGGCTTGGCGCAGCGCGCGCGCTGCGTCGTTGTGGGCGGTCAGTGCCTGGGGAATGGCACGGCCGAGGTTGATGAAGCCGTGCACCACGCCGGCGTAGATCTCGATGTCCACCGGCACGCCCGCATGCCGCAGCCGGTCGGCGTACATCACGCCCTCGTCGGTGAGCGGATCGCATTCGGCCAGGCCGATCCAGGCCGGCGCGACATCGTCGAGCTCGCGCACGTGGCCATGCTCGTCCACGCCATCGAGTGGGGCAAAGCGCCAGTCGTCGCGGTCGGCCGCGCTGCGCAGGTAGTGGCCAAAGAAGTAGCTGATGTGCCGCTCCTCCAGCAGAAAGCCTTCGGCAAAGGTCTTGTGCGAGGCGGTGTCCTGGTGACCCACGCAGCCCGGGTAGAAGAGCAGCTGCAGCGCCAGCGGCACACCGGCGTCGCGCGCCGCGATCGCCGTCACGGTGGCCAGCGTGCCCCCGGCGCTGTCGCCGCCCACCGCGATGCGGTTCGCATCCAGACCCAGCGCACCGCACTGCTCGCGCAGGCCCGTCAGGCTGTCCCAGGCGTCATGCACGGCGGTCGGAAACTTCCATTCGGGCGCCAACCGGTAGTCCACCGACACCACGGCGCAGTGCGCCAGGTGGGCAAGGTGGCGGCACAGCGCCGCGTGCGTGGCCACGCTGCCCACGGTGAATCCGCCGCCGTGGAAGTACAGCAACACCGGCAGGGCGGCTTCGGAATCCGGCGCGAACAACTGCGCGTGCAACTCCGCGCCATCGCGCGCGGCGAAGCGCAGGTCTTCCACCCTGGGCAGTTTGTGCGCAGGAATCTCCAGCACACCAGCGCCTGCTTCGTAGGCCAGTTTGGCCTGCGCCGGCGTGAGCGCGTGCAGCGGCAGGTGCCCCGCTCGTGCGATGCGCTCCAGCACATGGCGCATGGCCGGCGTCAGGAGCGAACGGGGGTCGGGATGGTGGGACATGGGTCGACATTGTGGCGGGCACACAAAGGCGTGGTCACAGACCCTGTCTTTTGGGTGACGGACCGCGGGTTGGCGGCATAGGCGGATCGAGGCGCGAGCCCTATAGTTTTCGCATCGACAAGAACCCACACCGGAGACCGCCTTGGCCCAGATCCTCTACATCACCAACATCCTGATCGACTTCGGCGTGCTCTCGCAGTTGCAGGCCGAGTGCGAACGCGTGGGCATCCGCCGTCCGCTCATCGTGACCGACGCCGGCGTGAAAGCCGCGGGCCTGCTCGACAAGGCCACCGCCGCCCTGCCCGGTCTGAGTCCCGCGGTGTTCGACCAGACCCCGTCCAACCCGACCGAGGCCGCCGTGCGCGCCGCCGTGGCGGTGTACCAGACGCAGGGCTGCGACGGGCTCATTGCCCTGGGCGGCGGCAGCGCCATCGACTGCGCCAAAGGCGTGGCCATCGCCTGCACCCACCCGGGTGCGCTCAAGACCTACGCCACCATCGAAGGGGGCTCGCTGAAGATCACCGACCGCGTGCCACCGCTCATTGCCGTGCCCACCACGGCGGGCACCGGCAGCGAGGTGGCACGTGGCGCCATCGTGATCGTGGACGACGGCCGCAAGCTCGGCTTCCACAGCTGGCACCTGGTGCCCAAGACCGCCCTGCTCGACCCCGAGCTCACGCTGGGCCTGCCGCCCATGCTGACCGCCGCCACCGGCATGGACGCCATCGCCCACTGCATGGAAACCTTCATGGCGCCGCCCTTCAATCCGCCGGCCGACGGCATCGGCCTTGATGGCCTGGCGCGGGGCTGGGCCCACATCGAGCGCGCCACAAAAGACGGGCAGGACCGCGACGCGCGCCTGAACATGATGAGCGCCAGCATGCAGGGCGCGATGGCCTTCCAGAAGGGACTGGGCTGCGTGCATTCGCTCAGCCACAGCCTGGGTGGCGTCAATCCGAGGCTGCACCACGGCACGCTCAACGCCGTCTTCCTGCCGGCCGTGATCCGCTTCAATGCCGAGGCCGAATCGATGAAGAAGGACAAGCGCCTGCAGCGCATGGCGCAAGCCATGGGGCTGGCCAGCGGCGGTGATGTGGCCGAGGCCATCTCCGACATGAACGCCCGCCTGGGCCTGCCCACGGGCCTGGCCGCCATGGGGGTCACGACCGACCTGTTCGACAAGGTCATCGAAGGCGCGATGGCCGACCATTGCCACAAGACCAATCCTCGCCTGGCCACGGCCGAGGACTACCGGGCCATGCTGCAAGCCGCCATGTAGCCCCGGCGCTGCCTCCGAACTTCCGGGCGCGACATCCTGCTGTCGCGCCCTTTTTGCGTGCGTTGCACATGCCTTGCGCTGGTCGCCGCGAGCTCCGTGAAACCCCTTTTCGGGGGCGTTTTCCGAGTCATCGATTCATGAGCGTTTCATAACCTGTTCGTCAATCCTCCAACGGGTGATTGCCGCAGACTGCCCTCACTGAATTCGATGCCTCCACGGATGACGACAGCCCTGCGCCGAGCAGGGCTCCGGTTGGGTGCATCTGAATTGAGCTCAGACAACCACCAACCAGGGTCGACCATGACATTCGCACCGCGCTTGACTTCTTCCGATACCGCCTTGACCGCCCGCGAAACCGAAATCCTCGATTTCATCGCACGCGGTTTGACCTCGAAACAGATTGCGCGGGAACTGAACATCAGTCCCTACACCGTGAACACGCACCGCGACAACCTGCGTCGCAAGCTCGGTGCGCACAACGGCGCGCAGTTGGCGTCCTGCCGAGCCAACCTCTCGTCCAGCCAGTCTGGCGAGGCAGCGATGGCCCGCAAATTCTGATCACGTTGCCCACCCCACCCCAACTTTTCAGGAAGCTTTCATGTCGACCACCATTCCCTACTCGCCCTCGCTCGTGCTGGGCAGCATCATCGAACCCGCCGCCATCGACACGCTGCTGGCGGTGTCGGCGGCTCAGACGCCCATCGACGCCGCGCAGGAAACCCTGAACTCCTTCATTGCCATGAAACGCAGCCTGGAAATGACGGTTCAGGAGCTCATCAACATGAAGATCGATCCCAAGGATCTCGTGAAGAAGGTGCAGGAAGTGGGTGCAGATGTGGACAAGGCCGCCACCGCCTACGCCACGACGCGCCTGGAGCAGGAGCTCAAGCTGCAGCCGCTGCGCGCGAAGATGCAGATGGTCAATGCCAGCGTGGAGAGTCCGATCGACTACAACCGCACGCAGATCAAGACACTGCCGCTGGCGGCCGATTCATTGAAGCTGGACGCGCAGTTCTTCACGTTCGACGACAACCAGGAGAGCGACAACAACACGCTCTCCAACATCAAGTCGTACGTGAGCGCGGCCACGTCCTTCCTGGGCATCGACACGTCGTTCGACATGGCCAAGACCGCCGTGGACCAGGTCGACAAGCAGCGCCAGCTGCACAAGATTTCGGGCACCCTGGTGCTCACCGCCACCTGCACCCACAAGGAAGCGCAGGTGCTCTCGCCGCTGTGCCTGGATGTGGACAAGGCCATCCGCGTGTGGAACCAGCTGTTCCCCGGTGAGAAGATCCGTACCGACGAGGACGGCATGCGCCAGATCGTCGAGCACGAAGGCTCGCCGCAAGAGAGGGCATTCAACATCATCTCGGGCGCCACGCTGGGTTCGAGTTTCGTGGGCATGGTGCATGTTCTCAACGTCGACAGGACCTCCAGCAGCCAGGACGACGAATCGAGCGAGCGCAACGCCCAGGCAACGCTGGCGCTGGGCGCCGCAGTGGCTTCGATCAAGGGCGGCTTCGGCGTGGACAAGAGCTTCGCCAAGGATGTCAAGAACCTGCTGAGCACGCAGAACATCAATTCCCACGTCACCCTGATCACCGCGGGCTACATCCCCACCATCAAGGCCAACGACGTGGCCATCGGTGTCAAGCAGTTCGCCAACTTCGATCCGTCGGACATGATGACCAGCCTGGCCAAGCTCTCCGACTTCACCTCGGCTGATCGCACCTCCGCCCAGCAGGCGGCCACCGCGGCGCGCACCAAGGGCGAGTTCGTGGCTTTGAAGACGGCCAACATCGACAGCGTGATGCAAAGCCTGTCACAGCTCGATGACGCGAAGAACAGCATGCTGGACATCTCGTCAATGGTGGTTGCCTTCGAGGACTACGTGAAAACCGCCTCGGAAATCACGCCCGAGACGCCGATCGGGGTGCCGATCAACTACTACCTCAAGCCGATCACGCGCACCCAGCTCGCGCAGATGTGGGTGTCGAAGTACTACCCCAACAAGTACGTCGACATCCAGGGCGACGACGCTGCGCGTCCCAAGAAGGATGCGCCAGCCAGCTGAGCGCATCGAGCGCTGACTCCCCCGCCCTCTCTGCAATCCCATCTTCCCCCGGAGCCTTTTCATGCCCTCCTCCATTCCCTATTCGCCCTCCCTCGTGCTGGGCAGCGTCGTGCACCCTGCTGCCATGGCCACCTTGCTGGAGATGTCAGCCCTGCAGACGCCCGTCGATGCGGCGCAGGACACCCTCAACTCGTTCATTTCCCTCAAGCGCGGTCTGGAGATGACCTCCAGCGAGCTGGTGAACATGAACGTCGACCCCAAGGACTTGCTGGCCAAGATGCCCGATGTCGACGCCCAACTGGAGAAGGCCGCCGTGGCCTACGCCACCACGCGCGTGCAGCAGGAGCTCCAGATGCAGCCGCTGCGGGCCAAGGTGCAACTGGTCAATGCCGGTGTGGAGAGCCCGATCGACTACCAGCGCACCGTGATCAAGCCCATGCCGCTAGCGGCCGACACGCTGAAGATGGACGCCCAGTACTTCTCCTTTGACCAGAACGAACAAAAGGCGCAGAACACCATTTCCAACATCCAGAAGTTCATCACCCTGGCCGGCAGCGATGGCGACACCGAGGCTGGTTTCGAGATGGCGAAGACGGCGGTCAAGCAGATCAACCACCAGCGCCAGATGCACAAGGTCGCCGGCACGCTGGTGCTCACCGCCACCTGCACGCACCGCCAAGCCTCGGTGCTGGCACCGCTGGTGCTCGACGTGGACAAGGCCGTGCGGGTGTGGAACCAGTTGTTCCCAGATGCCAAGGACAAGCTGCGGCCCGACGCCAACAGCATGTCGAAGATCGCCACCCAGGAAGGGGCTCCCACCGACAAGTCGTTCAACATCATCTCGGGCGCCACCTACGGCTCCAGCTTCGTCGGCATGGTGCACATCCTGCGCAAGGAAACCACGGCAACGAGCCAGGAGATGGAATCCGATGTGCTGGATTTTCAGATCCGGGCCGCGAAGAAGGACTGGATCAGTTCGGCCAGTGGTTCGCTGGGCGTGGAAGACACCGATGCCGACGACGAAAAGGCCCTCGCCAGCCGCCAGGAGATCACCTCTCACGTGACCGTGATCACCTCCGGCGTGATCCTGGGCATTGCCGGCACCCAGGTGGAGATGGCCGTGAAAACCTTTTCCACCGAAGAGGGAAAGACCACCATGGACTCTCTGGCCGCTCTGGCCAACACGGCCAACACCGAGATCCAGTCCACACAGGCGCTGGCGGCCAGCGCCCGTTCGGGCCAGGCGCTCACCGAACTGCAGGCCAACACGGTGACGAGCGTGTTGACCAAGCTCGGCCAGATCAAGGGCATGAATGTCAAGGTGCTGGATATCAATTCCCTGATGACGGCCTTCGACAACTATGTGACGGCGGCGCGCAGGGGTGGCATCGGTGTGCCGATCAACTACTACCTCAAGCCGATCACGCGCACGCAGCTCGCGCAGATGTGGATGAACAAGTACTACCCCGACAGGCTGCTCGCCATCCAGGGCGATGACAGCGCCGCGGCCGATGCTGCGGCCGGCCAGTGAGGAGGTGCCCGATGACCGCAGACGATCTGGCCGCCCTCACCGGGCGCCCCAGCAACGAGGTGGCGCCCTGGCTTGGGCCCATCGAGGCCGCCATGGCCGAGTTCCAGATCAACACGCCAGCCCGCGAGGCGGCGTTTCTGGCGCAGACCGTGCACGAGTCGGACGGCCTGCGCGTGATGGCGGAGGACCTCAGCTACAGCGCCGCGCGGCTGTCCGTGGTGTGGCCCAGGCATTTCTACCTGGCTCCGGAAGAACCCGATGGCCGCCTGGATGCCAACCTGCTTGAACACCACCCCGAGGCGCTGGCCAATGTGGTCTATGCCAACCGCATGGGCAATGGGCCCGAGAGCAGTGGGGACGGCTGGCGCTACCGGGGGCGAGGCCTCATCCAGCTGACCGGGCGAACCCTCTACACCGAAGCGGGGGCGGCCCTGCAGCTCGATCTGGTCAACGATCCCGACGCCTTGCTGCAACCGGTTGCCGCCGCTCGCGTGGCCGGGTGGTACTGGCAGCGCATCAACGGCAACGCGCTGGCCGACCCCGCCACACCACAGTCCTTCGAGCAGCTGACCGTGGCCATCAACGGTGCAGCGCTGGACCAGGCCCACCGCGAGCAGTTGTGGAAACAAGCACAGACGCTGCTCGGCGCCGAAGCCTGAACGCCACCCCCGAACGAGGTTTGCCCATGAACCGTTTTCTTGTCCGTTCGCTGGCCTGGCTGTGGGTGTGTCTGGCACCTTCGGTCTGGGCCCAGTCGGCTGCCGTCGCGGCAGTGCCGCCCGCGCCCGTCGTGAGCGCACTCATGGGTGAACTGGAGATCGACCGGATCATCGAGGTCCAGGTCGATCACCTGGCGGACTGGAACCTCGCCATCGGCGGGCCCGCCGCGACACGCGCGGGTCCGGCATCGGTGCACCCGGCCTGGCAGCTGGTGCCCTACCTCGACGGGCGTGCCCTCACCGGGGTGACGCCACTGGCGGTGGATCTGGGCCAGGGCCGCTTGCAGTTCCATCTGCGCATCACCGAGCACAACCGGGATACATGGACACACCTGCTCAGTCCGCTGACGTTCCAGCGGGCGGTGCGATTCAGCGTGGGTCTTGAACAAGTGGATCCGTTTGCCACCGACCTCACACGGACCAGCCGGCGCGCGCTCTTGACGGTGATCAACTGGCGCTGGTTGCTGGCCGCCGTTCTGATCGTGGCGGCGTTCAGCGTGGCGTTCTGCGCACTGGCGATGCACACCACCTTGTTGATGGAGCGCTGCAAGCTGCTGGACGGCACGTTGTCGCACCGGTTCAGCCTGGCCAAGGTGCAACTCGCGCTGTGGTTCTTCGTGATCTTCGGTGCCTTTCTCGTGATCTGGCTGTCCACGGGCAACTTCGACACCTTGAACAGTTCCATCCTGTCAACGCTGAGCATCAGCGCCGGCACCGCGCTGGGCGACACGTTCGTGAAGGCCGCGGGTCCCGGCACGGCGACATCGGCCTCGCAGGCCACACGGACCGACATCTTCCTGGCACCGCGCTGGACGGCGCGGCGCTTCATGCGCGAACTCGTCTCCGACGACGAAGGTTGTTCGATCGCCCGCTTTCAAATGCTGGCGTGGACCGTTGCGCTGGTGATCGTGTTTCTGGCCGATGTCTTCGACGACCTTCAAATGCCGGTCTTCGGCCCTGAACTGCTGTACCTGCTGGGTTTGAGCACGGGCACCTACGTTGCGCACCGGTTGCCGGAAATGCAGCGCGATCGCCAGCGAAGTGGCGAAGCAAGTCAGGCTCCCGCGCCAGCGACCCTGCCCACACTGTCGGGATGAACGGGTCGGTCATGACCCGCGGACGGGCCGCCGTGACTTCACCAAACTCCGTTGGTGACTAGGTCGATGAACCTATGGCGCACGTAGTTCCAACGTTCTATAAAGTCGCAACTATTCGAATTAATTAATACTTCCATCGCATTTGCGGTGGTTTGGCGAGGTCGCCGCAGGCCGGCTGTCCAGGCCGGAGCAGCCCCCGGCGCAGATGGCAGGCGGTGGGGAGCCTCTGCGGTGGGGAGCCTCTGAACTGATGGGCTCGAAAACTCGGAGAAGTGGAGACATGGCATGGCGAATCGCCCACAAGGAATCCAAGATGACGGAAAAAAGCAAAGCCTGGCGGGAGGAATACCACTTCGCGAATTGCGTCATTCGCAGCGACACGCGAGAGCTGCTGCGCGACGGGGTGGCCCAGAAGATCGAGCGTCGCTCGTTCGATCTGATCCTGTACCTCCTGAAGCTTGAAGGCCGGGTCGCCAGCAAGGACGAACTGCTGGAACACGTGTGGGGCAACCACTTCGTTTCCGAATCGGTCATCGCGCAAAGCATCATGAAGGTTCGCAAGGCGCTGGGGATCACCGGCAAGGAGCCCGGCCCGATCAAGACCGTTCACCGGGTGGGCTATCGGTTTGCCAGTGAAGTGCGAAAGGCCATTCACTCGCCGCACACCGCGCCCCCGCTGCGCCCACCGGGGCCCACCCGCATCCTGTGGCTGCCCACCGATTGCGCCCTTCCCCGCGCAGACCTGTCCTGGGTCCGATACGGCCTGATCTCGGTAGCGACCCATGTGTTGCACGGGCATGGCGTGCCCACCGTGCCCGCCAGCGAAGCGATCCGGCTGCATGAATCGCTGGAAGAAGATGGCACCCACTGGGCTGACGATCAGGGACCCGGCATCCGGGAGATCGGCATACCGATGGTGCGAAGCCGTATGACGGCGCTGGGCGATCAGTTCCGCCTTGAATGGTGGATGCAGATCGACGGCATCGGTCATGGCAACCAGATCGAAGGCCCGGCCCCAGCCGAATTGGCCCTGCGTGCGGCGCGAGAAGTCGCGCTCATTGCTCGCACGCGATCGGGGGTGCAACTCACCCCGGGGCATGAGGCGAAGTTCTGGGAGGACGCGAGCCAGCTGGTCTCGCTGTCCGTGTCTCTGGATCAGACCGACAAGGCCCTGTCACTGATGGCGATCTGTGTCGACATGCCGCAGTGTCCTCTGCACATCTGGGCCGAGTTCGTGCTGGTGATGGCTCAGCGGGCAGACGAGGCCACCCCCGCGCTCACCCAGCGCATGGCACAACTGGCTCGCCTGACACAGGACTGCGCGCACGAAGGATGGGCGCTTCTCTGCAGTGCCAGGTACCAGCTCCTGCGGCACCGCACGGCGGAGGCCGTCGAGCAGGCCATGGGTGGTGTGGCCATGGTGCGCCATGCGGCGCCGCATGCATGCCACGCCAGAGCACTGCTGCTTGCATCTCAGGTGCTGGCGTTTGCGGGCAAGTCCAGCGAGGCCACGGTGCTGTGGCGGGAAGCCGCCACCCTGGTGAGCCAGGTGTCCTCCCCTGACATGGTGTGCCGTGTGCATCTGCTGCGATGCGAGCTGGACCACATGGGCATCGGACAAGCCGGTGCCGCCGAAAACCCCACCGACGGATTGGCTGCAGCGCGTTGGCTGGGTCTGACGCCCATGACCGCCTGGATATGGGTGTTGCAAGGCCTTCAATCCTGCGCGCGAGGTGAGTGGGCGGCCTGTCGACGGCAACTTGAAGCCGGTCTGCACGCGAGTGAGAAGGGAGAATCTGCACTCGCGCGACTGTTCGCGCATCTTCAACTGGGCAGTTTTCACGCACGTTGCGACGACCAGGCCGGTCTGGCCGCCTGCTTGAACGCGGTCGACCAACCGGCTTTGCGCTCGGCGCCCATGGGCGGCGCGGTGGCTCGCTGGTTGCAAGCCCGTCGGTGCTATCTGGCGGGAGATGCGGTCCAGGCGCTGTCGCTGGCCGAGAAAGCCATGGAGGAGATGGCCGACTTTGGTGTCTGGTGCGCGGAGGACCACTGGCTCTTTGTGGCCCAGCTGGCCCTGGTGGCAGGCAACCGGCGTGCGGCTCGCGCCCTTCTTGAGCGGCTGCAGGCACGACACGAACGCCGCCCGCTTCAGACGCGGCAGGCCACGGCCCTCGCCGTGGAGGGCATGGTGGAATACGCCGAGGGCAACGCGAGCAAGGCCCTGTTGTTGTTCGAACAGGCCTGCCGGCTGGCGCGCGGCTCCCTGATGGGCAACATCCTTTTGTTTGGTCACACGTGGCTGGCCTTGATCGATGGACGCAACCCGTCGCCCGCGCAGTTGGCACCCGCGGGGCAGTGGGTGGAGGCCACGCGCGAAGGCCGCTACCTGCGTGCCATGCTGCTGAACAAGCCTTACTGGGCGATCGCGCAACGGCACCATCCGGTCTTGTTGGGGGCGGCTGGCCGCACCATGCCACACCGGGTGACCGATGTGGGTGAAGGTGGTCATTCAAGCTACGCGCACTACCTTCCGCTGCCTGTGTGATGTCCCGGTTTTGCACCAGAGCACTGGCGCCGACGGATCGCGCCTCGTTCGTGAAATTCGAGCGGAACAACCGTGGGCCGTTTGAGCATTTCAATGAACCGCACCTGCCTCGCTACTACAGCGATGTCGGCCTTGAGCAGGCCTTCGACAAGCTCTTGGCGTGTCAGCACCGCGAGCGGTTCCTGACCCGGGTGACCACCCGAGGCGATTCCCCGCAGTGGGTGGCCCAAGGCAGCCTGACCATGCACAGCACAGCCGAGGGTGACTTCGCCATGTTGGTCTACCAGACGGATCGCCACCACTGGAGACAGGGTGCCGCCAGCGTTCTCCTGGCAGAACTCGTTCAAGAGGCGCAGGCGCTGAGGATGTTCAGGGTGGATGCGATGATCGCCAGTGACAACCTCGTGTCACTGCACCTGTTGCGCCGCGCTGGTTTCAAGGCCGCCGGCTGGACCACACCAGCGGCCCTGCTCCGTGGCCGGGTCAGTTGCCTGCAGCTAAGCCGGTCCTTGCGGGGCGTCGTCGGGCCGTCCCTGCCGCGCGCCCACGTGCACCTGCCCGCGTGACTCCGCCAGTTCGACCTGGCGCTGTCGCTCGGCCAGTTGTGCCTTCTCCTGCGGGCTGCGTTGGTCGTGGCAATGGGGACAGCTCACCCCCTTCACGTACAGCGGCGACGCCTTCTCGGCCGCACTCAGAGGCCAGCGGCACGAGCGGCAGAGCTCGTGGGGGCCGGGCTGCAAGCCGTGGCCCACGCTCACGCGCTCGTCGAACACAAAACACTCGCCTTCCCAGGTGCTCTGGGCGGGCGGGATCTCCTCCAGGTATTTGAGGATGCCGCCCTCGAGGTGGTAGACCTCGTCGAACCCGCGCATCTTCATGAGCGCGGTGGACTTTTCGCAGCGGATGCCGCCGGTGCAGAACATCGCCACCCTGGGTTTCTTCCCGCCATGCAAGGCCGGCTGGGCGTCGAGCCAGGCAGGGAGCTCCGTGAAGGTCTTGATGTTGGGGTTGACCGCGCCCGAGAAAGTGCCGATGGCCACCTCGTAATCGTTGCGGGTGTCGATCACCAGCACGTCCGGGTCGGCCAGCAAGGCGTTCCAGTCCTGCGGCTTGACGTATTGGCCCACGGTCTTGTTCGGATCCAGACCCGGCACGCGCAAGGTCACGATCTCCTTCTTCAACCGCACCTTCATGCGGTGAAACGGCGGGTGGTCGCTCCACGATTCCTTGTGGGGCAGACGGGCCAGGCGCGCATCGGATCGCAGGTGCGCCAGCACGGCGCGCACACCCGCTTCGGGCCCGGCAATGGTGCCGTTGATGCCTTCGCTGGCGATCAGCAGGGTTCCCTTGACGCCGTGCGCGTCGCAGCAGGCCTGCAGCGGTTCGCGCAGGTCGGCGAAGTCGGGCAGATCAACGAACTGGTAGAGCGCGGCGGTGAGGTACATGGGGGCGGAAGGCTCGGCGGACATGGTCGCAATTATCCCCCTGCCCCGCTGCCTCAAAGCGGCAGCACCCGAGCCGGGTCGGGTCGCTCGAGCCACTGCGCGAACTCGTCGGCCAGTTGCTGGCTGGCGGAGGTCGCTGCATTCCAGGCCTTCATGCGTGCGGCGAGATCCGGCCCGTATCGGGTGAAGTCCAGGCGGTCCGGCAGCTTGGCGTTGGGCAGCGTCTTCACCCAGGCCGGATCGGGCGCGAGCACCAGCATGTTGTCCAGTGCCGCGCTGCTGCGGTGCCGGCCTTTCCAGGCCTTGTCCAGCCAACCCGGCACCACCGCCTGCTGGAAGTGGGGGTACAGCACGATCGGCGCCGTGGCGGGCGGTTGGTACTGCAGGTGCAGGTGGTAGTCGGTGATGCCACCGTCCCAATAGGCGCCGGGCGGAGCGCCCTCAATGCCATGCACCGGGCGCAGCACGAAGGGAATGGAACAGCTGGCCTGCAGCGCATCCATGAAGTTGGCTTCGCTCAGCGGCACCTGGCGGGTGCGGAAATCCTGCGTTGCAAACGGCAATTCGGTGGCCGTTGAGAACACCACCCGCTCCAGCCAGGCCCCCAGCGCCTTGCGGTGCAGCGCGTTGGTCGCGAACGCGCCCAGATAGCCCAAAGGTGTTCGCACGCGGCCCTCGCGGCCCAACACGTGGCGCCCGCGCGAGGTGACGATGTGGAGGTGGTAGCGCGGGTGGTTCAGCACCTCCGGAACACGTCCACCATAAAAGAGCTTCAGGCTGCCACCAAACTGCTCGCTGACCTGGTCAGGCGTCGGCCGCGTCTGACCTGCGGGCAAGGCGTAATGTTGTGCGATGTAGTCGCGCTCCAGCCGCTCGAAAGCCGCCACCGAGGCACCGAGGCAGGCCGTGGCCATGCGCCACGCACCGATGGAGGCGCCCACCAGATGCACGGGCTGGCTGCTGCGCGGCAGCCAGTGGCCAAACAGGAAACGGTCGAGGGAGCCCAGGATCAGGCCCTTGGGCCCACCGGCGGCGGCGGGGATCACACCCACGTGTTGTGGGTGCAAACCGTGTTGCTGGATGTGCTGGCGCGCGCGCGGGCCAGCGTAGAGGCGAAGGGCTTGCATGGGCTGCGATTGTGTCGCAGCACACCCTCACGACGTGACCTGGTCGCCCGGGGTTTCTTCGGCCTCGGTGATCTCGGTGTGACGGGAGATGGAGGGGATCTCTTCCGCCACCACGGTGTCGGGGTCGATACCCAGCACCAGGCCCACCGGGTCGGGGTAGGTGTTGATCAACAGTTCGGAGCGCATGGACTGCTCCTCGGCGCGGGCGCGCCAGGAACCGATGTGGATCACGCCGGCAATCGGCTCGTACACCTCGTTCTCGAACGGTGCCGTCTGGTGTTCGATGGCGTTGATCATGCGTTTGGGGAAATTCCACTCGCGTGCCAGGGCGGCACCCACCTCGGCGTAGCTGTAGCCAAACAGGCCACGCTCTGCCGCGGAGCGCTTGAGGTCGAGCATGGGCACGCTGCGGTCCAGATCGATCATGGCCTCGGGCATGCCCACGTGCATCACGAGCTCGCCGATGCCATGGATCAAGCCGGCGGTGAACGCCGTGTTCTCGTCGATCCGGATCGGCAACGCGATGTAGCGCGAGAGGTTGGCGGTGTTGAGGCTGTAGCGCCAGAACTGGTTGAGGTTGACGCCACCCACGGCGTGAAAGCCCTCGCCAAGCGAGGCGGCAATGACCAGCGCGCGCACCTTGATCAGGCCCAGCACCTGGATCGCTTCGCGGGCGCTGGACACCGAGCGGTGCAGGCCAAAGAAGGCCGAGTTCGCCGTCTTGAGCAACTTGGCGGTGAGCACCGGATCGTCTTCGATGTACGACGCAGCCTGCATCGCATCGACACTTTCCTGGTCGAAGGTCTCGATCAGTTTTCGCACCACCTTGGGGGCCGAGGGCAAGGCATCGGGCCGTTTCAGAAGCTTGTCGAGTTGCATGTCTTTTCCCCGCCTAAGGTGCCCACCCGAATGGGGTTTGCTGTACTTTTTATCGCCTCAAAGCCTTCGCACTTGAGGTCTTTTTCAGTCAAGGAATGCCCCCAGCGCCTGGCTGAACGACCACTCCGACGGATCCTTGCCCAGCACGCTGTCCAGATCGAGCCCGAGCGAGAGGCCCACCAGGTCCGGGAAGGTGGCGACCAGGCCGTTTTCGTCGAGCTGTATTTCCTCGGCGCGCGCGCGCCACGAGGCCAGGTGCAGCACACCACCCAGCGGGTCGTAGGACTCGCCTTCGAAGGGACTGATCTGGTTGTTCAGGGCCGCGACGATGACGGTGGGGAACTGCCATTTTTCAGCCATGCCGGCGCCCACCTGGGCATAGGTATAGCCAAACACCGACATCTCGGCCTGGGCGCGCTGCAAGTCCAGCGGCGGTGTGCCCATGTCCAGGGGCGCGATGAGATCGGGCATGGCGATGTGCATGATCAGGTCGCCGATGGCGTGGATCAGGCCGGCGGTGAAGGCATTGCTCTCGTGCTGGCGCAGCACGCCCGCCAGGGATTTGGAGATGTCGGCCACGCGCAGGCTGTAGCGCCAGAACTGCGGCAGGTTCACGCCCGGCACGTTCTTGAAACTGGACCCCAGGGCCGCGGCCATCACCAGCGAACGCACATGCGTCATGCCCAGCATCGCCACGGCTTCCTCGGCGCTGCCGATCTTGCGGCTGACCCGGAAAAAGGCCGAATTGGACAGGCGCAGCACCCGCGTGGTGAGCGAGGGGTCCTGGGAAATCAGGTCGGACACCCGCTTGGGGTTCGGGTCGTCCTTGTTCATCTCCGCCAGCAGGTCGGACACGGTGCGCGACATGGCCGGCAGCGCGCGGGGAAAGTTCAGCAGGGCTTCGAGTTGCATGGGATGAAGTCCGATGGAGACTTTGGGTCTTTGGGCGTGATGAAGGCATGTGAAGGCATGTCTTCTCCTGTATCGGCTCCACCGCCCCCAACTTGAGCCCTGGCCCACGCCCCCCGGCCGGTATTCACCCCGACCTTGCACCGGCCCTTGTCACCGCTTCGGGTCTTTGCCCGTGCCCTGGAGCCGGGCAAACGCCGAGGCCATGGCCGAGGGAGCCGCGGGCGCCGAGCCACCGGGGGCATGTCGCCCCTCCGGACGACCCGCGCGCACCGGCTCGAAGCGGTTGTCGCGCGGCCCCGCGCCCTGCCCTGCGCCGCGTCCTGGCGCCTCGCCCAGCTTCATCGACAGGCCGATGCGCTTGCGCGCCACATCCACTTCCATCACCTTGACCTTGACGATGTCGCCGGTCTTGACGATCTCGCGCGCGTCGTTGACGAACTTGTGCGCCAGTTGGCTCACGTGCACCAGCCCGTCCTGGTGCACGCCCAGGTCGATGAAGGCGCCGAACTGGGCCACGTTGCTCACCGTGCCTTCCAGGATCATGCCCTCGCGCAGGTCGCTGATGTCGTCCACGCCGTCGTTGAAGCGCGCCACCTGGAAGTCCGGGCGCGGGTCGCGACCGGGTTTCTCGAGCTCGCCGAGGATGTCCTTGACGGTGATCACGCCGAAACGCTCGTTGGCGAAGAGCTCGGGTCGCAGGGTCTTGAGCATGTCGGCGCGGCCCATGAGCTCGGCCACCGGCTTGCCCGTGGTCTTCATGATCTGTTCGACCACCGGGTAGGTCTCGGGGTGCACACCGGTCATGTCCAGCGGGTTGTCGCCACCGCGGATGCGCAGGAAGCCCGCGCTTTGTTCAAATGTCTTGGCACCCAGGCCGGCCACGTCCATGAGTTGCTGGCGGTTCTTGAAAGCCCCGTGCGCCTCGCGCCAGCGCACAACGGCCTTGGCCACGCTGCCCGACAGGCCCGACACCTTGGAGAGCAGCGGCACGCTGGCGGTGTTGAGGTCCACGCCCACGCCGTTCACGCAGTCCTCCACCACCGCGTCCAGCGTGCGGGCCAGTTCACTCTGGTTCACGTCGTGCTGGTACTGGCCCACGCCGATGCTCTTGGGATCGATCTTCACCAGTTCGGCCAGCGGGTCCTGCAGGCGGCGCGCGATGCTGGCCGCGCCGCGCAGGCTCACGTCCACGTCGGGCATCTCTTGCGAAGCGAATTCGCTCGCGGAATACACCGACGCGCCCGCCTCGCTCACCACCACCTTCTGCACCCCACCCTGCCCGGCCTTCTCCAGCAGCTTGATGAGGTCGGCGGCGAGCTTGTCGGTCTCGCGGCTCGCGGTGCCGTTGCCGATGGCGATCAGGTTCACACCGTGCTTGCGCGCGAGCTGTGCCAGCGTGTGCAGGGCTCCGTCCCAGTCGCGCCGGGGTTCGTGCGGGTACACCGTGGCGGTGTCCACCAGCTTGCCGGTGGCATCGACCACCGCCACCTTCACCCCGGTGCGGATGCCGGGGTCCAGGCCCATCACCACCTTGGGGCCGGCGGGTGCGGCCAGCAGCAGGTCGCGCAGGTTGTCGGCGAACACCTTGATCGCCACCGCCTCTGCGCTTTCGCGAAGGCGGGCGAACAGGTCGCGCTCGCTGGAGAGCGAGAGCTTCACGCGCCAGGTCCAGGCCACGCACTTGCGCAGCAGGTCGTCGGCCGCCCGGCCTTTGTGGCTCCAGCCCAGGTGCAGGGCGATGCGGCCTTCGGCCAGCGAAACCACGGGCGCGGCCTTGCTTGTGGTGGCGGGCGTCACCTCGGGTTCGGGCAGCACCAGCTTTGCGTCCAGGATCTCCAGCGAACGCCCGCGAAACACCGCCAGCGCGCGGTGCGAGGGCACGCGCGAAATGGGTTCGTCGTAGTCGAAGTAATCGCGAAACTTCGCCACCTCGGGCGCGTTTTCGTCTTTGCCGGCCACGAGCGTGCTCTTGAGCAGGCCTTCGGTCCAGAGCCATTCGCGCAGGTTCTGCAGGAGCGCGGCGTCTTCGGCCCAGCGCTCGCTCAGGATGTCGCGCACGCCGTCGAGCACGGCCGGCACGGTGGAGAAGTCGGCGCCGGGTTTGCCGTCGTCCAGCACCTCGGGCGGGCGCGTGAACGCCGCAGCCTCGGTGGCCGGGTCCAGCGTCGGATCGGCGAACAGTTGGTCGGCCAGGGGTTCGATGCCGAACTCCCGGGCGATGAGGCCCTTGGTTCGCCGACGTTGCTTGAACGGCAGGTAGAGGTCCTCCAGCTCCTGCTTGGTGGGCGCCAGCATCACCGCCGCGCGCAGTTCGGGCGTGAGCTTGCCTTGTTCATCGATGCTCTTGAGGATGGTCTCGCGGCGGCTTTCCAATTCGCGCAGGTAGTCCAGCCGGTAGGCCAGTTCTCGCAGCTGGATGTCGTCCAGCCCGCCGGTGGCTTCCTTGCGGTAGCGCGCGATGAAGGGCACCGTGGCCCCGCCGTCGATGAGGTCCACGGCGGCCTGGACCTGGTGAACGCCGACCCGGATTTCCTGCGCGATTTGCGCAACGATGTTCTGCATCTGTGGCTTTTCCCGCCTCTGCGGCGGATGTCTGAGGAGGTTGAAAAAGCGAGGGAGTTTGCCACATGCCGGCAACCTGATTTTTCATCAGGCGCGGCCGCCATCAGAGAACTTTTTTCTGATGCCGTCATGACTTTTATCACCAATGGATCCTGGTTCGAGCACGAAATACTTCCCTTGGAGTATGGGTCGTTTTCATACCCCTACCTAGTATCGCAGCCAGCCCGACAAGGCCATCAACATGCGGTCCCCTTGAATTGATGGCCTCGGTTTCCCATTCCTCCGCCGGAGATTCCATGAGCAACTATTTCCGCTTGACCCGCTACTTCACCGCCACCAGTCTGGTCGCCTTCGGTGTGGTCGCCGTCACCCTGATGTATTTCGAACATCGCCAGTCCACCTTTTTCCAGAAGGTGCAAACCGAGGGGGCGCAGACGCTGAGCGACATCCAGTCCGATTTCGTGACCCGAGCCGATGTCGTGGCGCGCCGCGACCTGCTCGCGGTGAACGAACAAGGGAACGTCAACCTGACGCGGCTCTTCTCCAACGCCTTGTGGGCGAGCGACCTCACGCCCTACCTGGCCGAGACCGGATCGGTCGACTTTGCGCATTGCAGGGCATTGGCCGATGTCGTGGACGCACAAGGCAAAGCGGTCGCCTCCCCTGAGAAGAAGGCCTGCTTCAAGGAGGCAGGCACCCGGCTTCAGACGCTGGCGAGTTTTGGCCCACTGGATGCGCGTGTGCGTGAGGCCATGCAAGGCAGCACCATCTTCAAGATCAAGGTGTACGACATGAACGGCATCACGGTCTATTCCACCGAGCTCGCTCAGATCGGTGAAGACAAATCAGACAGCGCCGGCTGGAAGGGTGCGGCGCGTGAGGGCAAGTCCATCAGCGAGCTCACCTTCCGCGACAAGTTCAGCGCTTTGCAAGGTGTGGTGGAAAACCGCGACCTGATCGCCAGCTACCTGCCCGTGATCGAGCCGGGAAGTCAAAACGTCGTGGGCGTGTTCGAGGTGTACGCCGACGTGACATCCTTCCTGGGTCAGATCAAGGCGACATCGAGCGAATTCAAGCAGGTCGCGCTGGCCAACCAGAGCCGCCTGGCCGAGCAGGCCGCCAGCAACCACCAGCAGGTGCAGAGCAGCTCCAACCAGCAGCTGGCCATCGTGGCAGGCCTGCTGGCCCTGCTGTATGTCGTTCTGTTGAGCATCGTGCGCCGTGCCCAGACCGTCATCGAGCGCCAGGCCCGTGAAAGCGACGCCACCCAGCAGCGCCTGGCCCAGTCGGAAAAGATGACGTCGCTGGGACAGATGGTGGCAGGCGTGGCGCACCAGCTCAACACGCCTCTGGCCTTCTCCAAAAACAACGTGCTCATGTCGATCCAGGCGCTGGATCAGCTGGAGGGCGCGGTGCATCGACAGATCCGTCATTCGATCTGCAGCGCCGACGTGGTGTCCAGCGGATCAGACGTCCTGATGGATCCCCAGGATGATGAGCACCAGGCGAGGGAACTTGCCTCCGCGATGCTGGAGGTGCGCGAAGCGCGCGAGATGCTCAGCGACGTGCTCATGGGCATGGAACAGATGAACGAACTGGTGGACAACCTGCGCAGCTTCACCCGTCTGGACCGTGCTCACACCGCGGAGGTCAACCTCAACAGCGCGCTGGGCAGCGTGTGCTACATCGCCAAGACGGTGATTTCGACCAAGATCACCCTGGAGCGGTCATTCAAACCCCTGCCTTCAATCAAATGCAATGTGTCGCAGCTCAACCAGGTGTTCCTCAACCTCATCAACAACGCGGCTCAGGCCATCCAGGGCGTGGGCACGATCACCGTATGCACCGAGGCCGACGCCAGTTTCATCACCGTGAGCATTCGCGACACGGGCGCCGGCATTCCAGCCCATGTGCTGCCCCGCATCTTCGAGGCGTACTTCACCACCAAACCCGACGGCGAGGGCACGGGCCTGGGTCTTGCGATCGCTCGCAACATCGTGGAAGAACACGGCGGCGACATCCAGGTCAGCAGCGACGTGGGACTGGGCACCGAGTTTCGGGTGCGGCTGCCCATCGACAAGGCGGCATGACCATGAGCAATGCTTCACTGCCCAGGGTGCTGTGCGTCGACGACGAGCCCGGTCTGCTGCGGTCCTTGCGCTGGCTCCTGCGCGGCCAATACGAGGTGGCCGTGGCGGGCAGCGGACTCGACGGGCTGGCCTTGCTGAGTGCCGAGCACTTCGACGTGGTCATCAGCGATCAGCGCATGCCGGGCATGACCGGTACCGAATTTCTGGAGCGGGCCAAGCGCGTGTCGCCGCGCAGCATCCGGCTCTTGCTCACGGGCTACTCCGACTTCAACGCCGTGCTGAGTTCGGTCAATGAGAGCGAGATCTTCCGCTTCATATCCAAACCCTGGGACAACCAGAAGCTGCTGGACACGGTCAGCGATGCCGCCAAGGTGGCCCGGATGACGCAGACGTCCTGGGTCGATTGCCAGGACAGCCTGGACGCCGACGGGTCAGACACCTTTCACGAGGGGGTGCTGGTGTTCGACAACGACAGCAAGGCTGCCGCTCAGTGGCAGGCCTCCGTCAAAACTGCGACCAACATCGTTTGCACCAGTGACATCGGGGAAGCGGTGAACCAGTTGACGCGACGGAAAATCGCCGTGCTGATCACCGACATCCAGGGCGCGCGCTCGCAACAGATGGACCTGATCCGGGCCATTCGCCGCAACCAACCCCAAGTGGTCGTGCTGGTCTACAGCCAGGAGCGCGACAGCGCAGTCATTGGTCGGCTGATCAACGAAGGCCAGATATACCGCTTCATTGCCAAACCCGCTGGCCCTGAGTACCTGAACCGCACGCTGCGATCCGCATTGACCCGCCACAGGCAACTGCTGGCGGTGCCTGAGCGCACCGCGCGACATCAGGCCCAGGTGTCGGACGATCTCGACTTTGAAATCGACTTTGCGTCGGCAGGGGGCCAGTTGCCACTGGCCATGCGAAGACCGCTCACGGGTGCGCGGAGCTGGCTGCAACGCCTGTTTCACTGAGCACGTCGGGCTACCATCGGTGCCATCCGGGTGGCGGTTTGGCCAGACCTCCGGCACCCGCGCACCATGCAAGACAACCTCTTCGGCGACTCACCCGCACCGCCCCCACCCGCTGCCCCACCCGCGCGCAAACAGCGAACGGGCGTCGGCGCCGCCCCGCCCGACGCGGCCCTGCAGGCGCTGGCTTCGGCCATGCCGCCGCGCCTGCGCCTGGGCACCTCGTCCTGGACCTACCCCGGCTGGGTCGGCCTGGTGTGGGATGGCGACTACCCCGATGCGCAACTCTCGAAAGAGGGATTGGCCGCCTACGCCCAACACCCCCTGATGCGCACCGTGAGCCTGGACCGCGGCTTCTACCGCCCGCTCACCGAAGGCCAGTACGCGCGCTACGCGGCACAGGTCCCTGACGATTTCCGCTTTGTGGTGAAAGCACCCAGCCACGTGACCGACGCCTTGGTGCGCGGCGAGGACGGCCGCGGCCGCCAACCCAACCCGGCCTTTCTGGACCCGGCCCTGGCCACGCAGGACTTCGTGGCGCCCGCGCTCGCAGGGTTGGGCCACAAGGTGGGTGCGCTGGTGTTCCAGCTCAGCCCGATGCCACGGCACCTGCTTCACAACCTGCCATTGGTGCTGCAGCGCCTGCGCAAGCTCCTGCTGGCCCAGCCACCACTTTCACCCATCGCGCCCGATGGTGTGCTGGCGGTGGAAGTGCGCGACCCGGAGTGGCTGGACGAACCCTTTGTGCACGAGCTCGCTGCCGTGCTGCGCGAGGCCGGCGCCACCTGGTGTCTCTGCCTGCACGCCAAGATGCCGCGGCTGGAGAAACAACTGCCTTTGTTGCGCGCGCTCTGGCCCGGCCCCATGGTCTGCCGCTGGAACCTGAACCCGCTGCACGGTGCCTATGGCTATGAAGACGCGCGCAAGGAATACAGCCCCTACGACCGCATCCACGACGTGGACGACGAGACCCGCGCACTGCTGGTGCGCACCATCGCCGGCGTGACCGGCGCCGGGCAGAACGCCTTTGTCACGATCAGCAACAAGGCCGAGGGTTGTGCGCCGCTGTCGGTGCGGGCGCTGGCCGAGGGACTGGCATGCAAGCGCCCGTCGATTTCATCGTGACACGCGGTAGCTAGCGCGTGGAGAGGCCAGACTTCCGGCACCGTCCAAGGGCGGTCAATGGGGTTTCCTGCAGAATCCACAAGATGAAAGTTTTAGTCCTCGGCGGCTACGGTAATTTCGGAGCTCGCATATGCCGCGCCCTCGCCTCAGATACGGACGTCGAACTGCTGGTAGCCGGTCGAGATGCGTCACGTGCACTGGCGCTGGCTCAGGAGTTTGGACCTCGAGCAACGGGGCTGGCACTGGATCAAAGTCAGAGCGACTTAGCGGAGCGGGTGGCGTCACTCGGTGTGGAGTTGGTCATCCATACCGCTGGCCCGTTTCAGGCTCAGAGCTACACAGTGGCCGCTGCAGCGGCCGCTGCGCGCGCGCACTACCTGGATCTTGCGGACGGTCGGCGCTTCGTCTGTGACTTCCCGATGGCTGTGAATGCAGCGTTCCGGCGTGCTGGGCGAACAGCTATCAGCGGTGCCAGCACGGTGCCTGCGCTCTCTTCTGCTGTGATTGACGCGTTATGCGCCGATTGGCAGCGCATCGACCGTATCGCAATCTGCATTGCTCCAGCACAGGCCGCTCCGCGGGGCGATGCAACGCTGGCTGGGGTGCTGAGCTACTGTGGGGAGAGTGTCTCAGTATGGCTGGATGGCCGCTGGCAGGTACGTCGGGGCTGGGGCGGTCTGCATGAAGAACACTTTGCCCGACTGCGTTCCCGCAAAAGCGCCTTGTGCGATATCCCCGATCTTGAGCTGTTCCCGAGCCGCTACGCTGTTCGCGACCGGGTGGTATTTCGCGCAGCAGTCGAGGTCGGCCTTTCGCAGCGCATCCTGGCCTTGCTGGCTGCAATGCGTGCCGTCCGGATCATTCCACCACCTTCGCGCTGGGCGCGCGCTCTGAACAGGGCGGGAACGCTGTTCGACTATTTCGGTTCGGGGTTGGGCGGCATGGTGGTGCGGATATCCGGCTGTGATGGTCAGGGCCGCGACACTTCAGCTGCATGGCACATCGCCGCCGACAACGGTCACGGCCCGGAAATTCCGTGCATGGCTGCCATCTTGCTCACCCGTCGGCTAGCACGTGGCTCGCCGCTGCCAGTAGGCGCATTCACGGCAGCGGGCCAATTGACCCTTGCGGATTTCGAGCCAGAGTTTGCACGCTGGCACATGCAGACAGATATTGAAGTTTCCAGACATGCCGTCGCCTGAACGATCGACTTCGATGGGTGTGTTGCGGGGGGGGCTCGTCTTTGTCTGGCTAGCCACGGCCGTCGTCAGCGTGGTGGAGCTGGAAGGGCAGTCATCCGAGTTGCTCAAGCAGGCAGGGTGGTCCGATCCCCTCGCCATTCGGGTGGCGATTCTGGTGGGTGCCGGCGTTGATCTGGTGCTGGGCCTGGGCATGGCACTGCGGCCGGGGCGAGGCATTTACCTGATGGCTTTGGCCATGATGGTGCTCATGACCGTCGCAGCTACCGTGTTGACACCGACGCTGTGGCTTCATCCCTTGGGGCCGCTGACCAAGAACATTCCCCTGGCGGCTTGCCTCTGGGAGTTGCTGCGCGAAGAGAGGCGAAAATGAGCGTCTACCTGTTGGTCAAATGGCTGCATGTGCTCTCCAGCGTGGTGCTGGTGGGTACCGGATTCGGCTCGGCCTTCTATATGTTCTTTGGCAATCGAAGCGGCAGTGTTGCGGCGCAGGCTGTCATCAGTCGGCTGGTCGTCCGCGCCGACTGGTGGTTCACGACACCCGCGGCCATTTTTCAGCTGCTATCAGGCATGTGGCTGGCCCATGCAGCGGGCTGGCCGCTGTCCACACCTTGGCTGGCGCTGTCTATCTCGCTGTACTTGCTGGCCGGTGCCTGCTGGTTACCCGTCGTCTGGCTCCAGGTGCGGATGGCCCGCATGGCCAATGCCGCCGCACGTGACGGCGTTGAACTGCCGCCAGAGTTCCACCGATATCGCCGCTGGTGGGAGGGCCTGGGCTATCCCGCGTTTTTCGCCATGTTGGTGGTGTTCTATCTGATGGTTGCCAAGCCGGCCTGGCCCTGAGTCCCATGGCACACCGCAAGCTTGAGTTCACCATGCCCGTACCCGCCAGGGTGGTGTTCGACGCGTTTCACTACCATCAGTGGCGCGTCCATTGGGATTCCCTGGTGTCTCAGACGCGGGTAACGGATGGATCGCCATGCCCAAGCGTGGGTGCTGTCAGCGAGAATACCGGTGGCGGGCTGTTGCGCACGCTTTCGATGACCACTCGATTCGTCACCTACGACCCGCCAAGGCTCGCAGCCGCCACCATGGTCGGTACATCCTTTCCCTTCTCCCGCTGGGCCGCGTCCATGCGCCACGTTGACCTGGGAGATGAACGCTCCCTGTTGATCTATACCTACGCGTTCGCCGTTGCACCAACTGCCTTGGCATGGTTGCTGGAGCCAGTGGTAGACCGGGTTTTCTTGGAAGCAACGGAGAAGCGCTTCAAGCGACTGCAAACCTTTCTGGAAACCAAGGGTCAGGATGTACAGGTCTGGCAAGAATGTCGCAGGGGACAGTAGGCGACGGGCGGCGGCGGATTCAACCGGCCGATCGCCGACACCGTAGTCGAAGCAAGATCACGCTCAATAACCGTGTAGGCACCTCAGTCAGTCGCAACGACTTTGGCCGCGGACAGCCTCAGTGCCGAACGCGCAGCGAGCTGCTCACTCCCGCGAGCAAGGCACAACCCGCCGCCAGGCACAGAGCGATGGTCTCGCCTCGCCCGTCGTGCTGGTCCCACACCGCGTAGATCGCCGCCAGCATCACCGCCCCGAAGGTCTGCCCCGTGAGCCGCGCCGTGCCCAGCATGCCGCTGGCCGCGCCGCTGCGGTGCAGCGGCGCGGTGGTCACGATGGTGTGGTTGTTGGGTGACTGGAACAGCGCGAAGCCCGCGCCGCACAGCGCCAGGCGCCAGCCCATGTCCAGAACGGTGGTCTGTTCGGGCCGCAGGCCCACCAGCAGCAGGCCAGTGGCGAACACCACCATGCCGATGCCCCCCAGCCAGCCCGCGGGATAGCGCCCGATCAGGCGCCCCGCGACCGGCGCCACCAGCACGGTGGCCAGCGGCCAGGCCGTCATGATCAGGCCGGCCTCCATGTGCGTGCGGCCCTGAACTTCGAGCAACAGAAAAGGCAGGCTCAGAAAGGCCAGCATCTGCGCACAGAACGCGCCCAGCGACGAACCCATGGACAGCGCGAACACGGGGATGCGCAGCAGGTCCAGCGGGAACAGCGGTGCCGTCAGGTGCCACTGCCGGCGGAGGTACACCACGCCCACCGCCACCCCCGCGGCGAGCAAGGTCCAGCCCAGGGGTGATGCGCTGTGGGCCGCCTCGCCGCGCACGCCCAGCTGCTCCGCACCGATGAACACCAGCGTGAACATGAGCACGTTGAGCAGCACATCGATGAGCGAGAACTGCGGCGCCGCCTCGGTGCGCGGCGGGTTGGTGGGCAGCGCGCGGCGACCCATCCAGAGCGTGAGCAGGCCCAGCGGCACGTTGAGCGCGAACAGCCACGGCCACGACGCCACCGAGAGAATGGCTGCGGCCACCGCTGGCCCGGCCATGGTCGAGGTGGCGACCACCATGGAGTTGATCGCGATGCCGCGCCCCAGCCGAGCGCTTGGATAGATCAGGCGGACCAGCGCGGTGTTCACGGCCATGATGCCGGCCGCGCCCAGGCCCTGCAGCGCGCGCGCCGCCGTGAGCATGGGCAGTGAGGTCGCGAGCATGGCCACGATGGACGACAACACGAACAGCGACATGCCCACCAGATAGACGCGCCGGTAGCCCAGGCGGTCGCCCAGCGCGGCCAGCGGCAGCAGCATCACCAATGAAGCTATCTGGTAGGCATTGACCACCCAGATGGCCTGCGAGGCGCCCGCATTCAGTTCGCGCGCAATGCCTGGCAGTGCCAGGTTGACGATGCTGCCGTCCATCACCGCCATCGCGATGCCCAGCACGATGACCAGCACAGCCCGGCCGCGCTGGGGTTGAGGCAGGCCGTCGCGCTGCGTCACCCCTGTGCCTCGGGCGCCAGGTGGTTTTGCGAATCACCGCCCAGCGTTGCCCAGGTGAGCGCCACACCGATGAGCGCGCCCGAAGCCATGCCCACCACCATGGGCATGGGCTTGCCGTTGGCAAACAGGCTCACGATGGCCATGGCGGCCGCGCCGCCCAGCATCTGCAGCGTGCCCAGCAGCGCCGAAGCGGTGCCGGCAATGGCGCCGTGTTTTTCCAGCGCCAGCACCGAGGTGGTGGGGATCACCAGGCCCATGAAGGCGCTGGCCACGAAGTACAGCGCGATCAGCACCGCGAGTTGGTCGCCCCCGGCGAGGTAGTACACCAGCAGCACCGACATGGTCAGGCCCGAGGCGCTGGCCGCAGCCTTCACCAGGCGCCCCAGGCCAAACCGGTGACCCAGCAGGCCGGTGAACTGCGAAGCGCCGATGAAGGCGATGGCGTTGAAAGAGAACGCCAGGCTGTACTGCACGGGCGTGAGGCCGTAGTGGTTGATGAGCACGAAGGGCGAGCCCGCCAGGTAGACGAAGAAGCCGGCCATGGCGGTGGCACCGATGCCCACCAGACCCAGGTAATGCCAGTCGCGCAGCAGCAAACCATAAGCGCGCAAGGCGCTGCCCAGGCTGCTCTCCACGCGGTCGGCGGCACTGCGGGTTTCCTGCAGCGCACCGTAGACCAGCGCGAGGCCCGCCACCGAGGCCAGGGCCACGGCCCAGAACACGCCGCGCCAGCCGGTGAGCGCGATCACGCCGCTGCCCGCCAGCGGCGCCAGGATGGGCGAGACACTGAACACCAGCATCAGCAGCGACATCAGGCGCGCGGCGTCGGTGCCGGTGTGCAGGTCGCGCACCACGGCGCGCGGGATCGCCATGCCGGCGGCCGCGCCCAGGCCCTGCAGGAATCGCAGCGCCACCAGGGTCTGAATGTCGGTGGCCAGCGCACAGCCGATGCTGGCCAGCGTGAACAGGCCCAGGCCGAAGTACAGCGGCGGCTTGCGTCCCACCATGTCGGACACGGGCCCGTAGAGCAACTGGCCCACACCGAGCGCGAGAAAGAAGGCGGTCAGGCTGAACTGCACGGGACCCACCTCGGCGCCCAGACTGCGGCCGATGTCGGGCAATGCCGGCAGGTACATGTCGATGGCGAAGGGGCCGATGGCGGAGAGCAGGCCCAGGATCAGGGCCATCTTGAGGTAACGGGTGAAGAACATAGCGCCCCATTGTCCTTGCCGCGCGATGGCATTGCCTCGGCGAGGTCGATTCGCTCTGGTGTATGCACGGCTCGCGTGCGTCACAATTTCGCCTTCCACCGATCCGCCCACCCCACCCACCCGGAGTTCTCCCATGGCCGTTGAAGGCAGCGCAGGCGATCTGCTCAAAGTCGTGACCTTGCTGGGCGCAGCGGTCGTTGCCGTGCCCTTGTTCAAGCGGCTCGGCCTGGGCTCGGTGCTCGGGTATCTGGCCGCCGGCCTGGCCATCGGGCCGTTCGGCATGGGCCTGATCAGCGACCCGGCCACCATCCTGCACACGGCCGAACTGGGCGTGGTCATGTACCTCTTCGTCATCGGGCTGGAGATGCAGCCCTCGCACCTGTGGAGCCTGCGCCGCGCGATCTTCGGCCTGGGCAGCCTGCAGGTGGTGGTGTGCGGCCTGCTGCTCACCGGCGTGGGCCTGGCCTTCGGTTTTCCGCTGGGCGTGTCCTTCGTGAGCGCCATGGGTTTCGTGCTCACCTCCACCGCCGTGGTGATGCAGCTGCTGGGCGAACGTGGCGACATGGCCCAGCCACGCGGGCAGAAGATCGTCGCCATCCTGCTGTTTGAAGACCTGCTGATCGTGCCGCTGCTGGCCGTGGTGACCTTCATGGCGCCGCCCGACCTGGCGGGCACCGCGGCCGCCACGTCGTCGCGCTGGGGCAGCATCGGCCTGGCGCTGGGATCGCTGGTGGCGCTGGTGGCTGCTGGCGTGTGGCTGCTCAACCCCTTGTTCCGCGTGCTGGCCAACGCCAAGGCGCGCGAAGTGATGACCGCCGCCGCGCTGCTGGTGGTGCTGGGCGCGGCCCTGCTCATGCAGGTGGGGGGCCTGTCCATGGCCATGGGCGCCTTCCTGGCCGGTGTGCTGCTGTCCGAATCCACCTTCCGCCACCAGCTGGAGGCCGACATCGAGCCCTTCCGCGGTCTGCTGCTCGGCCTGTTCTTCCTGAGCGTGGGCATGTCGCTCGATCTGGCCGCTGTGGCCAGCAACTGGCCCATCATCGTGGCAGGCGTGGTGGCCATGATGGTGGTCAAGGCGCTGTGCATCTACGGCGTGGCGCGCTTCGCGAAAAGCTCGCATGCCGACGCGCTGGACCGCGCCGTGCTGATGGCGCAGGGCGGTGAATTTGCCTTCGTGCTGTTCGCGGCGGCACTCGGCGCGAAAGTGATCGACCCGGTGGTCAACGCCAACATGACCGCCATCGTGGTGCTCTCGATGGCGCTCACCCCGCTGGTGGTGCTGGTGCACCGGCGCCTGGCCAACAAGCCCGGTGTGTCCATGGACGGCATCGAGGCTGTCAACGGTCAGGCCGCCAGCGTGCTGGTGGTCGGCTTCGGCCGCTTCGGGCAGATTGCCAGCCAGGGCGTGATCGCGCGTGGCGCCAGCATCACCATCATCGACAACAACGTGCAGATGATCCGCGACGCCGAGGCCTACGGCTTCAAGGTGTACTACGGCGACGGCTGCCGTGCCGACGTGCTGCACGCGGCTGGCGCGCACTCGGCCAGCGCCATCCTGGTGTGTGTGGACAACAAGGAAGCCGCCACGCGCCTCGCCGAACTGGCCCAAACCGAGTTTCCCCAGGCCGAACTGCTGGTGCGGGCCTTCGACCGCGAACACGTGCTGGAACTGCGCAAAAAGGCCGACGTGGATTACCTGGTGCGCGAGACCTTCGAGTCCGCCATGGCCATGGGCCGCCAGGCCATCTTGACGCTGGGCGCCGCCGAAGAAGAAGCCGACGAGGTGATGGAACACCTGCGCCGGCGCGACGCCGAGCGCATGGACATGGAAGCGGCCGGTGGCATCTTTGCCGGACGCGCACTGGTGCTGGGCAACCAGGTGAAAAAGGCCGCCGCACACCACGCAGCGCAAGACCCCGCCTGAAGAATTCAGGCAAGGTCTGGCTTCAATTTCCGCTCTGCACCGGCAACGCCTTTTCGCCTTCTTCCAGGTGCACGGCATTGAAGTTGCGCAGCGCGTACCAGACCCGGTCCAGGCCCGATTCAATGACGATTTCCTTCTGGATGGTGGCCATGACGCTTCTCCTGTTCAGGGGCAGACGGCTTCGACGTTGTTGCCGTCGGGGTCGATCAGGAAGGCCGCGTAGTAGGTCGGGCTGTAGTCGGGGCGGGGGCCTGGGCCGCCATTGTCCTGGGCGCCCGCCTTCAGGCCCTCCTTGTAGAACGCGTCCACCGCCTTGTGGTCGGTGGCGCGCAACGCAATGTGCGTGCCCGGGCCTTGGGCGCCCTGGGCCGCGTAGAGCCACAGCGCGGGTGCACCTTTCGGGCCCAGGCCGGCGCAGGTGTCGTCGTGGGATCCCAGCACGTGGCCGAGGGGTGCGAGCGCGGCTTCGTAGAAGCGGCGGCTGGTGGCGAGGTCTTTGACTTTCAGTCCGATGTGGTCGTACATGGTGATGACTTCCTGCTGGATGGGTGGATCAGGCGGTCATCTTCGATCAGGGACGTCACACGGTCTTGGAGAATCTTGCGGTCTTGCTTCGGGCCGGTTCGGGCGGCTTGGCGAAAGCCGCGCGGCGACACGCCGGCCGCGCGGTGGAAGGTGCGCACGAAGTTGCTGAGGTCGGCAAAGCCCACCGCCAGGGCCACGTCGGTCACCGCTTGCTCGCTGTCGGCCAGCAGCCACGCCGCGTGGCGCAGCCGCGAACGCACCAGGTACTGGTGCGGCGTGACGCCGAGCACGCGCGAGAACAGCCGCAGGAAATGGAACGGGCTCAGGGCCACTTCGCCAGCGGCCCGGTCCAGGTCGATGTCTTCGTGCGAATGGGCGGCAATCCACATCGCCGCCTCCACGGCACGGCGGCGGTCGCGCTCGGTCGTGGTCTGCGGCGCGAGGGTGCGGCCCGTCACGACGTCCACGAAACGGGACGCGAACCACAGGCCCACTTCGTCCAGACCGGCATCGCTGCGGCCATTGGCCACCGACTGCGCGAGTTCGCCCAGCACCATGAGTTCGGGCAGCGGCGGCAGGCCGCCGGTGCGCCAGGTGCCTTTGTCGCCGCCGACCAGATCCACGAAACCGGGCGAGAGGTGAAAGGCCAGGCATTCGTCGCCGCAGACGTGGTGGTCGTGCGTGCACATGAACTCGTCACCCGGGTGGCCCACCAGCACCGAGCCGGCCACCAGTTCATACGACGCGCCCCGCACCCGGTAGCCAAAGGTTCCCTTTCGCACGTAGGAGACCGAGTGGCCTGTGTGCACCTCGGTGAACGGCTTCTCGGCCGGGCCGGCGCTGCAGCGGTAGTCCACCACCCGGATGGCGCCCGACAGCAGTTCGGTGCCGGTGATCATCTGCCGTCTCCGTCGAACAGGCCGGGCTCACCACCGATTTGCGCACATTCGATCTGCAGCATGCGCAGCTTGGTGGCCACGCCGCCGGCGGCGGAAAAACCGCCCGAGCGGCTGCGCGCCGCGAGCACGCGGTGACAGGGAACGATGGGGGCAAAGGGGTTGTGGCCCAGGGCCTGCCCCACGGCACGGGCCAGGCCGGCATCGCCCAGGGCCTGCGCCATCTCGCCGTAGGTGCGGGTCTGGCCGGGGGGTATGGCGCGGGCCATCGCATACACCTCGCGCTGGAACGGCGTGAGGCGGCTCATGTCGAGTTCGATCTCGCGCAGATCGCTGCGCGAGCGGCCCTCCAGCAAAGCCTGAACACCCGCCATGGCCGCCTGCACCGGTGCCGGCGGCTGGTCCACCGCGGGCAGCGGCGGGAAACCCTTCAGCAGCCGCGCACGGGTGCGCTCCGCGTTGGCCTCGGGCAGTTGCACCGCCAGCACCCCCGCCGCGCCCCAGGCGATGCCGCAGACACCGATGGCGGTGTCGAACAGGGTGTGGCCGCCCTCGCCCATCGCTGTCTCACATTCAGACGGCGCGCAGCGCCGCGCGCAAACCCACGCCGATCTCCGGGCGCTCGAGGAAGGGGTCGGCCGGGTTGGTCTGGTTGACGATGCCCTCCATGCGCGCGCGCACATTGCCCAGCGCGCGTGGGTGGCTGAAGATGTAGAAGCGGTCGGCCGTGATGGCGTCGAACACCAGCTGCGCCACCTCGGCCGCCGTGACCTTGCCCGAGCCAACCGCCTTGTCGCTCATGGCCTGGCCGATCAGCTGGCTTTGCGTGGCCTTCTCGTCGGCCAGCTCGGCGGGCTTGTTGCGGTGGCTCTGGCTGATGCCGGTGGGCACGAAGTACGGACAGAGCACGCTGGCGCTGACCTGGTCGCTCACCAGCTTCAGGTCCTGGTAGAGCGTTTCGGTGAGGCTCACCACAGCGTGTTTGCTCACGTTGTAGATGCCCATGTTGGGTGGCGTGAGCAGGCCGGCCATGCTCGCGGTGTTCACGATGTGGCCGCGCCAGCTGGGGTCCTTCCTGGCGGCGGCGAGCATCATGGGCGTGAACAGGCGCACGCCGTGCACCACGCCCCAGAGGTTCACGCCCAGCACCCACTCCCAGTCCTTCACCGAGTTCTCCCAGATCAGGCCGCCCGAGCCCACGCCCGCGTTGTTGAACACAAAGTGCGGCGCACCGAAGGTCTTCTCGACGTCGGCGGCCAGCGCCTCCATCTGTTCCTGGCTGGACACGTCGACCTTGCGCGACAGCACCTTCGCGCCAGTGGCCTCGATCTCGGCCGTGGCCTTGTCCAGCGCGTCCTGCTGCACGTCCACCAGCACCAGGTTCATGCCGAGCTTGGCGCCGATGCGTGCGCATTCCAGGCCGAAGCCCGAACCGGCGCCGGTGAGCACCGCGGTTTTGCCTTTGAAGTCCTGAATCATCCGTGTCTCCTGTTTGTAGATAAGAAAAAGCTCAGGCGGCCCTCACCATCTCGATGTGGTCGATGCCGTCTTCGATGTAGATCGGTCCGTCGGGTACGAAGCCGTGCTGGCGGTAAAAGGCCTCCAGGCGTGCCTGCGCGCCGATGCGGATGGGCTGCACACCCCACAGGCCGTGCAGGGCCTGCACCGCTTCGCGCACCAGCACATGGCCCAGGCCACCACCGCGCGCCGCCGGCAGCGTGACCACGCGGCCGATGCTGGCCTCGGTGAACTTCAGGCCAGCCGGCACCAGGCGTGCGTAGGCCACCAAGGCCGGGCCCGCCGTTTCGCCCAGCAGGTGGAAGCACTGCGCATCGGCGCCGTCCATGTCCTGGAACACGCAGTTCTGTTCCATCACGAAGACCTCGGTGCGCAGTTGCAGCAGGGCATAGAGCGTGCGGGCATGCAGGGCATCAAAAGGCAGGCAGCGCCAGGTCAGCGAGGTCGAATTCAAGCGCGCACTTCCCTCAGCACAAAACCGATGCGCGGAAAGTGCACGTGCAGCAGACCAGCGCGTTCATCGGTGCGCTCCAGCGTGTACCGCGTGCGCGTGGCCGCACGCAGGATGCCTTCGGTGGGTTCCTGGCCGAAGGCCTCGGCGTTGATGGTCACGCGGCTGCCCAGCGCAATGCCGTGGTCGTCCTGGAAAGTGTCGTCGGTGTGCGGCGCGGGCTGCGCGGCGGCCGCGATGGCGATGGCATCCGCCGACGTGAGTTTGCTGAAGCTGCCATGGCCGATCGCGGCCATGCGGTCCATCCATTCGATGACGTGTGGTGTGGCGTCCAGGATATCGGCCATGGGGGGGTTGACCACACGGCTGAACCACAGCGGGTGGTAGGCCGCGAAGTCGGCCACGCAGGGCGCGTCGCCCAGCAGGTAGGGGTGCATTTCCACCATGGTCGAGAGGCGGCGCAGGTAGCTCTTGCAGGCGGAAGTCGCGTCCCCCGCGCGCAGGCTGGTCATGCCGCCACGCATGGCGCCACGGTCGGCAGCAAAGGCCTGGGCCGCTTCCGGCGGCTGGCCGGCAAACATCGCTGCCGCGCCCTTGGGGCTGAGGCTGTAGCCCATGGCGGCCCAGAACAGCGTGCTGTCGGCCCACTGGGACAAGACGCGCGCCATGCCCTTGAGGTGCTCGGGGTACAGGGTGGGCTCGGGCTCGCGGTGTTCGAGCACGTCGCAGATGAGCGCGGTGTCGCAATAGATGTCGGCGCCGATCTGCAGAAACGGCGTGCGGCGGTAGCCACCGGTGAGGGCGATCACGTCGGGCTTGGGCATGATGCGCGGGATGTTCACGCTCTGCCACGCCAGCTTCTTGTGTCCCAGAATCAGGCGCACCTTCTCCGAAAACGGTGACGTGGGGTAGTGGTGCAGGATCAGGTCGGACATGGTGTCTCCGGGTCGTTGTTCATGTGGGCATGGCGCGCTGGAGTATGGCGTCGAAGTCGGCACCGGCGCCCAGCGAGCCGAAGCTGTGGCCCCACTGGCCGTCCAGGCGCGAATCGCAAAACGCACTGAACACGGCGGCGGGTGCGGTCTGGGCCAGCAGGGCGGCCTGCACCGCCAGCGCCACGTCTTGCGCCAGGCGGCGGGCTTCCATCTCGCTGGCCATCTCTTCGACGCGGATGGGCAGTTGTGCGGCGAGCCGGTCCAGCGCCGGGTGCATGTTGCGCGAAGGTTCGAGTTCCTGTGCCAGGGCCGCCGCGGCATCCGCTTTGCGCAGCGCGCGCAACAGGTCGATGGCCATGATGTTGCCCGCGCCTTCCCAGATGGAGTTGAGCGGCATCTCGCGGTAGATGCGCGCCATGATGCCCTCGCCGCCCTCCTCCACGTAGCCGTTGCCGCCCAGGCACTCCATGGCTTCCTGCGCGAAGTGGCTGCCGCGCTTGCAGATCCAGAATTTCGCCACGGGTGTGAGCAGGCGGTTCATCACCTGCTCGTGCGGGTCGCTCGCGCGGTCGAAGCTGCGCGCCAGGCGCAGCGCAAGCGCGGTCGCGGCCTCGGATTCGAGGGCCAGGTCGGCCAGCACGTTCTTCATCAGCGGCTGATCGATCAAGGTCTTGCCGAAGGCCTTGCGCTGTGCCGTGTGGTTGAGCGCAATGCCCAGCGCCTGGCGCATCAGGCCGCTGGTGCCGAGCGCGCAGTCCAGCCGCGTCATGGTGCCCATGGCCAGGATCTGCGGGATGCCACGGCCCTCCTCGCCCACCAGCCAGGCGCTGGCACCCACAAATTCCACCTCGGAACTCGCGTTGGCCTTGTTGCCCAGCTTGTCCTTCAGGCGCTGGATGAAGAGCTGGTTGATCGAACCGTCGGGCAAGACGCGCGGCAGGAACAGGCAACTCAGGCCGCTGGTCGTCTGCGCGAGGATCAGGAAGGCGTCGCACATGGGTGCGGAGAAGAACCACTTGTGACCGGTGACGCTGTAGCGCTGGCCCCAGGCATCGCTGCCGGCGGGCTCGGCGCGCGTGGTGTTCGCGCGCACGTCGGAGCCGCCCTGCTTCTCCGTCATGCCCATGCCCATGGTCAGGCCCGCCTTGTCGCGCCAGACCTTGAGTTGCGGGTCGTAGGCGCGGCTGGTGAGGCCCGCTTCCCAGTCTTTGTAGATGGCCGGGTTGTCCTTGAGCGCGGGCGCCACCGCGTAGCTCATGGAGATGGGGCACAGGATGGAGGGTTCGAGTTCGGTGAAGAGCATGAAACCGGCGGCGCGCAACTGGTGGGCATGGCCGGTGGCCTGCTGCTCCGCGGAAAACGCCGTGCCGTGCAGACCGGCCGCGGTGGCTGCGGTCATCAGCGCGTGGTAACTCGGGTGGAACTCGACCTGGTCCACGCGCTGTCCGAAGCGGTTGTGCGTCTTGAGCTGCGGCGTGTGCACATTGGCCAGCCGCGCATGCGTCTGCATCTCGCCGCTGCCCACCACAGCGCCCAGCGCGCGCAGCGGGGCGGTGTCCAGTGCGGGCGCGTTGAACGCCAGCGCCGATTGCATGGCCCGGTTGGCGCCGAACAGGTTGGTATCGACCAGCGGCGAAGGCTGGTTGAACACTTCATGCGTCGCATTCATCACAACACCTCCTTCGAGAGCGGTGCCTTCAGACCAGGCCACCGCGGAACCGGCTCTGCCGGGCCGCCAGTGGCGCCCCCCGGGGGGTGACGCCGAAGGCGGCGCGGGGGGTTACACCAGCTTGACGAGCTGCTTGCCGAAGTTCTTGCCTTTGAGCAAGCCCATGAAAGCTTCGGGTGCTGCGGCCAGACCCTCGGCCACGGTCTCGCGCGGGCGCAGCTTGCCGGTGGCCACCAGCGTGCCCAGCTCGGTCAGCGCCTCGGGCCAGACTTCCATGTGTTCGCTGACGATGAAGCCTTCGATCTTCAGGCGGTTCACCAGGATCAGCGCCGGGTTGGTCAGCGGCAGCGGCTGGCCGTCGTAGCCGGCGATCATCCCGCACACCGCGATGCGGCCGAAGGCGTTCATGCGCAGCAGCACCGCGTCGAGCACCATGCCACCCACGTTTTCAAAGTAGCCGTCGATGCCCTTGGGGCAGACTTCCTTGAGTGCCTTGGCCAGCGACCAGGCGTCCTTGTGCAGCTTGTAGTCGATGCAGGCGTCGAAGCCGAGCTCTTCCACCGCGTACTTGCATTTGTCGGGTCCTCCGGCGATGCCCACCGCACGACAGCCGCGCGCCTTGGCCAGTGCACCGAAGGCACTGCCCACCGCGCCCGTGGCCGCGCTCACCACCACGGTGTCGCCGGCCTTGGGGTTGATGATCTTCACCAGGCCGTACCAGGCGGTCACACCCGGCATGCCGACAGCACCCAGGTAGTACGACAGCGGCACGTGGGTCGTGTCCACCTTGCGCAAGGCACCCACCTGATTCGCGTCGACCACGCTGAACTCCTGCCAGCCGCCCATGCCCACCACCTGGTCACCGGCCTTGAACTTGGGGTGCATGGACTCGACCACTTCGCCCACGGTGCCACCGATCATGACCTCGCCCAAGGCCTGCGAAGCCGCGTAGCTCTTGCTGTCGTTCATGCGCCCGCGCATGTACGGGTCCAGGCTCAGGAAGTGGTGGCGCACCAGCACCTGGCCGTCCTTGAGCGCGGGGGTGTCGGTGGCGACGAGCTTGAAGTTGTCGACGGTGGCTTCGCCCTGGGGGCGGTTGTCGAGCACGATCTGGTGATTGGTGGGCATGTGGTGTCTCCTGTGGAAATCAGTCTGTTGAAATGCGGTTGAAGGGCTGGGCGCTGCCTGGCCCGGTGGCCAGGCGTGGCACCAGCTTGAAGGTGCCGGTGGCGTGTGCACACAGCTGGTTGGCCGCGTTGAAGATGCTGCCTTCGGTGAAGACCATGGTGGCCGTGCGGTGCAACATGCGGCCCTTGGCGCGCAAAGGCCCCTGGGCTGCGCGCATGAAGCTGGTCTTCATCTCGATGGTGACGCAGCCCAGGTCGGGCTCGACCGAGCGCGCCGCGTGTGCCATCACCACATCGAGCAAGGTCATGCTGGCGCCGCCGTGCACCACGTCGAAGGAATTCAGGTGGTCCGGCAACGGATCGAAGGCGATCTCCGCCTCACCGCCTTCGAACTTCAGAAGTTCGAAGCCGAGCAGTTCAACGAAAGGGATGCGGACGGAAAATTTCATGGGTGAACGATACAACCGGATGGATGAAATGTCTGGATCCAGGGCACCGCGGAACCGGCTCTGCCGGGCCGCCAGTGCCGCCCCCTGGGTCGCGCGCAGCGGGGCGGGAGTGGTCCTGGTCTTAGCCCCCGGTGATGATGGACACACCTCCATCGACCGCCAGCCACTGGCCCGTGATGTGTTTGCCGGCGTCGCTCGCGTACAGCAGCGTGAGGCCTTTCAGGTCTTCGTCGTCGCCCAGGCGGCCCAGCGGCGCGTGCGCGGCCAGGCGCTCTTCGCCCATGGCCTTGAGCGTGCCCATGGTCATCTTGCTTGGGAAGAAGCCGGGGCAGATCGCGTTGACGCGGATGCCGTGAGCGCCCCACTCGGCGGCGAGCGCGCGGGTGAAGTTGATCACCGCACCCTTGGAGGTGTTGTAGGCGATGGTCTTCATGTCGCGCGGGTTGCCGCCCAGGCCGGCGATGGAGGCGGTGTTGATGATGCTGCCGGTTCTGCGCGCGATCATGCTGCGCTTGGCCACGATCTGGCTCAGGATGAAGTAGCTGCGCACGTTGAGGTTCATCACCTTGTCCCAGGCGTCCACCGGGTGGTCTTCGGCGGGCGCGCCCCAGGCGGCACCGGCGTTGTTGATCAGGATGTCGATGTCGCCCAGGCGCTGCAGGCTCTCGTCGGCCAGGCGCTGGATGTCTTCCTCCTTCGAACAATCGGCGGCGATCCAGCGGGCGTCGATGTTGGCGGCCTGCAGCTCGGCCGTGGCCGCTTCGAGGTCTTCGGTCTTGCGCGAGCTGATCACCACGCGGGCACCAGCTTCACCCAGCGCGTGGGCCATCTGCAGGCCCAGGCCGCGCGAGCCACCGGTGATGAGGGCGGTCTTGCCCTTGAGGTCGAAGAGTTGGTGGATGGTTCGGGTCATGTTGGTCTCCTTTGGTTTGAGGTATGTCAGACGACGCATGAAGCAGCGCAGGCCAGGGGCACCGAGGGTCCGGCTTTGCCGGCCCCAGGTGCCGTCCCCCTCCAAGCCGAAGGCGCAAGAGAGGGGGAAGCCGCAAAGCGGCGCAGGCGGTGTTTCATGTCTCGTAGTCCATGCACTGGCGTTCGAGCACGACCTTTCGCATGAACGGCTTCAACGCCACATGCGAAGGATGCGTCTGGTACGCCGCGAGCGCTGCGCGGTCGGTGAAGCTGCTGTTGAGCACCAGATCGTAGGTGCCCTCCAGACCCGGCTGGGCCGTGGCCACTTCAAAGCGTTCGATGCCGGGCACCAACTGCGCGCAGGCATCGAGCAGGGCCTTGGCTTTCGCGATGTTGGTGGCCTTGTCGCCCTCCGCGCCCAGATCCTTGATCTTCCACATGACGATGTGATGCAGCATCAGAAGGCCTCCTCGGGCAGGGCCGCACAGGTCTGGTCGCGGCTGCTCACCACCTGCAGCCAGGCACCGGTTTTCGGCAGCTCGTAGTGGAAGAAGAAGCGCATGGCGGCGAGACGCCCGGTGCGTGCGCTCGACTCGGGTGCTGCGTGCGCGGCCAGCGCCACGTCCAGCCAGACCCAGGCCAGCACCGTGTGGCCGAAGGCCTGCAGGTAGGGCACGGCATTGGCCAGCGCGTCGGTCGGTTCACCGGTGGCCCAGGCCGCCTTGGTGGCGGCACCCACCTGCGCGAGCGCCTGGCCCAGCGCGTCGGCATGGGCCGCCAATTCGGGAATGTGGATCGCGCGCTGAATGGTGTCGTTGATGCGCCCGGCCAGCAGCGTGAGGCCCTTGCCGCCCTCCATCAGCACCTTGCGGCCCAGCAGGTCCATGGCCTGGATGCCGTGCGTGCCCTCGTGGATCATGTTCAGGCGGTTGTCGCGCCAGTACTGCTCCACCGGAAAGTCGCGCGTGTAGCCGTAGCCGCCGTGGATCTGGATCGCGAGGCTGTTCGCTTCCAGGCACCACTCGCTCGGCCAGCTTTTGGCGATGGGCGTGAGCACCTCCAGCAGCAGGCGCGCATCGTCGGCCGTGGCGGCATCGGCCGTGTGTTGTTCGTCCACCAGGCGCGCGCAGTACAGCTCGAGCGCGAGCGCGCCTTCGCAATACGACTTCTGCGCCAGCAGCATGCGCTTGACGTCGGCGTGTTCGATGATGCGCACGGGTGCCTGCGCCGGGTCCTTGCCGGCCGGGCCCATGGGGCGGCCCTGTGGGCGGTTCTTCGCGTAGTCCAGGCTGGCGAGGTAACCCGCCATGCCCAGCATGGTCGCGGCCATGCCCACGCCAATGCGGGCCTCGTTCATCATGTGGAACATGCAGTGCAGGCCCTTGCCGGCCTGCCCCACCAGGTAGCCCACGGCGCCCGCTTCTCCGCCTACGGGGTACTTGCCCTCGCCGAAGTTGAGCAGCGTGTTGGTGGTGCCGCGCCAGCCGCACTTGTGGTTCAGGCCGGCCAGCGCGACGTCGTTGCGCTCGCCGGTCAGTTCACCCGCGGCGTTCACCATTTTCTTGGGCACGATGAAGAGCGAAATGCCACGCGTGCCCGGCACCAGCTTGCCGTGCTCATCCGGAATCTTGGCCAGCACCAGGTGGATGATGTTGTCGGTCAGCTCGTGTTCGCCGGCCGAGATCCACATCTTGTTGCCCTTGAGGCGGTAGCGTGGGCCGAGCGGGTCGTCGGCGAAATCGGCGCCATCGGGCACGGCGCGCGTGGACACGTCGCTCAAGCTGGAACCCGCCTGTGGCTCCGACAGGCACATGGTCCCCGAGAAACGGCCGCTGAATTCGTTGAGCGCAAACACCTGCTTCTGCATCTCGGTGCCGTGCACCATGAGCAGGTTGGCGTTGCCGGTGGTGAGCATGCCGCTGCCGATGCTGACCGAGGCCATGGCAAAGAACGCGTTGGCCGCGGCCTCCACCGTGTAGGGCAACTGCATGCCACCCACGTCGTAGTCCTGCGCAGCGCTCAGCATGCCCGAGGCAGCGTAGGCCTTCTGCGCGTCGTGCGTGGCCTGCGGCAGGATCACGCGCTCGCCGTCGAAATGCGGCTCCTGCGTGTCCACCAGCCGGTTGAAGGGTGCGTACTTTTCGCGCGCGATGCGTTCGCAGGTGTCGAGCACCGCGTCAAACGTTTCGCGGCTGTGGTCCGCGAAACGCTCGCGCTGCTGCAGCGTCTCGACGTGCAGCCAGTCGTGCAGCAGGAAGTCGACGGTCGGGCGAAGGCTCATAGAGGTGATCCATCTCGCAAACAGCAAAAAGCAACTGAAGACCCGCGCTCATCCGAGGCGCGTGCCCCAACCCAGGAGGCCGTGGAACCGGCTCCGCCGGGCCACAGGCATCGCCCCCCTCCGGGGGGTGACGCCGAAGGCGGCGCGGGGGGTGTTGTACCCCGCGCAGCGCGCGGGTTTACAACACTTCAAATACACCAGCGGCACCCATGCCGCCGCCGATGCACATGGTCACCACGACACGCTTTGCGCCGCGGCGCTTGCCTTCGATCAGCGCGTGGCCGGTCAGGCGCTGGCCCGACACGCCGTAGGGGTGGCCCACGGCGATCGCGCCGCCGTTCACGTTGAGCTTGTCGCCCGGAATGCCCAGCTTGTCGCGGCAGTAGATCACCTGCACCGCGAAAGCTTCGTTGAGTTCCCACAGGTCGATGTCGCTCACCTTCAGGCCCAGGCGCGCGAGCACCTTGGGGATGGCGAACACCGGGCCGATGCCCATTTCATCGGGCTCGCAGCCGGCGACCGCGAAACCGAGGAAACGGCCCAGGGGCGTGAGGCCGCGCTTCTCGGCCAGGGTCTCGTTCATGATCACGCAGGCGCCGCCGCCATCGCTGAACTGGCTGGCATTGCCAGCCGAGACCAGACCGCCCGGCAGCGCCGAGCGCAGGCCGTGGATGCCTTCAAACGTGGTGCCGGCGCGGATGCCTTCGTCGTTCTCCACCGTCACCTGCTTGGTGGTGAGACCCATGACCTTGTCGGCCACGCCGGCGGTCACGGTGATGGGGGCGATCTCGGCCTTGAACAGACCGGCTTCCAGCGCTGCCGTGGCCCGCTGCTGGCTGGCCGCGCCGTACTCGTCCATGGCATCGCGGCCGATGTTGTAGCGCTTGGCCACCTGCTCGGCGGTCTGCAGCATGTTCCAGTAGATCTCGGGCTTGTTCTTGGCCAGCCATGGGTCGGCCAGCATGTGCGTGTTCATCTCCTGCTGCACGCAGGAGATGCTCTCCACGCCGCCGGCCACGTACACGTCGCCCTCGCCGGCAATGATGCGCTGTGCGGCCATGGCAATGGTCTGCAGGCCGGACGAGCAGAAGCGGTTGACCGTCATGCCCGAGGTGGTGATGGGCAGGCCGGCGCGCAATGCAATCTGGCGTGCGATGTTGGCGCCGGTGGCGCCCTCGGGGTTGGCGCAGCCCATGATGACGTCGTCCACTTCGGCGGCCTCGATGCCGGCGCGGGCAACGGCGTGCTGCACCGCGTGGCCGCCGAGGGTGGCTCCGTGGGTCATGTTGAAGGCGCCCTTCCAGCTCTTGGCCAGGGGTGTGCGGGCGGTGGAAACGATGACGGCGTTGGTCATGATGAATTCCTAAAAGTTGTTCAGTTGAAGGTCTTGCCTTCGGCGACCAGGCGCGCCAGCAGCGGTGCTGGCTCCCAGAATTTCGCGTCGTCCAGCGGGTTCTTGGCAAAGCGCTTCATGCTCTGCACCACGTTGAACAGGCCCACCGTGTCGGCGTAGATCATCGGGCCGCCGCGGTGCGCGGGGAAGCCGTAGCCGAAGATATAGACCACGTCGATGTCGCTGGCCTTGTTGGCGATGCCCTCTTCCAGGATGTGCGCGGCCTCGTTCACCAGCGAATACACCAGGCGCTGCACGATTTCCTCGTCGGAGATCTTGCGGGGTGTGATGCCCAGGCTCTTGCGGTGGTCCTCGATCATCTTCACCACCTCGGCGTTCGGGATCGCGTCGCGCTTGCCCGGCACGTAGTCGTACCAGCCGGCACCGGTCTTCTGGCCGAAGCGGCCCTTCTCGCACAGCAGGTCGGCCGTCTTGCTGTATTTCATGTCCGGCTTTTCCTGGTAGCGGCGCTTGCGGATCGCCCAGCCGATGTCGTTGCCGGCCAGGTCGCCCATGCGGAACGGGCCCATGGCCATGCCGAACTTTTCCATCGCCTTGTCGACCTGCTCGGGCGTGCAGCCTTCGTCGAGCAGGAAACCGCCCTGGCGGCCGTACTGCTCGATCATGCGGTTGCCGATGAAGCCGTCGCACACGCCGGAGACCACCGCGGTCTTCTTGATCTTCTTGGCCACGGTCATCACGGTGGCCATCACATCCTTGGCGGTCTTCTCGCCGCGCACCACTTCCAGCAGCTTCATCACGTTGGCCGGGCTGAAGAAGTGCAGGCCCACCACGTCCTGCGGGCGTTTGGTGAACGAGGCGATCTTGTTGACGTCGAGCGTCGAGGTGTTGGAGGCCAGGATCGCGCCGGGCTTCATCACGCGGTCGAGTTCCTTGAACACGGCTTCCTTGACGCCGATCTCTTCGAACACCGCCTCGATCACGAGGTCGGCCTCCTTGAGGTCGTCGTAGCTCAGCGTGGTGCTCAAAAGCGCCATGCGCTGTTCGTACTTGTCCTGCTTGAGCTTGCCCTTCTTGACCTGCGCTTCGTAGTTCTTGCGGATGGTCGCCAGACCCCGGTCCAGCGCTTCCTGCTTCATCTCCAGCATCTTCACCGGGATGCCGGCGTTGAGGAAGTTCATGGCGATGCCGCCACCCATGGTGCCGGCGCCGATGACGGCCACCGAGGCGATCTCGCGCTTCGGGGTGTCTTCCGGCACGTCAGGAATCTTGCTCGCGGCGCGTTCTGCGGTGAACAGGTGGCGCAGCGCGCGGCACTCGGGTGTCCACATCAGGTTGATGAAGATCTCGCGCTCGAAGGCCATGCCGTCGTCGAATTTCTTCTTGGTCGCGGCTTCCACCGCGTCCACGCACTTGGCGGGCGCGGGGAAGTTCTTCGACATGCCCTTGACCATGTTGCGGGCGAACTGGAAGTACGCATCACCCAGCGGGTGCTTGCACGGCAGGTTGCGCACCTTGGGCAGCGCGCTGCCATCGGCATGCTTGGCGGCCATCTCGCGCGCCAGCGCCAGGGCTTCCTCGGCCAGGCTTTCGGGCGAAGCGGCCATCTTGTCGAACAACTTCTGGCCGGGCAGCATGGCCAGCATTTCGCTCTTCACCGGCTCGCCGCTCACGATCATGTTGAGCGCAGGCTCCACGCCCAGGGCGCGCGGCAGGCGCTGCGTGCCACCGGCGCCAGGGATCAGGCCAAGCTTCACTTCAGGCAGCGCAATGCTCGTGCCGGGCGCGGCAATGCGGTAGTGGCAACCCAGGGCCAGTTCCAGGCCACCACCCATGGCGACGCTGTGCATGGCGGCGATGACGGGTTTGGACGTGTTTTCCACGGCGAGGATCACGGAGAGCAGGTTGGGCTCGGCCAGTGCCTTGGGCGAGCCGAATTCACGGATGTCGGCACCGCCCGAAAACGCCTTGCCGGCGCCGGTGATCACGATGGACTTCACGGCCGGATCGGCCTCCGCCTTCTCCAGGCCAGCGGCGATGCCCTGGCGCGTGGAAAGACCCAGACCGTTGACCGGCGGGTTGTTCATGGTGATGACGGCGACATCGCCGTGGACCTGGTACTCAGCGGTCATGGAATCTCCTTCGTTGTTGGCGGAAACGGGTGCCCGGGGGCATTGACTGTGATGTTCTTCCCGAAAAAGAACGATCGTTCGATTCTAGGAACTTGCTGCGCTGCCGCAAGGCCCACTTGTCGCCAGCGAGTCAGGCAGCGCGGGCGTTCAGACTTCCAACCATTCCTTGCGCACTTGGGAATCGGCGCGAAGAGTTTCCGGCGTTCCCTCGAACACGATGCTGCCGTGCCCCATGACCAGCACCCGGTCGGAGATGCTCAGGGCGATGGTGAGCTTCTGCTCGATCAGCAGCACCGACACGCCGCGTGCCTTGAGCTTCTGGAGGTACTCGGCCACCAATTCCACGATCTTGGGCGCAAGGCCTTCGGTGGGCTCGTCGATGATGATGAGGTCGGGGTCGCCCATGAGGGTGCGGCACAGCGTGAGCATCTGCTGTTCGCCGCCCGAGAGCACGCCCGCTTCGGTGTGCTCGCGCTCCTTCAGGCGGGGGAACATGGCGTACATGTCGTCGAAGCTCCAGCGGGCACCCAGCCCCTTGCCCTTCTGGCCGAGCAGCAGGTTCTGGTGCACGGTGAGCTTGGGGAAGATGTCGCGGTTTTCGGGCACATGGCCAATGCCGAGGTGCGCAATCTCAAACGGCTTCTTGCCCAGGATGGGCTTGCCTTGCCATGCCACGCTGCCGGTGGCTTCCACCAGGCCCATGATGGCCTTGGCGGTGGTCGAGCGGCCCGAGCCGTTGCGCCCGAGCAGGGCCACGATCTCGCCCTTGCCGACAGAAAAATGCACGCCGTGCAGCACGTGGCTCTTGCCGTAGTAGGCGTGAAGGTCTTGTATCTCAAGCATGGTGTGTCCTCAGTGGCCTGCCGCCTGTTGATCCGCCAGCACCGAGCCCAGGTAGGCTTCCTGCACACGCGGGTTGGCGCGCACGGCTTCGGGTGTGTCGAAGGCGATCACCTCGCCGTACACCACCACGGCGATGCGGTCGGCCAGGCCGAACACCACACCCATGTCGTGCTCCACCGTCAGCAGCGTCTTGCCCACCGTCACCTCGCGGATCAGGTCGATGAAGCGGCTGGTTTCGCTCTTGCTCATGCCGGCCGTGGGCTCATCCAGCAGGATCACCTGCGCGCCGCCGGCGATGGTGATGCCGATCTCCAGCGCGCGCTGCTCGGCGTAGGTGAGGTTCATGGCCAGCGTGTCGTGCTTGCGCTCCAGGTGGATCATGCGCATGAGCTCTTCGGCGCGGTCGTTGGCGTCCTTGAGGTTGGCGAGGAACTTCAGGAAGGTGTACTTGTAGCCCAGGCTCCAGAGCACGCCGCAGCGCAGGTTCTCGAACACGCTGAGCTTGGGGAAGATGTTGGTGATCTGGAAGCTGCGCGAGAGGCCCAGGCGGTTGATCTCGAACGGCTTCAAGCCGTTGATGCGGTGGCCGCCCAGCATCACGTCGCCGCTGCTGGGCTCGAAACGGCCCGAGATCAGGTTGAACAGCGTGGATTTGCCCGCGCCGTTGGGGCCGATGATGGCCACGCGCTCGCCCGGGCTCACCACCAGGTTGACGCCGCGAATGATGTCGGTCTTGCCGAAGCTCTTGCGCAGATCGCGCAATTCGAGGGCGGGTGTCGTCATATTGCCTCCCGCTGTTGCGTGTGTTTTTCGATCGTCACCTGGATGTCGTGCCACTGGAGCATGAAGCGCCGGCGCGCCCACTCGAACAGCGCCAACCCGACCGCCAGCACCACCACGGCACCGACCCAGCTCACCGCGCTCTTGGCATCCAGCTCCACGCCGAAGAAGCGCAGCAGCGTGTCTTGCCCGGCGTTGAGCTGCAGGTGGTACATCATTTCAATCATGGCGCCCGCGCCGGCAAACATGACCAAGCCAAACAGCGCCAGCAACACATAGCTGCCGAGCACGCGTTTGAGCAAACCGTAGGCCGCCACGCGCACGTTCATCATGATGAGGCTGGCCACGCCACCGGGCGCGTACATCACCATGAACAGGAAGATCAGGCCCAGATAGAGCAGCCAGGCCTTGGTCAACTCGGAGAGCAGCACCGAGGCGAGCACCATGAGGATGCCGCCGATGATGGGACCAAAGAAAATGGTGGCACCGCCCAGAAAGGTAAACAGCAGATAGGCACCAGAGCGCCCGGCGCCCACCACCTCCGCCGTGACGATTTCAAAAACGATCGCCCCCAGGCCGCCTGCGATGCCGGCGAAAAAGCCCGCGATCATGAAGGACAGGTAGCGCACCTTTTGCGTGTTGTAGCCAATGAACTCCACCCGCTCCGGGTTGTCGCGCACGGCGTTGAGGATGCGGCCCAGTGGGGTGCGGGTGAACGCAAACATGAGACCCACGCAGACGAAGGTGTACATCGCGACCAGAAAATAAACCTGCCGCGGCGGCCCAAACGTGATCCCCATGAAGGCCTCGCCCACCACCCGGTTGCCCGACACCCCCGCTTCACCGCCGAAGAATTCGGAGAACATCAGCGACATGGCGAACACCAGCTCGGCCATGCCCAGCGTGATCATGGCAAAGGTGGTTCCAGCCTTCTTGGTGGTGACATAACCAAACAGGATCGCGAAAAACAGCCCGGCCACGCCCCCCACCAGAGGCAGCAAGGTCACGGGAATCGGAAAGTGTCCATCCGTGATGGCATTGAGCGCGTGCATGGCCACATAGGATCCCAGCCCGGTGTAGACCGCATGGCCGAAGCTCAGCATGCCGCCCTGTCCCAGCAGGATGTTGTAGGACAGGCACGCAATGATCGCGATGCCCATCTGCGACAGCATGCTGGTCGAGAGGCTGCTGGTGAATACAAAAGGCGCTGCCAGCAGCAACGCGGCAAAAAGGGACCAGACGGTCCAGCGGCCCTTGTTGAAGCCGGTTGTGGTGTGTTGCATGTTGCTCATCTCGGGTCAGCCCTCTCGCGTGCCAAGCAGGCCTTTGGGGCGGAAGATCAGGATCAGCACCAGGAACAGGTAGGGCAGGATCGGCGCCACTTGCGACAGGGTGAGCTTGACCACCGAGTTCTCCTTGGTGGCGTCCGAGAGTTCAAGCCCGAGCTGTTGCGCCAGGCTGATGAAGGAGTAGTCGAAGGCGACCGCGAAGGTCTGGATCACGCCGATGAGCAGGGAAGCCAGGAACGCGCCCGAGAGCGATCCCATGCCGCCGACGACCACCACGACGAAGATCACCGAACCCACCGTGGCGGCCATGGCCGGCTCGGTCACGAAGGTGCTGCCGCCAATGACCCCGGCAAGGCCCGCCAGGCCGGTACCCGCGCCAAACACCAGCATGAACACACGCGGCACGTTGTGTCCCAGGCTCTCCACCGTTTCAGGGTGGGTGAGCGCCGCCTGGATCACCAAACCGATGCGGGTGCGCGTGAGCAGCAGCCACAGCGAGAGCAGCATCAGCAGGGCCACCAGCATCATGAAACCGCGCGTGGCCGGAAACGGCGAGCAGATCGCGCCAGCGGCCGAACACACGTCGCTGGCGGCTGCGCCCCAGACCATATGCAGGGAATCGTCGGCCAGGTGCACCAGCGTGAAGGCCGGGCCGCGCAATGCCTCGGGCGGCGCGAAGTCCAGCGCCGTGCGGCCCCAGACCAGTTGCACCACCTCCAGCAGGATGTACGAAAAACCGAAGGTCACCAGCAGTTCGGGCACGTGACCGAACTTGTGCACCTTGCGCAGTGTGAGGCGCTCGAACACGGCCCCCATGGCACCCACCAGCAGCGGCGCCACGATGAGGGCGGGCCAGAAGCCGATCCAGTTGGACAGCGTGTAGCCCATGTAGGCGCCGACCATGTAAAAACTGGCGTGCGCAAAATTGAGGACGCCCATCATGCTGAAGATGAGGGTCAGCCCCGAGCTCAACATGAACAGCAACAGGCCGTAGCTGACTCCATTGAGCATGGAGATGATGAAGAACTCCATGAAGTTCGCCTTTCGTGGCTGGTGTGTCAGCCTTCGGAGCACGGTGAAAACAAACCAGCGCCTGAAACGGCGCTGGTTCTACCCAAGAGGACCACCCCGCACGAGACCGGGTTCGTGCATGGCGGTCCTGTCGATCAGCCCGGCCGCTTCATCTGGCAGCTGGTCGGCGTGCTGGACACGTAGGACGGGTATTCCTTGACGGGTGCCAGCGTCATGCCGGTGTTTTCCGGGCTGTAGGGGTACTTCTTGTCGGCTTTCTGCCAGACCGCAATGAACAGGGGTTGCTGCAACTGGTGATCGAGCTTGCGCATTTCCACTTCGCCGTTGAAGCCCTTGAACTTCAGGCCTTCCAGCGCCACCGCCACTTTCACCGGGTCGGTGGACTTGGCCTTGGCCATGGCTTCGGACACGGCGGCGTAGGCCAGCGGAATTGCGCCGGTGTACATGTCGTCCTTGTACCGGGCCTTGAACTCGTCGGCCCACTTGCCCATCTGGCCGCCCATGTTGTAGTGCTGGTAGGCCACCTGGTACACACGGCCTTCGCCACCGGTGCCCAGCGCGGTGGGGGTGCCCGTCACGCCGGTGTAGTAGGTGTAGAACTTGCCCGTGTAGCCACCTTCGTTGGCGGCCTTCACCAGCAGCGCGAGATCGGAACCCCAGTTGCCCGTGATCACGGTGTCGGCGCCCGAGGCCTTGATCTTGGCGACGTAAGGAGCGAAGTCACGCACCTGCGCCAGCGGGTGCAGGTCTTCGCCGACGATCTTCACGTCGGGGCGCTTGCGCGAGAGGTTTTCCTTGGCAAAACGCGCGACCTGCTGGCCATGCGAGTAGTTCTGGTTGAGCAGGTAGACGTTCTTGACGTCGGGCTGGTCCTTCATGAAGGTGGTCATGGCCTCCATCTTCATGGAGGTGTCTGCGTCGAAGCGGAAGTGCCAGTAGTTGCACTTGCTGTTGGTGAAATCGGGGTCGACCGCGGCGTAGTTCAGGAAGATCACCTCCTTGCCGGGGTTGCGTTCGTTGTGCTTGCTGACCGCATCGATCAGCGCGCCGGCCACCGAGGAGCCGTTGCCCTGCGCGATGTAGCGCACGCCCTGGTCGAGCGCGGCCTTGAAGTTGTTCAGGCTCTCGGCGGGGCTGAGCTTGTTGTCAAAGCCGACCACCTCGAACTTCACGCCGGCCGGATTCGACTGGGTGAACTTCTCGGCGAAGAACTGCCAGCTCTTGAGCTGGTTGTTGCCCACGGGGCCCATCAGGCCGGTCTGTGGGTCGATCAGGGCGATCTTGACGGTCTCGCCCTTCTGGGCTTGCGCGGCGAGGGCGCAGGCGAGCAGCGATGCTGCGGTGAGGCTCTTGATGGCGAAATGCATTGTTTGTCTCCTGTTGGTTTGGGAATCCGCTTGCAGCTTACAAGCCTGCTGCGGTGCAGCACTCAGGGATAGCCCCTAGGGGCTATCGCACTGGCGACTGTGGGGGATGAAGGGTGGTGGTCTGGCGACTTCCACCCGTCGGAAAGGTGGGTTCAGATCCCTGGGAGCACGTAGTCCTTGAGCTGTTGGCGCAACGTCATCTTCTGCATCTTGCCGGTGGCGCCCAGCGGGATCGCGTCGACGAACACCACGTCGTCCGGGATCTGCCACTTCGCGGTCTTGCCCTCGAAGAAGGCCAGCAACTCCTCGCGCGTGACCTCGGCACCCGGCTTCTTCACCACCACCACGATGGGCCGCTCGTCCCACTTGGGGTGGCGCATGCCCACGCAGGCCGCCATGGCCACGGCCGGGTGGGCCATGGCGATGTTCTCCACGTCGATCGAGCTGATCCACTCGCCGCCGGACTTGATCACGTCCTTGCTGCGATCGGTGATCTGCATGAAGCCGTCGGCATCGATGGTGGCCACGTCGCCGGTGGGGAACCAGCCCTGGCCCTGGGCGTCGTAGCGCAGCGGATCGCCGCCCTCGCCCTTGAAGTAGCTGGCGATGATCCAGGGGCCGCGCACCAGCAGGTCGCCGTAGCTCTTGCCGTCCCAGGGCAACTCCTCGCCGGCCTCGTCAACGATCTTCATGTCCACGCCGTACACCGCACGGCCCTGCTTGAGCAGGATCTTGTGCTGCTCCTCGGGCGGCAGCGCCAGCTGGGCGTTTTTCAGCGAGCACACGGTGCCCAGCGGCGACATCTCGGTCATGCCCCAGGCGTGGATCACGGCCACGCCGTACTGGTCGTTGAAGGCTTTCATCATGGCCGGCGGGCAGGCCGAGCCCCCGATCACGGTGCTCTTGAGCGTGCTGAACTTCAGGTTGTTGGCCTGCAGGTGGCCCAGCAGCATCTGCCACACCGTGGGCACGCCCGCGGCCATGGTCACCTTCTCGGACTCCAGCAGTTCGTAGATCGACTTGCCGTCCATCGCCGGGCCGGGGAACACCAGCTTGCAGCCGGTGGCCGCGGCCGAGTACGGCAGGCCCCAGGCGTTGACGTGGAACATGGGCACCACCGGCAACACGCTGTCGCGCGCGCTCAGGCTCAGAGCGTCGGGCAGGGCCGCGGTGAACGCGTGCAGGATGGTGGAACGGTGCGAGTACAGCGCGGCCTTGGGGTTGCCGGTGGTGCCGCTCGTGTAGCACATGCTGGAGGCCGAGTTCTCGTCGAACGTGGGCCAGTGGTAGGTGTCGGGCTGGTTGGCTATCCAGGCTTCGTAGCTCTGCAGGCCGGCCAAGCCACTGTCGGCGGGCAGTTTGTCGGCGTCGCACAGCGCGATCCAGTGCTTGACCGTGGGGCATTTGGCCGCCACCGCCTTCACCAGTGGCAGGAACGTCATGTCGAAGCAGATCGCCTTGTCTTCGGCGTGGTTCACGATCCAGGTGAGCTGGTCGGGGTGCAGACGCGGGTTGAGCGTGTGCAGCACGTGGCCGGTGCCGCTGACACCGAAGTACAGCTCCAGGTGGCGGTAACCGTTCCAGGCCAGTGTGGCCACGCGGTCACCAAAGGCCAGATCGAGGCTGTTCAGCGCGTTGGCCACCTTGCGGGAGCGCACGGCGATCTGGCCCCAGTTGCTGCGGTGGATGTCCCCCTCGACACGGCGGGACACGATCTCGCCGCTGGCGTGGTGCCGCTCGGCGTGCACGATCAGTGTCGAAATCAAAAGGGGTTGGCTCTGCATTTGGCCCAGCATGGGAAGTCTCCTGTCGATGAAGTTTTGGGGAATCGACTTCATCGTAGCGGTTTGCTCCGCACGGTGACCGAGGGCTTCCACGGGAGGAAGGCCCTCGGTGTCCATTGCGGGACATGGTCTTTCGTTTGGCCTCGACGCAGCATGGCGGCCAACGGTGGGAATGGAACCGATCACGGCACCGTGCTGATCTGCGCGTCGGTGAGTGACGCATCGAAGTGCAACTGGCCGGGCCACGGTTGCCAGGTGGCGCCCAGCGTGGCGTGGTTGGGGTTGCCGGTGCGCGCGAAGCTGCCCAGCGTGGCCATCATGCGGGCCGAGAGGGCCAGCCGACCGGGCTGGTTGGCGCTGCTGTTGGTGGCGTTGGAGAACACCGAGGGTCCGAAATTGCCGAAGAGAAACGGCAGGTCGAACGCATGGGCGGCCCCATACACCGTGTTCCAGGGCGCGGGCTGCTGCGCCCAGTCGAACTGGTAGTACCAGACGTCGGCCTGCTGCGCCTTGAGCGTGTCGAGCACGTTGTCCCGGCTGGGCGCCATGAAGGCGGCGGCCAGCTGCGCGGTGCGGGCGGACCACCCGGTCACCGGCGTGTTCGACGGCAGGTAGGCCGCGTCGATGATGTCGCCCTCGGTCAACAGCGTGGGCGCGTCGGGGTTGAACGCGGCCATCAGGTTGAAGCGGTCGGCGTCGTTGATCTTGAAGCCCGGCGGGCCACCGAACAGGGTGAGGAAGGGTGCGAACAGCTTGCCCTCCTCGCCCGTGTTGCCCGCGAGCACGGGCACCTTGTTGTAGAGACCTGCCGCCATGGCGGCGATCGGGTCGGTGGGCAGCACGTTGCCGTCGGGGATGGGACCCGAGCCGGTGAGGCCGTTCACCAGCACGGTGGTGAGGATGGTGCCACCGGCCTTGCCGCGCAGGTAGTCGGCGATCTGGGTTGACGACTGCGTGGCGATCCAGGCCTGAGCGGCGAGCAGGTCGGCCGCCAGGCCGTCGGCGATCACCAGCCGCGCCAGCAGGCCGTTGCTCTGCGCCAGGTAGGTGCTGGCCGGGTTCAGCGTGGGAATGCTGCCCAGCGGCAGGTTGCTCGCCAGCGAGATGCCACCCGACAGCGGCACGGCCTTGTGAAAGAGGCCGGCGCCCAGCGGCGAGGCCATCAACGCCCAGACGTTGATCGCGCCGGCGGACTGCCCCATCAGCGTCACGTTGCCGGCGTTGCCACCGAAAGCCGACGCATTCTGTTGCACGAACTTCAGGCCCTGCACGATGTCGAGCAGCGCGAAGTTGCCGGAGTCCTCCGCGCTGTTCGTGCCGGTCTTGAGCTGCGGCAGGTTCATGAAGCCCAGCACGCCCACGCGGTAGTTCAGCGTCACCACCACCGCGTTGGCGCTGCGCGCCAGGGCCGCGCCGTCGTACACCGGGTCGGCGGTGTAACCCGAGATGTTGCTGCCACCGTAGACGAACACGATCACCGGCAGCCCGGTGGTGTCGCTGGCGGGGCGCCACACGTTGAGCGTGAGGCAGTCTTCGTTGCCCACCGGGGTGTTGAGCGTGGTGGCGATGGTGGCGTCGTAGGTGTTGTTCGTGCCCGGCCCGTAGATGCGGCCGTTCTGCAGACAGGCGTGGCCGAAGGCCGTGGTCTGGCGCATGCCGTTCCAGGCGGCGGGGGCCACGGGCGCCTTCCAGCGCAACGGGCCCACCGGCGCCTGCGCGTAGGGGATGCCCTTCCAGGCATAGGTGCCGGAGGTGCTCGCGTCGTTGCTGCCCTTCACCGTGCCGTAGGTGGTCTGTCGCACCTCGGGCAGGGGCGCGGGCGCGGCGGGAGTTGGGTCGGACCCGCCGCCGCACGCGGCCAGCAACACGAAGGCAGCGCCCACGACCCAACCCAGCCTCATCGATGTGCTCTTGATCATGTCTTGTCTCCTGTTTTCGGGGGTAAACAACAGCTTGCGCGGCGCTCCGAAATCCCGTTGAATCCGGTGCTCGTCGGCGGCGCAAACCGTTCGGGAAATTCTAGGAACGCAAGCCCCGAACGCCGCTATCGCAACATGGCCAATCGACTGACTTCAGGACACCACCCCCCATGAAAAGGACCAGCTCCGTCACCTGGGTCAAGGGCATCGCCGAGATGTTCGCGTCTCAGGGGCTGGACGTGGCGCGCCTGTTCGAGGCGGCCGGCATCGACATCGCGCTGCTGCAGAAGCCGGACGCCCGCTTCGACGTCGAGGAGATCAGCCACCTGTGGGAGCTCGCGGTGGCGTGGTCTGGCAATCCGGCGCTGGGAATGGACAGTGAGCTCACCAGCCGCCACGTCAATTTCGGCATGGTCGGCTACATCATGCTGGCCAGCCCCACGCTCAAGGCCGGCCTGCAGAACTTCGCGCGCTACCTGGCGGTGATCTCCGACGCGGCCACCTTCGAACTGGAGCCGCAAGGGGCGCAGCAATGCTGGCTGGTGCTGGGCCACATCGGCAACACGCGCCCGGTGCCGAGGCAGCGCCAGGAATACGGCCTGCTCTCCCTGGCCACGTTGTGCCGCTGGATCACACGGCGCGACGTGCAACCGCGCGCCGCCGAATTCATCTTTCCCGAGCCGGTGGACGCCGGCCCCTACCTGCGCGCCTTCGGCTGCCCGGTGCGCTTCAACCAGCCCGCCACCCGCCTGCTGCTGGACAACGCGGATCTGGACAGGACCCTGCCATCGAGCGACCCGGTGCTGTTCGACATGCACCAGCGCGTGATCGAGGCGCGCATGGTGCAACTGGGCAATGCCAGCACCGGCCACCGCGTGACCGAGGAAGTCATTCGCCGCCTGCACCTGGGCGAACCGCGCCGCGAAGACATCGCGAGCAGCCTGGCCATGGCCGACCGCACGCTGCAGCGCCGCCTGCACGAGGAGCACACCAGCTTCCAGCAGTTGCTCGACGACGCGCGGCGCGACCTGGCGCAGAAGTACCTGGCCGAGGCGCGCTACACCCTGGGCCAGGTGGCCGATCTGCTGGGCTTTGCCGACCAGAGCAACTTCTTCCGGGCCAACAAGCGGTGGTTCGGTGTGTCGCCCGGCCAGTACCGCGCCCGCCTGCTCGTCACCGAGCCCCTGACCGAGCCGGATTGACCCTGCGCCACGCCATGTCGGGCGGTATGGGGACAATGGCAGACATGAACCGACCCGTCGACATGGCCGCCAGCCTGGATCTCGGCCTGGCCTGGCAGAACCGATTCGCCGGCCTGGGCGAAGCCTTTTACACCCGGCTCTCCCCCACCGCGCTGCCTGCGCCCCACTGGGTGGGCACGAGCCCGGCGGTGGCCGATTTGCTGGGCCTGGACCGGGCCTGGCTTGCGTCCCCGGCCGCGCTCGATGCCTTCACCGGCAACCTTCCCATCGCCGGCACGTTGCCCCTGGCCAGCGTGTACAGCGGTCACCAGTTCGGCCACTGGGCCGGCCAGCTGGGCGACGGTCGCGCCATCCTGCTCGGCGAGGTGGACTCGCCTGCAGGCCCGCAGGAAGTGCAGCTCAAGGGCGCGGGCCTCACGCCCTACTCGCGCATGGGCGACGGCCGCGCCGTGCTGCGCAGCTCCATCCGCGAATTCCTCTGCAGCGAGGCCATGCACGCGCTGGGCATTCCCACCAGCCGGGCCTTGTGCGTCACCGGCTCGCCCGCGCCGGTGCGCCGCGAGGAGATCGAGACCGCGGCGGTCGTCACGCGCGTGGCGCCCAGCTTCATCCGCTTCGGCCATTTCGAACACTTCTCGCACAGCGGCCAGCACGAACAACTGCGCATCCTGGCTGACTTCGTCATCGACCACTTCTACCCGACCTGCCGCGAGGCGCCGGGCAACCCGTACGCCGCATTGCTCGAAGCCGTGAGCGCGCGCACCGCCGAGATGGTGGCGCAGTGGCAGGCCGTGGGCTTCTGCCACGGCGTGATGAACACCGACAACATGAGCATCCTGGGCCTGACCATCGACTACGGTCCGTTCCAGTTCCTCGACGCCTTCAACCCCGGCCACGTCTGCAACCACTCCGACACCGGGGGACGCTACGCCTACAACCGCCAGCCCAACATCGCCTACTGGAACCTGTTCGCCCTGGGCCAGGCGCTGCTGCCGCTGATGGACGAGCAGCAGCAGGCACTGGACGCACTGGAGCCCTACAAGGCCCTGATGCCGGCCGCGCTGCAGCGGCGCATGAATGCCAAGCTGGGCCTGGACCGTGTGGAGGACGGCGACGCCGAGCTCACCGAAACGTTGATGAAGCTCATGGCCGCCGACGCGGTGGACTTCACCATCTTCTGGCGGCGCCTGAGCCACGCGGTGGTGGGCCCGCTTGAGACAGTGCGCGACCTCTTCCTGCAGCGCGAGGCTTTCGACACCTGGGCCACGCGCTGGCGCGAACGCCTGCAGGCCCAGCCCGGCTTCGACGCCGACGCCACGCAAGCGCGGATGCTGCGCACCAACCCGCAGGTGGTGCTGCGCAACCACCTCGGCGAGCAGGCCATCCAGCGCGCCAAGCAAGGCGACTTCAGCGAGCTCGCGCGGTTGCAAAGCGCGCTGGAGCACCCATTTGAGGCCATTGCCGGTCACGACGACCTCGCCGCCTTTCCACCGGACTGGGCCAGCGGGATCGAAATCAGCTGTTCATCATGAGCACCCAGGAGAACACATGAACTTCCCCATCCAGAAAACCGAAGCCGAGTGGCGTGAGGTGCTTGCCGCCAAAGGCGCCGAGCCGCGTGCCTTCGACGTGACGCGCCACGCCCACACCGAGCGGCCCTACACCGGCAAGTACGAACAGGTGTGGGCCGATGGCAGCTACCACTGCATCTGCTGCGGCAACACGCTCTTCGACGCCAAGACCAAGTTCGACGCCGGTTGCGGCTGGCCCAGCTTCTCGCAGGCCGTGCCCGGCGCCATCACCGAAATCACCGACCGCACCCACGGCATGGTGCGGGTGGAGACCGTGTGCAGCCAGTGCGGCGCCCACCTGGGCCACGTGTTCGACGACGGCCCCACCGACACGGGCTTGCGCTACTGCATGAACTCGGCTTCACTGCAGCACTCCCCCACCAAGGACACGCCATGAAAGCCAACAGCATCCTCCAGACCATCGGCAACACGCCCCACGTGCGCATGCAGCGCCTGTTTGGCGACGCCACGCAGCAGGTGTGGATCAAATCCGAGCGCAGCAACCCGGGCGGCTCCATCAAGGACCGCATCGCCCTGTCCATGGTGGAAGCGGCCGAGCAGAGCGGCGAGCTCCAGCCCGGCGGCACCATCGTCGAACCGACCTCGGGCAACACCGGCATCGGCCTGGCCATGGTGGCCGCGGTCAAGGGCTACAAGCTCGTTCTGGTGATGCCCGACAGCATGTCGGTCGAGCGCCGCCGGCTGATGCTGGCCTACGGTGCCAGCTTCGACCTCACGCCGCGCGAGAAGGGCATGAAGGGCTCGATCGCGCGCGCCGAAGAAATCGTGGCCAGCACGCCCGGCGCCTGGATGCCGCAGCAGTTCAACAACCCGGCCAACGTGGCGGTGCACGTGCAGACCACGGCCGAAGAGATCGCAGCCGATTTTCCCGAGGGCATCGACGTGCTCATCACCGGCGTGGGCACCGGCGGGCACATCACCGGCTGCGCACGCGTGCTCAAGGCGCGCTGGCCCAGGCTCAAGGTGTTCGCGGTGGAACCCGCCGCTTCGGCGGTCATCTCCGGCGGCGCTCCCTCGCCCCACCCGATCCAGGGCATCGGCGCGGGCTTCATTCCGAACAACCTCGACACCAGCGTGCTGGACGGCGTGATCCAGGTCGAGGCCGAGCCGGCGCGCGAGATGGCGCGCCGCTGCGCGCGCGAAGAAGGCATGCTGGTCGGCATTTCATCGGGGGCCACGCTGGCCGCCATCGCACAGAAACTGCCCGATCTGCCGGCCAACGCCGTGGTGCTGGGCTTCAACTACGACACCGGCGAACGGTATCTGTCCATCGAAGGTTTTCTCCCCGCATGAAGCAACTCAAAGACATCCGCCTCTCCATGCTCGACCTGGTCGCCGTGCGCGAAGGCGGCACCGTGGCCGACGCCCTCGCCGTGGCCTTGCGCACCGCGCAGCACGCCGAGTCGCTCGGCTTCACCCGCTACTGGCTGGCCGAGCACCACAACATGAGTGGCATCGCCTGCTCGGCCACGGCCGTGCTGGTGGGCCACATCGCGGGCGGCACCCAGCGCATGCGCGTGGGCTCGGGCGGCGTGATGTTGCCCAACCACGCGCCGCTGGTGGTGGCCGAAGCCTTCGGCACGCTGGCCGAGCTCTACCCCGGCCGCATCGACCTGGGCCTGGGCCGCGCGCCCGGCACCGACCCGCACACCATGCGCGCGCTGCGGCGCGACCGCGTGGAGACCGAGGCCGACTTCCCACGCGACGTGGCCGAGCTGCAGCACCTGCTGGGCCCCGCCACGCCCGGCCAGCGCCTGATCGCCAACCCGGGTGCCGGCACCAACGTGCCGATCTGGCTGCTGGGGTCGAGCCTGTTTTCGGCGCAACTGGCGGCCGAGCGCGGCCTGCCGTACGCGTTTGCGTCGCACTTCGCGCCCCGCATGCTGCTGCAGGCGCTGGATGTGTACCGCCGCCACTTCCAGCCCTCGGCCGCGCTGGACAAACCCTATGCCATCGTCGGCGTTCCGGTGATCGCCGCGCCCACGGATGAAGAAGCGGAATTCCTGGCCAGCAGCACCTACCAGCGCGTGCTGGGCATCCTCACCGGCAAGCGCGGTCAGTTGCCGCCACCGGTGCCGGGCTTCATGCAGCAACTGCACCCGCAGGAACAGGCCGCCATCGCCGACTTCCTGGCCGCCGGTGTGATCGGTGGACCGGACACGGTGCGCGAAGGACTTCAATCGTTGGCCGATGCCACGCAGGCCGACGAGTTCATGATCGTGAGCGACCTGTTCGACCCGGCGCTGCGCCTGCGTTCGCTGACGATCACCGCCGAAGCGATGGCCGCCACGGCTGCCCTGGCCGCCTGAACAGCCCAGGGGGGCTTCGCCTCCCGGGCTGAACTCAGTTCCGGCTCAGTTTGCGAACCCGATTGCCGCCCGCCTCGATCGCATACAGGTTGCCCTGTGCGTCAAAGGCCAGGCCCGTCACGTAGTTGAACCTCGCGACACTTCCCGCTCCGTCGTCAGCGCCCACAGAAAGGCTTTGTCCCGCGATCGACGACACCGTGCCATCGGCGGCGATGCGGCGAATCTTCTGGCCGGCGCTGTCCGACACATAGACCATGCCATCGCTTCCCATGGCCAGACCCACGGGTTCGTAGAACGTCGCCGAAGAGCCCGGGCCATCGACAGCGCCCATCATCCCGGTGCCGGCCAGTGTGGTCACGTTCCCGGTCGGGCTGATCTTGCGGATCGTGCGACCGTTCTGATCCGCCACGTACACGTTTCCATCGGCGTCGATGGCCAGACCCGCGGGGTTGTAGAACGAGGCGGCGGTGCCCTGGCCGTCGGCCGTGCCCGTGGTGCCACTGCCGGCCAGCGTCGTGACCGCACCCGCTGGCGATATCTTGTTGATGCGTTGCCCGTATCCGGAGACGTACAGGTTGCCCGCCGCGTCACCCACCAGGCCCCGAGGCCTGTCCAAGGGAATGTCCACGACGAACTCGGTGAACGTGCCGTTGGTGGGATGCACTTCCAGCAACTTGTTCCCGTTTTCACTGGCGACAAGAATGCGCCCCTGGCTGACCGTCACGCCGAAGGGACGGTCAAGTCCCGTGCCGAGCGTGCTCACCACGCCTGCGGGCGTGATCTTGCGCAGGCTGTTGTTGTTGGTGTCGGAGACCAGCACGTTGCCATCGGCATCGACGGCCCCCGCCAGGGGTCCGTTGAAACGCGCGGCGGTGCCCACACCGTCCGCCGAGCCCGGGCTGCTGCCCGCGAGCGTGCTCACCTGCACGCCATCGACGCAGGTGACGCTGACGTTCGTGATGTCGGCGCTGCCCGTGGTGCCCTGTCCGTTGCCCACGGTGCAGAGCTGGAAAGGAGGATTCGATCGCACCGTGACGTTGTAGGGCGCCCCTTCGCTCAGGCCCGATGCAAAACTGAAGCTGCCGTTGGCCATCAGCCTGAGGTCGTCTGCGGCGTTGTTCTGCAGCACGAGGCCGGCCGTCAGGCCCGCGACGGTGCCGCCCACGGTGTGCGTGACCACAGGAGCAGGAGGCGAGGCCGTCGGCGCCTCGATGGAGGATGACCCGCCACACGCAGCGAGCAACGCGAACAGGCCCAGAGAACCACATGTGGAGCGCGACAGGAAAATGGGCATGGTGGACCGGGTTGTTGCTGACGTTGTGACAACCTGCACCTTATCCCTGCGAGAGGACGGCGATCGCCGAATAAGCGGCAGAAATGCGGCCACCGCCGCCCATGCTCACACCCCGCCGCGCACCATCTGCATGATCTGCCCGGCGTCCAGCGTGGCGGCCTTCTGCCGGATTTGCGGCAGGTACTGCGCCTGCATCTGTTTGGCGGGGCCGAGCAGGCTCTGAAAGCTTTCCTGCAGCAGCGCGGTGCTCATGACCCGCCCACCTGCGTAGTAGCGTCTGGCCACCTGGCCCAACGCGTAGGTGGTGGCAAACGAAAACGCCACGCCGGTGGCCGCGCCGCCCAGACCGCCGATGGCGCGGCCCGCCACCTTGCCGAGCAAACCGCCCAGCAGCTTGCGCCCGAACTGCTCCAGGTACTGCGAAGTCAGGCCCACGCCCACCGCCGCGATGAACTCGCGGATATGGCCCTGGTCCAGTTCCACGCCGTGCGCCTTGCCGATGGCATAGACCATCTTCACCTGCAACGGAATGATGGCCATCGATGCCCAGGACTGCGGCAGCAACTCCAGCGCGCCGTTGAGCAGCGCGTAATTCAAGATCGATTTGTCGAGATCAACCCCGGACACCGCGGTGGCCGCCACCACCGGAGCCGCGGCCACTGCCGCGGGCACCGCGAGCGGCACGGCTTTCTCCGCTGCTTCCACGATCGCATCGGCCTCACGCTCGAACGCCGCCGCCTCCACGGGATCGAGCTTCAGGCGTGTCTTCAGATCCGCCAGGAACGTTCGCTCGGGGTCGCTCTGCCGGCCGTCGGCATCGCAGACACACACCGCCATTTCGTAGGCCAGCTGGCGCTGCCCAGGGTCCTGCAGACCCGACACCGCGTCGGCCAGCGACACACGCTTGAGCAGCACATCCTGATACAGCCGTGGCAGGCCGGCGCCGGCGTCTTCCTGCCCCAGCGACACGGCCATGCGCCGGATGGCCTCGCGCTCCGTGTCGGCCTTGTGACCATCGGCAAAGCCCGCCAGCAAGGCGATGGTGAGGATGGACTGTTGTTCTTGAGGGGACATGTCGGTGAAACTCCTTGAGGCCAAAAGTGAATGCGCGATCGGTATGGAGCAGCCGGATGCGCCGTGAGTTCCGGGGGCTTGACCCCGCCAGGCAGAGGCCGGGAGCAAAGCGGATAATCCTGCGATGCGTTTCCTCATCGACTTCTTTCCCATCGCCCTGTTCGTGGCGGCCTACAAGTTGGCCGACATCTACACCGCCACCGCCGTCCTCATGGTGGGCACGCTGGTGCAGACCGGGATCATCTATGCCATCGACCGCAAGCTGCAGACGCTGCAAAAGGTGACGCTGGTGCTCATTCTGGTGTTTGGCGCCCTCACCCTCTTCCTGCAGGACGAGCGCTTCATCAAGTGGAAGCCCACCGTGCTGTATGCGAGCATGGCCATCGTGCTCGCGGCGGCCCTCTGGATCTGGAAGAAAAACTTCCTGAAACTGCTGCTGGGCAGCCAGTTGAGCCTGCCCGATGGCGTGTGGGCCAGGCTCACCGTGGCCTGGGTCGGCTACTTCCTGTTCATGGCAGCCATCAACGCCTATGTGGCGGCCTATTACTCCACCGAAGACTGGGTCAACTTCAAGCTGTGGGGCTACATCTTCCCGGTGGTCTTCATCGTCGGTCAGGGCGTGTACATCTCGCGCTTCCTCAAAGACGACCCGGTGGAAAAGTCATGAGCGAAGCTGCAACGCCCACCGCGGCCGCGATCGAGGCGCAACTGCGCGCCGTGCTGGCCCCCACCGACCTGGAAGTGCTGGACGAAAGCGCCGCCCACGCGGGGCATTCGGGGTCCAACGGACTGGGCTTCGGCACCCACTTCCGCGTGCGCATCGCAGCCCCCGGGTTCAAAGGTCTGAGCCGGGTCGCCAAGCACCGCCTTGTGTATGATGCGCTGCAAAAATTCACCGACGCGGGGCTGCACGCACTGGCCATCGAAATCAAGGCCTGAAGCGGCTTGCCAGCCCGGCGCTACGTTCTGATACGAGTCTGCTGAACCCAACCGGCACCCGCAGCTCCAACCCTTTTTACACCCCGAGGAACACCATGAAATTTTCCCGCTCAGCCCTGACCGTGGCCGTGCTTGTTGCCGCTGCCTTCAGCGCATCTGCCCAGAACATCGCCATCGTCAACGGCAAGGCCGTGCCGACCGAGCGCCTGGAGGTGCTGGCCAAGCAGATCGCGGCCACAGGCCGTCCGGTGGACGACACCGTGCGTGCCCAACTCAAGGAAGAAGTGGTCCTGCGCGAGATCTTCATGCAGGAAGCCCAGAAGCGCGGCATCGGTGCCACGGACGAGTTCAAGAACCAGCTCGAACTCGCCCGCCAGACCATCATGATCCGCTCGCTGTTCGCCGACTTCCAGGCCAAGAACCCGGTGACGGACGCCGACATCAAAGCCGAGTACGACAAATTCGTCGCAGCCAACGGCGGCAAGGAATACCGCGCCCGCCACATCCTGGTGGAGAAGGAAGACGAAGCCAAGGCCATCATCGCGTCGCTCAAGGGCAAGGGCAAGTTCGAGGACATCGCCAAGAAGCAGTCCAAGGACCCAGGCTCCGGCGCCAACGGGGGCGATCTCGACTGGGCCGCCGCGGCCAGCTACGTGCCCGAATTCTCCGAAGCCATGGTCAAGCTTGAAAAAGGCCAGACCACCCAGGCGCCGGTGAAGACCCAGTTCGGCTGGCACATCATCCGCGTGGACGACATCCGCCAGGCCGAACTGCCCAAGATGGAAGACATCAAGCCGCAGATCGCCCAGCAGATGCAGCAGCAAAAACTCACCGAGTTCCAGAAATCCTTGCGCGAGAAGGCAAAGATCGAATAACACAAGCCCCCAACGCGGCGGCCTTCGGCCATCAAGAAAAGCGCGGTCTTCCGCGCTTTTCTTGTTTCATGTGAGTTGCATACCCAGCCAGATCAGGCCCATGAGCACCGGCTGGTGCAGCAGGTAGTAGCTCAGGCTCCAGCGCCCCATGAGCACCAGCGCCTGGCTGGCACCCCGGGCCGGTGCATCGGTTCCCAGCCACTGCAAGCGGTTGCGCAGCACCCAGTGTCCCGCCGCCACACCCCACCACATCACCCCCAGCCACGGCAACAGCGGCACGTAGTCTTCGGTCACGGGCTTGCGGCTGATGACGCCCAGCCAGTTCAGCCAGGGCGTGTTGAACACCTCCAGCGCGGGCCAGGCCACGATGATCGATGGGGCGGCCCACTTCAGACCGATGGCCAGCGCCCCGAGCAGCCACAACCAGGCACCCCACCCGGCCGTCAGGCGAACGACGATGAGCATGACCGCGATGCCGTGCAGCACGCCGAAGTAAATGAAGCTGCCGGGAAACACCAACAGCGAGCCGGCAGTGACCAGCAAGGCGGCACCCGCCACCTGCAGCCAGCGGCGCCAGAAGCGCGCCCAGGTCTGCCCCTGGTGCACCGCCACGGCCTGAGACAGGCCCGCCGTGAACAGAAAGAGGCTCACGATGGCGGTGCGCTGCCAGGTCCAGAACGGGTCGCGGTAGAAATCCTCGCGGATCAGGCGAAAGAAGTTCAGGTCGAAACAGACGTGGTAGGCCGTCATCCACAGCATGGCGCTGGCGCGCAGCAGGTCGATGCGGTCCAGGCGCTGCGGCATCGGTTGCGCCATGGCGATCTCAGGCGCTGGCGTGGATGTTCCGCAGGATCTGGCTGAGCGCCACGGGCTCGCTGACCATGGGATCGTGGCCGGTGGCCATCTCCACCACGTTCCAGCCCGGCTCGCTGCGCACCCTTGCGCGCGATGGCGCGATGGTGGCCAGCGCTGGCTGGATGCAGTCGATGAAGGTGCGCGGCAGCGCTGCAACCCGGTCGGCGTCGAAGTCCAGTGGTTGCTGGTACAGCCTGAAGGGCTGCGGGGTCTGCCGCCGGTTGACCCAGTCGCGGTCGGCGCCGCTCAGGCCGAACAAGGCGGCATCGGGCGGCGGAAAACTCAGACCGCCGCTGGGCATCGACGCGTCGGTGCGCGCCTGCCTGGTCTCGGCTGAATGGTGGCTGCTCCAGCTGTCGCCGGGGTACGGCAGCGCGGCATCGAGGTACACCAGGTGCGCCAGCAGGCCGCCGCGCTCGCGCTGCAGCCGGTCGGCCACGCCGGTGATCACCATGCCCGCGTAGCTGTGCCCCACCAGCACCACGCGCCGCAGTTCTTCGGCCTTGATCAATCCGATCACGTCCTGAATGTGGGTGTGCAGATCGATGCCGGGCGACATCAGGTGGGCACGTTCACCCACGCCGGTGAGCGTGACGGCGTGGCTGTCCACACCCGCACTGCGCAGCAGCGGCAGCACCCGGCTCCAGCACCAGGCGCCATGCCAGGCGCCGTGCACGAGCACGATGGAGGTTGTCGCGGGGTCGGTGGCTGCGGTCAAGGGCAATCTCCAGTGGTGGGGGAATTCCACCGGATTCTGCCCTGCGCGCGCCGGCGCGTCAGATGTAGGCGATCGGCTGCGGTACGTGCCTCATGTGCAGCGAGAGGCCGAGCGCGGCCATGTGGTTGCTGTTGCGTCCCAGGATGGTCTGCGACAGTGGCAGGAACTCTGTTTCCTCGTAGCTTGCGTGGGCGGCATAGGCGGCCACGAGCTGGTGCAACTCGTCCACATCCAGGTCGGCATCCTGGCCCTTGCCGACGCGCTTGAGGGCCTTCTCCAGACGCTTCCAGAGCGATTCGATCGCGCGATGCTCACACGTGAGGCGTTCTGTCATGGCCTGCACGCGGTCGCGCTCGGCGCCCGCCTGGGCACTGGCGAGCACGGCCGGAAACAGGTCGCGTTCCTCGTCGAGGTGGTGCTCGAAGATGGCCTCGCGAAAGAATGCCAGCGAGTCCGCGGCGATCTGGCGGGCCTGGGCGGCGGGCTCCAGCAGGGCCGGCAGACCGTCGAGCGCCTTGAGGCGTTTGAGAATCCCGACATGGCAGTCGGTGAAGGTGGTCAGTGGCGCGTGCTCGCCATGCGTGGGCTGGGCTGGGGTGGCCATGGTGTCTCCTGGCGGCGCGCCGGGCGAAACCCCGGCGTATGCGGCCAGTCTAGGCAGACCACCGCCCGGCGCCTTGATGCAGGTCAAGCGCTGCCCGTTCAGCGGTGGGCCACCAGTTCGAACAGATCTTTCTCCATTTCACGGTTGGCCGCGCTGATCACACGCCGCTGCATCTTCACGTAGCGCTTGACCTGCGGCGCGTACCAGACGAGGTAGTGGATGCGCACCGGTTCGATCGCCGCCTGGGTGGGGCCACCGGTGGCGCTGCGGCTGCTCCACACCTCGACCTTGAAGGCGTCGAAGCTGCCACCCGGCACGTTCACCGTCTCCCGCCCCAACACCTTGGCCTGCGAGTACCACTGGCCCCAGGTGTCCACGTCCGGGGTGGCGAAATCACTCAGGGAGCCCAGGGTGCTCAGGTCGCGGAAGGCACCCAGATAGGGGCTGTATTCAAGGCCGAGCTGTTCCCACTTGAGAAATCCCGGGCGGCTGCCCACAGCGCGGCGGGAGTCGCCCACGATGCGCGATTCGGCATCGGCACGCAGCGCGTCCGTCACGAGGCCATCACGCACCGATTGCACCGAGATCACGATGTCGCGGCGGGGGCTGGTGGGCCATTTGCCGCTGGTGCGGTAGGTCCAGCTTTCGCCCGGCCGCGGCAACGCGGCGTTGACCGGGCTCGCGACGTCCGGGGTACGCGCGGGTGCAGCGGCCACCGCGGCTGGTGCCGGCTCTGCGGGCCGCGGTCGCGTGGTGGCCACCGGCGCTGTGGGTCGGGATGCTGCCGGCGCAGGCGATCTCACTGGCGCCGCCGCCACGACCACCGGAGCCGGAGCCCGAGCTGGTGCAACAGGGGTCGCGGTCACGGGAAGCGGTGCCGCGGCAGCCGGAACTGGCGTGGTCGTCGCGGCGATGACCACCGCCGGGGTTTCCGGCGGAGGCGTGGTCGCCGCGGTGAGCATGGTTGTGGAGGACACGGTGGGCGCAGGCTCGTCCTCGCCCCGCAGTCCCACCCAGACGGCCGCCACCAGCACGCCGGCGCCCAGACCGGCCCACGGCATCCACCCACCGCGCCTGGCTGACGCAGGCGCGGACGAAGCCGGTTGGGGCATGTTGGCAACCACCAGGGGTTCACGCCGCGCATCGGGCACCTCGCCCGGCACGGTGATCCCGGTGTCCGCGCGCTGCCCGAGCATGGTGTCGAGTGCCCGAATCAATTCGCGCGTGGACGCCTCCCACTGCTTGTGGCTGATCTCGATGGCTTGCCGTCGCGCCAGCGGTTTGAGCTCTTCGGGCAGCTCGTCCGCGCGCGGCATGAGTGCGCCGCCCACCAGCACCGGCACCACGCGGATCTCGCGCTCCAGCGCCACGCGGGTTTCCAGGCGCACGAAATCGTGGGGGTCGTCGAGTCTGCGGCGCCCGGCAGCGTCGGTGGTGCTCAGCCATTCGTCACCAATGACGACGATCAGGACCTTGCAGGAACCCACCGCCTGCTCGATCGCGGTGACGAAGTCGGTGCCGAGTTCGATGCCCTCGACGTCCATGAACACCCGCTCGGCTCCCAGGTGGGCGGACAACCGGTCGTACAGGCGCCCGGCGTAGCCAGCCGAATCGTCCCTGCGGTAGCTGATGAAGATCCCGTCCATGTGGCGAAGACCCCAGGTGTCACCGCAAGGCGGTGCGGTGTCCGGCGTCTGGTCCGGCAAGCGCCAAGGCGCCCGGACCGACCGGATCATTCTAGGACGCTACCCCGGCGCGTGCCATCCCCAGCCGGGGGGGACATCCGGCTCAGGCCGCCTTGGGCTTGCCGCCGCGCAAACGGCCGATGAGTCCCACCACGAGCAGCACCACCGCGCCGGCCACCATGCCGACCAGTGCGCCGGCCAGGCTGGTCACCACGGGCGCGAGCCAGCCCAGGCCCGCGGCGAAGTCCTCGATGCCGTGACCCACCGCAGGCACGCCGTGCACCAGGATGCCGCCGCCCACCAGAAACATCGCGGCAGTGCCCACCACCGACAGCGTCTTCATGAGCCAGGGCGCTGCGGCCAGGATGCCGCGCCCGATCGCCTGCTTCCAGCCCTGGATCTGCTGGTTCAGGTACAGACCCAGGTCGTCGAGCTTGACGATGCCGGCCACCAGACCGTACACGCCCACGGTCATGAGCAGCGAGATGCCCACCAGCACGGCCACGCGCTGGCCCATGCTGGCCGCTGCCACCGTGCCCAGGCTGATCACGATGATCTCCGCCGAGAGGATGAAATCGGTGCGCACCGCGCCCTTGATCTTCTCCTTCTCGAAGGCCACCAGATCCACGTTTTTGTCGGCCACGGCCTCCAGCAGCCTGGCGTGCTCGGCTTCGTCTTCGGCCTTGTGGGCGCCGAACGCATGCACAAGCTTCTCCACACCCTCGTAGCACAGGAACAAACCACCGAGCATGAGCAGCGGCGTGATGGCCCAGGGCGCCACCACGCTGATGAGCAGTGCCGCCGGCACCAGGATGGCCTTGTTGATCAGCGAACCCCTGGCCACCGCCCAGACCACCGGCAGTTCGCGATCGGCCTTCACGCCGGTGACCTGCTGCGCGTTGAGCGCGAGGTCGTCGCCGAGCACGCCCGCCGTCTTCTTGGCGGCCAGCTTGGTCATCACCGCCACGTCATCGGCCGCCGCCATGCCCTGGCGGGCCGCGACCTTGGTCATCACCGCCACATCGTCGAGGATGGTGGCGATGTCGTCGATCAACAAAAGCAAGCTGCTTCCGGCCATGGGTCGTTTCCTCGGGAAGGGGTGGTGTCAGGGCACAGGCCAGACGGGTGGGAAAAGCGGATCGTCAAGAAAGGCGCCATCGGCCATGCGCTCGGCCAGACCGGGAAACGGGGGTGAGGTGCGCCAGGGTCGAGGCGCGTGGCGCGCGTCGTCACCCAGGTAGCGGGCAGAGAACACACGCCGCCGCTGCCCCGGGCCGACGCCGCTGGAGGCGTGCAGGCTGAGCATGTGGAAAGCCACGCAGTCGCCGGGCTCCAGCGCCCAGGCCAGTTGGCGGAAGCGCTCGGGTTCGGCGTCGATCGCGGGCAGCTCGGCCAGCGTGCCCTCGGGAAACCACCGGGCCTGCTGGTCGCGGAAGGTGCGCGGCATGTACCAGGTGCCGGCGTGCGAACCGGCCACGAAACGCAGCGTGCTGGCCAGCGGCACGGGGTCCACGGGGATCCAGAAGCTCACGTTCTGGCGACCGCTCACGTTGTAGTACGGCTGGTCCTGGTGCCAGGGCGTGGGCTGGCGCGTGCCCGGCTCCTTCACCAGCAGGTGGTCGTGGTACAGCCGCGCGCTGCGGCTCTGCATGAGCTGCACGGCGATGTGCGGGAGCGCCGAGTGGCGCAGGATCGCTTCGTAGTCCGGGTTGTTCTGCCAGGTGCAGAAGTCCTCGACGAAACGGCCCGGGTCGTCGGCCTCGCTGGCCACCAGGGCGAGCGGGCTCAGGTGGGTCAGGTTGTGTTCGATGCCGCGCTCGAGCAGGGCCAGCTCACCGGCGTTGAAGACGCCGCGCAGCACCACGGCGCCGTCGGCCGCGTAGTCCGCGGCGGTGTGCTCGGGCAGGACGAATTCGCGTCCCATGCTTCAGGCGCCCTTGCCGCTCTTGCCGGCCTTCTCGCGCTTGCGCCAGTAGGTGAAGGCTTCTTCGTGAATCTCGATGTCGAGTTCCGAGACGCGCATCTGCAGGCGCTCCTGCACTTCTGCGACGGCCTGGTTGTATATCACGGGGCCGATCTCCTCGAGGAAGAAGCCCAGCAGGCCACCGGCGGCGATGTTGCCGATGCGCTCGTCCATGTGGGCTTCAAAGTAGCGCTGGATCGAGGCGATCGCCTCGGCCCGCGCGTCCTTCGGAATTTCGATGGTCATGCGGCGGGTCCCCTGAAGATGTGATTCAACCGACCCAGCGGCGCGCGTTGCGCCACAGCTGCATCCAGGCGCTGTGGGCCGCCGGGTCCTGGTCGGTCCAGCTCATCTGGATGTGGCGGAACACGCGCTCGGGGTGCGGCATCATGGCTGTGAATCGGCCGTCGGCCGTGGTCACGGCCGTGAGACCGCCCGGGCTGCCATTGGGGTTGAACGGATAGGCCTCGGTGGCGGCGCCGGTGTTGTCGGTGAAGCGCATCGCGGCAATCGCCTTCGACGCGTCGCCACGGTGATGGAAGTTGGCATAGCCCTCGCCGTGAGCGACGGCGATCGGCAGGCGGCTGCCGGCCATGCCGGCCAGGAACAGGCTGGGCGATTCGAGCACTTCCACCATCGACAGGCGCGCCTCGAAGCGCTCGCTCTGGTTGGTGGTGAAGCGCGGCCAGGCCTCGGCGCCGGGGATGATGTCGGCCAGCTCGGCAAACATCTGGCAGCCGTTGCACACGCCCAGACCAAACGTGTCGGTGCGCGCGAAGAAGCTCTGGAACTGCGCCGACAGCGCGGGGTTGAAGGTGATGCTGCGCGCCCAGCCGATGCCCGCGCCCAGCGTGTCGCCGTAGCTGAAGCCGCCGCAGGCAACCACGCCCTTGAAGTCGGCGAGCTTCGCGCGGCCGGTCTGCAGATCGGTCATGTGCACATCAAAGGCTTCGAAGCCGGCCTGGGTGAAGGCATAGGCCATCTCCACGTGCGAGTTCACGCCCTGCTCGCGCAGGATCGCAACCCGCGGCCGCGCGAAGTTGAGGAACGGCGCGGCCACATTGTCGGTGGCGTCGAAGCTCAGCCGGGTGTGCAGGCCCGGGTCTTCGGGTCGGCCGGCCGCCGCGTGTTCGGCGTCGGCGCAGGCCGGGTTGTCGCGCTGCTGGTTGATCTTCCAGCTCACGCTGTCCCAGACCTGGTGCAGGTCGAACAGGCTGGCCGCGAACACGGCCTTGGTGTCGCGCCAGACCTGCAACTGGCCCTTGCCCGCGTCCATGGCCGAGCTGGCCGGGCGGGTCTTGCCGATGAAGTGGCTGTGTTTGCTCAGCCCATGTTCGCGCAGGGTCTGCATCACGGCGTTGCGGTCTTCCGTCTTCACCTGCAGCAGCACGCCCAGCTCTTCGCTGAACAGCGCCTTGAGCGTGAGCTCTTCGCGCCGCGCGCTGACCTGGCCGGCCCAGTTCTTGGCGTCACCCATCTCGGCGCGGCTGTCGCTGATGCCATCGCCTTCGGTGACCAGCAGGTCCACGTTGAGCGCCACACCCACATGGCCGGCAAAGGCCATCTCGGCCGCGGCGGCCAGCAGGCCACCGTCGCTGCGGTCGTGGTAGGCGAGGATCTGGCCTTGCGCGCGCAATGCGTTCACCGCGTTCACCAGGTTGATGAGGTCTTGCGCCGCGTCGAGGTCGGGCGCTTCGCCACCGCCCTGCCCCAGCACCTGGGCCAGCACGCTGCCGCCCATGCGGTGACGACCCTTGCCCAGGTCGATCAGCACCAGCGTGGTGTCTTCCAGGGTGTTGTTCAGCTGCGGCGTGAGCGTGCCACGCACGTCGGCCAGCGTGGCGAAGGCGCTCACGATCAGGCTCACCGGCGATGTCACCTTCTTCGTGTCAGCGCCCTCTTTCCACTGCGTGCGCATGGACAGGCTGTCCTTGCCGACGGGAATCGAAATGCCCAGCGCGGGGCAGAGTTCCATGCCGACCGCTTTCACGGTCTCGTACAGCGCCGCGTCTTCGCCCGGTTCGCCGCAGGCGGCCATCCAGTTGGCGGAGAGCTTCACGCGCGGCAGCTCGATGGGCGCGGCCAGCAGGTTGGTGATGGCCTCGGCCACCGCCATGCGACCCGAGGCGGCGGCGTCGAGCGCGGCCAGCGGCGTGCGCTCGCCCATGCTCATGGCCTCGCCCGCGAAACCTTTGTAGTCGGCCAGCGTGACGGCGCAGTCGGCCACCGGCACCTGCCAGGGGCCAACCATCTGATCGCGGTGCGACAGGCCGCCCACGGTGCGGTCGCCGATGGTGATCAGGAAGCGTTTGGAGGCCACCGTCGGGTGGCTGAGCACGTCGATCACGGCTTTCCGCAGGTCCACGCCGGTGAGGTCCAGTGGCGCGGGCGCGCGCACCACGGTCTTCACGTCGCGGTGCATCTTGGGCGGCTTGCCCAGCAGCACGTTCATGGGCATGTTGACGGCGTCTTGACTCCCTTCCCCGCTGGGGGAGGGTTGGGATGGGGGCAAGTCCACTTCGCCGAGCACCAGTTGGCGCTCCTCGGTGGCCACGCCGATCACGGCGAACGGGCAACGCTCGCGCTCGCAGAAGGCCTTGAAGGTGGCCAGCGATTCGGGTGCGATCGCCAGCACATAACGCTCCTGGCTTTCGTTGCACCAGATTTCCTTGGGCGCCAGGCCGCTCTCTTCCAGCGGCACGGCGCGCAAGTCGAAGCGCGCGCCGCGTCCCGCGTCGTTGGTCAGTTCGGGGAAGGCATTCGAAAGGCCACCCGCGCCCACATCGTGGATCGCCAGGATGGGGTTGTTCGCGCCCTGCTGCCAGCAGTGGTTGATGACCTCCTGCGCACGGCGTTCGATCTCGGGGTTGCCGCGCTGCACGGAATCGAAATCGAGCGAGGCGGCGTTGGTGCCGCTGGCCATGGAACTGGCCGCGCTGCCGCCCATGCCGATCTTCATGCCCGGGCCACCGAGCTGGATCAGCAGCGAGCCGGCGGGGAACTCGATCTTCTGCGTCTGGGTGGCGTCGATCACGCCGACGCCGCCGGCGATCATGATGGGCTTGTGGTACCCGCGCTGCACGCCGTCCACCGACAGCTCGTACTCGCGGAAATAGCCCAGCAGGTTGGGCCGGCCGAATTCGTTGTTGAAGGCCGCGCCACCGAGCGGGCCCTCGGTCATGATCTGCAGCGGGCTGGCGATGTGCTCGGGCTTGCCGCCGGGCTGGTCGGAGAGGCCACCCCAGAGCTTGCCGACGGTGAAGCCGGTCAGGCCCGCCTTGGGCTTGGAGCCACGGCCGGTTGCGCCCTCGTCGCGGATCTCGCCGCCCGCGCCGGTGGAGGCACCGGGGAACGGGGAAATGGCGGTCGGGTGGTTGTGGGTTTCCACCTTCATCAACACGTGGTGGGTGGCGGTCTCGGCCGCATAGGCCGGGGACGTGCCCACATCCGCGCGTGCCACAAAGCGCTCGACCACACTGCCTTCCATGATGGAAGCGTTGTCCGAGTAGGCCACCACGGTGTGCTGCGGCGCGAGCTGGTGGGTGTGGCGGATCATGCCGAACAGGCTCTTGTCCTGCGCCACGCCGTCGATGGTGAACTGCGCGTTGAAGATCTTGTGGCGGCAGTGCTCGCTGTTGGCCTGCGCGAACATCATCAGCTCGACGTCGGTCGGGTTGCGCTGGAGGCCGGTGAAGGCGGTCACCAGGTAGTCGATCTCATCAATGGCCAGGGCCAGTCCCCAGTCGGTGTTGGCGCGCTCCAGGGCCGAACGTCCACCACCCAGCACATCGACCTGCTCCATGGGAGCGGCGTGCAGCTCGGTGAAGAGGGCCTGGGCCTGCGAGCGGTCGAGCGAGACGTTTTCGGTCATGCGGTCGTGCAGCAGGTCGGCCACGGCTCGCAGTTGTTCGGTCGACAGGCTGGCCTTGCCCAGCAGGCCGCTTTTGAGCTGCAGGCGGAATTCGACCAGCCGCTCCACCCGGTGCAGGGCGAGGCCGCAGTTGTGCGCGATGTCGGTGGCCTTGGAGGCCCAGGGCGACACCGTGCCCAGGCGCGGCATCACCAGCAGCGCCGGCGCGCCGGCGGCTTCAAGCTTGCCGTGCGCCTCGGTGGCGGGTTCGCCGTAGGTCAGAAGTTCACCCACGCGTGCCACCAGGGCCGCATCGGGCTCGCCGTCGAAGGCGGCCAGGTGCACGAAGCGGGCCGAGAGGCCGGTGATCTTGTCGGAGAGGGCTGCCAGTCGGGGCAGGAGTTGCAGGACTTTGAAGTCGCTGATGGCATTGCCGCCATCAAAAGTGCGCAGGTGCAGGGACACGTTGGGAGCCTGAGGTGCGTAGACCCGGGGGGTGGGCGGAGCGCCGATTTTACCCGCGTGGCCCGCCCAGTCATCGCAGCCGATACCCTGCGCCGCATGGCCCGGTGGGATAATCGGCGCCCATGAGCATCACCTACAAAGACGAAGCGGGCATCGAAGGCATGCGGGTGGCTTGCCGCCTGGCCTCCGAAGTGCTGGACTACCTCACGCCGCTGATCCAGCCGGGCGTGACCACGCTGGAGATCGACCGCCTCGCGGCCGAGTTCATGAAGCAGCAGGGCACGGTCTCGGCCACCATCGGTTACCAGCCCAGCGGTTACCCGCCCTACCCCGGCCACCTGTGCACCTCCATCAACCACGTGGTGTGCCACGGCATTCCGAACGAGAAGGCACTCAAGAAGGGCGACATCCTCAACGTGGACGTGACGGTCATCAAGGACGGCTGGTTCGGCGACAACAGCCGCATGTACATGATCGGTGGCGAAGCCGCCTGTTCGGTGCAGGCACGCCGGCTGACCCAGGTGACTTATGAAGCCATGTGGAAAGGCATCGTGATGGTCAAGCCGGGCATCCGCCTGGGCGACATCGGCCATGCCATTCAAACCTTTGCCGAAGGCAATGGCTTCTCGGTGGTGCGCGAGTTCTGCGGACACGGCATCGGCCAGAAGTTTCACGAAGACCCACAGGTGCTGCACTACGGCCGCCCGGGCACGCTCGAAGAGCTCAAGCCCGGCATGACCTTCACCATCGAGCCCATGATCAATGCCGGCAAGCGCGACATCAAGGAAGCCGGCGACGGCTGGACCATCGTCACGCGCGACCGTTCGCTCTCGGCCCAGTGGGAACACACCGTGCTGGTCACCGAGACCGGCTACGAGGTGCTCACCCTGTCGGCCGGCAGCCTGGCGCCGCCCGCTTTCGTGAAGCCAGCGGCCGCCGTGGCCGTCTGAGGCCATGGACGCCCCCCTGGCGCCGGCGGGCGACATCGGCGCGCTGCGCCAGCGTTACCGCGGCGACAAGACCGCCCTGTTTGCGCTGTTGCGCGATCAGGGTGCCTCCACCCGTGGCGTGCGCCGGGCCCTGCAGCAGCTCTCGCGGCTGACCGACCAGACCCTGCGCGAACTCTGGGGCCGGGCGGGCTTCGGCACCGGCTTCTCCTTGATTGCGGTGGGTGGATACGGCCGCGGCGAGCTGTTTCCCTATTCCGACGTGGACGTGCTGGTGTTGCTGCCTGATGGCGCGCAGCCCGACGAAGACGCCGAACTGAAAAAACAGCTTGAAGCTTTCATCGGCGCCTGCTGGGACCTGGGCCTGGAGATCGGCTCCAGCGTGCGCTCGGTGACCGACTGCGTGGATGAGTCTGCCAAGGACGTGACGGTGCAGACTTCCATGCTGGAGAGCCGCCTGATCTGCGGCAGCAAGAGCGCCTTCAACCGGCTGGTGACCCTGCTCGACGAGGCGATGGATCCCAAGGCGTTCTACGTGGCCAAGACGCTGGAGATGCGCCAGCGCCACACCAAGTACGAAAACACCCCTTACTCGCTGGAGCCCAACTGCAAGGAGTCGCCCGGCGGTCTGCGCGACCTGCAGATCATCCTGTGGGTGTCCAAGGCCGCTGGCCTGGGCCGCAGTTGGGACGAGCTGGCGCGCAAAGGCCTGGCCACGCCGCTGGAGGCGCGCCAGATCAAGGCCAACGAGGCCTTGCTCAGCCTGATCCGTGCCCGCCTGCACCTGCTGGCCAACCGGCGCGAAGACCGCCTGGTGTTCGACCTGCAGACCGCCGTGGCCGAGTCGTTCGGCTTCAAGGCGCAGGTGCCCGCCGTCATCACCGCCGGCCCCGCCGGGCAGCCCCACACGGCTCCCACGGCCAAAGGCACGCGCCGCGCCAGCGAGGCGCTCATGAAGCGCTACTACTGGGCGGCCAAGGCCGTGACCCAGCTCAACCAGATCCTGTTGCTCAACATCCAGGAACGTCTGCAGGACGACATGGCTGGCGTGGACCGCTTGCGTCCGCTGAATGCGCGCTTCTTCGACAAGGGCGGCATGCTGGAAGTGGCCAGCGACGACCTGTACGTGCAGCAGCCGCACGCGATCCTGGAAACCTTTCACATCTACCAGACCACGGTGGGCATCAAGGGTTTTTCGGCGCGCACGCTGCGCGCGCTCTACAACGCCCGGCCGGTCATGAACGCGCGCTTTCGTGCCGACCCGGTCAACCGTGAACAGTTCCTGCAGATCCTGAAAGAGCCCGAAGGCATCACCCATGCGCTGCGCATGATGAACGAGACCTCGGTGCTCGGACGCTACCTCTGGGTGTTCCGCCACATCGTGGGGCAGATGCAGCACGACCTGTTCCACGTCTACACCGTGGACCAGCACATCCTGATGGTGTTGCGCAACATGCGCCGCTTCTTCATTGCCGAACATTCGCACGAATACCCGTTCTGCTCGCAGCTGGCCGCTGGCTGGGACAAGCCCTGGATCCTCTACATCGCGGCGCTGTTCCACGACATCGCCAAGGGCCGCGGGGGTGACCATTCGGACCTGGGCGCGCGCGACGTGCGCACCTTCTGCCACCAGCACGGCATCGACCGCGATGACATGAAGCTGATCCAGTTCCTCGTCGCCGAGCACCTCACCATGAGCCGCATGGCGCAGAAGGAAGACCTGAGCGACCCGGACGTGATCGCCGCGTTTGCCCAACGCGTGGGCAACGAGCGTTACCTCACGGCCCTCTATCTGCTCACCGTGGCCGACATCCGCGGCACCAGCCCGAAGGTCTGGAACGCCTGGAAGGGCAAGCTGCTGGAAGACCTGTACCGCTACACGTTGCGTGCGCTGGGCGGCCGCGCACCCGACCCGGGCGCCGTGATCGAAGCCCGCAAGCGTGAGGCGCTGTCCATGCTGGCGCTGCACGCCCTGCCCCACATGGCGCACAAGGCGCTGTGGGACACGCTGGACGTGAGCTACTTCATGCGCCACCAGGCCGACGAGATCGCCTGGCACACGCGCGTGCTGACCCGGCAGATCGCGCACACCGCCACCAAGGCGGCCGGCAAACCGGTGCCCGAAGGTGAAACCGCAGACCGTGCCATCGTCCGCGCTCGCCTGTCGCCCGAAGGCGAAGGCCTGCAAGTGCTCGTCTACGCACCCGACCAGCACGACCTGTTTGCCCGCATCTGCGGCTACTTCGACAGCTCCAACTTCAGCATCCTCGACGCGCGTGTGCACACCACGCTCACCGGCCATGCGCTCGACACCTTCCAGGTGGTGGCACCCACGCTGTCAGAGCACTACCGGGAGCTGATTGCCATGGTCGAGAACAACCTGGCGCAAACCATCGACGAGTGCGGGCCATTGCCCGCGCCCATGAAGGGCCGGCTGTCGCGCCGGGTCAAGAGTTTCCCCGTCACGCCTCGGGTGGACCTGCGGCCCGACGAGAAGGCCCAGCGCTGGTTGCTGTCGGTATCAGCCAGCGATCGCGCCGGTCTGCTCTACGGCATCTCGCGCGTGCTGGCGCGCTACGACATCAACGTGCAACTGGCCAAGATCACCACGCTGGGCGAGCGGGTGGAAGACACCTTCCTCATCAGCGGCGCGCAGTTGCAGATGAACAAGCGGCAGATCGAGATCGAGACGGAACTGCTGGAGACTTTGGAGGGCTGAGGCTTTTTTCCGGTTTCGCTTCGGTTTCGCTTCGGTGTCGCTTCGGCTGGTCCGGTCATCGGCGGCCACGGGGCACGGCTCCGCGAATGTCCCCCGGGGCCTTTGGCCCCTCCTCCTTTATTTCGCTGCGCCGTGCCCCATGGCCGCCGATGACCTCGTTGGCACTCGGTCCGTGGGCGCGCCGGCATCTCTTCAGGCTCGTGAGCGCCATGCGCTCACGAGCCCGCCTACCCCTGAGCGTGAACGGCTTCCACGGTACTTGAATACTCGGGCTTGCGGCCAAACAGTTTCCCGAACCAGATCGACACATCGTCCACCAGCGTGAACACCGCCGGGATCACCAGCAGGCTCAGGAAGGTGGAGGTGATCAAGCCGCCGATCACGGCCACCGCCATGGGTGACCGGAAACTGCTGTCGGCCTCGCCCCAGCCGATGGCGATCGGCAGCATGCCCGCGCCCATGGCGATGGTGGTCATCACGATCGGGCGGGCGCGCTTGTGGCAGGCGTCCAGGATGGCATCCAGCCGGTTCATGCCGTGCTCGCGCCGCGCCTCGATGGCGTACTCCACCAACAGGATGGAGTTCTTGGTCGCCACGCCCATCAGCATGATCAGTCCGATCAGCGACGGCATCGAGAAACTCTTGTCCGCCAGCAGCAGCGCCACGAAGGCTCCCCCCAGCGACAGCGGCAGCGCCGCCAGGATGGTGACCGGGTGCAGGAAGGCCTTGAACAGCAGCACCAGCACGATGTAGATGCACAACACGCCGGTCAGCATGGCCAGACCAAAGCTGGCGAACAGCTCGCCCTGCACCTCGGCGTCGCCGATCTCCAGCACCGACACGCCCGGTGGCAGGTTGCGAATGCTGGGCAGCTTCTCCACCGCGGTCTTCATGTCGCCCAGCGCGATGCCGGCCAGCTCCACCTCGAAGTTGATGTTGCGCGAGCGGTCGTAGCGGTCGATCACGGCCGGGCCGCCGCCAAAGCTCAGCGTGGCCACCTGTCCCAGCATCACCGGGCCCTTGCTGCCCGGCACCGACAGGCGCCCGAGCAGGTCCAGGTCGTTGCGCGCCGCGGCATCCAGCTTGACCACGATGGGAATCTGCCGCTGCGACAGGTTCATCTTGGGCAAGGCGGTGTCGTAGTCGCCCACGGTGGCGATGCGCAGGGTCTCGGCGATGGCGCTGCTGGTCACGCCCATCTCGGCGGCGCGCGCGAGGTCGGGCGTGACGCTGATCTCGGTGCGCACCAGCGACGCGGTCGACTGGATGCTGCCCACGCCACTGATGGTGCGCAGGTCGCGCTCGATCGCGGTGGCGGCCGTCGTCAACGCGGCGGCGTCGTTGCCGGTCAAGGTCAGGATGTACTTTTCACCCGAACCGCCCAGGCCCACCTTGCTGCGCACGCCCGGCAGGTTGGACATGGCCGAACGTATCTGGTTTTCGATCACCTGCTTGCGCGGCCGCGTGCCGCGCGCGTCGAGCTGGATGGTGAGCGCGGCCTTGCGCGACTCGGCCGTGCCCTGCGGCGCGAACGGATCGCTGCCGGCCGAGCCCGAGCCGATGGTGGTGTAGACCGACTTCACGTGCGGTACTGCCGTCACCAGCAGGCGTGCCTGTTCAGCGCTGGCGATGGTCTGCTGCAGCGTGGCGCCCGGCGGCAGTTCGATGTAGACCTGTGTCTGCGAGTTGTCGTCGGCCGGGATGAAGCCCTGGGGCAACAGCGGGATCAGCGCCAGCGAGGCGAAGAAGAACACGCCGGCGCCGATCATGGTGATCCAGCGGTGGCGGATGCACCACGCGGCCCAGCCCCGGTAGGTGTCGAGCCAGGCGGGCTCGTCCTGGTTGGTCATCCAACGCCAGATCGCACCCGTCACACGGTTGCTGCGTGCCCAGCGCGGCATGTCCTTGGCCATCACCACCGGCTTGAGCAGGTAGGCCGCCATCATGGGCGTGAGCGCGCGCGCCACCACCAGCGAGGCGAACACCGCGAACGAGGCCGTCCAGCCGAACTGCTTGAAGAACTTGCCCGGAATGCCCGACATGAACGCGGTCGGCAGGAACACCGCGATCAACGCGAAGGTGGTCGCGATCACCGCCAGCCCGATCTCGTCGGCGGCTTCCATGGACGCCTGGTACGGCGTCTTGCCCATGCGCATGTGGCGCACGATGTTCTCCACCTCCACGATGGCGTCGTCCACGAGAATGCCGATCACCAGCGACATGGCCAGCAGCGTGACCACGTTGATGGTGAAGCCCATGTAATGCATGCCGATGAAAGCCGGGATGGCCGACAGCGGCAGCGCCACAGCCGAGACCACCGTGGCCCGGAAGTCGCGCAAGAAGAGCCACACCACCAGCACCGCCAGGATGGCGCCTTCATAGAGCAGCGCCATGGAGCCGTCGAACTCTTCCTTGACCGGCGTGACGAAATCGAACGACTCGGTGATGCGCAGATCGGGCCGCGCGGCCTGCAGTTCCTTGAGCTTGGCGCGCACGCCATCACCCACCTCGATCTCGCTCGCGCCGCGGCTGCGCGCCACCTCGAAACCCACCACCGGCTTGCCATCGAGGAAGGCCGCAGCGGTCGGTTCGGCCACGGTGTCCTTGATCTCCGCGATCTGGTCCAGCCGGATGCGCCGACCGTCGCTCAGGGACAGTTCGAGACGGGAGATGGCCTCGGCCGACTGCAGCGACGACAGCGTGCGCAGCGGCTGCTGGCTGCCACCGAGGTCCACCCGGCCCCCGGCGCTTTCGATCTGCACCTTGGCCAGCTGGCGCGACACGTCGGCCGCGCTCGCGCCCAGGGCCTGCAGCTTCAGCGGATCCAGCAGCACCTGCACCTCGCGGTCCACGCCGCCCACGCGGTTGATCGCCCCCACGCCACGCACCGAGAGCAGCAGTTTGGCAATGTCGTTCTCGACGAACCAGGAGATGGCTTCCGCGTCCATCTTGTCGGACGACACGGTGTAGGCCAACACCGCACCACCGGCAAGCTCGATCTTGTTGATGATGGGCTCGCGCAGGTCGGCCGGCAGATCGCCACGCACCTTGGCCACGGCCGAGCGCACATCGTCCAGCGCCTCCTGGGTGTTCTTCTCGATGCGGAACTCGGTGGTGATGGTAACCGAGCCGTCCTGCACCTTGGTGGTGATGTGCTTGATGCCTTGCAGCGAGGCCAGGCTGTTCTCGATGACGCGCGCCACGTCGTTTTCGAGCTGGTTGGGCGCGGCACCCGGCAGGCTGGCGCTCACCGTGATGTTGGGCACGTCCAGGTCGGGGAAGTTCTGCACCTTCATCTGCTTGAAGGAGAACAGGCCCGCCAGCGTGAGCATGACGAACAGCATCGCCGCGGGTATCGGATTGCGGATCGACCAGGCTGAGACGTTCATGACCCGGTCCTCACTTCACGACCTTGACGAGGTCGGCTTCGTTGAGGAAGCCCGCCCCCTGCACGGCCACCAGTTCGTCGGCCTTCAAGCCTTCCAGCACCTCGACCCTTTCGCCCACGCGCCGGCCGGTCTGCACCTTGCGCTGGTCCGCCTTGTTTTGCGGGTCGATCACGAAGACGTGGTTGCTGCCGTCGCGCACCACGATGGACTCGCTCGGCACCGTGAGTGCTTCGCTCTGCCCCAGCTCGAAGAAGCCTTTGGCAAAGGTGCCTGCCTTCAGTTCGGCATGGCGGGGCAGGTCCACGAACACCAGGATGTTGCGCGTCTGCGGGTCGGCACTGGGTGCAATCGCGCGCACCTGACCGCTGATCTCCAACCCACTGGCCGCGGTGACCTGCACCTTCTGACCGACGCGGATGCGGCCCACCTCGCTGGGCGTGACCTCGCCGCGCCACTCCATGCGGCTCTGGCGCACCAGGCGGAACAGCTCCTGCCCCGCGCTCACCACCGCGCCCACGGTGGCGCCGCGCGCGGAGATCACGCCGTCGTCGGGCGCGAGCACCTTGGTGTTGCCCAGGCGCACCTCGGTCGCACTCAACACCGCCTTGGCCGCTTCCAGCTGCGCGCGCGCCACCTTCTCCTGCGTGAGGTACTGCGCCACCTGCGATGCCGACAGCGCCCCGCTGTCCTGAATGGAGCGCGCGCGGTCGGCGTCGGCCTTGGCGTTCTCGAAGCTGGCCTCGGCCTGCATCAGGCTGGCCCGGCTCTGCAGGCTGTCGGCCTGCGTGGTTTCACGCGCGAACTCGGCCAGCACCTGGCCCTTGCGCACCACATCGCCCACGTTCACGTTCACCGACGCCAGCCGCAGGCCGTTGAGCTCGGCGCCCACGCTGGCCTCTTGCCAGGCGGTGATGTTGCCGTTGGCCTGCAGGCGGATCGGCAGGCTGCTGCGTTCGGGCTGGGCTACCGTCACGGTGAGTGAAGGTTTGGGCCCGGCGTCGGCGGCCGCTGCTTCGGCTGCGGGTGCCGTTGGCTTCTTGATGAACATCCAGAAGACCACCACCAGCACCAGGGCCAGTGCGATGGCCAGCCAGAGCCAGCGTTTGCGCGATTGCGAAGGGGTGGCGTTCATGCGGGGTCTTTGAGTGCGTTGGGGTTGTTCACGGGATCGAAGCCACCGCCCAGGGCGACGTAGAGCTGGATCCAGGCGTTGATGCGCTCTTGCTGCAGCGCCACTGCGCTGCTGTCGGCGTTGAGCTTGAGGCGGCGGGCCTCCTCCAGCTCGTTGAGGTTGGCCAGGCCCACGCGGTACCGCGCCTCGGTGCCCTTGAGCGACTGCTCGTAGCCCGCCACCGCGGTCTCGGTGGACGCCTCGCGCTCGCGCAGGCTGGAGAGCGTCACCAGCGCCTGCTCCACCTCGGCCACAGCCTGGCGCAGGGTGCTGGCATAAGCCACGGCGGCGGCTTCGTAGCGGGCTTGCGCGCTGTCGGTGCTGGCGCGCAGGCTGTCGCGCCCCAGCAGTGGCAGGCTCAGGCTGAGCGGGCCGATGGCCCAGGTGTTGAACGTGCCCTCGGTGCCGCCGCCCGAGAAACGGTTGCGCAGCAGGCTGCCGGAGAGCGAGAGGCCCGGCAGCAGCGCCGCCTTCGCCACGCCCACGTCTTCGCTGGCGGCCACCAGTTCGCGCTGCGCGCGGTACACGTCGGGCCGCTGGCGGATCACCTCGGCGGGCACGGCATGCACCGACAACATGTTGTCCAGGCGCTCTGATGACAGCAAGGCCGGCGCACTGGCCAGCCGCTGGCGCACTTCGGGCTCGGGCACGCCGGTGAGCGCCGTGAGCGACTTCACCTGACGCTCGCAGGTCTCGTTCTGCTGCCGGTAACGCGCCGCGCTTTCCGCCGCGCTGGCGCGGGCCAGCGCGGCCACCGCCGGCGCGGTGAGGCCTGCGCGCTCCGACGTGGTGTTGTTCTGCGAGGTGACCGCACGCGAATCGCGGTCTCGCAAGGTCACCGCGAGCTGTTCGCGGCACAGGCGCTGAGAAAAATAGAGTTGCGCCAGCTCGGAGGCCACCAGCACGCGGGCCTCGTGCCAACCCGCCCCGGCCGCATCCTGCTGTGCCTGGGCGCTGCCCAGGCGGGCCTGGCTCTCGCCCCACAGGCCCATGGCCCACGAGGCCTGCAGGCCGGCGCTCAGCGTGGTGCCCAGGGGAAGGGTCGGGTCGGTGATGCCACGGGTGGCATTGGCCACCGCGTTCACCTGCGGCCCGTTCTGCGCCTCCACGCCGAACCTCGCCGCACGGGCGGCAAACACCTGCGCACGGGCGGTGGCGATCGTCGGGCTCCGTGCCTGCGCGCGGGCGATCCAGTCGGTGAGCACCGGATCGTCGAAACGCTCCCACCAGCGGGTGAGCTCCTGTGTGTTGCCCTGGTGGGCCAGGGGCGGCGCGTACCAGGTGCTGGCCAGGTCAACCGCCACCTCGGTGGGTGGCTTGGTCACGCTGCAGGCGCTCAGCAAGGCGGCGCAGGCGGCCACGGCAAGCATGTGCTTCATGAAATCGGAGTCCCTGTTCTTTGGTTTGCCGGGCATGACTCTAGTTGATTTGCCCGTGTGAACATTTCAATTCATTTCAATCACGCGACGAATTGTTTCAATCGTCATCACCGGCGTCCAGGCCCGGAAAGAGCACGTCGGTGAAGCCGAAACGGGTGAAGTCGCGCACCCGCATCGGGTAGAGCGTGCCCCAGAGGTGGTCGCACTCGTGCTGCACCACCCGCGCATGAAAGCCCTCGGCCTCGCGGTCGATGGCCCGTCCCCACTCGTCGAAGCCCTGGTAGCGGATGCGCCGCCAGCGCGGCACCACGCCCCGCAAGCCCGGCACCGACAGACAGCCTTCCCAGCCCTCTTCCTCCTCGTCACCCAAGGGGGTGATGACCGGGTTCACCAGCACGGTGCGTGGCACCACGGGCGCTTCGGGGTAACGCGGGTTGGGTGCGCCGCTGCCGAACATGACCACCTGCAGGTCCACGCCGATCTGCGGCGCAGCCAGACCAGCGCCGTTGGCCGCCACCATGGTGTCCTGCAGGTCGGTCACCAGTTGATGCAGTTCGGGCGTGTCGAAGTGGATGACGGGCTGGGCGTGGCGCAGCAGGCGCGGATCGCCCATTTTCAGAATGGTGTGAATGGTCATGTGTTGGACAAGCGTCGGGGTTGGAGTAAGTTTCGCTGATCACGGCCCTTCGCGTGAATACCCGAGGAGACCTCATGAAGCCCTTCCTGATGGCATGTGCGTTGTCACTGCCCTTGCTCGCCCAGGCCCAGGGCGCCGATATTTTCAAAGGGGCCGATCTCGCCTTGGGCGAAAAACTCATCGCCGAGAACAAGTGCGCCCAGTGCCACATCAGCAAGGTCGGCGGAGACGGCAGCGCGATCTACCGCCCGCAAGGCCGCATCAACAACGCCGGTCTGCTGCGCGGCATGGTGGAGAACTGCAGCACGCAACTGAACCTGCAACTCTTTCCCGAAGAAGTCACCGCCATCGCGGCGGTGCTCAACCGGGATCACTACAAGTTCAAGTGAGCATGTCTTCAGGAGGTCAGCAGTGCCAGCATGCCGGCCTCGTCGATCACCGCCACACCCAGTTCGTTCGCCTTGTCCAGCTTGCTGCCGGCCTCGGTGCCGGCCACCACGTAGTCGGTCTTCTTGCTCACCGAGCCCGCCACCTTGGCGCCGGCGGCTTCGAGCATGGCCTTGGCGTCTTCGCGCTTGAGCGTGGGAAAGGTGCCGGTGAGCACGAAGGTCTTGCCAGCAAGAGGCTGGGGCGCGCGCTCGGCGGGTTCGCCTTCTTCCCAACTCACACCACAGGCGCGCAGCTGCTCCACCACCTCGCGGTTGTGGGGCTGGTCGAAGAAGGTGCGGATGCTCTGCGCCACCACCGGGCCGACGTCGTTGACTTCCGACAGGGCTTCCACGCTCGCGTCCATGATGCGGTCCAGTTGACCGAAATGGCGCGCCAACTCCTTCGCCGTGGCGTCGCCGACGTGGCGGATGCCCAGGCCAAACAGGAAGCGCGGCAAGGTGGTGCGCTTGGATTTCTCCAGCGCAGCCAGGATGTTCTGCGCCGACTTCTCGGCCATGCGGTCCAGCGCCAGCAAGGACGCGAGGCCCAGGCGGTACAGATCGGGCAGTATCTTCACCACGCCGGCGTCCACCAGCTGCTCCACCAGCTTGTCGCCCAGGCCCTCGATCTCCACCGCGCGGCGCTGAGCGAAATGCAGCAGGGCCTGCTTGCGCTGCGCGCCGCAGAACAGACCGCCTGAGCACCGGTAGTCCACCTCGCCTTCTTCGCGCACGGCGTCGCTGCCGCACACGGGGCACTGGCGCGGCAGGCTGAACGGCTCGGGGTTGCCCACGCGCTTGTCCAGCAACACCGACACGACCTCGGGGATCACGTCACCGGCACGGCGCACGATCACCGTGTCGCCCACACGCACGTCCTTGCGGCGCGCCTCGTCCTCGTTGTGCAGCGTCGCGTTGGTCACCGTCACACCGCCCACGAACACCGGCGCGAGTTTGGCCACCGGCGTGAGCTTGCCGGTGCGGCCCACCTGCACATCGATGGCCAGCACGGTCGTGAGTTGTTCCTGTGCGGGGTACTTGTGGGCCACGGCCCAGCGGGGCTCGCGGGTGACGAATCCGAGCCGCCTTTGCAGCGCGAGAGCGTTGACCTTGTAGACCACGCCATCGATGTCGTAGGGCAACTGGTCGCGGCTGCTGCCGATGCGCTGGTGGAAGGCGACCAGCGCGTCGGCGCCACTGCACAGCGTGGTCTGCTCGGCGACGGGGAAACCCCAGGTCTTGAGCTGCATGAGCATGTCGTAGTGGGTTTCAAAAACAGGCCCACCCTGCTCGGGTGTTGTGATCTCGCCCAGGCCATAGGCAAAGAAGCTCAGCGGCCGCCGAGCCGCGATGGACGAGTCGTGCTGGCGCACCGCACCGGCGGCGGCGTTGCGCGGGTTGACGAAGGTCTTCTCACCCTTGGCCCCAGCAGCGATCTTCGCGCGCTGCCGGTCGTTGAGCGCTTCGAAATCGGCGCGGCGCATGTAGACCTCGCCGCGCACTTCGAGCACGGGCGGCGCATCGACGGGCAGGCGCAGTGGAATGTTGCGAATGGTGCGTATGTTGTTCGTCACGTCCTCACCCACCTCGCCGTCACCGCGTGTGGCGGCCAGCACCAGCAACCCGGCTTCATAGCGCAGGCTCATGGCAAGACCATCGAACTTCAGTTCGGCCACGTATTCCACCGGCGGATCGGCCTCGGCGAGGCCCAGGGCCCGACGCACGCGGGTGTCGAAGTTGCGCGCGCCGCTGGGCTCGGTGTCGGTCTCGGTGTTGATCGAGAGCATGGGCAAGCGGTGACGCACGGCCACCAGCTCGTCGAGCACGCGGCCACCCACGCGCTGGGTCGGCGAGTCGGGCGTGAGCAATTCAGGGTGCGCGGCTTCAATGGCTTGAAGCTCCTGGAACAAACGGTCGTACTCGGCGTCGGGGATCTCCGGCTCGTCGAGTGTGTAGTAGCGGTGAGCGTGGTGGTGCAGCTGAGCGCGCAACTCGGCGGCTCGCTCGGCGGGGCCCGGCCCCGCAGCGAAAAGATCGGGTGTCATGACAGTCAGGTCAAGAAAACAGGCGCCGGGCCTGCGCGGAGCCGGCCGACAGGTCGCGGCTGTCGAGCGCGTCGTACAGGCTTTCCAGGTCGGCACCGATGCGGTCCATGGTGTCGGTGGACAAGGGCTGGCCTGCGTCGTCGGTCACCACGCCATCCATGGCCTCGGCCAGGGCCTTGGCCGCCTGGCGCATGCGCACGAAGGGCTGCTCGCTGCGCGGCACGTGCGTGACTTCCAGCGACAGTGCCACCTCGCGCAGTGCGCTTTGCTCCGGATCGTCGGCCATGGCCGCTTGCGGATCGAACACCAGGCTCAACACGGGTGCCTGCCCGCTCTCGCTGCCCGAGAGCACCATGCGCCCGGGCAAGGCGCCGGCCACGAAGCCCAGCTTGGAAGCGTGCTGCGCCACGTAACCCGGGCTCCAGGCGGCGCGGCGCGCGCGCAGTGTGAAGCCGAGCTGCGCATCGTGCCCGCTGGCGAAGGCGTCGAGCTCGCGCCCGCGTGCCACTTCAGCGCGCATGTCGGGAAACTCGGGGGCAGCGCCCACCGCGTCGGCAAAGGCCTGCGCCTTCACCACGAACTCGGAAAACTCGATGTCGTTGAGTGCCCCGGCCCGGTTGGCCAGTTGTACGCCCGCCTGCAGTGCGCGGTAACGCTGCCCCAGGCGCGGGGTTTCCCATTCGCCGCTCGCATCGCAAAGCCCTTCCACCGCAAACGGCTTGCTGCCCACGCGGCGGGTGCCGGGCAGCGCGGCCAGCAGCGCATCGCCGGAGACCTGGTGATCGAGCACCAGCGGTGTGATCACGTCGATCAAGGCGTCCAGGCCGGGACGTTTTTCCGGCTGGTGGAGCAGCGGGTTCACACTGACCGCAGCAGCGGCCACGGCAATCGCTGCCGGATCGGGTTGCAGCGTGGCACCGGGCATGTCGCCTAGCACCGGATCGATGCGCTGGACCTCGTGACCGGTCAGGTCTTCGGGCGAATACGGCACCGTTTCGTCTTCCGCGGAGTCGCCCGGGGAGTGGGCCGAGCGCTCGCGCGCCAGGCGCGGCACGCTGTTGCGCGTGATCCAGGCGTTGTAGGCCACCACGCCCGCGAGCACGAGCCCTCCAATGATGGCCAGTCCGATTTGCAGAGTGCTCATGGTGATTGTGTTCAGGTGGGTTCGAGCATGCCGGCGGCCGATTCCATGTCCACCGCCACGATGCGGGAGACGCCCTGCTCCTGCATGGTCACGCCGATCAGCTGCTCGGCCATTTCCATGGCGATCTTGTTGTGGCTGATGAACAGGAACTGCGTCTCTTTGGACATGTGGGTGACCAGCTTGGCGTAGCGTTCGGTGTTGGCGTCGTCCAGCGGCGCGTCCACCTCGTCGAGCAGACAGAACGGCGCGGGGTTGAGCTGGAAGATGGCGAACACGAGCGCGATGGCGGTGAGCGCCTTCTCGCCACCCGAGAGCAGGTGGATGGTCTGGTTCTTCTTGCCTGGTGGTTGCGCCATCACCTGCACACCGGCGTCCAGGATCTCCTCGCCAGTCATCACCAGGCGCGCGTTGCCGCCGCCGAAGAGCTCGGGGAACATCTTGCCGAAGTGTGTGTTGACGGTTTCGAACGTGCTGCCCAGCAGCTCGCGCGTTTCGTTGTCGATCTTCTTGATCGCGTCTTCCAGCGTGTTCATGGCCTCGACCAGATCGGCCGTCTGCGCATCAAGGAAGGTTTTGCGCTCGCGCGCGGCGGTGAGTTCGTCCAGCGCGGCGAGGTTGACCGCGCCGAGGGCCTGGATCTCGCGGTGCAAGCGGTCGATCTCGCCCTGCATGCCGGGCAGGCGCACGTTGTTCTCGGTGATGCTTTGCGCCACGGCGGCCAGATCGGCCTGGGCTTCTTCGAGCATCTGGCTGTACTGCTCCACGCCCAGGCGCGCGGCCTGTTCCTTCAGCTGGAATTCGGTGATGCGGTTGCGCAGCGGATCGAGTTCCCGCTCCAGTTGCAGCCGGCGCTCGTCGCTGGCGCGCAGCTTGGCGGTGAGGTCGTCGTACTGGCTGCGCAGTGCGCCCAGCGCCTGCTCGCGTTCGAGCTTCATGGCCAGCGCGTTCTGCAGGCCGGCCTGTGCGGCGGCGTCGTTGAGGCGCCCCAGCTCTTCGGCGGCGCGCTGCTGCTCGTCGGCCAGCGACTTTTCCTGCGTGGCGGCCGTCTCCAGCGAGCGCTGCAGCTCGGCCTGGCGCGCCTGCAGGCTGCGCAGGGCGAATGTGGCTTCCTGCGCGGTGCGCTCCAGCGATCGCTGTTGCTCGCGGGCCTGATTGAGCGAGCGCTCGGCCGCGATCACCGTGTCGTCCAGTTGCGCGTGGCGCTCCTGGCTGTCGGCCAGTTGCATGTCGAGTTCTTCAAATCGCGCCTCGGCGGTCACGCGGCGCTCCTGCAATTCGTCCAGTTGCGCGTCCACCTCGGCCAGGTCGGAGGCGATCTGCTCGCTGCGCGCGCGGGTCTGTTCGGCCAGTTGCGTCAGGCGCAGGGCCTCCACCTGCAGCTCGTGCGCGCGGCTGCGCGACTCGGCGGCCTCGCGCCGCGCGCTCACCAGGCGCTGCGAGGCGTCGGTGTAGGCCGCTTCGGCGCGGATCAGGCTTGAGCGCGCCTGTTCGTTGATGAGCACCTGCGCCTTGAGCTGCTTGTCGATGTTCTCGATTTCCTGCGCGCGCGCCAGCAGACCGGCCTGTTCGCTGTCGGGCGCGTAGAAGCTCACGCTGTGCGCCGTCACCGCATGGCCACTGGCCACGAAGATCACCTCGCCGGCCTGCAACTGGGCGCGCTGCGCCATGGCGTCTTCCAGGCTGGGCGCGGTCAGGCAGCCGTGCAGCCACTCAGCCAACAGGGCCTGCTGGCCAGCGTCGTTCAGGCGCAGCCAGGCCGCCAGGGGCTTGAGGCCGGTGGTGCTGGTGGCCGCAGCGCCGCCCACTGGCGGGTTGTAGAACGCCAGCTTGGCCGGTGGTGCGTCGTTGCCGAAAGCCCGCACCATGTCCAGGCGTGAAACCTCAAGCGCACCCAGGCGCTCGCGCAGCGCGGCTTCCAGTGCGTTTTCCCAGCCGGTCTCGATGTGGATGCGGCTCCACAGGCCCTGCAGGCCATCGAGCCCATGCTTGGCCAGCCAGGGTTTCAATTTGCCGTCGGTCTTGACCTTGTCCTGCAGCGCCTTGAGCGCTTCCATGCGGGCCGAGAGGTCGGCCTGCCGGGCCGATTCCTGGTTGACGGCCTGCTGCGCGGTGCGGCGCGCGTCGTCGAGCTGGGGCACGCTGTCCTGCAGTTCGTGCAGCACCGCATCGTTGAGCTCAGCGGTTTCCTGCGCGCTGGCGAGCTGGGTCTGCGCACTCAGCAGTCGAGCCTCGTCGGGCGCGGCCAGCGCATTGCGGTCGGCCGTCAGGCGCTCGCGGCGCTGGTTGAACGAGCGGCTCTGTTCTTCGATGTTGCGCTGCTCGGCCGCCAGCACCTGGATCTGCTGCTGCACCTGCGTGACGCTGGCGCGCTGCTCGTTGGCGCGGGCCTGGGCCTGGCGCAGGCTGTCTTCGAGCGCGGGCAAGGCGCCCGATTGTTCTTCGCCCTGAGCGGCCAGCACCACCGACTGGTCTTCGGCCTGCACCATGGATTCGGCCAGTTGCTCCAGCTCCACCGCCGCGTCTTCGCTGCGCGTGGTCCATGAAGCGATCTGCTCCTTGAGCTGCACCAGGCGCTGCTCCACGCGGGTGCGCCCCTCGACCACAAAGCGGATCTCGGCTTCGAGCTTGCCGACCTCGGCACTCGCTTCGTAGAGCTTGCCCTGAGCCTGGTTCACCTGGTCGCCCGCGGCGTAGTGGGCCTGGCGGATGGTTTCCAGCTCACTTTCGATGCGGCGCAAATCGGCGGTGCGCGATTCCAGATCGTTGATCGCCTGGGCCGCGTCGGTCTTGACCTTGACTTGATCGGCCTCGGCCTCGCTGCGTTTCATGAACCAGAGCTGGTGCTGCTTGAGCGTGACGCCAGCCTGCAGGTTGTTGTACTTCGCGGCCACCTCGGCCTGCTTCTCCAGCTTGTCGAGGTTGGCGTTGAGCTCGCGCAGGATGTCTTCGACCCGCGTGAGGTTCTCGCGCGTGTCGGCCAGGCGGTGCGCGGTCTCGCGGCGGCGTTCCTTGTATTTGGAGACGCCGGCGGCTTCCTCGAGGAACAGGCGAAGTTCTTCGGGCTTGCTCTCGATGATGCGGCTGATGGTGCCCTGGCCAATGATGGCGTAGGCGCGCGGGCCCAGGCCGGTGCCCAGAAACACGTCCTGCACGTCGCGCCGGCGCACCGGCTGGTTGTTGATGTAGTAGCTGCTGGTGCCATCGCGCGTGAGCACGCGCTTGACCGCGATCTCGCCGAACTGGCCCCACTGGCCGCCCGCGCGGTGGTCGCTGTTGTCGAACACCAGCTCCACGCTGGAGCGGCTGGCCGGCTTGCGCGTGTTGGTGCCGTTGAAGATCACGTCCTGCATGGACTCGCCACGCAGTTCGGAAGCCTTGGACTCGCCCAGCACCCAGCGCACCGCGTCCATGATGTTGGACTTGCCGCAGCCATTGGGGCCGACCACACCGACGAGCTGGCCCGGCAGCATGAAGTTGGTCGGTTCGGCGAAGGACTTGAAGCCGGAGAGCTTGATGGAGTTGAGACGCACGGCGCTGCCCGATGACTGACTGGATGAGAAACGCCCGCCCGAGGCCGACGACGCGAGCGAAATGATACCCCGCTGCCCCTGCGGAGCGGCCCGGGGTGGTGATCACCAAAGCGGTGAACGCCCCCTGGGGGCGGGGGTATGCGGGGCAAACGGATAATCGGGGGATGAACCCGCTCCTGTCCCGCCTGCAGCCCTACCCCTTCGAACGTCTGCGTCGGCTGTTTGCCGACATCACCCCCAACCCGGCCCTGCGCCCCATCAGCCTGGGCATTGGCGAGCCCAGACACGCCGCCCCCGATTTCCTGAAACAGGCCCTGGCCGCGGCGCTGGACACAGGCCTTTCCAGCTACCCCGCCACCGCTGGCGAGCCCGCCCTGCGCGAAGCCTGCGCGGCCTGGGTGCAGCGGCGCTATGGCGTGGCGTTGAACCCGGCCACCCAGGTGTTGCCGGTCAACGGCTCGCGAGAAGCCCTGTTCGCCTTCGCCCAGACCGTGATCGACCCGACCCGCCCGGGCGCCACGGTGGTGTTTCCCAACCCGTTCTACCAAATCTACGAGGGCGCGGCCCTGCTGGGTGGCGCCGAGCCGTTCTATGTGGCCAGCGACCCGGCGCGCAACTTCGCGGCCGACTGGGACGCGGTGCCGGCCGAGGTCTGGGCCCGTACCCAATTGCTGTTTGTGTGCTCGCCGGGCAACCCGGCCGGCGCGGTGATGCCGCTGGAGGAATGGCGCAAGCTGTTCGAACTGAGCGACCGGCACGGTTTCGTGATCGCTTCCGACGAGTGCTACAGCGAGATCTACTTCCGCGACGAGCCGCCGCTGGGTGGGCTGGAGGCGGCGCAAGCACTCGGTCGCACCGATTTCCGCAACCTGATGAGCTTCACCAGCCTGTCCAAGCGCAGCAACGTGCCGGGCCTGCGCAGCGGTTTTGTGGCTGGTGACGCAGCGCTCGTCAAGCCTTTCCTGCTCTACCGCACCTACCACGGCGGCGCCATGAGCCCGGTGGTGCAGGCGGCCAGCAAGGCCGCCTGGGCAGACGAAGCCCATGTGGTGGACAACCGGCGCCAGTACCGCGAGAAATTCGCCCAGGTCACCCCCCTGCTGTCCGAGGTGCTGGATGTGGCCCTGCCCGATGCCTCCTTCTACCTGTGGGCCGGCGTGCCGGCGTCTTTTGCCGATTCCAGCGCGGGCTTGAGCGCCGACGAAGCCTTCGCCCGCGCCCTGCTGGCTCAATACAATGTGACGGTTCTGCCCGGCAGCTACTTGGCCCGCACCTTCGCCGGATCCAACCCGGGCACGGGCCGCGTGCGCATGGCCCTGGTGGCCGAACCCGCCGAATGCCTGGAGGCAGCGCAACGCATCAGGTCCTTCATGGCCGGGCACGCCTGACTTCCCTTTTCTATTCCCTCCTCTGACCTGCCTCATGACACAACAACTGCAAACCCTGATCGACAACGCCTGGGACAACCGCGCCGAACTCTCACCAGCCTCTGCACCCAAGGAAGTGCTGGATGCGGTGGAGCACGTGATCGCCGAGCTCAACAAGGGCCGCCTGCGCGTGGCCACGCGCGAGGCCGTGGGCCAGTGGACGGTGCACCAGTGGATCAAGAAGGCGGTGCTGCTGTCGTTCCGCCTGAAGGACAACGAGATCATGCGCGCGGGTGATCTGGGCTTCTTCGACAAGGTCAAGACCAAGTTTTCCCACCTGAGCGAATCCGAGATGAAGGCCAGCGGCGTGCGCGTGGTGCCGCCTGCCGTGGCGCGCCGCGGCAGCTACATTGCCAAGGGCGCCATCCTCATGCCCAGTTACGTCAACATCGGCGCCTACGTCGACGAAAACACCATGGTCGACACCTGGGCCACGGTCGGCTCCTGTGCCCAGATCGGCAAGAACGTGCACCTCTCGGGCGGTGTCGGCATCGGCGGGGTGCTGGAGCCGTTGCAGGCCGGCCCCACCATCATCGAAGACAACTGCTTCATCGGCGCGCGCTCCGAGGTGGTCGAAGGCGTCGTCGTCGAGGAGAACTCCGTGCTGGGTATGGGCGTCTACCTCGGCCAGAGCACGCCCATCTTCAACCGCGACACCGGCGAGGTGTTGTTTGGCCGCGTGCCGAGCGGCAGCGTGGTGATCAGCGGCAGCCTGCCCAAGAAAACGGCAGCGGGCAAGGAGTACAGCACCTACGCAGCCATCATCGTCAAGACGGTCGATGCGCAAACGCGCTCCAAGACCAGCTTGAACGACCTCCTCAGAGACTGAATCTCCGGTTTTTGGAACTCCAAGGGAAAGGCACGACATGAGCAGCGGAACAATGGAGCGCATCCTGCGCCTGATGGCCGAGAAGAAGGCCTCGGACGTGTACCTGACGGCGCATGCGCCGGCCATGATCAAGATCAACGGCCAGACCATCCCGATCAACAGCCAGGTGCTGCCGCCCGAGGCCCCGCGCAACCTGCTCTCGGAAATCGTGCCGTCCACCCGCATGGAAGAGCTGCAGGAGACCGGCGAACTCAACATGGCGGTGCCCTTGGAAGCGCTGGGCAATTTCCGCATCAGCGCGTTTCGCCAGCGCGGCCAGGTGGCCGTGGTGATCCGCTACATCCCGGGCGACATTCCGGCGCTCGATTCGCTGAATGTGGCGCCCGTGCTGGCCGATCTGGTGATGGAAAAACGCGGCCTGGTGCTCATGGTGGGTGCCACCGGCGCCGGCAAGAGCACCACGCTGGCGGCCATGATCGATCACCGCAACGAATGCGCCAGCGGTCACGTGCTCACCATCGAAGACCCGATCGAATACGTCTACCGCAACAAGAAGTCGGTGGTGAACCAGCGCGAGATCGGGCCCGACACCGCCTCGTTGCAGATCGCGCTGAAGAACGCGTTGCGCCAGGCGCCCGACGTGATCCTGATCGGTGAAATCCGCGACCGCGAGACCATGTCGGCCGCGATCGCTTACGCCCAGTCGGGTCACCTGTGCCTGGCCACGCTGCACGCCAACAACAGCTACCAGGCCCTCAACCGCATCCTGAGCTTCTACCCGGTCGAGGTGCGCCCCACCATGCTGGGTGACCTGGCAGCCGCCCTGCGCGCCATCGTGTCGCAGCGGCTGCTGCGCACCCACACCGGCAGCCGCGTGCCGGCCATGGAGGTGCTGCTCAACACCTCCTTGATCGCCGACCTGATCCAGAAGGCCGATTTCTCCGGCGTGCGCGAAGCCATGGAGAAGTCGCTGGCCGATGGTTCGCAAAGTTTCGAGCAGGACCTGGCTCGCCTCATCAACGATGGTCTGGTCACGCGCAACGAAGGCCTGGCACAGGCCGACTCGCCCAACAACCTGTTGTGGCGTTTGCAGAACGACTTCCACGCGAGCAAGTCGAACGATGCGGCCAACGCGAGCGACGAAGACACCACCGAAAACGCCACCTTCACCGAGTTCACGCTCGACGTGAAGTATTGACCCGATGACCGATACCCTGCGCCTGACCGAACAGCTCATCGCCCGCGCCTCCGTCACGCCGCGCGATGAGGGCTGCCAGTCGGTCATTGCGCAGCGCCTCTCGGCGCTGGGCTTCGTGTGCGAGACGATCGAAAGCGGCCCCGACGATTTCCGGGTGACCAACCTGTGGGCCCGGCTGGGCACCGGCCAGCAGCCCACGCTGATCTTTGCCGGCCACACCGACGTGGTGCCCACCGGGCCCACCACCGCGTGGAGCAGCGATCCGTTCGCTCCGACGCACCGCGACGGCAAGCTCTACGGCCGAGGCGCCAGCGACATGAAAACCTCGCTGGCAGCCATGGTGGTGGCCTGCGAAGAGTTCGTGGCCGACCACCCCCGGCCAGCCATTGACATCGCCTTCCTGCTCACCAGCGACGAGGAAGGCCCGGCGCTGGATGGCACGGTGGTGGTGTGCGAGCAATTGAAGCAACGCGGCGAGCGGCTGGACTGGTGCATCGTGGGCGAACCCACCTCGGTGGAACGCACCGGCGACATGATCAAGAACGGCCGCCGTGGCACCCTGAGCGGCAAGCTCACCGTCAAGGGCATCCAGGGCCACATCGCCTACCCGCACCTGGCGAAAAACCCGATCCATCTCGCCGCCCCCGCGCTGGCCGAGTTGGCTGCCACCAGTTGGGACGAGGGCAACGCGTTTTTCCCGCCCACCAGCTGGCAGATCAGCAACATCCACGGCGGCACCGGCGCGAGCAACGTGATCCCCGGCACGGTAGTGATCGACTTCAACTTCCGCTTTTCCACCGAGTCCACGCCAGAAGGCCTGCAACAGCGCGTGGTCGAACTGCTGGCGCGCCACGGTCTTCAGGCCGCAGACGGCTACGACCTGGCCTGGACGCTGGGCGGGCGGCCCTTTCTCACCCCACCGGGCACGCTGGTGGCCGCGGTGCGCGACGCCATCCGCAGCGAGACCGGCCTGGAAACCGAACTCTCCACCACGGGCGGCACCAGCGACGGGCGGTTCATCGCCCAGGTGTGCCCGCAGGTGATCGAACTCGGACCACCCAACGCCACCATCCACAAGATCGACGAGCACGTGGCCCTGGCCGACATCGAACCGCTCAAAAATATTTACCGCCGCACGCTGGACAACCTGTCCCGCCTCGCCGGCACTCCAGACTGAGCGCCCCGTGAAACTGAAAGAATTGCTGGCCGCGGCCACCCGCCGCCTGGATGCGGCCCATCTGGCTTATGGCCATGGCACCACCAACGCGCGCGACGAAGCCACCTGGCTCGTGCTGTGGCAGCTTGGCCTGCCACTGGACAGCGATCTGGACGCCCTGGCTCGCCAACCCATCACGGCGCAGCAACAAGCCGCGGTGGAGGCGCTGGTCCAGCGCCGGATCGACTCCCGCGAACCCGCGGCCTACCTCACCGGCGAAGCCTGGCTGCAGGGTGTTCCCTTCCACGTGGACCGGCGTGCCATCGTGCCGCGCAGCTTCATCGCCGAACTGCTGGCCGAGGGCTCGATCGACCCCTGGCTGGATGAGAAGACGCGCGACGTGCTCGATCTGTGCACCGGCAACGGCAGCCTGGCCGTGCTCGCGGCCATGGCCTACCCCGACGTGCGCGTGACCGGCGCCGACATCTCGATCGAGGCACTGGAAGTCGCGCGCATCAACGTGGCGCGTCACGAGCTGCAGAACCGTATCCAGCTCGTGGTGTCCGACGGCCTGAAGAACTGCCCCGGCCCCTGGGACCTCGTCCTGTGCAACCCGCCGTATGTGAACGCCCGCAGCATGGCCGCGCTCCCACCCGAATACCGCGCCGAACCCGCCCTGGCGCTGGATGGCAACACCGCCGGCAATGTGGACGGCATGGACTTCGTGCGCCAGCTGATCCGCGACATCCCCAGACGCCTCAAGCCCCAGGGCGTGCTGGTGCTGGAAATCGGCAACGAACGCGAGCACTTCGAAGCCGCGTTCCCCCACCTGGAAACCGTCTGGCTCGCCACCAGCGCCGGCGACGACCAGGTTCTCCTGCTCACCCTTGATTCCCTTTTGGCGCTGCCCACCTCGCAGACGCCCGCTCCATGATCACTTTGAAAAACCTTGTCCTTCGCCGCGGTGTGAAGGTCCTGCTCGACAACGCGTCCTGCACCATCAACCCGGGCGAAAAAGTCGGTCTCGTGGGGCGCAACGGCGCAGGCAAATCCAGCCTGTTCGGGCTGCTCAACCACACGCTGCACGAAGACAAGGGCGACTTCTACGTGCCCCCGCAGTGGCGCATGGCACAGGTGGCGCAGGACATGCCCGAGACCGAGCAGTCGGCCACGCAGTTCGTGATCGAGGGCGACGTGACACTGTTGGCCGCCCAGCAGGAAGTGACCGCCTCGGAAGACAGCGGCGACGGCGAGCGCATGGCGCACGCCTACATGGCCCTGCATGACGCGGGTGCACACGACGCGCCCGCCCGCGCGCAGGCCCTCATCCTGGGTCTGGGGTTCCGCACCGACGAACTCGAGCGCCCGGTCAACAGCTTTTCGGGCGGCTGGCGCATGCGCCTGCAACTCGCGCGCGCGCTGATGTGCCCGAGCGAGCTGCTGCTGCTCGACGAGCCCACCAACCACCTGGACCTCGATGCACTGGTCTGGCTGGAAGCCTGGCTCAAGCGCTACGAAGGCACCATGCTGGTCATCAGCCACGACCGCGAGTTTCTTGACGCGGTGACCAACGTCACCATCCATATCCACACCGCGCAGCTCACGCGCTATGGCGGCAACTACAGCCGTTTTGAAGACATGCGCGCCGAGCAGATGGCGCTGCAGCAGTCGGCCTATTCGCGCCAGCAGGACAAGATGGCGCACCTGCAGAAGTTCATCGACCGCTTCAAGGCCAAGGCCAGCAAGGCCAAGCAGGCGCAAAGCCGCGTGAAGGCGCTGGAGCGCATGGAGAAGATCGGACCGGTGCTGGCCGATGCCGACTTCACCTTCGAGTTCGCCGAGCCGCAGAACCTGCCCAACCCGATGCTGGCCATGAGCGACGCCAGCTTCGGTTATCCACCGCCCGACGAAGGCAGTGAGCCCACCATCATCGTCAGGAACATCAGCCGTTCGGTGCTCGCGGGCCAACGCATCGGCATCCTCGGTGCCAACGGCCAGGGCAAGTCCACCGTGGTCAAGACCATCGCGCGCGACCTGCAGCCGTTGGCCGGCCAGATCACCGAAGGCAAGGGCCTGAACATCGGCTACTTCGCGCAGCAAGAGCTCGACGTGCTGCGCCCGGCCGATACACCGCTCGAACACATGATCCGCCTGGTTCGCGAATGCACCGCCGAGGGCCGGCTGAGCGGCCAGCCCACACGCGAACAAGACCTTCGCAGCTTCCTCGGCAATTTCAATTTCACCGGCGACCAGGTCAAGCAGAGCGTGGGCAGCATGAGCGGCGGCGAAAAGGCCCGCCTGGTGCTGTGCATGATCGTCTGGCAGCGCCCCAACCTGCTGCTGCTCGACGAGCCCACCAACCACCTGGATCTCGCCACCCGCGAGGCCTTGTCGGTGGCACTGAACGAATTCGAAGGCACCGTCATGCTGGTCAGCCACGACCGTGCCCTGTTGCGCGCGGTGTGCGACGAGTTCTGGCTGGTCTCGCGCGGCGGCATCGAGCCGTTTGACGGCGACCTTGACGACTACCAGCGCTACCTGCTGGACATGGCCAAACAATCGCGCGAGGCGCAACGCCAGGAACAACGCGACGCACAACGCAGTCCGGTGGCCGCCCCCGTGGCTGCGCCCGAGCAGAAGACCAGAACGGTCGAGCCGAACCGTTCGCCCGAGCAGAAACGCAGCGATGCCCAACGCCGCCAGCAGCTGGCCGAGAAGGCCAAGCCGCTGAAGAAAGAGCTCGAGCAGACCGAGAAACGCATGGCGCAACTCGCACAGGAGAAAACCCGGCTGGAAGCCAGCATGAGCCAACCCCTCAGCCCGGCCGACCTGGCCCACAACGGCAAGCAGCTCAAGGCGTTGAACGACGAGAACGAAGCGCTCGAAGCGCGCTGGCTGGAGCTCACCGAAGCCATCGAGGCCGTCAGCGCCTGACCCGTTGATGGACAGCCGCAGGCTCGGCGAGGGACGAGGGTGAAAAGCAGCTAGAGTGCAAGTTCTATTGCTTTTGTATCAACCCCAACCTTCAGGAGCCTCGCGAATGATGTCCATCCTCGGTACCCTCTTCATCGGCCTGATCGCCGGTTTCATCGCACGCGCCATCAAGCCCGGCAACGACAGCATGGGCTGGATCATGACCGCCCTCCTCGGTGTCGCCGGCGCGTTCCTGGCCGGTTATCTCGGCGCAGCACTTGGTCTGTACCGCCAGGGCGATCCGGTCGGTTTCCTGGCTTCGGTGGTCGGCGCGATCATCCTGCTGGTGATCTACGGCTTCTTCAAGAAGCGCTGAGTTGTAGCGAGGCGCCACCCGCCGCATGACATGCAGCGGGCAACAAAAAAGCCCTGATCTTTCGATCAGGGCTTCACATGTTTTGGTGGGACGTGCGGGGGTCGAACCCACGACAAACGGATTAAAAGTCCGCTGCTCTACCAACTGAGCTAACGTCCCATCAGGGTTTCGCGTTCTGCACAATGTGCTTCCTGCGAAGCCTCAAATTATAGCTTCTTTTTTGGTGACTTTTGAAGGCCTTGTCGAGATTGCTTTCGCATCTTTCGACACGGTGTTCAGCACCCACCCGGCGGCACAAAAACCGAAGGTCGCCGTGACACTCACCACCGAGCCGTAACCATGGCAATTGAGCGAACCATCAGCGCCCTCGATGTTGCACGAAGCATCAGGCGGGGCCACGGTTTCGCGACTGAACACGCAGCCCACACCCATGCTCCCCGCGCGCGCGCCGCCGTGGTGCTTGCGCAAGCGGTAGCGCAATTGAGCCAGCAAAGGATCGTGCGTGACCTCGGCCAGATCAGCGACATCAACCGCATGAGCGAGCTGCTTGCCGCCAGCGGCACCCACCGTGATGAAGGGCACCGAGTGAGCGGCTGCCCAGGCGGCCAAGGTCGTTTTGGCGCGCACCTGGTCACAGGCATCGATGACGGCCGAGGGCAAACTTGCCAGTCCCGGCACAGCATCGAGCAAGGCGGGCCAGTTGTCGGGCGTCACGAAGTCATCGACCACGTCGACCACACAACCGGGGTGAAAAAGCGCAATGCGTTCGCGCATCGCTTCGGCCTTGGCCTGGCCGAGGGTCGGCTCCAGGGCATGGATCTGCCGGTTGATGTTGGATTCAGACACATGGTCCAGGTCGATCAGCGTGAGGCGCCGAACGCCGCTGCGCGCCAGGGCCTCCACCGCCCAGGACCCGACACCACCGATGCCCACCACCACCACATGCGCATCGAAAACGCGTCGAGCTCCGTCGACACCATAGAGTCGGCGCAGGCCGCCAAAGCGCCGCTCGAAGGATTCGCTGGCGTCGTGCGTCACTCGCGGTCCAGCAACCATATCTGGAATCGAAAGCCACCGATGGCACCCAGCACGATCCCGGTCACGGCGATGATGCTCGTCAGGCTGAGCGTGGACAGGCCCGACATGCCCTGCCCCACGGTGCAGCCCAGCGCCGTGACACCACCCACACCCATGCAGACGGCACCGGCCATGTGCAGCGCCGTGTCTTGCGTGGTACGGAAACCCTCCCAGCGGAAGCTGCCTTCGAGCAAGGCGCAGATGAACGCTCCGACGACCATGCCCACCACCGTGACGATGCCGAAGGTGAGCACCTTGGAGGAATCGCTGAAAAAGATGAGCCAGTCCAGTGTGAACGCCATCGGTGCGGTGAAGGTCAGTGCCTCCATGCGCCCGGTGTTGCTGCCCAGGTAGACCGCCTCCAGTGTCTCGGGGTGTTCGGCCACGTAACCCAGTCGACCGCTGACCCACCACATCGCGATCACCACCAGCCCGAGCCCGATGCCGGCGAGCAGGTTGTTCCCGGTGCGGAAGTCCCGGCCCACCAGTGCCCACACCACGAGGGCACCACCCACCACCAGCGCGAAGACCAAACCGGTGAGCGCCGGCTCCATGCCCGTTGCGCTGGCCAGCCAGGCCGGCAGCGCAGACCCGGAGGCCATGTCGAAACTGACCTTGTCCACGGTGTTGACGCGCAGCACCGCGGTCACGCCGCGCAAGGTGGCAAAAGCAGCAATGCCCATGACGAAAAAGACCACCAGCGACTTCAAGCTGCCCGCGCCGATGCGCACCAAGGTCTTGCTGCCACAGCCCGACGCCAGCACCATGCCGAAGCCAAACAGGAGCCCACCCACCATGGCCGAGAGCCAGATCACGCGACTGCTGGTGTAGATGCTCTGGGTTGGATCGATCCAGCCCAGCCAGGCCATGCCGTAGAAGCCGATCATGGCAATGCCCACCGCCATGCCCCACATGCGCATGCGCGTCCAGTCGCCCATGTTCACGATGTCGCTGATCGCGCCCATGGTGCAGAAATGGGTGCGTTGGGCGATGAACCCGAAGACAACGGCCACCGCGAAGGCGGCCCAGAGCACAAGGGCGTTCAGTTTGAGAAGGTCGGCGATTTCCATGGCCGCCATTGTAGGAGGCGGCCCCTGCCCCTCATGAACGAACGGAACGCGCGCCGAAGCGCGCGTCTGGCGTCAGCGCAGGCGGGCCAGCCGTTCGCGCGCCGCTGCCGCGGCTTCGGAGTTTGGATACACCTTCACGAGGTCTTCCAGCGTGCGCTTGGCGGTGCGTGGATCTTTCAGTTCGATCTGGCTGTTGGCCATGGCGAGCATGGCCTCGGGCGTGCGCACGTGGGCAGGAAACTCGCGCACCAGCCGGCCGTGGGTGACCACGGCTTCCTTGTAGGCGCGGCTGGCGTACTGGGCGTTGCCCAACCAGTACAGCACCGACGGCGTGTAGCCGCTGGCCGGATACCGCTGCAGGAAGCCGGCATAGGCCGCAGACGCGGGCTGGAATTCGGATTTGCGCAACTGAGCCATCGCGGCCTCGAAGTCGTTCTTCTCGGCGGGCGCTGCCGTGAAGGTCTGGCCGTCGTACTCGACGCGCAGGGGTTCCACCTGGCGCAGGCGTTCGTCGATGCCCGACTGCACATCTTTTTGCTGGCGTTGCAGCTCGGAGACTTCGCGCGCCAGCTGTTCGTTCTGACCCCTCAGCCGGGCCAGCTCCGCGCGCAGCTGCTCGATCTGGTTGGACAGCTCGAGCAGGCTGCGCCGCGTGCCCGCATCACCTTCCCGCGCCTCTGCGGCCGCGGCGTCGGTGGCCTGCTTGTTGGCATCCACCTTCTGGCGCAGCTCGATGATGGCCTTGCGGGCCTCGTCGTCGCCGAACAGCGCGTGTGCCTGAAAGGGCCACAGGACCGCCAGGGAAAGCGCCCAGGGCGCTGCGGTGGAGAGCTTCATGTTCAACGGTAGGTCAATTCAACGCGGCGGTTCTTGGCGAAAGCGGCTTCATCCAGCCCCGCTTGCGCCGGCTTCTCTTCACCAAAGCTCACGGCTTCCATCTGTGTTTCGGTCACGCCCAGCAGGCCCAGTGCACGGCGCACGGCTTCGGCGCGCTTCTGGCCCAGCGCCAGGTTGTATTCACGACCACCGCGCTCGTCGGTGTGACCTTCGAGGTTCACACGGCGGGTGCGGTTGGCGTTGAGGTAGCGTGCGTTGGCTTCCAGCGTGGCGGCCGAGTCGGCCTTCACCTCGAAGCTGTCGTAGTCAAAATAAATGATGCGGGCCACGGCTGCAGGCTGGGCCGAATCGGCGCCACCCACGGCCACGCCGGACACGCCGCGCGGATCAACCGCGCCACCCTGACCACCCGCGGCAGCGCCGGAATCGAGCGCTGAACCGGAGCGGTCTTCAACCGGCACATCATCGAGCTTCACACCGGAGCTGCAAGCGGCCAGCACGGCGGCCAGCCCGAGGCCGGCGACCAGGCGAATGCCGCGCTGGGCCCAGCTGTTTCGGACGGCGGAGGTGTTCTGGATGTTGTTCATGTGAAGATTCCTTGGAATTGAAAAGATGGATGCGATTGGGAGCAGGAGGGCTCCCCATGTGAATCAGCGCAGGAACGGGCCCCATTCGGGTTCCCGGATGTCACCCTGCGCGCCGGCCAGACGGGTCTTGATGCGCCCGTCCACCGTGGTGGTCATGAGGGCTTCCTGGCCCTTCTCCCGGGTGGCGTAAATGATCATGCGGCTGTTGGGCGAGAAGCTGGGGCTCTCGTCGGCATTGGACTCGGTCAGCGCCGTGACGGTGCCGCTGGAGAGTTCCATCACGTGCAGGCGGAACGCACCGTTGACTCGCGAGACGAAAGCCAGCCAACGGCCATCGGGGCTGGGTGCCGGTGAGATGTTGTAGTTGCCGGTGAAGGTCAGGCGTTGCGCACCGCCGCCCTGGGCACCCATGCGATACACCTGCGGCGAGCCTCCGCGGTCGCTCACGAAATAGATGGTCTTGCCGTCGGGGCTGAACACCGGCTCGGTGTCGATGCTGGCCGACTGGCTGAGGCGGCGGGGCTCACCACCGTTGGCATCCATGGTGTAGACCTGTGCACCGCCGGAGAGCGAGAGCGTGGCCACCACCGAGCGGCCATCGGGCGACCACGACGGTGCGCTGTTGGAGCCCTTGAAGTTTGCCAGCAGACGCCGCTTGCCCGACGCCACATCGTGCGCGTAGATCACGGGTTTGCGGGCTTCGAACGACACGTAGGCCAGTTGCGCGCCACCCGGGGCCCAGCTCGGCGAGATGATGGGTTCGGGGCTCGTGAGGGCCGCGCGCGCATTTTCGCCGTCGGCGTCGGCCACCCACAGGTTGTGGCGCTGCGCGGATTTGGTGACGTACGCAATGCGGGTTGAGAACACGCCCTTCTCACCGGTGATCTTCTCGTAGATGAAATCGGCCACACGATGCGCGGCCAGTCTCAGGTCCTGCGCGCCCACCGGGTAGCTCAGGCCACCGAGATCCTGACCACGGACCACGTCCCAGAGGCGGAAACGCACGTCAAAGCGGCCGTCGGCCAGTTTGGTGACGCTGCCGGTGAGCAAGGAATCGGACCTGCGCTCGCGCCAGGGGCCGAGATCGGGGCGGGAGGTTTCGTCCAGTCCGCCCGCAACGGGCTCGACAAAACGGAATTGCCCGCTGCGCTCGAGGTCGGCTCGCACAATGGCGGCGATGTTCTCGCTGGCCACGTCGTTGCCACGGAAACCCACGGCAGAGAATGGAAACTGGGTGAGGCCAACGCCCGCCACTTCAACCCGGAACTGGGCCTGCGAGGCCAAGGGCCAGCCGAGCAGCGGCAGTGTGGAAACCAGGCCGAGCGCGCGGCGTCTCGGAATCAGGGGCAGCGCGTTGTGTCGGGTCAAATCCAGCATGCTGTGTGTGTCGCTTGTCCTGAGGTCGCAGCAGGGGCAAAACGCCCTGCACAGCCGACCGATAATAACGGAGGCATCCGGCCCTTCCGTGACAAGATGTGTGCGCGCAGGGCCGGCGCTTGTGGTGCAAGGCTGATTCAGCGCCGTGCGGAATGTTCCGCAAGCCCGCACATTTTGGGACCGATCCGCTTTTGACCGCATCCAACCGCTCCAACCCGCCCCTGGCCGGCACGCTGACCCAGCGCCTGCTGCGCCTGTGGCCTTATTTCCGCTCGGCCAAGACCGGCATCGCACTGGCGGCCGTCAGCACGCTGATCGGCGCGCTGACCGAGCCACTCATCCCTGCCCTGCTCAAGACCTTGCTCGACCGCGGCTTTGCCGAGGGCAACATCGACCTGTGGATGGTGCCGGTGGCGCTCATGGGGCTGTTCGGCATTCGGGGCATGGCGGGCTTTGTGGCGCAGTACACCTTGTCCTACACCGCCAGCCTGGGCCTGCTCAACCTGCGCCGGGCCATGTTCGTCAAGCTCAACGATGCCCAGATGACGCTGTTTGCCCGCCAGAGCGCGAGCAAACTGTCCAACACGCTGGTCTACGAGGTGCAGACCGGCTCGCAGATGCTGGTGTCGGCCTTCCTCACGCTCACCAAGGACAGCCTCACGGTGGTCGCGTTGATGGGCTACCTGTTCTACCTGAACTGGAAGCTCACGCTGATCGTGCTGACCGTGTTTCCAGGCCTGATCCTGATCATGCGGGTGCTCTCGCGCCGCCTCTACAAGCTCACCCGCGACAGCCAGACCGCCACCGACGAACTCGCCTATGTGGTGGAAGAAAACGCCCTGGCCCACCGCATGGTGCGGCTGCACGGCGCCCAGGCACGCCAGACCGAGCGCTTCGATGTGTTGAGCGTGGCGCTGCGCCGGCTGGCACTCAAGTCCACCGTCGCCATGGCGGCCATGACGCCGCTCACCCAGTTGCTGGCCTCGGCCGCTCTCTCCGCCGTGATCGCCGTGGCGCTGTGGCAAAGCAACAGCAGTGGTGTCACCGTGGGCAATTTCGTGGCCTTCGTCACCGCGATGCTGATGCTGATCACGCCGATCCGGCACCTGGCGGAAATCAGCGCGCCGATCACGCGAGGTCTCGCGGCACTGGAGCGCGGGCTTGAACTCATCGAGAACACGCCTGAGCAGCCCGGCGGCGCCCACACGGCCGACCGCGTGACCGGCTCCATCGCCATGACCGACGTGTGGGTGCGCTACCCCGCCAAGGACGATCAGGTGGTGCGCAGCGATGACGACAGCCTCGTGGCCCTGCGCGGCATCTCGCTGAACATCCATCCCGGCGAGACCGTGGCCTTCGTCGGGCCATCGGGCTCGGGCAAGACCACCCTGGTCAACCTGCTCCCGCGCTTCGTGGAGTTCGAGCGCGGCGACATCCGGCTTGACGACGTGCCGCTGACCGACTGGAACCTGACCAGCCTGCGTCGCCAGTACGCCATGGTGAGCCAGGACGTGGTGATGCTCAACGACACGCTCGCGGCCAATGTGGCCCTGGGAGCCATGGGCAACGAGATCGATGAGGGCCGCGTGCGCGCGGCACTGGTGTCAGCCAATCTCGGCGAGCTGATCGAACGCCTGCCCCAAGGCATTCACAGCACCGTGGGGCACAACGCCGCCGAGCTCTCGGGCGGTCAGCGCCAGCGGCTGGCGATCGCACGCGCCATCTACAAGGACGCGCCCATCCTGATCCTGGACGAAGCCACCTCGGCACTGGACAACGAATCGGAGCGGTTGGTGCAGGACGCACTGGCCCGGTTGATGAAGGGTCGCACAACGCTGGTGATTGCGCACCGCCTTTCCACCATCGAACACGCCGACCGCGTGGTCGTGCTGGCCGATGGGCGCATCAGCGAACAAGGCACACACCGGGAGCTGCTGCAGGCCGACGGGCTGTACGCGCGGCTGCACGCCCAGAGCTTCAGACCCGAGGTATAGGTCGGAGAAAGAGGTTCCATCCAGGAACACCGCGGAACCGGCTTTGCCGGGCCGCAGGTGTTGCCCCTGGGGAGGCGCCGCAGGCGCTTCGGGGAGCCTACAACAACACGATGTCGTACTGCTCTTGCGTCATTGAATTCTCGCTCTGCAGCGAAATCGGCTTGCCGATGAAGTCCGACAGGCCCGCCAGGTGGGCTCGCTCTTCGTCCAGAAACAGCTCCACCACCTTGGCCGAGGCCACCACGCGGAATTCGCGTGGGTTGAAGGCGCGGGCTTCGCGCAGGATCTCGCGCAGGATGTCGTAGCACACGCTGCGCGCGGTTTTCACCACGCCTTTGCCGCTGCAGGCTTCGCAGGGCTCGCTGAGCATGTGCGCCAACGATTCGCGTGTGCGCTTGCGCGTCATCTCAACCAGACCGAGCTGCGAGAAGCCGCCGGTCATGGTTTTCACGCGGTCGCGCGCGAGCTGTTTGCGGAACTCGCTGAGCACCGAATCCCGGTGGTCTTCGCGCACCATGTCGATGAAATCCACGATGACGATGCCACCCAGGTTGCGCAGGCGCAACTGGCGCGCGATGGCCTGTGCCGCTTCCAGGTTGGTGCGAAACACGGTGTCGTCGAAATTGCGCGCACCCACAAAACCACCGGTGTTCACGTCCACCGTGGTCAGCGCCTCGGTCTGGTCGATCACCAGATACCCGCCCGATTTGAGATCGACCCGCCGGCTGAGCGCGCGCACGATGTCTTCATCCACGTTGAACAGGTCAAAGATCGGTCGCTCGCCGCTGTAGTGCTGCAGCTTGGCCACCGTGTCGGGCATGAACTCGGCGGCAAATGCGGTGAGCAGGCCGTGCTGCTCGCGCGAATCGATGCGGATGGAATGGGTGCCGGCGCCCACCAGATCGCGCAGCACGCGCTGCATCAGGTTCAGGTCTTCGTGCAGCAGCGTGGCCGAAGGCTGGCGCGTGGCCGCCTCCTTGATGCGCAACCAGGTCTTGCGCAAGTAGGCCGTGTCATCTGTCAGCTCCTCGTCGGTGGCGTCTTCGGCATTGGTGCGCAGGATGAACCCACCCGCTGCGCTGCCATCGGTGGTGGCCGTCAACTGCAGCAATCGCTGGCGCAAGGCTTCGCGCTGCGCCGGTGGAATTTTCTGCGAGACGCCGATGTGGTTGTCCTGCGGCAGAAACACCAGCAGGCGGCCCGCGATGCTGATCTGCGCGGTCAGGCGGGCGCCCTTGGTGCCGATCGGGTCCTTGAGCACCTGCACCATCAGCGCCTGGCCCTCGAAAATCTGGCGCTCGATCGGCAGCACCGGGTTGGGCGTGAGCAGCTTGCCGTTGGCGCCGGGCGCTGGCGCTGTGGGCTCGGATTCGACCGCCACCGGTGCGTTCGCGCGCGGTGCTGCGTGTTTGGCGGCGATGTTGGGCATGAGATCGGCCACGTGCAGGAAGGCAGCGCGGTCCAGACCGATGTCGATGAAGGCCGACTGCATGCCGGGCAGCACACGCGAAACCTTGCCCAGGTAGATGTTGCCGACCAGACCCCGCTCCAGCGTGCGCTCCAGGTGCACCTCCTGCACCGCCCCCTGCTCCACCACGGCCACCCGCGTTTCCTGTGGCGACCAATTGATCAGAATGTCCTGGCTCATGGGGCCCTTCTCCGTGGCACGTTGCGGTTCAGATCAGCCGCACACCGGCGGCGTGCAGCACCTGCGCTGTCTCGTGCGCGGGCAAGCCCATGATGCCCGAATAGCTGCCGCTGATGTGGCTCACCCACAGGCTGGCCCGGCCCTGGATCGCATAGGCGCCGGCCTTGCCCATGGGCTCGCCGCTGGCCACATATCGCGCGATCTGCGTGGCGGTCAGCGGCTCGAACGTGACCCACGAAGTGGACAGGGCGCCATGGATGCGCGGGTTGCGTTTGCCGGGCACGCCCACCGCCACGGCGGTGAGCACGCGGTGGCGCTGGCCCGCCAGGCTGGCGAGCATGGTTGCGGCTTCTTGCGCGTCGGCCGGCTTGCCCAGGATGCGCCGGCCCAGCGCCACGGTGGTGTCGGCGCAGAGCACGGGCGCGCTCGGCAGGCCTCGGCGCTTCAAACGCGCCAGCGAAGCCTGAAGCTTCAGGCCGGTGACACGCTGCACGTAGGCTGCCGGCGCTTCACCCGGCAACACAGCTTCGAGCGACTCGGCGTCTTCGCTGGCATCGGGCAGCAGCAGTTCGCAGCGAACGCCCCACTGTTCAAGAAGCTGTTTGCGTCGGGGACTCTGTGAAGCGAGATAGATGAAGTCGGTCATATGCAGTTTCGCCGCCGGGCCGCCCAAGGCGAAACAGCCCCCTCAGGGGGCGGCGACCCGCGAAGCGGCGGCGCGTGGGGGCAGTCATTCTCTGTGGTACGGGTGGTTGGCATTGACGGACCACGCACGGTAGAGCTGCTCGATCAGCAGCACCCGCACCATGGCGTGTGGCAAGGTCAGGTCGGACAGGCGGATGCGCTGGTGTGCCGCCGCGCGAAACGCCGGGTCCAGGCCATCGGGGCCGCCAATGACGAGCGCCACGTCGTCGCTCTCCAGTTGCCACTCGTTCAGTTGCTGAGCCAGGGCCTTGGTGGTGAGGGTGGTGCCGCGCTCATCCAGCGCCACGATGCGCGAGCCGCGCGGGATGGCGGCTTCGATGCGCTCGCGCTCGGCCGCGAGCAGCGTCTCCAGGGTCTTGGAGCCGCGCGGCTCGGTCTTGACGGCTTTGAGCTCCACCCGAAGCTCGGGCGGAAAGCGCTTGGCGTAATCGTCGTAGGCGGTCTGGGCCCAGTCGGGCACACGTTGCCCGACCGCGACGATCAGCAGCTTCATGCCTTCCTGGGGGCAACTGCCTTGGTGGTTTTGCGCGCAGGCGCCTTGGCGGCCGGTTTGGCTGCCGCCTTCGGTGCTGCTTTGGCCGCCGGCTTCGCCGCGGTCTTGGCGCCCGGTTTGGTGGCCGAGCGGGGCTTGACCACCAGTTTCTGCAGCGCGGTTTTCGGTGCGCTGGTCGCGGGTTTGCGGGAGGTCTTGGCGGCGGAGGTCTTGGCCGGTGCCGACTTGGCAGCCGTCTTCCCCACGGGCTTCTTGGCCACCGTCTTGGTCGGTGCCGCAGCAGCGGTGCGCGCTGCCGACTGCGCAGCCTTGCGCGCCGTGCTCTTGGCGGGTTGGGCGGCGGCGGTGGCCACCGGCTTCTTGCGGCTGGTCTTGGCAGGCTTGGCCTCGGCCACCACGGGCTTCTCGGCACCGTGCTTCAGGCGCACGGGCTTGGCGCCCCAGATCTCTTCGAGCCGGTAGTACTGGCGGATCACGGGTTGCATCACATGGGCCACGGCAGCGCCGCAGTCCACGATGATCCATTCGCCATTGTCTTCACCTTCGATGCGGGGTTTGTCGAAGCCGGCTTCGCGCACGGCATCGCGCACGCTGGCGGCCAGGGCCTTGGTCTGGCGGTTGGAAGTGCCGCTGGCGACGATCACACGCTCGAAGAGCGGTGAAAGGTGTTCGGTGTTGAAAACCACGATGTCCTGACCCTTGACGTCCTCCAGTCCGTCGACGATGGCGCGCTGGAGTCTCTGGATGTCTTTTTTGGCAATGGTTTCGCTGGTCATGTGGGATTCTGATAAAGGTGATGGGTTGAAATGTAGCTTGCGACGGGCCCTGGCACCAGAACCTCCAGGGCGCGGGCACTCTGCGTAGCCTGTTCCAGCCGGGCCCGCACGGCGGTCGCACTGATGTTCTTGAGTGGCATGGCCAGCCGTTCGAAAGGCAGATCCACCTGCGACAGATCGGTCTCGACCTCTTGGTCCAGCGGGGCGTCAGCACCGATGTTGGTGGCGCGGTTGGCTACTGCCAGCGTGGCCAGATCCAGCACCTCCTGCCAGCGCACCCAGGTGCGAAAGGCCAGCAACTGGTCGGCACCGAGCACGAGAAACAATTGAGCATCAGGGTACTCGCGCTGGAGCTCGTGCAGCGTGTCGGCGGTGTAGCTCGGGCCTTCGCGGTGGATTTCGCGCTGGTCGATCTTCACACGGTCCAGGTCGTCGAACGCGAGATGGCACATGGCCACCCGATCAGCGGCGGACGAGAGCACCCGCGTCTTGTGCCAGGCGTGGCCGGTGGGCAGGATGTGCAGCACGTCCAGCCCAAGTTGCTTGAGCGCGGTTTCGGCCAGTGCGCGGTGTGCCCAGTGCGGTGGGTCGAACGCGCCACCGAACATGCCCACGCGCCGCGGGCCAGCAGCACCGCGGTTCAAAGCCAGTCCTTGCGCACCAGGAAATCCTTGTAGAGCCGCTCCTCGGGCGTGCCCTTCTTGGTCTTGCGGTTGTAGGCCCAGCTCACCAGCGGTGGCATGGACAGCAGGATGGACTCGCTGCGCCCGCCCGATTGCAGGCCGAAATGGGTGCCGCGGTCCCACACGAGGTTGAACTCGACGTAGCGCCCGCGGCGATAAAGCTGGAAGCTGCGTTCGCGCTCGCCGTAGGGGGTGTTCTTGCGGCGGTCGACGATGGGCAGGTACGCGTCGAGGAAGGCATCACCGACCGAACTCATCATGGCGAAGCTGCCGTCGAAGCCGAGCTCGGAGAAATCATCAAAGAACACACCCCCGATGCCGCGTTGCTCATCGCGGTGCTTCAAATAGAAATAGTCGTCACACCAGGTCTTGAAGCGCGGGTACTTGTCGACGCCGAACGGATCGAGCGCGTTCTTCACCGACTGGTGGAAATGCACCGCGTCTTCTTCGAAGCCGTAATACGGCGTGAGGTCCATGCCGCCACCAAACCAGCACACCGGCTCGCCACCGGCCGGCGTGGCCGCGAGCACGCGCACATTCATGTGCACCGTGGGCACATAGGGATTGCGCGGGTGAAACACCAGCGAGACGCCCATGGCTTCAAACGGCGCGCCGGTCAGCTCGGGCCGGTGCTGGGTGGCCGAGGGCGGCAGGCGAGGACCGGTGACGTGCGAAAAGCCGCAGCCCGCCCGCTCGAACACGGCGCCATCTTCGAGGATCTGCGTGACGCCGTTGCCTTGCAGGGCTTCGCCGGACGGCTTGGTCCAGCGGTCCACCACGAAGCTGCCACCGTCCACCATGGCCACGGTGGAGGTGATGCGGTCCTGCAAGTCGATGAGGAACTCACGCACAGAGGACAGAGAAGTCTGTTTCATGGTCAAACCGGTTCGGCGGAGATGGGCAGAAGGCTGCGAGGGGGCTGGCGGTTCAGCCGGCGATGCGAGCCGGATTCACAACGCACGGTATCCGATGTCGCGGCGGCATTGCATGCCGTCGAAATGGATCGCATTCACCACCTCGTAGGCGCCTTGTTGTGCGAGAGCGACCGTGTCGGCCAGGGCCGTCACGCACAGCACGCGCCCGCCTGAGACCTGGACCTCTTCGCCGGCCGTCGCTGTGCCGGCATGGAACACCATGCGGTCAGCGGCATCGGCCGGCAGGCCGGTGATCGCATCGCCCTTGCGCGGGCTCAGCGGGTAACCAGCGGCGGCCAGCACCACACCGAGCGCCACGCGTGGGTCCCAATCGAGGGTGACGCGGTCCAGCTCGGCGCGCGTGGCCGAGAGCAGCACCTGGGTGAGGTTGCTCTTGAGACGCATCATGATCGGCTGCGTTTCCGGGTCGCCCATGCGGCAGTTGAACTCCAGCGTCTTGACCCGTCCATCGGTCGTGATCATCAGGCCCGCGTACAGAAAGCCGGTGTACGGAATGCCGTCGGCGGCCATGCCGCGCAGCGTGGGCAGGATCACCTCGTTCATCGCGCGCTCGTGCACCGCGGGCGTGACCACCGGCGCAGGAGAATACGCGCCCATGCCGCCGGTGTTGGGGCCCTGGTCGGCGTCCATCAGGCGTTTGTGATCCTGGCTGGTCGCCAGCGCGAGCGCGTGTTCGCCGTCGCACAGCACGATGAAGCTGGCCTCCTCGCCTTCGAGGAATTCTTCAATGACGACACGCGCGCCGCCTTCGTTGTGCGCCACGCCCAACTTGTTGTCCAGCAGCATGAAGTCGATGGCTTCGTGCGCCTCGGCCGCCGTCATGGCCACCACCACGCCCTTGCCGGCCGCCAGGCCGTCAGCCTTGACGACGATGGGCGCACCCTCGGCATCCACGTAGGCGTGGGCCAGGGCCGGGTCGGTGAAGGCCTGGTACTTCGCGGTCGGAATGCCGTGGCGCTGCATGAACGCCTTGGAAAACGCCTTGGAGCTTTCCAGCTGCGCGGCGGCTTTTGTGGGACCGAAGATCGGCAGGTCGTGGGCGCGAAACTCGTCCACAACGCCTGCTGCCAGCGGCGCCTCGGGCCCCACCACGGTGAGTGCCACCCCTTGTGCCTGCGCCCACTCGCGCAGCGCCACCTTGTCGGTGATGTCGAGGTTGATGAGGTCCGGGTCGCGCGCCGTACCGGCGTTGCCGGGGGCCACGAAGACCTGGCTCACGCCGTCGTCGCGCTTCAGTTTCCAGGCCAGCGCGTGTTCGCGACCACCGCCGCCAATGACGAGGACTTTCATTCGTGAATCTCAGCGTTGTGGAAGACGCCTTGCACGTCGTCCAGATCTTCAAGGACGTCCAGCAGCTTTTGCATGCGCACGGCATCGTCGCCGGTCAGCACCACCGTGTTCTCGGCGCGCATCGTCACCTCGGCAATCTCGGGCCTGAGGCCGGCTGCCTCCAGGGCGTCTTTCACGGCTTCGAATTCGGTCGGCGAGGTCAGCACCTCGATGGCGCCGTCCGCGTCTGTGATCACGTCGTCGGCGCCGGCCTCCAGAGCCACTTCCATCACCTGGTCTTCAGAGGTGCCGGGCGCGAACACGAGTTGTCCGCAGTGCTTGAACTGGAACGCCACCGAGCCGTCGGTGCCCAGGTTGCCGCCGTGTTTGCTGAAGGCGTGGCGCACCTCTGCGACGGTGCGGACCTTGTTGTCGGTCATGGTGTCGATGATCACCGCCGCGCCGCCGATGCCGTAGCCCTCGTAGCGGATCTCTTCCAGGCTCACGCCTTCGAGCGTGCCGGAAGCCTTTTCCACGTTGTACTTGATGCGGTCGGCCGGCATGTTGGCGGCCTTGGCCTTGTCGATGGCCAGGCGAAGGCGCGGGTTCATGGCGGGGTCCCCGCCACCCTGGCGCGCGGCCACGGTGATCTCACGAATCACGCGGGTCCAGATCTTTCCGCGCTTTTCGTCCTGGCGGCCCTTGCGGTGCTGAATGTTTGCCCATTTGCTGTGTCCGGCCACGAAATTGTCCTTTTGCCTGCTTGGGCTTTGATCTAATAAGACTGCGATTTTACGTTTTCACCCGCCCTGCTCCGAACCCGCACACAAGGAACCTCCGCCATGGCCGAACCGATGCTGATCGCCCAGAATGCCATCACCACTTGCCAACTGCTGCCCGGACTGGCCAACCGCCACGGTCTGATCACCGGCGCCACCGGCACCGGCAAGACCGTGACCTTGCAAACGCTGGCCGAGCAGTTCTCCAACATCGGGGTGCCGGTGTTCATGGCCGACGTCAAAGGTGACCTTTCAGGCATCAGCCAGAAGGGCAGCTTCGGCGAAAAGATCAGCAAAGTGCTGCAGGATCGCGGCATCACCCTGCCCGTCTCGCAGGCCTGCCCCACCACGCTGTGGGACGTGTTCGGCGAGCTCGGCCATCCAGTGCGAGCCACCGTCAGCGACATGGGTCCGCTGCTGCTCGCGCGCATGCTCAACCTCAACGACACGCAGTCGGGCGTGCTCAACCTGGTGTTCAAGATCGCCGACGACAACGGCCTGCTGCTGCTGGACATGAAAGACCTGCGGGCCATGCTGCAGCACATTGGCGACAACGCCAAGCAGTTCACCACCGAGTACGGCAACATCAGCGCGGCCAGCATCGGCGCCATTCAGCGTGGGCTGATGCAGGTCGAGCAGCAAGGCGGCGACAAATTCTTTGGCGAGCCCATGCTCGACATCACCGACTTCATGCAGACGGTGGACGGCAAGGGAGTGATCAACATCCTGGCGGCCGACAAACTGATGAACGCACCGCGCCTGTACGCCACCTTCCTGCTGTGGATGCTCTCCGAGCTGTTCGAGACTCTGCCCGAGATCGGCGACCCCGACAAACCCAAGCTGGTGTTCTTCTTCGACGAGGCCCACCTGTTGTTCAACGACGCACCCAAGGTGCTGATCGAGCGCATCGAGCTGGTGGTGCGCCTGGTGCGCTCCAAGGGCGTGGGGGTGTATTTCGTGACCCAGAACCCACTGGACATCCCGGACAGCGTGCTGGGCCAACTGGGCAACCGTGTGCAGCATGCTCTGCGTGCCTTCACACCGCGCGACCAGAAAGCGGTGAAGTCCACCGCGCAGACCATGCGGCCCAAGGCAGGGCTGGACATCGAAGCCGCGATCACCGAACTCGCGGTGGGTGAGGCATTGGTGAGCCTGCTCGACGCCAAGGGCCGGCCCAGCGAGACCGAACGCGTGTTCGTCATCCCGCCGGGCAGCCAGCTCGGCCCGATCACCGATGCCCAGCGCCAGCAACTGCGCCAGGAATCGCTGGTCGCCGGGGTGTACGAGAAGCTGCTTGACCGCGAGAGTGCCTATGAAATGTTCGCCGACCATGCGGGCAAGCGCGGGGTGGAAGCCGAACCCGAAGCCACCAAGGACGCGCCCCGGACACCGCGCATTCCCGGCGCCGCGAAGCAGGAACCCGAAGCCGCCGGCGGGGGCTTTGGCGGCATGGTCAACGAAGCCCTGTTCGGCCGCACCGGTCCGCGCGGCGGGCAGTACGACGGCCTCGTGCAGACGATGGCAAAGACAGCGGCGCGCACGGTGGCCAGCGGCCTGGGTCGGCAGATCCTGCGCGGCGTGCTCGGTGGGCTGCTGGGCGGCAAGCGCTGACCGGAATCCCCACCATGAAATTCGCCCTCTACCTCGTCCTCACCGCCATCGTGCTGGCGCTCGTGGCCGCGCAGGTGGGTCTGTTGAGCGGTCAACCTCCGGCAGACCTAGGGGTGAGGGACGGACGCCTCAAGCCACCTTCACGCACCCGAAACAGCGTGAGCAGTCAGGCCGCGCTGGTTCCCGATCACCCGCAGCGCGCCTACGCCACCATCGATCCACTGCCGCTCAAGGGGGCCGGCGCTGCCGCCTCGCTCAAGGTGCTGGAAACCGTGCTGCGAGACATGCCTGGCGTGACCATCATGGAGCAGCGGCCCGACTACCTGTACGCGCAGGCGCAGACGCGCTGGCTCAAGTTCGTCGACGACGTGGAGTTCTGGGCCAACCCCGCCAACGGCCTGATCGAGGTGCGCAGCGCCAGCCGGCTGGGACGGGAAGACTTCGGGGTGAACCGCAAGCGCATCGAGGCCGTCCGCGCAGCCTACCTCGCTGCGCCTTGAACCGCATTGCGACCAAACAAAAAAAGGCCCGGGATCACCGGGCCTTTTTGCTGGGAGACGGAACTGGCTCAGCCCGCTGTGGCTTCCTCAGGCTTGGCCTTGCCTTCCTTCTTCGACAGCGGCTGGATGTCCAGCAGGACTTCCTGCACTTCCTTGCCGGCCTCGTCGGTCTTGAGCTCGATGTCCACCGTCAGGCGGCCACCTTCTGTCAGGCGCCCGAACAGCAGTTCGTCGGCCAGGGCGCGACGGATCGTGTCCTGGATCAGGCGCTGCATCGGACGTGCACCCATCAGCGGGTCGAAGCCCTTCTTGGCCAGGTGCTTGCGCAGGGCATCGGTGAACGTGACCTCGACCTTCTTCTCGCCAAGCTGCGTTTCCAGCTGCAGCAGGAACTTGTCCACCACTCGCATGATGACGTTCTCGTCCAGCGCCTTGAAGCTCACGGTGGCGTCCAGGCGGTTGCGGAACTCGGGCGTGAACAGGCGCTTGATATCGGCCATCTCGTCGCCCGCCTCACGCGGGTTGGTGAAGCCGATGGTCGCCTTGTTCATGGTCTCGGCGCCCGCGTTGGTCGTCATGATCATGATGACGTTGCGGAAGTCGGCCTTGCGTCCGTTGTTGTCCGTCAACGTGCCGTGGTCCATCACCTGCAGCAGCACGTTGAAGATGTCCGGATGCGCCTTCTCGATTTCGTCGAGCAGCAACACGCAGTGCGGCTTCTTGGTCACGGCCTCGGTCAGCAGACCCCCCTGGTCGAAGCCCACGTAGCCCGGAGGCGCACCGATCAGGCGGCTCACGGCATGACGCTCCATGTACTCCGACATGTCGAAGCGGATCAGGTCGATGCCCATGATGTAGGCCAGCTGCTTGGCGGCTTCGGTCTTGCCCACACCGGTGGGGCCGCTGAACAGGAAGGCGCCGATCGGCTTGTCGCTCTTGCCCAGGCCGGAGCGAGCCATCTTGACGGACGAGGCGAGGATCTCCAGCGCCTTGTCCTGGCCAAACACCACACTCTTGAGATCGCGCTCCAGCGTCTGCAGCTTGCTGCGGTCGTCGTTGGAAACGTTGGCCGGGGGAATGCGCGCGATCTTCGCCACGATTTCCTCGACCTCGGTCTTGCTGATGGTCTTCTTGCGCTTGGACACCGGCAGGATGCGCTGTGCAGCGCCCGCCTCATCGATCACGTCGATGGCCTTGTCGGGCAGGTGGCGGTCGTTGATGTACTTGGCACTCAGCTCCGCCGCAGCCTGGAGGGCGGCCACGGCGTACTTCACGCCGTGGTGCTCTTCAAAACGCGACTTCAGGCCCTTGAGGATGTCCACGGTTTCCTGCACAGTCGGCTCGACCACGTCCACCTTCTGGAAACGACGGCTGAGGGCCGCGTCTTTTTCGAAGATGCCGCGGTATTCGGTGAACGTGGTTGCGCCAATGCACTTGAGCTGACCGCTGGAGAGCGCCGGCTTGAGCAGGTTGGACGCGTCCAGCGTGCCGCCGGAGGCAGCGCCCGCCCCGATCAGGGTGTGGATCTCGTCGATGAACAGGATCGCGTTGGGCCGATCCTTGAGCGACTTGAGCACGCCTTTGAGACGTTGTTCGAAATCGCCGCGGTACTTGGTTCCGGCCAGCAAGGCGCCCATGTCGAGCGAGAACACACTTGAATCAGCCAGGATCTCGGGCACGTCGCCCTGCGTGATGCGCCAGGCCAGGCCTTCGGCAATCGCGGTCTTGCCCACGCCGGCTTCGCCCACCAGCAGCGGGTTGTTCTTGCGTCGGCGGCACAGGATCTGAATCACGCGCTCGACTTCGTACTCGCGCCCGATGAGCGGATCGATCTTGCCGTCCTTGGCCATCTGGTTGAGGTTCTGGGTGAACTGCTCCAGCGGCGAGGCCTTTTCATTGCTCTTGGCTTCACCAGCCTCTTCGTTCTCGGCCGCGCTCTCACCCGACTTGGTGGGCTCGGGCGGGTCGCTCTTGCGGATGCCGTGGGCGATGAAGTTCACCACGTCCAGGCGGGTCACCCCCTGCTGGTGGAGGTAGTACACGGCGTGCGAATCCTTCTCGCCGAAGATCGCCACCAGCACGTTGGCGCCGGTGACTTCCTTCTTGCCGTTGCCGGTGGACTGCACATGCATGATGGCGCGCTGGATCACACGCTGGAAACCCAGCGTGGGCTGCGTGTCCACCTCGTCGGTGCCGGCCACCTGTGGGGTGTTGTCCTTGATGAAATTCGTCAAGGACTTGCGGAGGTCGTCGATGTTGGCTGAGCAGGCGCGCAGCACTTCGGCGGCGCTGGGGTTGTCCAGCAGCGCAAGCAGCAGGTGCTCGACCGTGATGAATTCGTGCCGCTGCTGCCGGGCCTCGACAAAGGCCATATGCAAGCTGACTTCAAGTTCCTGGGCAATCATGGGGCACGTCCTTTGGGCTTGGGTGAACGGAAAAGCAATCGTCTGAAAAACAAAATGAAATGAATCAAGGGTCAGATGGGGAGCGTTGTGCTTTATTCAACTGGCTCGCTCATGCATTGAAGCGGGTGTCCGGCAGCCCGTGCCGCCTGGAGAACCTGATCCACCTTGGTGCTGGCCACGTCACGTGAATACACGCCGCAAATGCCTTTTCCCTCCAAGTGGATCTTGAGCATGATCTGAGTGGCGGTTTCACGATCCTTGCTGAAAAACTCCTGAATGACATGCACCACGAACTCCATGGGCGTGAAATCGTCGTTGAGCAAGACCACCTGAAACATCTGGGGTGGCTGGGTGCGCTGGGCGCGCCGTTCGAGCACCACCGACTCGTCGTTGCTGACGCTGGGCGGCGCCGTCGGGTTTTCGGGTTTTTTGGGGTTCTGGGTGGCCATGAAAACCATTCTAGCGGCGCCCATCTGCCCACATCACCACGCGGGAATAGGTATGACTTTTCACTCAAGACCTCGCCCCGCCCCGATAGCGGGGTCGAACGCTGGAGGAAGGCCTTTTCCATGCCTCATTGTGAGGCGAAAGCCCGGATGAAAACCACCAAGCTGGGCGCCTTCTTGCCGGTTTTTCGTTGGTTTGCTCACGCACCTTGCCCATCGGTAGCGCGCTGAACCCAGGTGCCGGGTTCAGGCCAGCTTGAAGACGGCCACCGCCTGCACCAGTTGCTGCGCCTGGTGCTTCAGGCTCGCCGCCGCCGCGGCCGATTCCTCAACCAATGCAGCGTTCTGCTGGGTGACCTGGTCGATCCGGCTCACCGCCTGTCCCACCTGAGTCACGCCGGAGCTCTGCTCGGTGCTTGCCGCGCTGATCTCGGCCACGATGTCGGTGACACGCCCGATGGAACTCACGGTCTTCTGCATCGTCGCGCCGGCCTGGTCGACCAACGCCGTGCCCTGCTCCACCTGTTGCACGCTGGCGTTGATCAGGAGCTTGATTTCCTTTGCCGCCTGCGCGCTGCGTTGTGCCAGGTTGCGCACCTCTGCGGCCACCACCGCAAAGCCTCGGCCTTGCTCGCCTGCGCGCGCCGCTTCGACCGCGGCATTGAGGGCAAGGATGTTGGTCTGAAATGCGATGCCGTCGATGGTGCCGATGATGTCGGCGATGCGGCGACTGCTCTCGTTGATCCCCTGCATGGTCAACACCACGTCGGACACCGCCCGGCCGCCCTCCGTGGCCACTGCGCGGGCATCCTGTGCGAGGTGGTTGGCCTGACGGGCGTTGTCAGCGTTCTGCGTGACCGTCGTGCCGAGCTGTTCCATGGAGGCCGCGGTTTGCTGCAAGGAACTGGCCTGCTCCTCGGTGCGCTGGCTGAGTTCATGGTTGCCCTGAGAAATCTGCGAACTGGCGGTGGCCACGCTCTCACTGCCTTGGCGCACCCTGGCCACCACGTCAGCCAGACTCTCGTTCATGGTCTTGAGAGCCTGCAGCAGTTCGCCGGTCTCGTCGGTGCTCGTGACATGAATGGTCGAACTCAAATCGCCGGCCGCGACCGTCTGGGCCACTCGAAGCGCCTGATTGATCGGCCGCGTGATGCTTCGGCCGATGAGCACGGCCGCGCCGATGCCTGCGAGCGTGGCGATCAGCATCAGGCCCAGGCTCAGCGCGCTCGCGCGCTGGCTCTCCCTGGTCGCGGCAGCAGCCGATGCTGCGGAGCGTGCGGCGATCTCGCCAACGGCCTTGTCAAGGAGTTCGGAGGGCGCGCGGTCCATGCCCTTGACGGCTCCATCGCCCACGGAGGCATCAAAACCAGCCGCCGAGAAGGCCGCAAAGCCCTTGCGGTAGCCCTCGCCCATGGCGGCGTGGGCCTGTAGGAACTGAGTGACCAACTGGTGCGCCTCGCCCTGAGGCAGCGACGATTGCAGGCGAGCGGCGGTGGTGGCAACTTCACCTTCCTTTTTCTGGAAGGCGCTCCAGTAGCGGTCGCGCTGCTTGTCGTCCTTGCCGCGCAGCAATGTGTTTTTCCACTCCTGTACCTGGGTCTTGAAGTTGGACAGCATCCCGGCAGCCATGCGCTCCTGCCCATAGTCCACTTCGATGAGGTTGGCATACGTACCCAGCGACTGCCGGAGTTGCAGTATGCCGAACAGGCCGGCGCAGGCGACCAGCAACAGGGCCACGGCAATGGCGAGCGGGAGTTTGTGGCGAATTTTCATGACATGTCTCGACAGGGGATGCCCCGGCCACAAGAGGTGGCGCAGGTCTCCCTTGTTTCGACATCGAAGCCAAGCGCTTGAACCCGCTCAAGCCCGCAATTGCCCCCGTTCGACAAGCCATATCTCGCTGCGCACCATGTTGGCGCAGCGCGCAGCGCGATCACATGTTGTCGATCATCACTTGACCGAATCCCGAGCAGCTCACTTGCGTGGCGCCTTCCATGAGGCGGGCGAAGTCGTAAGTGACCTTCTTGCTGGCGATCGACTTTTCGATGGAGCTGATGATCAGATCGGCGGCTTCCGTCCAGCCCATGTGGCGCAACATCATTTCGGCAGACAGGATTTCGGAACCGGGGTTCACATAGTCCTTGCCGGCGTACTTGGGCGCGGTGCCGTGCGTGGCTTCGAAGCAGGCCACCGTATCGGAGAGGTTGGCGCCAGGCGCGATGCCGATGCCCCCGACCTGGGCCGCCAGGGCGTCCGAGATGTAGTCACCGTTCAGGTTGAGCGTGGCCACCACCGAGTACTCGGCCGGGCGCAGCAGGATCTGCTGCAGGAAGGCATCGGCGATGCTGTCCTTGACGATGATGTCGCGCCCCGTTTTTGGGTTTTTGAACTTGCACCATGGGCCGCCGTCGATCAGCTCGGCACCGAACTCCTTCTGCGCGAGGGCGTAGGCCCAGTCCCGGAAGCCACCTTCGGTGTACTTCATGATGTTGCCCTTGTGCACGATGGTCAGGTTGGGCTTGTCGTTGTCGATCGTGTACTGGAGGGCCTTGCGCACCAGGCGCTCGGTACCTTCGCGCGACACCGGCTTGATGCCGATGCCCGAGGTGTTCGGGAAGCGGATCTTGGTCACGCCCATCTCTTCCATCAGGAACTTGATGAGTTTCCTGGCCTTGTCGGACTCGGCTTCGTACTCGATGCCCGCATAGATGTCTTCCGAGTTCTCGCGGAAGATCACCATGTTGGTCTTCTCGGGCTCTTTCAGCGGCGAGGGCACGCCCTTGAAGTACTGCACCGGGCGCAGGCAGACGTAGAGGTCGAGCTCCTGGCGCAGCGCCACGTTGAGCGAGCGGATGCCGCCACCCACGGGCGTGGTCAGCGGGCCCTTGATGGACACCACGTACTCGCGCAGCGCGGCGAGGGTTTCTTCCGGCAGCCACACGTCGGGGCCGTAAACCTTGGTCGACTTCTCACCCGCGTAGACCTCCATCCAGTGGATCTTCTTCTGGCCGCCGTAGGCCTTGGCCACGGCAGCATCGACCACCTTGAGCATCACCGGCGTGATGTCCAACCCGGTGCCGTCCCCTTCGATGTACGGCACGATGGGCTGGTCGGGCACATTGAGCGACATGTCGGCGTTGACGGTGATTTTCTCGCCCTGAGCGGGCACTTTGATGTGTTGGTACATGTGGGAGATCTCCGTGATTTTTGAAGCAGGCAGCCTTCTCGCGCAGAGCCGGCCTGAGCTTTGAGGTCGCGCGGGGGCGATCAGGAAATTCTAGTCCTCGCCAGACACATGCCGTGCGCGGTTGCGGGGTCTTCTGGCCAGACACACCTGCAGCGGGTGGATGGCGGAGAATGCGGGCCTGAAACGAACCACCTCCTTCATTGCATGAAAAAACTGTCCATCCACCTGCTGTCTCTGCTGTTCCTCGTGGTGGGGCCGGCCTGGCCCCAGGATATGCCCCAGCTTCAATTGCCACGGGTCACGTTGTCGGCCGGCATGCACCTGATCCAGGCCCAGGTGGCGGCCACCCCGCAGGAGCGCTCAGTGGGCCTGATGTTCCGCAAGGAGATGCCGGTCAACGAAGGCATGCTGTTTGCATTCGAGCAGGCCTCTGAGCAATGTTTCTGGATGAAGAACACCTTGCTCCCGCTGACGGCGGCGTTCGTGGCCGACGACGGCACCATCGTCAACCTCGCGGACATGCAGCCGCAGAGTCTGGCCTCGCACTGCTCTGTCAAGCCGGTGCGCTACGTGCTGGAAATGAACAAGGGTTGGTTCGACAAGCGCGGCCTCAAGGCGGGCTCAAAGTTGAGCGGCCCACCGTTCACACGGTAGGCCGCCTTATCTACTCACACGCCATCTTCAAGCCTGCACAGAAGCCAGCGCCGCGTTGAAGGTTTTGCTGGGTCGCATGATGGCCTCGAGTTTGTCGAAGTCGGGCTTGTAGTAGCCACCGATGTCCACTGGCTTGCCCTGCACGGCCGCCAATTCGGCCACGATCGCCTTCTCGTTGTCGGCCAGTTGCTTGGCCAGTGGAGCGAACTTGGCGGCCAGTGTCGTGTCGTCGGTTTGAGCAGCCAGTTCCTGAGCCCAGTACAACGCCAGGTAGAACTGGCTGCCCCGGTTGTCAAGCTGGCCGGTCTTGGGCGAGGGGTTCTTGTTGTTGTCCAGCAGCTTGCCCGTGGCCGCGTCCAGCGTCCTGGCCAGCACCTTGGCTTGCGGGTTGCCGGTCTTCAGACCCAGGTCTTCCATCGACACCGCCAGCGCGAGGAACTCACCCAGGGAATCCCAGCGCAGGTGGTTTTCTTCCACCAGTTGCTGCACATGCTTGGGCGCCGAGCCGCCGGCACCCGTTTCGTACATGCCACCGCCGGCCATCAGGGGCACGATGGACAACATCTTGGCGCTGGTGCCCAGCTCCATGATGGGGAACAGGTCGGTCAGGTAGTCGCGCAGGATGTTGCCGGTGGCGCTGATGGTGTCCAGGCCGCGGATCACGCGCTCCAGCGTGTAGCGCATGGCACGCACCTGGCTCATGATCTGGATGTCCAGGCCACTGGTGTTGTGCTCGTGCAGGTACATCTTGACCTTGGTGATGAGCTGCGCTTCGTGCGGGCGGTACTGGTCGAGCCAGAACACCACCGGCATGCCCGAGTTGCGCGCCCGGTTCACGGCCAGCTTGACCCAGTCGCGAATCGCCGCGTCCTTGACCTGGCACATGCGCCAGATGTCGCCCTGCTCCACATCCTGGCTGAGCAGCACTTCGCCGGTGGCCAGGTCGGTGATGTTGGCGACACCGTCTTCGGTGATCTCGAAGGTTTTGTCGTGCGAGCCGTACTCCTCGGCCTGCTGAGCCATCAGGCCCACGTTGGGCACCGTGCCCATGGTCTTGGGGTCGAACGCGCCGTGCCACTTGCAGAAGTTGATGATCTCCTGGTAGATGCGGGCGAAGGTCGACTCGGGCATCACCGCCTTCACGTCCTTCAGGCGGCCATCGGCGCCCCACATCTTGCCGCTGTTGCGGATCATGGCCGGCATGGAGGCGTCGACGATGACGTCGTTGGGCGAATGGAAATTGGTGATGCCCTTGGCCGAGTCGACCATCGCCAGCTCGGGGCGGCCCTCGTGGCAGGCGTGCAGGTCGCGCTTGATCTCGTCCTGCTTGGACTGCGGCAGCGTGGTGATCTTGTTGTAGAGATCAACCATGCCGTTGTTGACGTTGACCCCCAACTCGTCGAACAACTTGCCGTGTTTCTCGAAGGCGTCCTTGTAGAAGATCTTCACGCAGTGGCCGAACACGATGGGGTGCGAGACCTTCATCATGGTGGCCTTGACGTGCAGCGAGAACATCACGCCTGTCTTGTGCGCGTCTTCGATCTCCTTCTCGTAGAAGGCCAGCAGCGCCTTCTTGCTCATGAACATGGAGTCGATGATCTCTCGGTCAAGCAACGAGACCTTGGCCTTGAGCACGACGGTTTTGCCGCTCTTGGTGATCAGCTCCATCTTGACGTCGCGCGCCTTGTCCAGCGTCATGGACTTTTCACCGTGGTAGAAGTCGCCTGCGTGCATGTGCGAGACGTGCGAACGCGAGGCCTGGCTCCATTCGCCCATGCTGTGCGGGTTCTTGCGCGCATATTCCTTCACCGCTCTGGGTGCGCGCCGGTCGGAGTTGCCCTCGCGCAGGACCGGATTGACGGCGCTGCCGGTGCACTTGGCGTAGCGCGCGCGGAGCGCTTTTTCTTCGTCGGTCTTCGGGTTTTCCGGATAGTCCGGGATCGCATAGCCCTTGGCTTGCAACTCCTTGATACAGGCCACCAGTTGCGACACGGACGCACTGATGTTGGGCAACTTGATGATGTTGGCCTCGGGCTTGAATGTCAGCTTGCCGAGTTCGGCCAGGTCGTCTGGCACGCGCTGCGCTTCGGTCAGGCACTCGGGGAAAGCAGCCAGCACGCGCGCGGCCACCGAGATGTCGCTGGTGGCGACGTTGATCCCCGCTGGTGCCGCGAAGGTGCGGATGATGGGCAGGAACGCACTGGTCGCCAGCAAGGGGGCTTCGTCCGTCAGGGTGTAAATGATGGTGGGTTGCTGGCTGCTCATCGCGTATCTCCAAAATTGTTGGGCTGAGGTCTTCGAACCGTCCGGCACGGAATTTCCGGTGGGCTGGATCGAACCGTATGTGATTTTGCTTTCCGGAGCCTGATGCAAACCCCATTTTTTGAACCGCTATCTCACCATGCAAAAAGAGCGGTGAAATATCCGATTTCTTTTTTCAGATCGCCACCAACAAAAAGGGCCCGAAGGTTGCCCTTCGAGCCCAGTCACCGGGAAGCAGTCCTTCAGGCGAAGTTGGCTTCGGCGAACGACCAGTTCACCAGTTTGTCGAGGAAGGTTTCCACGAACTTGGGACGGGCATTGCGGTAGTCGATGTAGTAGGCGTGCTCCCACACATCCACGGTCAGCAGGGCCTTGTCGCCGGTGGTCAGCGGGGTACCTGCCGCACCCATGTTGACGATGTCGACGGAGCCGTCGGCTTTCTTCACCAGCCAGGTCCAGCCCGAACCGAAGTTGCCCACGGCGGACTTCACGAAGGCTTCCTTGAATGCGGCGTAGCTTCCCCACTTGGCGACGATGGCAGCAGCCAGTGCGCCGGACGGCTCGCCGCCGCCATTGGGCTTCATGCAGTTCCAGAAGAAAGTGTGGTTCCAGATCTGCGCGGAGTTGTTGTAGATGCCACCGCTGGACTTCTTGACGATGGACTCCAGGTCCATGGCTTCGAACTCGGTGCCTTTTTGCAGGTTGTTGAGGTTGACCACATAGGCGTTGTGGTGCTTGCCGTGGTGGAACTCCAGCGTTTCACGGCTGTAGTGGGGAGCCAGTGCGTCCAGGGCGTAGGGCAATGCGGGCAGGGTGTGTTCCATGGGGTTCCTCGTGAGTGGTGTTGTTGAAAGACTCGCCGCCAGGTTGGGCAGGCCTGCGAACAGGCGGCCATTGTAGGCACGCGTCTGTGCAGCGATGGTGTCAGGGTTTCTGGTCAGGCGCCTGCACCCGAACATCGACGCTGCCATCGGCCAGCGTGGCCCTGAGCTGCTGGTCGGGTTGCACCTGAGCGGCCCGCGTCACCGCCAGGCCTTGCACGTCGGTGAGAAATGCATAGCCGCGCTCCAGCACCAGTTGGGGGTCCAGCAGGCCCAGCGACAGCTCGCACCGCTGCAAGCGCTGCTGCTGCTGGTTGAACGAACGTTGCAAGGCGCTCGGCAGTTGCGCCTCCAGGGCTTGCAGCCGGCTGCGCCGCTGTTGCGTGCTGAGCATCCAGCCGCTCTGCAACCGGTGCTGCAGACGGCCGAGGTGCTGCAGGCTGTCGTGCAAGCGCGCAGACGGGCGCCCCATGCGCTGCGCCAGCCGGTCCAGCCGCTGACCGCGCTGGTCAAGGATGCTGAACGCCGCCGCGCCCAGGCGCTCCTGCAGGTAGTCGAGTTCCCCCAGGCGCTGTTCGCGCGCCGGAGCGCAGAGTTCTGCCGCAGCTGTGGGCGTGGGCGCCCGCAGGTCGGCCACGAAGTCGGCCAGGGTGAAATCGGTCTCGTGCCCGACGCCGCACACCACCGGCATCGGTGCACGCGACACCATGCGCACCAGTTCGGGGTCGTTGAACGACCACAGGTCTTCCAGAGATCCCCCACCGCGCACCAGCAGCAGGACCTCGCTCTCGCCCATCTCCGTATGGCGTCGGTAGGCCGTCTGCAGTGCCGCACACAGCTCGGCTGGCGCCTGGGCACCCTGCACCGAAGCCGGGTAGATCACCACGGGCAGATGCGGCACCCGCCGCTGCAGGGCGGTCACCACGTCGCGCAAGGCAGCCGCCCCCAACGACGTGACGACACCGATGCTGCGCGGCTGGGGCGGCAAGGGCTTTTTGCGTGCCGCTTCGAAGAGGCCTTCGGCCTCCAACTGGGCCTTGAGCCGAAGAAACTGCTCGAACAGCGCGCCCTGCCCGGCTGGCTGCAAGCTGTCCACGATCAGTTGCAGTTCACCGCGCGCGCCGTATACGTCGAGCTTGCCGCGGGCCTGCACGAGTTGTCCATCGCGCGGAGCGAACGTGAGCTGCTCGGCCGAACGCCGAAACAGCGCGCAACGCACCTGCCCGGTTTCGTCCTTCAAGGAAAAATAACAATGGCCGCTGGACGCGCGCGAGAAGCCGGATATCTCCCCGCGCACCGCCACCGGATTGAAGCGCGCGGCCAGGGTGTCCGCCACAGCTCGCATGAGCGGGCCAACTGCCCACACGCGCCCCGCCGATGTGGCTTCCGATCCGGAAAACGGCTCAGCCACGGGCGTCTCCCCGGAAAAAGTGTCCACAGACCGCATGAACGCTGGCGTTTGGGTGGGAGAAGCCTGCGTGCACAGGCTGGAGCGAATAGCGCATTGATTCAGAAGCGTTTTGCACTGCCTGTTTGCTGATCGATCTGTCAAAACTGAAGCCCCGCGCGGGCTGGCGACACTTGCGCGCCGGGTTCTTCACAAAGTTATCCACAGAATCTGTGCATCAAGGTCAGCACGTTGCGTGGTGCATGGGGTACGGGGTTGGGGGCTGTTTCGCGGGGTGGGCGCCACCCCTGAGACATAATCGCCGCACTGTCTTGCGCCGCGCGACCCAGCGGCACCCGCCTGGAGCCCAGACTTGCTTTCCATCATACAAGCCGCCGGATGGCCCATCTGGCCACTGATCCTCTGTTCCGTCATCGGATTGGCCCTCGTCATCGAACGATTCGTCAGTCTCAAAACAGCGAAGATCTTTCCCCCCAAATTGCTGGACGAGGCCATCATGGTGTCGCGCAATGGCGTGCCAGGCCCGGACGTGGTGACCCAGCTTGAACAGAACTCCGTGCTGGGCACGGTGCTCGCCAGCGGTTTTCGCACCTTCAACAGCAACCCACGCGCCAGCGAAGACGACTTGCGCGCCAGCCTGGAGGGCGCCGGTCGCCAGGCCGCAGCGCAGTTGCAACGCTATCTCGGCGCGCTGGCCACCATCGCATCGGCAGCGCCTCTGCTCGGTCTGCTGGGCACCGTCATCGGCATGATCGAAATCTTTGGCTCCCAGGGCGCGCAAGGTGCCGGCGTGGTACCAGGCGTGGGGGACCCCGCCCAATTGGCCCAGGGCATCTCGATCGCCCTCTACAACACCGCCTTCGGCCTGATCGTGGCGATCCCAGCGCTCATCTTCTGGCGTTATTTCCGCGCCCGGGTCGACGACTACCTGCTCAATCTGGAGCTGGCGGCAGAGCGGTTTGCGCGCCACCTGCTGAGCCTGCGCAAGCATTGAAGCCATGAATTTCCGTCCCGGCTCGCGCGATGAACCCGAGATCAACCTGATTCCGTTCATCGACATCCTGCTGGTGGTGCTCATCTTCCTGATGCTCACCACCACATACAGCAAGTTCACCGAACTCAAGGTGAACCTGCCCGTGGCCGATGCCCAGGCACCCAAGACAAACCCACAGGAAGTCGTCGTGGCGGTCGGCAGCGATGGGCGCTACTCGATCAACAGGCAGGTGCTTGAAGGCGCCAGCGTCGAGTTGCTCACAAGCGCGTTGAGCCAGGCATCGCAAGGCAACGCCGAGACCGTGATCATCATCAGCGCCGATGCCACCGCCACCCACCAATCGGTCATCAACGTGATGGACGCTGCCCGCCGCGCAGGCCTGGTCCAGATCACGTTTGCCACCCAGCAGACGGGCGCCGCCGCAGCCCGTGGCAAGCCCTGACGGGCTGAACCCCCGCCGCGCGCCGATGAGTCAGTCCCGCTGGCAGGCGCTGTGGTTGGTGCACTCCCGCAAGCGAGGTTGGCTGGCTCATCTGCTCTGGCCGGTTTCACAGGTGTACGCCGGCCTGACGGCTTTGCGCCGAACCTTGTATGCGCTTGGCATCTTCAAGACCCACCGCATCCAGGTGCCGGTGATCGTGATCGGCAATGTGGTGGTGGGCGGCGCGGGCAAGACACCCACGGTGATCGCGGTGGTGAACCACCTGCGCGACCAGGGCTGGCGTCCTGGTGTGGTCTCGCGCGGCCACGGCCGGCACAGCCAGGAGATCGTCGAAGTCAGGCCCGACATGCCGTCCGAAGAATGCGGCGACGAACCCGCACTGATTCGTCAGCGCACGGGTGTCCCCGTGTTTGTGGCTGCCAGCCGTGTCGCGGCAGCCAGTACTTTGGTGGGGGCGCACCCCGAGGTCGACGTGCTGGTTTGCGACGACGGCCTGCAGCACTGGGCTTTGCACCGCGATCTGCAGATCGTCGTGTTCGACGACCGTGGCACGGGCAACGGCTGGTTGCTGCCTGCCGGCCTGCTGCGCGAAGCATGGCCCCGCGGCTCCAGCGGCGGCCCGCTGCCGGATCTGGTCTTGCACCAGCACCGCGAAGATGCGCTTGCGCCTCCACGGATCAGCGCGCCCGGCGCATCGCCGTTCAGCGCAACACGACGGCTTGCGGATCATGCCGTGGGGCCGACTGGAGAACGCATGCCATTGCACGAGTTGCGCACCCACCGCCTGACCGCCGTGGCCGGCATCGCCAGACCCTCGGTGTTTTTTGACATGTTGCATGCAAGGGGTCTGCGGCCCGAGCGAGAAGTGGGCTTGCACGATCACGCCGATGCAGCCGACTATGCGGCGTTGATCCAGGACGCCGAGTGCACCCTGCTCTGCACCGAAAAGGATGCTGTCAAGCTGTTTCCCCTGCTGGCCGAGACGCCGCCCGCCTCGCGTGTCCAGGCGTGGGCCGTGCCTCTGGAACTGACGCCTGACCCGGCCTTCTTCAACACGCTCGACCACCGACTCCACACGCTCGGGCGCAAGCCCTGAATGCGCACGCGCGACTATCATCGCGACATGGACACCAAACTGCTCGAACTGCTGGTCTGCCCCGTCACCAAAGGGCCCTTGATCTTCAACCGCGAGAGTCAGGAACTGCTCTCTCGCAGCGCACGTCTGGCCTACCCGGTGCGCGACGGGATCCCGATCCTGCTGGAGCACGAGGCCCGGCCGTTGACCGACGAAGAAGCCGCACGACCCAACGCGCCCACGCCTCTGCCATGAGCGCTGCGCCGGAGCCGAACGGCTTTGTGGTCCTGATCCCCGCCCGACTGGCCTCCTCCCGTCTGCCCAACAAGCCCCTGGCTGACATTGCGGGTCTGCCCATGGTCGTTCGCGTGGCCCGGCAAGCGCAACTCAGCGGTGCTCGCCTGTGTGTGGTGGCGGCGGACGACCTGCGCATCGTTGAGGCTTGCGAGACACACGGCGTCAAAGCCATCCTCACCCGCAACGACCATCCCAGTGGGAGCGACCGGCTGGCCGAGGCCTGCGCCTTGCTGAGCTTGGCCGATGACGAGGTGGTGGTGAATGTGCAGGGAGACGAACCCCTGATCGCCCCCGATCTCATCAATGCCGTGGCCGCGCAGCTGCAAACCCGACCCGATTGCGTCATGAGCACGGCAGCACATGCCATCGATCAGTTGGCCGATCTCCTGAATCCCAACGTCGTCAAGGTGGTGCTGGACCGTCGACAGACAGCGCTCTACTTCAGCCGTGCGCCCATCCCCTGGTGGCGCGACGGCATTTCCGCCGATGGCGCTCCATCGCTGCCCTCACCCGCGCCGTTGCGACATGTGGGCCTGTACGCCTATCGCGTGGGATTCTTGAAGCGTTTCCCCAGCCTGGAACCCGCTCCGCTGGAAACCACGGAATCGCTGGAACAACTGCGGGTGTTGTGGCACGGCGAGCGCATCGCCGTGCACCTGAGCGCGGTCGCACCCGGTGCGGGCGTGGATACGCCACAGGACCTCGACAGGGTCCGCCGCATGCTGTCTCGGGACTGACTGGAACAGCCCGGGGACAGCCCGTTTGGCGCCCTGCGGCGTAAGCCGGACGCGAGGATGTGCATGCTATCCTCGATTGGTTGCCCCGGCCCCCACGCCTTGGGCGGCCGCTCGAGACAAGCGGCCAAGCCATTGAAACACCACAGAAGGAAAGCGATGAGACTGATTTTGTTGGGAGCTCCGGGAGCCGGCAAAGGAACGCAGGCGACGTTCATTTGCCAGAAGTACGGCATTCCCCAGATTTCCACCGGCGACATGCTCCGTGCAGCGGTCAAGGCCGGTACCCCGTTGGGGCTGCAAGCCAAGGCCGTCATGGAATCTGGCGGCCTGGTCAGTGACGACCTGATCATCAACCTGGTGAAGGAGCGCATTGCACAACCCGACTGCTCGGGCGGTTTCCTGTTCGACGGCTTTCCCCGCACGATCCCGCAGGCCGACGCCATGAAAACCGCCGGCGTCAAGCTCGACTACGTGCTGGAGATCGACGTGCCATTCGACGCGATCATCGAGCGCATGAGCGGGCGCCGTTCGCACCCTGCCTCGGGTCGCACCTACCACGTGAAGTTCAACCCGCCCAAGGTTGAAGGCAAGGACGACGTGACCGGCGAGCCACTCATCCAGCGCGAAGACGACAAGGAAGAAACCGTGAAGAAGCGGCTGGAGGTCTACAGTGCCCAGACCCGCCCGCTGGTCGACTACTACAGCAGTTGGGCACGCAATGACGCCGCTGCTGCGCCACAGTACCGCGCCATCAGCGGCATGGGCTCGGTCGAAGACATCACGGCGCGAGCCTTCGAGGCGCTCTCGAAGTAGCCCACCGCTCCCATAAAAAACCCGGCCTTGAGCCGGGTTTTTTATGGAGCGCTGCGCCTCATGCGGGGCTGGAGCGCAGGCCGTACACCTTGCCACCGAGAAACACGTATTCGGCCCGCACGATGGCAGCGCCCGCCTCATCCTTGAAAGTGAACCCCACCAACGAGAGCGCATCTCCACTCTTGATCTCGGGCATCTGCCACTGCCCCAGGCGGAACAGCGGCGCCAACTCCACCTCCCAGCGCCGATCGCGCCGCGTCGGAACCACGGCCTTGGCCAGCAACGCGGGTCCGTCGACACCGGCGGTTTGCGCAGGCAGTGCACGCTGGGCCAGATCGGCAGGCAGGCGCAGCGTGTCAGGCAGCTCCAGCACCAGTTCAACGTGCGGGTTGCGCCATTTCACATCGGCAGCCTTGCCTTCGAGGTAGATCGGGCGGCTCTGATCGAAGCTGCTCCAGCCATGGTGCGCCAGGGCACCCGTGGCGCCACCGCCCCAGCCCAGCAGGGCCGCCAGTTGTACAAAATCACGTCGTTGCATGGTGCTCTCCTTCAAACATAAGCAATCCAGCGCCCACAGGTGATGATCAGAATCCAGATCATCGAAGACAGGAGCATGCTCACACGGGCGGTGGCGTCCTGGCGCTGCAGCGAACGGCGCGCGTGAAACCAGCCCGCATTGCAGCCGGCCAGCATGATCAGCACCATTTTGATTGCGAACACGCGATTGGCCAGCAGTTCCCCGGGTTGGGTGCCAAACATCAGCAATCCCGTCATCGCAGCCAGGCCGAAGCCCAAACCGACCAGCCCCAGGCTCAACCGCGCCAGAGGCTCGATCGGCAAAGCAGACGCCCATCCAAATACACGCAGTTCGAGCATGACCAGATTGCCGAGGATCAGGGCCACGCCAATCAGGTGGCCCACCTCCAGCATGGGGTAGGCCCAGGGGTGTGCGCCCAGAGCCGCCAGCATGTCAGGCATTCAGCAGCTGCAACGCCAAGGCAAGACGCGCTTTCACGGGCGAAAGGCCGGCCGAGTCAGGCAGCGGTTGACCTTCATGCGGCACCACACGGCCCTGCGCGCAACGGCTGGCCACCACCACACGGACACCACCGGCCTGTGCTTGTTTCAGCGCCACCAGCAAGTCGTCGTGCACCGTGCCGTTGCCCGTGCCCGCCACCACGATGCCGCGCAACCGGCCGGCACTCGTGGGGAGATGGCCGAGCAGGGCTCGCACCATCTCGCCATCGGAGCCGGCGTGGCTGAACATCAGTTCCACGCGCGGCAGCTCGGCGGCATCCAGCAGGCGTTGCAGGCCTGCGGGGTCGTGCGTGCCCTGGCTCACGGCTGGCGGCCACGGTCGGAACAGACGCAACTGCGCCTCTTCCACGCAGCCCAGAGCACCTGCATCACCCGATTCGAATGGGTCCGTCCTGTAGGTATGCACCTTGGCCACGTCCAGGGCACCGTGAATGCGCCCGGCGCACACGACCACCACGCCGCAGGCCTGCGGATGCAGGGCCACCGCCACCGCGTCGCTCAGGTTTTGGGGCCCGTCTGGCACCAGCGCGGTGGCTGGCCGCATCGCGCAAGTCAGCACCACCGGCTTGGACGGCCGCAACAATGTCTGCAGCAAGAAGGCCGTCTCCTCGATCGTGTCGGTCCCGTGGGTGATCACGACGCCGGCCACCTCGGGCCGATCCAGATGCGCGGCCACGCGCGCTGCCAGCGCTTGCCATACGCCCAGCACCATGTCCTTGCTGTTGATCTGTGCCACCTGCTCCACGTCCAGCGGACAGGCCGCCAAGGCTGGAACCATCGCCACCAGATCGCTCACCGCGACCTGCCCCGCCACATAGCCCACGTTGTCGTTCGCCTGGGTTGCGCGTCCGGCAATCGTTCCGCCAGTGCCCAGAACCACCAGGCGACGCCCCTGATTTTCATTCTCCACTTGCCAAGTCCTTTGAACTGGTTAAAAATACAGCCACTGGATAAGAAAACAGTAAGCCACTGGTCGGATACCCCGCCCGGTGAGGCATCCACCCGATGAGGTTCACATGCTCGACATGCCCGCCACCACGCCCAAGCTCACCGCCCGGCAACAGCAGATTCTGGAACTCATCCAGACGGCCATTGCACGCACGGGTTCACCACCCACGCGTGCCGAGATTGCCAGCGAGCTCGGTTTCAAATCGGCCAATGCGGCCGAGGAACACTTGCAGGCACTGGCGCGCAAAGGGGTGATCGAATTGGTCAGCGGCACATCGCGTGGTATCCGCTTGCGCAGCGAAGACCTGCGCTCCATCAACGATTCGCGCGGGCGCCAGCTTACACTCCCGCTCCCCAGCCTGTCCCAGCTGATGCTGCCCCTGATCGGGCGCGTGGCTGCGGGTTCGCCCATCCTGGCGCAAGAGCACGTCGACCAGACCTACCACGTGGAGCGCAGCCTGTTTCAGCGCGAGCCCGACTACCTGCTCAAGGTCCGTGGCATGTCCATGCGCGACGTCGGCATCATCGATGGCGATCTGTTGGCGGTGAAATCCGCCAAGGAAGCCAAGAACGGCCAGATCGTGGTCGCCCGCCTGGGCGATGACGTCACCGTGAAGCGCTTCATGCGCCGGCAAAACGTCATTGAACTTCACGCCGAAAACCCGGACTACAAGACCATCGTGGTCGAGCCCGGCGAACCGTTCGAAATCGAAGGCCTCGCGGTGGGCCTCATCCGCAACAGTTTCCAACTCTGACCCTTGGGTCCATGTCGCCTCAGCAGGTGGCGGGCGTTTGGTCCGGCGAGCGAGCAGCCCGCCACATGGACACATCCCTGCGTTGGCGACTTCCTTGCAATCCTGCCTGTGTTCAACCCCTCATCTGGAGTTTCGCATGGGAAAAATCTTCAATACCAACACGTGGCGCGCACCCCTGCAGTTGATCGACTGCTGGTTGCCCTTGCCGCCTCAACGCCATGCTCGCCCAGCCGCTTCGGCTGTTGCGGCCAGGGCCATGCAGCGCTTCGCCCGTGCCGGCTGGCTGAACCGGGAAGCGGCCAACAGCGCTCCACCCCAGACGCATCCGGGCGCTGCGGTTGAGCCGCCCGCTTCGCCAACCTGCAAGGTTCGCGTGCTGCGTCAAGCCGAGGCCCGTCCTGTGAAGCGACCGGACATGCGTCTTGTCATATCCGGTCCGATCAACGATGTTTGCGCCGAACTCGACCGCCTTGCCGCGCTGGAGCAGGCGTCCATGACACGCGCAGCCTGAGGCCACAGAGCCGCCGGCCTGGAAGGCGCGGGCACAATAGGCCCATGAACATTGTGATTCTTGACGACTACCAGGACGCGGTTCGAAAGCTGAAATGCGCTGAAAAGCTGGAGTCTTACCCTGCCAAGGTATTCACCAACACCGTCAAGGGCGTCGGCCAGTTGTCGATCCGTCTGCGCGACGCCGACGTGCTGGTGCTGATCCGTGAACGAACCCAGATCTCTCGTCAGCTGATCGAGAAACTGCCACGCCTCAAACTCATCGCCCAGACCGGGCGAGTGGGCGGACATCTCGATGTGGCCGCCTGCACCGAGCGCGGTATCGCGGTGGCCGAAGGTGTGGGCTCGCCCGTGTCGACGGCCGAGCTCGCCTGGGCCTTGATCATGGCGTCGATGCGCCGGATTCCTCAGTACGTGTCCAACCTGAAGCACGGGGCCTGGCAGCAAGCGGGACTCAAGTCTTCCGCCATGCCGACCAACTTCGGCGTGGGCATGGTGCTGCGCGGCAAGACACTTGGCGTCTGGAGCTATGGGCGCATCGGCCAGTTGGTGGCGGGTTACGGTCGCGCTTTCGGCATGCGCGTGATCATCTGGGGCAGCGAAGATTCCCGCGCCCGTGCGGTGGCCGACGGCTTTGAGGCGGCAGAGAGCCGAGAGGCCTTTTTCGCCTCGAGCGATGTGCTGTCGTTGCACTTGCGGCTGAGCGAGACCAGCGCGGGCTGCGTCACGCTGGAAGACCTGGGCCGCATGAAGCCCACGTCCTTGCTGGTCAATACCTCGCGCGCCGAGCTGATCGAGCCCGAGGCATTGCTCGCCTCGCTCAACCGCGGTCGCCCGGGATTGGCAGCGGTCGACGTGTTCGAGTCCGAGCCGATCCTGCAGGGACACGCTCTGCTGCGACTGGAGAACTGCATCTGCACGCCCCATATCGGCTATGTGGAGCAGGACAGCTACGAGCAATATTTTTCCTCGGCATTTGACAACGTCGTCAACTTCATCAAGGGCACGCCCACCAACATCGTGAATCCCGGCGCTTTGCAGGTTCGTCGCTGACCGGCCAGCCCACTCAGCAAAAACGCCGCATCTGCGGCGTTTTTTTATGGCAGCTTGTGAAGCTCAGGTCTTCTTGCCGGACGTTCGGGCGCCATCGGGCTCATTCGGCAAGTCAAAGTCGAGAACCTCGAAGTCGATGAGGTTGCCCTCAGCCTCCCGGATTTCAAAGTCTGCGGGCTGGGTGGGCCTGGCCGATGGCTCCACCGCTGAGTTCACCTCGGGCAACAAGGCTTCGAAGCCGTCCATCTCTGCAAAGTCGTCCAGATTGATGTCCAGACCCAGACGGGACGAGGCCGGCGACATGTTGTCCAGGCCCATGGGCTGGGTGTGTCGCTCCGAAGCATCTTGCAGCGACACACTCACCACGGACACCGACTTGTCTGCCGCTTTCAACGGCTGCATGGCGGTGTGCTGGAAATCTCCAGTGGTTCGGGGAGCCGCGTTGTCACGCTGGATGAGGTCTTTGGCAATCGCATGCAGCATCAGCAGTTCGCGATAGGCTTCCAGATCAAACACCTCGGACGCTCCGTCGCTGGCGTCGCGGAAGATCGATTGCTCGATCAGGTCGAGCACCCGGGGTTCTGGCCACAGCGCCTGGATCCGGCTGAACGCGGTTTCGTACGCCTCAAGCCCTCGGCCCCGCTGGGAATAACTGTCAAACGGTGGCGCACCAGCGTTGAACACGTGATTGAATTCTTCGCGCAAACGTTCGTAATCACTGCGGCGCCCCAGCCGATGGTAGATATGGAACAGGTCCATATAGGTGAGTGCGCTGGGCTCGTGGCTTTCCGTCAGGTGATCCTTGAGGACCTGGATGGCTTGCTCGTCTTCGCCCAGCGACACGAAAAAATCGGCCTGCTGCTGCACGTCGAACAACTCTTCGGTGGCCACCGACCGGGACACGCCCAAGGCACTGGTGGAAAACTCCCGCCGATCGCGTGCGGACAACGGCGTCGCGGTCTGCTCGTTCACCCGCGCCCCCTTTGAGCTCAAAGCCGTTTCGTTGGAGCTCGCCAGCCCATCAAACGAAGAATCCTGGTCAAGATCGATATCCAGATCCACGCCGCTGCTCAGCGGGGTGAGACCGGAAGCCACCTTGGATGCGCCGGCATCTGGTTGCAGGGGCACCAGCACGGTCTTTTCTTCTTCCTCAGGTGCCCACCAGGCGCGGGAGGCTTCCGAGCCCTGAACCACCACCTCCTGACGGCGGCGCCAAACCAACAACACGGCCAGCAAGGCCAGCAGCAGCAATCCGCCCAGCAGATAGACCAGCCAGTTCTGGTAGCGCTGCGCCTGCGACCGTTCCAGCTGTGAGTTCAGATCGCCCAGTGCGGCCTGGGCCTGCGTCTGCTCCTGACGAAGCCGCGCCACCTCGGATTCCAGTGCGACCAGTTTCTGTCCTTCGCGCAGGACGTCTTCGGGCGAGGCGTTGATGCTTTTCCAGAGCTGAGCAGCAGCAGCGCGCGCTTCTTCCGAGGTGCTGGGTTCGCTCAGCAGCACCGGCGAGAGCTTGAGAGTGGGGTCGCGCTCGATGCCGGTGCTGAGGTCGATGGGGTCCAGCTGCAAGCGGGGCGCTGCGGCCACGGGCGGCTTGACAGGGGCGCGACGCACCACCGAAGGCGCTCGCGGGGGCAGTGCGTCTGCGCGCGCAGGTGCCACCGGTCTTCGTTGCGATGTGCCTGAGGCTTGCGCCGCAGGGGATGCGGTGGCCGACGACGAGGGCGCGCCAGGAGCACTCGCCGCAGCCGTGGCCCGCGGCAAGCCTGAAGGCGCCACGGCTACCGGGGCCGTTGGCAGTGCGCCTGTGGAGGGCTGCGCCGCGGCCGTGACCGGCTCATTGACCAGGTCGGCCAGCAACACGAAACGGCGTGTGAACTGGGTGCCACAGCCAGCTCGCACATAGAGGGTGACGAAAGGCTCATTGACCGGCAGATGGGACTGAACCCGCACCGATGCTTCTGCATCCGGCGTGGTTCTTTGCGGCGATGTCCGCACCAAGCTGGGCGACACCTGGGTATCGCCATAGAAGACGTCGGTCTCGATGCAAAGGTTGGCCAGGTCTTCGCCAGGTGCCAGCAACACCTGCACGCGCACATCGAGCGTGTGCCCGATCATGGCGGCCCCGCTGTGACGACCGAGGGTCACGGCGGAACTGCTCAAGGCAGTTGATAGCAAAATACAACCTGTCCAGTACTTGCGCACGCCAGACTTCCTTCTTTCGTTCGTTGGGCGATTCTGTCATAGCTCCAGAAGCACTCATTCCAAATACAACACACTTATGCAACCCATCTTTCACAACACCGGCCTCGTGGGAACCGGCGCCATGGGCCGTGGCATCGCACAGATGGCGGCCCAGGCGGGCAGCCAGGTCTGGCTGTTCGATGTCCAGCCTGGCGCGGCCCAGGCGGCGCGTGATGCATTGCACGCCACCTGGCAGACGCTGGTGAGCAAAAACAAGATGCCGGCCGAGCAGATGCAGGCCTGCGTGGACCGCCTGCATCTGGCCAATGCCTTGGGCGACCTCGCTGCCTGCGATCTGGTCGTGGAGGCGATCGTTGAGCGGCTCGACGTCAAGCAACGCCTTTTTGCCGAACTCGAAGGCATCGTCGGGCCCGAGGCGGTGCTGGCCACCAACACGTCGTCCTTGTCGGTCACCGCCATTGCCGCGCCGCTCAAGCGCCCCGCGCAGCTGGCGGGCTTCCATTTCTTCAACCCGGTGCCGTTGATGCGGGTGGTGGAGGTGATCGCCGGCCTGAAGACCAGTGCCAAGGTGTGCCAGCAACTCACCGACTTCACCCGCCAGTTCGGCCACACGCCGGTGACCGCGCAGGACACGCCCGGCTTCATCGTGAACCACGCCGGACGTGGCTACGGCACCGAGGCACTGAGGGTGGTGGGCGAACGCGTGGCCGACTTCGCCACGATCGACCGCATCCTGAAAGACCAGATGGGTTTTCGCCTCGGCCCTTTCGAGCTGATGGACCTGACCGCGCTGGACGTGTCGCACCCGGTGATGGAGTCGATCTACCACCAGTACTTCGAGGAACCACGTTACCGCCCGAGCGTGATCACCGCGCAGCGGCTGGCCGGCGGCGTGGTGGGCAAAAAGGTGGGCGAAGGCTTCTACGCTTACGACAAGGGTGTGGCCCGGGTACCGGCCGAGCCCGCCGTGCCTGGGGTGGCCGAGATGCCGCCGGTGTGGGTGTCGCCCAAGGCGGCGCGACGCGCTGAGCTCTACCTGTTGCTGAAAAATCTGGGTGCTCAGATCGAGACTGCGGCTGCGCCCTCTTCTGCCGCCCTGATCCTGGTGGCCCCCCTGGGCCTGGACGTGACCACCCTGGCCGCGGTGGAGCGGCTCGACGCCACGCGCACGGTCGGTATCGACATGATGCTCGACGACGCTGCGGTGAAACGCCGTGTGCTCGCCACCAACCCGGCCACCCGCCCTGACATGGCCCAGGCCGCTCACGCGCTCTTCGCGCGCGACGGCAAGACGGTCAGCGTGATCCGCGACAGCGGCGGCTTCGTCACGCAGCGCGTGGTGGCCACCATCGTCAACATCGCCGCCGACATGTGCCAGCAAGGCATCTGCTCGCCAGCCGATCTGGACGTGGCCGTCACGCTGGGCCTGGGTTATCCCATGGGTCCGCTGGCCATGGGCGACCGCATCGGTCCGACGAACATGCTGGAGATTCTGTTCAACCTTCAGACGGTCTACGGCGACCCGCGCTACCGCCCCTCGCCCTGGCTGCGCCGCCGCGGCGCGCTCGGCCTGAGCCTCACGCACGAGGAGACCTGACCATGACCGCCAGTCTCAAGAGCCACAGCCATGGTCAGACCATGGTGCTGACCATCAGCAACCCCGAGCACCGCAATGCGCTCGGGCCCGACATGTACGCCGCCGGCGTGGAGGCGCTCAACGTGGCCGAAAGCAGCCCGGAGGTGCGCAGCGTGGTGATCACCGGCGAAGGCAACCACTTCTGTGCGGGTGGCAACCTGCAGCGGCTGCTGGCCAACCGCCAGCAACCGCCCGAGGCGCAGGTGCAGAGCATCGAAGGTCTGCACAACTGGATCGAGACCATCCGCGCGTTTTCCAAGCCCGTTGTTGCCGCCGTGGAAGGCTCTTGCGCCGGTGCGGGTTTCTCGCTCGCCCTGGCCTGCGACATGGTGGTGGCCGCGCACAGCAGCGTGTTCGTGATGGCCTACAGCAACGTGGGACTCTCGCCCGATGGCGGCGCCACCTGGAGCCTCATGCGCGCCCTGCCCCGCGCAACCGCACTGCAACTGCTGATGTGCGGAGACCGCATCGGCGCCGAGCGGCTGCAGCAGCTCGGCGTGATCAACACCGTGAGCGCCACCGGCGAAGCGCTGGTGGATGCGCTCGCGCTGTGCGAGCGTCTCAATGCCCGCGCGCCCAATGCCCTGGCCAGCATCAAGGAGCTGGCCAACGATGCACCCACGGTATTGCTGCATGCCCAACTGGGCGCCGAGCGCGACCACTTCGTGCGCAACCTGCACCACGCGAACGCGGGCGAAGGCATCGACGCCTTCATCAACAAGCGCCCGGCCAACTACCGTTGAACCAGCGCCGAAGCACGGCAGCGCCAACCGTCTGCGCGCATACCCTGAGCCCGTTGCCACGTCCCTGTGGCGACAATCATTGACTTTTCAGTCACTCAAAAGACAGCCCATGGACGAACCGATTCTGACAATGGAAGAACGCGAGGCGATCAACAGTGGTCGCTGGTTCTCCAACCTTTCTCCCTCCCTGCGGCACGACATACTCCGATGCGCCTACGTCAAGCGATTCAAGGACAGCGACCTGATCGTCGCCCGAGGCGATCCGCCCTCCGAATGGACGGCGGTGGCCAAGGGTGCGGTGCGCGTGAGTTCCACGTCGCTCTCGGGCAAGCAGATCACGCTGACCTATGTGGAGCCCGGTGTGTGGTTTGGCGACGTGGCGATGTTCGACGGCGACCAGCGCACGCACGATGCCTACGCTCACGGACCCACCACGCTGCTGTGCGTGGCCCGCACCGATTTTCAGAAGATCCTCAGCTCACACATCGAGCTGTACGAGGCATTGATGCGCCTGCAGGCGCGGCGCATCCGCACGCTGTTCGGCCTGGTGGAAGACCTCAACACCCTGCCTTTGCGCGCCCGCCTGGCCAAACAACTGCTGCATCTGGTGCGCAGCTATGGTGTGCCCTGCCTGGCCGACGGCAACGAGATGCGCATCGGCCTGCAGCTGGCGCAGGAAGAACTGGCGCAGTTGCTTGGTGCATCGCGTCAACGGGTGAACCAGGAACTCAAGTCAATGGAGCGCGACAACGCGATCCGCATCGAACAGGGAGGGCTGGTGGTGCGCAACCGGGACATGCTGATGCGCATCGCAGAAGCCGAAACCTGAGCTGCCGTGCGATGGCCTTCCTCCCCACCACTCCCCAAGGCCATCAGACATGAGCGACACCCAGAACTTCACCGGCACGCGTCCCGTGACCGGCCAGCACGCATTCGACGAAGCCGCCCTGGCCACCTGGCTTGAGAGCCGGCTGCCAGGTTTTGAAGGTCCACTCACCGTGGAGATATTCAAAGGCGGTCAGTCCAACCCCACCTACAAACTCATCACGCCCCAACGCGCGTACGTGATGCGCGCCAAGCCGGGCCCCGTGGCCAAGCTGTTGCCCTCGGCACATGCCATCGAGCGCGAGTTTCGTGTGATGAGTGCGCTGCATGACACCGGCGTTCCGGTGGCGCAGATGCACGTGTTGTGTGAAGACGAGTCGGTGATCGGCCGCGCGTTCTACATCATGGAGTGCGTCAACGGGCGCGTGCTGTGGGACCAGTCCCTGCCCGGCATGACGAACGAACAACGTGGCGCGATCTACAACGAGATGAACCGTGTCATCGCCGCGTTGCACACCGTCAAGCCACTGGCCATCGGACTGGGCGGCTATGGCAAGCCCGGCAACTATTTCGAACGTCAGATCGGCCGCTGGAGCAAGCAGTACCTTGCATCCGTCACGCAGCCCATTCCCGAGATGGACCGGCTCATGGAGTGGCTGCCCAACAACATCCCGGCCATGGCTCGCGACGAGTCGATGCTGTCGGTGGTGCACGGCGACTTCCGGCTCGACAACCTGATGTTCCACAGCGAAGAGCCGCGCGTGCTCGCCGTGCTCGACTGGGAGCTCTCCACCCTGGGCCATCCGCTGGCCGACTTCAGCTACCACTGCATGTCCTGGCACATCCCGCCCGGCATGTTCCGCGGCATCGGCGGACTCGACGTGAAGGCCCTGGGCATTCCCACGGAAGACGAGTACATCGCGCTCTACTGCGAGCGCACCGGCATCGCAGCGCCCGCGCAGCTCAAGGCCGACTGGAACTTCTACCTCGCCTACAACATGTTCCGCCTGGCGGCCATCCTGCAAGGCATCGCCAAGCGGGTCGAGGCCGGCACGGCATCGAGCGACCAGGCGGTGAAGTCCGCCTCTGGCGCTCGCCCCATGGCCGAGATGGCCTGGCGATTCGCCAGCGGCACCTGAACCGCTTCAAAGACCCGATCACCCACAAGGAGACACCATGAATTTCGACTACACCGACAAGGTCAAGGACATGCGCGAGCGCCTGCTGGCGTTCATGGACCAGCACATCTACCCGAACGAGGCGCGCTTTTTTGCCGAGATCACGGCCAACCGGGCCAAGGGCAACGCGTGGATCCCGACCGAGATCATTGAAGAGCTCAAGCCCAAGGCTCAGGCGGCCGGCCTGTGGAACCTCTTCCTGCCGCGCAGCCCGCGCGCGCCACAGGGCCTGTCCAACCTCGAGTACGCACCCATGTGCGAAATCATGGGCCGCGTGCCGTTCGCCGCCGAGGTCTTCAACTGCTCGGCACCGGACACCGGCAACATGGAAACCCTCGAGCGCTACGCCAGTGAAGAGATCAAGGACGAGTGGCTGGAGCCGCTGCTGCGCGGCGAGATCCGCTCGGCCTTCCTGATGACCGAGCCCGACGTGGCTTCGTCGGACGCGACCAACATCGAGTGCAGCATCGAGCGTGATGGCAACGAGTACGTGATCAACGGCCGCAAGTGGTGGTCGTCGGGCGCGGGCGATCCACGCTGCGCGGTCTACATCGTGATGGGCAAGACCAATCCGGACGCGCCGCGCCATTCGCAACAGTCGATGATCATCGTGCCGGCCAACAGCAAGGGCGTCACCATCGTGCGACCGCTCTCGGTGTTCGGCTACGACGACGCACCGCATGGCCACATGGAGGTGGTGCTCAAGAACGTGCGCGTGCCGGTGGGCAACTTGCTGTTGGGCGAAGGCCGTGGTTTCGAGATCGCGCAAGGTCGCCTTGGCCCGGGGCGCATCCACCACTGCATGCGCTCCATCGGCGCGGCCGAACGTGCCATGGAACTCATGTGCAAGCGGCTCAACAACCGCGTGGCCTTCGGCAAACCGGTGTCGAGCCAGTCGGTGTGGCACGAGCGCATCGCCGATGCGCGCTGCCGCATCGAGATGGCGCGCCTGCTCACGCTGAAAGCCGCCTACATGATGGACACCGTGGGCAACAAGGTCGCCAAGGCCGAGATCGCGATGATCAAGGTGGTGGCGCCCAACATGGCCTGCGACATCATCGACATGGCCATCCAGGCACACGGCGGTGGCGGCGTGAGCGACGATTTTCCGCTGGCCTATGCCTACGCCAGCCAGCGCACCCTGCGCCTGGCCGACGGCCCGGACGAGGTGCACCGCATGTCCATCGCCAAGCTGGAGCTGGCCAAGCACATGCTCATCAAAACCGAGGTGGAGATGCCGATCACGCGCGGCTCCTGAGTCCGCCTGCCCGCGGAAGATTCAGCGGGCAGGCATCGCCATGGCGCGTTGACTCGCTCGGTCAAACAGTCCCATGGCGTGCAGCGCGGTGGCGGTGTCACCACCGCGATCCATCTGCATGCGCATGTAGGTCTTGCCACGTTGCAGCATGAGCATCACCGGCGTCTCTTCAGAAACCCAGTCCGGCCAGTCCATCAACTGCTGTTCGGTCTCCCTGTCGATCCAGCGCCTGGCGATGTCGGGCGTGTCGGTGAGCACCGCGTAACGGCTCCAGAAGCGCCGGTCCGGTCCTGCCCAACCCGCATCGCGGTAGGTGGCCAGCCACCTCACCTCTTCGGGCACCACACCCGCCATGGTCTGCAGATCGTCTGTGTACTGTGAATAGAGTTCCCGCGACTGCGCCTCAAGCAACTCCTTCAACCGACGGTTCATCACCACCACATTGCCTTCCTGCTTCAGACCGAGGTCGGCGCGTGCCATCAGCTCCATGCCCTGAATGAATGGGCGAGACGCTTCCAGGCACTGGATGCGCACCGGCCGGTCCTGCCAATGACCGGCAAGCGCATACGCACCACCCGCCATCGGGTTGAAACTCAGCGCGTGATCCTTCGCCCATTCGGCCAGCGGCGCCGAGCGGGCGCGCAGCCAGGCCGAGGGCGTCAAGGCATTCTTCAAGCGTGCATACATGGTTTTGGGTTTTACCTTAGAGTGCGGCAGCTTGCGCACGGCAAGCACGCACAGAAAGGCCGATTTGATGATCAATGTCCACTCCTGGCCCACGCCCAATGGCCACAAGGTCCACGTCATGCTCGAAGAGTGTGGTTTGCGCCTGGGCCGCGACTGGCATGTCCATGCCGTCAACATCGGCCAGGGCGACCAGTTCCAACCCGAGTTCCTGAAGATCAGCCCCAACAACAAGATCCCGGCGCTGGTCGATTCCGACGGCCCGGACGGCAAGCCCATCAGCCTGTTCGAGTCGGGCGCCATCCTGCTGTACCTGGCCGCCAAGACGGGCAAATTCCTGCCCAAGTCGGACCGGGCGAAGTTCAAGGTGCTGGAGTGGTTGATGTTCCAGATGGGGGGCGTGGGCCCCATGCTCGGTCAGGCGCACCACTTCCGCATGTATGCGCCCGAGAAGATCGAGTACGCCGTCAACCGCTACACCAACGAGGCCAAGCGTCTCTATGGCGTGATGAACAGGGAACTCGAGAACCAGAAGTTCATTGCCGGCAACCAGTACACCATCGCCGACATCGCGATCTTCCCTTGGCTGCGCAGCTGGCAGAACCAGGGCATCGACTGGGCCGACTACCCGCATCTCAAGGCCTGGTTCGACAGAATAGCCGCGCGGCCCGCGGTGCAACGCGGGGTGGCGGTGCTCGCCGATGCCCGCAAACCACTCACCGACGACAAGGCCCGCGACATCCTGTTTGGCAAGACTCAATACGAAAAGAGATGAAAGAGGAGCCTGCGCTCCAGAACCGCCCGATTCAGCAGGTACAATTCGCAGCTTAGTCGGAGCGTAGCGCAGCCTGGTAGCGCATCTGCTTTGGGAGCAGAGGGTCGCGAGTTCGAATCCCGCCGCTCCGACCATTCATCAAAAAAAGAAAAAGGCCCACTCTGTGGGCCTTTCTTCTATGTGCTGCCGGTTATCTGTCTGCCCGTAGCTCAACCGGATAGAGCAGCTGCCTTCTAAGCAGCAGGTCGGGGGTTCGAGTCCCTCCGGGCAGGCCAACCCTTCTCAGGGCGCGGTCCGTTTGATGGTGGCCAGAAGCAAGCCCCGTCAGAAGAAAACCCAACCCGGTGACACAGTTGAAAGCCTGGGCGCGGCGAGGCTGTTGAAGCCACTGTCTGGCACGCGCTGCGGTCAGTGCGTAGAAAGCCCGAAGAGTTCGAATGAGGGCGATCCCCTGGTCCATGGATCGGGGTTTCCCCGGGTGGTCAGTCAAAAAAACATGAAGTATATTGCGTGCACTTCATATGAGCACCCCTCCCAAACTCCTCATCCTGGTCGGCACCGTGACCGACACCGCAGAGCACGTGGCTCAGGCGATTCAGATGAATTGCACGGATCTGCTTCCGGCCATTGAAGTCCGGTTGATGGACGGTCTGGACATCCGGGTTTTTGAGGAAGATGCACTTTACGTCATCTGTTCATCCACCCACGGTTCGGGCGACGTGCCCGACAACGCCCGCCACCTGTACGAATCGCTGGCCACCGAGCCCCGGTTCCTGGGCTCGGTGCGCTACGGTGTCATCGCCCTGGGTGACAGCGCCTACCCCCAGACGTTCTGCAACGGCGGCCTGCGGTTCGACGAGCGCCTGGCGGACCTGGGTGCGGTGCGCATCGGCGAGGTGTTTCGCCACGACGCATCGGCCGACACCGAGCCCGAGGTGGTGTGCACGGCCTGGGCGCGCGACTGGCTGGCAACCACCCTGAATGCCGCCGTCTGACGCCAGGGCGCCCTCCGATTCACATGTAAATAGTTCAAGCCTCAAGTACGGGTTATTCTGTATCGTCAATCGCGACCCCGCCGTCTACAGTGCCCTGACACCTCACCGCTTTCCGCCAACCCACCTGGAGATCCCCAATGACCACTCGCCGACTTGTCCTGACCCGCAGCGCTGCCGTGATCGGCGCCGCGTCCACCGGCCTGCTGCTGCCCGAAATCGTGCGCGCACAGTCGGACAAGGTCCGTGTGGGTTTCATGCTGCCCTACACCGGCACCTTCGCCCAGCTGGGCGTGGCCATTGAAAACGGTTTCCGCATGGCACTCAACGAACAAGGCGGCAAGCTTGGCGGCCGCGAGGTGGAGTTCTTCAAGGTCGATGACGAATCCAACCCGGCCAAGGGCATCGAGAACGCCACCCGCCTGGTGCAGCGCGACAAGGTCGACGTGCTCGTCGGCACCGTGCACTCGGGCGTTCAGATGGGCATTCACAAGGTGGCGCGCGACAGCGGCGTGCTCAGCCTGATCCCCAATGCCGGCGTGCACGTGGCCACCCGCGCCCAGTGTGCTCCCAATGTGTTCCGCACCTCGTTCACCAACTCCCAGCCCACGCTGGCGCTGGGCAAGGCCATGATGGAGCGCGGCCACAAGAAGGCCGTGTGGATCACCTGGAACTACGCGGCCGGCGACGAGGCGTTTGAAGGCTTCGAGAAGAGCTACACCGAGGCCGGCGGCACCATCATCAAAAAGCTGGGCCTGCCCTTCCCCAACGTGGAGTTCCAGGCGCTGCTGACCGAGATCGCCTCGCTCAACCCCGATGCCGTGGCCTGCTTCTTTGCGGGTGGCGGCGCGGCCAAGTTCCTGCGCGATTTCGCAGCGGCCGGCCTGAACAAGAACATCCAGCTCTACGGCTCGGGCTTCCTGACCGAGGGTGTGCTGGACGCCGCCGGTGACGCCGCCAACGGCGTGCTGACCACCATGCACTACAGCGACGCGCTGGACACGCCACGCAACAAGAAATTCCGCCTCGACTACGCCAAGACCTTCCGCATGCAGCCCGATGTGTACGCGGTGCAGGGCTACGACACGGGTCTGTTGCTCATCAAAGGGGCCAACGCCGTGAAGGGCGATCTGAGCAACAAACCAGCGCTGTACGCCGCCATGAACGGCGCCGAGATCGACAGCCCACGCGGCAAGTGGAAGATGAGCGCGGCGCACAACCCGATCCAGGACATGTACCTGCGCAAGGTGGAGAACAAGGAAAACAAGGTGATCGGCATTGCGGCCAAGGCCGTTGCCGACCCGGCCACCGGCTGCCGCATGGGCTGAAGCCGGCGGACCAGCGCCCGATCCGGGCGGGACGCACCACAGGCCGGCGCCTCACGGGCGCTGGCCTGTTTTTTGCACGCTTTCAAGATCCCACCACCCACCTGCTTGCCCATGGATTTCGCCAACTTCCTCATCCAGCTGCTCAACAGCCTGCAATACGGTCTGTTGTTGTTCATGCTGGCCGCGGGCCTCACGCTGATCTTCGGGATCATGGGTGTGGTCAATCTGGCCCACGGCAGCTTCTACATGCTGGGTGCGTATCTGGCGTGGTTCCTGGTGGGGCAACTCGACAGCCTGGTGCTGGCCATCGTGCTGGGCACGCTGATCGCCGTGGCGCTGGGCTGGCTGCTGGAGTGGTCGCTGTTCCGCCACTTCTACCACCGTGACCACCTTGACCAGGTGCTGCTGACCTTCGGCCTGATCTACATCTTTGAAGAGGTGCGCTCCATCCTCTGGGGCGACGACGTGCACGCGGTGCAGGTGCCCGAGGTGCTGAACTGGTCGATTCCGCTGACCGAGAACCTCTCCTACCCGGTGTACCGGCTGGTGATGTCGGGCGTGTGCATTGCGCTCGCCCTGGGTCTGTACCTGCTGATTTCCAAAACCCGCCTGGGCATGAAGATCCGCGCCGGTGCGTTCAACCGCGAGATGACCGAGTCGCTGGGCATCAACATCCGCCTGATCCACGGCGTGGTGTTCGCGCTGGGCGTGGCGCTGGCCGCCATCGCCGGCATGATCGCCTCGCCCATCGCCAGCGTCTACCCGGGCATGGGCAGCTCGGTGCTGATCATGTGTTTCGTGGTTGTCGTCATCGGTGGTATCGGCTCGGTGCGCGGCGCCCTCGTCGCGGCCCTGCTCGTGGGCCTGGTCGATACGTTCGGCAAGGTGCTGGTGCCACAGATCGCGGGCATGGCGGTTTACATGCTGATGGCCGGCGTGCTCCTTTACAAGCCTGAAGGGCTCTTCAAACAATGAGTTCCCCCAAAGCCCAACTCGAGAAGCTGCCGCGCAGCATCCAGGCCATTCTGGTGCTGGGCGCCATCGCGCTCGCCGCGTTTCCACTCATCCCGTTGACCGGTGGCGACTTTTACCTGCAGATGCTCTCGCAGATGATGATCCTGGCGATCTTCGCCATGAGCCTCGATCTGCTGCAGGGTGTGAGCGGCCTGGTGTCGCTCGGCCACGCGGCCTACTTTGGCCTGGCGGGCTACGCACTGGCCTTCCTCACACCGGCCGACACGCCCATCAGCCTGTGGTGGGCCCTGCCCGCCTCGGCGCTGGGCGCGGGCCTGGCGGCGCTCATCATCGGCTTCTTCGTGGTGCGCACCCACGGCATCTACTTCATCATGGTCACCATGGCGTTCGCGCAGATGGTGTTCTTCCTGTTCTTCGACAACAAGGTGCTCGGCGGATCGGACGGCGTGTACGTGAACTTCCGGCCCACGGCCTCGCTGTTCGGTTGGACCGGCATCGACCTGGAAAACAAGACCACCTTCTATTACTTCACGCTGCTGCTGCTGGTGCTGGTCTATGCCTTCCTGCGCCGCCTGCTGTTCTCGCCGTTTGGCCGCGTGCTCGCCGGCATCCGGGTGAACGAACACCGCATGCGCGCCGTGGGCTATGGCACCTTCGGCTACAAGCTCGCGGCCTTCACGCTGGCCGGTGCACTCGCCGGCGTGGCGGGCTTCCTGTGGGCGGCGCAGACCGGCTACGTGAACCCCGAGCTGATGGGTTTCCACATGAGCGCGCACGCCATCATGATGGTCATCCTCGGCGGCATGGGCAACTTCGCCGGTGCCATCGTTGGGGCCTTCGCGTTCGAGTACGTGATGCACTTCTTCAAGGACCTCACCAAACACTGGCAACTGCTCATGGGCACGTTCATCGTGCTGGTGGTGGTGTTTGCACCGCGCGGCCTCCTGGGCCTCGTGGGACAGCTCTCGAAGAAGGAGTCCCCATGAACGAACTCCTGCTCTCCGCTCGCCAACTCACCAAGCGCTTCGGGGGTCTGGCCGCCGTCAACGACGTGTCGGTGGACCTGCACCGCGACCGCATCCACGCCGTGATCGGCCCCAACGGCGCGGGCAAGTCGACCCTGACCAACCTGCTCTCGGGCGACCTGCCACCGACCTCGGGCCGCATCACGCTCAACGGTGTCGAGACCGCCGGCAAGAGCCCTGAAAAGATCTCGCGCCTGGGCCTGGGCCGCAGCTACCAGAAGACCAACATCTTCCTGCCCTTCACCGTGTGGGACAACGTGCGGCTGGCCGCCCAATCGCGCGAGCGGCACGCGCCCTGGAACCCGCTGCGCTGGGTGTCCTCGGCCAGTGCCATGGCTGCCGTGAACCAGCGCTGTGAACGTGCGCTGGAACTCGCGGGTCTGACCGCGCGAGCCAGCGTGGTGGCCGGCACCACCAGCCACGGCGAGCAGCGCCAGCTGGAGATCGCCATGACCCTGGCCACCGAACCCACCGTGCTGCTGCTCGACGAACCCCTGGCCGGCATGGGCCAGGCCGAGGCCGAGAGCATGGTGGCGCTGTTGCTGCGTTTGAAGAAAGACCACGCCATGATGCTGGTGGAACACGACATGGACGCCGTCTTCACCCTGGCCGACCAACTCACCGTGATGGTGAATGGTCAGGTGATCGCCAGCGGCACGCCGGCCGAGGTGCGGGCGGATGCTTCGGTACAAGCGGCCTACCTGGGTGAGGAGCATTGATGAGCGCCTTGATTGAAGCCAGGGGCCTCAACACCCACTATGGCGCCAGCCACATCCTGCGTGGCATTCACTTCACCGTGGGCCAGGGCCAGACCATCGGCCTGATGGGCCGCAACGGCATGGGCAAGTCCACGCTGCTCAAATCCATCATGGGCATCGTCAAACCGAGCGGCGGCACGGTGCATGTGAAGGGGCGTGACATGACCGGTGCACCCACCTTCGAGATTGCGCGCCTGGGTCTGGCCTACGTGCCCGAAGGCCGCGGCATCTTCGGCAACCTGAGCGTGCGCGAAAACCTGGTGATGTCGGCCCGCGCCGGCACGCAGGGCCAGCGCGACTGGACCTACGACCGCGTGCTGGAAACCTTCCCCCGCCTGGCCGAACGCCTGAACCACGGCGGACAGCAGCTCAGCGGTGGCGAACAACAGATGCTCACCATCGGCCGTGCGCTCATGACCAACCCCGACCTGCTCATCCTCGACGAAGCCACCGAAGGCTTGGCGCCCCTGATCGCGCGAGAGATCTGGCGCATCTGCGGATTGATCCGCGAGAGCGGCATCAGCAGCATCATCGTGGACAAGAACTGGAAACACGTCACCCAGATCACCGACCGCAACGTGATTCTTGTGAAGGGTGAAGTGGTGTTCGAGGGGAGTTCTGAACAGCTGCTGGCCCAGCCCGAGCTGCTGGAACAGTACCTGGGCGTCTGAGCCCAGTCAAAGCAAGGGCCGCAGCTCGCGCGCGGCGCCCTGCAGCAGCGGCAGCATGTCGCGCTGAAACTGCGGTGAATCCATGCGCTCGGCTGAGGACACCACGTTCAAAGCGGCCACCGCCTTGCCTTGCATGTTGCGCAGCGGCACCGCCAGCGCAAAGACGCCCAGCTCGTGTTCCTCGCGTGCAATCGACACATCCCGGCTGCGCACCTGCGCAATGACGGCCTTGAACGCTTTGTGGTCCACCGCGGTGTGCGGCGTCAACCGGGGCAGTTCACGGCCTTTGAGCCAGGACGCGAACTCGGATCTCGGCATGGCCGCGAGCAGCACCCGACCGGTGGACGTGGCGTGCGCGGGCAAGCGCGCACCCAGGTGCAGCCCATAGGCCATGAGCCGTTGCCCGCCGATGGACACGTTGCGCGCAACGATCACCACCTCGTCACCGTCGAGCACGGCCGCCGAGAATGAGTCTCGGGTCAGGGCCGCGAGTCGGTTCAACGTGGGCTGCAGCAAGCGCGGCAGGCGCGCCGAAGCCAGGTAGCTCCCGGAGAACCGCAGCACCTTGGCCGAGAGCCAGTAGTGGCTGCCGTCGGTGTCCAGATACCCGAGGTGCGCCAGCGTGAGCAGGTGGCGCCGGGCCGCCGCGCGCGTGAGGCCGGCGCGTTCGGCCGCCTGCGTGGCGTTGAGCCGCTGGCGCTGGGTGTCAAAGCTCTCCAGCACCGCCATGCCCTTGGCCATGCCTTCGATGAAATCCGCCTTGGCGATAGGGTGCTCGGGTGCGTTCATGGCCGGATTATGCGCCGGGGGCATTTCTTATTGCGCGGTGATCGCACAAGCCGTCCGATCATCGCGCAAGCTCGATCGCCAGCGATTGTGTTGCACGTCCCAGGTTTCTACGCTTGGTGATTCCCATCAGGAGACAAGACATGCGAACCCAGGTCGCCATCATCGGCGCCGGCCCATCGGGCCTGCTGCTCGGTCAGTTGCTGCACAAGGCCGGCATCGACAACATCATCATCGAGCGCCAGAGCGGCGACTACGTGCTGGGCCGCATCCGCGCCGGCATCCTGGAGCAGATCACGGTTGACCTGCTGGCGGAGGCCGGCGTGGGCGAACGCGTGAAAGCCGAGGGCACGGTGCACCACAGCATCGAGCTGGTGTTTGCCGGCAACCGCCATGCGATCGACGTGCACGGCCTCACCGGCGGCAAGGTGGTCACGGCCTATGGCCAGACCGAGGTGACCCGCGACCTGATGGACGCGCGCAGCGCCGCCGGCCTGCCCACCATCTACAGCGCGGCCAACGTGACGGTGAACGACTACGACAGCGACCACCCGGTGGTGCGCTTCGAGAAGGATGGTCAGACGCACGAGGTGAGCTGCGACTTCATCGCCGGCTGCGACGGTTTTCACGGCGTGTGCCGCGCCAGCGTGCCCAAGGGCGCCATCACCGAGTACGAGAAGATCTACCCGTTCGGCTGGCTCGGGGTGCTGGCCGACGTGCCACCAGTGTCCACCCACGCCATCGTCTACGCCAACAGCGAACGTGGTTTCGGCCTGTGCTCCATGCGCAGCCTCACGCGCAGCCGCTACTACGTGCAGTGCCCCATCGACGACAAGGTCGAGGCCTGGAGCGACGACCGCTTCTGGGACGAACTGCGCCGGCGCCTGGACCCCGAGATGGCCGAGCGCATGATCACCGGCCCGAGCATCGAGAAGAGCATTGCGCCGCTGCGCAGCTTTGTGGCCGAGCCCATGCGTTTCGGGCGTTTGTTCCTCGCCGGCGACGCGGCGCACATCGTGCCGCCCACCGGCGCCAAGGGCCTGAACCTGGCGGCCAGCGACGTGAAGTACCTCTCCAGCGCCTTCATCGACCACTACCTCGACAAGAGCAACGCCGGCATCGACAACTACTCGCAGCAGGCCCTGGCCCGCGTGTGGCGCGCCGAACGATTCTCGTGGTGGCTCACCTCGCTCATGCACCAGTTCCCCGACACCGCGGGCTTCGGCCAGAGGGTGCAGGAAGCCGAACTCGACTACCTGGTGAATTCAGAAGCCCTGTCGCGCTCGCTGGCCGAGAACTACGTGGGCCTGCCGCTGGATTTCGGGCGCCGCTGAGGTCTTGTGACTCGGTTTGAACGGGCGACGCTGTCGCCCGTTTGCGTTTCAGGCGGGCGATGCGGCGCTACAGTGAAGCGACCCCACCCAGTCCACCCGCCCATGACCGCCACCACCCGCCCTGCCCCTGCCCTCAAACCCCTGCGCGGCGTGCGCGTGCTCAGCCTCGCGCTCAACCTGCCTGGGCCGGCCGCGCTGATGCGCTTGAAAGCCCTGGGCGCCACCTGCCTCAAGGCCGAGCCACCCGCACCCAAAGGCTCGGTGGCGGGCGTGCCTGGCGACCCCATGGGCCAGTACAACCCCAAGGCTTACGCCACGCTGCACGACGGCATCAAGACCATCACCATCGACCTCAAGACCGACAAGGGCCAAGCCGCGCTGCACAAGACCCTGGCGCGCACCGACCTGCTGCTCACCTCGTTCCGCCCCTCTGCGCTGCTCAAACTCAACCTGGGCTGGAAGGCGCTGCACAAGCAGTACCCGGCGCTCAGCGTGGTCGCCATCGTGGGCGCGCCGGGCGAGCGCGCCGAGGAACCCGGCCACGACCTCACCTACCTGGCCGATGCCGGCCTGGTGCCAGGCCTGGAGCTGCCCGCGACCCTGTTTGCCGACATGGGCGGCGCCCTCATGGCCAGTGAAGCGGCACTCAAGGCGGTGATGGTGCAGAAATCCACCGGCAAGGGCGTGTTTCAGGAGGTGGCCTTGTCGGATGCCGCTGCCTGGCTCGCCCTGCCCCGCACCTGGGGCCTGACGCAACCCACCGGCGCGGTGGGCGGTGCGCACGCGGGCTACCGCGTGTACCCCTGCCAGGACGGCCGCGTGGCCGTGGCTGCGCTGGAACCGCATTTCGCAGCCGCGCTGTGCAGCGCAGCCGGCCTGTCGGCGAGCGACATGCGCACGCTGTTCAAACCCGCCACCCACGCGGCCATCGCCACCTTCCTCAAAGGCATGACGCGCAAGCAGCTCGATCAGCTGTCGTTGGCGAAAGACATTCCGCTGCACACGCTGGCCACCTGATCAAGCCGCCAGCACGGCGGCCGCCCAGCCCGGCAACACACCGGGCACCGCCGTCGGCAGCCCTCGACGGCAGCGGGCCACCAGCCGGGGTGGCTGGATGGCGGTGCCCGAGGTGTCGTAGAGCAAGGCCAGATCGGCCAGGCGCACGGCTTCCTTCAGATGCGCCAGGGTGCGTGGGTAGCGCGCCAGTATCCGGTCGGGTGGCACGGCGTGGCCGCCTTCGCGCACCCGCTGCGCGACCCGGCGCACCAGTTGCTGCGCATCGTCCACGCACACCACGAGCAGCACGGTGCGAAACCCCGCGGCCCGGGCTGCGCCCATGAGCTGCAGTTTGGAGGGATGGGAAAACACGGTTTCGCTCACGAACGAACAACCTGCGGCCAGCAGCGTGGCGCGGCGCTGGTCTGCCCAGGCTCTGGCCTGTTCGGAGCGCGCTTTCGGGTCGATCACCTGCGCCAGGTGGGTCGCCTCAAACAGGTCGGCGTTGACGAATTCCAGTTGGGTCGGGATCAGACCTTCCGTCACTGCAGCGCGGTACAGGGTGGATTTGCCGGCTCCGTTGGGGCCGGCCAGCAGGTAAAAAACCGGTGGCAAAACCGGTGGCGTCACGCAGCGCGGCGGACGGTGGGTGCCTTGCTGCGGTTGTCCTGCACGGTCTGGCGCACGGCCTGGGCCAGGCGGCCGCTGGATTCAGCGGCCAGAAAGCGGGCTTCGATGGCATCGAGCGGATCGGCCGGCACCGCGTGCCGCGCGGCTGCGTCGTAACGGGCGATGGCCTCGCGCGCTTCCTGCACGGTCAGGCCGGTTTCTTCGGCAATGCGCCCGAGCGTGGCCCAGTACTCGATTTGCCCGGCGACCGAGCGCCGCTGTGGCTGCGCAGCCTCACGCGCCTGCTGAACCAGCCCGGCGGGCAACTTGACAGAGGAAAATGCAGAACCGGTGGCCGACATGAAACATCTCCTGTTTGGCGCATTTTGCGCCATTCGGGACAAGCTGGCAAGCCCACCATTTCCGTTCATCGACCCATATCAACATCATGCGAAAACAGGGAACTGTGGTGCGCTGGGATCCAGCCAAGGCGTTCGGCTTCATCCGCAGCGAACAAACCGTCGCCGACATCTTTTTTCACATGCGGGACTTCCGCGGCCACCAGCCGCCCAGCGAGGGCTTGCCGGTCACGTTTCACGAGATCCATGTGGGAGGCAAGGGGCCGCGTGCCCTGTCGGTGGAGCCGTTGCGCAACGAGGTGAAAGCGCCGTTCGAGACGCCCAAGGCGGTTGTGCCACCCGAAGCCGAGTTGTTGCCCCGCGCCGCTCCCGCCAGACGGTCTCCATCGGCGCGCGAGAAGCGCCGCGAAGAGCGGCCGCTGTGGATCGGCCTCGGGCTGATCGTCTTCTGGCTGCTGCTCTGGCTGGTGGGTATCGGCCTGGGCCGTTTTCCCTGGGTGGTCCTCACGGCGGTGGTGCTGATCAACCTGGGCACCTTCTACATGTATTGGCGCGACAAGGACGCCGCCGTCAACGAAACCCAGCGCACGCCCGAAGACCACTTGCACGCGCTGGCGCTGCTGGGCGGCTGGCCGGGGGCCTGGTTTGCGCAGCAGATCCTGCGCCACAAGACGAGCAAGCAGCCGTTCCGGCTGTACTACTGGATCACGGTCGCCGCCAACACCTCTGCCCTGTTGGGCTGGATCGCCTGGCCAGCCTTCTCTGGCTGAGACCCGCGGTCAGCGCGGCTTGCGCTTGCCCGCACCAACAGGCGAACCAGGCCGCCCCGCACCGGTCACCCGCGGCGGCAAGCCGGTGTGCTGCGTGAGCAGGCGGCCCGCAACGGGTTGTGCCGCCTTGCCCACGGGCGTGCTGTTCTTGCGGCGCGCACTCTGGTAGCTGCCATCCGTCATCGGCTGGAAGGTGGGGATCAGGTGGTGCTTGCCGTTGCCGATCAAATCGGCGCGTCCCATGGTCTTGAGCGCCTCGCGCAGCAGCGGCCAGTTGTTCGAATCGTGGTAGCGCAAGAAGGCCTTGTGCAGGCGGCGGCGCTTGTCGCCGCGCACGATGTCCACCCGTTCGGCGCGCTGCGCGTCGCGACTGATGCCTTTGAGCGGGTTCAGGTTGGTGTGGTACATCGCCGTGGCGGTGGCCATGGGGCTGGGGTAGAAGGTCTGCACCTGATCGGCGCGAAAGCCGTTCTTCTTCAACCAGACCGCGAGGTTCATCATGTCTTCGTCGCTGGTGCCGGGGTGGGCGGCGATGAAGTACGGAATGAGGTACTGCTTCTTGCCGGCCTCTTCGCTGAACTTCTCGAACAGCTGCTTGAACCTGTCGTAGCTGCCAATGCCGGGCTTCATCATCTTGGACAGCGGCCCGCCCTCGGTGTGCTCGGGCGCGATCTTGAGATAGCCACCCACGTGGTGCTGCACCAGTTCCTTCACGTACTCCGGACTCTTGATGGCAAGGTCGTAGCGCAGGCCGGAGCCGATCAGCACCTTCTTGATGCCGCGCAGTTCGCGCGCGCGCTTGTAGATCTTGATCAGCGGGCCGTGGTCGGTGGTGAGGTTGGAGCAGATGCCGGGGTAGACGCAACTGGGCTTGCGGCACGCGGCCTCGATCTCCGGTGTCTTGCAGCCCAGGCGGTACATGTTGGCCGTGGGGCCGCCGAGGTCGGACACCACGCCGGTGAAGCCTTCGACCTTGTCACGGATGTCTTCCACTTCCTTGATGATCGATTCTTCCGAGCGGCTCTGGATGATGCGGCCCTCGTGCTCGGTGATCGAGCAGAAGGTGCAGCCGCCGAAGCAGCCGCGCATGATGTTGACGCTGAAGCGGATCATTTCCCAGGCCGGGATCTTGGTCGCGCCGTCGTGCTTGCCGTGCTCGTCGGCGTACGCCGGGTGCGGGCTGCGCGCGTACGGCAAATCAAACACGAAATCCATCTCGGCCGTGGTCAGCGGAATCGGCGGCGGGTTGATCCACACATCGCGCGAGGTCGCGCCTTCGCCATGCGCCTGCACCAGCGCGCGGGCATTGCCGGGGTTGGTTTCCAGGTGCAGCACGCGGTTGGCATGGGCATACAGCACGGCGTCGCTCTTGACCTGTTCGTAGCTGGGCAGACGGATCACGCTGCGGTCGCGTGCAGGGGGCTTGCGTTTGCTTTGCAGGGCCGGGTTGGGCAGGAACGTCAGCGGCTGGATGGCGGGGTTGGCCGTCGCGGGCACTGCATTGACCTCTTCCTTCGAACACGTCGCCCCCTGCGCTTGCGCCTGCTCGCTGGTCGTCAGATACGGGTTGGTGTGATCCTCCACCCGCCCCGGCATGTCGACCTCGGTGGAGTCGATCTCGATCCAGCCCTCGGCCGTGGGATCGTGCGGGCGGCGCACGAAAGCGGTGCCGCGCACGTCGGTGATGTGTTCGATCGGCTCACGCGCCGCAATGCGGTGCGCCACCTCGACCAGCGCGCGCTCGGCATTGCCATAGAGCAGGAGGTCGCACTTGCTGTCCACCACGATCGAGCGGCGCACTTTGTCGCTCCAGTAGTCGTAGTGGGCGATGCGGCGCAGGCTGCCTTCGATGCCACCGAGCACGATGGGAACGTCCTTGAAGGCTTCCCGGCAGCGCTGGCTGTAGACGATGGCCGCGCGGTCGGGCCGCTTGCCGCCCACGTCGCCCGGCGTGTAGGCGTCGTCGCTGCGGATCTTGCGGTCCGCCGTGTAGCGGTTGATCATCGAATCCATGTTCCCGGCGGTCACGCCCCAGAACAGGTTGGGTTTGCCCAGGGCCTTGAAGGCCTCGGCGCTCTGCCAGTCGGGCTGGGCGATGATGCCCACGCGAAAGCCCTGCGCCTCCAGCACACGCCCGACCACCGCCATGCCGAAGCTGGGATGGTCCACATAGGCGTCACCCGTCACCAGGATGATGTCGCAGCTGTCCCAGCCGAGCCGCTCCATTTCGGCGCGGCTCATCGGCAGCAGCGGCGCCACGCCGAACCGCTTGGCCCAATATGGGCGGTAGCTGGTGATCGGCTTGGCGGCGCGGGCAAAAAAGGAGACGTCGATGGGGGCGTTCATGGGGCTGGGGCCTGCTCACCCCGGAGCGCGGGTGGATGGAAAACCCACGATTTTACCGGCCCACCCCCTTTTCAGGGCTGTTCAGGGCTACTCATCGGCGTTTTCGCCCTCACAGGGACCACCCCGCCGCACGCAACCCTCGCCTTCCTGCACCAAGGCCATGATGTTCCCTTCCGTGTCCTTGAACCAGGCCGCCCGGGCACCACCGCCGGCGAACACGCTGTTCACCGTCTTCACCTGCGGGGTGTCGTACTCCTCGAACACCACACCACGACCTTTCAGCCAGACCACCGCAGCCTCGATGTCATCCACCTGCCAGAAGGCGCAACTGGCCTTGTTGGTGCCTGCGCCTGGTGAGGGGTACATGAAGAACGCAGTGCCGTTGCCACAGGTGTAGTGTCTGCCCGGGCCTTGCGGCTTGCCAGGCGCCAGGCCCAGCGTGTTCTCATAGAACCGGCGGGCGCGTTCCAGGTCATGAACGGGAACGTAAGAAACCAGGGGCGCGTTCTGCAGCATGTGTGTTCTCCTTGAATCCAGACGACCGCACGCCCACTTCAACTGCTTCGGCCCAAGCTGCCAGTCCGGGGTTTTTTATAAACCGAAGTGGCTCAATCGCAGACACCTTCCTTGAAGGAATGCGCTATCAGGCGGTCAAAAAATGTTTCCAACTGTCGCTGTTCGTTCGCGGACAGGCAGCCAAAGATGTCGGCATTGCGTTGCGCGATCAGGCGCATCACGCGCTTCCAGAGCGCCCGACCGCTGCGTGTGGGCGTGAGCACCACGCCACGCGCGTCCACATCGCTGGCCGACTTGAGCACCAGCTCGCGGTCAACCAGCATCTGCGCGGCCCGACTGGCCTGGGCCTTGTTCAGGTTGGCGCGCGCGGCCAGGTCGTTCACCGACAGCGGCGCGAATTCACCGATCGCGGCGAGGCACCGCGCCTCGCCCACCCCCAACCCCATCGCAGCGTAGGCCTCGCTGCTGTGGCGGTCTGTGATCTTGTTGAGCTTGTGCAGGCGGTAGGTGAGGAAGGCCTGCAGCGAAGGGGGGGTCTCAGCGCCCATCGGCATCCCCTTCATCGCTTTGTGCCAGCGCATTGGCGATCAGCGGCAGCACCTGGTCGGCGCGCTCGAAACGGCTCATGAGGGAGAGGCACAGCATGGCCAGCAGCATCGGCGCGCGCGCCTCGCCCACTTGCGCGAGTGCCTCGCACACGGCGCTGTAGCTCTGGTCCAGATCGGTATCGGTCATGCGATCACTCCGGTGTCTTTCAGTGCCGCCAGCAGCGGCGCGGGATCGAGGCCGAGCCAGCGGCCCATCACGTAACCATCCGGGCGCACAAGCACCAGTGCGGGCTGCCCGGGGCCGTGCAGGCCATAGCGCTGCCAGGCCTGGCCCAGGGTGTCGACCTCGGGCGGGAGTTCGAGCAATGCCACGCCAATGTCGTGCAGATCGGGGCCGGCACCGCCGAAAGCCAGGCACACGAAACCGTGCCCGAAATGGCGGCTCAGATGAAGGGCGCCTTGCAGCAGCGCTTCCGGCGCCGGCGCGCCTGGCACGGCCTGGTCGTGGACCCACCCGCTGGCCTGCACCGCATTGAGCGGCGAACCCACATAGGTGATGGGCGAGGACTGGCGCGGGTTGATCAGCGAGCGCACCTGCTCGTCGCTCACCGCCAGGCGCAGCGTGGCTTCGCGCATCCACTGGTAGGCAAAGTTCGGCGGCGCCATGAATTCGGTGCTCTTGGCGCCGTAGGCGATGTTCTCGCGCGCGGCGTGCACGCGCTCGGTGGAGTACGAATCCAGCAAGCCCTCGGGCGACTGGCCGCGCACCACCCGGGCCAGCTTCCAGGCCAGGTTGCCCGCGTCGTCCAGCCCCGAATTGAGGCCGCGAACACCGAAGATGGGCACCAGGTGCGCCGCGTCGCCCGCGAACATCACACGTCCATGCCGGTAGCTGGGCAAGGTGAGGCACTTGGCGTTGTAGATCGAGATCCACAGCGGCTCCCAGGGCTCGGTCTCGCCAATCATGGCCAGGTGGCTCTGCACGCGCGGCAACACGTTCTCGGGCTTCACCGCCTCCAGCGGGTCTTCGTCGTCGCGGATCTGGTAGTCGATGCGCCAGACGTCGTCGGGCTGGCGGTGCATGAGGATGGTGGAGCCGGGGTTGGACGGCGGGTCGAACCAGGCCAGGCGCTCCACCGCGCGCCGGGTCTTCTGCACCACGTCCACGATCACGTACTTGCCGTCGTACTGCGTGCCTTCGAGCTGCAGGCCGAGCTGCTCGCGCACCGTGCTGCGTCCGCCATCGCAGGCCACCAGCCAGTCGGCGCGCACGGTGTGCATCCCGTCGGACGTGCTCACCACCACATCAACCCCGTCGGCATGGGGTCTCACGCCGGTCACGCGGCTGGCCCATTGCACCTGCGCCGGTTCAACAGTGGCCTGAGCCGCACGGTGCGCGAACTCTTCCACGTAGAACTGCTGGATGTTCACCATGGGTGCGAAGCGCTGCGTGGGCTCGCTCGGCATCTGGAAATGCAGCACCTCGTTGTGGCGCCAGTAGCTGCGCCCACCCACCCAGCTCAAGCCCTTGGCGACCAGCGCCTTGTCGGCTCCCACCCAACCCAGGATCTCCTGCGAGCGGCGCGACATGCAGATGGCGCGACTGCCGCTGCAGTAGCCCTCGTCATCCTCGATCACGAGATTGGCAATGCCCTGGGCCGACAACAAGGCAGAGAGGGTGAGACCGACGGGGCCACCGCCAGCGATCAGCACGGGAATGGAGGGAGGCAGTGGTTGATTCATGTTGTCAATATGGTTGCGTGCGCAACTTTATCCAGTTTTCGTTGCGCGCGCAACCACATTCAAAGGCCCAATCCACTGTCTCCAAGGCAACCGCCGCGCGCGCACCAGTTGCCTATCATGGAAAAAACACCAGGAGACACCCATGCCCGCTTTCACCACGCTGCGCATCGAAAAGGACAGCGCTCAGCCGCGCATCGCCCGCCTGCTGCTGAACCGCCCCGAGCGGCTCAACGCCATCAACGAGGAGATGCCGCGCGAGATCCGCGCCGCGGTCGACTGGGCCAATGCCGACGACGAAGTGCATGTGATCGTGGTGGAAGGTGCCGGCAAGGGCTTCTGCGGCGGCTACGATCTCTCGTTGTTCGGCGAAGGCGAGATCGACCACCCCTGTCAGCAGGAGCGCGCGCCCTGGGACCCGATGGTCGACTACGCCTACATGAAGCGCAACACCGAGGACTTCATGAGCCTGTGGCGCAGCCCCAAGCCGACCATCGCCAAGGTGCACGGGGCGGCGGTGGCCGGCGGCAGCGACATCGCACTGTGCTGCGACCTGCTGGTGATGGCCGATGACGCGCGCATCGGCTACATGCCCACCCGCGTGTGGGGATGCCCCACCACCGCCATGTGGACCTACCGGCTGGGCGCCCTGCGCGCCAAGGAAATGATGTTCACCGGCAATGTGATCGACGGCCGCACCGCTGCCGCCTGGGGTCTGGCCAACGAAGCCGTACCCGAGCATCGACTGGAAGCCGTCACGATGGCGCTGGCCGAGCGCATCGCCGGCGTACCGCGCTCACACCTGGCCATGCACAAGATGGTGGTCAATCAGGTGATGCTCACCATGGGCCTGGAGCAGACGCAGATGATGGCCACGGTGTTCGACGGCATCACGCGCCACAACCCCGAAGGCGTGTGGTTTCGTCGCCATGCGCAGGAGGCTGGTTTCAAGGACGCGGTGCGGTGGCGCGACAGCGGCAAACCGATTCCTGAGGGCGACGAGGCACGCGCCCTGATCCGCGAAGTGGAATTGCGCAAGCCCTCTTCATCGGAGAAATGAAACAGCGTGTACGGTTCATCTCGTTACCCCTCTTACCGAACCGACCCGAATGTAAGCCGCACCACCCTTAGCATGACTGCTTCACTTTTTGAAGGAGCTGGCATGGCACTGCACTTTGGCAAACGCGACATCGATCAACCCAAAACCTTGAACACCGGCATGGCCACACCGCGCTACGGACAAGCCACCGGCGGTTCTGCCGCGCAGCCCCAACCCGCCCCGGCATCACAAGCCTCGCAGATCACGCCCGACGTGGACCTCACGCCCAGCACCAAGTCGGCCGGCGCGTCGCCCGAAGGCGGCAGCAAGCTCACCGTGGGCCCCAACATCAAGCTCAAAGGCGTCGAGATCACCGATTGCGACACGCTGGTGGTCGAAGGCATGGTGGAGGCCACCATGGACTCGCGCGTGATCCAGATCGCCGAGCAGGGTGAATTCAAGGGCTCGGCCGAGATCGACATCGCGGAAATCCGCGGTGTGTTCGACGGCAACCTGACCGTGCGCAACAAGCTGGTGATCTACTCCACCGGCAAGGTGACCGGGCGCATCCGTTATGGCAAGGTGGTGATCGAAGAAGGCGGCCAACTCTCTGGCGACATCGAATGTTCGGTGGCCGCGGGCAGCAAGGTCGGCAGCAAACACGCGATGGCCCTAGCGGCCTGATTTCACCCGCCGGCAAGGCGGCAGGATCAGCGATCCCGCCGTCTTCGCCTGTGCGTGGGACGGCGGTATGCTCAAAAGCATGTACGCCGAGTTTTTCGGGCTCCAGCAGAGCCCGTTTTCCATTGCTCCGGACCCGCGCTATCTCTTCATGAGCGAGCACCACCGGGAAGCCTTGGCGCATCTGCTCTACGGCGTTCGGGGCGATGGTGGTTTCGTGCTGCTCAGTGGCGAGATCGGTGCCGGCAAGACCACGGTCTGCCGCTGCTTTCTGGAGCAACTGCCCGCAGCCTGCCGGGTCGCCTACATCTTCAACCCCAAGCTCACCGTCGGTGATCTGCTCAAGACCATCTGCAGCGAGTTCCACGTCGAGGTGACCCACGAAGGCTTCGATCCGCCCACCGTCAAGGATCACCTCGACCCGCTCAATACCTACCTGCTGGCCAGCCACGCCCGGGGCGAGCGCAATGTGCTCATCATTGACGAAGCCCAGAACCTCACACCCGATGTGCTGGAGCAGTTGCGCCTGCTCACCAACCTGGAAACCAGCGAACGCAAGCTGCTGCAGATCATCCTGATCGGCCAACCCGAGTTGCGCACCCTCCTGGCCACACCCGAACTGGAACAGCTGGCCCAGCGGGTGATTGCGCGCTTTCATCTCGGCACCCTCGACAAGGCCGAGACCCAAAAATACATCGAGCACCGCATGCAGGTGGCGGGACTGAGCGGGCCACTGCCTTTCTCGAAACAGGCGGTGGCGCGCATCCACGCACTGACCCGGGGTGTGCCCCGGCGCATCAATCTGCTCTGCGACCGCGCGCTGCTGGGCGCATATGCCCGTGGTGTGCCCCACCTGACAGCGTCTGTGGTCAACCAGGCCGCGCGCGAAGTGTTCGAAGGCGACGCGGCCAGCCCTGCGGCGCATGCCACGCGGGGGCACGCGCAGACCTGGCCGGCGTGGCTGGGCACGCTGGGCGCGGGGGCGCTGGGCGGCGCCTTGGTGGCGGGCGCGTTGTTCTGGTGGGGGAACACCACCCAGCCAGTTCTGCGCCCCACGGTGCAGCCAGCCGTCGCGGCGGTGAGCGCGCCCGACGAAGTGCCCGTCCCAGCCGCTGTCGAGCAACCCGCCTCGACGCAGGCGACGGCCTTGGCGGTGTCGGACACCGTACCCGACCTCGAGGCACTCATCGGCAACGAGGCCCTGGCCTGGCGCGAACTCGGGCCCCTCTGGGGCCAAGCCCTCGCCGACGGCGAAGCCTGCGCCAACGCCTTGCAACACCAGCTTCAGTGCTACCGCACCGACCGCATGACGATCCACGGCCTGCGCCAGCTCAACCGCCCGGGCATCCTCACACTGCGGCTGCGTGGGCAAGGCACTGCACGGGCCTTGCTCACCGCCATGACGGACGACAGCGCCACGCTGCAGTCTGGTGAGCAACGCTGGCGACTGCCCCTCGCGACCCTGAACGACCTCTGGCAGGGTGAGTTCGCCACCCTGTGGCGAACACCACCAGGGCAGACGGGCCGACTGGTGGATGGGCGCGCGGGAGCCGCGGCCGAGTGGCTGGACACGCGCATCGCCGATTTGCAGGCCCATGGGCACGTTCCACCATCAGCCAACAACCTCAATGCGCGTATCCAGGCGTTTCAACGATCACGAGGTGTGGAGGCCGTCGGCGTGGCCGGGCCGCTCACCTTCATGCAGGTGAACCTCGCCAGCGGTGTGGACGAGCCCCGGCTCGTGGTGTCGCAACCCTGACGGCTGGCCGCGCCACCCCACTTCAACCCTACCGCATGTCTTACATCCTCGACGCACTCCAACGGGCCGAAGCCGAGCGCGATCGGGGCCGCGTACCCGGGCTCAAGAGCGGCCTCGTTTCGCCCGACCGGGCGGCGAGCAGGCACGCCGCAGCCCCGCGCCGCTGGCGCGCCGTGGGGGGACTGGTGGTCGCCCTCGCCGCCCCCGCGGCCTGGTGGTGGGGCGCCGGCACCGGCGAGCCCGAGACCCGGCCCATCAGCCAACCGATCGGGGCGCCGGCGCCGCTGGTGGCGCCCCGGACAACCAGCCCCCTGCCGGCCGAGCCCACGGTGCCAGCGCGTGCGCCCGAACAAGCCGCTGCACCGGCGTTGCCCATACTCGCACCCGCGCGACCGACCACCCCACCGCCCGCGGTCGAACCCACCGTTCGCGCGGACGTACCCACCTTCGGCCAACTCTCGCCCGAGGCCCGTGCGCAGCTTCCCGGCGTCAATGTGAGCGGCTCCACCTGGTCAAAAAACCCGGCGCTGCGCACCCTGATCGCCAATGGCAAGGTCGTGCAGGAAGGCCAGGACATCGCACCCGGTTTGCGCCTGGAAGCCATCGGCCCGCGCAACGCCGTGCTCAACCACCAGGGCCTGCGCTACAGCATCGGCTACTGAACAATGACACCCACCACCCACGTCCCCGTGCTGGAAGTCACCGGCCTGCATTTCGGCTGGCCAGGCATCCCCCTGTTTCAAGGTCTGAGCCTGCAGCTGCCCGCCGGCGTCTCGGTGGTGCACGGCGAGGAAAGCAGTGGCAAGACGACACTCTTGAGACTGCTGGCAGGCGACCTGCGCGCCGACAGCGGTGCCTTCGTGCTGCGCAACACCCCTCTGCAAACACACGCCGATGCCTACCGGGCGCAGGTGTTCCGCACCGAGCCGCGCAGCGATGCGCTCGATGCGGTCAGCGCGCGGGCGTGGTTCGCCACACTGGTATCGCGCTACCCCGGCTTCGACCTGGGCAGTGCGCAAGACCTCGCGCGAGGCTTCGCGCTGGATCCCCACATCGACAAGCCGATGTACATGCTGTCGGCCGGCAGCAAACGAAAAGTCTGGCTGAGCGCGGCGTTTGCGGCAGGCACCGCCCTCACACTGATCGACGAGCCGTTTGCGGCGCTGGACATGAGCTCCATCCGCTTTCTCAACGCCTTGCTGCAGGAGGCTTCGCAGCACACCGATCGCGCCTGGGTGCTGGCCGACCACACACCCCCCGAGGACCTTGCGCTGAAGACCCGACTGGTGCTTGGCGACGGCCAGTCCTAGCCGCGCTTTGCCCGACGGCGTGATTGATTTTCGCTATTCATTTCCCCGAAAGCGCTATCGTTATCTTCGAAATGGACGCCTGAGCGGCGCTTTCCTAAATTCCTCCCATCGACAACGCAGTCAATGGAGGAAGTTCATGGCACACCAAGACCCACCGCGCGGTGCTCACCGCCTTCTCGCACAACCGTCTTTTTCCTGTTTCGATCCCGTCCCCGGCTCGGCAAGACAGGTCAACAACACCAGCTTTCGAGAGTGGCTCAGAAGGATCACGTCCAGCGAGCACGAATCGATGCGGGTGGCGTGTGAGCACATCCGGCTCGAACGACTCAAGAAGCTGCTGGGAACGATGCTCGGGGCGCACATCGCGGACATGTCCCGCCGCGACCTTCGGCTCTACCTGAAACTGATCTCGGCCTCGCAGCTCGCCACCATTCGGGACCTGCGCTTCGAGTGCTTTGACCTCATGTGCAGAAAGATCAGCGAACCTGTCGCCGTGCAGAGACTGCGCGAGATGGATGCGCTGCTGGGGTGATGGCGGCTCTCGCAAACCGCGCACACGACGCGTCTCACGGAGCGCGGGAGATGATCTCTCGGCTGGCGACCTGCGCACCTTCCTCCGAGCCGCCCGCAAGGAACTCACGCAACTGCAAGCGCATCCACCGATGGGGTTTGCTGTTGTGGGTGCGCTGGTGCCAGATCATGTTGACAGGCATGGTGGGCCAGTTGAAGTCGGTGGGCAAGGGAATGCACCGGATCTTCGGATTTCCCCGCACCAGGTGTCTGGCCTGTTGCGGGCTGGTGGTCACCAGCCGGTCGGTGCGACCCAGCAACTCCGAACACAGGTGCCAGGAATTCACGATGGTCGTCCTTCGTGGCGCAAAGCCCCGTGCTTCAAGCTCCAGGTCGATGGGGCTGCGGCGCCCGCCGTGGCGCTTGAGGAAGGTGATCAACAGGTGCTCCTCGGCCTGGTATTGATCCAGCGTGAGCGCGTCGCCGATGCGCGGATGGTCCACATTCACGCAACAGTGCGTGATCTCGAAGTGCTTGACGGTTTCCACGTACAGATCGCGCGCATCGCCCGGTGGCTCGTAGTGGCTGCAGACCACGTCCACATCACCAGCGCGCAAGGCTTCCACGTCCTGGGGCCCGTTGGCAGGCGCATGAATGTCCAGGCTCAGACTGGGCGCCTTGCGCAGGATGCTGCGATACAACTCCGCCAGCTCGGTTTCGCCGAAAGCGTCGTAGCACGACACGATGACGTGCGCATCGCATTGCAGCGGATCAAACGCCCAGGCGCCATTGCTCACGTCCTTCCACAGACCGACCATCTGCTGGAACACGGCAAATGCGCCATCGGCGTAGGGCGTGAGCTGGTATCGGTTTTTTTCGCGAACGCACAAGTCGTCGTTGAGCACATTGCGCAGGCGGGTGAGCGCCTGGCTGGCTGCCGACGGCGTGATGTTCATGCGCGCAGCAGCCTCGGTGAGGCTCTGACTCTCGATGAGTTCGCAGAACAGCGCCAGTTGTTTGATGTCGACGTTTTTCACCTTCCACCCTCCCCAAGTCAAAAAGCGACCACATCATACTTTTCAACTACAAATCATGGCTTGGCGAGAACAAATCGAGTGCGAAATATTTCCGATGATCGATGCAAGGAGCGTCGTGATGTGCCGACGCCCGCACAGGGAACTCAGCGCCCGCCCAGACCCATGCCGCGCGAGATCACCTCCTTCATGATCTCGTTGGTGCCACCATAGATGCGCTGCACGCGCGCATCGGCGTAGGCACGGGTGATGGGGTATTCCCACATGTAGCCGTAGCCGCCGAACAGCTGCACGCACTCGTCCATCACCTTGCACTGCAAGTCGGAGCACCAGTACTTGGCCATGCTGGCGGTGGCGGTGTCGAGCTTGTCCACGTTCACCAGTTCGCAGCATTTGTCCACGAACACGCGCGCCACCTGCACCTCGGTCTGCAGCTCGGCCAGCTTGTAGCGCGTGTTCTGGAACGCGGCCACCGGCTGGCCGAACACCTTGCGGTCTTTGGTGTACTCCACCGTCCAATCGATCGCGGCCTGCGCCGCTGCCACCGCGCCGATGGCGATCTGCAGCCGCTCCCAGGGCAACTGCTCCATGAGGCAGATGAAGCCACGGTTTTCGTGTGCCGCACCGCCCAGCAGGTTCTCGGCCGGCACCTTCACGTTGTCGAAAAACAGCTCGGAGGTGTCTTGCGCCTTCATGCCCAGCTTCTTCAGGCGCTTGCCTTTCTCGAAGCCCGGCATGCCGCGCTCCACCAGCAGCAGGCTGGTGCCTTTGGCACCCGCGCTCGGGTCGGTCTTGGCGACCACGATCACCAGGTCGGCGTGCCAGCCGTTGGTGATGAAGGTCTTGCTGCCATTGAGCAGATAGCTGCCATCGGCCTGTTTGATGGCCGTGGACTTCACGCCCTGCAGGTCGCTGCCGGCAGCGGGTTCGCTCATGGCAATGGCACCCACCATCTCGCCGCTGGCGAGCTTGGGCAGGTACTTCTGCTTTTGCGCTTCGGTGCCGTAATGCAGGATGTAGGGCGCCACGATCTCGCTGTGCAGGCCGAAGCCGATGCCGCTGAAACCGGTGCGCGCGATCTCCTCCATCTGCACCACCGAGTACAGCTTGTCGGCTTCAGAGCCACCGTAGGCCTCGGGCAAGGTCATGCACAGAAAGCCGTTTTCGCCGGCCTTGCTCCACACCGCGCGATCCACGTAACCTTGCTCTTCCCAGGCCTCGTGGTGCGGTGCGATCTCTTTCTCGATGAACTTGCGAAAGCTGTCGCGGAAGGCCTCATGGTCGGTGTTGAACAGGGTACGTTCGATCATGGCGGTGTCACCTATCAGACTGGAAAAATGGGAGCAGAAGGAATTTGACAAAGCAGTTGCTTGGCAAAAGTCTATACTGATTCGCGGCATCCGCCTTCCCCCAGGAGACTCCATGAGCGAAGCATTCGTATTCGATGCCGTGCGCACGCCGCGCGGCAAAGGCAAGAAAGACGGCAGCCTGTACGAGGTCAAGCCGATCGACCTGCTCGCCGGTGTGTTGACCCACCTGCAGCAGCGCAACGGTTTCGACACCGCGGCGGTGGACGACGTGGTCATGGGCGTGGTCTCTCCGATCGGCGAGCAGGGCTCGGTGATCGCCAAGGTGGCCGCGCTCAAGGCTGGCTGGGACTGGCGCTGCTCGGGCGTGCAGCTCAACCGTTTTTGCGCTTCCGGCCTCGAAGCCGTGAACATGGCGGCGATGAAGGTGAAGAGCGGCTGGGAAGACCTGGTGGTGGCGGGCGGCGTGGAGAGCATGAGCCGTGTACCGATCGGGTCCGATGGTGGCGCCTGGGCGCAGGACCCGCAGACCAACAGCGACACGCTGTTCGTGCCGCAGGGCATCGGCGCGGATCTGATCGCCACGCTCGAAGGCTTCACCCGCGACGACGTGGATGCCTTCGCACTCGAATCGCAGAAGCGCGCGGCGGCTGCGCGCGCCGCAGGCCATTTCAAGGGCTCGGTCGTGCCGGTCACCGATTTCCTGGGCCAGACCATCCTGGACGAAGACGAGTTCATCAAGCCGCACACCACCATGGACGGCCTGGCCGCGCTCAAACCCGCGTTCGAGCAACTCGGCGGCATGGGGTTTGATTCGGTGGCGCTGCAGCGCTACCCGCAGGTCGAGCGCATCCACCACGTGCACCACGCGGGCAATTCTTCGGGCATCGTCGACGGCGCCACGGCCGTGCTGATCGGCAGCGAGGCCGCAGGCAAGACGCACAAGCTCACGCCGCGCGCGCGCATCGTCTCGGTGGCGCTCTCGGGCGCCGACCCCACCATCATGCTCACCGGCCCCATGCCCGCGGCGCGCAAGGCGCTGGCCAAGGCGGGCCTCACCATCGACCAGATCGACCTGTTCGAGGTGAACGAGGCCTTTGCCGCCGTGCCCATGAAGTTCATGAAGGAGATGGGCGTGCCGCACGAGAAGGTGAATGTGAACGGCGGCGCGATCGCCATGGGCCATCCACTCGGTGCAACCGGCGCCATGATCCTGGGCACGCTGGTGGACGAGCTGCACCGCCGCCAGCTGCGCTACGGCCTGGCCACGTTGTGCGTGGGCGGGGGAATGGGAATAGCCACGATCGTCGAGCGTGTCTGAACAGGAAGCCGATCACCACATGAAAACCATCCGCTACGAACTGCACGAAGGCATCGCCACCCTCACCTTCGACGAGCCCGGCTCGCCAGTGAACACCATGTGCGCCGACTGGCAGCGCGACCTGACCACCGCCACCGGCCTGGTGGTGCGCGACAAAGGCTTGATCAAAGGCATCATCCTCGCGTCGGCCAAGAGCACCTTCTTCGCTGGCGCCGACCTCAAGAGCACGATGCGCCTGACACCGGCCGACGCGCCGCGCGTCTTCGCCGAGATCGAGCAGACCAAGAAGAACTTCCGCACGATCGAGACGCTGGGCGTGCCGGTGGTGAGCTGCATCAACGGCGCGGCCCTCGGCGGCGGCTGGGAAGTGGCGCTCGTGGGTCACCACCGTGTGGCGGCCGACGACCCCAGGATCCAGCTCGGCCTGCCCGAGATCACGCTCGGCCTCATCCCCGGCGCCACCGGCATCACCAAGATGACACGCCTGCTCGGCCTGATGGGCGCGCAGCCTTTCATTCTGGAGAGCAAGCTGTTCAATCCGCGCGAAGCGCTCGAACTCGGCCTCGTGCACGAGCTGGTGCCGGCCAACGGAGCCGACCTGGCGGCCTCCTTGCGCACCACAGCCCTCCTGTGGATCACGGCCAACCCCAAGGCGCAACACCCCTGGGACGCCAAGGACTACAAGATCCCGGGCGGCACTCCGGCCAACCCCAAGATCGCCGGCATGCTGACCGTGGCCCCGGCCATGCTCAAGCAGAAAACGCGCGGCCTGTACCCCGCGCCTGAAGCCGCGTTGGCGGCCATGGCCGAAGGCGCGATGGTGGACTACGACACCGCCACGCGCATCGAGAGCCGGTACCTGGCCAGGCTCATCGTGAGCCCGGTGGCCAGAAACATGATCAACACGTTCTTCTTCAACATGAACGCGATCAAGAGCGGGCAGTCGCGCCCGAAGGATGTGCCGCGCTACAAGCCGAAAAAGGTCGGCATTCTCGGCGCCGGCATGATGGGCGCGGGCATCGCATACACCCAGGCCAGCCGCGGCATCGACACCGTGCTGGAAGACGTAAGCCTGGAAAACGCCCAGCGTGGCAAGCTCTACAGCGCGCGGCTCACACAGACGCGCGTGGACCAGGGGCGCATGAACCCCCAAGACCAGCAGGCGCTGCTCGAACGCATCAGGCCCACCGCCTATCCGTCGGACCTGCAGGGCTGCGACCTCATCATCGAGGCCGTGTTCGAGAACCGCGAACTCAAGGCCACCGTCACACACGAAGCCGAGCCCATGCTGGCCCCGGGTGGCTTCTTCGCCAGCAACACCTCGACCTTGCCCATCTCCAGCCTGGCCCAGGCCAGCATCAACCCAGCCAAGTTCATCGGCATCCATTTCTTCAGCCCTGTGGACAAGATGAGGCTGGTGGAGATCATCCGCGGCAAGGAAACGGACGACGAGACGGTGGCGCGCGCCTACGACTACGTGCAGGCACTGGGCAAGCTGCCCATCGTGGTGAACGACTCGCGCGGTTTCTACACCAGCCGCACCTTCGGCACCTTCGTCATGGAAGGCGCGGCCATGCTGGGCGAAGGCATTCCCGCGCCGGTGATCGAAAACGCGTCCATGCAGGCCGGCATGCCGGTGGGACCCCTGGCCGTTCTGGACGAGACCGCGCTGTCGCTCTCGGTTCACGTGCTCGACCAGACCCGTGCCGACTTTGCCGCCGAAGGCAAGGTCTACACCGCCACACCGGGCGAACTGCTGGTCGAGCGCATGGTCAAGGAACTCAACCGCGCAGGCCGCGCGGCCGGTGGCGGCTTCTACGACTACCCAGCCGGGCAAAAGAAGACGCTCTGGCCGGAACTCAAACCCCTGTTCGAAAAGTCCGGGCACGCCTGGGACCTGCAGGACATCAAGGACCGCCTGCTCTACCGCCAGGCCGTGGAAACCGCGCGCTGCCTGGCCGAAGGTGTGCTCACCTCCGTGCACGACGGCAACATCGGCTCCCTCTTCGGCATCGGCTTCCCGGCCTGGGCCGGTGGTGCGCTGCAGTTCATCTACGGCATGGGCATCGACGCCTTCGAGCAGCGCTGCGCCGGGCTGGCCGCCCGACATGGCCATGGCTTCGAACTCGACGAGGCCACCGTGCGTGCCATCCGCCACCACCAACCCGTGTACTGAGCGCCCTCATTCCTCTCGCCGGCGGTGGATCCGCCGGCTTTTTTTTTGACTCACTCCTCACCCATCCCACATGAAACGTCTCGAAGGAAAAATCAGCCTCATCACCGGCGCCGCCCAAGGCATCGGCCTGGCCACCGCGATCAAGTTCGCTCACGAAGGTGCCGTGGTCGTCGTCTGCGACGTGAAGCAGGCGGCGGTGGACGCCGCCGTGCAGCAGTGCGAAGCACTCGGCGCCCAGGCGGTGGGTTTCGTGATGGACGTGACCCAGCGCGAGATGGTGGATGCTGTCGTGGCACGGGTGACGGAGCGCTTCGGGCGGATCGACGTGCTGGTGAACAACGCCGGCATCACGCAGGATGCGCGGCTGCAGAAGATGACACTGGAGCAGTTCGACCGCGTGATCGACGTGAACCTGCGAGGCGTGTTCCATTGCGCCCAGGCCGTGACCGAGCACATGACCGCGCAAGGCAGCGGTGTGATCCTCAACGCATCGTCGGTGGTGGGCATTTACGGCAACTTCGGCCAGACCAACTACGCTGCAACCAAGTTCGGCGTGATCGGCTTCACCAAGACCTGGAGCCGCGAACTCGGCCCCAAGGGCATTCGCGTCAACGCCGTGGCGCCTGGCTTCATCGCCACCTCCATCCTCAGCACGATTCCGGAGAAGGTCATCACCGAGATGGAGCACCGCGTGCCCCTGCGCCGCCTCGGTCAGCCTGAAGAGATCGCCAACGTGTACGCCTTTCTTGCCAGCGACGAGGCGAGCTACATCAACGGCGCAGTGATCGAGGTGTCGGGCGGCATGTCGGTGTAGCCGGCGCGGCTTCACCGTGTGCGCCCTTGGGGGGCGCGTGTCGAAGTGGACGGGCGGCGCTATATCGCGGCTCAAAACGGGTGCTGCGCAGGGTGCTGTGTTACAACTTGGCGACCCCTGAAACGCGCACCATGCAGACATTCCCGATCCCGGCCAACGAGGCACAGCGACTGGCCAGACTCCACGGCCTGGGCATCCTGGACACGCTGCCGCAAAAGGCGTTCGACGACATTTCAGCACTGGCCCAGATGATCTGCGGCACCCCGGTGGCGCTCATCACGCTCATTGACCAGGACCGCCAGTGGTTCAAGTCGCGCATTGGCCTGGAAGAGCAGGAAACACCACGGGAAGTGGCCTTTTGCTCACACGCCATCATGGATCCGGAGCAGGTGATGATGGTCGAAAACCTGCAACTGGACCCGCGCTTCAACAGCAACCCGTTTGTGGCCGGCCCCGCCGGCGCGCGCTTCTATGCCGGCGCCCCCATCGTCACCCATGACGGCTTTGCGCTGGGCACGGTGTGTGTCATCGACCTGAAAGCCCGCTCGCTTCAACCCGACCAGCTGGGCGCCTTGCGCCGCCTGGCCAGCCTGGTCACCAGCCTGCTGGAACACGAGTCGGTGCGCCTCGAAGAAGCCCGGCTGCAGCACGAGCAACTCACCGCCATGGCGATTTCCGGTCTGGACCTGCAGGTCTACATCGACACGCAGCACGTCTATCAGCACGTCAACGACACGTTCCTGGCGTACTGGGGTTGTACCCGCGAGCAGATCATCGGACGCAGCGTTGCGGAGCACGTGGGTGAAGAGGCGTTTCGCACGATCATCCAACCCCAGCTGGTGCGCGCATTGGCGGGTGAGCCCGGGTTTTATGCCCGCAAACCGGATTTCCCTGGGCGCGGTCCTCGTCACGTGGAAGTGGCCTTGCTGCCCGTGCGCAACCCCCGGGGGGAGATCACCGGCGCCGTGATGCGGGCCCAGGACGTGCACGAAACCCGGGCGCGCGAAGCACAACTGCAGCAAACGGTTGCATTGCTCGAACAAAAAACCTTGGAGCAGGATCGCTTCATCCACGTCATTTCTCACGACCTGCGCGAACCGATCAACACCGTCAACAACTTCACCTCGCTGCTGGTCGCCGACCATGTGGACGAACTCAGCCCCCCGGCCCAGCGATACCTCTCGTTCGTGCGATCGGGCGGCCAGCGCATGGGATTCTTGCTCGACGACCTGCTGCATTTCGTGCGACTGGGCAACCATGCGGTGCAGCTTCGCCCGCTGGAGGTCTCCCGTTTGATGCACCAGCTTCAGGACGACCTGGCCCCCTTGCTTCAACGCACGGGCGGGCACGTCGAGTGCGCACCACACGCGCCGGTGGTGGCCGACGAACCGCTGCTGCGCATCGTGCTGAAGAACCTGACCTCCAACGGCTTGAAGTTTTCCCGCCAGGGCGTGCCTCCCGTGGTGCGTATCGCGGTCGAAGGGGACGACAGCGGCCACCGGATTCACGTGCATGACAACGGCATCGGCATCGCGGAGGAACACCAGCAAGACATCTTTGACATGTTCAAGCGCCTGCACACGCGCAAGCACTTTGAGGGCTCCGGTCTGGGCCTGTCCGTCTGCCGCCGCGTCGCGCAACTGCACGGCGGCAGCATCAGCGTGCAGTCCACACTGGGTGAAGGCAGCCGCTTCACGCTCCATCTGCCCGCTGCTCCCGCCGCTCCTCAACTGGCATGACCATGACCATGACCGCACCCGAGCGTTTCATCCTCATCGACGACAACGAAGCGGACAACGTCTTCCACGAGATCATGATCCGGCGCGCCGGGTTCACCGGCGACATCCTGGTGTTTGAAAGCGGCATCGAGGCATTGCGCCACCTCAAAACCGATCCCCTCACCCTTCCGACCTGCATCTATGTCGACATCAACATGCCGCTGATGGACGGCTTCGAGTTCGCGCTCGAAGCCACACCTCTGCTGATGGGCAAGCCCGCGGTGGTGGTGATGATGCTGACCTCGTCGGACGCCCCACATGATCGCGAGAAGGCCGCCCAGACGCCGCTCATCCAGGGCTTCGTGACCAAGCCGCTCACGCGCGAGCGGGTGCGCGAAATCCTGCAATCGGGCCCCAGTTTTAACTGACTTTGGCAGGCATTTAGTTGCCATAGTCAATAAAATGCCCGACACTGCGGGCATGCAAGCAGCCGCCTCCTCCACCGCCTCGACACCGGTCGACCCCAGCCAGGTGCGCGCACTGCGCGCCTTCAACCGCTTCTACACCCAGCGCACCGGCCTGCTCGACCCCTATCTGGGCAGCGCGTTTTCCCTCACCGAGGTGCGCGTGCTCTACGAGCTGGCGCACCACGCGCCCTGCGCCGCCAGCGAACTCGGGCGTCGGCTGCTGCTCGATGCGGGCTACCTCAGCCGCATCGTGCGCCGCTTCGTCGATGCGGGCTGGATCACGCGCGCCCCCTCGCCCACCGACGCCCGCCAGCATGCGCTGAGCCTCACACCCGAAGGCCGCGCGGCGTTCGAGCCCCTGCAACAGCGCTCGCGCGAGGAGGCCGCGCGCCTGCTGGCTCCGCTGGCGCCCGAACGGCGGGACACCTTGGTGGCTTCGCTGGCGCGGGTGCAGGCCTTGCTGGACCCCGACGCCGGCCAGCCCTCGCGCACCGCCGTGCTGCGCGACGTGCGAGCTGGCGACATGGGCTGGGTGGTGCAGCAGCATGGCGAGATCTACGCGCGCGAGTACGGCTGGAACAGCGAGTTCGAGGCGCTGGTGGCCGAGATCGTCGCCGGCATGATCCGCCAGCACGACCCGGTGTGGGAACGCGGCTGGATCGCCGAGCTCGATGGCGAGCGCGTGGGTTCAGTCTTCGTGGTGCGCAAGAGCGAGACCGAAGCGCAACTGCGGTTGCTCATCCTCAGCCCCGCCGCGCGCGGCCTGGGCCTGGGCGCGCGCCTCACCGACGAATGCCTGGCCTTCGCGCGCGCCAAGGGCTACCGCAAGATGGTGCTGTGGACCAACGGCAATCTGGCCGCAGCGCGCGCCATCTACGCGCAGCGCGGCTTTGTGCTGGTGCACAGCGAGGCGCACCACAGCTACGGGCACGACCTCGTGGGGGAGACCTGGGAACTCGTCCTCTGAGCCAACCCATGAGCGCAGCACGATAATCGCAGCCATGCCCACAGCCCCTGCCCACCTGCCTGACGACGCCCTCAACCACCCTCAGTCGAAAACCGACCTGTTCCTCTCCTTCACCTGGCTGGCCCTGCAGGGCTTTGGCGGGGTGTTGGCGGTGGTGCAGCGCGAACTGGTGGAGAACAAGCGCTGGATGACGCGCGAGCAATTCGTCGAAGACTGGGCGGTCGCGCAGATCATGCCGGGGCCCAACGTGGTCAACCTCTCCATGATGATCGGCGGGCGCTATTTCGGCCTGCCAGGTGCCATGGCAGCGCTGGCCGGCATGCTGGCTGCGCCGCTCGTGGTCGTGCTGCTGCTGGCGGTGCTCTACGGCAACGTGGCCGACAACCCCGTGGCGCAAGACGCGCTGCGCGGCATGGGTGCCGTGGCCGCCGGCCTGATCACCGCCACCGGCATCAAGCTCATCGCCGCGCTCGGCAAGAACGCGATGGGCATGACGGTGTGCGTCGGTCTCGCGGTGCTCACCTTCATCGCCATCGGCCTGATGCGCTGGCCCCTGCTGTGGGTGCTGCTGGGCATTGGCGGCGCGGCCTGCCTGTGGGCCTATCGCGTGCTGCCCGACGGACCTGCCGACGGGAAGACATTGCCATGAGCATGGCGCCCACCGTTGCCAACTGGCTCGACCTCTTCACCCACTTCGCTTCGCTCTCGCTGCTCGGCGTGGGCGGGGCCATCACCACCGCGCCAGACATGCACCGCTATCTGGTCTACCAGCACGGCTGGCTCAGCGACGCGCAGTTCACCTCATCGATCGCGCTCTCACAAGCCGCGCCGGGGCCCAACGTGCTGTTCGTCGCCCTGCTCGGCTGGAACGTCGGCCTCAACGCAGGCGGCGGCCCTGTTGCTGGTGGACTTGCCTGGGCGCTCGCGTTCCTGGGCGTGGTGATCACCATGGTGGCCATCATGCTGCCCTCGTCCGTGCTCACCTACACCGCCACCCGCTGGGCGCACAAGAACCGCGAACTGCGCGCGGTGCGGGCCTTCAAGACGGGCATGGCGCCGATCGTGATCGCCTTGCTGATTGCCACCGGCTGGCTGCTCACCGGCTCCCACGAGCACCCCGAGCGCGACTGGCCCCTGTGGCTGCTCACCGCCGCGGCCACGCTGCTGGTGTGGCGCACGAAGATCCACCTGCTGTGGATGATCGGTGCGGGTGCGGTGCTGGGGGCGTTGGGCTGGGTGTGAAGCCGCCGCAGGCTATTGGTTGGCCTGCAGCATCGCCGCCATCTTCTGGTGGATCAGGTTGATCGCCTTGAGCGGGCGGATCATCACCTTGAAATCGACGATACGGCCCTCGTCGTTCCAGCGAATCATGTCGACACCGTTGACAGTGATCCCGTCGATCTCGACCTGGAACTCCAGCACCGCGTCGCGTGGCCCGACCACTTCACGCACGTAGCGGAACGAAGCGTTGAAGAACACGTGGAACGCTGCGGCCAGGTACTGCGTGGTGACCGCCTTGCCGGCCTGGGGCGTGTGCACCACCGGCGAATGAAAGACGACGTCATCTGCCAGCAGATCGCGCAGGCCCTTGATGCTGCGGGTCTGGACCACTTCGTGCCATGTGTCGAGGGTGGCGATCGCCATGTGTCGTCTCCAGTGGTGCCAGCGGGCGTGGCAGGTGGTGACAGCTTACGCCAGCAGCAGCGGAAGACACAGCGCCGCTGGCTCCCTGAGACACAGCTGGGCCACGGCATCCAGCGGCGTGGCCTCAGGGTTCACGATCACCACGCGCGCGCCGCACTGGTGGGCGGTGAGCGCAAGGCCCGCGGCGGGATAGACCTCGCCCGAGGTGCCGACCACCAGCATCAGCTCGCAGTCGCGCGCGGCCTGTTCGGCGGCTTCAAGCGCGGCCACCGGCAAGTTTTCGCCGAACCAGACCACCGCCGGTCGGCGCAGGTTGCCACAGACGGGGCAGCGCGGCGGCCGTCCCGCCTCGATGGTGTCGACCCGGCAGCAGGCGCGCGGCGCGTCCAGCCAACGGTCGTCGGCGATGTTGCCGTGCAGGGCCAGGGCATCGGTGTGGCCCGCGCGCTGGTGCAGACCGTCCACGTTCTGGGTGATGAGGGTCAGGCGCCCGGGTTGCCGCTGCGCAAACGCCGCCAGCGCCACGTGACCCGCGTTGGGCGCCACCGCCGCGATCATCTCGCGCCGGTGGGCATACCAGTCCCAGACTCGCTGAGGGTGAGCGCGAAAGGCAGCTTCGGTGGCGAGCTCCTGAGGGTTGAACTGCGACCACAGTCCGGTCTGCGCGTCGCGGAAGGTGGGCACGCCGGACTCGGCGCTCATGCCCGCGCCGGTGAGCACGGCGATGTGGCGCGCTTCGCGGATCCAGCCGCGCCCGGTCTCACGCATGGGCTTCAGCTGCGCTGGCGCAGCGCCTCGTACAAACACACGCCGCTGGCCACCGACACGTTGAGGCTCTCCACCGCGCCGTGCATGGGAATGCTCACCAGCTCGTCGCAGGTCTTGCGCGTGAGCTGGCGCATGCCCGCACCTTCGGCGCCGAGCACCAGTGCCACCGGGCCCTTGAGGTCCACCTGGTAGAGCGTCTTGGGTGCGTCGTCGCTGGTGCCGATGATCCAGATGTTGCGTTCCTTGAGTTCACCCAAGGTGCGCGCCAGGTTGGTCACCATGAAGTAGGGCATGGTCTCGGCCGCGCCGCTGGCCACCTTGGCCACGGTGGCGTTGATGCCGGCGGCGTGGTCCTTGGGCGCGATCACGGCGTGCGCGCCAGCACCATCGGCCACGCGCAGGCAGGCACCGAGGTTGTGCGGGTCGGTGATGCCGTCGAGCACCAGCAGCAACGGGGGCACGCCGGTGGCCTCCAGCTGCTCCAGCAGTTCGTCGAGCGAATGCACTTGCTTGATCTCTTCCACCCGGGCGGCCACACCCTGGTGGCCGTGGCTGCCGGCGAGCTTGGCGATGCGCAGGCCGTCGGCTTCGATCAGGCGGGCGTTGGCCTCGCGGGCCTTGTCGAGGAACTGGCGCATGCGCGCGTCGCGGCGCGTGGGCTCGTAGTAGATCTCGATGATGGATTGCGGCGCGGTTTTCAGGCGCACGCCCACGGCGTGAAAGCCGAAAAGCACTTTGGGGGAAGACATGCCCGGATTATCCCCTCCGGGCGCGAGCAACCTCAGGCGATGGCCGTGGCCTCTTGGGCTTCGGGCACCACCTGCCCGGCCTCGATGGTGATGCGCCGTTCGCAGCGTTGTGCGATGGCACGGTCGTGCGTCACCAGCACGAGCGTGGTGCCCTGCTCGCGGTTCAGATCGAACATGAGTTCCATGATCTTGCCGCCGGTGGCGAAATCGAGGCTGCCCGTGGGCTCGTCGGCCAGCAGGACCGCTGGCTGCACCACGAAGGCCCGCGCCAGCGCCACACGCTGCTGCTCGCCGCCGGAGAGCACTTTGGGGTAGCTGGAGAGCCGTTCGCCCAAACCCACACGCTGCAGCATGTGGGTGGCGGTGGCGCGGGCATCGCGCCGCCCGGCGAGCTCCAGCGGCAGCATCACGTTTTCCAGCGCGGTGAGGTTGCCCAGCAGCTGGAAGCTTTGAAACACGAAACCGACCTTTTGCGAGCGCAGCGCGGCGCGCTGGTCTTCGTCCATCGCAAACAAATCAACGCCATCGATGTGAACTGTGCCGCTGGTGGGGGTGTCCAATCCGGCCACGATGGACAGCAGCGTGCTCTTGCCCGACCCGGAGGCACCCACTATGGCCGCGGTTTCCCCCTTGTTCAGGGTGAAATCGATATCGCGCAGAATGGTCAGCGAACCGGTGGAGTCGGTGACCGACTTGAACACATGCTGGACCGCAATCATCACATCGGACATGGAAGGACTTCTCAAGTTGAAACGCCGTCACTTTAACGCGCTGCTCTCCAGCCTGTGCGCGCTCGCCATCGCAGGGTCTTTCGGCAGCGCTCTCGCGCAAATGCCCGCGCAAGCCGCCAGCAGCAGTGCGCCCGCGATCCTGGTGGTGGGCGACTCGCTGAGCGCTGAGTATGGTCTCAAGCGCGGCACCGGCTGGGTGGCCTTGCTGAGCGAGACGCTCGCCGAGGAGAAGGTCAAGGCGCGCGTGGTCAACGCCAGCATCAGCGGTGACACCACGTCCGGCGGGCGCTCGCGAATCGCGGCGCTGCTCAAGCAGCACAAACCGAAGTGGGTGGTGATCGAGCTCGGCGGCAACGATGCGTTGCGTGGTCTGCCGCTGAACATGACGCGCGACAACCTCGCTACCATGGCACGCCTCTCGCGCGAGGCGGGTGCGCAGGTGCTGCTGCTGGGCATGGAGATGCCGCCGAACTACGGTGCGAAGTACGCGCAAGAGTTCCGCGACCTGTACACCACCGTGGCCAAGACCGAAAAAGCCGCGCTTGTGCCGTTCTTCCTCAAGGGCGTGGCCGACACCAAAGACCCCACGGCGCTTTTCCAGGCCGATCGCATCCATCCCAACGAGCGCGCGCAGGCCACCATGCGCGACAACGTGTGGCCCGAACTGCGCAAGCTGATCACGCGCCGATAATCGGGCATGCCCGTACACACCCTGAATGCCGCGGAAGCGCTGAGCCGCCTGGCCGAGTTCGATCTCATCATCGACGCCCGCACCGAAGACGAGCACGCGCTCGACCATGTGCCGGGCGCGGTGAACTGGCCCACGCTCAACAACGAAGAGCGCATCACCATCGGCACGATGTACAAGCAGGTCAATCCGTTCGAAGCGAAGAAGCGCGGCGCGGCGCTGTCGGCGCGCAACATCGCAGCGCACATCGAGCGCGAAGTGATCGACAAGCCGCGCACCTGGAAGCCATTGGTGTACTGCTGGCGTGGCGGCAACCGCAGTGGCGCACTGGCCACCATCCTGGGCGCCATCGGATTTCACGTCACCCTGATCGAAGGTGGCTACAAGGCCTGGCGCGCCGCGCTGGTTGAGTCGCTGCCCTCAATGGCCGAGCGCCTGCACTACCGCATCGTCTGCGGCCCCACGGGCAGCGGCAAGACGCGCCTGCTGCAGGCGTTGGCCGCGCAAGGCGCGCAGGTGCTCGACCTGGAGGCCCTGGCCAGCCACCGCAGCTCGGTGCTGGGCCACATTCCCGGCCAGCCTCAACCGAGCCAGAAGCGCTTTGATTCGATGGTGTGGCAGGCCCTGCGCGGCTTCGATCCGGCGCGTGTGGTCTACGTGGAGAGCGAAAGCAAGAAGGTGGGCAATGTGCGCGTGCCCGATGCGTTGATTGACGCCATGCGGGCGAGCCCCTGCATCGATCTGCGCCTGTCGGACGAAGAGCGTGTGGCGTTGCTGCTGGAGGACTACGACTTCTTCGTCAAAGACCCCACTTCGTTCTGCTCGCGCCTGGAAGCCCTGACGGAGCTGCGCGGCAAGGAGGTGGTGTCGAGCTGGATCGAAAGGGTCAAGAGCGGCAAGACGCCCGAAGTGGTGCTGGAGCTGCTGACCCGCCACTACGACCCGATGTACGCCCAGTCAATCGGGCGCAACTTCAAACAATTCCCGCAGGCCCTGCCCTGTGAGCTGCGGGACCGCTCAGCCGGGTCGCTGAGCGAGGCTGCGCGATCGTTGATCGCCAGCGAAAACACAGCCTGAGCGCGGGGCCCAGGCCGCTGACCTTGTCCGACGGGTCAATCCGCAGCGCCAGCGCTGTCGCCGCCCGATGCGCCGTCCGGTGCATCGGTGCCCGGCTCTTGCGGCGCATCGGTGTCGTCGTGGCGACGGCCTTCGGCCTTGGCCTTGAGCTTTTCCTCTTTCTTCTTCTTCTTGGCAAGCTCGCGCTGGCGCTTTTCGTATCCGTAGTTGGGAGTAGCCAAATCAGTCTTTCAGGTCTGTTGAAACAAAGGGGTCAGGCTTGCAGGGCCGCCAGGGCCTGTGCAAGGTCGGCACGCAGATCGTGCACGGATTCCAGACCGACCGCAAAGCGTACCAGACCACCGGCGTGAGGCCAGCCCTTGGGTCGAATGGACGCCATGTCGTAGGGGGCGCACAAGCTGATGGGCCCCGCCCAGCTCCAGCCCAGGCGGAAGAGCTTCAGGCTGTCGCAGAACGCATCAATGCGCGACTGAGGAATCGAGGGATCGAACACGGCGCTGAACAGGCAAGCCGCGGCGCTCGCGTCACGCAGCCAGGTGGCGTGGCCGGGTGAGCCCGGCAGTGCCGGGTGCAGCACCCGCACCACGCCAGGCTGTGCCTGCATCCAGGTGGCGAGCTCGCGCGTGCCGGCATCCTGGGCCTGGTAGCGCAAGGCCATGCTGGGCAGGCCGCGCAGCACGAGTTCGGCATCGTTGGCCCCCACGCCCAGGCCCAGGCGCATGCGCGTGAGCAGGATCTTGCGGTGCAAGGCGAGATTGCGCGTGATCACCGATCCCATGAGCACGTCGGCTCCACCACTGGGGTATTTGGTGAGTGCCTGCACCGACACGTCCACACCCTGCTCGAACGCATTGAATGCAATGCCCGCGCCCCAGGTGTTGTCCAGCGCGGTGACGATGGTCTGCTCCTGAGCACGCTGTGCATTGGCCTGCCGCACACGCTCGACCAATGCCGGGATGTCGGGGTACTCCAGCGTGATCGAACCCGCAGCCTCCAGCCAGACCAGGCGCGTGGCCGGGCCGATCTGGCGCGCGAGGTCCTCGGGATCCATGGCGTCGTAGTAGCGGTGCGTGATGCCCCAGGCGGCCAGCTCGACCTCGGCGAACACCTTGCCCGGACCGTAGGCGTTGTCGGGGATCAGCAACTCGTCGCCGCAGCGCAGCAAGGCCATGTCCACCAGCGTCATGGCGGCCAGGCCGCTGGGGGCGAGCATGCAGTGCTGGCCACCCTCGATCGTGGCCAGGCGCTCTTCCAGCGTGAACGTGGTCGGCGTTCCGTGCAGACCGTAGGTGTAGCCGCTCTTGTCTTTCCAGTCCTTGGTGCGCAGAGCCTTGACGTTGGGAAACAGAACGGTGGACGCCTTGTGCACACCCGGCGCCAGCGCCTCAAAGCCTTCGGGCGGCTTGTACGGGTGGTGGATCAGGCGGGTGGAAAGATCAGCCATTCAGATCAGAGCTTCCATTTTTCAAGGAGTTGCGCCGGGCGCATGCTGTCGTAACCCTCGAACGGCTGGTGAATCCAGGGATTGGTCGGCAGGAATTCCACCGAATAGTCTGGCGTGAAGGCCGACAGCTGTTTGGTCCAGATCACCGCGCTGCGCATCTCGGTGATGGGCGCGTAGTTGTTCTTGAGCATGTCGATCACGGCCTTGAGGGTGTGACCGGAGTCCGCCAGGTCGTCCACCAGCAGCACCTTGCCGGCAATCTCGCCCTTGGGCGTGGTGATGTAGCGGGCGATGTCCAGGTTGCCCTGCTCGGTGCCGGCGGCGGCCCGGTAGGAGCTGGTGGACATGATGGCCAATGGCTTGTCGAAGATGCGCGAGAGGATGTCGCCGGGGCGCATGCCGCCGCGGGCCAGGCACAGGATGGTGTCGAACTCCCAACCCGACTGGTAGACCTTGAGCGCGAGCTTCTCGATCAGGTTGTGGTACTCGTCGTAGGAAACGTAGAGGTGTTTGCCGTCTTCGGTGAGCATTCGGACTCCTGGGGGTATCGATCGGGATTTTGCACGATGCACGGCCCCGCGGGCCATGCATGCGCCGCTCAGCCGTGGTACGGGTGGTGGATCAGGATCGTGTGGTCGCGATCGGGGCTGGTCGACACCACATGGATGGGCACACCGGTGGTGTCCGCGATGCGCTGCAGGTAAAGACGCGCGTTCTCGGGCAGCTTGTCGTACTGCGTGACGCCCACCGACGAGTCGCTCCAGCCCGGCAGGGTTTCGTAGATCGGCTCGCAGCGTGCGATGTCCTCGGCGCTCATGGGCAGGATGTCGATGACGTCACCGTCGAGCTGGTAGCCAGTACACAGCTTGAGTTCCTTGAGCCCGTCGAGCACGTCGAGCTTGGTGATGCACAGACCGGTGAGGCCATTGACCTGGGCCGAGCGCTTGAGCAGCGCCGCATCGAACCAGCCGCAGCGGCGGCTGCGCCCAGTGGTCACGCCCTTTTCGGCGCCCACGGTGGCCATGTGCCAGCCCGGTGTGCCTTCCTTCTCCCACTCCAGCTCGGTCGGGAACGGGCCACCGCCCACGCGGGTGCAATAGGCCTTGGTGATGCCCAGCACATAGTGCAGCAGGCCGGGGCCCACGCCTGAGCCGGCAGCGGCGTTGCCGGCCACGCAGTTGCTGGAGGTGACGAAGGGATAGGTGCCGTGGTCGACGTCGAGCAGCGTGCCTTGCGCGCCCTCAAACAGCAGGTTGGCGCCCGCCTTGTGCGCTTCGTTGAGCTCGCGCGAGGTATCCGCAATCATGGGCTTGAGCAGTTCGGCCTGCTGCATGGCCTCGGCGTAGACCGGCTCGAACTGGATCGCGCCATCTTTCATGTACGAGGCGATCTTGTCGTCCCAGGCCATGTCGGCCGAATGCAGGTAGCTGGTGAGCACGTGGTTGTGCAGGTCGAGCAGCTCGCGCAACTTGGCGGCGAAACGCTCGGGGTATTTCAGATCCTGCACGCGCAGCGCGCGGCGCGCGATCTTGTCTTCGTAGGCCGGGCCGATACCGCGGCCGGTGGTGCCGATCTTCTCGGTGCCGGCCTTGACCTTGGCGGCTTCGCGCGCGATGTCGATGGCGGCGTGGAACGGCAGGATCAGCGGGCAGCCTTCGCTCACACGCAGGCGCGAGCGCACTTCCACACCGGCCTTTTCCAGCCCCGCGATTTCTTCAAACAGCTTGCCCACCGAGAGCACCACGCCGTTGCCGATGTAGCACTTCACACCGGCGCGCATGATGCCGCTGGGGATGAGGTGCAAAGCCGTCTTCACACCGTTGATGACCAGCGTGTGGCCCGCGTTGTGGCCGCCCTGAAAACGCACCACGCCGGTGGCGGTTTCGGTCAGCCAGTCAACCAGCTTGCCCTTGCCTTCGTCACCCCACTGGGTCCCCACCACCACCACATTGCGACCGGGTGTCACGGCGTTGCTGCTGTTCGTCATTGGCTGATTTCCGTTTGAATGTTCTTTACCGTCCATGCGCCCGCGCGCGCCGCATCGGGCACCAGTTCGCGGTCGCAATGAAATTCGTCGACTTCGTGTTCGTGACCGGGCAGCACACACACCACCGTGTGGCCTTGCGCGCGCAGGTCGGCGACGGCTCCGCGCAGACTGGCGTCCATGCCCCAGGGCGCGCGGATCGCCGCCACCAGGGGGCGTGGCGCCACCGCAGCCACCAGCTCTTTCAGGTCCAGGCTGAAACCCACGGCCGGGCGGTTGCGGCCGAACACGGCGCCCACCTCGTCGTAGCGGCCGCCGCGAGCCAATTCCAGCGACTGGCCCTGCCCTGCCTGGGCAAACAAGGCAAAGCGCATGCCGGTGTAGTAGGCATAGCCGCGCAGGTCGGCCAGATCGATCGATACCGTCATGTTCTGCGCATGTGAGGCGAGCCAGCGCAGGTTGTCGAGCGCTGCATGCAACTCGGGCGAGGCTTGCAGCGTCTGCCGGGCTTCATCGAGCACGGCCACATCGCCGAAAAGGCGCGGGAGTGCGCAGAGATCGCGTCGCACGGCAGGCGGCAAGTCGCGCGCGAGCACGCTGAGCTCGGCCACGTCCTTGGCGTTGAGCGCTGCATGGATGCGCGCTTCCTGGGCCGCCGTGAGCGCGACCGGCGCCAGCACGGCATCGATCACGCGCACATCGGCCATGTCGAGTTGCAGGCCCTTCACGCCGGTCACGCGCAGGCAGGCCTGCGCGAGTTCGATCACCTCCAGGTCGGCCTCCAGGCCGGCGTGGCCATAGATCTCGGCACCGAACTGCAACGGTTCGCGGCTGGCCAGCGGGCGGTCAATGCGCGTGTGCACCACCGGCCCGCAATAGCTCAAGCGAGCCACACCCTGGCGGTTGAGCAAATGCGCATCGATACGCGCCACCTGCGGCGTGCTGTCAGCGCGCAGGCCGAGCGTGCGGCCAGAGAGCTGATCAACGAGTTTGAAGGTTTGCAGATCGAGCGCTTCACCGGTACCGGTGAGCAGGGACTCGAGGTGCTCCAGCAGGGGAGGCATGACCAGCTCGTAGCCATAGCCACGGGCGGTATCGAGCAAGCTCCTGCGCAATTCTTCGATGTGGCGGGCCTCGGAAGGCAAGACATCGGCAATGTGATCCGGGAGGACCCAGGCAGACATGGGCATTTTCAGGAGCTGTTAAAACCGCGATTTTACCGGGGTGCGGTGGGGTATCCGCGGGCATGTCGCATGAGTGGATGGGCGTCGGCGAGTGGAGCACTCCGCCACGCAGGGAAATTCAGCCAAGCAGCCAGTACAACAGGGCACCGGAGGCCACGCAGATCAGGCCGAAGAAGCGGAGCTGTCCATCGCGCAGACCCAGCATTTCAGAGAAGACCTGGCGCCACAACCGCGGCGCCACCAAGGGCAGGATGCCCTCGAACACGAGCACAAGTGCCAGCGCGGCCCAGATCAGGTCCACGCCACCGAAGCTGCGTTGCCAGTGCGTGCGAACGACCACCCGGCGAGCGTCATGTCGATCACCGATTGGGCGCCAGATTGCTGCTGCGCAAGGACTTGAAGAAGTCGGAGGAAGGATCGACCACCAACACGTCGGACTTGCTGGCGAAGCTCGACTTGTAAGCCTCCAGACTGCGGTAGAACTGGGCAAAGGCCGGGTCGCGACCGAACGCGTCGGCGAACGACGCAGCGGCCTTGGCGTCACCCTCACCCTTGATGAGCTGGGCATCGCGATAGGCTTCGGAGACGATCACCTCACGCTGACGGTCGGCATCGGCGCGGATTTTTTCTCCTTCGGCAAAGCCGGTGGATCGCAGTTCGTTGGCCACGCGCTTGCGCTCGGCTTCCATACGCTGGTAAACCGACGCAGTGATGCTCTCGGCGTAGTCGACGCGGGTGATGCGCACGTCCACCACGTCCATGCCCCAGGGCTTGTCGGCGCTGCGCACCGCGGCCAGCACCGCGCGCTTCACATCGGCCATCAGCTCTTCACGCCGGGTCGACAGCAGCTCGTTGACGGTGCGCTTGTTCACTTCCTGCTGAAACGAGTTGCGCACCACGCGGTTGAGCTGCAAGGCGCCGGCGCGCTCGGTGATGCCGACATTGCGGATGTACTCCTGGGGCTCGGCGATGCGCCAGCGAACGTACCAGTCGATCACCACGCGCTGTTTCTCGGCCGTGAGCGTCGGTTCGGTGTCGGTACTCTCCAGTGTCAACAGGCGCTTGTCGATGTAGGACACATTCTGGAACGGCGGCGGCAGTTTGAAATTCAGACCTGGCTCGGTCACGACCTGCTTGATCTGGCCCAACTGGAAGACCACGCCGAACTGGCGCTGGTCAACCACGAAGAGCATGGAGCTGGCGATGGCCAATGCCACAACGAGGCTGGTGAGGATGAAACCCAATTTGTTCATGTGCGTTGCTCTGTGGTCTCGTGTGCTGCGTTCAACGGCTTTCGCGCTCGCGCGAGCGTGCTGCGTTGTCGAGGCTGCGGTTGGCCGGGGTGGACGCAGCGCCTGCGGTGGGCGGTGGCAAGGCGGTCGCGGGTGCAGCCGCTGGCGACTGGGCCGTCATCTGCATGATTTTGTCGAGCGGCAGGTACAGCAGGTTGTTGCCCGCCTTGGAGTCCACGAGCACCTTGGTCACGTTGCTGTAGATCTCCTGCATGGCGTCGGTGTACATGCGTTCGCGGGTGACCTGCGGCGCCTTCTGGTACTCGGTCAACACCGAGCGGAAGCGCTGCGAATCACCCTCCGCCTGCGCGACGATGCGGGCGCGGTAACCTTCGGCTTCTTCAGTCAGGCGCGATGCCGCACCGCGAGCCCGGGGCACCACGTCATTGGCATACGCCTCGGCTTCGTTCTTCGCACGCTCACGCTCCTGGCCAGCTTTGAGCACATCGTCAAATGAAGCCTGCACCTGCTCGGGCGGGCGGACACCGCCCTGCTGCATGTTGATGCCCACGACCTCGATACCCACCTTGTAGCGATCCAGGATGGTCTGCATGAGAGCGCGCACGCGCGGTGCGATCTGGTCACGCTCTTCGGCCAGCGCGGCGTCCATCTTCATCTTGCCGACCACTTCACGCACAGCCGTTTCAGCGGCCTTGACCACCGACGCGTCCGGGTCGCGGCTTTCGAACAGGAAGGCCCGGGCGTCGTTGAGGCGGTACTGCACAGCGAACTTGATCTCGACGATGTTCTCGTCTTCCGTCAGCATGGCGGATTCGCGCAGACCGGTGGCGGGCACGAGGTTGTCACGGCCCACGTCAACCGAGCGGATCTGGGTCACAAACACCGTTTCATGGCGTTGGACTGGGTACGGCAGGCGCCAGTTGAAACCGGCACCCACGGTGCTGCTGTACTTGCCAAACTGCGTGATGACGGCCTGCTGGCCCTCTTGCACGATGAAAAAGCCGGTGCCCAGCCAGATCAGTGCGGCAACGCCGACAATGAGACCCGCACCAATGCCGGTGGTCTTGGGGCTGGGATTGAAATTGGGCATGCCGCCGCCACCGGAACCATTGCCGCCACCCTGACCACCGCCCTTTTTGCCCAACAGGCCACCGAGCTTGCGGTTGAAGTCGCGCCACAATTCATCAAGATCGGGAGGACCCTGGTTGGGCCCCTGACCTCGCGGACGCTGCGGCGGACGGTTGTCGTCGTTGCGCTCGGGCTCCTGACCGTCCTTCGATCCCTCGTTGCGGGATGCGTCATCGCCCCGACCCCACCGCGGATCGTTCAGGTTGAACATGCCCAGCAACTTGCTCAAGACCCGACGTGGCCTGGCGCTGGAGCCTGGCTGATCAGCGCGGGCGGGGGTTTGCAGATTCACATCCATGTGTTGCCAACTCTTTGTCGATTCAAAAACCATCACATTGTGCCCAATCAAGACACCGGACTTTCAATTTCAGGGAACGCCCCGGGGGCCATGGGGCCTTGCCCACCATTGAGGTTCGTGACCTGCGCAGCCAGAAGCGCTCGCAAGGCAGGCAATCCTTCGCCTGTTTTCGCACTCACGTAGATTCGAGACACCGGTTGACCATCCAGTTCCATTTGATCACCCAGAACGCGCGGAATGACGGCTTCGTCCATCGCATCGAGCTTGTTGAACACCAGAATCTGCGGGACCTGATCGGCACCGATGTCTTTGAGCACCCCCATCACGGAAGCAATCTGCTCAAGATGCGAGGGGTTGGAAGCATCCACGACATGCAGCAGCAGATCGGCATCGGCCGCCTCCTGCAACGTCGCCGCGAAGGCGTCGACCAGCCCGTGCGGGAGATCGCGGATGAACCCCACTGTGTCCGACAACGACACCGATCGGCCTGCCTCGCCCAGGTACAGCTGGCGGGTGGTGGTGTCCAGCGTGGCAAACAGCTGATCGGCTGCATAGGCACGCGCCTTGACCAGGCCGTTGAACAAGGAAGACTTGCCCGCATTGGTATAGCCCACCAGCGAGATGGAGAAAGTGTCGCGGCGCTCACGCTGGCGTCGCTGGGTGGCTCGCTGCTTCTTCACCTTCTCAAGACGCTCTTTGGTCCGCTTGATCGAATCGCCGATCATGCGGCGATCAAGTTCGATCTGCGTTTCACCCGGCCCGCCCCGCATGCCGATGCCACCACTTTGTCGCTCCAGATGCGACCAGCGCCGCACGAGCCGGGTGGAGAGGTATTGCAGCCTCGCCAACTCGACCTGCAGCTTGCCTTCGTGGCTGCGCGCCCGCTGGGCAAATATCTCCAGAATCAGCAGCGTGCGGTCATTGACCGGCATGCCGAGGTGGCGCTCCAGATTGCGCTGCTGCGCAGGGCTGAGCGATTGATCGAACAGGACCTCCGAAGCGCCGGTCGATTGGGCCAGCAGCTTGATCTCATCGGCCTTGCCAGTGCCGACGAAAAGCGCCGGATCGGGCGCGCGCCGCTTGCAAGTGACCCGATCGGCAACGGTGTACCCCGCCGTCTGGGCCAGCAAGCCCAACTCCTCGAGGGGCGCGTCAAAGTGAGGCGTGCCGAAATCCACCCCCACCAGGATGACGGATGGAGTGGGCGTGGAAGAGGTTTCGGAAGATTTCAAATCGGTTCAGCGACAGCGCCATGGGCGCTGTGGACCAGGTGGCACGGCATGGCCGACCCGGCGTTCAAGAGGCACGTGTTCAGGACGCGGCAGGTTCATCCGCAGTCGCTGCGGTGAACTGCACGGGACGACCCGGAACGATGGTGGAAATGGCGTGCTTGTAGACCATCTGGGTGACCGTGTTCCGAAGAAGAACCACGTACTGGTCAAAAGACTCGATTTGCCCCTGCAGCTTGATGCCATTGACCAGGTAGATCGACACGGGAACGTGCTCCCGGCGCAGCTGGTTCAGGAAAGGGTCTTGCAAGAGTTGGCCTTTGTTATTGCTCACGATATGCTCCGTGTTCAGAAAAAAGTTGATAGGAGGAGAACCATACCACAGGGTTTGTACTGCTCAAGCCTGCGGGGAAATCCTATTCCTTGAAGGGATTGGTCGAGGTCTTGAATTCAATCCGCAAAGGTGTGCCCACGAGGTCGAACGCCTTGCGAAAGCGGCCTTCCAGAAAGCGTTTGTACGAATCGGGCACGTGCTCCAGTGAATTGCCGTGGATCACGATCACCGGAGGATTCATGCCGCCCTGGTGGGCGTATCGCATTTTGGGGCGGAACATGCCACCACGCGTGGGCGCCTGAAACTGCACGGCTTCGGCCAGAAGCCGGGTCAAAACCGGCGTGGACATCTTGCGCATGGCCGACGCCTGAGCCTGAATGATCGATTTCCAGACCGGCGCCAGACCCTGGCGTTTCTGTGCCGAGATCCTGTGCATCGAGGCAAATTTCAGGAATGCCAGCCGGGTTTCAATCTGTCGCTCGATTTGCTCACGCTGGTACGCATCCACCGCATCCCATTTGTTGATGGCCAGCACCACGGCGCGGCCACTCTCCAGGATGTAGCCGGCAATGTGGGCGTCCTGGTCGGTCACGCCTTGCGTGGCATCGAGCAGCAGCAGCACGACGTGGGCATTTTCGATCGCCTGCAGGGTCTTCACCACCGAGAATTTCTCGATGGCCTCGAACACGCGCCCCTTGCGGCGAATGCCTGCCGTGTCGATCAGCTCGAACTTCTGGCCGTTGCGTTCGAACGGCACGGAGATGGTGTCGCGCGTGGTGCCGGGCAGGTCGAACGCGACCAGGCGCTCTTCACCCAACCAAACGTTGATCAGGGTGGACTTGCCCACGTTGGGCCGGCCCGCAACCGCCAGGCGGATCACACCGACTGGCGCAGGCTCTTCCTCTTCGTCTTCGGGCGGCAGTCCAGGGATGCGTTCAAGTGCGAGCTCGACCATGGAGCGAACACCTTGCCCGTGCGCACCAGAGACCGGCAGCACCTCGCCCAGACCCAGTTCGAAAAATTCAACGAGCTGCAGACCCTGAGTCATGCCCTCGGCCTTGTTGGCCACCAGCACGCAGGGCTTGCCGAGGCGGCGCAGGTAGCTCGCGATCTCGTGGTCCTGTGCGCTGATGCCCGCGCGGGCGTCCACCACGAACAGCACCACGTCGGACTCCGCCACGGCTTGGCGGGTCTGTTTGGCCATCTCCTTGTAGATGCCTTCGGTGGCATCGGGCTCGAAGCCACCGGTGTCGATGACGATGTACTCGCGCGCACCGAGTCGGCCGTTGCCGTAGTGGCGGTCGCGGGTGAGGCCGGCAAAGTCGGCCACGATGGCATCGCGAGAACTCGTCAAGCGGTTGAACAGGGTGGACTTGCCCACATTGGGGCGGCCAACCAGGGCGATGACGGGTTTCAAGGAAAGCTGCTTTCGTTCAGGGGGCGGTTCGGCTCAGCCGTTACTGGGGGCGCCAGGCATACACGCCGCCGTTGCGGGTCTGCACCACGAGCGCGTCGCCCGAGAGCACAGGAGCCACAAGAATCGGCGAGCCGTCGGTGCTCAGACGGGTCATTTCGCTGCCGTCTTCGCGCGAGATCAGGTGCACCAGGCCGGCGCTGTCACCCACAGCGACCACGCGGCCCAGGGCCAGCGGCGCGCTCAAGCCGCGGTATTTCAGTCGCTGGGTGCTCCACGCTGGCTCACCGGATGCGCGTTGCCACGCCTGGAAGCTGCCTTCGTTGTCAGCACCAAAAACGAGGCGATCATCTCCGTGGACACCGGTGGTGCCCTGCGCTGCGCGCGTCCACACCACCGTGCCCCGGCTGGCGTCCACGCAGCCCACAGCTGCCGAGTAGGCGCGCGCGCACACGCTGTCGCCGATCCTGCTGACCGGGCCAACGATATCCACCAGCCGCTCCACCTCGTTGGTGCCGCGCGCCGTGGCCACCGGCGCCTCCCAGCGCACGGAGCCATTGGCGGGGTTGAGACCCACCAGGCGACCCGACAATCCAGCCACGAGCGTGTCGCCCACGGCCAGCAAGGCGCCGCTCTGGCTCAGCACCAATGGCTCGCTGGTGCGCGACTGAGTCCACAGGCGAGCGCCGTTCTGGGCGTCAAAAGCGGTGACGGTGCGGTCGGCCGTGAGCACGAACACGCGCGCGCCAGCCACCAGCGGCGCGGTGAACGCGCGCGCGGGCAGACGCACACGCCACACCTCACGGCCGTTGGCCAGCGCCACCAGCTGGTTGGATTGCGTGACCACAGCCGCTGTCTGCCCATCGGAGCCCACGCCGGCGGCGATCGGGATTCCCAGGTTCAAACGCCAGACATCCTGCCCGGTGGTGCCGTCCAGCGCAGCAACCGTGCCCGAGGTGCTGGCCACAAACACGCGGCCCGCCACCACCACCGGCGTGATGGACTCGGTGCCGGCTCCGATCTGGGCCGTCCAGGCCACGCGGGTACCCATGAGCGCGGCCACGGGCGGCAACTCGGTGGGCTGAGGCTTCTTGGCACCGGATGAACAAGCCGTCAGACCCGCCAGAACCAGCGTGGCCAGACAGATGGTTCGCAGGCTGTGCTGCCATGAAATCAGAAATGGGTTCAACGGACCACCTCGGTTGTTGGAGTCAAGCGGGCCACATCCACGCCCAGCGAAGCCAGCTTCACTTCCACAAGCCGGCGGTATTCAGTGCGGCTGCTCAGGCCGCGCCAGGCTGTCTGGTACTGCGCCTTGGCTTCGTCGGGCTTGCCCTGAGCCATCAGCACATCGCCGCGGCGGTCGGCCACGAGCGGCTCAAACGACTTCGGCACGGGTGCTTCCAGCGTTTTGAGCGCCTGGTCGTAGGCTTGCGCCTCGATGTCCAGGGCGGCCAGGCGCAGGCGAGCAACGGCCTTGTAGGAGTCATCGGACGATTTTTCAGCGGCCCAGGCCAACGCCGCACGCGCTTCGGCCAACTTGCCGGCGTCGAACAGCGTCTTGCCGGCTTGCAAGGCCGCCTGGCTGGCAAACGTGGTGCTGGCAAATTTCGACTGCATGTCGGCCAGCGCACGTTGCATGCGATCGGCATCCTTGGCGACCGCCGCGCGGTCCACCTCGTCATACAGGGCGGAAGCCTTGGCAGCCTGGGTGCGTTGCCAGTAATTCCAGCCGTTCCAGGCGGCGAACGAACCAAAAACCACGATCAACACCCAACTGATGAGGTTGCCGTATTGGTTCCAGAAGTGTTTGATCTGATCGAGCTGTTCCTGCTCTTCAAGGTCGAGGTGTTTGGCCATGTTGCAATTCAGTTCGGGTTCGCGCGCTGAAGGCGCAACGCTCGATTGTAGGCGGGCGGCTCTGGCACCACTGCCTCGGCCACACGGAGGAAACCAGACGGGATTCAGGCGCTGCGCAAACTGGCCGCCCAATCGGCCACGGCGGCGAGCGGCAACAGTCTTTGGGTGGCTTCCGGGGGCGGTGATTCCGCCTCAGGCCGAGGTCCGCGCAGCGGCTTCACGGCCACGCTGGCTTGCTGCAACTCCTGCTCGCCAAAGATCAGGGCGAAGCGCGCACCACTGGCGTCGGCCTTCTTGAACTGCGACTTCATGCTGCCCATGCCATCGGCGCCACCCGCGTGCATCTGTACGTTGATGCCATGTTGGCGCAGCGCACGCAACACCGGCATGACCTGCGCCACATGGGCCGCATCGGGCACCACCGCATAGGCGTCGGGCACCGGTTGCTCGGGCAGCCTGCCCTGCTCCTTCAGCAGCTCAAGGATGCGCTCCATGCCCAGCGCCCACCCCACGGCGGGCGCGGCCTTGCCTCCAATCTGTTCGAACAGACCGTCGTAGCGACCACCTGCGCACACCGTACCTTGCGAGCCCAGTTGGGTGGTGACGAACTCGAACACCGAGAGGTTGTAGTAGTCCATGCCACGCACCAGGCGTGGGTTGATACGGTAGGCAATGCCGTGCGCATCCAGCAGCCCGCGCAGGCGGTTGAAGTGATCCAGCGACTCGGCGCCCAGGTGGTCCATCAGGCGGGGCGCTGCATTCACCAGCGCCTGCATCACCGGGTTCTTGGTGTCCAGGATGCGCAGCGGATTGCTGTGCAGGCGGCGTTTCGCTTCTTCGTCGAGTTGGTCGGCGTTGGCTTCGAGGTAGGCAATGAGGGCCTGACGATGCGCCAGCCGTTCGGGTGGCTGGCCCAGGCTGTTGATCTCGAGCTCGATGCCGGTCAGGCCCAACTCGGCCCAGAGGTCACAGGCCAGCACGATGAGTTCGGCGTCCACATCCGGCCCGGCAAAGCCCAGGGCTTCAGCGCCGAACTGGTGGAACTGCCGGTAGCGCCCCCGCTGGGGCCGCTCGTGCCGGAACATTGGGCCCATGTAGTACAGGCGCTTGCCGCCGTCGTACAGCAAGGAGTGCTCGAGCGCGGCACGCACCACACCGGCGGTGTTCTCCGGGCGCAGCGTGAGTTGCTCGCCATTGAGCCGGTCTTCGAAGGAGTACATCTCCTTCTCGACGATGTCGGTCACCTCACCGAGGCCACGCACAAAGAGCGCCGTGGGTTCCACGATGGGCGTGCGCAGGTTGCGGTAGCCGTAGCGGCGCATCAGGCGACGCAAGGTGTCTTCGAGCCACTCCCAGTGCGCGGACGCGGGAGGGGCGATGTCGTTCATGCCTTTGACGGCGCTCAGTTTTTCTGCCATGTGCTGCAAGCCTGTGCGTTCAGCGGAAACCGGGTCGGGACCCAGGCTCAAACGGTGACGCCAAACTTTTTCTCGATGTAGTTGTCCACGATCACCTGGAACTCGCGCACGATGTCGTCGCCACGCAAGGTCAGTGCTTTTTGTCCGTCGATGAAGACCGGCGCTGCCGGCGCTTCGCCGGTGCCCGGCAGGCTGATGCCGATGTCGGCGTGCTTGCTCTCGCCAGGGCCGTTGACGATGCAGCCCATCACCGCCACCTTGAGGTTTTCCACACCGGGGTAGCGCGTGCGCCAGACCGGCATGGAGTTGCGCAGGTAGTCGTCGATCTGCTTGGCCAGCTCCTGGAAAGTGGTGCTGGTGGTGCGGCCACAGCCCGGGCAGGCGGTGACCGAGGGCACAAAAGCGCGCATGCCCAACGCCTGCAAAATCTCCAGCGCGATCACCACCTCTTGGGTGCGTGACTCCCCCGGCTGTGGTGTCAGCGAGATGCGGATGGTGTCGCCAATGCCTTGCTGCAGCAGCACCGAGAGCGCCGCCGCCGAGGCCACCGCGCCCTTGGTGCCCATGCCGGCTTCGGTCAGGCCCAGGTGCAGTGCGTAGTCGCAGCGCTGGGCCAGCGCCTGGTACACCGCGATCAGGTCCTGCACGGCGCTGACCTTGCATGACAGGAAAATGTTGTTGCCGTTGAGGCCGATCTCCTCGGCACGTCTGGCCGAGTCGAGCGCGGACGTGATCAGCGCTTCGTACATCACCTGGCGCGCCTCCCAGGGCTGGCGGCGGCTGGCGTTCTCGTCCATCAGGCGGGCGAGCAGGTCCTGGTCCAGGCTGCCCCAGTTCACGCCGATGCGGATGGCCTTGTCGTGCCGCGCAGCAATCTCCACCATCTGGGCGAACTGCCGGTCGCCCTTGTCGCCACGGCCCACGTTGCCCGGGTTGATCCGGTACTTGGAGAGCGCCTCGGCGCAGGCCGGGTGGTCGGTGAGCAGGCGGTGACCGTTGTAGTGGAAGTCACCGATCAGGGGCACATCGACGCCCATGCGATCGAGCTGCTCGCGGATGTAGGGGACAGCCTTGGCTGCCTCGTCGTTGTTGACGGTGATGCGCACCAGCTCGGAGCCGGCCAACGCGAGCTCTTTCACCTGAATCGCGGTGCCCACGGCGTCCGCAGTGTCGGTGTTGGTCATGGACTGCACGCGCACTGGAGCGTCGCCGCCCACCGCCACGCGGTGGTTGCCCCAGGCCACCACCCCTTGCCGGGTGCGGCGCGAACGGGCCGCAGCCAATGCGATCGGCTGGTCGCCGGATGCAGCAGACGCAGGAGATGGTCGGGACACGGTGTCCATGCTCATTTCACCTCGAATCGGGCCACGTTGTTGCGAGCAAATGGCGCCGTGTCAAAAGACTTTCCGCGCACGCTCACCTGTGCGGCGTCGACCTTGCCCAGCACCACCGTGTAAGGCGGTGCAGCCGAGAAATCGATCACGTCACCCGCCTGCAACAGCCGTTTGGCCACGACGGTGCCGGAACCATTGACCACCTCGACCCAGGATTCACCGGTGGCGGCAATGCTCAACAGGCTGGCCGAATGGGGGGCGGCAACCACCTCGGATGATGGGATGGATGCAGAAGCTTCTGGAGGTGCCGTCGTGGTGCCGCCGGGGGTGGCTGCAGGGTCAACTGCAGGCCCTGCAGGGTCGGTGGTGGCTGGCCCGGCGACATCTTGCGAACCAGGTTCCTGCGCGGCCACCGGCTCAGCTGCGGGCACCGGCTCCGAAATCGTCTCGGTGGCTCTGGATGGGGTTGGCGGGCTCTCGGCCTTCGGCAGGAAAACGATCACCAGCGCACCCAGGAGCAAAGCAATGGCCGCCAGCAACGCCGGACGCGACAGCCAGCTCAGTGGATTGAACGGTGCTTCATCGTGGCCGGGATTGAACGGTGCATTGAGCGTGTGGCCAGGGTTCCCGAGCTTGAGCAATGCGCCTTGCGGAATCTGTTGCAGGATCGGCACGGGGTCGACCTTGAGTTGCCGACAGGCACTGGAAGCCAGGGCACGGGCAAATGTGAGGTCGGGCAGTTCGTCGTAGCGCCCCGCCTCGAGCGCTTCCAGCTTCTTGACTGGCACCTTCAACGCTGCGGCCAGTGCGGCAATGTGCAACCCGGCGGCTTCTCGAGCGTCCTTGAGGCGAATGGGCCGAGAAATGGTCTCCGCGGAAATCTCGCTCCCTGGATGCGTCATCGCCTCACTCATTGAATGCTCCCCGCTGATAGTGCGCCCACTGCGCGGAATCGGGGTAGCGACGGCCCAGTTGCTGAGCAAGTTGCGTCATGGCCTGGGTGTTTTGCAGCTGCCGCTCCACCTTGATGCCCAACCACAACGTCTCGGCGTTCGCCAGATCGGTGTTGTTCAGTCGGCGGATCGTGAACTGTGCCTTGCTGGCCTCACCCCGACGGAACTGCAGTGAAGCAAGGTTGTACGCGACGATGGGGTTGCCCGCGTCAAGCTCGTACGAACGCGCCAGGCTGGCCTCGGCCTCGGCAAGCTGGCCGGCTCGGATCTGGCAAATTCCCATGGCCAACAACGACTTGGCCTGACCACCATACAACGGGCTGGCCAGCGCGCGCCGAAACAAGTCGGTGGACTGCGCGTAGCGGCCCGCCTGGCACTCGAACCAGCCGTAGTTGTGCAGCGCATCCGGGTCGCGCGGGTTGAGCTGGATGGCGCGCTTGAAACTGTCCTCGGCCAGCGCGTTGTTGTTCAATTGCATGTACACCAGTCCGCGCAGCGCGTAGGCAGGGGCGTAGGTGGGGTCGGCTTGCAGGGCAAGCTTGATTTCATCGAGCGCCACGGTGGTCTGGCCCTCCGAGAAATAGCCTGCAGCGAGCTCGATGCGGATGCGTGCGCGCTTGCGCACCTCGGGTTCGTCCGAATCGGTGATGGGCTCCTGCAGGGAAGTCGCACTGGGCGCTGCGCTCGTCTGGGCACAACCTGCCAACAGCGCCAGGCAGCACAACATGAACGTCAGCAACCCCACCGTGGCGCCCGAGAACCGGGCTGGGAATCGAGTGGCTGAAGTCATGCCTGCCTTTCCTTGTGAACGATGCGGATGGGATGCTCGACCGCGCTGCGGCGTTTGGCAAGGCGGCTCGCGGCATTGGTGCGATCAAGCACGTCGCCGGCGAGTTGACCACAGGCCGCGTCGATGTCATCGCCTCGGGTCTTGCGCACCGTCGTCACCAATCCGCCTTCGCTGAGTATCCTGGCAAACTGCTGGACCACCGGCCGCGGCGAACAGAGCAAGCCCGAGCTGGGAAAGGGATTGAAAGGAATGAGGTTGATCTTGCACGGAACACCGCGACCCGCGTGCCCCTTGAGCAAGGTGAGCAACTCACGGGCATGTTGCGGCTGATCGTTCACGCCATCGAGCATGCAGTACTCGAAAGTGATGAAGTCGCGCGGTGCAGCCGGCAAGTAGCGCAGGCAGGCATCGAGCAGTTCAGCGATGGGGTATTTGCGGTTGAGCGGGACCAGATCGCTGCGCAGTGCATCACCCGGTGCATGCAGGGACACGGCGAGCGCCACGGGGCAATCCTGCGCGAGGCGATCCATCATGGGAACCACACCCGAGGTGGATACGGTGACGCGGCGGCGCGAGAGGCCATAGCCGTGGTCATCGAGCATGACGCGAAGCGCCGGCACCAGCGCGCTGTAGTTCTGCAGGGGCTCACCCATGCCCATCATGACCACGTTGGTGATCACGCGTTCCTCGCGTTTCAAGTGCTTGCGCAGGAAAAATTCGGCCTGCCAGAGCTGGGCCAGGATTTCACCGGTGGTGAGGTTGCGTGAAAAGCCCTGATGCCCTGTCGAGCAGAAACGACAGCCCACCGCGCAACCCGCCTGGGACGAGATGCACAAGGTGCCGCGGTCTTCTTCGGGAATGAACACGGTCTCCACCGCGTTGCCACCGCCCACATCGAACAGCCACTTGATGGTGCCGTCGGCAGACTCCTGACGCGAGAGCACAGGCAGGCCGGTGATGGTGCAGGAGCCGGGGAGCTTCTCGCGCAGGCTGCGCGCGAGGTCGGTCATCTCGGTGAAGTCCGACGCCCCTTTTTGATGAATCCAGCGAAACAGCTGGACAGCGCGAAAACGCTTTTCGCCCAGCTGCTCGCACCAGGCGGCCAAACCCTCGAGATCGAAGTCGAGCAGATTGGCCGTCATGACATGGTCAGCGCGCTGGCTCAGCGCGAGTAAACGTTGAGACCGGCGAAGAAGAACGCGATCTCGGCGGCGGCGGTCTCGGGCGCGTCGGATCCGTGCACGGCGTTGGCGTCGATGCTGTCTGCAAAGTCAGCGCGAATCGTGCCGGCATCGGCTTTCTTCGGGTCGGTGGCGCCCATCAGGTCGCGGTTCTTGGCAATGGCGCCTTCGCCTTCGAGCGCCTGGATCATCACCGGGCCGGAGATCATGAAATCGACCAGATCCTTGAAGAAAGGACGGGCCTTGTGCACAGCGTAGAACGCCTCGGCTTCACCGCGCGACAGGTGCGCCATGCGAGCAGCCACGACCTTCAGGCCAGCGGCTTCAAAGCGGGCGTAAATCTGGCCGATGACGTTCTTGGCAACAGCGTCGGGCTTGATGATGGAGAGGGTGCGTTCGATGGCCATGGAAATCCTGAGGTTTTGTGGGTCAATTTGCTGAAGGTTCTGCCGGGGTTTGGGGTACCCCGCAAAGCCCATGATTCTACATTGGTCGCGTCACGTTGACGTGACGGCAGGCCATGGGCGGCACGCGTTCAACGGCTGCCCGATCGACCCCCACCGCCGCCACCCCCACCACGGCGACGTGCTCCCCCGGGCGCACTCCCGCGACCGGCTTCCTGCTCCCGGCGGCGCTGCAGAGCGTCCTGCCCGATGTAGCCGAACGAGGTCTTCATGGGATCGGGCTGCGAGGCCCCACCACCCGGTCCCCGCCCGCCCGATCCGCTGCCAGGCTTGCTGCCACGGCCTTTGCCGCCGGGTCCGGTGGGTGCACCCCCCATGCCGTATCCGCCACTGCGGCGGTCCCCGAAACCTGGACCTTCGTTGCGGCTGCCAGGCGGGTTGCCCTGGGTGCGACCGGGTCTGGGGCCCTGTTTCCCACGCTGCGCTGGATGGCGACCGCCGGGACGTGGCGGGCGTGCACCCTCCTCGTCTGCGCTCGGCATGCCGGCGGCAGCAGTCAGGCGGGCAATATCGCGCTCGTCCAGCTCCAGCCAGGCGCCACGCTTGAGTCCGCGCGGCAGCATCATGGCGCCGTAGCGGATGCGGATGAGGCGGCTGACCGCGTGGCCCACCGCCTCGAACATTCGGCGCACCTCGCGGTTGCGGCCTTCGCCGATGGTCACGCGGTACCAGCAGTTGGCACCCTCGCCGCCGCCGTCCTCGATGGACGCGAACTGCGCCATGCCGTCGTCCAGGCGCACGCCGTCGAGCAGGCGCGCCTTTTCATCGTTGGAAAGCGCACCGAGCACGCGCACCGCGTATTCGCGTTGCAGACCAAAACGCGGATGCATCAGGCGGTTGGCCAGTTCGCCCGAGCTGGTGAGCAGCAGCAGGCCTTCGGTGTTCAGGTCGAGCCTGCCCACCGACTGCCACTTGCCCTGCATCAGCTTGGGCAGGCGGCGAAACACGGTGGGCCGGTTTTGCGGGTCGTCGTGCGACACCACTTCGCCTGCGGGCTTGTGGTATGCCAGCACGCGCGGGGGCGGCGGCGTCATGCGCACGCGCACCGGCTTGCCGTTGACCTTGATCACGTCACCAAACTGGATGCGCTGCCCCACGTGGGCCGGCTCACCGTTGACCGAAATGCGGCCTTCCAGGATCAACTGCTCCATCTCCAGCCGCGAACCCATGCCGGCTTGCGCCAGCACCTTGTGCAGCTTCGGCGACTCGGCCTGGGGCGCCAGCACCCGCTTGGTGGGCAGCAGCGGCAGGTCCTGCTCTTGCTCGGCGTCGAAAGCGCCACTGACCACGTCGTCGAAACGCAGCACCTCGGGCACAGCCGGCGCTGGCACCGGGCGTGCCGCACCGGTTTGCTCGGGCGCATTCGCCTCGGGAGCGTGATCGGGTTCAGGCGAGGTGGGGGGGGTTTGATCCGGGGTCATGGTCTTCCTGGGTGGACGGTTCCAACAACTGCGGGTCGGAGGGCGGGGAAATGGGGTCTGGGGAAACGGGGTCGGTGGCCAGGGGGTCGGCCACCAGAAGCAGATCTGATTCAGGTGTGTCGGACTCGGATGCGCCGGGCTGCAGGCTGTTGGCCAGAGATTCGAAGTCGAGGCGGTCCAGCGCAGACTCCTGCACCTCGCTGCCGTCCAGCGGCGGCAGCTGGTCCAGCGAAGCCAGCCCCAGGTCGTCGAGAAACTGGCGCGTGGTGGCGAACAGGGCCGGGCGACCAACGGTTTCGCGGTGGCCGATGACTTCAATCCAGCCCCGGTCTTCCAGTTGCTTGATGATCAGCGAGTTGATCGTGACACCACGGATGTCTTCCATGTCGCCGCGCGTGACCGGCTGGCGGTAGGCAATGATGGCCAGCGTTTCCATGGCGGCACGGCTGTAGCGTGGTGGCTTCTCGGGATGCAGGCGGTCCAGGTAGGGGCGCAGCTCGGGCCGGCTCTGGAAGCGCCATCCCGTGGCGACCTGCACCAGCTCCACGCCGCGCCCGGTCCACTCGAGTTGCAGATCGGCCAGCAGGGTCTTGAGCGTGTCGGCCGACACTTCCATGTCGAACAGCGTGCCGAGCTCGCGCACCGACAGCGGCTGGGGCGCGCAGATCAATGCCGTCTCGAGGACACGCTTGGCATCCGTTGTGTTCATGGTGTCTGTCAGTCAAAAACCGGTTTGTGACCGGGACGGTGCGAAAAGCAAACGGTGCCTGCATCATCCGGGCAGTTTGTCCGGGGCATGCGGCATGCGGGCACGACCGTTGGGTCGGGGCGAATCAGCCAGATCCTGCAGCGCCCGGGTGTGGGCTCTCGGTCAGGCGGTTGGCTCGGGCAGCTGGACGATGGTCGGAGTGAAGGGGACTGTCGGGCGACAGGGCCATCCATCCGCGTTGGATGGTGCAGCTTCAGGCCGCCGATTCGCTGTCCCAGCTTGTCGCATTGTAATGGAGCCCACTGGATTCCAGTGCCAGGAACATGTCGGTCGGCGGCGTGGAGCGAAACAACAACGGCTGGCCACTGACGGGGTGCTTGAGTTCGAGGCGCGCTGCGTGCAGCGACTGCCGGCCCATGCCCCACAGCGCGCGCCCGCCATACAGCGTGTCGCCCACCAGCGGATGACCGAGCCAGGCCATGTGCACCCGGATCTGATGGGTGCGCCCGGTGTGCAGCTTGCAGGCGACCAGACTGGCCTGATCGCAGGTGTCGAGCAGGCGGAACGTGGTCTGGGCGGTCTTGCTGCTGCCGCCCTCCACCCTCACCACGGCCATGCGCAGGCGGTTGTGCACGTCACGGCCGATGGGCTGGTCCACATGCTGATCGCCCAGACCCTTCCAGCGGCCGTGGGCAAGGGCGAGGTACTGGCGGCTCACCTCGCGCGCGGCGATGGCGCGCACCAGCGCTTCCACGGCTTGACGGGTCTTGCCCACCAGCATCAGGCCCGAGGTGTCCTTGTCGAGCCGGTGCACGATGCCCGCGCGGGGCAAGCTGGCGGCACCCTTGTGGTGGGCCAGCAGGCCATTGAGCAAGGTACCGCTCCAGTTGCCAGCGGCAGGGTGCACCACCAGACCGGCGGGTTTGTGAATGACCAGCAGATCGGCGTCTTCGAACACCACGTCCAGCGCCATCGCTTCGGGCACGAACGCCTGGGCTTGCTGGGTGGGGCGCAACTCCACGCGCAGTTGATCGCCGGCGGCGATGCGCGCCGACGGTTTGGTCTGGGCCGCACCGCGCAGCTCCACGGCACCGTCGACCATGAGTTGTTGCAGGTAGGAGCGGGAGAACTCGGGGATCAGTTGGGCCAGTGCGCGGTCGATTCGCCAGCCATGCATGCCCACAGGCACGGCACAGAGGCGCCTTTCCATCTCGAGCGCCCATTCGTCGGCGGTCGCCGCCACGTCGTGACCCGTGTCTGCTGCCAGACCGTCCGACTCACCCCCCGTCGATATACTTTGCGCTTTCAATCCGTAGTTCCGTTGTGAAGGTGAGTTCGTTATGTTGACGTTCAGATTATCGGCTCTGAGTGCTTGTGCGCTGGGCGCCGCGCTCACGCTCGGCGCTTGCGGCAGCACCAAGCCGGTGGACGAAACCGTGAACTGGAGCCCCAACCGCATTTACAGCGAAGCCACCGAAGAACGCTCGGCTGGCAACTACGAGCGCTCAGTGACCTTGCTCGAGAAGCTCGAAGGCCGCGCTGCCGGAACCCCGCTGGCGCAGCAGGCCCAGCTCGACAAGGCCTACACCCACTACAAAGCGAGCGAGCCGCCCCAGGCACTGGCTGCCATTGAGCGTTTCCAGAAGCTCCACCCGGCCAGTCCGGCCATGGACTATGCGCTCTACCTCAAGGGTTTGGTGAACTTCAACGACAACCTGGGTCTGTTCGGCGCGATCGCGCGGCAGGACCTGTCCGAACGCGACCAGAAGGCCGCCAAGGAATCGTTCGAAGCTTTCCGGGAACTGAGCACCCGTTTCCCGGACTCCCGCTACACGCCGGACGCTCGCCTGCGCATGACCTACATCGTCAATTCGCTGGCTCAATACGAAGTGCACGTGGCGCGCTATTACCTCAGCCGAGGGGCTTATGTGGCGGCCATCAACCGCGCACAGACCGCGTTGAACGAATACACCGACGCGCCCGCGCTGGAAGAGGCCTTGTTCATCATGGTGCGTTCGTACGACGCGCTGGGCATGACGCAACTGCGCGACGACGCGCGTCGCGTCATGCAGGCCAACTACCCGCAAAGCGAATACCTGAGCCAGGGCTTCAAGACCGCGAGTGATCCTTGGTGGAAGATCTGGTGAACACGAGCGCGTCCAGCGCCGCGTTCATCTCGGCATCGTCCATCAAGCGGCGCATGGGTGGCAGGCCGGCCAGCAACTGATGGCCGTAGCTGCGTGTGAGCAGCCGGCGGTCGCCGATCACCAGCACCCCCCGGTCGGTCTCGGTCCGGATCAAGCGACCGGCCCCCTGCTTCAGGGCCATGGCGGCTTCGGGCAGATGCCCGTCACTGAAGGCCTTGAGGCCCTGCGCCTCCAAGCGCTCTGAGCGCGCCGCAGTCAAGGGATCGTCGGGCGAGGGAAACGGCAGCTTGTCGATCACGAGCAGCTGAAGCCCATCCCCAGGCAAATCCACCCCTTCCCAGAACGACACCGAAGCCACCAGGACGGCGCCGTGGCGCGACGACTCGGCCGCCCGAAACCGCGCCAGCAGCGCTGCGCGCGACAACTGCCCCTGGGCCAGCACCGTCATCGGTGCACAACGACCCTGCAACACCTGTTCGTTCAAGGCATCGGCCATGCGCGCCACGGCGCGCAGTGTGGTGGTCAGCACCAAAGTGCGCCCGCCCAACCGACCGGCCCACTGCGCCACCCGCACCGCCAGTTGGGGCGTGTGCGCAGCATCGGACGGCTCGGGCAGATCGTGCGGGACATACAGAGCGGCCTGGTCCCCATGGTCGAACGGGCTGGCCACCCGCAGCGTGCGCACGGTGCTGTGATCCGCCAGGCCCAGGCCGCGGGTGAACCAACTCAGCGCATCGTCGTGGCCGAGCGTGGCCGACGCAAAGATCCAGCTGCGAGTGCCGGGCCCTGCGTCCAACACGAGGCGGGTGAAGCGGGCTGCACTGTCCAGCGGCGCGCGCACCATGCGCCAGGAACGATCAGCGCCCCACTCCATCCAACGCACGCTGGCGGCATCCTGCGGGCTCGGGCCGCCCGGCGCCAACAGGCTCCAGGTGGTCTGCAGCTCCTTGATGCGGCCGAACAGGCGCATGAGTTCAGCGGCGCCCTGGGCGGTGGCTGACACAGCCTCCAGCACAGCCGTCAAGGCGTGGTCAAGGCCGGATACCGCCAGGAGCCAGGTGCCAGGGTCCAGGCCTTCGGGTGTGGATTCGGTCCACCGGCTGCGACCCTGGGTGCCCGCCTCACGGGACAAGGAACCCAAGGTGCGACAGGCCTGCTCCAGGCAGAGCGCCAGATGACCCCAAGGCCGCAGCCCGCGAGCCCAGGCGTGGCCCAGCACAGCCAGCTCGCGCACGAGATCATGCAGGTTGTCGGAAGAGATGGACTGCGACAACAGCTGGATGCCGGTGTCGTTGAGTTGATGCGCTTCGTCCAGCACCACCACACCGGTTTCGGGCAACCAATCCACCGCTTCGGCTTCGCGGATGACCTGGTCTGAAAAAAAGAGGTGGTGGTTGATCACCACCCAGTCGGCTTCGCGCGCCTGACGGCGCGCCAGATTGACGTGGCACTGCGCGGCCTGCGAGCAACTGGCTCCCACGCAGTTGTGACGCGTGGAGGTGATCAGGGGTCGCAGCGGCGAGCGCTCGTCCAGCATGTCCAACTCCCCCACATCGCCGCTGCGGGTGATCCGAGCCCAGCGCTGCACCCGCTCCAGGCCCGCAGCAATGGCAGGGTCGCGCTGAGCAGACGATCCCACGGTTCGGGCCAGCTCCAATCTGTGCAGGCACAAGTAGTTGGAGCGCCCTTTGAGCAGGGCCGCGCGCACCGGCAGGCCCAGCGCGCGGGAGACGGCCGGAATGTCGCGGGTAAACAATTGGTCTTGCAAGGCCTGCGTGGCCGTCGACAACAGCGCACGTCGCCCGCTCAGCAGCACAGGCACGAGGTAGGCAAACGTCTTGCCCACGCCGGTGCCCGCTTCCACCGCAAGATGCTCACCGGCCTGCAAAGCCTGCGCCACGGCCAGCGCCATCTGCAACTGGCCGGGTCTGGGGCGAAGACCGGGATGGCCCGCAGCCAGAGGGCCTTGGGCAGCAAAAGCGGCTGCCACGCCATGGGCCAGATCAATCACGCCAGCGGCGTGCAAAGACGCACGGGAGGTGAAGGCACCGCTGGAACATAACTGGATACCATTGCACGCATCGAACGGCATCCGAACAACGATTGATTCATATGTCCAAAGGCTACCGCATCCAGGCATCCACCGGCATCCACCGGGGCGACCGCGACTACCAGCAGGACCAGGTGTGTCTGCTGAACCATCCGCGCCACAGCAGTTGCATGCTGGCCGTGCTGGCCGACGGCATGGGTGGGCGCAGTGGAGGCCGCAAGGCGTCTGACCAGGTGATGCTCACCGCGCGCCAATTGTTTGAACGCTACGACCCCGACACCGACGACGCGTCCGCCCTGCTGCGCCAGATCGTCGAAGAATCGCACCTGGTGATCAAGCTCACCGCCGTGTCGGCCGAACAGGAGCCTCACAGCACCATCGCGGCCTTTTTGATCGATCCCGACGGTGAAAGTCACTGGGTACACGCCGGCGATTCGCGGGTCTACCACTTCCGCAACGGACGTCTGGTGTTCCGCACCATAGACCATTCCTACGTGCAAACGCTGGTCAACCAGGGTGAGATCAGCGAACAGGATGCCCTGGATCATCCGCACGCCAACATCCTCATGGGCTGCCTGGGTACCGAGAACGACCCGCCTGTGGACCTGCACGTGGTGCCGCAACTCATTCCGGGTGAAGCGTTGATGGCATGCAGCGACGGCGTGTGGCACTACTTCACGCCCGAAGAACTGGCCAGCACGATCGCCATGCTCTCGCCACGCGAGGCCTGCGAGTTCCTGATCCAGAAGGCGCGCACCCGGGCCAAGGGAGCGGGCGACAACTTGTCGATCGTGATCGTGAAGCTTGAACCGCTGAGCTGAGGCCAGCGCATTGCGGGCCTCCGGGTGACGCCCTTCAGGTCAGACCGGTGTCCACCACCCGATGCTCCAGCGCCAGAAACTCCTGTGACTGCATCTCGCTCAGGCGGGAAACCGTGCGCGGGAATTCGTGCGACATCGGGCCTTCGAGGTACAGCTCTTCCGGTGGTACAGCAGCCGACATCACCAGCTTGACACGGCGGTCGTAGAGCACGTCGATGAGCCATGTGAAGCGACGCGCTTCGGACGCCTGGCGCACCTGCATCTGCGGCACATTGGAGAGCATCACCGTGTGGAACTGGGTGGCGATTTCCAGGTAATCGTTCTGCGATCGCGGCCCGCCACACAGTGTGTGGAAGTCAAACCAGATCACGCCACCGGCGCGGCGCAGCGCACGGATCTGGCGGGACTCGATATGCATCACCGCTTCCTGGTCGCCCGCTTCAGCCAGCTCATTGAAAGTGGCTCGCAGCGCCGCATCGGCCTGTGGCCCGAGCGGGCAATGGTAAAGCTGGATGTGGTTGAGCGTGCGCTGGCGGTAGTCGGTGCCGTTGTCCACGCTGAGCACCTCCAGCCGCTCTTTCAACAGCTCGATGGCGGGCAGGATGCGGTCGCGGTGCAGGCCGTCGGGGTAGAGGTCGTCGGGGTGGAAGTTGGAGGTGGTGACGAAGCCCACGCCGGCCTTGAACAGGGCATCCAGCAGGCGGTGCAGGATCATGGCGTCGGTGACGTCCGCCACGTGGAACTCGTCAAAGCAGATCAGCTTGTAACGTTTGGCGATGCGCAGGCCGAGTTCGTCCAGCGGGTTGACCGTGCCTTGCAGATCGCGCAGTTCGCGGTGCACCTCGCGCATGAACTCGTGGAAGTGCAGCCGCGTCTTGCGCTTCAGCGGCACTGCGTTGAAGAAGCATTCCATCAGGAAACTCTTGCCCCGGCCCACGCCGCCAAACATGTACACGCCGCGCGGAATGTCGGGCTTGATGAAGAGCTTCTTGAGCGAATTGGAGCGACGCTGCTTGTACACCGCCCACTCGGAGGCACACCGCTCCAGCGCGTCGATGGCACGCTGCTGGGCGGGATCGGAGGTATAGCCGCGCTCTTTCAGCGCGGCTTCGTAGATGCTGCGAACGCTCAAAGCCAGTGACCGTGCGCGTTCAGAAGTTCAGCGTGCGCTTGTCCACCGCCAGCGCGGCCTCTTTCGTCGCCTCTGACAGCGAGGGATGAGCGTGGCAGATGCGTGCGATGTCTTCAGCACTGGCCTTGAACTCCATGGCCACGACGGCCTCCGAGATCAGCTCGCTGGCCATCGGGCCCACGATGTGCACGCCCAGGATTTCGTCGGTGGTGGCATCGGCCAGAAACTTGACCATGCCGGTGGTGTCACCCAGCGCGCGAGCGCGGCCATTGGCCAGGAACGGGAAGGTGCCGGCCTTGTAGGTGGCGCCGCGCGCCTTGAGCTGCTGCTCGGTCTCACCCACCCAGGCAATTTCCGGACTGGTGTAGATCACCCAGGGGATGGTGTTGAAGTTGACATGCCCGTGCTGGCCGGCGATGCGCTCGGCCACTGCAACGCCCTCTTCTTCCGCCTTGTGCGCGAGCATGGGGCCACGCACCACGTCACCCACTGCCCACACACCCTTGAGGTTGGTGCGGCATTCAGCGTCGACCACGATGGCACCGCGCTCGTCGAGCTGAAGGCCCACGGCTTCTGCGTTGAGACCGATGGTGTTGGGCACACGTCCGATGGAGACGATCAGCTTGTCGGCGTCCAACGACTGGGCTTCTCCCTTGGCGTTGGTATAAGCCACGCTCACGCCTTTCTTGGTGCTCTTGATCTCACCGACCTTCACGCCCAGTTCGATCTTCAGGCCCTGCTTGTCAAACGCCTTCTTGGCCTCCTTGGCGATCTGCTCGTCCACCGCGCCCAGAAACGTGGGCAGGCCTTCGAGGATGGTCACGTCGGAGCCGAGCCGACGCCAGACCGAACCCATCTCCAGCCCGATCACGCCCGAACCGATCAGCACCATCTTCTTGGGCACTGCGCCCAGGCGCAGTGCGCCATCGTTGGAGAGCACCATTTCTTCGTCAAACGGCGTGCCGGGCAAGGCGCGTGCGTTGGAGCCCGTGGCCACGATGATCTGGCGCGCGGTCAGCAGTTCTTCCTTCGCCCCCGTCACCTGGATTTCATAGCCGGCTTCCACCGACTTGGCGAACGAACCGCGACCGTGGAAGAACGTGATCTTGTTCTTCTTGAACAGATACAGGATGCCGTCGTTGTTCTGCTTCACCACCGCGTCCTTGCGCCCGATCATCTTGGCGATGTCGATCTTCACGTTGGTGGCGGTGATGCCGTGGTCGGCAAAGTGGTGGTTGGCGTGATCGAAATGCTCCGACGACTGCAACAGCGCCTTGGACGGGATGCAACCGACGTTGGTGCAGGTGCCGCCCGGGGCTGGGCCGCCGGTGGCATTTTTCCACTCGTCGACACAGGCGACCTTGAAACCGAGTTGGGCAGCGCGGATGGCTGCGATGTAGCCGCCGGGGCCACCGCCGATGACGACGACGTCAAATGTTTGGGACATGTTGGATTCCTGAATTCAAAAGGCCAACGCCCCTGTCGGGGCGTTGGCGAACGGGGGTTGCCGATCAGATGTCGAACAGAAGGCGAGCCGGATCTTCCAGCGCTTCTTTCATGGCCACCAGACCCAGCACGGCTTCGCGGCCGTCGATGATGCGGTGGTCGTACGACATGGCGAAGTAGTTCATCGGACGCACGACCACCTGGCCGTTTTCCACCATGGCGCGGTCCTTGGTGGCGTGCACGCCCAGGATGGCCGACTGGGGTGGGTTGATGATGGGGGTGGACATCATCGAGCCGAAGGTTCCGCCATTGGAAATGGAGAAGGTGCCACCGGTCATTTCATCGATGCCCAGCTTGCCGTCCTTGGCTTTCTGGCCGTACTCGGCGATCTTTTTCTCGATGTCGGCAAAGCTCATCTGGTCGGCGTTGCGCAGAATGGGCACCACCAGACCACGCGGCGAACCCACCGCAATGCCGATGTCGAAAAAGCCGTGATAGACGATGTCGTTGCCATCCACCGAGGCGTTGAGGATCGGGTACTTCTTGAGCGCGTGCACCGCAGCCTTGACGAAGAAGCTCATGAAGCCGAGCTTGACACCGTGTTCCTTCTCGAACTTCTCCTGGAACTTCTTGCGCATCTCCATGACCGGGGCCATGTTGATTTCATTGAAGGTGGTCAGGATGGCGTTGGTCGACTGCGACTGCAGCAGGCGTTCGGCCACACGGGCGCGCAAGCGCGTCATGGGCACACGCTCTTGCGGGCGATCGCCCAGATCGGGGGCGACCACAGGCACCTGCGGCAGCACCTTGGCAGGCGCGCCAGTCGAGATCGCCACGGGTGCGGCCACCGCGGGCTTGGGTGTCGCCACGGCGGAGAGCACGTCACCCTTGGTCACTCGGCCGTCTTTGCCAGTACCGGGTACCGAACCCGAGGCCAGGTTGTTGTCGGCCATCAGCTTGGCGGCGGCGGGCATTGCCACGCCGGCTTTGCTGGTAGACGCGACTGCGGCTGCTGCGGCGGCAGGGGCCGGGGCGGCAGCAGGTGCTGCTGCAGCGGCAGGAGCAGGTGCGACAGCACCGGCCACGGCGGCCGTGTCGATGCGAGCGATCAACTGTTCGGCCGCCACCGTGGCGCCGTCGCCCTGCAGGACCTCCACCAGCACGCCAGCCGAGGGGGCCGGCACTTCCAGCACGACCTTGTCGGTCTCGATTTCGATCAGGATCTCGTCGACCGCCACTGCGTCACCGACCTTTTTCTTCCACTGCAGCATGGTGGCTTCGGCCACCGATTCGGAGAGCTGCGGAACTTTGACTTCTACGATTGCCATGTTTCTTCTACCTGGGTTGTTTCGGACTGCGCTGTGCCAGCCGACCCGGGATGCACATCCTCGGGCCGGTCAGCGAGAGCGGCTTACTTGGTGAGGATGTAGCCCTTGAGCTTGCCGTAAGCGGCTTCGATCAGGTTTTTCTGCTGCTCCTGGTGCAGGTGGGAATAACCCACCGCTGGCGAGGCCGAGGCTGCGCGCCCGGCATAGCCGAGTTTCTGACCGTCGAGCATGTTCTCGTGGATGTAGTGCTGCACGAAGAACCAGGCACCCTGGTTCTGCGGCTCGTCCTGGCACCACACGATATCGGTGGCGTTGGGGTACTTGCGCAGTTCGGCACCAAACACCTTGTGCGGGAACGGGTAGAGCTGCTCGACGCGCAGGATCGCCACATCGTCGGACTCGCGCTCCTCGCGCTTTTTCACCAGGTCGTAGTACACCTTGCCCGAGCAGCAAATGACGCGCTTGACCTTCTCGGCCTTCTTGGCGATGTCAGCGCTCTGGTCGGGGATCACGGTCTGGAAACCACCCTTGGTGAACTCGGACAGCGGCGAGGTCGCGTCCTTGTTGCGCAAGAGCGACTTGGGCGTGAAGATCACCAGCGGCTTGCGCAGCCCGCGAATCATCTGGCGGCGCAGCACATGGAAGATCTGGCTGGCCGTGGTGGGCTGCACGATCTGCATGTTGGTGTCTGCCGCCATCTGCATGAAGCGCTCCAGGCGTGCGGAGCTGTGCTCGGGGCCCTGGCCTTCGTAGCCGTGCGGCAGCATCAGCGTGATGCCGTTGACGCGGCCCCACTTCACTTCGCCAGAGGCGATGAACTGGTCGATCACCACCTGGGCGCCGTTGACGAAATCGCCGAACTGCGCTTCCCAGATCACCAGCGTGTTGGGGTCATTGGAGGCGTAGCCGTACTCGAAGGCCAGCACCGCTTCTTCGGACAGGATCGAATCGATCACCACAAACGGGGCCTGGTTGTCGGCCACGTTCTGCAATGGCACATAGGTGCCCTCGTCGAACTTCTCGCGGTTCTGGTCGTGAATCACCGCATGGCGGTGCGTGAACGTGCCACGACCACAGTCTTCGCCCGACAGGCGCACCGGGAAGCCGCTGGCCACGAGCGAGGCAAACGCCATGTGCTCGCCCATGCCCCAGTCCACCGGAATCTCGCCACGACCCATGGCCGCGCGGTCGGCATACACCTTCTTCACCAGTTGGTGCGGAGAGACGCTGTCTGGAATCGTCGTGAGTCGCTCCGACAGGCGCTTCCACTCCGCCATGGGAATGGCCGAGTCGGAGTTGTCTGTCCATTTCTTGTTGAGGTAAGGACTCCAGTCCACAGCGAACTTGCTCTTGAAGTTGGTGAGCACCGGGTCCACCGTGTGCCGGCCATCGTCCAGCGCGGCACGGTAGGCCTTGACCATGTCGTCGCCGATGGACTCGCCCAGGCCTTGTGCGACCAGTTTGTCGGCGTACAGCTTGCGCGTGCCGGGGTGCGACGCGATCTTCTTGTACATCAGCGGCTGGGTCAGGCTCGGGGTGTCCTGCTCGTTGTGGCCGAGCTTGCGGAAACACACGATGTCGACCACCACGTCCTTCTGGAAGGCCATGCGGAATTCGAGCGCGAGCTGGGTGGCGTACACCACGGCTTCGGGGTCGTCACCGTTCACGTGCAGCACCGGTGACTCGATCATCTTCACGACGTCGGAGCAGTACAGCGTGGAGCGGCTGTCGCGCGGGTCGGAGGTGGTGAAGCCGATCTGGTTGTTGATCACCAGATGCACCGTGCCTCCCGTGGAGTAACCACGGGTTTCGGCCAGTGCCAGCGTTTCCATCACCACGCCCTGGCCGGCAAAGGCCGCATCGCCGTGCACCAGCACGGGCAGCACCTGCTTGCCCAGCGGATCGCCACGGCGGTCCATGCGGGCGCGCACCGAGCCTTCAACCACGGGGTTGACGATCTCCAGGTGCGAAGGGTTGAATGCCAGCGACAGGTGCACCGGGCCGCCGGGGGTGGTCACGTCAGAGCTGAAACCCTGGTGGTACTTCACGTCGCCGGACGGCAGGTCTTCGGGCGCGGTGTGGTCGAACTCGGCGAACAGGTCCTTGGGCATCTTGCCCAGGGTGTTCACCAACACGTTGAGGCGGCCGCGGTGGGCCATGCCGATCACGATTTCCTGGATGCCGACCTGGCCCGCCTGGCGGATCAGCTCGTCCATGGAGGCAATGAAGCTTTCACCGCCTTCGAGCGAAAAACGCTTCTGGCCCACGTATTTGGTGTGGAGGAATCGCTCCAGGCCTTCGGCCGCGGTCAGGCGGTCGAGGATGTGCTTTTTCTTCTCGGCGTTGTAGGCCGGCTTGGAACGGGTGCTCTCCAGGCGCTCCTGCCACCAGCGCTTCTGGCTCTGGTCGGTGATGTACATGTACTCGGCGCCGATGGAGCCGCAGTAGGTCTCACGCAAGGCATTGAGCAACTCGCGCAGGGACATCGTCTCCTTGCCGAAGAAGGTGTTGCTCGTGTTGAAGATGATTTCCAGATCGGCGTCGGCAAAGCCGTAGAACGACAGATCGAGTTCAGGAATGTTGTCGCGTTCGGCGCGCTTGAGTGGATCGAGATCGGCCCAGCGGGCGCCCACATTGCGGTAGGCAGCGATCAGCTGCTGAACGGCAACGCGCTTGCGACCGAGGTCTGAGTCGGCGCCGGTGGCGATGACGACCTTGGTGCCGCCCTGCTTGGCGCGGTCGGCAAAGGCATTGATGACGGGCTGATGCGGCACGTCACGGGCATCAGAACCGTCGCCGGCCGGCACGTGCTGCAGTGCATCGAAATAACCGCGCCAGGTGTCCGGCACGCTGCCGGGGTTGGCGAGGTAGTTCTCGTACATCTCTTCCACATACGGCGCGTTGCCGCCGAAGAGATACGAGTTGGTCTTGTAGGCAACATAGACGTTGCCCCCATTGGCTTGGGAATCGCTCATAAATCCGCTGACCTCCGTTTCCCTGCAGGAAACATTAGCTGGTTAGAAAAACCTTCCGCTGCACGGCTTGACCGTTATGCGGATGCGACAGTGACTGTGGAAGGACCTGGCTGCAACCCGGGATTGTGCCACCTTGCTGGCACGTGCAGGAAAAAGTTCGGCGCCAGAGGCGCCGTCATCAGGATGTCACGCGCGGCGAGAGCCGTTCCGAGGCGGGAACGGCGCTGGGCTCGTCGATCTCGATCGCAATCTGGGTGCACACCGTGCGACACAGCATGACGGCCTTTTCGCTTTGCACCCGGTAGATGACTTGTGTGCCTTCCTTGCGCTTGGCGAGCACCCCCGAGCGGTACAACAGGTTCAGATGCTGAGACAGGTTGGGTTGGGTCGTGTCGATCTCCTGCAGCAACTGCGAGACCGATTTTTCACGGTCACACAGGGCACTCAGGATGCGCAGGCGCATGGGCGTGGCCAGCACACCAAAAAGTTCTGCCGCGAGTTCGAAAACGCGAACCCGTTCCACCTGCCCGTCAGAGGCGATCATCTTGTCCATGGTGCCTGTCGCTCGTGTGAATATAAGCATGAATCATACTTAGAAAGCACCTTGCCGACCATGCGCCGAACGTGAGGGTGCGATGTGCACCGCTCCTTTCAGCCGAGCAAATCCTTGATCTGCTGCAACGCGGCCGGGTCGTCCATGGTGGTGAGGTCGCCAGGATCACGCCCCTCGCACACCGCCTGAATGGCGCGGCGCAACAATTTGCCGCTGCGGGTCTTGGGCAACACAGACACGAAACGCACGCGGGCCGGGCGTGCCACCGCGCCCAGTTGCTCGTCCACCACTTTCATCACCTCGCCTTCGAGCTTCAGGCGCGAGGCGTCGTCGGTCAGCGTTGAAGCGTCCTTGACCACGGCAAACGCCATCGCCACCTGTCCCTTGAGCTGATCGGCCACACCGACCACCGCCACCTCGGCGATGCGCGGATGGCTGGAGATGCTCTCTTCGATCTCGCGCGTGCCCAGGCGATGGCCGGCCACGTTGATCACGTCGTCGGTGCGTCCCAGGATGAAGAAGTAACCGTCCGCGTCCTTGATACCCCAGTCGAACGTGCTGTAGACCATCTTGCCCGGCACGCTCGACCAGTAGGTCTTCACGAAGCGCTCGTCGTCGCGCCACACAGTCTGCATGCAGCCGGGCGGCAGTGGGCCCTCGATGGCCACCACACCTTTCTGCCCGGGCTCGGTCAGTTCCGCACCGGTCTGATCGTCGAGCAGCTTGACGTTGTAGCCATAGACGGCACGCCCTGGGGATCCGAACTTGCTGCCGGCCGGCTCCACGCCGTTGCACAGCGACAGGATGGGCCAGCCGGTTTCGGTCTGCCAGTAGTTGTCGATGATGGGCTTGCCCAACGCTTCGGCGATCCATTGCGCGGTCGGCTCGTCCAGTGGCTCGCCCGCGAGAAAGAGTGCCTTGAGACTGGAGAGATCGTGGTTCTTGATGAACGAGGGGTCGTACTTCTTGAGCACACGCACAGCAGTGGGCGCGCTGAACATGACGCTGACCTTGTATTTTTCGACCAGGTGCCACCAGATGCCTGCGTCCGGCCGGATCGGCAGGCCCTCATACATGATGGTCGCCATGCCTGCGATCAACGGTCCGTAGACGATGTAGCTGTGGCCCACCACCCAGCCGATGTCGCTGGTGGAAAAGTAGGTCTCGCCAGGTTCGCCCATGAACACATGCTTCATGCTCGCGGCCAGTGCCACGGCATAGCCACCAGTGTCGCGCTGCACACCCTTGGGTTTGCCGGTGGTCCCGCTGGTGTACAGGGTGTAGCTGGGGTGGGTGGCATCCACCCACTCGCAGGGCACCACGGTGTCCAGATGCTGTTCGCGCGCGCTGGCGTAGTCCACATCACGCCCCGGGACGAGCTTCATGGGCGCCAGGCCGCGGTTGACCATCACGACCTGGGCCGGCTTGTGGGCCGAGAGGCGGATGGCCTCGTCCAGCAGCGGCTTGTACTCGACCACTTTGCCGCCGCGCGAACCGGCGTCGGCACTGACGATGGCCACGGGCGATGCGTCTTCGATGCGGCTGGCCAGCGAATGGCTGGCAAAGCCGCCAAACACCACCGAGTGAATGGCGCCAATGCGCGCGCAGGCCAGCATGGCAAAGGCGGCCTCCGGAATCATCGGCATGTAGATCAGGACGCAATCGCCCTTCTTGACGCCCAGGCTGAGCAGCACCGCGGCCATGCGCTGCACCTCGGCGTGCAGTTCACGAAAGCTGTAGCTGCGCTCCACGTCGGTTTCGGTGGAAACGAAGATCAGTGCGTTCTGGTCGGCCCGGTCCTTCAGGTGCCGGTCCACCGCGTTGTGGCAGAGGTTGGTGAGCCCCCCTTCGAACCATCGGGCAAACGGTGGGTTGTCGTGGTTGCAGACGCGGTCGAACGGCTTCTTCCAGTCCACCAGGGCGGCTTGTTCGGTCCAGAAGGCGTCTCGGTCTTCGATGGAGCGGCGGTAGAACTCGGCGTAGCCCTGGTTTTGGCTCATGAATGTCTCCTGCAGGGGTTGTGTCGGGTGGCCCCACCCAAACTGAATTCATAATTATGGCCAAGCGGCTTTCGACAGGCTGACATGCGCCCGGTGCCACCACTGGCGCATGCCCTGCAGGCCCTATTTGATGAGCGCCTGCACCTCGCGAAACAGCGGATGGTCCGCGGTGCGCAACCACTCGAAGGCCACCATCTCGGTTGTCACCAGTTCGGCACCGGCGCCGGCCAGACGGTCAAAGGCAGCGTCCCGGTTGCGTTCGGTGCGCGAGCCGCAGGCGTCGGTCACCACCCACACGTCGAACTCCTGCTCGATCAATTCCAGCGCGGTCTGCATCAGGCACACATGGGCTTCACAGCCGGCCACCACCACGGTCTGCCGTTCGGCGGCAGGCGCTGCCGCAGGCTTCTGCAAATGTTTGGGCAGGCTGCGCGCGTTGCCACCGCCCTGGGCCGGGCGCGCCGGAGGACGCAACCAGTCGCCCAGCCCATCGGAAACCGCGCCAAAGTGCATCTTGGCCAGCGTCTTGCGGCACAGCTCGCGCAACTCTGGCGGGTTGGGCCCCAGCTTCTCGGGATTCTGTTCGGTGCCCCAGGCCGGCACCTCCAGCAACTGGGCCATGCGGGCCAGACGCACGGCGTTGGCCAGCACTTGTGGGCCTTCAAAGATGCCAGGCATCAGGCGGGCCTGGTAGTCCACCAGCACCAATTGGGAGTCTTCAGCGTCCAGCAGCATGCTCGTCTTTCCTTGTTTCGTGTGTCGTTCAAATCGCTCGGGATGCTGGATTTTCGCAGCGCAGCCCGCGTCTTCGCCTGACGAGCGTCAAAGGCCGAACAAATCCGGCTGATCGAGCCCCCGTGGGGCAGCAAACGCGTCCGGGTTCAGGCGCTCCACGAGCTGTTCCACATAACCCGCGAAAAGCGGCTCCACCGATTGTCCGAACAACTGGATGCGGCCGGTGTGCAGCAGCAACAGCAAACCCACGCCGTGCGCGAACAGGGCCGTGTTTTCCCGCAACGCAGACTCGGGCGACAAACCCATGGCCTGCAGCGCCACCTCGCAAGGACGCAGCGCGTCCTGCAGGCGGCCATCGAGATGCTGGTTGAGTTCCCTGTCGAGGCCGCGCGACGTCACACCCTGGACCAGATAAAAGCAGAGATCCCGGTCGCGCGGACTGCGGGCGTAAAAACCAAACCAGGCCTGCGCCTTGGCTGCCAGGGTCAGTTGCGGCTGCAGCTTGAAATGTCGAGCGGATGCCACCTCGGCGTTGAGCCGCTCCAGCGACTCGGCGAGCAGCGCGGTGTAGATCGCTTCCTTGCTGTCGAAGTAGCTGTAGATCGCACCCGGGGTGTAGCCGGCACGACGGGCAATCTCACGGATGCTCGCCCCCTCCACACCCTTCTCGGCAAACACGCTGCGCGCGGCGTCCAGCACCAGCGCGCGGCGGGTATCGGACATGGCCAGCTGGCGCTGTTGGCGTTGCTGCTGCTGACGTTGCGCAGCCTCCTGCTCGGCGGCCGACAAGACCGGAATGAGCTCGTGCAACTGGACTTCCATGCCGGCAGTTTAGCAACCACCGGCATCGCTGATCGAATACTTGAACAGGGTTTTATAAATTTGAACATCGATCAAAAAACTGACGATCACTCATTCAAACCCACTCCATTCAATTGACGCAACTTCCAATCAAAACGATGCCAGAGGCCTGCTCCAACGAGTCGGTCAGTCGATTTGCTGGGCATTCACAACAAAGCTCAACAAAATCAATGCCTTGCAGGGTATTTCTCGCTTGACTTCACCAGGTATCGCCGATACCCTGCGGGCCATGCGTCGAATCTTCCCTGTCCTCATGCTCAGCCTCGCTGCCGCGGCCCACGCCGCGCCACCCGACGCCGCCTATGAAGACATGGACAGTTTGCTGACTGAAAAGGGCCTGATGTCCCGCCTGGGCAGCCAGATCCAGCACGCCCGCGACACCGTGGGTGAGCAGGCCTCCGGGCTGGTCATCAATGCCATGGCCTTTTTGGGAGTGCCCTACAGGTATGGTGGCAACACGGTGGACACCGGCTTCGACTGCAGCGGGTTTGTTCGCGCCGTTTTCGAGCAGTCGGTGGGCAAGATCCTTCCGCGCCGCTCCGACGAGCAAGCCGCAGCCACCCAGGAAATCGACCGCAGCGAACTCAAACCTGGTGATCTGGTGTTCTTCAACACCATGCGGCGCACCTTCAGCCACGTGGGCATCTATGTGGGTGACGGCAAGTTCATCCACTCGCCGCGCTCAGGCGCCCATGTCCGCGTTGAAGACATGCGCATGGCGTACTGGAACAAGCGTTTCAATGGCGCGCGTCGCGTGCCCATGGCCGACAAAGGTCCCTGAGGCCGCAAACGTGACGCGACGCAGCGGCCACCAGCACGGTGCGCCATGTCTGCATCACTCCATCCGGACATTGACGCTCTTGAGTCGTCGGTTGCTGCGCCACTCCTCGGCGATGCGACGCACGAACGCGGGTCGATCGCCGATGGCGGGCAGGTTGTCCGAAGCCAGCAGGCGTTCGCGAATTTCGGGCGCCTGAACAGCCTGGTTGATCTCGGTGTTCCAACGATCAAGCAGCATTGGTGGCGTACCACCTGGAGCGAACAGACCAAACAGCGAGCTCACATTGGCGTGCGGCAGGCCCAGTTCGGTGAAGGTGGGTACCTGTGGCAACACGTCAAGCCGCTGGGGTGCGCCCACTGCCAGCGGCTTGAAGTGACCGGCTTCGATATGGCGCAATTGAGCGGGCGCCACGTTGGTGGACAACAGCTCGAACTGACCGCCCAGTGCATCGGTGAGTTGCTGGCCGCCCCCTTTGTACGGGATGTGCGTCACCACAATACCGCTGCCCAGCTGCACCTGCTCCAGCACCAGATGTCCTGCGGTGGCCAGACCCGAGGTCGCCCAACGAAGCGCCTCGGGTCGCGCGCGCGCCTGCGACAACACGTCGGCAAAGCTGTGACCGGAGAACGCCGGCGTACCCACCAGCAACACCGGCGTGTACATCACACTGGCCACAGGCTCGATGTCCCGCAGCGGGTCGTGGCCCACAACACCCTGGTGGGGCCGCAAGGTCAGCGGGCTGACCGCGGAAAACGCGAGCGTGTGCCCGTCGGGTTCCGCACGCGCGAGTGCCTGCAGCCCCACACTGCCGCCGCCGCCCGATCGGTTCTCCACCCGAACCGGCACGCCGAGCTGCTGCGAGAGGCGCTCGGCGAGCGATCGCGCCACGCCATCGCTGAGCCCTCCGGGCGGGTACACGACGATGATGCGCAGCGGCTTTGAAGGCCAGTGGGGCTGCGCATCAACCGGACGCAGCGCAGCGACGCCCGCCCATGCCAGCATGGCATTGAGCATGCGTCGCCTGGGCAGCGTCGTCATGCCGGGCGCCCGCGGCGGTTGCGAGCATGCGTCTTGCGCGCCGTGTCGCGCGCGATCTTGAGAAAATGCGCAGCGGGTCCGACGGCGTCGGCTGCGCGGTAAACCAGGGTCAACGGTGCGTCGAGTGGCGTGCCATCGGCCAGCGGCAGGTAGACCACCGCATGGGGATGCAGCCCCTGCATTGACGCCGGCACCACAGCAATGCCTGCGCCCGCAGCCACCAGATTCAGACTGGTCATCATTCGCTCCACCTCAGCCGCAATGCGGGGGCGAAAACCCTGGGCCTCGCACAGCGCGAGCAAGTTGGCATACAGGCCAGGCGCACCTGGCTGCCGCACCAGGATGAAGCCTTCGTCGCGCAACTCGGCCAATGTCACCGCTCGCGCGTTCTTGCGCATGGCCAACGCGTGGTCGCGGGGCAACGCCACCAGCACCGGTTCGCGCAACAACACCTCGAAGGTCAGGCCTGCCGGCTGAGACACCGGCACGCGGATCAGGCCGCAGTGCAAACGCCCGGCCTCCACCGCCTCGGTGATGCCGGCCGCATGGTCCTCACGGATCGACAACGCAACGCCGGGCCAGGCTCGACGGCAGGCGCGCAGCGCTTCCGGGGTGAAGACATGCGCCGCCGCCGAGCTGGTGAAGCCGATATTGAGCACGCCAAGTTCGCCGCGTGCCACACGTGCCATGCGCACCTCCATGGCCGACAGGTCGTCCACCAGCCGGCGCGCCTCCTTCTCGAACAGCCGCCCGGCATCGGACAGGGTCACGCCCTTGGGATGCCGGTGAAACAACAACACTCCCAACTCTTTCTCCAACGCCTTGATCTGCAAGCTCAGCGGTGGTTGCTGGATGCCCAGGTGCTCCGCCGCGCGCGTCATGTGACCGGCTTCAGCAACAGCCAGGAAGTAGCGCATGTGGCGAATGTCCATATCTGAAAGGTATTGAAAACAGCGTTTCAGTATATTTGACATGGGGGTTGTCGCACACCTATCGTGCCTGGGCCGTTCAAAACCATCAGGAGACAACCCGTGCACATTCGTCCCACCGCGCTGCTGGCGCTGGCTGCCCTGGCCTGCCAGCTTGGCGCCGCCAACGCCCAGGTTCCCGCTGCCCCCCAACCCCGCGCCTGTCCGGCCGACGTCCCGGCAGACGCGATCTGCCATGCGGGCGAAGACGGCCTGGGCGGCTTCTACTGGATGGCCTTGCCCGCCAACTGGAAACCCGAGACCGGTGTGCTGGTGATGCATGCCCATGGCGGACCCACCGACACCGGCCCGGCGACGCTCAAGCGCGGCGAGGAAGACCTCAAGCGCTGGGCCGTCACAGTGAAAGCCGGCCATGCCTGGGCAGGGTCAACCTACCGCCGTGGCGGGTTTGGCGTGACGATGGCCGCCGAGGACACCGAGCGCGTGCGGCGCATCTTCGTGAAGCACTTCGGACCACCGCGCCGCACCATCCTGCACGGGCAAAGCTACGGCGCTGCGGTCGCCGCCAAAGGCGCCGAGTTGTACGCCATGGTGGATGGCCCCAACGGACCGGTCAAGGGTCCATACGACGGGGTCCTCCTCACCAGCGGCATGCTGGGCGGCGGCACCCGCGCCTACGACTTCCGGATCGACCTGCGCGTGGTTTACCAGTACTTCTGCAAGAACCACCCCAAGGCCGACGAGCCGCAATACCCGCTGTGGCAAGGCCTTCCCATGAACGCCAGGCTCACGCGGGCCGAACTGGCCACGCGCGTCGACGAATGCACCGGCGTGCGCAAGCCCGCCGCCCAGCGCAGCGAACAACAGAAGGCCAACCTCGCCAACATCGTTGGCGTCATCCGGATTCCGGAACGCTCGTTGATCGCACACCTCAACTGGTCCACCTGGTTGTTCCGCGATCTCACGCAATTGCGCCTGGGCAATCGCAACCCTTTCACCAACGCCAATGTGCGGTACACAGGCTCGTCGGACGACGCGGCCTTGAACGCAGGCGTGTTGCGCTACACGGCCGATCCCGCTGCATTCGCCGAACTGGCGAACGACAGCGACCCCGTTGGGAAGATCAACATGCCCGTGCTCACGTTGCACGCCGTCAACGATCCGACGGCCTTCGTCGAACTCGAATCGGCCTACCGCGACGTGGTGGAGCGCGCGGGCAATGGTCAGCGGCTGGTGCAGACTTTCAGCGACGAGTCCGAACACAGCTACTTGAGCGACCCTCAGTACCCCGCGTTGTTCACCGCCTTGCTCAACTGGATCGACAGAAAAGACAAGCCCACGCCGCAGACGGTGGCAGCCCTTTGCAAAGGCTATGAAGCCGCCTATGGCGACACCTGCAAGCTGCTGCCCGACTACCGCAGCGCGCCACTGGCCAACCGCGTCCCTCCGCGCTGAATCACGCCCATGAGAAAAGCCGCCAACCCGTGAGGCTTGGCGGCTTTTTTCGGACCGGACGCGTTTACTTGCGCTGCGGAGGCACGTCGGTGCAAGACCCATGCGCAATCTCCGCCGCCATGCCGATGCTCTCGCCCAGCGTGGGATGCGGGTGGATGGTCTTGCCGATGTCGACCGCGTCCGCGCCCATCTCGATGGCGAGTGCGATCTCGCCGATCATGTCGCCCGCGTGCGTGCCCACCATGCCGCCGCCCAATATCTTCCCGTGTCCATGGGCCTCGGGTGAATCGTCGAACAGCAGCTTGGTCACGCCCTCGTCGCGGCCGTTGGCAATCGCGCGGCCGGAGGCCGTCCAGGGGAACAGGCCTTTCTTGACCTTGATGCCCTGTGCCTTGGCCTGGTCCTCGGTGAGGCCCACCCAGGCCACCTCGGGGTCGGTGTAGGCGACGCTGGGGATGACGCGCGCATTGAACGCCGCGGCCGCCAGCTCCTTGTTGCCTTGCAGTTCGCCCGCGATCACCTCGGCCGCCACGTGCGCCTCGTGCACCGCCTTGTGCGCCAGCATGGGTTGGCCCACGATGTCGCCGATGGCGAAGATGTGCGGCACGTTGGTGCGCATCTGGATGTCGACGTTGATGAAGCCCCGGTCGGTCACCGCCACGCCGGCCTTGTCGGCGGCGATCTTCTTGCCGTTGGGCGTGCGGCCCACGGCCTGCAGCACCAGGTCGTAGACCTGCGGCGCGGGCGCGGTGCCGCCTTCTTCGGCGGCGGCAAACGTCACCTCGATGCCGTCGGGCGTGGCCTTCGCGCCCACCGTCTTGGTCTTGAGCATGATGTTGTCGAAGCGCTTGGCGTTCATCTTCTGCCAGATCTTCACCAGGTCGCGGTCGGCGCCCTGCATCAGGCCGTCGAGCATTTCCACCACGTCCAGGCGCGCGCCCAGCGTGCTGTAGACCGTGCCCATCTCCAGGCCGATGATGCCGCCGCCCAGGATCAGCATGCGCTTGGGCACATCCTTGAGCGCCAGGGCCCCGGTGCTGTCCACCACGCGCGGGTCTTCGGGCATGAAGGGCAAACGCACGGCTTGCGAACCGGCCGCGATGATGGCCTTCTTGAAGGCGATCACCTGCTTCTTGCCGGTCTTTTCCTGCGCCGTCCCGCTGGTTTCTTCCACCTCGAGGTGGTTCGCACCGACGAAGGCACCGTAACCCCGAACCGTGGTGACCTTGCGCATCTTGGCCATGGCGGCCAGGCCGCCGGTGAGCTTACCGATGACTTTCTCTTTGTGGCCGCGCAGCTTCTCGATGTTGACCACCGGGCGGCCGAACTCGATGCCCAGATCGGCCATGTGGCTGACCTCGTCCATCACGGCGGCCACGTGCAGGAGCGCCTTGGAGGGGATGCAGCCCACGTTCAAACACACACCACCCAGGCTGGCGTAGCGCTCGACCAGCACGACCTTCAGGCCCAGGTCGGCCGCGCGGAAGGCTGCGCTGTAACCACCGGGACCGCCGCCGAGCACGAGCACGTCGCAATCGAGGTCGGCACTGCCGCCGAAGCTGGCCGCCGAGGGCGCGGCTGCGGGCGTTGCGACCGGTGCGGCAGCAGCGGGCGCCGGGACAGCCGCTGGTGCAGGCGCCGCAGCGGCCTCACCGGCCGCCTCCAGCGTGAGCACCACACTGCCCTGCTTGACCTTGTCGCCCAGCTTGACCTTGAGCTCCTTGACCACGCCCGCCTGTGAAGACGGGATCTCCATCGAGGCCTTGTCGGATTCCACCGTGATGAGCGATTGCTCGGCCTTCACGGTGTCGCCGGGCTTCACCAACAGCTCAATAACCGCAACTTCGTCGAAGTCGCCAATGTCCGGTACTTGAATATCGATCAGTGCCATCGCCATTCCTTAAAGAAGAACGCGACGGAAGTCGCCGAGGATCTGACCGAGGTAAGCGTTGAAACGCGCCGCCGCAGCGCCATCGATCACGCGGTGGTCCCAGGTCAAGGAGAGAGGCAGCATCAGGCGAGGCGCAAAGGCCTTGCCGTCCCACACCGGTTCCATCTGGCTCTTGCACACGCCCAGGATGGCCACCTCGGGCGCGTTGATGATGGGCGTGAAGTAGCGCCCGCCAATGCCGCCCAGGCTGGAGATGGTGAACGTGGCGCCGCTCATCTCGGCCGGGCTCAGCTTGCCTTCGCGCGCCTTCTTGGCGAGTTCGCCCATTTCCTGGCTGATCTGCAGCACGCCCTTCTTGTCGGCGTCCTTGATCACCGGGACCATCAGGCCGTTGGGCGTGTCGGCTGCGAAGCCGATGTGCCAGAACTGCTTGTAGACCAGCGCATCGCCGTCGAGCGAGCTGTTGAACTCGGGGAATTTCTTGAGCGTGGCCACGCAGGCCTTGATCAGGAAAGCGAGCATGGTCACCTTGACTCCGCTCTTCTCGTTCTCCTTGTTGGTGGAGACGCGGAAGGCTTCGAGGTCGGTGATGTCGGCGTCGTCGAAGTTGGTGACGGCCGGGATCATGACCGCGTTGCGCAGCAGGTTGGCACCGCTGATCTTCTTGATGCGGCCCATCTCCTTGCGCTCGATGGGGCCGAACTTGGCGAAGTCGACCTTGGGCCAGGGGATCAGGCCCAGCTCGGAGCCACCACCGCCAGCGGAAGCCGGAGCCTTGGCGGCTTGCGCGGTGGTTTGCACCGCACCGGTCATCACGGATTTCGTGAACGACTGGATGTCTTCGGCGGTGATGCGGCCCTTGAGGCCGGAGCCCTTCACCTCAGTCAGCGGTACGCCGAGTTCGCGGGCGAACTTGCGCACCGAGGGTGAGGCGTGGGGCAGGCCCGCGGCAACAACCGCAGTGGGGTTGTGGGCAGGGGCTGCAGGCGCGGAAACGCTCGCAGCCTGTGGTGCAGCCGCAGCGGGTGCGGCCGGAGCGGCGGGCTTGGCCCCCTCGCCCTCCTGGGGAGAGGGCTGGGGTGAGGGGCTCGCCGCCGCAACACCTTCCAGGATCGCCAGCAAGTCTCCGATGTTGACCGTGTCACCCACCTTGACCTTGAGTTCCTTGAGCACGCCGGCGGCCGACGACGGAATCTCCATCGAAGCCTTGTCCGACTCCACCGTGATCAGGCTTTGCTCCAGGGCGATCTTGTCGCCGGGTTTGACGAGGACCTCGATGACGGCGACGTCCTTGAAGTCACCGATGTCGGGCACATGCACCTCGACCGGGCCGGCCGCTGCAGGCGCTGCAGCCGGCGCTGCAGCCGGAGCTGCGGGCGGCGTGGGTGTGGGAGCAGGCGCCGAAGCAGCCGGCGCGGCGGGAGCAGCAGCTTCACCCGCCGTCTCCAGCACCAGCACCACCGAGCCCTCTTTCACCTTGTCGCCCAGCGACACCTTGAGCTCCTTCACCACGCCAGCGGTGCTGGAGGGAATCTCCATCGACGCCTTGTCGGACTCCACCGTGATCAGCGACTGTTCGGCCTTGACCGTGTCGCCCACGTTCACCAGCAGTTCGATGACCGCCACCTCGTCGAAGTCGCCGATGTCCGGGACCTTCACATCTATGAGTGCCATGTTGTTGTCTCCTCGCCGTATCAGGCGTACAGCGGGTTGATCTTGTCGGCCTTGATGCCGTACTTGGCAATGGCTTCGGCCACTGTGGCCGCCGGCACCGTGCCCTCTTCGCTCAGTGCCTTGAGCGCAGCCACCACGATGTAGTGGCGGTTGATCTCGAAGTGCTCGCGCAGCTTGCTGCGGAAATCGCTGCGGCCAAAGCCGTCGGTACCCAGCACCTTGTAGGTGCGGCCTTTGGGTATGAAGGAGCGGATCTGCTCGGCGTAGTTCTTCATGTAGTCGGTGGAGGCCACCACCGGGCCGGTCGTGTTGCCCAGTTGCTGGGCCACGAACGGCACGCGCTGCGGCTCGGTCGGGTGCAGCAGGTTCCAGCGCTCGGCGTCCTGGCCGTCGCGCGTGAGCTCGTTGAAGCTCGGGCAACTCCACACACCAGCACTCACGCCCCAGTCCTTCTCCAGCAGTTCCTGGGCGGCAATGCTCTCGCGCAAGATGGTGCCACTGCCCAGCAATTGAACGCTTGGTGCGTCCTTCTTGAGGGCGGGCGCCTGCTTGCAGTAATACATGCCCTTGATGATCTGCTCTTCGGTACCCGGCTGCAGGCCGGGCATGGCGTAGTTCTCGTTCAGCAGGGTCAGGTAGTAGAAAACGTTGTCCTGCTTCTCCACCATGCGCTTCAAGCCATGGTGCAGGATCACGCCCACTTCATGCGCGAAGGTCGGGTCGTAGCTGATGCAGTTGGGAATGGTGCCAGCCAGGATGTGGCTGTGGCCGTCTTCGTGCTGCAGGCCTTCGCCGTTGAGCGTGGTGCGCCCGGAGGTGCCGCCCAGCAGGAAGCCGCGCGCCTGCATGTCGCCGGCTGCCCAGGCCAGGTCGCCGATGCGCTGGAAGCCGAACATCGAGTAGTACACGTAGAACGGCACCATGATGCGGTTGCTCGTGCTGTAGGAAGTTGCCGCCGCGATCCAGCTGCTCATGCCACCGGCCTCGTTGATACCTTCCTGCAGGATCTGGCCAGCCTTGTCTTCCTTGTAGTACATGACCTGGTCTTTGTCGACCGGGGTGTACTGCTGGCCTGCAGGGTTGTAGATGCCGATCTGGCGGAACAGGCCTTCCATGCCGAAGGTGCGCGCCTCATCGACCAGGATGGGCACGACGCGCGGGCCCAGGGCCTGGTCGCGCAGCAACTGGGAGAGGAAACGCACGTAGGCCTGCGTGGTCGATATCTCGCGGCCTTCCACGGTGGGCTCCATCACGGCCTTGAAGGTCTCGATCGAGGGCACGGTGAAGCTCTCGTCGGCCTTGGTGCGGCGCTTGGGCAGATAGCCACCCAGGGCCTGGCGGCGTTCGTGCAGATAACGCATTTCCGGCGTGTCGTCGGCCGGCTTGTAGAACGGGATCTTGGAAAGCTCGCTGTCGGGGATGGGCAGGTTGAAGCGGTCACGGAAGATCTTGATGTCTTCGTCGGTGAGCTTCTTGGTCTGGTGCACCGTGTTCTTGCCCTCGCCCGACTTGCCCATGCCGAAGCCCTTGACGGTCTTGATCAGGAGCACGGTCGGCTGGCCCTTGTGGTTGACCGCCTTGTGGTACGCCGCATAAACCTTCTGCGGGTCGTGGCCACCGCGCTTGAGGTTCCAGATGTCGTTGTCGCTGAGGTGAGCCACCATTTCCAGCGTCTTGGGGTCGCGGCCGAAGAAATGCTTGCGCACGTAGGCACCGTCGTTGGCCTTGAAGGCCTGGTAGTCGCCGTCGACCGTGTCCATCATGATCTTGCGCAGCGCACCGTCCTTGTCGCGCGCCAGCAGCGAGTCCCATTCGCTGCCCCACAGCAGCTTGATCACGTTCCAGCCGGAGCCGCGGAACTCACCTTCAAGCTCCTGAATGATCTTGCCGTTGCCGCGCACCGGGCCATCCAGGCGCTGCAGGTTGCAGTTCACCACGAAGATCAGGTTGTCCAGGTTCTCGCGCGCGGCCAGGCTGATCGCGCCCAGCGATTCGACTTCGTCCATCTCGCCGTCGCCACAGAACACCCAGACCTTGCGGTTCTCGGTGTTGGCAATGCCACGGGCGTGCAGGTACTTCAGGAAACGCGCCTGGTAGATCGCCATCAGCGGGCCCAGGCCCATGGACACCGTGGGGAACTGCCAGAACTCGGGCATCAGCTTGGGGTGTGGATAGCTGGAGAGGCCCTTGCCATCGACTTCCTGGCGGAAGTTGAGCAGTTGCTCTTCGGTCAGTCGGCCTTCGAGGTAGGCGCGGGCATAAACGCCGGGCGACACGTGGCCCTGGATGTAGAGGCAGTCGCCACCGTGGTTCTCGCTCTCGGCGTGCCAGAAATGGTTGAAGCCGGCACCGAACATGTGGGCCAGCGAAGCGAACGAGCCGATGTGTCCGCCGAGGTCGCCACCGTCTTCGGGGTTGTGGCGGTTGGCCTTGACCACCATGGCCATGGCGTTCCAGCGCATGTAGGCGCGCAGGCGCTCTTCGATCTCGATGTTGCCCGGGCAGCGCTCTTCCTGATTGGGCTCGATGGTGTTCACATAGCCCGTGGTGGCCGAAAACGGCAGGTCAATGCTGTGCTGGCGAGCCTCCTCAAGCAGTTGCTCCAAAAGGAAGTGGGCGCGCTCGGGGCCCTCCCGCTCGATCACGGCGCCCAGCGCCTCCATCCATTCGCGTGTTTCCTGGGTATCCAGGTCGCCGGCGCCGCGGCCGTCCTGAGCGTTGTTCGCTGCCATGCTTGTCTCCTGTTGATTGAAATCGAGCTTACGGGGGTCATTCCGCGCTGTCACGGAGTTTCCCACAACGCTTTTCAAATTTCAATATGTGCTTTTAGTTTCTACATTATGAAATACTGGGGAGTATTGAAAAAACAGAGATTCGCCACACTGGCGCTGCACAAATGGAAGCATCGGGCGCTTGCTCACGTAGACTCGGCAGGCTATGAGTTCAGCGCCCTCGACACCTGCAGCACCGCCGCCCAAAGCCGCACAGGCTCCTTGGTGGAAACGCTGGTGGCGACGTCTGCCGCCGTCGCGGCAGGATCGTTTCGCCACACTGGCGCCGTTGCTGTCGGTGCTGCTGTTCCTCTCGGCCATCGTGGTGGCCATCACCTATCTGCGATTTGAAGAGCTCGAGCGCGAGCAGGAAGCCGTGACGCGCGATGTGGAGTACGCGCAGCAGCGCTTGCGCCTGCGTCTGCTGGAACGCCAGGAGCAGCTGATGCGACTGGCCCGCGAAATCGACAATCGGGACATCGACACGGAAGAGTTCGTGTTTCAGGTCGAAACGCTGGTGAGCCAGTTCCCCGAGTTGCTGGCCGTGACCTGGGTGGACGCCCGACGCAACGTGCTCGCCAGCTACACCTCCCCCAGCGCACCGTTGCGCCTGATGCGCTCGACCGGCAGCACGCTGTCTCCAAAAGAAACCGACGGCACCTTCGACCTTGCGCGCGATTTGCGACAACCCACCTATTCGCGCCCGCTGGAAACCCAGGACCCGCGCAACGCGACGCTGATGCTGCACGTGCCGCTGAGCGAGCAAGGTCGGTTTGCCGGGACGGTCATGGGCGAGTACGCCATTGACGGCCTCATGCGCTTCGGCATGCCCCCGGAGATCATGGCGCGCTACGCGGTAGCGCTGGTGGACGACCGCGGCCATGTGCTCGCGGGCAGCTTGCAGGCGCCCAGCGACGTGTTGCGCCTGCTGCCTTGGTCCAACCCGCCGATGGAACACGAGGTGCCGGTCTCGCCGGTGGGCAACGGATTGATCGTGAAGGCGCAGGGATACCGCACCTCGCAGGACATTGTGGGCAGCGGCTTTTTCTGGGTGATCGGCGCTCTCTCCGCCCTCACGGTGTGGATGCTGCTCGGAACCTGGCGCCACACACGCCGGCGCGTGCAGGCCCAGCAGGCCCTGGTGTCCGAGACCAACTTTCGCCGCGCCATGGAAAACTCCATGCTCACTGGCATGCGAGCGCTCGACATGCAGGGACGCATCACCTACGTGAACCCGGCCTTCTGCTCCATGACGGGGTGGACCGAAGGCGAGCTGGTGGGGCGCACCGCCCCTTTCCCCTATTGGCCCGACGAAGACCACGACCAGCTGTCAGCCCGCCTGGAAGACGAGCTGCGCGGGCGCTCCACGCCCGGAGGCTTCGAGGTGCGGGTGCAGCGTCGCGACGGCAGCATCTTCGACGCGCGCATGTATGTGTCACCACTGATCGATCCCAAGGGCCACCAGACTGGCTGGATGACTTCGATGACCGACATCACCGAGCCCAAGCGCATTCGCGAGGAACTCTCTGCGTCCTATGAGCGTTTCACCACCGTGCTGGAAAGCCTGGACTCGGCCGTGTCGGTGGCACCGCTGGGCAGCGACGAAATGCTGTTCGCCAACAAGATGTACCGCATGTGGTTCGGCACGCGCGGTCAGGGTCACCGCCATTTGGTGGACCTGGCGGGCAACCAGCCCACGCCCAGCCCGGACGACGGCGATGCGGTGGACGCCTTCGCGGGCATGCCCACCGAAACCTTGACGGACGCCGGTGCGGAAAATGCCGAGGTGTTCGTGGAAGAGCTCGACCGCTGGCTGGAGGTGCGCACGCGCTACCTCACCTGGGTCGACGGGCGCCTGGCGCAGATGGTGATTGCCAGCGACATCACGCCTCGCCGCTATGCCGAAGAGCAGGCCTCGCGCCAGGCTGAACGAGCGCAGACCGCGAGCCGCCTGATCACCATGGGTGAGATGGCGTCGAGCGTGGCGCACGAGCTCAACCAGCCACTCACCGCGATCAGCAACTATTGCAACGGCATGATCTCGCGCGTCAACGAAAACCGGATCAGCACGGAAGACCTGCTGGGTGCGCTGGAGAAGACCGCTCGCCAGGCACAGCGAGCCGGGCAGATCATCCAGCGCATCAAGGCCTTCGTGAAGCGCAGCGAACCCAATCCGGCACCGTCTGACGTGGCGCAGATGGTGAGCAACGCGATCGAACTGGCCGACATCGAACTGCGCCGCCATCAGGTGCGCCTGTCGCCCTATGTGGCGGCGCGCCTGCCCAGCCTGATGGTCGACCCCATCCTGATCGAGCAGGTGCTCATCAACCTGCTGAAGAACGCAGGTGAAGCCATCATGCAGGCGGGCCGTGCACCCGGAGAGCGCTATGTCGAGTTGCGCGTGGGGCCGCGCCGCCAGGACGACCTGGACGTGGTCGAGTTCTCGGTGCGCGACTCCGGCAACGGCGTGCCCGACGAGATGATCGAGCGCATCTACGAAGCCTTCTACAGCACCAAGAGCGAAGGCATGGGCATTGGCCTGAAACTGTGCCGCAGCATCGTCGAATCTCACCACGGCAGGATGCATGTGCACAACATCTACAATGGGGAAGAGGTTGTGGGTTGCTGCTTCAGTTTCTGGATCCCCGTGATCTCAAGATTGAAGGTCAGCGACGCATCAACCGGACCAGCCACAGAGCCGGTGACGGACACAGAAAGAGCGAGATGAGTTTGATCCCGAAAAAAGGCACGGTCTATGTGGTCGATGACGACGAGGCGGTGCGCGACTCACTTCAATGGCTGCTCGAAGGCAAGGACTTCCGGGTCCGCTGCTTCGAATCGGCCGAGGCCTTCCTCAGCCGCTACGACGCCCGCGAGGTGGCTTGCCTCATAGCCGACATCCGCATGGGTGGCATGACCGGCATGGAGTTGCAAGAGCGGCTGATCGAGCGTCAGTCCCCCCTGCCCATCGTCTTCATCACCGGCCACGGCGACGTGCCGATGGCGGTGGAATCCATGAAGAAGGGCGCGCTCGACTTCATTCAGAAGCCGTTCAAGGAAGACCAGCTCGTCACGCTGGTCGAGCGCATGCTCGAGCACGCGCGCGAAGCCTTCACCACCCACCAGCAGGCGGTGAGCCGCGACGCCCTGCTCTCCAAGCTCACCAGCCGCGAAGCCCAGGTGCTGGAACGCATCGTCGCCGGCCGGCTGAACAAGCAGATTGCCGACGATCTGGGCATCAGCATCAAGACGGTGGAGGCGCACCGCGCCAACATCATGGAAAAACTCGGTGCCAACACCGTGGCCGACCTGCTCAAGATCGCGCTGGGACAGACCCCGGCCAAGGCCTGACACGCCAACCAACACACCCGATCAACGCCCGCCCTTCCCGGCGGGCGTTTCCATTTCAACCGCAGACCGATCACCCCATGACCGCACAACTCATCGACGGCAACGCCCTCTCCCGCCAACTTCGCGCCGACGTGACGGCGCGGGTCACCGCCCTGAAAGCGCGTGGCATCACGCCGGGTCTGGCGGTGATCCTGGTTGGCGAGAACGCAGCGTCGCAGGTCTATGTGCGCAACAAGGTCAAGGCCTGTGAAGACACCGGCATGCACTCGGTACTGGAGCGCTGGCCCGCCACCATGACCGAGGCAGAACTGCTTGCGCGCGTGGATGCACTCAATGCCGACCCCTCCATCCACGGCATCCTGGTACAGCTTCCGTTGCCCGCACACATCGATGCGCAGAAGGTGATCGAGGCGATCTCGCCCGCCAAGGACGTCGATGGCTTTCACATTGCCAGCGCCGGCGCCCTCATGACCGGCATGCCCGGCTTCTGGCCCTGCACACCCTACGGCTGCATGAAGATGCTGGAGAGCATCGGCTACGGGCTCAAGGGCAAACACGCCGTGGTGATCGGCCGCAGCAACATCGTCGGCAAGCCGATGGCGCTCATGCTGTTGCAGCAGAACGCCACGGTCACCATCTGCCACAGCGGCACCCCGGATCTCAAGGCCATGACACTGCAAGCCGACGTGATCGTGGCCGCCGTGGGCAAGCGCAACGTGCTCACGGCCGACATGGTGAAGCCTGGAGCGGTGGTGATCGACGTGGGCATGAACCGCAACGACGAAGGCAAACTGTGCGGGGATGTCGACTTTGAAGGCGTGCGGCAAGTCGCCGGCTGGATCACCCCCGTTCCCGGTGGTGTGGGCCCCATGACCATCACCATGCTGATGGTCAACACGCTCGAATCAGCCGAAAGCCTGGTCGACTAAACCGGCTCGGTTGTGGGTGGTGCCGCGAGTCGCCACAGCACCGCCCCAGCGCACAGCCACTGACCCAGCACCATCGCGGTGCCCACGCCGTGCCACAGGTGCAGGTTGCCGCCGCTGGCGCGGGCGGTGACGATGTTCTGGGCCACGCCGAATTCCTGCACCAGCGCGAGCAGCATCGCGAACAGCACGAAGCTCATGGTGGTGAGTGCGGCGGGCGCGATGCTGGTGCCCTCGCCACGCCAGCGGCGCAGCATCAGCAGCAAGGCCATGCCGAACACGAGGCCGGCCCAGCATTGGAGGGAAAAGATCTTCGCGGCCACGGGCCCTGCCATGGACGGACTGCCCAGCGTGGCAAACAACAACGGCACGGCGAGAAAGCTCAGTGCGCTCATGCCACCCCACCAGAGGGCGGCGATCAGGATGGCCTGGCGTTGCAGCGGCATCAGGCGTAGCGCACGGCCACGATCTCGAAGCGCTTGGTGCCACCCGGCGCCTGCACCTCGGCCACATCGCCCTCTTCCTTGCCGATCAGCGCACGCGCAATCGGGCTGCCGATGTTCACCAATCCCAGTTTGAGGTCGGCCTCGTCTTCGCCCACGATCTGATACGTGACGGCCGCACCGCTGGCTTCGTCTTCCAGCTCCACGGTGGCACCAAACACAACCTTGCCGCCGGCGTCCACCGCGGTCGGGTCGATGATTTGCGCGGCCGAGAGCTTGCCCTCGATCTCGGCAATGCGACCTTCGATGAAGCCCTGGCGATCCTTGGCGGCGTCGTACTCGGCGTTTTCGCTCAGATCGCCCTGCGCGCGCGCTTCGGCAATCGCGTTGATCACCCAGGGGCGGTCCACGGTCTTCAGGCGATGAAGCTCCTCCTTGAGTTTTTCAGCGCCGCGCTTGGTGATGGGTAGGGTGGCCATGTGGTGCTCCGGAAGTCGGGAATGCAGCAGTCTTCGTCCGTGTCTGCGTCGATACAAAAGGAAACCGCCGAGCGTTGCCGGTCGGCGGTGTACTGTGGTCAATTATGCCCCGGGTAGTCCCCGACTCCACTGGGAACAACCCGAAACCACCTCAACAGGGATCAGAGCTGCGCGTGCATCTCCTGCACCGAGATCACGCTCAGCTTGTCCAGGTACTTCATGCCTTCCACCGCGGCTTCGGCGCCAGCGATGGTGGTGAAGGTCGTCACACGAGCCAGCAGCGCCGAGGTGCGGATGGCGCGCGAGTCGGTGATGGCATTGCGGCGTTCTTCCACCGTGTTGATCACCAGCACGATATCGCCGTTCTTGATCGCATCGACGATGTGCGGACGTCCTTCGGTGACCTTGTTCACCGTCTGCACGGCCACACCGGCCGCGCTGATGGCGGCGGCAGTACCGCGGGTGGCGACCAGTTCGAAACCCATGGTGACCAGTTGACGTGCGATGTCCACCGCGCGTGGCTTGTCGCTGTTCTTGACCGTCAGGAACACCTTGCCCGACGTCGGCAGCTTGGTGCCGGCGCCCAGCTGGCTCTTGACGAAGGCTTCACCAAAGGTCTTGCCCACGCCCATCACCTCGCCGGTGGACTTCATCTCGGGGCCCAGGATGGTGTCCACGCCCGGGAACTTCACGAACGGGAACACGGCTTCCTTGACGCTGAAATACGGCGGCGTGACCTCGGCGCCGATGCCTTGGTCGTCGAGCGACTGGCCGGCCATGCAGCGCGCCGCCACCTTGGCCAGCTGGATGCCGGTGGCCTTGGAGACGAAGGGCACGGTGCGCGAGGCGCGCGGATTCACTTCGAGCACGAAGATCACGTCCTTCTTCACGCCGTTCTCTTCCACTTCCTGGATCGCGAACTGCACGTTCATCAGGCCAATCACGTTCAAGCCCTCGGCCATGGCCGCGGTCTGGCGCTTGAGTTCGTCCACCGTGGCCTTGCTCAGGTAGTACGGCGGCAGCGAGCAGGCGGAGTCACCGCTGTGCACGCCGGCCTGTTCGATGTGCTCCATCACGCCGCCGATGAACACACGGCCGGTGTGGTCGCGGATCGCATCCACGTCACACTCGATCGCGTCGTTGAGGAAGCGGTCGAGCAGCACGGGAGAATCGTGGCTGACCTTGACGGCTTCGCGCATGTAGCGTTCGAGGTCGCGCTGCTCGTGCACGATTTCCATGGCGCGGCCACCCAGCACATAGCTCGGGCGCACCACCAGCGGGTACCCCAGCGCGGCGGCTTTTTCAAGTGCTTCGGGCTCGGCGCGCGCGGTGGCGTTGGGCGGCTGGCGAAGACCCAGCGTGTGCAGCAGTTGCTGGAAGCGTTCGCGGTCTTCGGCCGCGTCGATCATGTCGGGGCTGGTGCCGATGATGGGCACGCCCGCGGCCTCCAGGCCCAACGCGAGCTTGAGCGGCGTCTGACCGCCGTACTGCACGATCACACCCAGCGGCTTCTCCTTGTCCACGATCTCCAGCACGTCTTCGAGCGTGAGCGGTTCGAAGTACAGGCGATCGCTGGTGTCGTAGTCGGTGGACACGGTCTCGGGATTGCAGTTGACCATGATGGTCTCGTAGCCGTCCTCGCGCATCGCGAGCGCCGCGTGCACACAGCAGTAGTCGAACTCGATGCCCTGGCCGATGCGGTTGGGGCCACCGCCGAGCACCATGATCTTCTTGTTGTTCGTCGGCTCGGCCTCGCACTCGCCGTCACCGTTGCCTTCGTAGGTCGAGTACAGATAGGCGGTGTCGGTGGCGAACTCGGCCGCGCAGGTGTCCACGCGCTTGTAGACCGGGCGGATGTTCTCGGCGATGCGGCGCTCGCGCACGGCCTGGTCGTTGGTCTTGAGCAGCTTGGCCAGGCGGCGGTCGGAGAAGCCCTTCTTCTTCAGGCCGCGCAGTGTTTCGGCGTCGATCGCTTCCAGGCTGGTCTTTTCCAGCGCGAGCTCGATCTTCACGATCTCTTCGATCTGCACCAGGAACCACGGGTCGATCTTGGTGAACTGATGCACCTCGTCCATCGTCCAGCCGGCGGCAAACGCGTCGCCCACGTACCAGATCCGGTCCGGGCCGGGCTCGCCGAGTTCACGCTCCAGCGTCTCGCGGTCCTGCGTCTTCTCGTTCATGCCGTCCACGCCCACTTCCAGGCCGCGCAGGGCTTTCTGGAACGATTCCTGGAAGGTGCGGCCCATGGCCATGACCTCGCCCACGCTCTTCATCTGCGTGGTCAGGCGGCTGTCGGCGGTGGGGAATTTTTCGAACGCAAAACGCGGGATCTTGGTGACCACGTAGTCGATGCTGGGCTCGAAGCTGGCCGGCGTGGCGCCGCCCGTGATCTCGTTGCGCAGCTCGTCCAGCGTGTAGCCGATGGCCAGCTTGGCCGCCACTTTGGCGATGGGAAAGCCCGTGGCCTTGGAGGCGAGTGCGGACGAACGCGAAACACGCGGGTTCATCTCGATCACCACCATGCGACCGTCGGCGGGGTTGATGGAGAACTGCACGTTGGAGCCGCCGGTGTCCACACCGATCTCGCGCAGCACGGCCAGCGAGGCGTTGCGCAGGATCTGATATTCCTTGTCGGTCAGCGTCTGGGCGGGCGCCACGGTGATGGAGTCACCGGTGTGCACACCCATGGGATCCAGGTTTTCGATCGAACACACGATGATGCAGTTGTCCGCCTTGTCGCGCACCACTTCCATCTCGTACTCTTTCCAGCCGAGCAGCGATTCTTCGATCAGCAGCTCGCTGGTCGGCGAAGCTTCCAGGCCGCGCTTGCAGATGACTTCAAATTCTTCCGGGTTGTAGGCAATGCCGCCCCCGGTGCCGCCCAGCGTGAAGCTGGGGCGGATCACCACGGGGAAGCCCACGGTTTTCTGCACGCCCCAGGCCTCGTCCAGGCTGTGGGCGATGCCCGAGCGCGCCGAGCCCAGACCGATCTTGGTCATGGCGTCCTTGAACTTGAGGCGGTCTTCGGCCTTGTCGATGGCCTCGGGCGTGGCGCCGATCAGCTCCACGTCGTACTTTGCCAGCACGCCGTGGCGCCAGAGGTCGAGCGCGCAGTTCAGCGCGGTCTGGCCGCCCATGGTCGGCAGGATCGCGAAACCGCCCTTCGCCAGCGGGCGCTCCTTGGCGATGATCTTCTCCACCGTCTGCCAGGTGATGGGTTCGATGTAGGTGACGTCGGCGGTGGCCGGGTCGGTCATGATGGTCGCGGGGTTGCTGTTGATCAGCACCACCTTGTAGCCCTCTTCGCGCAAGGCCTTGCAGGCCTGCACGCCGGAGTAGTCGAACTCACAGGCCTGGCCAATGATGATCGGGCCAGCGCCGATGATGAGGACGGTTTGGATGTCGGTTCTTTTGGGCATGTGGTTCGCGAAGGGTGTGCGCCGGGCCAGAGAGATCTCTCAGGCCTGGCGCTGGGTATCCAGTGTGTTCAGCAAGGCCTGCAGTCGCTCGGCCGGCACGTTTTTCTGCATCAGCTGCAGCAGGCCGTCGCCTTCGATCAAGGGACGCAGCACCTCGACTTCGGCGTCGTAAAAGCGCGCGTCCCAGGCAGCCAGTTCGGTGTTGAAGGTCTCGTCGTCCCAGGTTTTGCCCTTGGCCAGCAGCGTCACCAGCGGCATGGCCTTGTTTTCCAGGAACGCCTTGCGGTAGGGCTTCTGTGCCCAGCGCTGGGCGAACCAGTCCTTGTGCGGAGCCTCCAGCGTCAGCATGCGCTTGCCGATGGCTTTCTCGATGGCGAACACTGGAAAACTGAAGAGCTTCATTGCGACGGCCTCAGGCGGTAGCGGGCACGCGGGCCTGCATGAGATCGATGAAACGGTCGAACAGGTAGCCGATGTCGTGCGGACCGGGCGAAGCCTCGGGGTGGCCCTGGAAGCAGAACGCGGGCCTGTCGGTGCGGGCCAGGCCCTGCAGCGTGCCGTCGAACAGGCTCACGTGGGTGGCGCGCAGCGTGGTGGGCAGGTTTCTTTCGTCCACCGCGAAGCCGTGGTTCTGGCTGGTGATGGAGACGCGGCCGTTGTCGAGGTCTTTCACCGGGTGGTTGGCACCGTGGTGACCGAACTTCATCTTGAAGGTCTTGGCGCCGCTGGCCAGCGCCAGGATCTGATGGCCCAGGCAGATGCCAAACGTGGGCACACCGGCCTCGATGATCTCGCGCGTGGCAGCGATCGCGTAGTCGCAAGGCTCCGGGTCGCCTGGGCCGTTGGAGAGGAACACGCCGTTGGGCTTGAGCTTGAACACGTCGGATGCGGGCGTCTGAGCCGGCACCACGGTGATCTTGCAGCCGCGCTGCGCCAACATGCGCAGGATGTTGTTCTTCACGCCGAAGTCGTAGGCCACCACGTGGAAGCGCGGTGCGATCTGCTCGCCGTAGCCAAATCCGAGCTGCCACTCGGTCTGCGTCCAGGCGTAGGGCTCGGTGGCCGAGACCACCTTGGCCAGATCCTGCCCCGCCATGTTGGGTGCGGCTTTGGCGGCGGCCACGGCTGCGGCGCGGTCGGCCTCGGTGATGGTGGTGCCGGCGGGCAGGGCCACAATGCAGCCGTTCTGCGCGCCATGAGTGCGCAGGCGGCGCGTGAGGGCGCGGGTGTCGAGGTCGGCAATGGCGACCGTGCCTTCGCGCTGCAGGTAGTGCGAGAGGGTTTCGGTGCTGCGGAAGTTGGAGGCCAGCAGGGGCAGGTCTTTGATGATCAGGCCAGCGGCGTGGATGCGGCTGGCTTCGACGTCTTCAGCGTTGATGCCGGTGTTGCCGATGTGCGGATACGTGAGGGTCACGATCTGCTGGCAGTAACTCGGATCGGTGAGGATTTCCTGGTAGCCGGTGAGCGAGGTGTTGAACACGACCTCACCCGTGGTCTGACCGGTGGCGCCGATGGAGACGCCTGTAAAGACCGTGCCGTCGGCGAGCGCGAGAAGGGCTTTCGGGTGGACGGGAAGCACGGATGGGACTCCAGAAGTGGGGCGAAACGCAGGCCACCGGCGGTTGGTGCCGCGCAGGCTTCGCACCCGCCCCGCCCCGCATCGACTGGGGGCCCGGACGGACAAAACCTGGGGTGAGGAACCGGGGTGAGCGCGCGTCGCGCTGATTGCGGGTAAACCCCGGAATTATATGCTGGCCCCCACGCTCCCCCGCTGCGCGAGGTCCGCTGCCCCCCAAGGGGGCTGATCCGGCTTGGGGCGGCCCGGCGCCGGATCTGCTGGCCCCACGCCTATGTCGCGGCTGTCGCGCTCGCGTGCAGGCAGATGGCGGCGGCAGCGGCCACATTGAGCGACTCTTCACCACCTGGCTGCCCAATGCGCACCGCTTGCGAGGCCATGGCCTGCAAGGCGGCGCTCACGCCCTGCCCCTCGTGCCCGAGCACCCAACCGCACGGCCATGGCAAAGCGGCCTGGTGCAGCAGATTCCCCTCGTGCGAGCTGGTCACCAGCAGCGGAACCTCCAGCGCGACGAGATCGCCCACCGTCAGGCCCTCAACGAGGCGCAAGGCAAAGTGCGCACCCATGCCTGCACGCAGCACCTTGGGCGACCAGAGCGCAGCCGTGCCCTTGAGCGCGAGCACTTGGCCAAAACCGAACGCCGCCGCGCTGCGCAGGATGGAGCCCACGTTGCCGGCGTCCTGCAGACAGTCCAGCACCACGGCGGCCTGGCCTGGGTCCAGCGCGGTGGATCTGGGCAGATCCCACACGAAGCCCACGCCAGCCGGCGACTCAAGACCGCTGATGGACGCCATGAGCGCGCGCGGCACGGTCACGTTGTGGTCGGACGCGTCGCGCAAGTCGTGCGGGGCCTGGGCCCAGGCGTCCTCGGTGAACACGGCCATGGCGGGCCGGTGACCGCGCGCGAGCAGGGCCCGGCAGAGGTGGTCACCCTCAAGCCAGACCTGTCCCTGTTTGCGGTAGGCCGTGTTGTCCTGCGCCAGCACGCGCAGGCGCTTGAGCAGCGGGTTGTCGCGCGAGGTGATGGTGGTGGGTTCACTCAAGGGGGTGCGCTCCCGTCAACACTGCCTGGGCGAGTACCCGCGCCACCGGCGCAAACGTTCGCCGATGCATCGTCAACGCCCCGTGCTCCTGCAACGCACGCAGGTGTTCGGCCGTACCGTAACCCTTGTGGCGATCGAATCCGTATTCAGGGTGCTGCAAATGCAGTTCACACAGCAGCCGATCGCGCGTGACCTTGGCCAGGATGGAGGCCGCAGAAATGCAGTGCACCAGCGCATCGCCCGAAACAATGGCCTCGGCCAGCACGTCCAGCGCCGGCAGGCGGTTGCCGTCCACCAGCACCTTGGTGGGTTTCAGGCGCAGTCCCAGCACCGCGCGGCGCATGGCCAACATGGTGGCCTGCAGGATGTTGAGCTGGTCGATCTCCTCCACAGAGGCCTGCGCAACACTGCAGCAGAGCGCCTTGGCGCGGATTTCGTCATAGAGGCGCTCGCGGCGCAACGCGGTGAGCTGCTTCGAATCGGCCAGCCCCTTGATGGGCGAGCGGTCGTCCAGAATCACGGCCGCGGCCACCACAGGCCCGGCCAGCGGGCCGCGCCCGGCTTCGTCCACCCCGGCCACCAGACCGGGCACATGCCAGGCCAGGTGGGCCTGCTCAGCTTTCAAGAACTTTTTCGATCGCATCGGTAGCCAGTTGGGCGGTATCGCGCCGCAAGGTGTGGTGCAGCGCCGTGAAGCGCTGTTGCAAGGCCCCGATTTTCGCAGGCGCGTCGAGCCAGTCCAGCACGCTTCGAGCCAGCGCCTGGGGCGACGCCGCCTCTTGGAGGAACTCCGGCACCACAAATTCGCCACACAGAATGTTGGGCAGGCCCACCCAGGGCTGCAGTTGCTTGCGCCGCATGATCTGCCACGACAGCCAGTTCATGTTGTACGCAATCACCATCGGGCGCTTGAACAGTGCCGCCTCCAGCGTGGCCGTGCCGCTGGCGATCAAGGTCACGTCACAGGCGGCCAACGCCATGTGTGACTGGCCGGCAATCACTTGTAGCTCGGCACCCAGACCGGCGCTGCGGGCAGCGCCCTCGATGCGCTCGCGCAGTGCCGGCACGGCCGGCACCACGAACCGGATGCCCGGCCGTTCGCTGCGCAGGCGCACGGCGGCTTCGAAAAACACTTGGGCAAGGTACTGCACCTCGGAGGCTCGGCTGCCCGGCAGGATCGCCACCACGGTGTCTTCATCGCGCAGACCCAGGGCGACCCTGGCGGCAGCTCGGTCCGGCGTCAGGGGTATCACATTGGCCAGGGGATGACCCACGTAGGTCGAGGCGATGTCATGCCGGGCCAGCAGCCCGGGTTCAAACGGGAAGATGCACAGAACATGGTCGGCGCTGCGCCGGATCTTGTCGACCCGCTCGGCGCGCCAGGCCCAGACAGACGGGCACACGAAATGCACGGTGCGCACGCCGCTGGCCTTCAGGCTGGCTTCCAGATCCAGATTGAAGTCGGGTGCGTCGACGCCGATGAACACGTCGGGCCGGTCGCTGGACAACAGGCGCTGCTGCAATTGCGCACGGATGCCGACGATCTCCCGGTAGTGGCGCAGCACCTCGACGTACCCGCGCACCGCCAGCTTTTCGCTGGGCCACCAGGCCTCGAAACCCTGGGCCGCCATCTGCTGGCCGCCAATGCCGAACGACTTCAGATCGGGCCAGCGCTGCCGCACCCCACCGAGCAACAATCCCGCCAGCAGATCGCCCGACGTTTCGCCCGCCACCAGGGCAAAACGCTTTGAAGACTTCATGTCGGAATCAGCGCACGATGCCGCGCTGGGGCGACACCTGGTCCAAGAAGCTCAACATCATCTCGACGTCGGGCGCAGCTTCTGGCGTCTTGTCGGCCAGGGCCCGGATGCGTTCCACCGACTGCTCCAGCTTCAAGTCCTCACGGTACAGCGCCTTGTGCATGGCCTTCACGGCGGCAATGCGCTCGGGTGAAAAACCGCGGCGGCGCAGACCTTCGAAGTTCATGGAGCGCGCCTGGGCCGGTTGACCCTGACACATCACGAACGGCGGCAGATCGGCGAACAGCAGCGAGCACATGGCCGTCATGGCGTGGGCACCGACGCGCACGAACTGGTGCACCACGGTGAAGCCGCCGAGGATCACCCAATCGTCCACCACCACATGGCCTGCGAGTTGGGAGTTGTTGGCGAAGATGGTGTGGTTGCCCACCAGGCAATCGTGCGCCAGGTGCACGTAAGCCATGATCCAGTTGTCGTTGCCGACCTGGGTTTTCGCGCGATCCCCAGGCGAGCCAATATTGAAGGTGCAGAACTCGCGAACGGTGTTGCGGTCACCGATGATGAGCTCACACGGTTCACCAGCGTATTTCTTGTCCTGCGGCACCGCGCCCAGCGAGTTGAACTGGAAGATGCGGTTGTCACGTCCGATGGTGGTATGGCCCTCGATCACGCAATGCGCCCCGATCGTGGTCCCCGCGCCGACCTTCACGTTCGGACCGATCACGGTGTAGGGGCCGATCGCGACCGAACTGTCGAGTTCGGCAGCCGGGTCCACCAGCGCGGTGGGGTGAATCAGAGACACAGAGCGCCCTCCCCCACCGTCAGGCGATGGTGCGCATGGTGCACATCAGCTCCGCTTCGCACGCCACCTGCTCGCCCACGCGGGTGATGCCCTTGAACTTGAAGATGCCGGCCTTCATGCGGTCCAGCGTCACGTCCATCACCAACTGATCGCCCGGCTCCACCGGTCGCTTGAAACGCGCGCCGTCGATGCCGGCGAAGTAGTACACCGTCTTGTCGTCCGGCGTCACGCCCAGGGTGTCGAAAGCCAGCAAGGCAGCGACCTGCGCCATGGCCTCAAGCATCAACACACCCGGCATCACCGGGCGGTGCGGGAAGTGCCCGACGAAAAACGGCTCGTTGATGGTCACGTTTTTGAGCGCCTTGATGCTCTTGCCTTTTTCAAGCTCGAGCACCCGGTCCACCAGCAGGAACGGATAGCGGTGGGGCAATTGCTTGAGAATCTGGTGAATGTCCATCATGGCTTTGTGTTGTTCTGGAGGGCTTGTTCGATCGCTTGTTCCGCCACCTTGAGGCGTTCGCGAATGCGGTTGAGCTGCTTGAGCGATGCAGCATTTTTTTCCCAGTTCGCATTGTCGTCGATGGGAAACATGCCGGTGTAGTGACCGGGCTTGAGCAAGGAGCGGGTGACGACCGAGGCCGCGGACACATGCACGCCGTCGGCCAGCTTCAAATGGCCCAGCACCACAGCGCCACCTCCGATGGTGCAGCCCGCGCCGATGGTGGCACTGCCCGCCACCCCCACGCACCCAGCCATGGCCGTGCGGGCACCCACGTGCACGTTGTGACCGATCTGGATCAGGTTGTCGAGCTTCACGCCGTCCTCGATCACGGTGTCGTCCAGCGCGCCGCGGTCGATGCAGGTGTTGGCGCCTATCTCGACGTCGTTGCCAATGCGCACAGCGCCAAGTTGCTCGATCTTGATCCACTCACCTTGGTGCGGCGCGAAGCCGAAACCGTCCGCTCCGATGACCACGCCGGAATGCACCACACAACGCTCACCCAAGGTGCAGCGCTCTCCCACCGTCACGCGCGGGTGCAACTGGGTGTTCGCACCCACATGCGCATGCTCGCCGAGAACGCTGTGCGCCCCGATGCGAACGCCTGGGCCAACGCGAACGCCGGCAGCGATGACCGCAAACGCACCGACCTCGACGCCTGACGCCAACTCGGCAGTTGGATGAACCGCAGCGGTCGAATGGATGCCGGCGAGCGACGCGGGCGCATGCTCCCGTCGCCACCACTGCGTAAGACGGGCAAAGTACAGGTAAGGATCGTCGGTGACGATGCACGCACCGCGCTCACTGGCAGCACCGCGCAGGGACGGCGGAACGATCAGCCCTGCTGCGCGCGTGGTGGCAATTTGCGATGCGTAGCGGGCGTGTGAAACAAAGGCCAGTGCATCGGGCTCGGCCGTGGCCAGTGGGGCCAGCCGGCGGATGGTCAGCTCGGGTGAGCCGACGAGTTCACCACCGAGGGCTTCGACAATGGAGCCCAGTGGTCTCGACACACCCGGTTCCTGCGGCTTACTTGGCGCCGTTCAAGCCGCTGAGCACCTTGTCGGTGATGTCGTGCTTGGGGTTGATGTAGACCGCCTCCTGGAGGACCAGGTCGAATTTCTCCGCCTCGGCCACCTGACGGATGATGCGGTTGGCGCGTTCCAGAACGCTTTGCAGCTCTTCGTTCTTGCGCATGTTCAGGTCTTCCTGGAACTCGCGCTGCTTGCGCTGAAATTCGCGATCCTGGTCAACCAGTTGTCGCTGGCGCGCGGTACGCTGGCTGTCAGGCAGCGTGGGCGCTTCGCGCTCGAACTTCTCTGACGCCGTCTTGAGCTGAGCTGCCAATGCCTGCACCTCTTTCTCGCGGCGGGAGAATTCCTGCTCGAGTTTGGTCTGCGCGGCCTTGGCCGAGTTGGAGTCGCGCAAGATGCGCTCCAGGTTCACGAAGCCGATGCGCAGGTCTTGCGCAGCAACGCCGAGCGTTGCGAGCCCCAAGGCCACGGCAACGAGCGTCTTGCGGTTGAACAGGCTGGTAAGTGTCTTCATCAAAAGGAGGTTCCGATCTGAAACTGGAATTTCTGGATTTTATCGCCGGTGAACTTCCGAATGGGGTTGGCGATGGCGAATCTGAGCGGACCGACAGGCGAAATCCAGCTCAGGCCCACGCCCACTGAGGCACGCAGGTCTTTGGCATTCGGGCGTGTATCGTTCTCACCGAACACGTTGCCTACGTCCACAAACCCGAACATGCGCAGGCTGCGGTCGTTGCCGGCGCCGGGGAACGGGGTGATGAATTCGGCATTGAGGGCGATGCTGCGATTGCCGCCGATGTTGACAGTCTCCGAGGATCCCGTGACGGGTGAACTCGGACCGAGGGTGCCCTGTTCGAAGCCGCGCACCGAGCCCAGACCACCTCCAAAGAAGTTCTTGAACACGGGATAGGGGCGTCCACCCAGGCCTTTGCCGAAACCCAACTCGCTGTTCAGGGCCAGGGTGTATTGCTTGCTCAGTGGAAAGTACTGCTGGAACTGGTAGTTCGCCTTGACGTAGCGGGCATCGCCCGCCACACCGAGTTCGGTGTTGAAACGCTGGAGACGGCCACGGGTGGGCACCAAAGCACTGTCGCGGGTATCGCGCGACCAACCCACCGTCAAGGGCAAGGTGTTGCTGGTTTCGCCAAACTGGTCGCGATAGTCCCGGTACGCATCCGGCAGGAAAATGCCCGGTTCAATCGTCGTCTGCTCCACACCCGCACCGAAGAACACCGTGTCGGCCTCCGTGAAAGGCACACCAAACCGGATCGACAGACCCTTGGTGATCAAGCGGTAGTCACCCGTCTCCGACTGGGTGTCGTAGGGCCGCGTTGTTCGGTAGTAGGCGTCGATGCTGCGCGAGATGCCGTCGGGTGTGAAATACGGATCCACCGTGCTGACCACCAACTGCCGGTTGAACTTGCTGGTGTTGATGTCGATGCCGAGGTAGTTGCCCGAACCGAACACGTTCTCCTGGCGAATGCCGGCGATGATCGACAACTCCTCCGCTTGCGAGTAGCCCGCGCCCAACGACAGGTTGCCGGTGGGCTTTTCCACCACCGAAATGGTGAGGTCCACCTGGTCTGGCGAGCCCGGCACCGGCTGCGTGTCGATCCCGACCTCGGTGAAGAAACCCAGGCGGTCCACGCGATCGCGGGACAGGCGGATACGATCGCTGTCGTACCAGGCCGATTCGAGCTGGCGGAATTCGCGGCGCACGACTTCATCGCGCGTGCGGTTGTTGCCTTCGACGTTGATGCGGCGCACATACACGCGCCGGGCCGGCTGGCCGCGCACCACGAACGAGACGCGCTTGTTGACACGATCGATCTCAGGAGTGGCTTCCACCTGCGCGAAGGCGTATCCGAAGGCACCGAAGTAATCGGTGAATGCCTTCACGGTGCTGGTGACGTCTTCGGAGTTGTAGGGTTCACCGGCACGCAGGGTCACCAGGGACTTGAACTCTTCTTCCTTGCCCAGGTACTCACCCTCCAGCGCCACCGACGACACCACGTAGCGGTTGCCCTCAGTGATGTTCAGCGTGATCGACATGTCCTGCTTGTCAGGCGAGATGGCGACCTGCGTGGAGTCGATACGGAACTCAAGGTAGCCTCGGGTGAGGTAATACGAGCGCAGTGTTTCGATGTCGGCGTTGAGCTTGGCACGCGAGTAACGGTCGGACTTCGTGTACCAGCTCAGCCAGCCACCGGTGTCGAGGTCGAACAGGTTGCGCAGGGTCGATTCGGAAAAGGCCTGGTTGCCCACGATCCGGATTTCCTTGATCTTGGCGACATCGCCTTCGACCACGCTGAAATTGAGGTTGACCCGGTTGCGCTCACCCGGCGTGACCGTGGTCACCACTTGGGCTGCATACATGCTCTTGCTGATGTACTGGCGCTTGAGTTCCTGCTCGGCACGGTCGGCCAGCGCCTTGTCGAACGGGCGGCCCTCGGTCAGCCCGATGTCGCGCAGTGCCTTGGTCAGCACGTCGTTGTCGAATTCCTTGATGCCGGAGAAGCTCACATCGGCCACTGTGGGCCGCTCTTCCACGATCACCACCAGCACGTCACCATTGATCTGAAGGCGGATGTCGCTGAACAACCCCAAGCCAAACAGCGAACGGATCGCGGTTGAACCTTTGTCATCGCTGTACTGGTCACCAATGCGGAACGGCAGCGATGCGAACACCGTGCCGGGTTCAACCCGCTGCAGTCCCTCCACGCGGATGTCGCGCAAGGTGAATGGATCGACGGCCCAGGCGGGCAAAGCGCTCAGCAAGGCGGCCGCGAGCGCTGAAAGGGTCAGGCCACGCAGACCGTTTTTGTTTTTTGTCATGAGGAAAAGTGTTCAGCCAGCCAAGCGGGCCACATCATTGAACAAGGCAACGGACATGAGCGCCATGAGAACCACGACACCACCGCGTTGCAGGCGCTCCATCCAAACGTCAGACACGCTGCGACCGGTCACACCCTCCCAAAGATAATACATCAGGTGCCCACCGTCCAAGACCGGCAGCGGCAGCAGATTCAGCACCCCCAGACTCACGCTGATGAGAGCCAGAAACAGGATGTAAGAGGTGATGCCCAGGCTGGCCGATTTGCCAGCGTAGTCGGCGATTGTCAGCGGCCCGCTGAGGTTCTTGACCGACGCTTCGCCGATCAGCATGCGACCCATCATCTTCAGCGTGAGCCACGAAACCTCCCAGGTGCGCACCACGCCCTTGAGCAAACCGTCGACCGGCCCATGGCGCACCGTCATCATCTCGGGTGCGGCACCGACGTAGGCTCCAATGCGTCCCACCCACGCATCGCCTTGCAATTCAGGAACCGGTTTGACCATCAGATGGACGGTCTGCCCCCCGCGCTCCACGACCCATTGCTGTTCGCGGGCTTCACCGACGGGGCCGGTGGACGCGCGGATCAACGCGCGCAGACGCTGGCCATCGGACACGGCAGCGCCATCCACGCTGCGAACGGTGTCTCCGGGCTGCAATCCGGCGGCTGCGGCGGCGCCACCCGCCATCACCTCACCCACCACAGGTTGCGTCCAGGGTCCGGTGATGCCGATCTTCTGGAACAGGCTGGCATCGGCCTCGCGCACATCGAGCTGGGCCAGGGGCAGCAGCACCGAACGGGGCACTCCGCCCTCCTGGTTGCTGACTCGCAATGTCATGTCTTCACTCGACAGGGCGGCCTGGGTCAGACGCCAGCGCAGGTCTTCGAAAGAGCCTACGTCAGTGAGACTGTCTTCATCGGCTCCGGCCTGAGACACCCATTCGCCACCCCGCAGCCCAGCCGCCGCAGCCAGTGAGCCCACTGCCGGGCTGGCCAACACGGGCTTGGGTTCTTCGACGCCACTCCAGTTCACCACCGCATACAGCAACACGGCCAACAGCAGATTGGCCGCAGGGCCGGCGGCAACGATGGCTGCGCGCGAGCGCAGGGGCTGGGTGTTGAAAGCGAGGTGGCGCTCCGCCGCGTCGACCGGCGCCTCACGTTCGTCCAGCATGCGCACGTACCCACCCAACGGCAAGGCACACAGCACGAACTCGGTCGGGTTGCCCTTCTTGCGCCACGTCAGCAGCGGTTTTCCGAAACCCACCGAGAACCGCAGCACCTTCACGCCACAGGCCACGGCCACGCGGTAGTGCCCGTATTCGTGCACTGCAATCAGCAGGCCGAGGGCAACCACAAAAGCAACGAGTGTAAGCATGGTAGGCGGGTCGTGAAGTTGAAAAACGCGTGCTTCAGCACCTGTGCGTCAACGCGGTCAGCGAGACAGGCGCTCGACCTGGGCTTGTGCCAGTTGGCGCGCCTGCTGGTCGATGGCCAGCAAGTCGGGCAAGTCGTTGGGCTTGGAGGGCACCAGTGCCTGCAAAGTTGCATCGTTGATGACGTGGATCTGGTCAAAGCGCAACCGCTGATCAAGAAACGCCGCCACAGCCACCTCGTTGGCCGCATTGAGCACCGCGGTCGTCCCGATCGGGCCGTTGAGAGAGTCCCACGCAAGTTGAAGCCCCGGAAAACGCAGGTCGTCGGGTTTCTCGAATGTCAACGCTCCCAAGGTGCTGAAATCCAGCGCAGCGGCGCCCGATGAAATGCGCTCGGGCCAGGCCAGACCATAGGCAATCGGGACCCGCATATCGGGCGTGCCGAGTTGCGCAACCACCGAGCCGTCGTTGTACTGAACCATCGAGTGGATCACGCTTTGCGGGTGGATCACCACCTCGATCTGCGCCGATGGCAGGCCAAAGAGATAACAGGCCTCGATCACTTCAAGCGCCTTGTTCATCATGGTCGCCGAGTCGACCGATATCTTGCGCCCCATCACCCAGTTGGGGTGCGCGCAGGCTTCATTGGGGGTCACCTGTGCCAGGGTCTGAGGGTCGCGCGTGCGAAACGGTCCACCGGACGCTGTCAAGACGATCTTCTCCACACGACGCGACCAAGACGCCGGGTCTTCAGGCAGCGACTGGAAGACAGCGGAGTGCTCGCTGTCGATGGGAAGCAGCGTGGCGCCGCCATCGCGCACCGCCTGCATGAACAGCGCGCCGCCCACTACCAGGGCTTCCTTGTTGGCCAGCAGCAGTTTTTTGCCCGCGCGCGCCGCCGCCAGGCTGGGCGCCAGACCGGCTGCCCCCACGATGGCGGCCATGACCGCATCCACCTCGGCATCGATGCACACGTCACACAAGGCCTGCGCACCCGAGAGCACCTGCACCTTCAGACCGAGCTCTCGCACCCGATCGGCCAACTGCCTGGCGTGTGCCGGGCTCACCATCACGGCATACCGTGGGGCGAACTGCTGGCACTGCGCCAGCATCAGATCGACCTGTGTGGACGCCGTGAGGGCAAACACGCGGTAGCGGTCGGGGTGGCGGGCCAGCACGTCCAGCGTGCTTGTGCCGATCGACCCGGTGGACCCCAGAATGGTGATGGACTGCGTGGCGTTCATGAATATCAGAGCGTGGAGAGCATCATCGCCAACGGCAACACAGGCAGCAAGGCGTCCACGCGGTCGAGCACACCGCCGTGGCCGGGCAGCAGGTTGCTGGAATCTTTCACACCGGCGCTGCGCTTGACCAGGGACTCCACCAAGTCACCGACCACGCTCATGGCCACCATGAAGGCCAATGACAACACGGCCAGCAGCGGCCCGAAGGCCCAAAGTCGGGCAAACAGGCTGGTCGCGTTGTCCATGCCTTTGGCGTCGACCCAGAGCCACGCTGCCGCCAGCACGAACACGCCGATGAAACCGCTGATGGCGCCTTCCCACGATTTGCCCGGGCTGATGGTGGGAGCGAGCTTGCGCCGCCCGAATGCCTTGCCTCCGAAGTAGGCAGCGATGTCGGCCATCCACACCAGCAGCAGCACCGACAGCAGAAAGCCCAATCCCATGAGACGAGCCTGCACCATGGCGAGCCACGCGCAACCGATCAGGGCCAGGCCCAACCACAGGCGCAGACCCGCAGGCCATGCACTCCAGCCCGACACACCGCGTGCGAGCATGGCCATGGACAACACGACCCAAAGTGCCCCGACGCCGATCCACAAGGCGCGCCAGGATTGGTTCAGACCGCCCGATAGCCAGAGGGCCGCCATGACCACACCCAGACCCAGACCGAACGCGAGCGCAGGACGCGAGCCCACCCCATTGAGACGCGACCACTCCCACCCTGCCGCCACGATCAGCAGCAGCGTGAGGACCGCAAAGGGTTCGATGGAGGGATAAAACAGCGCAGGCAACAGGACCGCCAGCAGCAGCAAGGCGGTGATGACACGCTGTCTAAGCATGTCGGTCGCCACCCACCAACAGGGGCTCTGCATGGCCGACTTGCTCCGACGTCTGACCGAAGCGGCGCTCGCGGTTGGCGTACTCCAGCAGGGCTCGGTCCAACTCCGCTGCGTCGAAGTCCGGCCACAGGCATGGGGTGAACACCAATTCGGTGTATGCCGCCTGCCATAGCAGGAAGTTGCTGATGCGCAGCTCGCCGCCGGTGCGGATCAGGAGGTCGGGGTCGGGCACGTGCGCGAGGGCCAGCTCACCGTTGAGGCTTGCCTCAGTGATCTCGCGCCCTTGCGCGGCCAGCCGCTGGGCGGCCTGCGCCACGTCCCAGCGTCCGCCGTAGTTGAAGCAGACATTGAGCACGAGCTTGTCGTTGTGAGCCGTGTCGCGCTCGGCAACCATCAGGCCTTGCACAACGCGGTTGGACAGCCCACGGCGATCACCGGGAAAGTGCAGACGTACGCCATTGCCGCTCAGCGAGGGCACCTCTCGCGAGAGCGCCAGCACCAGCAAGTCCATCAGGCTGGAAACCTCCTCCACCGGGCGGTTCCAGTTTTCAGAAGAGAACGCGAACACCGTCAGCACGGACACACCCCGCTCCAGGCACGCCTTGACGACGCGGCGCAGAGCTTCAACACCCTGTTTGTGTCCGGCCACGCGAGGCAACCAGCGCTTCTGCGCCCACCGGCCGTTGCCGTCCATCACGATCGCGACGTGGCGGGGCATCGAGGCCGCGGGTACGTCTGGTGTGGAACTGGTCTGGGACATGGTTAAGGTGCGTGGGGTTGCCGACAGGTCTGCGGTCAGACCGCCATGATGTCCTGCTCCTTGCCGGCCACGAGTCGGTCCACCTCGTTGATGACACGGTCGGTGAGCTTCTGGATGTCTTCCTGCGAACGGCGATCGTCGTCTTCGGAGGCCAGTTTCTCCTTCACCAGCTTCTTCACCTGTTCGTTGGCATCGCGCCGCAGGTTGCGGATGGCGATCTTGGCGGCCTCGCCATCCCCGCGCACGACCTTGGTGAGTTCCTTGCGGCGCTCTTCGGTCATGGGCGGCATGGGAACGCGGATCAAATCACCCTGACTCGAAGGGTTCAAACCCAGGTCGGACTCGCGAATCGCTTTCTCGATCTTGGCTCCCATGCCCTTTTCCCAGGGCGCCACGCCAATCGTGCGTGAATCGAGCAAGGTGAGGTTGGCCACCTGGGACAGCGGCAGCATGGAGCCGTAATAGTCCACGTGCACGGTGTCGAGCAGCGCGGGGTTGGGGCGACCGGTGCGGATCTTGGTCAATCCGTTCTTGAACGCTTCGACCGACTGCATCATCTTGTGCTCGGCGGTTTTGCGAATGTCATCAACGCTCATGAAAACTCCTCATTTCAGCAAGTGGTGCGCGCCTTGGGGCGTCACACGTGAACCAGCGTGCCTTCGTCCTTGCCCATCACCACATCGCGCAATGCACCGGGCTTGAAAATCGAAAACACCTTCACCGGCAGCTTCTGATCGCGGCACAGCGCGAAGGCAGTGGCGTCCATGACCTGCAGGTTCTTCTGCATGGCTTCGTCAAAGGTGATCGAGGCGTATCGGGTGGCGGTGGGGTCCTTGTTGGGGTCTGCGCTGTACACACCGTCCACCTTGGTGGCCTTGAGCACGATCTCGGCGCCGATTTCGGCGCCGCGCAAGGCTGCGGCCGTGTCGGTGGTGAAAAACGGGTTGCCCGTGCCGGCGGCAAACACCACTACCTTGCCCTCCTCCAGATACTGCAGCGCCTTCGGACGCACATAGGGCTCGACCACCTGCTCGATGGCGATGGCCGACATCACGCGGGCCACCAGACCAGCCTTGTCCATGGTATCGGCCAGCGCCAGCGAGTTCATCACGGTGGCCAGCATGCCCATGTAGTCGGCGGTGGCGCGGTCCATGCCGACCGAACCACCCGCCACGCCACGGAAGATGTTGCCACCACCGATGACGATGGCCACCTGCACGCCCAGGCGGGTGACTTCTGCGATTTCTTCCACCATGCGCACGATGGTGGCCCGATTGATGCCGAAGGCGTCGTCGCCCATGAGGGCTTCACCCGACAACTTCAACAGAATCCGTTTGTAGGCAGGCATGTGACAACTTTCAGGAAGCGAAAACACAAAATTCAACCGACAAGTGTACCGAGGAGCCACTACCCTTCGGTGCCGGTTACACACAAGACAACGGGCCTTGCGGCCCGTTGTCTTGTTCAGGGCAGCAACGGCTGCCACAACAGAACGCTCAGGCGCCCTTGGCGGCGGCGACTTGGGCAGCCACTTCGGCAGCGAAATCGTCCACTTTCTTCTCGATGCCCTCGCCCACCACATAGAGGGTGAAACCCTTGACCGTGGTACCCACGGCCTTGAGCATGGCCTCGACGGTCTGCTTGTCGTTCTTCACGAAGGGCTGGTTGAACAGCGACACTTCCTTGAGGTACTTCTGAACAGCGCCGTCGATGCGCTTGGCCACGATCTCGGCGCTCTGTGCCGGCTTGCCGGCGGCCACCAGCTCCTTGTTGGCCTCATCGGCCTTGGCCGTGGCCACCGAGCGCTCGCGCTCGATGAACTCGGCGGGTACGTCATTGCTGGTCAGGGCGACGGGCTTCATGGCGGCCACGTGCATGGCGACGTCCTTGGCAGCGGCGTCTGCGCCGTCAAACTCCACCACCACACCGATGCGGGTGCCGTGCAGGTAGCCGGCCAACTTCGTCGAGCCGCTGTAGGCCTTGAAGCGGCGGAACGACATGTTCTCGCCGATCTTGCCGATCAGGCCCTTGCGCACGTCTTCCAGAGTGGGGCCGAAGCCGTCCTGGCTGTAAGGCAGCGCGCCCAGCGCGGCGACATCGGCCGGCTGGTGCTTGGCCACGAGCTGAGCGGCAGCGTTGGCCAGGGCCAGGAAGCTGTCGTTCTTGGTGACGAAGTCGGTTTCGCAGTTGACTTCGATCAGGCCGCCGGTGGTGCCTTCGATGAAGCTGGCCACGACGCCTTCAGCCGTCACGCGGCTGGCGGCCTTGCCGGCCTTGGTGCCGAGCTTGACGCGCAACAGCTCTTCGGCCTTGGCCATGTCGCCTTCGGCTTCGGTCAGGGCTTTCTTGCACTCCATCATGGGAGCGTCGGTCTTGGCGCGCAGTTCGGCGACCATGCTTGCGGTAATTGCCATCTGTGTTCTCCTTGGCGCCGCCTCACGCTGGTGGGTGAGATCGGCCATGTTCAATGATCGGTTTTCGGTGTGAAAAAGGGGCTCATGAGCCCCTCTTTCATGGGAGCAGTGCCTTCAAGCGGCGGTGTTTTCCTTGACTTCGACGAACTCGTCGGTGCCTTCGGCGGCAACAGCCTTCACGACATCGTTGACGGCGTTGCTGCGGCCTTCGAGGATGGCGTCGGCGATGCCACGGGCATACAGAGCCACGGCGCGTGCCGAGTCATCGTTGCCGGGGATCACGTAGTCAATGCCTACTGGCGAGTGGTTGGTATCCACCACGCCCACCAGCGGGATGCCCAGCTTCTGCGCTTCGAGCACGGCGATCTTGTGGAAGCCCACGTCGATCACGAAGATGGCGTCGGGCAGGGCCGTCATGTCCTGAATGCCGCCGATGTCCTTTTCCAGCTTTTCCATTTCGCGGGAGAAGGTCAGTTGCTCCTTCTTGGTCATGCTGTCCAGGCCGCCTTCTTTCTGGGCTTGCATGTCCTTCAGACGCTTGATCGAGGTCTTGACGGTCTTGAAGTTGGTGAGCATGCCGCCGAGCCAGCGCTGGTCGACGAATGGCACGCCGGCGCGGCGGGCTTCCTGGGCCACGATGTCGCGCGACTGGCGCTTGGTGCCCACCATCAGGATGGTGCCGCGGTTGGCGGAGAGCTGGCGCACGAACTTGGCTGCATCTTCAAACAGGGGCAGCGTCTTTTCGAGGTTGACGATGTGGATTTTGTTGCGGTGACCGAAGATGTACGGAGCCATCTTGGGGTTCCAGAAGCGGGTTTGGTGACCGAAATGGACACCGGCTTCCAGCATTTCGCGCATGGAGATAGACATGAGTTAACTTTCCAGAGGTTGAGTCTAAAATCCAGCCCCGATCACCTGATGGCCACCCAATCGCTTCTGATTCGGTCGCCGCAGACGACACCCGGTTGGGCTGGTTTGCGATTTGCCTTGCGAGGCTGGTGAGGTTGTTGTACCGCCCATCACCCGCAAAGCCTGTCGATTATAGCAGTCTGATCCTTTCCTTCAGCCACCCCCACCGGGCGTGCCAGTTGTGCGCCGCCCGGGGACTTTGCGTGCCTCCGTCCATGCCTGACACCGTGCCAAGCGCCTTGAGCTTTGAGCAGCGCCTGCCGCTCGCCGGCAGAATGCAGTTTTCAGGGAGCCATGTTTGAAAATCGCGATCGTAGGAGCGGGTGTCGTGGGTATTGCCTGCGCGCACGAGTTGTCACAGGACGGCCACGAGGTCACGGTCTTCGAGCGGCGCAGCACGGTGGCCGAGGAAGCCAGCTTTGCCAATGGAGCGCTCATCGCCCCTGGCTGGACGGCGCCGTGGGCCCATGACCACCGGCGCCTTGCATGGCCTTGGTCCGCCAGCGGAGTCGGCCTCCAACTGTCGCGCCTGCCCAGTGGGGGCGAATGGAGCTGGCTATGGCAATGGCGGCGTGCCAGCCAGGGTTCGCGGATGCTGTCGAACCATGCGCAGATTCACCGTTGGGTGCGCTACAGCCAGGAGCGGCAGCAAGCGATCACCGACCGGTACCAGTTTGAACACGATCGCAGCCACGGCATGCTGGTGCTGTTGCGCAGCGAGCCGGAAGCCGCCGTGGCCGAAGCCCCATTGCAGCAACTGCGCGACCTCGGGCTGACGCCCAAGATGCTCTCGGCCGATGAGGCACGGGCCCTGGAGCCCGCGCTCAACGCCGAAACGCCACTGCACGGTGCTGTTGAGCTCGGCGGGGAGGCTGTGGCCAATTGCAGGGAATTCGCCGTGTTGTTGCGCGCCCAGACTCAACGGATGGGCTGCCGCTTCGAGTTCAACACCATCGTCAGCCGCATCGAACCGCAATTGAATGCGGGTGTGAACCTGACACTCACCCACACCGCCTCCCACCCCTCCGGCGAAAACCCGAACGACACGGCTCAGCGCTTCGATGCGGTCTTGGTCTGCGCTGGCGTGGCCGCTGCCGGCATGCTCTCACCGTTGGGTTTGAAATTGCCAATGCAATCGGTGGTCGGCCATTCGCTGAGTGCTGCGGTGCGCGAACCCATGGATGCGCCGCAATCGGCGGTACTGGATGCGCGGTACGGCATCTCCATCGCCCGCTTGGGCCAGCGTGTGCGCGTGGCCGGCGGAGCCGAGTGGGGAGGCAAATCCGGCCCACCGTCAAAAGCCGGACTGCAACGCTTGTACCGCGCGCTCTCCGACTGGTTTCCGGGCGCTGTCCGCCTGGGCGGACCGGCCGGCAGCGTGCAGGAATGGCGTGGTGTTCAGGCCACGCTGCCCGACGGCATGCCGCTGATCGGCGCGAGCCGGTTGCCCGGCATCTGGCTGAACCTGGGTCACGGACAAGCCGGGTGGTCCGTGGCATGTGGCGCCGCGAGGGCGCTGGCCGACCGCATCGAAGGCCGCGCACCCGACATCGATCTGGCCACTTGTTCGCCCCAACGCTACGGACTTTGAGCCAGACTGGGGCCCATGCGAATCATCAACAACGATCGACTTGAGCCGCTCTTTGACACGGCGGCCACGCAGGCCATCGAGCAAGCCGCCCAGGCCACCCTGCCCCACCACGCGCTGATGGCGCGAGCGGGCCTGGCGCTCGCGCGGCTCGCTCGGGCGCTGGCGCCGCATGCCCGCTGCATCTGGGTGGCGTGTGGCCCTGGCAACAACGGTGGTGATGGCCTGGTGGCCGCCACGCACCTGCACGCCTGGGCGCGCCAATCGGGCAGCGCCCTGCGCGTGGTGGTGACCCATGCGGTGGCCGAAGGCGCCGACCCCGCGCGCCTGCCTCCAGACGCACGCCAGGCACTGGTCGCCGCGCAAGCCGCGGGCGTTGTTTTCCATTCCGCCCCACCAGATGAAGCCGACCTTGCGATCGACGCGCTGCTGGGCATCGGCACCATGCGTCCACTGAGAGGACCGCTCGCCACCTGGCTGGCCAGGCTGCGCTCCAGCGCTGCGCCGGTGTTGTGCGTTGACCTGCCCAGCGGCCTGCACGCCGACACCGGTGCGCTGGCAGCGATCGAGCACGACGGCCCCCCCGTCACGCGGACTGGAACTGGAGCTCGCCACACCCTGTCGTTGCTGACCTTGAAACCGGGGTTGTTCACCGGGCAGGGGCGAGATGCTGCGGGTCAGATCTGGTTCGACGATCTGGGCGTGATGCCCGCTGCCGACGTGCGCCCGGCGGCCTGGCTGTCCGGCCGTGCGGCACATGTCGGCGCCAAGACGTCCATGCCGCACGCAAGCCACAAAGGCAGCTTTGGTGATGTGGTGGTCATCGGTGGACAAGGCGTGGCCACGAACGGTGCGGGCATGACGGGCGCGGCGGTGCTGGCAGCCCGCGCGGCGTTGCATGCCGGCGCAGGAAGGGTGTTCGTCGGGCTGCTGGAAGCCGGTTCGCCAAGCGAAACCACCTGGGACCCTGTGTGCCCCGAACTCATGTTTCGCAGACCCGACGCCTGGCTGGACACGCCCCTGCTGCGTCAAGCCAGTGTGGTCTGCGGTTGTGGCGGCGGAGCGGCAGTGGCGGCAATGCTTCCCCGCCTACTGTCCAGCGCCACCAGCTTGGTGCTGGACGCCGATGCGCTCAACGCCATCGCACAAGACGCCAGCCTGCAAGCACAATTGACACACCGCCAGGGACGCGGCTGGATCACCGTGCTCACCCCGCATCCGCTGGAAGCAGCGCGGCTGCTCGGCACCGACACCGCCCAGGTCATGATCGACCGCCTGCAGGCCGCGCAAACCATCGCCGCGCAGTTTGGCGCCGTGTGCGTGCTCAAGGGTTCGGGCACGGTGATCGCCGCTCCGAACGAGACCACACGCATCAATCCCACTGGCAACGCCGCGCTCGCCACGGCGGGCACCGGCGACGTACTGGCGGGCATGATCGGCAGTGCCTTGGCGCGGCCGGCCTCGTCGACCGGAGCGGCGCTGGACCGGGTGGCAAGCGCGGTGCTCCAGCACGGTTGGCTGGCGGATCACTGGGATGACAGCGAAGAGTCGAGGACCCGGCGTCCGTCGCTGGTGGCAGGCGAACTCGCCTTGCGCGCCAGACCCGTCGGCTGACGTGAAGGGCGATCAGCCCAGGATCATCAGTCCGACCTGCAGCAGGATGATGAGCACCAACACGGACAGATCGACACCGCCCACGAGCGGAATCACACGGCGGATCGGGCGCAGCAAAGGCGCACACAGGCGATCCAGCGTAATCATCACGGGCGACTGCGGCTGCACCCACGACAGGATGGCGTAGCCGATCAACAGGATCATCAGGCCCTGCAGGAGCGTGCGCACCAGAATGCGCAGGGCCATGGTCAGGATGGTGAGCACCCAGGTGGCCGGCGAGGCCGAGACCTCCGACACACCGGTTGCCAGCATCAGCCAGATGCCGCCATAGGCCAAGGCCAGCAGCAGGGCAGACAGAAGGCTGCCCCAGTCGATGCGGCTCTGCGCCAACGCACGCGGCAGGATGCGCCGCACCGGTTGGACCAGCCAATCGGTCACGGCAATCGCAAAGCGCCCGGGCTGGGCCGACATGTGCACGCGCAAGTGGTTCATCCAGGCGCGCAACAAAGCCATCGCCATCAGGAAAAAGAACAGTGTTTCGAGCAGAAAGAAGATGATGCGCATGCGTTGCTGGTGTGTTGTGAGTGCGAGAAACGGGCGAGCCGATGCGTGGGTCAAGCGGCGGCCAACCGCAGGGGCGGGCGAGGCACGCGTGGATCGGACTCGCGGCCCGCAGCCAGCCGCTCCATGGCCGCTGCGCGAGACGCCTCCAGGAAGTCCAGCATGATCGGCGAGCTGTCGGCGAGCGCGTGCCGCCCGTGATGGAACTCCGGATGCCATTGAACACCTCGGGCGTAAGCGTCACCGGTCCAGCGGATCGCCTCCACCAGGCCGTCGAGCGTCGAGACCGCCTCCACCACCATGCCCTTGCCGAGTTCGGCGACCGCCTGGTGGTGGATGCTGGTCACCCGCAACTGAGACGCATTGGGGTACAGCTTGGTCAGCGCGGTGCCCTGCAGAAAGGTCACATCGTGTTCGAGCTGGTCGTACAGATCGGTATCCACATGGGCATGCGCCGCCGGGCACTGTGTGGGGATGTCCTGGTACAGGGTGCCGCCAAACGCCACGTTGAGCAGCTGTGCGCCCCGGCACACGCCCAGCACCGGCTTTTTCTGTGTCAGAAAGGCTCTGAGCAGCGCCAGTTCGTATTTGTCGCGCACCACGTCGCCGTGCCAGCGCGGGTCGATCGGCATCTGCCCGTAGGTCTGAGGCGCCACATCGGCACCGCCCTGCAACACCAACGCATCGAGCTCCTGCACCACATGCTCCACTTTGAGGTGGCGAGCAGCGTGCTTGCTGTCGTGCGCGACGGCGGGCACCATGAACGCAATGGCCCCGTGCTCCATGATCCAGTGCGCCAGCGACTGCTCGATGTATTGAAGGTTCTTGTTGCGAAACCCCAGTTCAAGCGGCACCTGGTACAGCAGCCGGGCCGACACGCCAATGCGCAGCGGGCGCTCGGTGGGCTTGGGGGGAACTTTGGGCGCAGCAGTCTTCACCGGCCGCGAACGCACACGGCTGGTGGAGGGGATTTCCAGCGCGGCAGACCTGGCGGGGGTCTTCTTTGGAGCATTGCTCACGGTGTGCTGGCCCTTCAACGGCGGCTCTTGCGTGGCTGATTGGCGGTGCTGCGCGCACCACCGCGGTCCGACTTCTTGCCCGCGGCCTTTTTCACCGCTTCCTTGACTTCCATCGCAGGAGCGCGCGGCGCGCGCTCCTGACGGCCCGAAGGCGCGACCTCCGAGCCGCGCCCTCGATGGGATTTGCCCCCACGCCCCGCGCCTGTGGCCCCGTCTGCCGGGCCAGCTTGACCCGTCTTGTCGCGCATGGCTCGCAGCACCAGGTCGTCGTCGCCACTGACAAGGCGGAAGTCGATGCGACGACCATCCAGGTCCACCCGGCTCACCTGCACCTGCACGCGCGTGCCCAGGGCATAACGAATGCCCGTTCGCTCGCCGCGCAATTCCTGTCGCGCTTCGTCGAAGCGGAAGTACTCGCCACCGAGCTCTGTGATGTGGACCAGCCCTTCAACGTACATGGCGTCGAGCGTCACGAACAGTCCGAAGCTGGTCACCGAACTCACGACACCGCTGAACTCCTCGCCCAGGTGCTCGCGCATGTATTTGCACTTGAGCCAGGCCTCCACGTCGCGGCTGGCCTCATCGGCGCGGCGCTCGTTGGCGCTGCAGTGCAGACCGGCGGCCTGCCAGGCCAGCGTATCGACCGAAGGCTTCTTCGCCACCTCGCCCACCGCCAACGGCTTGGCCCGACTGGCCAGGCGTTTGCTCAGCTTGGCATGGGCCTCGCCCGGTGTGGGCAGCGCGGGCAACTCATAGCGCTTGCGCGCCAGGATCGCCTTGATCACGCGGTGCACCAGCAAGTCGGGATAGCGGCGGATCGGGCTGGTGAAGTGCGTGTAGGCCTCGAAGGCCAGGCCAAAGTGACCGCTGTTGATCGGCGTGTAGATGGCCTGCTGCATGGATCGCAGCAGCATGGTGTGGATCTGTTGCGACTCGGGCCGGTCCTTGGTGGCGGCCGCGATCTTCTGGAAGTCGGCCGGCTTGGGGTTGTCGCCAATCGTCTGCGACACGCCCATGGCCTTGAGGTAATTGCGCAGGATCTCCTGCTTCTCGGGCGTCGGGCCTTCGTGCACGCGAAACAGGCCAGTGTGCTTGCCTTCGCTGATGAAGTCGGCGGAGCAGACATTGGCCGCCAGCATCGCTTCTTCAATCACCTTGTGGGCGTCGTTGCGGGTGCGCGGAATGATCTTTTCGATGCGACCCGACTCATCGCAGACGATCTGCGTTTCGGTGGTCTCGAAGTCAACCGCACCACGCTCGCCACGTGCTGCCAGGAGCGCGCGGTACACGTCGTGAAGATTGAGCAGATAAGGCACCAGTGCCTTGCGCTGACTCGCCTCGGGACCGCGCGTGTTCTGCAGGATGGCCGCCACTTCGGTGTAGGTGAAGCGCGCGTGACTGAACATCACCGCTGGGTAAAACTGATAGGCATGGACCTCGCCCTTGGCGTTGACCAGCATGTCACACACCATGCACAGGCGCTCCACGCCCGGGTTGAGCGAACACAGGCCGTTGGAGAGCTTCTCCGGCAGCATGGGGATCACGCGGCGCGGGAAGTACACGGAGGTCGCGCGGTCGTATGCATCGATGTCGATGGCCGAGCCGGTCTGAACATAGTTGCTCACATCGGCGATGGCAACCAGCAAACGCCAGCCTTTGCCCTTGCCGACCTTTGCCGGCTCGCAATACACCGCGTCGTCGAAGTCGCGCGCGTCTTCACCGTCAATGGTGACCAGGGGCACATCGCGCAGATCAACACGGTCCTTGTGATCGGCTGCGCGCACATGGTCGGGTAGTGCACGTGCCTGCGCCATGGCGGCATCCGAGAACTCGTGAGGCACACCGTACTTGCGCACCGCAATCTCGATCTCCATGCCGGGGTCGTCGATCTCGCCCAGCACTTCCTTCACGCGTCCCACCGGCTGCCCGTACAGCGCTGGTGGCTCGGTGAGTTGCACCACCACCACTTGGCCCGGCTTTGCCGAACCGGTGGCGCCCTTGGGGATCAACACGTCCTGTCCATAGCGCTTGTCTTCGGGCGCCACCAACCACACACCGCTCTCCTGGAGCAGGCGGCCGATGATGGGGGAATCGGAGCGTTCAACGATTTCCGTCACGCGTCCTTCGGGGCGGCCCTTGCGGTCCAGACGCACGATGCGAGCCTTGACCCGGTCCTTGTGCAGGACCGCCCGCATCTCGTTGGAAGGCAGATATATATCGGCCTGCCCATCGTCGCGGACCACAAAACCATGGCCATCCCGATGACCGGAGACGACACCTTCATATTCGGCCAACAGGCTGTTTTTTTCGTTCACTTTTTCTCTGCTATAATTTCGTTTTTCCTGAAATGCCCAGGTGGCGGAATTGGTAGACGCACTAGTTTCAGGTACTAGCGCTGAGAGGCGTGGAGGTTCGAGTCCTCTCCTGGGCACCAATCATAAGGGCTTGCAAACGTGATGTTTGCAAGCCCTTTTCTTTTGTCTCAACGCAAACAAGCACACAACCGCTTGCTGACGCGCTGATCACATGCTCCGAAATTCGGAGCATGCATTGCTGGACAGTTGCCGCGCTGCCTGGGGTCACCAAGAGGCGGGCCGCCGCCATCAAATCGGGACCGCCAACAGGTCGTGTCCCTGCGCTGCGACGATCCGCGCCTTGGTGAATTCACCCACCTTCAAAGTCTTGCTGATCTTCTCGGGCGGCAGCAAACGGACCAATCCGTCGATCTCGGGCGCATCCGCATAGCTGCGGCCAATGCCGCCCTTCTTGCCCATGCCGGGCGCCGAATCCACCAGCACCTGCATGGTCGCGCCAACGCGTTGCTGCAGCTTGTCGGCCGACACGGCTTCGGCCACCGCCATGAAGCGCGCCCGGCGCTCTTCACGCAAGGCATCGGGCACAGCATCAGGCAATGCGTTGGCCGTGGCGCCTGGAACGGGCGAGTAGGCAAAGCAGCCCGCACGATCGATGCGCGCTTCGCGCAGGAAGTCCAGCAAGTGATCGAACTCGGCCTCCGTCTCGCCGGGAAAACCAGCGATGAAGGTACTGCGCACAATGATCTCCGGGCAGAGCTCGCGCCAGCGCGAGATGCGCTCGAGGTTCCTTTCGCCACTGGCCGGCCGTTTCATGCGACGCAACACATCGGGGTGGCTGTGCTGCAGCGGCACGTCGAGGTACGGCAAGCACAAACCTTCGGCCATGAGCGGGATGATCTCGTCCACGTGGGGATATGGGTACACGTAGTGCAGGCGAACCCAGGCACCATAACCTTTGGCCAACTCACCCAGTGAGCGCACCAGGTCGAACATGCGCGTCTTTACCGGTTTGCCATCCCAGAAGCCGGTGCGGTACTTCACATCCACGCCATACGCCGAGGTGTCCTGGCTGACCACCAGCAGTTCCTTGACGCCCGCCTCGAACAACTTGCGCGCCTCCGTCAGCACGTCGCCGATCGGGCGACTCACCAGATCACCGCGCATGGAGGGGATGATGCAGAAGGTGCAGCGGTGGTTACAGCCCTCACTGATCTTCAGGTAGGCGTAGTGGCGCGGCGTGAGCTTGATGCCCTGCGGCGGCACGAGATCCACAAACGGGTCGTGCGGCTTGGGCAGATGTTGGTGCACCGCGGTCATCACCTCGTGCGTGGCGTGCGGGCCGGTCACGGCGAGCACACTGGGGTGCATCTGGCGCACCAGGTTGCCCCCGCCCTCGCCTTCGCGCGCGCCCAGGCAACCGGTCACGATGACCTTGCCGTTTTCGGCCAGGGCTTCGCCAATGGTGTCCAGGCTTTCGCGCACGGCGTCGTCGATGAAGCCGCAGGTGTTGACGATCACCAGATCGGCACCAGCGAAGGTCTTGGAAGTTTGGTAGCCCTCGGCGCTGAGTTGCGTGAGGATGAGTTCGGAGTCGGTGAGCGCCTTGGGGCAACCCAGGCTGACAAAACCGACTTTGGGGGCCGCGTTGGCGACCGGGACAAGCGTTTCAGACATGCCCCGATTGTCTCAGACCTGCTGCAACGCCGCAGAGGAGTGGATGATCCGGCAACGGGCCGCTCCAAGCCGGATCAGCCCGGCGGCGAAATGGGGCGATGCCTCAGCGTTTGAGCCCCAGGGCGGCCAGCATCTGCTCGCTGTTCTTCTGCATCTGTTCCTGCATCTGGGTGAACGCGCTGCGCGACTGCTCCAGGTAGGTGCCCATCATGCCCTGCATCATGGGCGACTGCACGTTCATGAACTGCTTCCAGGCTTCGGGAGTCACACCGCTGGACTGCTCGGCCATCTTGTGCTGCAGGTCCATGAAGATCTGCACGTTCTTCTCCAGGTAGGCGCCCATGAAGTCCTGCATGGCGTGTCCGTAGAAGCGAATGATGTTGGCCAGCACCTGCTCGGTGAAGATGGGCACACCAGCGGTTTCCTCTTCCAGAATGATCTGCAGCAGGATGCTGCGCGTGAGGTCGTCGTTGGTCTTGGCATCGCGAACCACGAAGGGCTCGTTGTCCATCACAAGCGTCTTGACCTCGGCCAGCGTGATGTACGACGAAGTATCGGTGTCGTAAAGACGCCGGTTCGGGTACTTCTTGATGACGCGCACAGCAGGCTGGCTGCCACTCTCGGCCTTGTTTTTTTGCACTGATGGATCTTTCTGGAAAGAAGTGAACGAACCACCGGATACGGCCGGGAGTTCACGGGTCATTCTAGAAACGCTTGAACGCACCCGCAGCATGGGTTTTCCCTGTGCATGCTAACGATCTCCGCGCTTTTCAGGAGAACAATCCGAGCAGGCCACAAAAAAGCCCGACTCGGGGTCGGGCTTGGTTGCTGGATGCTTTGCATCCGGAATAATTTGGTAGGCGCGATTGGACTCGAACCAACGACCCCCACCATGTCAAGGTGGTGCTCTAACCAGCTGAGCTACGCGCCTACAAACGATTCGAAGCTGCGAAGTATAGCAGCACTTCAAGAGCGCTTTCAGCGCCGGCGAACCACGCGCACGCCGGGCACATCGCCCACCACCGCCATGGCCCTGGCGACCTGCCGCGCATCGGCCACTTCGATGGTGAAAGTCATCCAGGCCACGCCTCGCACCGACTGGGTCTGCACGCCGATGACGTTCATCTTCTCCCGGGCAAACACGTCCGAGATGTCGCGCAGCAAGCCCTGCCGATCCTGCGCCTCGATCCCCACATCCACCGGGTACACCGCTGCCTGTCCGTCCCGACCGGCACCGGTCTGGCCGCTCCACTGCACCTCGATCACGCGGTCCGGGCTCTTGCGCTGCAGGTGCGCGAAATCGGTGCAGTCGACACGGTGGATGCTCACGCCCTTGCCGCGGGTGACGAACCCGCCGATCTCGTCGGGCGGCGCAGGCTTGCAGCATTTGGCCAGCTGCGTCATGAGCGAGTCCACGCCCACGACCAGCACGCCACCGGCTGATGCGCCGGAATTCTTGCGCGGCTTCTTGAGCCACACGGGCATTTCGTCCGGTGCGGACACTTCGGGCGGACGCAAATGCTGTTCGATGGCGCGCAGCGACAACTCGTCCTTGCCCACCTGTTCAAACAGTTCCTGCGCCGACGCCAGGCCCATTGCGATGGCGAGATCGTCCAGCTTCAGCGCAGTCTTGCCTTCACGCTGCAGCAGTTTTTCCACCGCTTCGCGCCCGCGCGCCACGGTCTCTTCCATGGCCTGCGCGTTGAACCAGGCCCGCACCTTGCTCTTGGCACGGTGACTGACCAGATAGCCCAACTCACCATTGAGCCAGTCACGCGAAGGCCCACCCTCCTTGGCGGCCGTGATCTCCACAGTCTGGCCGTTCTGCAGCGGCGTGTTGAGCGTGACCATGGCCCCGTCCACCCGTGCGCCGCGGCAGCGATGACCGAGGCTGGTGTGCACCGTGTAGGCGAAGTCGACCGCGGTGGCGCCCTGGGGCAGTTCGACGATGGCCGCGTCCGGCGTGAGCACATAGATGCGGTCATCGAACAGACCCTGGGCCGTCCCACTGAGGTCCCGCTCCCAGGCCAGCAGTTGACGCAGCACGGCGATCTTGGCGTCGTAGTCGGAACTGGCCGACACACCCGCATATCCCTTGGACCCGGCTTCCTTGTAGGCCCAGTGCGCGGCCACGCCATGCTCGGCGTGGTCGTGCATCGCCTGCGTGCGGATCTGGATCTCGAACGCCCTGCCCTGAGCGTCGCGCACGACGGTGTGCAGCGACTGGTAGCCGTTGGGTTTGGGCTTGGCGATGTAGTCGTCGAACTCGTCGGCCACCGGCACGAACTGGGCGTGCACGTGCGCCAGCACGGCATAGCAGTCGCCCACCTGCGGCACGATCACGCGCAGCGCGCGGATGTCGAACACCTGATCGAAGTCCAGCGACTTGCCGCGCATCTTCTTGACGATGCTGTAGATGTGCTTGGGTCGGCCCTGAACGGAGGTCGACACGCCTTGTTGTTGCAGATCGTCTTCGAGTTGTCGGCGCACCTGCTCCACATGAGCTTCGCGCTCTGCGCGCTTTTCATCGAGCAGCCGGGCCACTTCCTTGTAGGTCTGCGGCTCCAGGAAACGGAACGCCAGGTCTTCCATTTCCCACTTGATCTGCCAGATGCCCAACCGGTTGGCCAGGGGCGCGAACACATGCAGCGACTCGCTGGCGAGCGCCTGCCCCGGATCGCCCTTGCTGGCAGCGAAGTAGCGCAACGTCTGCAGGCGGGAAGCCAGTCGCAGCATGACCACGCGCAAGTCGCGCGAGAACGCCAGCAGCATCTTGCGCACGTTTTCGGTCTGGCTGGCCGCCAGTTCCGACACCGGCCCCTTGTTCGGGGCAGCCACCGTGGGGTCCAGCGCTGCCAGACGTTCTTCTTCCTTCTTGGCCTGCACCTCGGCGGTCTTGATGCGCGCCTGGCGCTGCAGTTGCACCAGCTTGGTGGTCTCCAGGGCCAGCGCAGCAAAGTTTTCGCCGAAGGCCTTGGTGATCACTTCCTGAGGGCGGTTCAGGTACTGACAGGCATAGACCAGGTAGGCCGCGGCCTGCATGGCCTCGGAGCCACCAATATCGGACAGCACACTGGCCACAGCATCGGCGTGGGCGAGGATGTTCTCGCCGGTGTCGAGCTCCTCGTGGGACAGCAGGGGTTCAGCAAAGGCCCGCGCGCGCTGCAAGGCCTGCGCCTGGTGCGGCAGGCTTTCGGCGGTGGCCGCCACGATCGCCGACGGCACGACCGCAGGTGCTTCGACCGTTTCGGCGTGTCCCGGGGATGGAGTGCGCTTCATGCCGGTGGCCCCATCAGCTCGACCACAGGAAATCCCGCACCACGGCCACCTGGTCATCGGCCACCAGCGTGGGCGCGTGACCCACACCATCGAAGGTGACCAGCATGGCCTTGGGCCCGCGCTGCGTCATCTGCGCCGCCGTCTCGGGCGTGAGCAGGTCGGACTGCGCGCCACGAAGCAGCAACGTGGGCGCCTGGATCGCGTCGTACAACCCCCAGAGGGCGGCCTCGCCCGCCTGCACGATCTGCTGCGCGCGCGCCTCATCGGTCGTGGCCGTCATGGCCTTGAACGGCACCGCAATCGCGGGGTCGTAGTGCAACCACCAGCGTCCCTCTCGCTCGCGCAGCAGCGGACGCGAAAGCGCCTGCCACTGCGCGGGCGTGTGGGGACCGAAGCCGGCCGAGATGGAGGCCAGGTAAGCCACTGCGGCCTGTTCGCTGTCGAACGACGGGTTGAGGCCGAGGTATGCCCCGATGCGCAGCAGCGCCTCCCATTGGATCGCCGGTCCCACATCGTTGAGCACCAGCCGGCGCAGCGCCATCTGCGGCTGGGCTGCCATCGCCATGCCGATGAGGCCGCCCATGCTGGTGCCCACCCAGTCGATCTGGAGATCGGGCGCGTCGGCGCGCAGGCGCGTGATCAGCGCCGCCGCGTCGGCCGCGTAGGTGGGAATCTGGTACCCCATGGGATCGGCCAGCCGGTCGCTGTGACCACGACCCGCCACGTCCACCGCGATCACCCTGGAGCGCTGGCGCAATGTCTGGGCCAGGGTGTCGAAGTCCAGGCCCTGGCGCGACAGGCCGTGCACGCAAACCACGACACTGCTGTGATCGGCGACCTGGCAAGACCACTCCCAGTAAGCCAGACGGCGGGGTGTACCCGTCGCTGCGGCTGCGCCGCCGACGGTGAGATGTTGGAGTTGGGGTGCTTGCATGGCGCAGGGAGATGGGGAGGTGAGATGTGTCCGTGATAATGAACCGGGCACCGTTCAATCAATCGTAATGGAAGTGGGGATTTCACATGCTTGCCAACAAAACCGCCCTCGTCACCGGCTCCACCAGCGGCATCGGCCTGGGCATCGCCAAGGCCTTGGCGCGCCAGGGTGCCAACATCGTGCTCAACGGGTTCGGCGATGCCGAAGGCCCCAAGGCCGAGATCGCAGCGCTGGGCGCGAAGGTGGCCTACCACGGCGCGGACATGAGCAAGGCCGCCGAGATCGAAGCCATGATGGCCTTTGCCGCCGAGACCTTCGGGCAGGTCGACATCCTGGTGAACAACGCCGGCATCCAGCACGTGGCACGCATTGAAGACTTCCCGGTCGAGCGCTGGGACGCGATCATCGCCATCAACCTCACCAGCGCCTTCCACGCCAGCCGGCTGGCCCTGCCTGCGATGCAGAAAGCCAACTGGGGCCGCATCATCAACGTGGCTTCGGTGCATGGGCTGGTCGGCTCGGCGGAGAAGTCGGCCTACGTGGCGGCCAAACACGGCATCGTCGGCCTCACCAAGGTCACAGCGCTGGAGAACGCCTCGTCTGGCGTGACCTGCAACGCGATCTGCCCGGGCTGGGTGCTCACACCCCTTGTGCAGAAACAGGTGGACGCCAGAGCCGCCGCGCTGGGCATCTCCAACGAAGACGCCAAGAAACAGTTGCTGGGCGAAAAAGAGCCCTCAATGCAGTTCACCACGCCGGAAGAACTGGGCGAGCTGGCCGTGTTTTTCTGTTCACCCGCTGGCAACAACGTGCGCGGCGTGGCATGGAACATGGACGGCGGCTGGACTGCTCAGTAAACGTGCACCCCCGCCGCGCTTCGCGCGACCCCCTCAAGGGGGCAGTGCCTGAGGCCCGGCAAAGCCGGTTCATCGGCACCACTGGGTTGAGTTGCCTCAGGTGCGACAGTTCTTCACTTCAGTTGAACCGAACCGGACACCGTCACATTGACGGTGGATTTGCCTGGCTCAACAGGTACGGCTGCGTCCGACATCGCGGCCTTCGCTTCCATGGCCATGGCGCGTGGCTGGAACGGGCGACCTTCCTGATCGGCCGAACTCACCGCCACTTCACGCAAGCTGTAGCCAGCGAAGCCGAAACCCTTGGCCACCTCGCCCGCCTTCGACTTGAAACGCTCGATGGCCATCGCCTGCACGTCGGATTCCAGTTTCAGTCGCGCTTCACGCGAGAGTGAGAAGCCCATGTTGCTCATGGTGAGCGTCTGGATCTTGCCGGCGGTGGTGCTGATGCGGGCGAAGTCGCGTCCTTCAAGCACCAGTTCGGTGCTGCCCTGCCAGCCACTGATCTTGCCCTTGTCGGTGTAGCGCGGGTACAGACTGAACTGACCGGTTCGCACTTCAAGCTGCTGGGGCTGGGCGCTGGCGCGGGCAACCGCCAGAGCGGACTCGAGTGCCGCCTTGAGCTGGTTCTGCACGGTGACCGCATCCGGTCCTTCGCGCGTGGTGCTCAGGCTCATGCTCAGCCAGTCTTGCGGTGCTTCGAGGAAGCCGCTGGCCGAAAGGTTGACGACGTTGAGAGGTGGGGGCTGCACGCCCTGGGCGTGCGCCAGGGAGCCGATGGCAATGAGAGATGAGAGAACGAGGGTGCGGAAACGGGGAAGTTGAACGGAACGTTGGGCTGACAAGGTCATGGTTTGAATCGGTTCTCATGCGGCGACTGGCCGCGAAGCTGCTCGCGCAGTCGCAGGCGCTCTTCAACGGACAAGCGGTAAGGCTTGGCGTTGTCTTCCATGTCGTCAAAGGGTTGCCGAAGCACATCGCGCAGACGAAGAACGTTGCGGGATTCCCCTTCATCCACCGAAATGGGCATGACCATCACCGATGCGTTGGTGGGCATCGGATGCACGCGCTGATCGCCGGGCGCGCCATGCGCCGTACCCAGTGTCAACATGATCAAGCCCAAGGGCAAATACGTTTTCATGTTCCGCTCAAGTATCGTCAATCCGGTCATTGTGTGATGTGCGCGCCGTGAACGGTTCGAGCGTCCGGGCAACATCTGTAACAGCATGTCAGGAAAATAAAAATCCAGTGCTGACAAGCACTTGGCGCTGCCACAATCGCGTTTGTTACATATTCAGGAAGTTGCCTACATGCCACAAAACAACACACGCCCCAACAAGATCCTCGTGGTCGACGACGACGTCCGCATCCGCGACCTGCTGCGCCGCTATCTCATGCAGGAGGGATTTGAGGTCATGCTGGCCGAAGACGGCAAGTCGCTCAACCGGGTTCTGCAGCGCGATTCGGTGGATCTGATCGTGCTCGATCTCATGATGCCGGGCGAAGACGGCCTGTCCATCTGCCGCCGCCTGCGCGCCAACGGCGACCGCACGCCGATCATCATGCTCACCGCCAAGAGCGAAGACGTCGATCGCATCGTCGGCCTCGAAGTCGGCGCCGACGACTACCTGGGCAAACCGTTCAATCCGCGTGAACTGCTGGCCCGCATCCACGCCGTGTTGCGCCGCCGCCCCCCCACCGAAGTGCCCGGCGCGCCCTCGCAAGACCAGGAAGTCGTGAACTTCGGCCCCTTCGAGTTCGATCTGAGCCTGCGCACGCTGCGCAAGGAAGGCTCCGACCTGCCCCTGACCACCGGCGAGTTCGCCATGCTCAAGGCGCTGGTGCGCCACCCGCGCCAGCCACTGTCTCGCGAGAAGCTGGCGCAACTGGCCCGCGGACGCGAGTTCGAGCCGTTTGATCGCAGCCTGGACGTGCAGGTCTCCCGCCTGCGCAAGCTCATTGAGGAAGACGCTGCTTCGCCGCGCTACCTGCAGACGGTGTGGGGCGTGGGCTATGTGTTCGTGCCGGACGGCAACGCCTGATGTCGGAAGAGTCGCGGGTTCCTTTTGAGACCCATCCCACTGCACTGGAGACCGCACCTGCTCCGCTGGAACTGAGGCCCAACCGCGGCTTCAGTCTGTTCTGGCGCACATTCTTCTTTCTGGCCTTGCTGCTGGTGGGTTGCATCGTGGCCTGGCTGCAGACCTTTCGCGCGCTCGAATACGAACCCCGGGCACTGCAGAGCGCCAACCAGCTGGCCTCGCTGGTCAATCTGAGCCGTGCGGCCCTGGTGCACTCGGATTCGATCGCACGGGTCTCGCTGATCAAGACCCTGGCCGACGAAGAAGGCCTGCGCATCGCGCCGCGCGAGCCCAACGACACCTTCCGCCTCTACGACACCGATGTGCTCAGCCGCAACGTGGCCGAGCGCCTGAGCGGGCGCCTTGGGCCCGGCACCCTGGTGGCGCGTGAAGTCAACGGCACACCGGGTCTCTGGATTGGCTTCAACATCGACGGCGACCCCTACTGGCTGCTCACCGATCCTTCGCGCATCGGCCCGGTGGCGGGCACCACCTGGTTGATCTGGCTGGGCACGGCTGCCCTGCTCTCCCTCACCGGTGCGGCACTCATCGCCCGTTTGATCAACCGGCCGCTGAAGAAGTTGTCGTTCGCGGCCAGCCGCGTGCGCGAGGGAGACTTCAACGCCAGCCAGCTCAACGAAACCGTGGCCACCAGCGAAATCCGCGAGGTCAACATCGGTTTCAACCGCATGGCGCAGCGCCTGTCCAAGATCGAGCAGGACCGCGCGCTCATGCTCGCCGGCATCTCGCACGACCTGCGCACACCGCTGTCACGGCTGAGGCTGGAAACCGAGATGAGCGTGGCCGACCCCATCGCCCGGGAGCACATGGCGGCCGACATCGAGCAGGTCAATTCGATCATCGACAAGTTCCTCGACTACGCCCGCCCCGATCACATCAAGCCCGACCGGGTGAGCCTGAACCAGGTGGTCGATGCGGCGGTGTTTGCGCTGGGCGATGACGAACGCAACGTGTTCACCACCAGCATCCCGCCCGACACCATCGTGATGGGGGATGCGGTGGAGCTGCAGCGCGTGTTCGCCAATCTGCTGGAGAACGCCTGCCGCTACGGCCGTGACCCCCGCACGGGCGTGGCGCGCGTGGACATTGCCGCCAAGCCCAAGGACGATTGGGTGCTGATCAAGCTGCGCGACCATGGACAAGGCGTGGACCCGGAAATCCTGGAGCAACTGACCCAGCCGTTCTTCCGGGGCGATGTCTCGCGGACCTCGGCCACCGGCACCGGCCTGGGTCTGGCCATTGTCGACCGCGCCATCGCCCGCATGGGTGGGCGCTTTGCGCTGGCCAACAGCAGCACGGGCGGCCTCTCGGCCCACTTGAAGCTGCAGCGCGCTCCCGCCTGATCCCGCCCTGGGCTTATACGGATTTGCAGTCAAAGTGAGAACAAGGCGCGAAGCCGCAGACAGTGCTGTCGCACGGCAAGGCGAAGCAACGCCGTTATCGCTTTGATTGCGAGTCCGTATCAGGTCCGCACGAAGAGCATGGCCACGGCCCGCGCTTCGATGGAGAGGCCCTGCCCCACCGGGCCGATCTTCTCGGCGGTCTTGGCCTTCACGTTGACCTGACCCACCGTCACGCCCAGCGCGCGGGCGATGCCCTCCACCATGGCCGGGATGTGCGGCGCCAGCTTGGGCGCCTGCGCGGTCACGGTGCTGTCGACGTTGCCGATCTCGAAGCCCGCCTCACGCACGCGGCGCGCGGCCTCGTTCAGCAGCACGCTCGAATCCGAGCCCTTGAAACGATCGTCCGTGTCGGGAAAGTGACGACCGATGTCGCCGAGTGCCGCGGCCCCCAGCAAGGCGTCGGTGATGGCGTGCAGCAGCACGTCGGCATCGGAATGGCCCAGCAGACCCTGACTGTGCGGGATATGCACGCCACCGATGACGAGTTTGCGGCCGGGCACGAGCGCATGCACGTCCCAGCCCTCGCCGATGCGCCACGTCGGGACCGGGATCGGGGTGTTCATGCGCGGCTCCTGAAGATGGCTTCGGCCAGCGCGAAGTCATCGGGGTAGGTGATCTTGAAATTGCGGACGCTGCCCGGCACCAGCAGTGGACGGTGGCCAGCCATCTCCATGGCGCTGGCTTCGTCGGTCACACCCGAAAAGCCCTGCGAGGCAGTGGCGGCCAGCGCGGCGTGCAGCGCCCCCAGGCGAAACATCTGCGGCGTTTGCGCGAGCCACTTGCCCGCGCGGTCCACCGTGGTCGTCACGCGCCCATTGGCCTCGGCCTTGAGCGTGTCGGGCAGTGGAACCGCGAGCAGGCCACCCACCGGGTCGTGCCGGCACGCGTCGATCAGTGCGTTGACCATGGTCGCGGTGATCAGGCAGCGCGCCGCATCGTGCACCAGCACCCAGTCGGCAGGATCCGTGCCCTGGTCCAGCAAGGCCTGCAAACCGTTGAACACGCTCTGCGCGCGCGTGCTGCCGCCGCAGCGCAGCGCGGACACACCGGGGTAACCCAGAGTCCAGAAATCATCGCCCGGGGCCACCACCACCACGAGCCGATCCAGGCGGGGCACGGCGCGCAAGGCCACCAGGGTGTGCAACACCATTGGCAAACCGAGGATGGGCTGGTACTGCTTGGGAACCTCGGTACCGGCCCGCGAGCCGGTGCCGGCGCACGGCAGCAAGGCATGGCAACGGATGCCGGCCTCGGTAGAAGTGTGGGGGGTCAATTCGGGAGCGGCATCGGGCATGGGTGGCTGCATTCTAAAATCACGGCTCACACACCCCCTGCTCTCCTGGGCCGGGGGTGTTCGTCATGGAAACACCGCGCGTCATGGACCTCCCCAAACTCACCCCCGGCAAACGCTTCACCCTGCCCCACCCCGGCGGCTCGGCCGACGCGCTGTTGCTGGCGAAGCTGGCCGCGCGCGACAAGGCCGCGGGTCGGCTCACGGCGATCATCACGTCGGACGCCAACGACGCGCAGCGGCTCATCGACGAGATGTCGTTCTTCGCGCCCGAGCTGCGATGCGCCCTGTTCCCCGACTGGGAGACCCTGCCCTACGACACTTTCTCGCCACACCAGGACCTGATCAGCGAACGGCTGGCCACCCTCTGGCGCATCTCGCAGCGCGACAAGGAGACCGGCGCCGACGTGGTGCTGGTGCCCGCCACCACCGCGCTGTACCGCGTGGCGCCGCCGGCGTTTCTGGCGGGCTACACCTTCCAGTTCAAGGTCAAGCAAAAGCTGGACGAGGCGCGTCTGAAGGGCCAGCTCACGCTGGCGGGCTACCAGCATGTGACGCAGGTGGTGAGCCCGGGCGAGTACGCGGTGCGCGGCGGCCTGATCGACCTCTTCCCCATGGGCAGCCCCGTGCCCTACCGCGTGGACCTGTTCGACGACGAGATCGACAGCATCCGCACCTTCGACCCCGACAGCCAGCGCAGCCTGTACCCGGTGCCCGAAGTGCGGCTGCTGCCCGGGCGCGAATTTCCCATGGACGACGGCGCGCGCGCGAAATTCCGCAGCCGCTGGCGCGAACTGCTCGACGGCGATCCGACCAAGAGCCGCATCTACAAGGACATGGGCAACGGCGTGGCCACCGCCGGCATCGAGTACTACCTGCCGCTGTTCTTCGACGACACCGCCACCGTGTTCGACTACCTCGGTGCAGACGCCACCGTGGTGCTGCACGGTGACCTGGAGCCGGCCTTCCAGCGCTTCTGGCAAGACACGAAAGACCGCTACCGCCTTGTGCACGGCGACCCGGAGCGTCCGGTGTTGCCGCCCGAGTCGCTGTTCCTGGGCGTGGAGCAGTTCTATGCGCGGGCCAACGAACACGCGCAGCTCTCGGTGCGCCCGGTGCAGGCCGAGCTGGAGCACAGCGCCTTCGCGCAAAAACTGGGCGACCTCTCCGTGGTGCGCGGTGCCGAAGACCCGCTCTCGCGCCTGCAAGGCCACATCCGCAACACCGCGCAGCGTGTGCTGCTGCTGGCCGAGAGCGACGGCCGGCGCGAGAGTCTGCTCGATTTCCTGCGCGCCAGCGGCGTCAATCCGCCGGCCTTCGACTCCTTGCTGGAGTTCCAGACCAGCAGCGAGAAGCTCGGCATTGCCACGGCTGCGCTGTCCACCGGCTTTTCGTGGCTCGAAGACGGCATCGACTTCGTCACCGAGACCGAGCTGTTCGCCGCGAGCCCCACCACGCGCCGGCGCAAGAAGCAGGAACAAGTCAGCGATGTCGACGCGCTGATCAAGGACCTCTCGGAGCTCAACCTGGGTGACCCGGTGGTGCACATCGCCCACGGCATCGGGCGCTACCGCGGCCTGATCAACCTGGACATGGGCGAGAAGAACGCCGACGGCACGCCAGCGCTGATGGAATTCCTGCACCTGGAATACGCCGACAAGGCGGTGCTCTACGTGCCGGTGAGCCAGCTGCAGCTGATCGGCCGCTACACCGGCGTGGGCGCCGACGAAGCGCCGTTGCACCGCCTGGGCAGCGGCCAGTGGGAAAAGGCCAAGCGCAAGGCGGCCGAGCAGGTGCGCGACGCCGCAGCCGAACTGCTCAACATCTATGCCCGCCGCGCCGCGCGCCAGGGCCACGCCTTCCGCTACTCGGCGCAGGACTACGAGGTGTTCGCCAACGACTTCGGCTTCGAGGAAACCGCCGACCAGCGCGCCGCCATCCACGCTGTCATTCAAGACATGATCAGCCCGCGCCCGATGGACCGGCTGGTCTGTGGCGACGTGGGCTTCGGCAAGACCGAAGTCGCCTTGCGCGCGGCCTTCGTCGCCGTGACCGGCGGACGCCAGGTGGCCCTGCTGGCGCCCACCACCCTGCTGGCCGAGCAGCACTACCAGACGCTGGTGGACCGCTTCGCCAAGTGGCCGGTGAAGATCGCCGAGATGAGCCGCTTTCGCTCTGCCAAAGAAATCACCGCGGCCGCCAAGGGCCTGGCCGACGGCTCGGTGGACATCGTGGTCGGCACGCACAAGCTGCTCAGTGAAAGCGTGAAGTTCAAGGACCTGGGCCTGCTCATCATCGACGAGGAACACCGCTTCGGCGTGCGCCACAAGGAGCAGATGAAGGCACTGCGCGCCGAGGTCGATGTGCTCACGCTCACCGCCACACCGATCCCGCGCACGCTGGGGATGGCGCTCGAAGGCCTGCGCGACCTGAGCGTGATCGCCACCGCGCCACAGCGCCGCCTGGCCATCAAGACCTTTGTGCGCAACGAAGGCAACGGCGTGATTCGTGAAGCCGTGCTGCGCGAGCTCAAGCGCGGCGGGCAGGTGTACTTCCTGCACAACGAGGTCGACACGATCGAGAACCGCCGGCAAAAACTCGAAGAGCTGTTGCCCGAGGCGCGCATTGCGATTGCCCATGGCCAGATGCCCGAGCGCGAGCTCGAACGCGTGATGCGCGACTTCGTGGCGCAGCGCTTCAACGTGCTGCTGTGCTCCACCATCATCGAGACCGGCATCGATGTGCCCACCGCCAACACCATCGTGATGGCGCGCGCCGACAAGTTCGGCCTGGCGCAGCTGCACCAGTTGCGCGGGCGCGTGGGCCGCAGCCACCACCAGGCCTACGCCTACCTCATGGTCCCCGACATCGAGGGCCTGACCAAACAGGCCGCGCAACGGCTGGACGCCATCCAGCAGATGGAGGAACTCGGCAGCGGCTTCTACCTGGCCATGCACGACCTGGAGATCCGCGGCGCCGGCGAGGTGCTGGGCGAGAACCAGAGCGGCAACATGCTGGAGGTGGGCTTTCAGCTCTACAACGAGATGCTGAGCGAAGCCGTGCGATCGCTCAAGGCCGGCCGTGAGCCCGACCTGCTCTCGCCGCTCTCGGTCACGACCGACATCAACCTGCACGCACCGGCCCTGCTGCCCAGCGACTACTGTGGCGATGTGCACTTGCGCCTGTCGTTCTACAAGAAGCTCGCCACCGCGCAAACCACCGACCAGGTGGACGGTCTGCTGGAAGAAATCGTGGACCGCTTCGGCAAGCTGCCACCCCAGGCGCAGACGCTGGTCGACGTGCACCGCCTGCGCGTGCTCAGCGCACCCTATGGCGTGGTGAAGGTGGACGCAGCGCCCGGGGTGATCCAGATCACCTTCCGCCCCAACCCGCCGTTCGATTCGATGCGCATCATCGAACTGATCCAGAAGAACCGCCACATCAAGCTCGCGGGCAACGAGAAGCTGCGCATCGAACGTGCCCTGCCCGAGGTGAAAGACCGCGTGCAGCTGGTGCGCGACGTGCTGCGATCGCTCGGCCAACCCATCCAACAACCCGTCACCGCCTGACGGCATTCCACCCATCCGTTCGGGCTGAGCCTGTCGAAGCCCCTGCATCCATGACCACCACCGAATTCGCTCCCGGCCTCACCGTTCAAGGCTTCACACCGCCGCTCAAGCTCAGCGATTTCAAGCTGATTGCGTTCGACATGGACTCCACGCTCATCAGCATCGAATGTGTGGACGAAATCGCCGATGCCGTGGGCAAGAAGGCCGAGGTGGCCGCCATCACCGAAGCCGCGATGCGCGGCGAGATCGCCGACTACAAGGACAGCCTGCGCCAGCGCGTGGCGCTGCTGCGCGGCGTGACCATCGCCGACATGGAGCAGGTCTACACCGAGCGCCTGCGCATCAACCCCGGCGCGGCCGAGCTCATCACCGCCTGCAAGGCGGCGGGTCTGAAAGTGCTGCTGGTCTCGGGTGGCTTCACCTTCTTCAGCGAGCGCGTGCGGCAGCAGCTCGGCATCGACTTCACGCGCGCCAACGTGCTGGAAGTGGAAAGTGGCCCCAACTGCGGGCAGCTCACCGGCCGCATGGTTGACCAGCCCTGGGGCGACATCTGCGACGGCGCGGAGAAGCGCCGCACCCTGCTCGAAGTGGCCTCGCTGCTGGGCATCGAGCCCGCGCAGTGCATCGCCATGGGCGATGGTGCCAACGACCTGCCCATGATGAGTGTGGCCGGTCTCTCGGTGGCGTACCACGCCAAGCCTGCGGTGCGGGCGCAGGCGATGGTGGCCATCAACGAAGGCGGACTCGACCGCCTGCTCAGCGTCCTGCGCTGAGGCGTCGCCGCCCTTTGCACCAGGGTGCGACAGCGCACAGACGGTGTGCAAATCCCCTTTTAGAGTCTGCTCATTGGCGGTGGGGCTTCATGCCCTGCACCATGCGGTGACCTTGCAACCATGTTGGGCCACGCGGCTCAACCACTCCAAGGAACACTCCATGAAAACGCGTCAATTCTTCCCCATCGTCATGCTCGCCGTGGCCGCTTCCGTCATGACCCTGGCTGGGTGCTCCTCCACCTCCAAGCAGGCCAGCACCGGTCAGTACCTGGACGACACCGCCATCACCGGCAAAGTGAAGGCCGCGATCTTCAATGACGCGTCCCTCAAATCGACGGAAATCAACGTCGAAACTTTCAAGGGCGCCGTGCAACTCAGCGGCTTCGTGAATTCGCAAGCCGACATCCAGCGCGCCGTGGCCGTGACGCAGGGCGTCGCGGGCGTGAAGTCGGTCAAGAACGACATGCGTCTGAAGTAAGACGCAGCTGCCCTTTTTACGGTCAACATCAAGGAGACCACCATGAAATCCATTGCATCGCGCTCGATGACGATCGCAGCTTCCATCGCACTGCTCGCAGGCCTCACCGCCTGCAGCGGCATGTCGCGCCAGGACCAGAACACCGCCATTGGTGCAGGTGCTGGTGCGGTCGGCGGCGCCGTCCTCACCGGCGGCAGCACGATGGGCACCCTCGGAGGTGCCGCCATCGGTGGCCTGATCGGCAATCAGGTCGACACCAAGAAGTGATCCGCAAGCCGGCCAGCGCCGGCTTCGGGTCCACTGTTCCACCCTCATGAAAGACGCCCATGATCAAGTCTGACAAATACGTGGGAGACGAGCTCTCCACCCTGGCTCACGACGCGGCGCAAACCGCGGAACGTGCTGCCCATTCAGCCCGCAGCGGCATCGGCCAAGGCCTGCATGAAATGTCCAACGGACTGGAGCATGCGCGCGCGGAAACCGGACAGGCGCTGCGCCAGCTGGCCTCCGACTCGGACGCGCTGTTGCACCGTGGCATCGACAAGGTGCGCGACGGTGCAGACCAACTGCGCGACAGATCCCTGCATGCCAAAGACACGGCCACCACCTACATCCAGCATGAACCCATGAAGTCGGTGCTCATGGCTGCAGCGGTGGGTGCTGGGCTGATGGCGCTCGTGGCCCTGTTCAGCCGCAACCACCACTCCGGCCGCTGATCGCGGGCGGCAACGTCCATGCTTCACCCCGTGTTCCGACTCGCGGCGTCACAACCGCAATTGCTGGCGGAACACGCCGCGGGCTATGCCGGCCTGCTGGCAGAAGAATTGGCCATCAGCGGTGCGCAACTCAAACGGCGCATCGCCCTGCAGATCGTCGGCCTTCTGGGTCTGATGGTGGCAGCCATTCTCGGCGGCGTGGCCGTGTTGCTGTGGGCGTCGTTGCCGGCGGCGTCGATGCAGCAACCCTGGTTGTTGTGGTTCGTCCCGCTGGTTCCGGCCCTGCTGGGCGCGCTGGCGCTCTGGGTGTCCAACAGCAACCCGGTGGAGCCCGCCTTTGCCACGCTGCGCGAGCAGCTTGCGCAGGACGCGGCCATGTTGCGCAGAACCACCGAGCCATGAACCCCGCTGAATCTGCCCAACAGCGCCTGGCGCGCAGTCGCGCCCAGATGACGCAGTGGCTGGAGGCCGATCACGCGCGTCGCGAAGCCTTTGCGCACAGCGGTCTGGGTCAGTTCTCGGCGCTGCCGTGGGTCCGGAGCATCGGCAACCATCCCTTGGCCAGCCTGGCCTTTGGAGCACTCACGAGATGGTGGATGAAGCCACGTGAGAAGCGCTCATCCACAACCCGTGTGCTGGCACTGGGCACGGGCCTGGGCCTGCTGCGCCGCCGACCGCTGCTCACCGTGGCGACCATGACGCTGGTCGGCGCGCTGGCCTGGTGGACCCAGATTCGCAAACGTCCTCCTGCTCGATTGAAATAAGGATTCACCATGCTCTACACCATCGCCGTCGTGCTGCTCGTCCTCTGGCTGCTCGGCCTGGTCACCTCCACCACCCTGGGTGGCTTCGTCCACGTGCTGCTGGTGATCGCTGTGGTCATGGTGCTGTTGCGCCTGATCAGCGGACGCAAGCCCTTCTGACCTGACCGCGGGCTCAGCCGCCCGCGCGCTTGACGGTGTGGCCCTGCGCCTGGAGCGCGGCCATCACCTTGTCCACGTGATCGCCCTGGATCTCGATCACACCGTCCTTGACGGTGCCCCCCGATCCACAAGCCGCCTTCAGACGCTTGCCCAGATCGGCCAGTTGCTGCCCCTCGAGCGCAACGCCTTTCACCAGCGTGACCGCCTTGCCGCCGCGGCCCTTGGTCTCGCGCGACACACGCACCACGCCGTCGCCCGCCGGCACGGCCGTGGCCTGCTTGCACACACATTGCGCCACCGGCTGGCGACACGCCGGGCACATGCGACCTGCTTCGGTGGAATAGACCAGACCACCGGTGGAGAGCTTGCTTTTCATGGGGCTGGATCGTAGCGCGCTCCACCCGCTTGCACGCGCACCACCGGTACACTGGGCCGAACCAATCCGACACCATGCCATTCCACGCCCTGGGCCTCGCGCCCGCCCTCGCCCAAGCCGCTGCCGAACTCGGCTTCACCACCCCCACACCCATTCAGCAAGCTGCGGTTCCTGCCGTGCTCAGCGGGGGTGACGTGCTCGCCACCGCCCAGACCGGCTCCGGCAAGACCGCCGCTTATGTGCTGCCGCTGCTGCAGCGCCTGATGGTCAGCCCCGGCCACACACCCCGGCGCGTACGCGCGCTGGTCCTGGTGCCCACGCGCGAGCTGGCCGCGCAGGTCGGTGAAGTCGTGCGCAGCCTGGCGCAACACCTCCCCGTCAAGACCAAGACAGCCGTGGTGTTTGGCGGTGTGTCCATCAATCCGCAGATGCTGGCCCTGCGCGGCGGCGCCGATGTGGTCGTGGCCACGCCGGGGCGCCTGCTCGATCTGGTCGAGCACAACGCCCTGAAACTTGCCAGTGTGGAATTGCTGGTGCTCGACGAAGCCGACCGCCTGCTCGACCTGGGCTTTGCCGACGAACTCGCCCGCGTGCTGGCGCTGCTGCCCGCCGTGCGCCAGAACCTCTTTTTCTCCGCCACCTTCCCGCCCGACGTGCAGGAACTGGCCGGCAACCTGCTGCGCGAGCCGCAGCGCATTGATGTGCCCGGCGTTGAAGTCGAGGAAGCGGTGATCCTTCAACGGGCCTTTCTGGTCGACAGCACACGCCGCACGCAGTTGCTGCGCCAGCTCATCAAGACGCAGGGCTGGCAGCGCGTGCTGGTGTTCGTGGCCACGCAGTACCTGGCCGAACGCGTGGCCTCCAAGTTGCATCAGGGCGATCTGTACGCCACCTCCTTCCATGGGGGCCTGAGCCAGGGCGCGCGCAAGCAAGCCCTGGACGAGTTCAAGGAAAAACGCTGGGACGTGGTGGTGACCACCGACCTGGCCGCGCGCGGCATCGACATCAGCCAGCTGCCGGTGGTGGTGAACTACGACCTGCCCCGCTCTGCCGTGGACTATGTGCACCGCATCGGCCGCACCGGTCGCGCGGGCGCCAGCGGCCTGGCCGTGAGCTTCGTCACCCCGGCCACCGAGGCGCATTGGCGCCTGATCGAAAAACGCCAAGGGCTGAGCTTGCCGTTGGAAGTGGTGCCCGGGCTGGAGCCCACCGAGGTGGCGCCAGTGAGCGAGGCTGGCGGCGGCGTCAAAGGCAAACGCCCCAGCAAGAAGGACAAGCTGCGCGCGGCCGCCGCGGCCAAGCCGGGCTGAGCGCCTTCATGGCACGGCAGCGTGCAGGTGCAACCCGAGCAAGGGAGCCGATGCTCTGTAGAACCGCAGAGCAGCCAGATTCAGTGCAGACCTCGACGCCGCGCCATTCACGGCCATCGCCCAGATCCCGCAGTCGCTGAAAGGCGCGCCCACCCGCCAGTCGGTCTCGGCCCAGCCACAGCGCTGAAATGCGGCACGTGAGGCCACATTGCCGTGGCGTATGCCTGTGACCAGGGCATGGAGCCGAGCGCGTTCGGCCAGGCCCGCCAAACCGCGTATGACCCGCGAACCATGCCCGCGCTGGCGCAGAGATGGCGTCAACCACAGTGCCGGGCTCCCCACGTCCTCTTCCAGCCGCAACTGCGCGTATCCCACGGGCTGCTCACCCTGGAAAACCACATAGCAGGCTGGCGTTTTGCTCAGACGCGTGAGCACCCACGGCACAGGATCGCGCGGATCGGGGCGCGCAATGGCTGTCCAGTGCGCCCCCTCGGCATCGTCCAGCAGACGCGCCATCAGACCTGCGTGCTCAACGCACAGCGGCTCCAGATGGCCGCCCCCTCCCATGCTGAAAACACGGCGCCACATCGGCAAACGGTGGTCAAGCCGAGCCCATCCCCGCGCGCAACTGAGCCCGGGCACGCGACAAGCGGGACCGCACTGCGGCGGGAGTGATGGCCAATCGCAGCGCGATTTCGTCACGGCTCAGCTCCTCCACCGCGACCAACCACAACACCTCTGCCTGCGTTGCTGGCAACTCGGCCATGGCACGGTCCAGGGCTGCCAGCGCCTGCCGGCTGGCCAACAACTCGGCCGGCTCCGGCGACAGGCCGATTTCCTCGCAAGTCTCCGGTTCGCACAAACGCCTTGAGATGCCCTGCGCGGCCAGCCAACGCCGCGACAGATTCAACGCGATGCCGTAGAGCCAGGTGGACGGGCGCGAGTCACCGCGAAAGTGGTGGCCACCCCGGTGCGCCTGCAGAAAGGTGTCCTGCACCACGTCTTCGGCATCCATTGCCGAACCCACCCGGCGGGTGAGCCAACGCCGTATGGAGCGGGCCTGCGTTTGAAATTCGCTCCCCCAGTCCACGGGAGCCCGCAAGGCCGAAGACACATCCTCGCTTTCCAAGGTACCGACGGTGTCTGAAAGCGGGGGGCCAGGGAGCAGAGAAAGGTCGGACATGGCCTCAGCCTGAGGCACATGCCCGGCCGCGTACATCGTGTCTTTGCACCAGAGCACCCTGTACCCCTGTCGGGCCACTGGGCTTGAAACCGCAGAGAGCGGCACGCGGGGCGCCGAACCTGCACTCACGCTGTGTGCAGACAGTCCGGTCATGCATGTTCAAGCCCTGGCTTGGACCCTGTCACCCCCTTCCATCCCCACACCATGAACCCGAACTTTGAAAAACTGGCCACTGCGTTCGCCACCAAAAACGGCCTCGATCCCAAGCACATCGTCGCCGGCGGTGCCTTCGAGGTCTCCAACATCCTGTGCTCGCTCCTGCACGACGCGGAAATCGACAAAGACCGGTTTTTCGTCTACGCCGACCTGGGTGCCACGCCGACCAAGAATCCGGAATTGGCCTACCTGAATCTCCTGAAACAGAACTACGACGCTTTCGCCGTGGCGAATTCACGGTTCAGCATTTCGCCAGCCAACGGCCATGCGATCTTCACGATTTCGCTGGATGCCAATACCACCACTTTCGATCACCTCATGGAGGAGATCAAGGGTGCCGCAGCACTCGGTCAGGAATGGCAAAAGAGCTATTTCACCGGTTTTCAGATCGGCGCCAAGATCTGAAAGGGCTGCACCATGGATCTCCATCTTTCAATCAAATCCAGTACCCAAAAGCCCCCCAGTGAAGGGGTTGCAAGGACCCGGAAACGGTACAAGGTCGCCGATGTGCATTTTCATCCGACGAACTATGTCCAGCAGGGCACGGACCCCGTGCTTCTGCTGGCCGCCATGGATGAACTGAAAATCATGTACACCACCTTGAGCCCCATTCCCACCAATGTGCTGGCCCGCGGTTGCGGAAATCACGATCACGACTACGACCACAACTACGATCACGCTCATGACGACTACAACCCCGCCACTGGATACCCCACGAATGAGGCCAACTATTACATCTCCAGTTCACACATCAAGAAAAACATAGTCAATATCGACAGCACCACCTACCAATCAAATCTAGAGAAAGATGCGCCTCTTTATTACAACCCAGGCGTGGATGCGGACACCGCCACGCGCTACAGACAGTTGAACGAAGAGCAGAAAAAACGCTTTGACCCAATGATCACGGGTCTGGTGCTGGGAGATTTGCGCTGCTCGGAGGATTTGCTGCGCAAGCTGTCGAACAATCCCGGCGTGTTCACCGGGGTGGGCGAGATCACCATTCACAAGGAGTGGGTGGAGAAAAAGGTGCCGGTCGAACACCAGGCCAACCTGAACGACAGGTCCGCCGGAATCAAAGGCCTCATGAGGACCTGTGGCGTGATCGGCATGCCCGTGGTCCTGCACTGCGATGTCGACGTCATGCTCAACCGTGTCGAAGGTGTTCCCGCCTATTTCGAACCCATCAAGGCCTTTCTGGCCGACCCGCTCTGCGTGAACACAAAGATCATCTGGGCGCACGCCGGAGGGCTGGGCAAGTATTCGACCATCAGCGATGGCCATTTGGAACGGCTGAGGCAAATTCTGGAGTCGAAGGCCCACAGCCATGTGTATTTTGACCTCTCGTGGGATACCGTGGCCAAGCAACTTTTGCGCAAATCACAACTGGATATCGTGGACGACGAGTCCCGGGTTCAAGCCTTCTGCAAACTGCTGTCGGATTATCCGGACCGTTTCCTGTTCGGCTCCGATTCCTTGTCGCCCAACACAACGGCGATTTGGGGCGCGACAGCCGATCTCTACGCCAAGGTCTTCAACATCATCGGAAAGGATGTGAGCAAGGCCATCCGGTATGGCAATTACGAGCGACTGATCGTGAGTGCTCGACCGGTGGTGCGAGCATATGAAAGGTATTGCCTGCCCTACGCCATGATTCTGGCCGACATGCGCCAGGACAACGACGTCCCCGACGCCGTGAAAGCTGCCATCCAGCGGGCAGTTCAAGACGGGATCGAGGTCGGATTGTCACTGCGAGCGCACGAATTTGAAAAGAAACCGATTCCACCGGAAATCGTCAACATGCAAAAACATTTGATGAAAGTCGATGAGTTGCGTTTGATTGCCACCAGTGTGCTGGAAATGAGCAAGCCGAAACCCTGGGAAACCAATCTGGCATTCAAGACCAATTACTTGAACAAACTGCCAGGCAGCAAACTTTAATGGAAGGCCGGAGCGCCGCGAGGGCTGCTTGTCAAAGCTCTTCTCTTGGCACTCGCGGTTTTCTTCCACCCTCATCTCAACAAATGCTCATCATGGACCCTAAATTCTTCGCCCAACTCTGCGCCGACGCCAGCAAGACGCTGGCTCTCAAAGACAGCACTGCCCTTGGCCTGGGTCAGCCCATCAACATCAATGGGGTTGACATCGAATTGATGATGAAAACCTCGTTTCCGGCCGGAGTTCAAGCCATTTTCGAGGTAGGAGCCCCGGAACCCAAACAACGCCTGGCCGTGTACGAAGCCTTGCTGGCCCAGCAGATGCTCTGGATGGGCGACCTCAATGGCCTCTTCTGCTACGACGCCAGCCACGACCGCGTGCTGTTCAGCGTGGGCATGCCCACCGACGACCACACGAAAGGTGAGCAACTGGCCAAAGCCATCCAGGGTTTCGCCGATCTGGTGCTGAGCTGGCGCAACGGCTTGCTCAAGGGTTTGCTCGATCCGGACTGGTTCCTTCAGGACGCCCTGCTCGACAAAGCAACCCACGCCTGAGGAGGACCCCATGGACGTTCCAGATTTCGACAACAACGCCACCCACAGCGACGAACACGACCCGGACCGTGAAGCGCGGCAAGGGCAGGACGAAGACGTGCTGGCATTCAGCAAGATCTTCGGCGGACCGCCGGACAGCAGCGGCTTGCGCTTGCCTCCTTTGCCGCCCCTGCCGGTGCAACCCGCGTCCCCGATGGGCCAGAGCAGCCCGCCCGTGAGCAAGCGCGAGCGCTTCGGTCTGTCGAGCGTGCTGAGTCACTCCGCACCCGGCTCACCCAGAACCCCCTCGTCAGGCCCCACATCACCCCGCATCGACGTGATGCTGGTACCCACCCCGCGCGATTCCCACGGCATGGTCAACCAGGGTGCCGCCTGGGTCACCAAGCTGCTGAGGCAGATGGAGGCCATGTCCAAGCTGTCGGCAGATGCCCAGGCCGAGTTGCTGGCCCAGGTGCCCGACCTGGCCGCCGCCAACGCACAGGCCCAAAAGGAAACGCTGGACCGTGAGAAGGACTTGCGCAACCGGCGCATCCGCACGAGCACCTACGCCGCCATGGTGATGTACTGGCTGACCTTCGGCCTGGGCAAGGTGGTGGGCAACGCCTACGGTGCAGCCATGGTGGCCAGTGGCCTGCCAGCGGCGTCCGTGTATGCCCCGCTGTTCACCATGCTGGGCGTTCCGCTCACGCAGGTGGCCTTCGGCGAACCCTATGGGGGCGCCTGGCGCAGCGCGGGGGTGAGCTACGGTTCGCCCGATCAGGCCGCCTACATCAACTACCAGACCGCGCACGCGCTCTACATCCGGGCCTGGCTGGAGGGCAGTGCCGAGGACGAGGAGAAGTACCGCAAGATCATGAACACCATCGTGGACGGGCTGATCAAGCGGGAGGGCGAAAAGAAGACCGATGGCAGCTCGCGCATTCCGCGGCGGCTGCGCTCGAACGCCAAGGTGCCCGAGCGCCTGCCCGACGGCCGCGTGAAGCCGGGACAGCCCGACCCGTCTTCGGCGGTGGTGGGCGCTGCGCGCACGCGCTCCTTCATCACCGACGAAATACCGGTGCACACCTTCACCGTGCTCAACGGCATGTCGGGCGCGGCCAACCTGTTCTGGAAGCTCGGCATGGGAGGTGCGTTGACCCGCGTGCCCGACATGCTGGCCCACACCGTGCTGGGCTCCATCGCCATGATCTCGATGTTCGAATGGCAAAACGTGTGGCGCGCCAAGTACCAGGGCGTGGACCTGAGCGACGGCGGACACCCTGCGGTGCTGAAAGCCAAAAGAGACGCGGCCCGCGTGACCCTGGCCCTGTGGCGTCAGCGGTGCACCGATGCCTTGAACCTGATCCACAAAATCGAGGAGATGCTCAAACGCGTCGAGGACTACCGGAGCTCGCACCACGTCAACGATGTGCACTGGAACGACATGCTGAGCTACGAGGCCACGCTGATCGCCACCCATGGGCAGTTGCGCCAGTCGCTCAAATCAATACTGGCCGCGGCCAGGCGGAGCAAGAAGGAGCTCAACAACCTGGAAACGCGCAACGCCAGAGCCCATCAGGCGGCCAGGCGGATCATGTCTTCGATGGTCGGCGAAAGCCCTGCGCCAGAGCCATGGCTCGATGGCGCACCGCTGAAGATCCGCAGCGTCTCGCGCGTGCTGGGCTACATGACGGTGCTGGCCACCACCACCAGCCAGGCCATCCTGCTGGGCATGGCGCTGATGGAATACGATCAACGCCGAAGTGAAGCCACGGCACTGGCGGCGATGAACAACACCACGCTTGCCAGCGAGCCGCTCAACAGCATCGGCCTGACGCCGGACCAGATGGCCATTGCGACGTTCACCGCGAGCACCGTGGCCGCCAACGCGATCGTCGGCTGGACAGCCAAAACCCTGTATGGCCTGCCTCTGTGGGAACACGGCATCCATGGGGTGGCCGGCATTGCCACGAGGGCCATCAAGGGGGTTCGCAAATGCCTGGGCATGACGCCGGACACGTCACTCCCCACCCAGGCCGACGATGACAACCTGGAAGGCTCCATCGAAGCAGTCGACGTGCCTGCGTACAGCAGCGAAGATGAGGGCTCGGGCAGTGAGATCCCTCTGCCACCGCTGCCGCACCGGCCCGAGACCAGCAGCGAGGGCAACTCCCCCAAAGTCTCCAGCTCATCGAGTTCCAGCAGCAGCGATCACCACTGAAGCGAAGCCCAAAAAAACGAAAACCCCCGGTGGCCGAGGCCAACGGGGGTTGATGTCTTGGTGGGCGGTGCAGGGTTCGAACCTGCGACCCCTGCCGTGTGAAGGCAGTGCTCTACCACTGAGCTAACCGCCCGATCGTTCAATGATGCAACAAGGCATCGATCGATCGGAAGCCTCAGATTATAGCCAGGTTTTTGGCGCTTTCAGGCAGGTGCAAGCGAACGCCACACGGTTTTTCCCTTGCTGGCCTTGTCCAGGTCGGCCAACACGTCGTCATGAGCTTGCACTTCCTGTTCGTTGGCAAGCAGCACCGGCAACTCGAAGTTGCTCAAATCCAGCGACTCGGTGAGACCGTTCTCGTCGGGTGCATCACCCAGGTCCATCAGCAAGGCATCCTGACCGCGCGTCATGTTGATGTAGACGTCGGCCAGCAACTCGGCGTCGAGCAGCGCGCCGTGCAGCGTGCGCCCGGAGTTGTCCACGCCCAGGCGGTCACACAGGGCATCCAGGCCGTTGCGCTTGCCCGGGAACATTTCCTTGGCCATCACCAGGCTGTCCGTCACCTGGCCGATCACGGTCTTGATCGGCGGGCGGCCCAGCCGGTCGAGCTCCTTGTTGAGGAAGCTGATATCGAACGGCGCGTTGTGGATGATCAGCTCGGCGTCGCGCAGGTATTCCAGCAACTCGTCGACGATGGCGGCGAACTTGGGCTTGTCACGCAGGAACTCGTTGCTGATGCCATGCACCTTGAGCGCGTCCTCGTGGCTGTCGCGCTCGGGGTTCACGTAGAAGTGAAGGTTGTTGCCGGTGAGCTTGCGGTTGAGCAGCTCGACACAGCCGATCTCGATGATGCGGTCGCCGTTGTCGGCGGACAGGCCGGTGGTTTCGGTGTCGAGGACGATCTGGCGCATATTCTTCAAGTCTCCGGAGAAAGACGATCCGCCGCCGGGCCGCCCCACGGCGGAGCGTGGGGGTTAATGAATTTCCTTGGCGTGGTTGATCGAGTACTTGGGGATTTCCACCGTCACGTCGTTCTGCGCCAGGATGGCCTGGCACGAGAGGCGAGAGTTTGGCTCCAGGCCCCAGGCGCGGTCGAGCAGGTCTTCTTCGGTCTCGTCGAGTTCGTTCAAGCTGTTGAAACCCTCACGCACGATCACGTGGCACGTGGTGCAGGCAGCGCTCATGTCGCACGCATGTTCGATGTTGATCTTGTTGTCCAGCAGAGCCTCGCAGATCGAAGTGCCGGCGGGCGCCGAGATGCTGGCGCCCTGGGGGCAGTATTCGGGATGGGGCAGGATTTTGATGATGGGCATGGGGTTCAGACTTCTTCGAGTTTCTTGCCGGACAGGGCCTGCCGGATGCCGCGGTTCATGCGCAGGGCTGCGAATGCTTCCGTGCCCTTGGCCAGGGCCGCGGTCGCGGCCTCGATGGCGGCGGCCTCGGTGCTGCCCAAGGACTGTGTCAGTGATTCGATGAGGGCGTCGATGCGCTGGCGTTCGTCGGCTTCCAGCAGATCTGCGTCGGCGGCCAGCGCGGTTCGGGTGGCGGCAATCATGCGGTCCGCGTCCACACGGGCTTCGACCAACGCACGCGCCTGTATGTCCTGCGAGGCGGTGGCAAAGCTGTCCTGCAGCATGGCGGCAATCTGCTCGTCGCTCAGGCCATAGGCGGGTTTCACGTCCACGCGGGCCTCCACGCCACTGCCCTGCTCTTTCGCGCTCACCGACAGCAGCCCATCGGCGTCCACCGTGAAGGTCACGCGGATGCGTGCCGCGCCGGCCACCATGGGCGGAATACCGCGCAGCTCGAAGCGCGCGAGGCTGCGGCAGTCGGCAACCAGGTCGCGTTCTCCTTGCACCACGTGCAGCGCCAGCGCGGTCTGGCCGTCCTGGTAGGTGGTGAAGTCCTGTGCGAGCGCGGTGGGGATGGAGCTGTTGCGTGGCACGATGCGCTCGACGAGGCCACCCATGGTCTCGATACCGAGCGAGAGGGGAATCACATCGAGCAGGAGCAGGTCGCCATCGCGGCTGTTGCCGGCGAGCGCGTTGGCCTGGATGGCGGCGCCGAGCGCCACGACCTCATCGGGGTTGAGATTGGTCAGCGGCTCCTGGCCGAAGAATGCGCCCACCGTGCGGCGAACCACCGGCATGCGGGTCGAACCACCGACCATGACCACGCCCTGCACCTCGTCCTTGCCCACGCGGGCATCGCGCAGCACCTTGCGCACGGCCGTCATGGTGCGCGTGGTGAGCGCGGCCGTGCAGGCCTCGAAGTCTTCCGGGGTGACGGTTTGCTCGACGGCCTGGCCGTCCACGCTGGCGCGGAAGGTCTCGCTGGCCGACGACGACAGGGCTTCCTTCACGCGCCGGGCCTCGGCATGCACCGCGGCACGTTCCGACGCATTGAGCGTGGCGCTCACGCCCTGCTGCGCCAACACCCAGGCGGCCAAAGCCTGGTCGTAGTCGTCGCCGCCCAGGGCCGAGTCGCCGCCAGTGGCCATGACTTCGAACACGCCTTTCGTGAGGCGCAGGATGGAAATGTCGAAGGTGCCGCCACCCAGGTCGTAGATCGCGTAGACGCCTTCCGAGCCGTTGTCCAGTCCATAGGCAATGGCAGCGGCCGTGGGCTCGTTGATCAGGCGCAGCACGTTGATGCCGGCGAGTTGAGCCGCGTCCTTGGTGGCCTGGCGCTGTGCATCGTCGAAGTACGCGGGCACGGTGATGACGGCGCCATAGAGTTCATCGTCGAAGCTGTCTTCGGCACGGAAACGCAACGTGGCCAGGATCTCGGCGCTCACCTCCATCGGCGTCTTGCGCCCGGCCACGGTTTCGACCACGGCCATGCCGTCCTGCTCGACCACGTTGTACGAGAGCTTGTCCACATCGGCCACCTGCGCGAGGCTGCGGCCCATGAGGCGCTTGACCGAGCTCACGGTGTTGGCCGGGTCCTGCACCTGCGCGGCGAGCGCCTCGAAACCGATCTGCCGCCCCGAGCCGCCCTGCGCGGGATCGAGGTAGCGCACGACGCTGGGCAGGATCACACGGCCATCGGTGGCAGGCAGGCATTCGGCGATGCCATGACGCACGGCTGCCACCAGCGAATGCGTGGTGCCCAGGTCGATGCCCACCGCCACGCGGCGCTGGTGGGGGTCGAGGGATTGGCCGGGTTCGGAAATCTGCAGAAGCGCCATGGGTCACGATCGGTTCAAAGGGGACAGTTGTCTATTGTCCCAGCAGATCGATGCGGCTTTCCACATCGCGCGCAAAGCGCTCAACGAACATAAGGGCTCTGACCTGGCGGGCCAGCGCGGGCCAGTCGCGCAACTCGTCGGCCGTCGTCTGCAGAGCTTGCAACATGTCGCCGCGCGCAGCAGCCACGTCATCGGCCATGCGCTCCAGGTCCGCCACCGCGCTGGCCTCATCCAGGTCTTCGCGCCACTGCATCTGCTGCATCAGGAAGGCCGCCGGCATGGCGGTGTTGTTCTCGGCCTGGATCGGTGCACCGTGCAGCTCGCACAGGTAGGCCGCGCGTTTGAGCGGGTCCTTCAGACGCTGGTAGGCCTCATTGATCCGCACCGACCACTGCATGGCCTGACGCTGCGTCTGAGCATCCGCGGTGGCAAAGCGGTCGGGGTGAGCCTCGCGCTGCAGGTCTTTCCAGCGCGCGTCGAGCGCAGCGCGGTCCACGGTGAACCGGGGGGGCAGGTCGAATATCTCGAAGTCGGTCGATTGCAGGTTCAGGTTCATGGCAAAACAAAGCCGCCGGCGCTGGACAGCACGGGCGGCTCGGTGGAGAAACGTGGCATCAAATCCTGAAGCTCTCGCCGCAGCCGCAACGGTCGCGCTCGTTCGGGTTGTTGAAACGGAAGCCCTCGTTGAGGCCCTCACGCACGAAGTCGAGCTGCGTGCCGTCGATATAGGCCAGGCTCTTGGGGTCGACAAGCACCTTCACGCCGTTGTCCTCGAACACCACGTCTTCCGGGGCGATCTCGTCGGCGTACTCCAGCTTGTAGGCCATGCCGGAACAGCCCGTGGTCTTCACACCCAGGCGCACGCCGACGCCCTTGCCGCGTTTGGCAATGTAGCGATTGACGTGCCGCGCTGCGGCTTCAGAAATGGAAATGGACATGGCGCCTGCAGCTCAGTTGAGGTGCTTCTTGCGGTAGTCGTCCACCGCGGCCTTGATGGCGTCTTCGGCCAGGATGGAGCAGTGGATCTTCACCGGCGGCAAGGCCAGCTCTTCGGCGATCTCGCTGTTCTTGAGCGCGGCGGCCTGGTCAAGCGTCTTGCCCTTGACCCATTCGGTCACGAGCGAGGACGAAGCAATGGCCGAGCCGCAGCCGTAGGTCTTGAAGCGCGCGTCTTCAATCACGCCCGTGCTCGGGTTGACCTTGATCTGCAGCTTCATCACGTCGCCGCAAGCGGGCGCGCCCACCATGCCGGTGCCGACGCTGTCGTCGCCCTTTTCGAACGAGCCCACATTGCGGGGGTTTTCGTAGTGGTCAACCACTTTTTCCGAGTAAGCCATGATCTTTCTCCTTCAGTGTGCTGCCCACTGGATGGTGGACAGGTCAATACCGTCTTTGAACATTTCCCACAGCGGAGAGAGTTCGCGAAGCTTTGCAACATTTTCCTTGATCGTCGCAATCGCGTAGTCGATCTCTTCCTCGGTCGTCCAGCGACCGATGGTCATGCGCAGGCTGCTGTGCGCCAGTTCGTCGCTGCGGCCCAGGGCGCGCAGCACATAGCTGGGCTCCAGGCTGGCCGAGGTGCAGGCCGAGCCCGACGACACCGCCAGACCCTTGATGCCCATGATCAGCGACTCGCCTTCAACGTAGTTGAAGCTCATGTTGAGGTTGTGCGGCACACGCTTCGTTTCGTGGCCGTTGATGAAGACCTCTTCCACATCTTTCAGGCCTGCGACCATGCGGTCGTGCAGGGCCTTGATGCGCTGGTTCTCCTCGTGCATCTCGGCCTTGGCAATGCGGTAGGCCTCGCCCATGCCCACGCACTGGTGGGTGGGCAGCGTGCCCGAACGCATGCCACGCTCGTGGCCACCGCCGTGCATCTGCGCCTCGATGCGGATGCGTGGCTTGCGGCGCACATACAAGGCTCCAATGCCCTTGGGGCCGTAGGTCTTGTGCGAGGTCAGGCTCATCAGGTCGACCGGCAGTGTCTGCAGGTCGATGTCGACGCGGCCGGTGGCTTGCGCCGCGTCCACGTGGAAGATCACGCCCTTCTCACGGCAAATCGCGCCGATGGCGGCGATGTCCTGGATCACGCCGATCTCGTTGTTCACGAACATGACCGAGGCCATGATGGTGTCCGGGCGGATCGCGGCCTTGAAGGCCTCCAGGTCGAGCAAACCATCGGCCTGCACGTCCATATAGGTCACCTCAAACCCTTGGCGCTCCAGTTCGCGGCAGGTGTCGAGCACCGCCTTGTGTTCGGTCTTGACCGTGATGAGGTGCTTGCCCTTGGTCTTGTAGAAATGCGCCGCGCCCTTGAGCGCGAGGTTGTTCGACTCGGTCGCGCCGCTGGTCCAGACGATTTCACGCGGGTCGGCGTTGATCAATGCGGCCACCTGCTCACGTGCGGTCTCCACGGCCTTTTCGGCTTCCCAACCCCAGGCGTGGCTGCGCGATGCCGGGTTGCCGAAGTGCTCGCGCAACCAGGGAATCATGGCGTCCACCACCCGCGGGTCGCAGGGGTTGGTGGCGCTGTAGTCCATGTAGATGGGGAAGTGAGGAGTGCTCATGGCGGGCTGTCTTTGTGCGGATCTGTGGGGGGTCGAATGAGAAATGTTGCCGGTACTGGCTGACGCCGACCTTGGACCTGCCCGGAGCAGCGCTCCGGGCCGATCAGGCTCATTTGGAGAACGCCGCTCCACCCAGTGCGAACACCGAGTTGGGCGCGTTCACGCGAATGGGCTTGACCACCGGCGCGCTGGAAATGGCGCGCTTGATCATGGGCGCGTTTTCCACCACCACGCCTTTGGCGAGTTGTTCATCCACCAGCGACTGCAGGGACACGGAATCGAGGAAGTCCACCATCTTGGTGTTCAGCGCGGCCCACAGCTCGTGGGTCATGCAGCGGTGCCCTTCGCCCATACAGTTTTCCTTGCCGCCGCATTGCGTGGCGTCGATCGGCTCGTCCACCGACACGATGATGTCGGCCACGGTGATCTCGGATGCCTTGCGGCCCAGGGTATAGCCACCGCCCGGCCCACGGGTCGATTCGACCAGTTCGTGGCGACGCAGCTTGCCGAACAACTGCTCAAGGTAAGACAACGAGATCTGCTGCCGCTGGCTGATGGCCGCGAGCGTGACAGGTCCGTTGTTCTGGCGCAGGGCCAGATCAATCATGGCTGTGACCGCAAAGCGGCCCTTGGTCGTGAGGCGCATTTTCAAGCTCCTTTAAATGTTGGCTTGACCGTCGTTAACCGGTTCAACAGGTTTGCCACCCCTTGAACCCCTTCTCCGCCCACCCTGACCATTGCTGGTCGCTTCATCGAAGGCTTTCCCGACTGTTTTCGTCGAGTATAGCGTAAAAGCCCAGTGATTCGCTCGGCATCTTAAGTCAAGAGCCATTTTTGTCTAAGACAAATAAGCCTTCGACCGAAAAGATCAAAACAAGACTGCTCGGTCGCTTTCGAGCTTGGACGCGCTTGATCTGATTTGCGTTCCGGCCAAATCGTTCAGCCAAAACCGATAAAAAACTGCAGCCTACTGCCCGTAGCACAGTCCAGCCCAACTCGGGTGGCCAACCTGTCAGGCGATGTTGTCCATGCCAGGCGCCCCGAACACCGAGGCCTTGAGTCGGCCCAACTGGTCGCGCACGCTGGCCGCATTCTCGAATTCGAGGTTGCGCGCGTGTTCCAGCATGAGCTTTTCCAGCCGCTTGATCTCGCGCGCCACGTCCTTCTCGCTCATCTCGTCGATGCTGGCGCGGTGCGCGCTCTCGGCGGCCAGGCGGTCGGCCTCCTTGCCCGCCTTCTCGCTGTAGACACCATCGATCAAGTCCTTGATGCGCTTGTTGATGCTGCGCGGCTCGATGCCCATGGCCAGGTTGTGAGCCACCTGTTTGGTGCGGCGGCGGTTGGTCTCGTCCATCGCCTTCTTCATCGACTCGGTGATGCGGTCGGCGTAGAGGATGGCGCGGCCATTGAGGTTGCGCGCGGCGCGCCCGATGGTCTGGATCAGGCTGCGCTCGGAACGCAGGAAGCCTTCCTTGTCGGCGTCCAGGATCGCCACCAGCGAGACCTCGGGTATGTCCAGGCCCTCGCGCAACAGGTTGATGCCGACCAGCACGTCGAACGCGCCCAGGCGCAGGTCGCGCAGGATCTCCACCCGCTCGACCGTGTCCACGTCGCTGTGCAGGTAACGCACCTTCACGCCGTTCTCGGTCAGGTAGTCGGTGAGCTGCTCGGCCATGCGCTTGGTCAGCGTGGTGATCAACACGCGTTCGTTTTTCTCGACGCGGATGCGGATCTCCTGCAGCACGTCATCCACCTGGTGGGTGGCCGGGCGCACCTCCAGTTCCGGGTCGACCAGGCCCGTGGGGCGCACCAGTTGTTCGACCACCTGGCCGGAATGGGTTTTTTCATAGTCGGCCGGAGTGGCCGAGACGAACACCACCTGGCGCATGCGCTGCTCGAACTCGTCGAGCTTGAGCGGGCGGTTGTCCAGCGCGCTGGGCAGGCGAAAGCCGTACTCCACCAGAGTGGTCTTGCGTGCACGGTCGCCGTTGTACATGCCGCCGAACTGGCCCATGAGCACGTGGCTCTCGTCCAGGAACATCATCGCGTCCTTGGGCAGGTAGTCGGTCAATGTGGATGGCGGTTCGCCGGGCGCACTGCCGGCCAGGTGGCGCGAATAGTTCTCGATGCCCTTGCAGTGGCCCACTTCGCTCAACATCTCCAGGTCGAAGCGGGTGCGCTGCTCCAGCCGCTGGGCTTCCACCAGCTTGCCTTCGCCCACCAACTGCTTCAGGCGCTCGGCCAGCTCCAGCTTGATCGCCTCGACCGCGCTGAGCACCTGCTCGCGTGGCGTCACGTAGTGGCTGCTGGGGTAGACGGTGAAACGCGGGATCTTCTGCCGCACTTTGCCGGTGAGTGGGTCGAACAACTGCAGGGTCTCCACCTCGTCGTCGAACAGCTCGATGCGGATCGCCATTTCGGAGTGTTCGGCCGGAAACACATCGATGGTGTCGCCGCGCACGCGGAACTTGCCGCGCGAGAAGTCCTGTTCGTTGCGCGCGTATTGCATGCGCACCAGTTGCGCAATCAGGTCGCGCTGGCCCACCTTGTCGCCCACGCGCAGCAGCATCACCATCTGGTGATAGCTCTCGGGCTTGCCGATGCCGTAGATGGCCGAGACGGTGGCCACGATCACCACGTCGCGCCGCTCCAGGATGCTCTTGGTGCAGGAGAGGCGCATCTGTTCGATGTGCTCGTTGATCGCGCTGTCCTTCTCGATGAACAGGTCGCGCTGCGGCACATACGCCTCGGGCTGGTAGTAGTCGTAGTAGCTGACGAAGTACTCGACCGCGTTCTTCGGGAAGAACTCGCGGAACTCGCTGTAGAGCTGGGCGGCCAGCGTCTTGTTGGGCGCGAACACGATGGCCGGGCGGCCCAGCCGCGCGATCACGTTGGCCATGGTGAAGGTCTTGCCCGAACCGGTCACACCCAGCAGGGTCTGGAACACCTCGCCGTCGTTCACGCCCTCCACCAGCTGGCGGATCGCCTCGGGCTGGTCGCCCGCGGGCGGGTACGGCAAAAACAGCTCGAACGGCGAGCCGGGAAACTTGAGGAACTCGCCCTCAGGGGGCGCTTCGCTCACCCCTTCAATCAGCGGGTTCTTCGGCGTCGGGGGCAGTGTCGTCTGGGGCATCGGACGATTGTGCCGGATGGTCGCGGTCAGCTTCGGTCCTCGGTCTGCGCACGCCGGGTTTGGCCAGGATTTCCACATAGGCCTGCTCGCCGCCCTCTTTCGCGATCGCGTCGAGCTGGCCCATCAGGGCCGCGAGATGCACCACCTCGGCGGTCTCCCTGGTCGCACCGAAGCGGCAGTCGAAGTCCAGGAAATCGGCACCTTCGGGCAGGTCACGGCGGCGTTCGCGCTTGAGGTACTTGCGGATCTCGTGTTTGACGGCTTCGAGCACGCGGTCGCGGTGAAGGCCCTCTTGGGTCAAGGCAAAGATTTTTCTCATGGCGGTCGAGCGCGTGCGGCGCGTGTCAGGGGACGAAGGGCGCGATTATGCGCGCCGGGGTATCCTGAGCCGCACATGACACCGCGCGAACAACACCCCACGCCCAGCAAGGACGAAATCGCTCTGCTCGAACCCTTTGAACGCCTCGGGCTGGACCGCATCGTGCTGGTGAACACCGCCGCGCAGGCGCGCGAAGCCTGCGCCGAGTTGACCGACAACGCGGTCTGGGGCTTCGACACCGAGTCCAAACCCACCTTCTTCAAGGATCAGGTCTCCGACGGGCCGCACATCGTGCAGCTCGCCACCCAGCAGCGCGCCTGGGTGTTCCAGTTGCACGACCCGGCGTGCCGCGATCAGGTGGCGGCCTTGCTGGCCGATGCCAGGTACACCAAGGCAGGCTTTGGCCTGGGCGACGACACCAAACGCATCGTCTCCAAACTCAATGTGGAGCCGGCAGCCGTGCTGGAGCTCAACACCCTCTTTCGCCAACGCGGCTATCGCAAGGACATGGGCGTCAAGGGCGCGGTAGCGGTGTTGTTCAACCGGCGTTTTCTCAAATCGAAGAAGGCCGCCACCTCCAACTGGGCCAACCCGCACCTGAGCGAGGCGCAACTGGTGTACGCAGCCAACGACGCGTGGGCCGCGGGGCGGGTTCACCAAAGAATCTCCGAACTCTGGTGATGCTCCATCAAAAAATTCGATGATTCGTCATCGAATTAGTACAAATAAAGTATTTGTCCAGTTTGTCTTCCTCATGACACTCGCTTCGTGAGTTGAAGCGCTTTCCCGCCTGCCAAGCGGACGCGCATCGGCTCCACAGACCGTCGGATGTTCGCTTTTTCAAGCGGCGATCCGCGCGTCGGCAAGCGTCATGTTCAGGGGGGAACGCGGGCAACAAAAGACCGGTACAACACCCGTCGCATTGCCCATACCGCAGCGCCTGATCTCCTTTTGTTCGGACAACCAGCCGGTCCTGGTTTGTCCAGATTCAATACAAAAGGATTCAACATGGCCATCGATCTCAACGGCTCTTCAGTCGCCGGACAAAACTACATCACCAGCTACCGAGAGGACGATCCAGCGATCGGCATCGTGTCTTCCGATGTCCGCGTGGGCAGCGGCAGTTCGTCCGTGAACACCGACAACATCCGGCACATCCGCATCAGCCTCACCCAGGCCCACGGGGAAGACGAGTGGGTGATCGGAGCCATGCCTGCCGGCATCATCGTCAGCCTGACCCAGAACGGACCTGCGATTGCCGTGCCGTCCACGCTGAACGCCCTCGCAGCCCCATCGATCTATCTGCGCACGGACGGACGGCCCATGCCGGATGCCGATTGGCAAACCGCCCTGAAGGCAATCGGCTTTTTTGCCGACGAGGCCATCGCATCGTCCCGTGAAATCGTCATCCAGGCCCAGAACAGCGCAGGGGCATGGCAAGTCCCCGTCACCACCCAGATCAACATCACCGCCACCAACGACGCCCCCCTGGCAGCCGAAGACACCGGCGTGGCCACGGAGGCCGGTGGGGTGAACAACAGCACGCTCGGGCAGAACGCGACGGGCAATGTGCTTTCCAACGACATCGACCCGGATCCCGGCTCCGTCGCGATGTCCGTCTCCGCCTTCGCCCACGAAGGCTTGAGCGCCGGGCCAGGCACCCGTCTCGAGGGTGCCTATGGCGCCCTGACATTGCAGTCCGATGGCTCCTACGTTTATGTGGTCGATGAGAACAACGCCGTGGTGCAGGGCCTGCGCAACGACAGCTTCTCGGTGACCGACACCTTCAGCTACACGGTCCAGGATGCAGCGGGTGCCAGCAGCACCAGTACCCTGAACATCATCATCAAGGGTCAAGACGACACGCCCTTCGGCATCGCCGTGGGCCAGCATTTCGACGGCACCGCGGCCTCCGTGGTGGCCGACCCGACACCTCTGGGCGTGAGCCGCGATTTCGCCTTTGAACTGCGCGTTTCGCCTTCGAACGGCATTGTTCTCAAGGCGCAAAGCCTCACCGACGTGGCCGGCACCAGCGGGCAGGAATTCGCTGTCACGCCGCTGCACGGCCAGACCACCTGGGGCAGCGTCGAGCATGTGGGCGTGGGTCTCTCGGTGGGCACGAACGGCATTTCGGTGTACCAGCACACAGGCGGCTTGTTGTCTTCGCTGCTCACGTGGAGCGGAACCGTCAACGCCAACACCCATGTGGCGGTGGTGTTCAACGACAACCGCCCTTCCCTCTACCTCAACGGCACGCTCGTGGCCACCGGCCTGCAGAGCAACAAGCTGGTGCATCCGCCCACCGGGGTCGGCGGCAACAACTGGGGCTACTTCGACGGAAGCATCAGCGATTTCGTGGTGTGGCACGGAGCTCTGTCGGCCGCCGACGTGGCCGTGCGCGCGCTCGACCCCAGCCTGTCCGACAGCGCAACGCCCGCCTTGACCCTGCTGCAGGTCCGCATACCGGAAGACGCGGCCGAGGGCACCGTGGTGACCACGGTGCGCGCGCGCGATGTCGACAACAACGAGGTGTTGACCTATGCACTCACCAGCGACGCTCAAGGGCGCTTCCAGATCGACGCCACCACAGGAGAGGTGCGCGTGGCGCCGGGCGCGGTGTTCGATCATGAAACGGCGCACGAGCTGACGCTCACCGTGCGCGCGACCGATCTGGCCAACCAGTCGGTGCTGCACAACTTCACGGTGACGATCGGTGACGTCAACGAAGCGCCCATGCTGGCCAACGACTCGGCCGTGGCGTCGCGCGGCTTCCTGACGCTGATGGTGGACCAGGACCATGGCCTGTGGTGGCTCGACGGCCTGGGTGGCCAGCGCAGCTTCGTTGCCACTGCGAACGAGCCCATTGGGGCCTTGACCCGCACCGCCGAGGGCCTGTACTTCGCCGTCAGCGCCGACACGCTGTACCGGCTCGATCCCGCCACCGGCCACTGCCTGGCGATCGGCAGCTTGAGCACCTCGGGCAACCAGCAGATGACCGGGCTGGCCGCCGCACCCGACGGACATCTGTACGGCGTGAACAGCGTCGGCAACCTCTTTCGCATCAGCGCCACCACCGGCGCGGCCACCTCGCTGGTCAGCGTGAACTCCAGCGTCTCGTCCCATGCCGATGTGGCCCATGTCAACGGCGCCCTGTACTGGACCACCGTCTTCGGCGACCTCATGCGTTACGACCTGGTCACCGGCCAGCACGGCGTGGCCATGACCGGCTTGCCAACGCACGGCGGCCTGTCGAATCTGTCCTTGCTGATGGCCGATGGCGACTACACCTTGTACGCGGTGGATGACACCGCAGGAAAGGTGTACCGCATCGACCTGGGTGACCACACCTTCACCGCCATGGACACCCTGCTGCCCGCGCACACTGCGGGGCAAACGCTGGTGGACGGCGCGGAGACGGCGTCTTCAGGCAACGTCTTCGCCAACGACCCGGCCTCCGACGCGGGTGACCACCACGTCGTGACCGAGGTGCTCTCCGAGAGCCCGCTCGGCAATGGCGGTCCCGCCGGCACCACGATCACCGGGGCCTACGGCACGCTGCTGCTGAAGGCAGACGGCAGCTATGTCTATGAAGTCAACGCCAGCCACGCGGCAGTCAAGGGCTTGAAGACGCCGAGCGACACCCTGGAAGACCGCTTCAGCTACGTTGTGTCCGACAGCGCCGGATTGACCGCAACCGCCCAACTGGTGGTGACCGTGCGCGGCCTCAACCATGCGCCCCAGGTGACCTCGGAGTTTGTGATCGCGGTTGAAGCGGGCGGCGTGCACAACGGGACCCCGGGACACAACCCCAGCGGCAACCTGCTGCACAACGACACCGACGCCGAGAGTGGCGAAGACCTGCGCGTGAGCCGCGTGCTGTACCAGGGAACTCCTCTGGCCCTGAGCACGCAGCAGGCGCTCAACTACGGCACCCTGACGATCGACGAAGACGGCACGTACAGCTATGTGGTGAACCAGTCCAACCCCGCGGTGGAGGCGCTGCGCACCAGCCTGGACACACTCACCGAGACCATCACCTACCAGGTCGCCGATGTGGACGGCGCGACCCAGACGGGCACGCTGACCATCCGCATCGAAGGCCGAGACGACGCGCCCGTGGCCCTGACCGAGGTGGTCATCGCCGTCGAAGCCGGTGGAGTGCACAACTCCACGCCCGGAATCGATCCCACCGGCCATGTGATCGACGCCGGTACAGATGTTGACGACGCCCCCGGGAACGTCCGCGTGAGCCAGGCGCGCACGCAGGTGAACCTGATCCGCAACGGCAGCTTCGAGCAGGCCCCTGGCTCCGCCGAGGGTTCACTCCTGACAAGCGCCATGCCGCACTGGACCAATGGCGGCGCCACCAACATCAAGTTCTCCCGCGACGACACCGCCAGTGACGGTCGGGTGTCGGTCGACCTCGATGCGTGGACCGCGCTCGACAGCCTGCGCCAGAGCAACATTGCCACGCAGGTGGGCAGGACCTACGAACTGCAGTTCGACCTGGCTCCGCGCGCGGGCTACAACGGCACAACGGTGGAGGTGTACTGGAACGACCAACTGGTCGGCTCGGCGCAAGTCGACGGCAGCGGATGGACCACGGCAAGCTTCCAGGTCACGGCGCTGGGCAACGACAGCCTGCGTCTGGCCGAGCTCGCCTCGGAGAACGACACCGGCGGACCACGCATCGACAACGTGCGCCTCTACCAGAGCGGCGTCGACCAGGCGCTGCGAGGCCAGTACGGCACGCTGACGCTCAACGAAGACGGCTCCTACCAATACAACGTGGACCAGTCCAACGCACAGGTGCAAGCCCTGCGCCGGCCTGAAGACACGCTGCAGGAAAGCTTCACCTACACCCTCATCGATGCGGCGGGCCTGACCAGCACTTCTACCCTCGCGGTGACCGTGGGAGGAAAAAACGATGCCCCTGAAGCGCTCGTTCTCGGACGCATCTTCAACGGCGACAGCGCCTCCGTGATCACCGGCACGCCTCTGGCGGCCTCGCGGGACTTCAGCTTCGCGCTGAACGTCAGCCCGCTGGAAAACATCACGCTGCACGCCCAAAGTCTCAGCGGCACGGTCGGCACCAACGGCCAGCACTACGCCTTGTCGCCGTTGCAGGGCCAGGCGGTCTGGGGCAGCACCCAACACGCGGGCCTGGGCCTGTCCGTGGGCAGCAACGGTATTTCCGTGTACCAGCACACCGGCAATCTGCTCTCACCGCTGCTGACCTGGAGCGGCACCGTCGGCGCCAACACCCATGTGGCCGTCAACGTGATCGACAACCGGCCCGCTCTGCATGTGAACGGCCAACTGGTGGCCACCGGTCTGCAGAGCAACCATCTGCTGCACCCACCCACCGAAGTCGGTGGCATCAGCTGGGGCTATTTCAAGGGCAGCATTCACGACGTGCAGGTGTGGAACGGCGCTCTCACCTGGAGCAACGGCGTGGCCACACCCGCCAGCTCCACCCCGCTGTTCAGTGCCGCAACGCTCAGCTTGAGCGAAAACAGCGCAGCCGGCACGGTGGTGACCGGACTGCGCTCCAGCGACGTCGACGCTGGCGACACCCTGACCTATTCGCTGGTGGAGGACGGCGGTGGCCGCTTTGTGGTGAACGCCAACACCGGCGTGGTGTCGGTGGCCCCGGGCGCGGTGCTCGACCACGAGGCCGTGGGCAGCATCCCCCTGAAGGCGCGCGTGACCGACACCGGCGGGTTGTTCCAGGAAATTTCCTTCACCGTGGAGATCGCCGACATCAACGAAGCCCCCATGGGCGTCAACGCCGAAGCGGTGATGAACGAAGACAACCAGGTCCGCATCGGCGTGAGCCGGGCATTGGACATCCTGGTCGGTGGCATTGCCTCTCCGGCCGTTCGCATCGACAGCATTCCTGTTGGCGGCTCGTTGACGCTGGACAACCAGCCCGTCGCGGTGGGACAGGTCGTGGCAGCCGCCGACGCCGTGCGCATCCAGTTCAAACCCGCGCTGTTTGCCGACTGGTTCCACAACCTGAGCGACCCCGACAGCGGTGACACGGTGTCTGCCGTGCGCATCATCTCGCTGCCCAGCGCAGCGCAGGGTCAATTGCTGTTCGACGGCCAGCCGATCAACCCCGAAAACGAAGTGATTCTCCGGGCCGACATCGACAAGCTGAGCTTCGAGCCCGCACTCAACCACAACGGGGATGCCACCTTCACCTACCGCGCCATCGACAGCCGTGGCACGACGCAGCAGGGCGAAGCCAGCACCTTCACCATCCATGTGCTGCCGGTCAACGACACCCCGGTCATCGCACCCACGCTGAGCATCGACGTCCACGAAGGGTCGTGGACCCTGCTCGAAGGACTGCACGTCAGCGATGTCGATTCTGGCGAGTCGGTGATCAGCGTCACCTTGAAGGTCACCAACGGTGCGATCCACATAGGCCAGTTGGGTGGTGGCGTGGAAGTCGAGGGCGACGGCACCACCAACGTTGTGCTGCGAGGCACGATGGCTGATGTAAACGACGCGTTGCTGCACCATGTGGGGTACGTGTCCGAGTTCTACGAGCCTGAAGAGATCGTGTCGGAGATGCAGGTGCTCAGCCCCTCGGGCACGGAAGACCCGATCGTCAGGGTATTGTTCACAACCCCTGTCGGCACATTCAAGGCCGATGCAGCGGATGGCGTCACGCTCACCGGCAACGGAACCGACGCCCTGGACGTGGAAGGCCGTGCCAGCGTGGTGGGGCCTTACATCCTCAACCAGCACATCTCGCGCGACATGCCCATCGCCACGAGCATGCTGACCATGACGGTGGACGACATGGGCAACACGGGCATGGATCCGGGCCTCACCGCAAGCGACACCAGCGAGCAGGACGTTCGCGTGATCGAGTTGGCCGTGGTGCCGGTGGGCCTTCCGCTCTTCCCACCCGAACAGCTGGGCGCTGGATTCACCAACCCGGCAGGTCCCCATGCCGGTGGCGCTGCGTCGGTCGGCGTTGTGGCAAGCACGCCCATCGGCGCTCCCCTGACGCTGGCGCTGGGCGATGTGTCTGCCATCACCAACCCAACCGATCCCACGAACGGCCAGCAGGCTCAAGATGCCGCCGCACAACAACGGCAATCGCTTCATGACTCCCTGCACCCGACCGCCGAAAGCCTGAGGCACCACTGGCAGGAAATCGTGCGGTGGTTGCCGCCGACGGGTGTGCAGCAAGACGGAAGCCATGAAGTCAACCCCAGCGAGCCACTTGCTCCGGAGATACAGGCCAATCCATTCTTTCTGTTCTTCGTGTTTTGGGATCTGGCCGAGACGCTGTACCTGTACAGCGAATTCCGACCGAACCAGAGAGATCTGGATGGTCAGGTTCTACCGCCGCCGCTCAACACCCTTCCCCAGATCTTCTATCCAGATGAACCGTTTCAACTGCTGGAAGACCACACGGTCCGGATCAACAACATTTCCTTCGCCGACGCTGAAGCTGCCCGCCGCGGCAAGGTGTGGGTCCGGTTCGATCTGTTGGAGCCCGGCACCCTGTCGGTCGACACAAGCGGCTATCCCGGGATAGGTGTGGGTGGCAACGCCACCTCGTCACTCACGCTCACCGGAACCATCAACGAACTCAATGGGTTCATGGCCAGCCTGGGCGTGACATACAGTGCCGCCGCGCATGCCAATGGCTTGAAGCATCTTCAAGTCACCATCAATGACATGGGACTTTTGGGCCGTGACCCCGGAACGAGTGGGGATGGCCACAGTGAGGAGGCCACCACGATCCTCGCGCTGGACATCACACCGGTTTCCGATGCGCCCGAGGGTCAGGACAGCGTCGTCGAGATGCTGTATTCAAACTCGTTGGTCCTGTACCCCGAACGATTCGGCTTTCACGATGTCGACGGCGATGCTTTCACGGGTGTGCAGATCACCGAATTGCCGGCATCAGGCCAATTGCTGCTCAACGGCCAAGCCGTCGAACCCGGTCAAGTGATCATGGCCCAGGCCATCGAGGGCTATCAGCTGGTGTACGTGCCCGACGCGAACCTGCAGGGTGCACCCGTGCATCCCCGCATCGGGTTTCGCGTCATGGACTCAGGCTCGACAGAGAACGACGGCCAGACCATGGCCGCCTCGACCAACTACCTGAACTTGCAAGTTCAGTACCCGCCCTCTTTGAGTCTGAGCACCGCTTCGATCACGTTCGATGAAGCGAGCGGGCAGGCCGTGGCCTGGATGAATGGCGCCCAATTGAGCGATCGCAGCAGCGTCGACGCCAGCTTGAAGACGGTCTGGATCCAGACTGGAACGCTCGCCTATGGTGACCACTGGGGCTTTGACCCTGCCTGGCTGGCATCGATCAGCGCTCAAGGCCCCCTGCCCTTCGAACGCATCGAACAGGGCAATGGCGTAACCGCCATCAACTTCTCCGCGGGTGCCACGCCTGGCTTCGTGCAGGCGTTGCTCGACGCGCTGGTGTTCGACATGCAGGCGCCCAATGCCACCGAAGGCACACGCCACTTCACCGTCTCGGTGGAGGATGTGGACGGCAGAAGCAGCGAGGCTGTGGTGGTCGAAATGACGGTGGTCAGCGTGCTGGGCGAAGCCATGCGCGTGCTCGAAAACGCCCATGCCGATCTGATGCAAAGCTTCGAGCAGACCGTCTCGGGCGCGGCTGGCGAGGTGAACCTGCGCGAAGGCGTGTTGACCTGGTTTGAAGCCCGGGTGGCTTTGGCCGAAGCAATGTGGAGCACGCTTGCCCTGGCCGCTGTCCAGAACGGCATCTACAGCTTCGGTCCTTCGATCCGCCAGGCATTCGATGCCCTGACGCTCGGTGTGTCCGATCTCGCTGCGGCACTGGGTCAGAACATCCAGTTCCCGGCGACACTGCCATGGCTGCAGACGGTGAACCAGGGTACGCAAGTCGAGATGCTGCAAGCCGACATGCCGCAGTGGCTTGGTCGCGTGGCACAGGCACAGGTTCAAGGCATTCAGGCCATCTACGCCGAACTCAAGTCCATGACGAACCCCGTCGGCACCCACAGCGCTGGATCGGGCGACGACGCGGTGCTCGCCTACGACCTGGGCGAGGCCACCGCGTTGACGCACTGGCTCAGAAACCTGGGTATCGAGCCGGTCATCACGTCGGTGTCGGGAGATCCGGCCACCGCGCTCGCTCAATCGGGCTCGGCATGGGTGCAAACCACGGATGGTCACGTCTGGTTGCGCGCAGACCAACACCAGCAATTGAATCGACAGATTGAAGCGGCGCGCCTGGAGCAACTGGACGGCGCAATCACCCCCCTGGAGAGGACGGTGCTCGCCCTGCTGAGCGGAACACCGTCCGAAAGCGGCCTGCTGCGCTGCGACGCAGAGCTGCTGGATCTTCTGCAAAAGATTGGCGTTTCCGTTTCAACAGACGACCTTGTCTCCCTGCAACCCACCGACGACCCGGTGGCGCTTCTCATGCCGCCCGGGCGCATCGGCCTGAGCGCTGACGGTACCCTGCTCATGTCGCCCTTGACCCAGCAGCAGCTCATGCAATCGCTGACCGAGGTGGCCAAAGCCGATGTCAGCGTCACATCGCCATTGCTGCAGTTGCACAGGCACCTGGGTACCCTGCTCGCTGCTGACGGCGTGGTGACGATCGATGCGGACACGGTGCAATCGATCACCCGCAGCGATCTGGCCGTGCGTCTGAGCAGCTCGGCGAGCGACATCGACCGCTTCGGTACCGCTGTTGCACATCCCACGAACGGCACCTGGCAGGTGACGCCGGCCACACTGGCGGGCTGGCAGCAGCAGTTGCAGGTGATGACCCAACTGTCCAACCCCATCGCGCCCTATTCCGTTGCGCACAGCGACGTGCTGCACCTGCAAGCCCAACTCGAAACCCCTGGGCAAGAGAGTTTGTACGGCCATGCCTTCGTCCGACTGGCCTTGTCACCGTTGCTCGGCAATCTGCTGGCATCGCAAGGCCTTGAAATTCACCAGGCGGTGGGCTATTCCTCCGCCGAACGCGATCTGCTGATTGCGCCTCGCGTGCAATCAGAGCCTCGCCTGGTACTCGCACTGGAAGCGGACCACGTCCTCGTGCCCGCATCGGTCGCATTGCAGTTGGGCCATGCGCTGGAACGCTCGCTGCACGACACCGGCCTTCGCCTGGGTGAACTGCCTCCCATCGACGTGCCCGTGGCCTCGAACGCTCCGGCTTCGCTGGCGCAGCAGCTCTCGCAGGCCGTGCACGCCCAGGCCATGGAGCAGGTGCTGAAACAGACCGATCGGCTGCCCACCGGCGAAGTGATGCAGCTGTGGAAAGCCGCCGCCCAGGCGCTGGCACCCGCCCTGGGCCTCACCGCCGAAGTGTCGATTCCCGCTGGCCAGGAGCCTGCGGTGCCGGGAATGGCCCTGGAGGTTTCGGCACGCCGCTGGGTGGCCGAACTGCGCGAGCTGGGTCTTGATGTCCGGCTGGTGGATGCGGCAGACGTGGCCAATGGGGCACCCGCAGGTGTCTGGCATGTGGCCGCCGATGCCCAAGGCCGTGCGCTCATGACGAGTTCAGCGCATGCCGCGCTGACCCAGACCCTGCTGATCCAGAACCACGCCAGCCGTGCTGCGCTGGCCGAGGGTCTGGTGGACCTGCTGACCCGCACGGATGTCCAGCACTCCCTCTCGGTGATCGATGCCGATGGTCAACTGCGCACGCTCACGGCCGCGGGTGCCTCCCAGATGGGCTTGGCACTCGTTCCGCTGTCCATCGTCGAAGCACTCGCTGCCCTCGGCATCGCATTGCCCACCACGCTGCTGCGCTCTGCCACGCCGAGCGAAGTCAACGACGTGGTTCGTCTGGGCACCGAGCCCGACACCATGCTGGTCGACCCTGAGCGCTCGCTGGCGCTGTTGAGCCACGACACGCTGATGCGCCTGGCCCAAGACACCGTGCTCCAGCGCATCGCCGCCGACGAAGCGCGCTACACGCTGGACCCCGATTCGGTTCCGGCCGGCACTTCACCCCGCACCCTCGCGCTGAACACCGCGGGCATGGCCGAAGCCCTGCAGGCGCTGGACAACGCCAGCGTGCAATCCGACGGGCTGGTGCGCCTCACCGTCTCCACGACGCAACTGCTGCGCGCTGGTCTGGCCGTGAATGAGTTGGACAACATCACCGGTGGTGCCAGCGCCTGGCCCGCCCTGCTCAGCGCCGCCACCATGACGGTGGTGGCCGACCCAGCACAACCCGGCACCTTGCTCACGAGCCAGACCACGCTGGACCGTCTCGTCGAGTTGGCCAGCCTGAACCTCGAAGTGGTGACCGCCGTGCAGAGCGGCAGGCCTGTTCCCACGTCCAGCGATCTGGCTGCCGCATGGCAACTGCGCGAAACGATCGGCGATGGCCTTCGCATCACCACGGAAGGCACGGTGCTCATCGAAAACGCCACCGAGCTGCTGGTCACGCTCACCCACTTCGGGGTGGCGTACACGGTGGTGGGCCAAGTGAGCGACAGTTTCAGCGACGCGCTCGATGCGCTGGCGCGTTCCACGTCCCATGGCGTCGTGACCGTGGGCAACGGTACCGATGTCCGCGTATCACAGGCCACCTGGCAGAGCTGGATGACCGCTGTGGAACAAGCCGTGCGCGCACAAGGCGGTGCCGCCCTGCTGGACCGCTGGACGCCCGAGGGCACGCAGGCGCCACTGGCCGCCACCGACTGGCGCGCCACCACCAATGAGGTCGCCAGCCATGACGCCTTGATCGATTTCATCAACGCGGCCTCGCTGAATGCGACCTTCACGGCCGGCACCATCAGCAAACTGTGGTCATGGCCGGCAGGTAGCGCCACAGGCTCGATCGCCGAGTGGCAATCGCTCATCGGTTCAGACTACGTTTTGCAGGATGTGGGCGTCATCGACCCCCTCTCGGCCAGCGGACAGGACGCCTTGAGAAGCGCGCCCTACGTGGTCGGTCACGACGCAGTGGGTCGGTTGTGGGTCAGCGACCACATGCACCGGATTCTGATGATCACGCTGACCGAACGCCTTGAAGAAAGCCGTGAAGCCCTGCGCGCCCAGGCGCTGGACAGCCTGGTGACCCATCCGGTGATCGACGGCGTGGCGCGCTGGTCTGACGGCGCACTGATACACGCCTTGCAGCGACTGGGCCTGCTCGATGCGGACACCTTGCGCCTGCACGATGTGCCCGGCGCGCCCAGCCTGACCTTCGTCGACGCCACCACAGTGGCCCTGGACGCTGCCACCCGCGACGCCGTGATCGTTCGCCTGGGCGAAATGGCCGTGCTCACCGATTCACAACAAGACCACGCCGTTCAATGGCTGGACGCTGTCAACACCGCCCTCCAGACACTGAACATCGGAACGGGACAACTCATCAGCGTGCCCGCGGGCAACCTTCTCCTGGCCAGCGTGGGTCTGGAAGGGTTCACGCTGAAACCCTACCCCACCGCTGACCTGGTGGCGCGATCACAGGCGGTCATCGGAACCATCCTCACCGCTGCCGACGGCACGCTGCACATGCAGCCACAAACCCTGTTGATGCTGCAGGCACAACTCAAGGGCTTGACGCATGCTCGGACAATCGGCGAGGCATCGGAAGCCGTTCATTTCCCTCACCTGGCTCAGGTGCTCACGGCGCTCTCGTTGGCCGCCGCGCAACCCGCATTGCTGAGCGGCTCCTTCGAGGATTCCGACATCCACTGGGGCCAGTCCCTTGCGGATTGGCACGCCGTGCCGGATGCCCGGATCGAGACGCTCGATCAGCTGCTGGGTCGGGATTTGCTGTCCTATCTGAAGAGCCAGGGCGTCCCCTTGACGGTGCTCGACCCCACCATGCTCATCGATGCGGCGCAAACGGGCCTCATCCACCGTCCGTTCACGGTGATCTCCGACCTGCAAGGCCATCTGCTCATGTCACCCCAGACGCTGGAGCAGATGGGCCACCACCTTGTGAAGCAGCTGAAGCAATCCACCGGTCTGGACTGGACCGAGGTGTTCGACACCCGATCCGGCACCGTCAATGCCCTGGCATCGTTGTTCGACACGGTCGATGACGTCAGCAGCATCGACAAGCGAGCCCTGCAGCAGAACACCACCACCAACCATGAGCAGGCTCGCCAGGACACCATCAACGTGTTCAACCAGCTGCTGCGCTCCGAGCCCGCACCGGCAGACAACGGCACCCTGGTGCTGTTGGGAAGAAATTTCACCTCCGCCGCGCTCGATGTCCTGCTGTTGAAGCTGGCCGACTACGGATTGCCTCACAGCATGGTGGAACTGGTGACCACCACCAATGGCACGGTGCTCGATGGCCAGTACGCCGTTCAAGGCACCCAGTTGCTGACGACCAAGGCCACCGCGCTCGAACTGGTGAGGGCCGCCGATCTGCTGTTGCGTACCGTGCAGATCGAACAGCAACGCGAACTGATCGAGCAACTGACCGGGCAGACCTACGCGGGCGCGCCCGGTCTGCCTTTCGTGCAGATGACCAACACCACCGCGCTCACGGACGCGCTGTCGCTGCGCCAGATTTCCGCCGTCACGGTCAAGGACGTGAACGGCACGCTGCACACCGTGGCATTCGAAGAGTTGGTCCAGGTGCGTCCAGACCCGACCCGAGGTATCAACACCACGGTCAGCCTGATCGACCTGCAAGGCCAGCCCTTCAGTGCCCAGGCCAGCGAGACCGACGCCGCCTGGCAGCGCCTGGTCGACGGGGAGGCCTATGGTGTGAAAGCCAGCGGGGATGCGTTCATCTCCATGGTCTTGCGCAACGAATTGCTGGAGCAGGCCCTCTCGGGAACCACCGCGTCCACAGCAGTGGTCGCGCAGCACCTGCTCGCGGGCCTGAACAACGCCACGCTCGACAACGGCATGCAGGTGGTGGAGAGCTATGGCCTGACGTCGTTCCTCAAGGATCTGGGCATTCCCACGCTGGTGGCCACTTCCAGCTCCGGTCTGGTCACACCGGGAGCGATCCTTTCATTGGGCGACAACCGCTTCGGCATGTCCAACACCACCCTGGAACAGATCGTCGAGAAGGTCGAACAACGTTCGCTGCACAGCGCCGCTCTGAACCAGCAACTGCTGGCCATGCTCGACGATGGACAGGCGATCTACAACGCGTCCGACTGGCTCGAGAGCCAGAGCGAAACGCAACTCGGCAGTCGCCTGGCCCTCACCAGCGGAGTCGTCGAAGGCAAGCTGGTGATCAGCGTGACCTTGTCCGATGCCATCGTTCTCGCCATGCAGCAGGCCCAGGTGATCGGCGCCCCTCCCGACCCCATGGGCACCACCCAGAACGACTACAACGCGTTGTACGAGCCGGGTGAGGTGCGTCGGGTCACATCCAGCGTTGCGGGTAGCCAGGTGCTGGTGATGACCACCGAGACCTGGTCACAGCTGCTAACCAGATGGGAAGCTGCACAGCCGTCACCAGGCCAAGGTGTGGTGATGGTCGACAACGCCGGTTTTCAGGTTCTGCTGGAGAAGGCGGGCCTCACGCCGATCACCACCACGCAACTGAAGGCCAACGGCACAGCCACCAACCATTTCGACACGTTCTCCGAGTTCAGCAAGGCGTTGCACGAGTCACTGGACGGCACGCTGTTCATTGATGCACGGAACCGGGTGTGGATGACGGTGGAGACGCACCGCTCGCTGGAGCTGCCTGCGCAAGCCGCAGCCAACGCCGCCGACTGGCCCTTGCTCACGCAAAACCCCGGTTCGGTCGCCGACGATCTGGCGCGGTACGAGTTGCTCATGCCGCTGTTCAGTGGCAACCGGATGGCCGAGGAGCCCGCAGGCGGAGCCTCGGGCTGGAAGGGCTACTCGCTCAACGCCACCGAAGTGGCTTGCCTGCAAGACCTCGGCATCACGCTGAGCGCCCCTGCCACCCCGTTGACGTCCCTGTCCCAACTGGCATTCGCGCCCGCATACACCACACAGGCTGACGAAGCCGGCAACCAATGGATCGACGCCCGCACCTACGAACTGGTGAGCGACCTGGTGCAAGGGCGCGGCCACGCGCTGATTGCGTCGCTGTTCCAGAACACCTGGGAACGCATGAGCGTGGTGGATGACAACGGCAACACCCAGGTGTGGTGGCGCAGCACCGCCGCCGACGGGGAACTCTTCGAGCAATCCCTCTCGCTCACCGGGCTCACGCTGTCCCACCGCACCGATCTGAACGGCACCGACCCGGTGCTGGACCTGCTGGACGATGGTGCCGCCTACGCCCGGGACCCACTGGGTCGGGTCTTCGTGTCGGACGCCACGCACGCCAGCCTGCAGGCCGCGCTGGAACGCGTGACACTCCAGGCCGAGTCGGGCTACCTGACCCAGTCGTTCGCCGCGCTCAACCAGTTCGTGCTCAGCGAGGGCCTTGATCTGGTGCGCGTGACGGACCTGGCACTGCAGGAGGCGATCTACCATCACCCGGATATTCAGGTGAACACCGGCCCGGTGGACTTGCTGAACCTCTCGACAGACCAGCTCAAGCTCCTGCAAGCCCGGGCGGTGAACGTGCTGGACGACGGTCAGGGCAACTACTACCTCACGCGAACGGCAGCCAACCGCCTGGCTGGCGCCCTGGCCAACGGCATCCCCGAACTGAAAGATGCCGAACTGGCGCTGCCCGCCGGACCAGCGGTGGTGCAGGTGCGCGGTGCCCAGGCACTCGACTTCATGGAAAGCCGCCTGGGCATGACGCTGAGCGTGCTTACCGATGCGCTGGGCCTGCCCGTGGATACCGCCAAGGTGAGTGCAGCAAGCCTCACGCATGCCCAGCGCGAATGGCTGAACAGCCATCCGGGCGCCGTCGTGCAGGACCGCGATGGCCATCTGCTGATGTCGGCACAGACGTTTGAATCCACCCGGGAACAAGCGAGCCAACAACTGGCGCGCACCGACGAGCAGATAGCCGAGCAACTGACCGAAGCCCTGTCCTCCGCAGTGACGTCTCAGGTCGGTACAGGCAATGGCACGCTCACCGATGCCGTGGTCACGCTGTCGGGCCCGGCCGCTGGCTGGATAGACCTCCTGCGGGAAATGCAGATGTCCATGGAAGTGCAGTTGCTGAGCACCACCACAACCGGCGACACCAACTACGCTGCCTTGTTTGCCAGCCCCAACCCACAGCTGGGCATCGACATGCACGGGCAATTGGTGATGCAGGCATCGCTGCGCGACACCTTGCTGCCAGCCGTGGCAACCATCGGCCTGCGCACCCACGCTATCGCGTCGGGCCATCTGAGCCTGGTCGACGCCATCGCCTACGACGGCGCGGTGACGGGCGGCGCCGACTCCCTGCCCCACCCCGCCTCGGCCTACTACGAAAGCTCGGCGGCCACCAGCGGCTGGGCGCGTTGGTACGGCGTGGCCACGGGGGCCCGTGCCTACCTCAGCGCCGACATGTACATCGACAACAAGTACGGCGCGAAGTACCAGGAGTTGTTGGGCGAAGCGCTCAACAACCCGACGGCCATGGTGAATTTGATGGGCAAAGGGGTGAGGGTGCCCGAGGCATACATGCTGCTGGCCTATCTGGAAGACCCGGTGGGATCCCCGAGAACGATGTCCGACCACATCCTGAAAGACGACGATTTCGAGCTGTCGCAATTCAAGGAGGAAGTTCAGGTCATTGACGATCTTGTTCACATTGGTCAAAACATTGCCTCCAACAACATCTATGCCAACTGGGGGGACACCATCCGCGTGCAACTCAATGACATGCGGGGCGCATTCCTTCGATACGAACGCGCCAATGACGTTTTGCGAAATGGCATGCTGGATGGCGTGGTGACAGAGCTGATGCACGACACCTACGATAAATCATTGAATGCATTCAGATTCCGTGCAGAACAGCTGCTGAATCAACTCAAGACCTATGTCGCTCCTTTTGGAAGAGCTGGACTGGCCGACTATCTTTTCAGCAATGAGATCACCAATGCCGCCATCCAGATCAAACGAACCTTGGATGGTTTGGAGCAGCAGGACATTGCAGGAGGGCGGACCATTCACTATCTGGAGCATGCCCGTGAAACCATTGAAGCGTCGCAATTCATGCTCAGAGATACAACCGTTGATTTCGAAACCGCGTTGAACAACGCACTGACAGCACCAGCGATCGCGAAAGCCGATTTCAAAAATCAAGTTCTGGCAGAAATCGCAGACGAGAAATCGATCAACGATGCCGTCACTCAAGCACAAAAAGCCCTGCAACAGCAGCGACTGGTGTCGTCGCTAGGCCGAATACTCTTCCAATTGGGAAGCCAGGCGGTCGATACGGGTTTGCAGATCAAAAAAGCCAACTCGCTGCTGGGAGATTCCCCCGAGGCCGATGCGCTGCGCAAACAATACCTCGCGGGGGCAGCTGCCACCGGTTTTTCCGCTGCCGGGGGATTCTTCTCTGCGTTGCAGGTGCCCGTGGCGTCGTACCGTGGCTGGGTTGACGTGCCGCAAACCTTCAATTGGCAGGTATTTCGCGAGTATTTCACGAAGACAAACATTCTTCAGTCCACATTCGTGGGACCGGGAATTCTCTGGAATCACGGCACCGACCTCCCGTTGCGGGCATCCATCAAGGAACAGCTTTTCGAAAAAATCCGGGAAGGCATCCATCTCTCAAGCGAGACCAACAAAGCAACCGGCAGCATCTATTTTCTGGCCAATATCGTTGGCATGTTGGCTGGTTTGGCGCAAATGGCTCAAGGTGCCTATACACCCGATCACATGGGCAATTATTTGATGGTCCGGGGCATGGTGAGTTTTCTGGCCGGGGCTCCCTCCCTGTTGGCTGATGCCTTCGGAGCCCTCTCCAAAAATCCGGCCTTGATCAATCAAGGGGCTTACCTGAATGCAGTGGGTCATGTGGGGCTGCAGATGGGCCTGCCCCTGATGGACGCCCTCGCATACCTGGTGCTGTACTACGGCTTCAACGACCCCAACGTGTCTGCCGGAACGCTGGCCAACAGCCTCCTCAGCGCCGTCCTGTATGGCGTGGGTTTGGGCGTCATATCCGCCAACTGGCCCATCGGTCTGTCGCTGATGGTGGCCGCCAACATCGATTTTTCCGCAGTGTTTGCAGCCATCACCGACTCTGCCAGCTACCACGCGCTGACAGAACAGGGCCGCGCTCAGGAAGCACAGGTCGCGAACGAACAATGGTGGCGGGATCTCTTCAAATCCATCCCGGTGATCAACACCGTGTTGTGGCCATGGTGGGCCCACGAGGCACATGCCGGTACACCCACCGAACTCACGCGCGCGGAATACGAGCAGGCGGTGACAGAACGTGTGAAGGCGCTGGAGACCACCGACAAGAAGCTTTCGCAGCACGCCCTGGAAATCGCCCAGATGGTCAAGGCCGAGGATCAGTTTTACCTGATTGAAGGCTGGATTGACGACTTCCCATATCAGATCAACGACGGCATCCGCGTGATCAAGAGCGTGGTGGTGAGCGAGGTGAGCGAGGGCGTGGCCAACACACAGGCCGACGTGAGGTTTTATGACGCCAGCGTCGACATCACCGGGGCTGCCAACAACTTCCGCAACGAAGCCGTGATCACCGTGGCGTTGCCCAACCTGACTGGGGGTCTGGCCACCTATTACATAGCCCCGGAGACCACGGCCCAACTGTCGTTGATCACCGACCCGGTGCGAGCGGCCAACATGCTGATCGATACCAGCGGTTCTTCGGCCGATTCGGGCAATCGCTTCCTGGTCTACAACGCCCGCGTGGCCATTGTGGGTGGTGCGGGGGACGACGAGTACCTGCTCATGCAGGCGCTCACCCCCGAACTCAACAGCAAGGGCAAGAGAGTCGTCGGCTACATCCAGGATGGGTGGTCTGGATTCGGGAGCGACCTGGTGAATTTCACGTATGCCGAGAACGCGGTGAGCATTCATACCGGCGTGTCCTACAACGGCCTGACCGCCTACGACGGCATCCGCCAGTTCGTGGGCAGCTGGCAGGCGGACTTCATCACCCGCTACGCCAGCCACCGTTCCGACGCCACGGTCGTGATCGATGCCGCCACGGGCACGGGACGCGATCTGATCGACCTGCGCGGCGGCAACAACATCGTGATGCTGGGCAGCGGGGTGGTGCGGCTGGGCGAGTCGGGCGTCGATGCTGTCGCCACCAACGCCCAGAGCGTGGGCATGACCGTGGACCTGGAGGGCGAACGCCTGAAGGGACCCTGGAAGACGAACGAAGCTGAGTATTCCCGCCTCTTCGACAACACGTTCGACGCCACCAATGACAACGTGATCAACGTGATGACCACCCAGGCGGTCAATCCGTCGGTGCAGGTGTATGGCAGCGCATTTGCCATGGACACCCTGGCTTTCTCCTTGCTCTCCACAGGCGTCGACCTGCAATTCAACACCACCAACGACACCTACCGGTTTTTCAGCTACGGTCAAGGCACCACAGGGGCCGGTCTGGGTTTTGCCGACACCCACATCGACAAGCTGATCGGCTCGACCTACGCCGACCGCATCGTGATCGACAGCAGCAACGCCACCCTCAAGCAAATCCAGGGCGGCGGAGGCGATGACTACATCCAGGTGAACCGCTCGGGTCTGACGATCGAAACCAACGATGGCCGCAGCAACGTGGTGTTGGGCAGCGCGGCAACCAGCAGCCAGGTGTTTGCCGGCGTGGGCACGCAGGTGGTGGTGGACACGGATGTGGCCACTGCGCTGGCCAGCGACAAGATCACGGTGGTCATCGACCACAACCTGCCAGGCGTGGCACCGGAAGACGGGACCACCCGATTGGACGCGCGCACGTCCAATGTGGCCCTGTACGTGCGCGCCAATGCGGGTTCGGTGGACATTGACCTGGGCACGGGCGACGCCACGGTCGAGATCGGCGAGAACGTGACTCAGGTCGTGATCCGCGACACCAGCGCCGATATCGGCCAGTTGCAGCTGTTGTTCCGCAACGCAGACCAGTCGTTCGACCTGATCGACGATCTGCAAGCGGTGAACGGCACCTGGGGCCACTTCTCGCGGGACACCACCAACACGCAGGTGTTCCATAGTGTGTGGACCAGTTCGAGCGGGCGACAGGTGGACATCCGCATCGAAGCGGCCGATGAGTCTCTGGACGAAGTGTTCATCGGTGGGGCTTTTGCAGCAGCGAGCACCTATCAGCAGCTTGAACAGCTCGTGGCCTGAAATACAGGGCGCGAACATGGTCAACGATGAACTCTGCGGGCCCATGCCCGCATCAGCCAGCTTCGAGGCCTGCCTGGCCCTGTGCGCCAGCATGGCGGGGCGACCCACCTCGCCACAGGCGCTCGGGGCCGGGCTGGCCATGGAGCAAGGCCGGCTCAGCGCCAACGCCTGCGAGCGTGCCGCAGAACGCGCCGGCATGCGTCTCTCCCCCCTGCCGATGGGCGAGGCCGTGCCGGCGCTGGCCGAGGGTGACGCGTTGATCGTGTCGGAGCATGGCGGCTTCATGGTGTTGTGCAAAGCCCCCGCGGGCTTCGTGCGCCTGCGCCCGCAGGCGCAAGGCATGCCGGCGGTGGAGCCATTGGAGGTGTCTGCCATCGAGCGCCTGAGCGCTCAGGAGGTGTGGCGGGTTCAGCCGAAGGACCTGCCACACGCCCCCGACACCGAACTGCCCGAGGTCGTGGACCGCTATGCCTGGCTGCGCCGCAGCGTGTTGGCCCAGTGGCGCACCTACATGTGGGTGGGTGTGTCCTCGCTGGTGGCCAACGGGCTGGTGATCCTCACCTCGTTCTACAGCATGCAGGTATACGACCGTGTGATTCCGAACAACGCGTTCGCCACCTTGTGGGCCCTGTCCATCGGGGTGGGGCTCATCTATTTCTTTGATCTGATCATGCGGGTTCTGCGCGCCTACATGATCGATCACGCGGGCAAGAAGCTCGACTTCGAAATCTCCTCGCGCCTGTTCGAGCAGGTGCTGGGCTTGCGGCTGGTCAATCGCCCCGCTTCGGCTGGCGTGTTTGCCAACCACCTCAACGACTTTGAATCCATCCGCGACTTTTTCACCTCGCTCACGCTCACGGCGGTGATCGACTTTCCCTTCGTGTTCCTGTACCTGGCCGCCATTGCCTTCATGGGTGGCCATCTCGTGTGGGTGCCGCTGCTGATCATGCCGCTGATGCTGGGCATCGCCCTGGCGTTGCAGGGGCCGATCGACCGGGCGGTGCGCACGTCCATGCAGGCTTCGGCACAGAAGCACGGCATGCTGATCGAGGTGCTGGCCGGTATCGAAACGGTGAAGCTCACCGCCAGCGAAGGTGTGTTCCAGGGCACGTGGGAGCGTGCCGTGCGCAGCATTGCGCAGGCCTCGATGAAGTCCAAGCTGATCTCCACCACCGGCCTGTCGGTGGTGAATTTTTTGCAGTCGATCTCGTCGGTGGTGCTGATGATCGCCGGGGTGTACCTCATCAGCATGCAGCAGCTCAGCATGGGCGGTCTCATCGCCTGCTCCATCCTCACCTCGCGCGCGCTGGCGCCCTGCAGCCAGCTGGCATCGCTGCTCTCGCGCTGGAAGCAGACGCGCATCTCCATGGACACGGTGGCGCAAATCTTTCAGCGCCCGGTGGAGCGGCCCGCTGGCAAGAGCTTCCTGGTGCGCGACACGATCGACGGCAGCGTGGAGCTTCACGATGTGAATTTCGCGCACGCCGGCAGCGCACTGCCCGCGCTGACCCACCTGTCGCTGCGCATCCAGGCCGGTGAGCGCGTGGCGATCATCGGGCGCTCGGGCTCGGGCAAGTCGACCCTGGCCAAGCTGGTGGCCGGACTGTACGAGCCTTCCAGCGGTGCGGTGCTGGTGGGCGGGGCCGACACGCGCCAGCTCGATCCGCAGCAACTGCGGCGCGCCATCGGCTGTGTGCCGCAGGACCCGTTTCTCTTCAACGGCACGGTGCGCGAGAACATTGCCTATGGCGGTGAGGCCAGCGACGACGCTGCGCTGCTCGAGGCCGCGCGGCAGGCCGGGGTGGACGAGTTCGTGAAGGTGCACCCGCAGGGCTACGACATGCCGGTGGGTGAACGCGGCTGCCGGCTCTCCGGCGGGCAGCGCCAGGCGGTGGTGCTGGCGCGCGCACTGATCAGACCGCGCCAGCTGCTACTGCTCGACGAGCCTTCAAGTTCGCTGGACCACGTGGCCGAGCAGTTCCTGCGCGAGCGGCTGAAAACCCGAATCCCGGGCGAGACCTTGATGCTGATCACCCACCGCCTGGGCATGCTCGATCTGGTGGACCGGGTGATCGTGATGCATGGCGGCCAGGTCGTGATCGACGGGCCCCGCGATGCCGTGCTGCAACAACTCAAGGGCAGCCCACCGGCACCGGTGCAGGCCGCTGCAGGAGCCCGACCATGAACGCCCAAGCTGCCGCCCCTTCCCTGCCCTTGCCGCCCGACGCCGCGCCCGCGCCCGCGCCCGCGCCGAGTGCCTGGCGCCGTGGCATCGCCGCCATCCCCAAGCTGTTCTGGCGCGTGCTCGACGACCTCACCCACATCGACACCCGCAGCGACGCTGCGCTGCACGGCCCGCGCATGACCATGCTGGCCGTGACGGCGCTGCTGGTGGTCTTTCTGGCCTGGGCCGCTCTCTTCACCATCGACGAACTGGTGCGCGGCGAAGGCAAGCTGATTCCGCCGCAGCGCGTGCAGTCGGTGCAGAACCTGGAGGGCGGCATCGTCGCGGCCGTGCTGGTTCGCGAAGGCGACACGGTGCGCCAGGGTCAGGCCCTGGTGGTGCTGGACCGCACCACGGCGCAGGCCGACCTGGCCGAATCGCAAGGCCCCTACCTCAGCAGCCTGGCCGCGCTGACCCGCCTGCAGGCCGAACTCGAAGGCCGCGCGGTGCGTTTCCCGGCCGAGCTGGACAAGCACGACGACATTCGCCAGAACGAACTCAAGGCCTTCGAGGCCAGCCGCCAGGAGATCGGCAACACGCTGGACGCGCTGGACCAGCAAGCCGAGCAGCGCAAGCAGGCGTTGGAGCGCGCGCGCAGCGAACTCGCCACCAAGCGGCGCGACGCGCAATTGATCAGCGACGAGATGGCCATCCTGCGTCCCCTGGTGCCCGCCGTGGTGCCGCGTTCGGAGTGGCTGACCAAAGAGCGGGAATGGCTGGCGGTGCGCGGCGCCATCGAGAGCCTGCAGCACCAGGCGGCCGAGCAGATGGGCGCGCTGCGCCAGGTCCAGGCCGAGCGCGAACGCTCGCTGGCCACGCACCGCTCGCGCCTGCTCAAGGAAGCGGGCGAACACCAGACGCAGGTGACGGTGCGGGCTGCACGCTCGGCAGCGCGGCAGGCGCAGATCTCGCGCACCGAGGTGGTGGCGCCAGCCGATGGGGTGGTCAAGCAGATCCATGTCCGCACGGTGGGTCAGGTGGTCTCGCCGGCCGGGGTGTTGCTCGACCTGGTGCCCCAGAGCGACCAGCTCACGGTGGAGGCGCGCATCACGCCGGCCGACGTCGGTTTCGTGCAGGTCGGTCAGCCGGTGAAGGTCAAGGTGGCCACCTACGACTTCGCTGTGTACGGCGCCATGGACGGTGTGGTCGAGTCGATCAGCGCCGACACCCTGCAGGACCGCGAGAACGCCCAGGCGCCACCCTACTACCGCGTGAACGTGGCGGTGCAGGCTGCGCTGCAGGGCAAGGACGGCAACGCCCTGCCACTGACACCGGGCATGACGGTGTCGGTGGACATCGTCACCGGGCGCAAGACCGTGTTGACCTACCTGTTCAAACCGCTGGTGCGTGGCATGAACCAGGCGATGGGAGAGAAGTGATGAGAGATCTCAAGATGAACAAGGCTGGCTGGATCGTCGGTGCGCTCGTCGCCCTTGCCCTGCCGGCCCTGGCCCAGGCGCCAGCCACCGAAGCCGACTGGGTGCGCATGGCGCTGGAACGCGACGCGATTCTGGCCGCACAACGCGATGACACCCGCGCCGCCGGCCAGGCGGTGGCCGTCTCGCGCGCCGGCCTGTGGCCCACGGTGCAGCTGAGCGCCGAAGACGGTCGCCGGGAGCGGCGCGACCGGCCCGCGTCGATCTTCCAGCCCCACACCGGGTCAAGACCCTCCGACCAACAGTCGCTCACGGTCACCCAGCTGTTGTATGACGGCCAGCGCACGCGCAACGAAATCCAGTCGGCCGAACACCGCGTTTCCCAGCAGCAGGTGCGCCTGCAGAAGGTGGCCAACGAACGTGCCGCGGCGGTGCTGCAGGCCTGGCACCAGTGGCGCTCGGCGCAAGTCGCCTGGCAGGCACACCGCGTGGCCGAAGCCGAGTTGCGCCAGCTGGTGGATGTGGTGACCCAGCGCCTGCAGGCGGGGCGTGCCGCCGAGGTCGACCTGCGGCGCGCCGAGTCGCGCTGGCTGGATGGTCAGCGCACCGTGGCGGAATCGCAGGCACGCTGGCGCGAGGCTGGCGTGGCGCTTTCCTCACTCTCCGGCGTTGACCCGCAACCGGACACACCGCCGCCAACCTTCAATCCGCTTGAGCCCAGCGCGGCCAATGCGCTGCGCGAGCACTGCCGCACCGAATGCCCCAGCGTGCAGGAGAGCATGCTGCAACTGGAGCGCGGCCGCGCCGAACTGGCTGCAGCGCGCGCGGGGCACCATCCACGCATCACCCTGGAAGCAGCCCAGGCCCATGCCCGCAATCCCACCGGCACCGCCGAACGCTACCTGAGCCGCAGCCTGATGCTCAAGGCCAACTGGACGCTGTTTGAAGGCGGTGGCCGCTCGGCCCAGGTAGCGCAGGTGGCCCACAGCGTGGAAGGCCTCGCCCATCAGGTGGACGAAGCGCGCCGCGAGTCGTTGATGCAGTTCGACCAGGCACTGGTGCGCTACGACGACGCGATCGCGCAGCACGCGCTGGCCACGCGAACCGCCAGCGTGTCGCGCGAGGCGCTGCGGCTTGCGCGCCTGGCCTTCGAGGCGGGCCGCCGCCAGGCGATCGAAGTGGCCGATGTGATCGCCGAAGCGGCGCGCGCCGCGGACGAAGCCGCCCGACGCGATGCCCAGCGCTGGATCGAGCGCGACCGCCTGCTGGCCACGGCGGGCGTGCTGCTCGATCAACTGGGGGTGGTGCTTGCGCCGGCCTGAGGCGCCCGATCAGCGCCGCCGCAATGGCGTGAGCAGATCGCTCAGGCCGTTGTGGTCGATCTCGTGCATGAGCTGAAGCAACCGACCCACCTCGCTTTTCGGAAAGCCCTCGCGGGCGAACCAGTTGAGGTAGTTGCCTGGCAGGTCGGCGATCACGCGGCCCTTGTGCTTGCCGAAGGGCATTTCCACGGTGAGCAGGCGTTCCAGGTCTTCAGGCTTCATGCGGTGGCATCGTAACGCCGCCCAGGCACCGGGTCACCGATACTCGATGCCATGCATCTGCACCGCACGATTTTCACCACACCCGTCGTCAACTCGATGCTGCGCGCATGCTCGATCGGCTTTCTCGGGCTCACCGGCTGGCGTGTGGAAGGCGCCCTGCCCGCGCATGCGGCCAGGAGCGTGCTGATCGCGGCTCCTCACACCAGCAACTGGGATCTGCCCTACACCTTGATGGTCGCTTTCGCCCTGCGGCTCAACATCCGCTGGATGGGAAAACACAGCATCTTTCGCGCGCCGTTTGGTGGGGTGATGCGCTGGCTGGGCGGCATCGAGGTCAACCGGGAGCAGTCCAACAACCTGGTGGCGGCGTCGGCCAAGGCGATCCGCGAGTCAGACGGCCCGTTGCAGCTCATCGTGCCGCCCGAAGGCACGCGCAGCAAGACGCGCTACTGGAAAACCGGCTTCTACCACATCGCGCGCGAAGCGCAGGTGCCCATCGTGATGGCGTACATGGACTACGCGCGCAAGCGCAGCGGCCTGGGCCCGGTGTTCGAACCGACCGGCGACGTGGACGCCGACATGGCGGCCATCAAGGCGTTCTACGCGCCGTTGAAGGGCAAGAACGCGACGCAGTTCGAATCAACCGACTGAATCAGAAAGAAGGCCTGGTCAGAAGGCCTGGGCCAGGCGGCCCACGCCTTCTTCGATCTTCTCCAGACCCACGGTGGCAAAGCTCAGGCGCAGCGTGGCGGCGTCGGGATTGCTGGCGTAGAACGGCGCGCCGGGCACAAAGGCCACGCCCTTGTCGATCGCGCGTTTGGCCAGCTCGGCACCGTCCTTCACCTTGCCGCCGGCACCGGTGAGGCGGGCCCAGACGAACAGCCCCCCCTGCGGCTGCACGAACTCGATCGCATCGCCCAGTTCGCGGCGCAAGGCGTTGCCCATGGTCGTGGCGCGCTCGGCATACACCTGGCGCACCCTGGCCAGGGTGGCGGGCATGCGCCCGGCCTTGAGGTATTGGGCTGCGGTGGCTTGCGCAAAGGTGCTGGTGTGCGCATCGCTGAACTGCTTGCACATGGTGGCCTTGGCCAGCAGGTCGGCCGGGCCGACCATCCAGCCCACGCGCAAGCCCGGGCTCAACACCTTGCTCAGGGAGCCGCAGTGCACCAGCCGCTCGCGGCTGCCGGGGACCTGGGCGCTGAGCGCCAGCAGGCTGGGCGGGGGCGCCTCGCCGAAGTAGAGGTCGCCATACGGGTCGTCTTCCACGATCAAGGTGTCGTGCTTCACAGCCATCTGCAACACCGCCTTGCGCCGCTCCAGGCTCATGAGTGCGCCGCTGGGGTTGCCGAAGGTGGGGATGAGGTAGACGAACTTGGGCTTGTGCTCGGCGATGAGCCTGTCCAGCTCGTCGGTCTTCACGCCGTTGCCATCCACCGGCGCGCTGATGAGTTCTGCACCATACAGGCGGAAGCACTGGATGGTGGCGAGGAACGTGGGGCCTTCGACGATCACCTTGTCGCCGGGCGAGATCAGCGTCTTGCCCAGCAGGTCCAGCGCCTGCTGGCTGCCGGTGGTGACGATGAGGTCGTTCGCCCCCACACCGCTGTTGCCCTTGCTGCCCATGAAAGCGGCCAGCTGCTCACGCAGCGGCTGGTAGCCCTCGGTGGCGCCGTACTGCAGCGCGCCGCCAGCCTCTTCGGTCAGCGCGGCATTCACCGCCTCGCGGATGCCCTCCACGTCGAACAGCGCGCTGTCGGGGAAGCCACCGGCAAAACTGATGATGCCGGGCTTGCCCAGCAGTTTGAAGAGTTCGCGGATGGCGGAAGTCTCGACGTTGTTGAGGCGGTCGGCAAAGGGGATGGTGAACGGCATGGTGGGGGGCTGATGTGGGTGGCAATGGAGCGAACACCCGATGGTAGCGAAAGCAGTCGGTGGGCTGCCGAATCGATTCCCGCGCAGGTTGTGGATTTCTAAAGTTGTTTGCATCGCATTCAATGGAAAAACCCCCATGACTTGTTCAATCCGACGCCTCTCGTTCCTGGTTCTGCTGGTCGCCATGCTGGCCGGCTGTGGTGGGCGGGGTGGGCCCGATGCCGTGCCAGACGCAACGTCCATCACCACGCCCGCCACGCCCGCCACGCCCGACGCCCCCGCCAACCCCGAGCCTCCCACCTGGCGCGACGCCGAGCGACTGGACCTCGGCGACGTTGGGTCCGTGCGAAACGCGCGGCTCGCGATGAACCGCCAGGGAGCGGGCATGGTGGCGTGGGAACAGGTGGACGGATCGACCGTTCAAGAAGTGCACGCGCGCACCGTGTCGATCAACGGCGGCCACGGAGCAAGCCTTTCGCTCGGTACCGGCATCGCGGCGCTGCCGGACGTGGCCATCAATGAACAAGGCCGTGCACTCGTGGTCTGGGTCCAGGGCGCAAGTCCGCTCAACCAGATCTGGGTCCGGAGCTACAACCCCGACACCGGCTGGGGCACGGCGCAGATGATGTCCAGGCCACAAGACACACTGGTGGCCCAGCCGCGCGCCGCGATCAATGAAGCAGGCGAGATGGCCGTGGTCTGGATGCAGACCGTGGACGTGACCTACCAGGTGCATGCCCGGCGCTTCAGCCCGACGCTGGGCTGGGGCTCGGCGGTGCGGCTCGACAGCGCACCATACGATGCACGGACCCCCCAGGTCAGCCTGGACGCCGAGGGTCGCCTGCTCTGCGTCTGGTACCAGTCCGACGCGGACGGCAGGGACAACTTGTGGGCCAATCACATCGATCACGATGGCACGTCCGCAACGGCCGAGCAGATCGACCAGAGCGACGGCTATTCAAACCAACCGGTGTTGGCCCGGTTGGGCGACGGCACTAGCGTGATCATGTGGCGACAGACGAACGAAGTGTTGCGACAACTCATCGGCCTGAACCGCTTCCAGCCTGGCTCGGGTTGGGCCACAACCACCAGCGCATCGGGCGACTACGCCTCAATGGCACGCAGCCCCTACCTCGCGCCCTGGGGCGCAGCGCACGCCGTCACCGCCTGGGTGCAGTCCGACGGCAGCCGCCCCCAGGTCTGGGCCAACCGCATTCAGCAAGGGCAACCGGGCCAGCCGCAAGCCTTGCACAGCGGCCAGACATTGGCACAAGACGACGCGCGCATCGGCGCGGACGACCTGGGCAATGCAATCGGCATGTGGAGGTTGCTCGAGGGTGATTCGCAGACCTTGTGGGCGACGCAGTGGCCGGCCAGCGGCGTACCGGGCATCGCGCAAAGGCTGGACCACAGCACATCCGGCTCAGTCTCCGAATCCGCCCTGGGCGTGGACGCGCAAGGCCAGGCTCTCGCGGTATGGATCCACATGGAAGGCGACCGCGCCCGGTTGTGGGCCCGGCCCTACCGCGCGCCCTGAAGCACGCGAGGGGCACCGGCTCAGACCGGGACCAGGGCGGCGCCTGCGTGCTCGCCGCCCTGGCGCGAGCGCTGTGGCCACCAGCGCCAGCGCGGCGCGGCGGCGCGCCGGGTGCACACCACCGGTTCCAGCCGCAGCACCGAGGACTCCAGCGCGTAGGCGATCGCGCGTTGCTGCGCCCGCGTGGCGAAGACCTCGCCAGGGTTCAGCACCACATCGCGCTGATCGTGGTCCAGCGTGATCCAGACACTGCCCTCGCGGCAGACCAGGCGCAGCGCGCCCTGGGGAATGACCTGCAGCGCCTTGTGGGGCATGTTGAGGTCGACGGTCAAGGTATCGGTTTTCATGGAACAGTCCTTTCACATCAGGGATGTGCATGACTGTACGGAGCCGTCCTATACTGCACAAACGATGCTTTTGAATGCTTCACATGCCATTTGAGAATGTGAAAACCCCGCCTCCGCCGATGCCGCGCTCGCAGATGCTGCGGCTGGACCTGCTGCCCTGCTTCGACGCCGCCGCGCGCACGCTGAGCTTCACCCTCGCCGCGCAGGAGCTCAGCCTCACGCAGTCGGCGGTGAGCCGGCAGATCCAGTTGCTCGAAGAAAGCCTGGGCGTGGCGCTGTTCGAGCGCGGACACCGCTCGCTCACGCTCACCGAAGCTGGCGAGGTGATGCAGCGTGCCACGCGCGACGCACTGGAACGCCTGCGCGACGCCTCGGCGCGGGTGCGCCCCGGCCCGCGCCTGCGCCAGGTGGCCATGACCTGCACGCACGGCTTTGCCTCGCTCTGGCTCATCCCGCGGCTCTCGCGTTTCACCGCCAGCCACCCGCAGGTGGACGTGCGCATTTCGGCCTCCATGGACATCATGGATTTGGAACGCCACCGGCTCGACGTGGCGGTGCGCTTCGTGCCGTCCAGCGTCGGGCGCGGGCAGGCGCTGTTCGAGGAAACCGTGCAACCCCTGTGCGCGCCCGCGCTGCTGCGCGACAAGGCGGCGCCGCTGCGCCAACCCGCCGACCTCGCCCGGCACACCCTGCTCACGGTGGAGAAGCCCGCGGGTCATACGCTCACCTCGGACTGGGACCCCTGGTTTCAGGTGATGGGGCTGCAGGATATGCGCATGAAGAACACCATGCACTTCACCCAGTACGCCGACGCGGTGGCCGCTGCCGTGGCCGGGCAAGGCGTGGTGATCGGCCGCCTCCCGCTGCTGCAGTCGCTGGTGAACGAGAAGAAGCTGGTTGCGCCGTTTCGCAGCGGCGCGGCGACACGCCGTGGCTACTACGTGGAGGTGGCGGACCACGCCCATGGCAACGCCGACGCGCTGGACTTCGCGAACTGGCTGCGCGCCGAGGCCGAAAGCGCGTGAACGCGTGGGACAATCCGCGCCCATGACGCCCGCCCAGATCGAAGCTTTTTTCGCCACGCTCAAAGCCACCAACCCCAGCCCGCAGACCGAGCTCGAATACACCAGCGTGTTCGAGCTGCTGACCGCCGTGCTGCTCTCGGCCCAGGCCACCGACGTGGGCGTGAACAAGGCCACGCGCAAGCTGTTCCCGGTGGCGAACACGCCGCAGGCCATCCTCGACCTCGGACTTGAAGGGCTGGAAAGCTACATCAAGACCATCGGCCTGTACCGCAGCAAGGCCAGGCACCTGATGCAGACCTGCCGCATGCTGGTGGAGCAGCACGGCGGCGAAGTGCCCCGCACCCGCGAGGCGCTCGAAGCCCTGCCCGGCGTGGGCCGCAAGACCGCCAACGTGGTGCTCAACGTGGCCTTCGGCCAGCCCACCATGGCGGTGGACACGCACATCTTTCGCGTGAGCAACCGCACCGGCCTGGCGCCGGGCAAGAATCCCCTGGCGGTGGAGCTGCAGCTGATGAAACGCGTGCCACCGGCCTATGCGGTGGATTCACACCACTGGCTGATCCTGCACGGGCGCTACGTGTGCCAGGCGCGCAAGCCGCTGTGCCCGAAGTGCGCGGTGGCTGCGTATTGCGACTTCCCCGAGAAAACAACGACCGTGCGGTAGTTCGCCAACACACACCTCCCCCACACCGTCTGCGCCGCGCGGATTCCGCCCGCGCTGCAAGAGAGGCTCACCCGAGGTGGGCGATCAGCCCATCGAATGCCTTGCTCGACATGGCTATATGAAACGTATATACTTTGCATACGTTTCATATAGAGGTCACTGATGGGTATCGTCAAAATTTCGGACTTGATGCACGAGAACCTGCGCGTGGCGGGAACCGCGCTCAGCAGGTCCATCAATGCGCAGGCCGAGCACTGGATGCGGGTGGGCATGCTGACCGAGATGCACCCGGAGCTGGATCACCGGGAAATCTGCCAGATGCTGGTGAGGGCCGAACTCGCGGGGGGACTGGACATTGCGATGTCGGTCACAACGCCTCCTGGCAAACCCCGCGCCTCGTCGACGGGCAAACACTAGTGGGTCGCGGTATTTCCATCAAGTCCGCCGAAGACATCGAGATGGCACGGCGGGCCGGCAGTCTGGCCGCGGAGGTTCTCAACATGATCGGGCCGCACGTCGTGCCAGGTGTGAGCACGGAGTCGCTGGACCGGATCTGCCACGACCACATCGTCAATGTTCAGGGCGCCATTCCGGCCAACCTGGGGTACCACGGTTATCCGAAAACCATCCTCACCTCGGTCAATCAGGTCGTGTGCCACGGCATCCCCTCGCCCGACAAGATTCTGAAGAAGGGCGACATCGTCAACATCGATGTTGCTGTCATCAAGGATGGCTGGTTCGGCGACACCAGTCGCATGTACTTCGTGGGTACCCCGACCACTTTGGCTCGGCGCCTGGTGGAGACGACATACGAAGCCATGCTGGCCGGCATCCGGCAGGTCAGGCCTGGAGCGACGCTGGGCGATGTGGGCCATGCCATCCAGTCGGTCGCTCACCGCGAGCGTTTCAGCGTCGTGCGCGAGTACTGCGGGCATGGCATTGGACAGGTCTACCACGAGGAACTGCAGGTGCTGCACTACGGGCGCCGCGGAGAAGGCATCGAGCTGGAGCCAGGGATGGTGTTCACCATCGAGCCGATGCTCAATGCAGGCAAACGCGAAACCAGGCAACTGCCCGACGGCTGGACGGTTGTCACCAAAGACCGCTCTTTGTCGGCCCAGTGGGAACACATGGTGGCTGTGACGCCCGAGGGCTATGAAGTGCTGACGCCCTGGCCGGGAGGCACAGGGACCTACGCGCCGGTCTGACGCGCTTCTTGTCTCACAGCGATACCGACATCCAACCGCCGGGCGCCGGAGCTTCTTTCGGCCACTCGGCCGCCTCAACAATGTGCACGCCACCACTGGCCACGATGTGCTGCACTGCGCGGATCACGCCCGCGTGCGTCACCCACACCACGTCGGTGGTCTTCGCCGGTCGCAGATCAGCAAGCGCGGCGGCCACGCGGTGGAGCAGCATCTGCGTGCTCTCGGCACCACCGAAACGGTGGTGCGCGAAATCGGCCATCCACCCGTCGAAGGCGCTGCGCGGCATGCCGTCCCAGCGCTGCAGTTCCCAGTGGCCAAAGTCCATTTCGTTCAGGCGCGTGTCCATGCGCGCGGCGCCCAGGTCGGGGCGCACGCCCTGCAGCGCGCTGACCATTTGCTGCGCGCGCAAGAGGCCAGAGACCCACACCGGGGTGCCGGGAGGCGGCAGGGGCGCGAAGGCCTGCGCGGCTTCCCGTGTGAGCGTGGCATCGGCCGGCACGTCGCTCGCGCCGTAGCACAGGCCTTCGGGCAGCAACACGGGCGCGTGGCGCAACAGCCAGAGTTTCATGGCAGCCCCGGCAGAAACAAGGCCAGGCCCAGGTAGAACAGCACCTCACACACCTGCTGCGTCGCGCCCAGCCCATCGCCGGTGAAGCCCTGCAGCCGGCGCTGCAGCAGGCGCCACATCCAGGCCAGGCCGATCAATGCGCCCAGCACGGCCAGCGCCCACGGCGCATCCGGCAGCAGCCACACCACCAGCGCCATGGCCAGCACCCACCACAGCAGGCCCGCGGCCAGGCCGGCGTTGCCGATGCTCTCGGCCAGCGGCTTGCTTTTGGATTGGGGTGTGTCGCCCACATGCGCCAGCGATCGGATCACGAGCAAGGGCACCGTGCGCGAGGTGACGTGGGCCGCGAACAACGCCACCGCCGTCAGCCACACGTCCACCTGCGCCAGCAAGGCCAGCAGCGCCACCTTGGCCAACACCGCCAGCACCAGCGCGATCGCGCCATAGCTGCCGATGCGCGAGTCCTTCATGATCTCCAGCGCACGCGCGCGCTCCGCGCTGCCGCCCAGCCCGTCGGCCAGGTCGGCCAGCCCGTCTTCGTGAAAGGCCCCGGTGAGCAGCACGCCGAACACGGTGCTCGCGATCGCCGCCACCCAGGGTGCGGCGGGCACCGGTGGCAACAGCGTGAGCAGCCCCCACAACACCGCCGCTGTGAGCCCGCCCACGATCCAACCCACGCCGGGGAAGTGCGCCGCGCTCGCGCGCAGCATGGCCGGGCTGAAACCCACCCAGTCGGCCAACCGCCCCGTCACCGGAATGCGGGTGAAGAACTGCAAGGCCAACAGGAAATGACGGGCGAACTGCATCATGTGCGCGCGGACGCTACCTCATCGCTGCGCGACACACCCGCCGCCTCGAAGCTCGCCATCTCGCGCAGCAGCGCACACGCGCTCACCAGCAGCGGCCAGGCCAGCGCCGCGCCCGAACCTTCGCCCAGGCGCAGGCCCAGGTCCAGCAGCGGCTCGGCCTTGAGGTGGGCGAGCATCAGCGCGTGGCCCCTTTCACCCGAGCGATGGGCGAACACGCAGCGTTGCAGCACGTGCGGCTGCAGGTGCTCGGCCACCATCACGGCCGAGGTGGCGATGAAGCCGTCGACCACGATCACGCGCCGCTCCTCGGCGGCCTGCAGCACGGCGCCGACCAGCGTGGCGATCTCGAATCCACCGAAGGCAGCGAGCGCCTCCAGCGGTGCCTTCGCGTCGGCATGGCGCGCCAGCACCTCGCGCAGGATGCCGATCTTGCGCTGCACCGCCTCAGCATCAAGCCCGGTGCCCGCGCCGGTGACATCGGCCACGTCCAGCCCGGCCAGGCGCGCGAGCAGCATCGAGGCCGCCGAGGTGTTGCCGATGCCCATTTCACCGAGCAGCAGCGCATTGCCCGGCAGGCCCTGCAAAACCTCGCGCCCGTTGGCGATGGCCTGCGCGCACTGCGCCGCGCTCATGGCCGGGCCTTCGAGTGCGTCGGCCGTGCCGTGCGCCACCTTGCGAATGAGCAGACCGTCGCGCTCGGCGAAGTCGTGCTTCACGCCGCAGTCCACCACCGTGAGACCGATGCCGTGCTGGCGCGCCAGCACGCTCACGGCCGCGCCACCGGCCAGGAAGTTCTCCACCATCTGCCAGGTCACGTCGCTCGGGTAGGCCGAGACGCCACGCGCGGCCAGGCCGTGGTCGCCCGCGCACACCAGCATCTGCGGCGACTGCAGCACAGGTGCCGTGCTGCCCAGGATCAGGCCGATGCGCTGCGCCAGCGCCTCGATGCGGCCGAGCGAGCCCAGCGGCTTGGTCTTGTTGTCCAGCGAGCGCTGCAGGGTCTGGGCGAGTTCGGGCTGTGTGATGTCGGGGATGTTCGTGTTCATGGTGCGATGAGTTGGTCGAGCACGCCGGGCTCGAAATGGGTGTTGATGAAATCGGCCAGGCCGTCGAACACGGTCTCCAGCGTGGGGGTGGTGGCGCCGAACAGCGCGTGCAGCACGCGCGGGTCTTCGAACAAGCCGTGCAGGTAGACGCCGAGCACGTTGCCCGCCGCGTTCTGCCAGCCCAGGCCGCCGGGCAGCACGTCGTTTGCAATGTCGCCGCCCGCCGCCATGGCCGGATGCTGTGCGGTCTGGCCGTGGTGGATCTCGTAGCCCGCGGCGGACACGCCCGAGAGCGCGGACCATGCGCCGTGCAGGGCGCCAAAAGTGGTGTGTGTGTGTCGCACGGTTTTTTGCTGATCGAACTGCGTCACCAGCGGCAGCAGGCCCAGGCCGGGCGCGTTGCCATCGATACCGTGCGTGTCGATCAGCGCCTCACCCAGCATCTGCAGCCCGCCGCACACGCCCAGCACCGCCCCGCCCTGCGCGGCGTGCGCGGCAATCGCGCGGTCCAGTCCCTGCGTGCGCAGCCAGGCCAGGTCTGTGGCGGTGGCCTTGCTGCCGGGCAGCACGATCCAGTCGGCACCCGCGCAATCGGCCGGTGCTCGCGCCCAGACCAGACGCACGCCGGGCACGTTCTTGAGTGGCTGGAATTCGTCGAGGTTGCTGATGCGCGGGCAGGCAATGACGGCGATGGTTTTGTTCACGGTGCCGAAGGTGCGTGTGCGGTCATCAAAAACACCGTCCTCTTCGGGCAGGCCATGTTGCCACCACATCGGCAACACCGCCACGGTGGGCACGCCGGTGAGGTCTTGCAGCATCTGCGGCGCGGGCGCGAGCAGGCTGGCGTCGCCGCGGAACTTGTTGAGCACGAAGCCCTGAATCAGCGCGCGCTCCTCAGTCGGCAGCAGCGCCCAGGTGCCATACAGATGAGCGAAGGCACCGCCGCGGTCGATGTCGGTCACCAGCAGGCAGCGCGCCCGCGCATGCAGGGCCACGCGCATGTTCACGATGTCGCTGGCGTGCAGGTTGATCTCGGCCGGCGAGCCCGCGCCCTCGATCACCACCACGTCGTTCTCCGCCATCAGCGCGTCCAGCGCGGCAGCGATCTGTGGCCACACATGCAGGCTGCGCCCACGCCACGGCATGCTGGACAAGGCCTCGTTCACCTGCCCCATCAGCACCACCTGGCTGCGCGTGTCGGCCTCGGGCTTGAGCAGCAGCGGGTTCATGCGGACTTCGGGCTCGGCCTGTGCCGCCAGGGCTTGAAAGTACTGCGCGCTGCCGATCTCGCCACCATCCACAACCCTTGCGTTGTTGCTCATGTTCTGCGCCTTGAAGGGTGCCACCTTCAGGCCCATGCGCGCGTAGTGCCGGCACAGCGCGGTGGTGAGCCAGCTCTTGCCCGCGCCGCTGGTCGTGCCCAGCACCATCACGCAATGCGCGGTCATCGGCACACCTCCGTGCGGTGCAATGCCGTGCGCAACGCGGCCTGCGCCTCGGGCGGCAACACGCCCAGGCGCCAGTGGCCCGGCAGGCCAAAGGACGTGGTGTCACGCAGCTTGATGCCGGCCACGCGCAGGCTCATCGCATCCAGCGGGCTCGGCGGTTTGCCGCAGGCGTAGTTGGCCTCGCTGGGCAACACGCGCCAGCCCAGGTCGTTCAGCAAGCCCAGTTGTTCGTGCTTCCACTCGCGCAATGTCGCCAGACTCCGCGCCAGCCAGTCCTGGGCGGCCGGCGTCACCCAGGCATCGAGCATGGCCACGGCGTGCGCGCCCAGCGGCCACGAAGGCGCCAGTTGATCGAGCGCGCGCGCCTCGGCCACGGCGCGCTCGGGGGCGATGGCGTAGGCGCCGCGCACGCCGGTCAGCCCAAGCGCCTTGTTCGGCGTCCAGAGTTGCCACACCTGCTGCAGTGCCGTGGGCCCGATGCTGCACACGCCACCGAGGCGCAGCGGTTCGTAGGCGCGGTCCAGCACCACCTGCGCGCCCGACGCCACCACGCGCCGCGCGGACGGCTCGGACTCGCCCAGCGGGCTTGAGGGCTCGCACAACCAGGCGAGGTGGGCACGTGCCGGGTCGTGTACGCGCTCGATCTTCCAGGCCTGCGCGGCGTGGGCGTAGTCGCCATATCCCGGCGTCGGCAGCCAGACTCGCTGGCCACCCTCGCGCGCCACCCAGGCAGTGACCCGGTGAATGAACTCGCTCGCGCTGCCGGCGAGCACGATGCGCGCCGCGTCCACCGCGTGGAAGGCCGCGAGCGATTCGCGCAGGGCCGCGTACGAAGGCTCGGGGTAGTGGCGCGCATCGGCCTGCTGCACAGCCGCCAGCGCCACGGGGCAAGGGCCGCAGGCATTGGCATTGGTGGAGAAGTCCCAACGGGGCACGCCCAGTGTGTCGGGGCCGCCGTGCGTGATGTTCATCGTGTGAAGCTCCAGATCAGCGCCGCCCACAGCAGCGCGGTGGTGGCGAGCAAGGCCACCACGCGGCCGGCCAGCTGCAGCGCCTGCGCGGTGTCGGCGGCCTGCGGGCTGCGGCCCGCGCCGTGAAATTCGTACACGCCGGGCTTGCCCAGGCGCACATCGAGCGCCAGCGCCATCGCGGCCATGGGCCAGCCGCTGTTGGGCGACGGTGTGCGCCGCGCCTGCGCCGGCAGTGTGCTCAGGCCGCGCGCTGATCCGAGCAAGCCCAGCAAGGCGGCGGTGATGCGCGCGGGCAGCCACGACAGCACGTCGTCGGCCCGCGCGGCCCATTTGCCGGCCCAGGTCCAGTCGCGGCCGCCGCGCTCACCGCGGTAGCCCCACATGGCGTCGGCCGTGTTGGCGAAGCGGTAGAGCGCAGCGCCGGGCAGCCCCGCCACGGCGAACCAGAACAGCGGCGCGACCACCGAGTCGTTGAGGTTCTCGGCGAGCGATTCGATGGCGCTCTCGCGCACCTGCGCGGCCTCGAGCGCGGCCACGTCGCGGCTCACCAGCCAGGACAGGCGTTCGCGCCCCGCCGCCAGCGACTCGCCCAGCGCCATCTCCACCGCCCGCACCTCGTCGCGCAACATGCGCCAGGCCAGCAGCGGCTTGAGCAACAGGCCCAGGGCCAGCGCCTGCAGCCACACCGGCCCCTGCCCCACGGCCCAGGTCGCCGCGAAGGCGATCAACACCACCAGGGCGGCCCCGGTGATCCAGCCCAGCGCGCCGGCCACGAACAATCGGGCGGCGGCGGGCGCGGGCTCGCCCATGGCGGGCGCCATGCGCCGGCCCATGGCGTCCAGGCCCTGCCCCATCCACACCACCGGGTGCCAGCGCGGCGGCGGCTCGCCCCACCAGCGGTCGATCAGCAGGGCCACCACCACCGCGATCGGCATGACCGCCCAGGGCGACAGTGGGAAGAGCCCGCTCATGGCATTCACGCAGTGGCCAGCGGGACGTGCGCCGTCTGGCCCCGCGCGCCGATGGCGCGGGCCGCGATGCGCAGCGCACACAACAGCGTGTCCACGTCGGTGGGCTCGTGTGCGGCCGACAGCGCGATGCGCAGCCGCGCGGTGCCCGCCGGCACGGTGGGCGGGCGGATCGCGGGCACCCACAGACCCTGCTCGCGCAGCACGGCCATCACGGCCAGGGCGGCGGCGTTGTCGCCGATCACCAGCGGCTGGATCGCGGTGCTTGACGCCATCAGGGTCCAGCCGGCGGCATCGACCGCCGCGTCGGCACCCGGCGCCAGGCCATCGCGCAACTGCGCGATCCGCGCCTGCAGTTGTTGCCGGCGGTGTTCGCCATCGGCCCCCAGCACACAGCGCAGGCTGGCGCGCACGGCCTCGGCCAGCAGGGCTGGTGCCGCGGTGGCGTAGGTGTAGCTGCGGGTCTTCTGCAGCAGCCATTCCACCAGGCGCTCGGGCCCGGCCACGAAAGCGCCCGCCACACCCAGGGCCTTGCCCAGCGTGGCCATGTAGAGCACCCGCGGCGAGGCGTGGGCACCGGTGAGTCCGGCAGCGGCCAGTGCACCCCGACCCTGCGGCCCGAGCACGCCAAAGCCGTGCGCATCGTCGAGCAGCAGCAGCGCGTCGTGTCGCTCGCACAGCGCGTGCAAGCCGGCGATGTCGGCGACGTCGCCGTCCATGCTGAACACCGCATCGCTGATCACCAGCTTGCGACGCGCCGGGCTGGCCGCCAGCAGCGCGTCGAGCTGCTGCAGATCGGCATGGCGGTAGCGGTGCACGGTGGCCTTGGACAGACGCGCGCCGTCGATCAGGCAGGCGTGGTTCAGCGCGTCGGAGAACAGCGCATCGCCCTCGCCCACCAGGGCCGGCACGGCACTGGCATTGGTGGCGTAGCCGGCATAGAAGTACAGCGCGCGCGGCAGGCCCACGGCCTCGGCCAGTTCACGTTCCAGCGCGGCGTTGGCCACACTGTGGCCACTGACCATGGGCGAGGCGCCCGAGCCGACACCGTAACGCTCCACCGCGGCGTGCACCGCCTCGCGCAGCGCCGGGGCCTGGGACAGGCCCAGGTAGTCGTTGCTGCAGAAGGCCAGCAGGGACTCGCCGTCCACCTTGAGCCGGGCACCCTGCTCCGGCACCACCTCGCGGCGGCGACGGCGCAGCGCCTGGGCATCCAGTGCACGCAGGCGTTCGTCAAATTCGTTCAACCAGCTCACGGTCATTCCTTCATTGCCATGCAGAGGGCAGTTGCAGCGCGATGTGGCGCGCATCGGGCGTATCGGGGTGCCACGGCACGGTGCCCAGCAGCGGTGCGGGCAGGCGCTGGCGCAATGTGTCGATGTTGTCCTCGCGGCAGGGCATGGTGGGGTCGATCGCATTGGCCACCCAGCCGGCCAGTTGCAAGCCGTCGGCGCGGACCGCCTCGGCCGTGAGCAGCGCGTGGTTCAGGCAGCCCAGGCGCACGCCCACCACCAGCACCACGGGCGCGCCGATGGCGCGCGCCAGGTCGGCCAGCGTCTCGTGCTCGTTGATCGGCACGCGCCAGCCCCCCGCACCTTCCACCACCACCACATCGGCCAGCGCCTGCAGCGACCGGTGTGCGGCCAACAGGTCGGCGACGCTCACGGCCTGCCCCGCGCGCCGCGCCGCGATGTGCGGCGCGATGGCGTCGGGCAAGGCCACGGGGTTGTCGAGTGCGGCGGGCACGGCCACGGTGGAGGCCGCGCGCAGGGCGAGCACGTCTTCGCTGACCCACTGGCCCGCGTGGGCCACCAGGCCGGCCGCCACCGGTTTCATGCCGACCACGCGCCGGTGGTGGCGCGCCAGCGCATGCAGCAGGGCTGCGCTCACCAGCGTCTTGCCCACACCGGTGTCGGTGCCGGTGACGAAGCAGCCGTCAAACGCCATCGCACAGGCCTTCCAGAGCGAGCGCGCTGGAGGGTTCTTCTTCGGCCAGCGTGGCCTGCAATGCGGCGAACGCGCCTGTGGCCAGATGCGCACCTTCGGCTTCGTCGATCACGTACGGCGGCATGGCGTACAGCGTGTGGCCGATGGGCCGCAGCAGCAACCCCTGGTCGAGCGCATGGCGCGCATAGCGGCGGGCGAAATCGGGCAGGCTGCTGCTCACGTCCCACGCGAAGATCATTCCCTGCCGGCGCACGCAACGCACACGCGGGTGGCTTGACAGCGGCGCGAACTGCGCGGCAAGGCGCTCGCTGGTGCCCAGGTTCTGGCGCAGCACGTCGGTCTGTTCGAACAGGTCCAGCGTGGCCAGCGCGGCACGGCAGGCCAGCGGGTTGCCGGTGTAGCTGTGCGAATGCAGGAATCCGCGCGCGACCTGGTCGTCGTAGAAGGCGGCATACACCTCGTCGGTGGTGAGCACCACCGACAGCGGCAGCGTTCCACCGGTCAATCCCTTGGAGAGGCACAGGAAGTCGGGCCGGATGCCGGCCTGTTCGTGCGCGAACAGCGTGCCGGTGCGCCCGAAGCCCACGGCAATCTCGTCCAGCACCAGATGCACCTGGTAGCGATCGCACAGCTCGCGCGCGCGCCGCAGGTACACCGCATCGTGCATGGCCATGCCGGCGGCGCACTGCACCAGCGGCTCGACGATCAGCGCGGCCGTGTCTTCGTGGTGTTCGGCCAGCCAGTCGGCCAGCGCGCTGGCGGCCCGCTCGGCCACATCGGCGGCCGATTCACCCGGTGCGGCCGCGCGGGCATCGGGGCTGGGCACGGTGGCGCCCAGGCGCACCAGCGGCGCATAGGCCTCGCGAAAGAGCGCGATGTCGGTCACGGCCAATGCCCCCACGGTCTCGCCGTGGTACCCACCGGCCACGCCGACGAGGCGGTTCTTGCGCGCTCGCCCGGCGTTGCGCCAGTGGTGCGCGCTCATCTTGAGTGCGATCTCGGTGGCGCTCGCGCCGTCGCTGGCATAGAAGGCGTGGCCCAGGCCGGTGGCGGCCGACAGCCGTTCCGACAGCTCCACCACCGGCGCGTGGGTGAAGCCGGCCAGCATCACGTGGTCCAGCGTGTTCAGCTGATCGATGAGCGCGGCGCGGATGGCGGGGTGGTTGTGGCCGAACAGGTTGACCCACCAGGAGCTGATCGCATCGAGGTAGCGCCGGCCTTCGTGGTCGTGCAACCACACGCCCTCGGCGCGCGCCACGGGAATCAGCGGCAAAGCCGCGCCTTCGGGCGCGTGCAGCTTCATCTGGGTGCACGGGTGCCAGACGGCGGCCAGGCTGCGCTGGCGCCAGGCTTCGTTGACGGACATGGCGGTGAACTCAGGCGCGGCGCGCCTGCAGGCCCAGCCGGGCCAGCATGTCCATGTCGGCCGCCACGTCGGGGTTGCCGGTGGTGAGCAGCTTCTCCCCATAAAAGATCGAGTTGGCGCCACCCAGGAAGCACAGGGCCTGCACGGCCTCGCTCATCTGCTGGCGCCCGGCCGAGAGGCGCACGCGGGCGCGCGGCATGGTGATGCGCGCCACCGCGATGGTGCGCACGAACTCCAGCGGGTCCAGATCGGGTTGGTCGGCCAGCGGCGTGCCCTGCACCTTCACCAGGTTGTTGATCGGCACCGACTCGGGGTAGTCGGGTGCGAGGTTGGCGAGCTGGGCCACGAGCGCGGCGCGCTGGCGGCGCGACTCGCCCATGCCGACGATGCCGCCGCAGCAGACCTTGACGCCCGCACCACGCACGCGCTCCAGCGTGTCCAGGCGGTCCTGGTAGTCGCGCGTGGTGATCACCTCGCCGTAGAAGTCGGGCGCGCTGTCCAGGTTGTGGTTGTAGTAGTCCAGGCCCGCGTCGCGCAGGGTCTCGGCGTGGCCTTCGTTGAGCATGCCCAGGGTGGCGCAGGCTTCCAGGCCTTCTTCTTTCACGGCGCGCACGAGTTCGGCCACGGCGTCCACGTCGCGGTCCTTGGGGGCGCGCCAGGCCGCACCCATGCAGAAGCGCGTGGCGCCCGCCTGCTTCGCGCGCTGCGCGGCCTCGCGCACGGCGGCCACGCCCATGAGCTTGCCGGCCTCCAGCCCGGTGTCGAAATGCACCGACTGCGGGCAGTAGCCACAGTCTTCAGGACAGCCACCGGTCTTCACCGACAGCAGCGTGGCCAGCTCGATCTCGGTCGGATCGAAGTGTTCGCGGTGCACGGTCTGCGCGCGGAACAGCAGCTCAGAGAATGGCAGATCGAACAACGCGGCCACATCGTCGACCGACCAGCGTTCGGTGGTCGCGGCTGCAACAGAAGGGCGTGGCACGAGGCGCACAGGTTGTTCGTTCAGGGTCGTCGTGGTCATGGTTCTCTTCTTTCGGGAACAGGGTCAATCTTCGATGCCGCGTTGGGCGGGAATGCCCGCCTTGAACGCATGCTTCACCAGAGTCATCTCGGTCACGGTGTCGGCCAGCTCGATGATCTCGGGCGGGCAGCGCCGCCCGGTGATGACCACATGCACGTGGCGCGGGCGATCACGCAAGGTCTGCAACACGTCGTCGAGCGGCAACCAGCCGTAGATCAGCGGGTAGGTCAGCTCGTCGAGCGTCACCATGAAGTACTCGCCCCCGAGGATAGCCGCACGCGCTTTTTGCCAACCGCCGCGCGCCAGCTGGGCGGAATGCTCCAGGTCCTGGCTCTTCCAGCTGAAGCCGTCTCCAAGCCCTTCTATGGGCAAACCGAGCTGTTCGAAGATGCGGTGTTCACCGAAGCGCGCAGAAGGCACCTTCATGAACTGGAAGATCTTCACCAGCTTGCCGTGCACATGTGTGCGGCCAAACGCGCGCAAAGCCAGGCCAAAGGCCGCGGTGCTCTTGCCCTTGCCGTCGCCGGTGTGAACGATGACCAGACCACGCCGCTCGCCCTCGGGTTTGTCGTAGCGTTTCTCGGTGGGCGGTGTTTCGATCTGCATGGTCGGTCTCCAATCAAAAATGGTTCAACGGGGCAGCGCGACCCACTGGTCGCCCAGCGGATGGATCGCGACGCGGTGGTCAAAAACTTCCTCCAGCGCCAGGTGGGTGGCCGGGTCGTCGCAAGCGCCCTGGTGGACCACCCGGCCGCGCGCCATCACCACCATCTGGTCGGCGTGCAGCGCCATGCCGATCTCGTGCAGCACGCTGACCACGGTTCTGCCCTGCGCCACCAGTTCGCGCACCAGCAGCAGCCAGTCGGCCTGGTGCGGCGGGTCCAGGTTGGCCAGGGGTTCGTCCATCAGCATCACGTCGGCCTGCACCGCGAGCAGGCGCGCGAGCAGCACGCGCTGGCGCTCACCGCCCGAGAGCGCGCCGAGCGGTCGCTCGCGCCAGTCCCAGGCCTGGGTGGCGCGCAGGGCCTGCTCCACCGCGATGCGATCGGCGTCTGACGACGGGGCCAGCCAGGGCTGGTGTGGCAGGCGGCCCAGCATGGCCACGTCCCACACGCTGAGGTCGTCCGCGCCTGCCTCGCCCTGCCCCAGCCAGGCCAGGCAGCGCGCGCGTTCGCGACCGCGCCATTGCGCCAAGGGGCGGTCCAACAGCTCCACCCGACCACCGTGCGGCAGCAGGCCGGCCAGCGCCTTGAGCAGGGTCGACTTGCCCGCGCCGTTGGGTCCGACAACGCTGGTCCAGCGCGCAGCGGGCAATTGCACGTCGATGCCATGCAGCACCGGTGTGCCGCCCAGCGACACGGTGATACCGCGTGCTTGGAAAGCGGTGGGCATTCGCGATACCTCCGTGCTGCGCACTGCGGTGCGAGCGCCTTCGGGCGGCCGGGCGGCGCTCATAAACCACCTCCCGGCCGGCGACGCCGGTGCATCAGCCACAACAAATAGCTGCCGCCGAGCACGGCGGTGAGCACGCCCACCGGCAGTTCCTGCGGCGCGATGACCCAGCGCGCCAGCACGTCGGCGGCCATCAGCAGCAGACCACCCATGAGCGTGCTGAGCACCACCAGCCGGCCGTGCGTGGTCTTGACGATGGAACGCACCAGGTGCGGTGAAGCCAGGCCCACAAAGGCAATGAGGCCGGTCTGCGCCACGGCAGCGCCGGTGGCCAGCGCCAGCACCGCCACGAGCACGCCGCGCACCGCCACCAGCGGCAGACCCAGGCTCAGCGCCGTGGCCTCGCCCAGGGCCAGTCCGTCGAGCACCCGGCCCAGCATGGCGGCCACCAGCACCGCCACCAGCAGCATGGCCGCCATCACGCCACACGCGGCCCACCCCACGAACCCGGTGCTGCCCAGCATGAAGCCCTGCATGGCCTGCAGGGTGTCGGGCGAGGCGATGGTGACCAGGTCACGCCCGGCGCCCAGCACCACCCCCACGATCACGCCGGCCAGCAGCAGCCGCAGCGTGTGCTGCACGCCCTTGGCCAGCGCCAGCGTGAGCACCACGCCAACCACCGCGCCTGCGAAGGCCGCGCTGGTCAGGCCCAGCCGCACCAGCCACTGCGTGGCGAACGGCGAGGCGCCGAACAGGGCCAGCGCCAGGGCCACGCCGAGTGCCGCGCCCGAGGCACTGCCCAGCAAGTAAGGGTCGGCCAGCGGGTTGCGGAACAGGCCCTGCGCCACCGCACCGGCCAACCCGAGCAGGCCACCCGCCACCCAGGCGCCCAGCGTGCGGGGCAGGCGGATGTCCCAGAGGATCTGCCACGCCACCGGGTCGCCGCGGGCGTTCAGCACGCTGTCAAAGCCGGTGCTGCCCACGCCGGCGCCCAGCAGCAGCACGGCCGCCGCCGCCAGCAGCAACGCCATGCCGAGCCAGAGACTGTGGCGTGCTCCGCTCACGGCAATCCCCTGGACGTGATGCAGCGCGCCATCACCCGAGCGGCCTCGGCCATGCGTGGACCTGGGCGCACGAGCACGTCGGACTCGGCTTCGGTGAACACGCACACGCGTTGCTCGCGCAAAGCACGCATGCCGCGCCAACCAGGGCGCTGCTCCATGCCCTGCACATTGCGCGAGCCGATCATGATGAGGTCGGGGTTGGCGCGCACCACGTACTCGGGGTTGATGCGCGGGAACGGGCCGAGATCGGGTGTGATGATGTTCTGCACCCCCAGGCGCGCCATCATTTCGCCGATGAACGACTGCGTGCCGGCCGCATAACCTCCCGTGCTGACCTCGTAGTACACGCGCAGCGTTCGCGCACCGGGCGGCAGCGACTGCGCCGCGGCCGCCACACCGGCGTCGACGGCGCGCCAGATGCGATCGGCATCGGGCACTTCCAGCAACTGGCCCAGCCTGCCCATGACGCGCTGCGCATCGGCCGAGTTTTTGGGCTCCATCGCCAGCACCTTGAGACCCAGCGCCTCCAGCCGTTGCACGCCGCGCGACGACGTGGCCATCAACACCACGTCGGGTCTGAGTGCCACGATGGCCTCGATGTTGGGATCGATGCCGCCACCCGCCTTGGGCAGGCCGCGCACGAACGCGGGGTGGTTCGAGTAGCGGTCCACGCCCACCAGGCGCTCGCATCGGCCCAGCTCACACACGGTCTCGGTGAGCGACGGCAGCAGCGAGACAATGCGTTGCGGCGACTGTGCCAGCGTCACGGTCACGCCGCGGTCGTCGGTCAGCTGGATGCCGGCTGCGTGCAGCGTGCCCGTCCATACCAGGAGTGCAACTGCGCTCAGCCAGCGCCTGAAGGCCAGGTGTTTCATGCGGGTTCTTTCAAGGTCAACGGCAGGCCGGCGGCCATGAGCGTGACACGAGCACAGGCGCCCGCCACAGACTGGTTCAGGCCACCGAGCGCATCCACGAAATCACGCACCTCGCGCCCCATGGGAATCACGCCCAGACCGATTTCGTTGCCCACCAGCACCACCGGTCCCTTGGCCTGTTCGATCGCGCGGCACAGCGCTTTCGTCGGCACCTCGGCGTCCTGCGGGGTGCCCTGCGCCGGCATGAGCAGGTGGGTGAGCCACAGCGTGAGGCAGTCCACCACCACCAGGGTGTGTGGCGAGCTGTGCCGCTGAAGCACCTCGGCCAATGCCACAGGTTCTTCAACCGTGACCATGCCGGGCACACGCACCGCGCGATCACGCTGGTGGCGTGCGATGCGTTCGCGCATCTCGTCGTCCCAGGCCTGGCCGGTGGCGATCAGCACCGCGCGGTGCGCCACGGTGGCATCCAGCCATTGCCGCGCGATCAGTTCGGCGCGGCGCGATTTGCCGCTCTTCTGGCCGCCGAGGATGAATTCGCTGCGCGCGATGTCAACCATGAACGTTCATCCAGTCGGTGACGATGCGGTGCATCTGCGCCACACCGTCGGTGAGCGCAGCCGGGCCGGGCTGCAGGATGTCGGCCGACTTGATCTCGAACAGCTGCCCGGTCTTCACCGCGGCCACGTCCTGCCAGCCGGCGCGCGCGGCCACCTTCTCGGGCCGGAACTTCTTGCCGCACCAGGAGCCGATGACGATGTCGGGGTTGCGGCGCACGATCTCGGCACCGTCCGCAATGATGCGGTTCTTGCCCAGCGACTGCGTGGCCAGCTCGGGGAAGCAGTCGTCACCGCCGGCGATGCCCAGCAGCTCCGAGACCCAGCGGATGCCACTGATGTGCGGTTCATCCCACTCTTCAAAAAACACGCGGGGGCGGCGCTTGCCCTGCGCCTGCAGCGCCTGCACCGACTGCCGAATGCCATCGAGCTGCACGCGGTTGGCCTCGATCCACGCCAGCCCCACGTCGGCACAGCCCACCATGGCCGCCACCTGGAACAGCATGGCGTGGATCTCCTCCACGCTGCGCTGGTTGAACACCGTCACCTGCACGCCGGCACGGATCAGCAGGGCCGCGATGTCGGCCTGCAGATCGGAAAATCCGAACACGCAGTCCGGCTCCAGCGCCAGGATCTTGTCGATCTTCGCGCTGAGAAAAGCGCTGACCTTGGGCTTCTCTTCCCGCGCCCGGCGCGGGCGCACCGTGTAGCCCGAGATGCCGACGATGCGGCTCTCCTGCCCGAGCAGGTAGAGCCACTCGGTGGTCTCTTCGGTGAGACAGACGATGCGCTGCGGACCCAGGGTGGCGGCGTTCATGGCGATGTCAGAACGACACCCGCAAGGCGGCGGTGAAGGTCCGACCGGCTTCGGGGTAGATCGACGAGGTCTGCCCGCCCACACAGCCGAACGCCTGGGTGTAGAAATCGCGATCGAACAGATTGTTCACACCGAAGGACAGTTCCATGTTCTTCACCTGCACGGCATAGCGCGCATCCGCCGTGGTGTAGGCCGGCATGCGACAGACGTTGGCGAAATCGGGATGCTGCGCACCGACGAAATTCACCCCGCCGCTGACGCGGTGGCCGGCCGACGGCACCCAGTCGGCGCGCAAGGCCAGGGTGCGACGCGGCGCGAGTGGCACGTCCTTGCCGCTGTGGGGTCCTTCCCGGAAGGTGGAACGCCGCAAGGCCAGCCGCGCACCGAGCGACAGGGTGTTGCTCAGTTTCCAGTCACCATCGATCTCCAGCCCCTGACGGCGCGTCGGATCGAAGTTGACGTTCGCACCCAGACCAAACGGACCCGGGGCACTGCGGTCGTAGCCGATCTCGTCGGTGAGGTTGCTGCGGTACAGACGCGCTTCCAGCTTGTAGGCACCCTCGGCCCAGCGCATGCCGGCTTCATGGTCGCGAGAAGTCTGTGGACGGATCACCACCGCCGGATTCGTGAAACTGAACTCGTCCACGTTGGCCAGGCGGAAGCTGTTGCCCACGCGGCCCCACACCGTCGTGGTGGTGCTCAGCGGATGGCTCAGCCCCAGTTCCCACGCTGTCTCGCGCTCGGACAGGTCGACCGGCGCGAAACCGTCGTCAACGCGCTTGTCGAGCTCTTCCGTGCGCACGCCAGCAGACAGACGCGTGCCGCTGGCCAGGGTGAAATCGTCCTTGAGGTACCAGCCGCGTGCCGTCTGGTCGGCCACCGAACCGAACGCACCCTGCACCACGCGGTCCCACTCGCCGCGGTCGTGCCCGATCACCAGCGCGTTGCGCGATGCGCCCCACTGGCTGGTGTGGCGCGCCTTGAGCGCCAGTTGGTGCGCCTCCACCTCGTAGGCATACACCGAGCCGGGGCGCACGCTGGTGAGTGACTTGTCGCGCGAACCCGCATCCATCCCGAGCTGCCAGTTACCCAGCATGGCTTCTGCGAACACGCCGCTGCGTTCGTTGCGGATGTGGGCGTGGTTGCTGGGCTGGTTGGTCTGGCGCGGGTTCGCCGCGTACTGAGCCGCGGTCAGCGAACCCGGCAGGCCGGTGTCCAGGGCATCGCGGTCGTGGCGCAGGCCCAGGCGCAATGCGTCGTTGGACCATTGGGCCGTGAAACCGGCACCATCGGTTTCCGAGCGGAAGTTGTCCCGGTGGTTGTCGGTCTCGCGCCGCTGACCGTGCACATCGATCGAGAAACCGCCGCTGGCCACGGTGGCGTTGGCACGCAGTTCCCGCAGGCGGTTGCTGCCCACGGCGCCGTACACGGTGGCGCTGTTGCGGCGCGCCGAGCCGTTGCCCGCCTTGGTGGTGATGACGATCACGCCGCCGGTGGCGCCTTCGCCATACAGCACCGAGCCGCTGCCGCGCATGACCTCGATGCGCTCGACCGAATCGATAGGGATGCCCGCCAGCCGCGTGCCGCCAAGATCGGCTTCATTGAGTCGCACGCCGTCGAGCACGACCACCTGGTTGCTGTCGGACGTGACGCCGAACCCGCGCAGGTCCAGTGCGTAGTCACCGCCACCGTAGGAGTCCTGCCGGCCCGGCACGCCCAGCAGTCTCATCACCGCTTCGTTGACCGTGGTGACACCCGTGGTCCGGATCTGGTCAGCCGTGATGACGCTCACCCCCATCGGCAGCGAGGCCAGCGTTTCATTGAAACGCGTGGCGGTGACCACCGTCTCGGGCAGCTCACTCGAAGCGACGGTTTGGGCGTGGGAAGGCAGCGCGGCCAGAACGGCCAGCGGCAGCGCGGCCAGGGGGGCGCGCAAGATGCAGTTTTTCATGGTGAAGAAACAAGAGACAAAGCTCTCACCGCCTTCCCCGACGGTGCCTGAGCGTCACGGCGGCGCGCCCGTTGTCGGACGCACCACCACCTTGTTGGCCGGTATCCGGGCTGGCAGAACAACCTTCATCGCCTTCCCAGATGGCAACGTCCCATGGGGGCGTGCTCTCCAGTGGCTGGGTGATGAAAGCGGAGTGGCCCGATCTGCGTCAGGTCTCTCGTCTGCTTACCGTTGCGGGGGCAGCGCAGGTTAGGTTCGTCCTTGTCGACTCCCCCTCCTGCTTCCCGTTGAACTGCGGCATGTGAACCACACCGCGAGCACCAACAGGCGGCATTCTAATCCGCGCCGGCTTGGGGCAACCCTACAATGCGAAAACTGCGAGTCCCCAACATGGCCGATCCCAAGCACCTTGACCAGATCACCGAGCGTGTCGAACGCCTGCTGTTGCGGCACGAAGAACTGCAGCGCACCAACGCCCTGCTGGTCGAGCAGGTGCACACGCTGCAGGCCGAGCGCGACTCACTCAAGTCCCGTCTGATGGCCGCGCGCGCGCGCATCGATGCGCTGCTGGAGCGCCTCGCACCCAGCCACATCGACCCGGCCAATGCCCAGCCCGACAACCACAAGGACCGCGCATGAGCGCAGCGCCCCAGCCAGCTCGCACCGCAGTGCATAGCACGGAGGTTTTCCAATGAACAAGCCAGGCAGCAAGCAGATCGAGGTTCAGATCATGGGCCAGAGCTATCTGCTCTCGTGCCCGCCCGGTGGAGAGTCGTCGCTGCTCGACGCGGTTGAACGCGTGGACACCGCCATGTGCCGCATCCGCGATGCGGGCAAGGTGAAAGCACGCGACCGCATCGCCGTGCTGGCCTCGCTCAATCTGGCGTTCGAACTCTCTCAGAAAGAAGCCGAGAGTTTCCAGGCTTCGTCATTTGGCCAGCCCGACAACAGTGCGTTCGCCGAGGCCGGTGGCGCCTTCGACCACGAGCCCCTGGACCCGCAAACCCAGGCCCGCGTTGATGAACTCATGCGCCGTCTGGACCAGACACTCGACAAGGACGGCCGGTTGCTCTGACACCGTCCGTCACTGCGCTCTCTTTTCTTTTCCGCTGGCCCGCACGGGCCTCGCGCAGCACCTACAATTTCCCTGTCTGCAGTGCGCGCCGGGCTTTATATTTCCTTGAACCAATGCTCATAGAGCCCGGGCTTGGTACATTGCGTGGCTGGCGTGAGCGTCTCGCGTCAGACGATCCCAAAGCCACGCTGCCCTTGCCCACCTGAACCCCGGTTCAGGATGCCGGTCCGGCGGCACTTGCAGACACCTTTCATGCCTTTCGATCCCCTGTTGATTCTTGAATTGGCCGTGCTCGGCCTGGGTACCGGTTTTCTGGCCGGCTTGTTGGGAATCGGTGGAGGCATGCTCATGGTGCCCTTCATCACCTTCATCCTCTCGGCTCGGGGTGTGGAGGCTGACCTCGCCGTCAAGATGGCCATCGCCACCTCCATGGCCACCATCATCTTCACCTCCATCTCCAGCGTTCGCGCGCACCACCAGCGCGGAGCCGTGCGCTGGGACATCGTCAAAGGCCTTGCACCGGGCATCGTGCTGGGTTCGATGATCGCCAGCCTGGGCGTGTTCGCCTTGCTCAAGGGCAGCTGGCTCGCCTTCTTCTTCGCCGGCTTCGTGAGCTTCTCGGCCACACAGATGCTGCTGGACAAAAAACCCAAACCCACGCGCACCATCCCCGGCACCCCCGGCCTGCTCGGCGCGGGCGGCGTGATCGGTTTCCTCTCCGGCCTGGTCGGTGCGGGTGGCGGATTCGTCAGCGTGCCCTTCATGACCTGGTGCAACGTGACCATCCACAACGCGGTGGCCACCAGCGCAGCGCTCGGCTTTCCCATTGCACTGGCCAACGCCGCGGGCTACATCATTGCCGGGCAGAACGTGCAGAACCTGCCCGCAGGCGCGGTGGGCTACATCTACCTGCCGGCGCTGGCGGTGATCGCCTGCGTGAGTGTGCTGATGGCGCCGCTGGGCGTGAAGGCAGCGCACGCGCTGCCGGTGAAGTCGCTCAAGCGCGTGTTCGCCGGTCTGCTCTACATGCTCGCGGCGTACATGCTCTACAAAGGCATAACAGCCTAAGCAGCAAGCGCTCGGTCGACCACAACGATGCCGTCCTCATCGGCATAGAGCCAGTCGCCCGGTCTCACCCACACACCCTGAATCTGCACCGCCACATCGCGCTGGCCTTCGTTGCGCTTCTCGGTGGGCAGCGGCATGGATGCCAGCGCGCGGATGCCGGTCTGGCTGGTCGCGAGTTCTGCCACGTCACGCACGCAGCCATCGATCACCACACCGGCCCAACCGTTGCGCGCAGCCGCTGCGCCCAGGTTGCCGCCCAACAAGGCGCGGCGCAGCGAGCCGCCACCGTCGACCACCAGCACGCGGCCCTCGCCCGCGCTGTCCACCGCCGCCTTCACCAAGGAGTTGTCTTCGAAGCATTTGACGGTGACCACCGGTCCGCAGAAGCGGCGCACCGCACCAAAATCGCGGAACACCGGTGGCAGCACGCGAAAGGCGCCAGAGGTCTCGTTCTTGTGTGCATCGCACAGATCGCAGGTGGCAAAGGGTGGTGTGTTGGTCATGGCATTTCCTGTCGAAAACTGAAGCGCGAACAGTGAGGAAAACAGCGCCGCATTTGAGCAGATGCGCCTGCACGCCGCGCCGCTGGCGGCTCTGCGTGCGTCGAAGTGTTGTTTTCCTCGCCAAAAAGCAGCTTCCCCCCTCTGAAAACGAAGAAAAAACCGCGTAGCCCACCTTGGATTGCAAGTGCATCTCCATTAGCATCCGAGACACCAGTGTGAAAGCGCGTTTTCCACTGGGGACAAGTCAAACTTCTAGAAGGAAATTCAACCATGGCAACTGCGAAAAAAGCTCCCGCTAAAAAAGCGGCCCCGGCCAAGAAGGCTGCTGCTCCGGCAAAGAAGGCCGCTCCGGCCAAGAAAGCCGCGGCACCTGCCAAGAAGGCTGCTCCTGCGAAGAAAGCTGCTCCGGCCAAAAAGGCCGCTCCAGCCAAAAAAGCTGCACCCGCCAAGAAGGCAGCTCCTGCCAAGAAGCGCACCCCCAACGCTGCGTTCATGAAGGCACTGACCCCCAGCGCCGCCCTGGCCGCCATCGTGGGTGCAAACCCCCTGCCGCGCACCGAAGTGACCAAGAAGATCTGGGAGTACATCAAGAAGAACAAGCTGCAGGACTCGGTGAACCGTCGCATGATCAATGCCGACGCCAAGCTCAAGGAAATCTTCAAGAAGGCCCAGGCCTCCATGTTCGAGATGACCAAGCTGGTCAACGACCACCTGAAGTGATCCTGGCTTTCGCACCCGGTTGGGTGTGATTCCCCAGCAAAGCCGACGCAAGTCGGCTTTGCTGTTTTTGCCATCTCCACAACCGACCTCAAGAGCAGTTGTGAGAAACTGCAACACAACCCGCATACCCCCACCGGCATGACCAGCAGCCCCACCCCGAACACCTTGCAGACCCCGGACGACACAGGGGCCGGGGAGACTGCACTTCCACTGCCGCAGCAGCGCCACAAGGTGGTGCTGGTGATGGACCTGGTGGAGTCGGTGCGCCTGATGGCCGCCAACGAGGCCGCCGTGGTGAACCAATGGCGCGGCTTTGTGCACCACGCCACCAGCACGGTGCTGCCCGACTGCAAGGGCCGCATGGTCAAGAGCCTGGGCGACGGCATGCTGGTGGAGTTCGACCAGCCCACCGATGCGGTGCGCGCGGCCCTCACGCTGCACAAGTACTTTGCCCCGCTCAACGACACCTTGCCGGTGAACCAGCAGCTGTTTCTTCGGGCCGGGCTGAACGCCACGCACCTGTATGCCGACGAGAACGACGTGTATGGCCACGGGGTGAACCTCGCGGCCCGCGTGGCCGACCTCGCCGCCCCGGGCGAGACCATCATCACCGCCAGCATCTTCGACGGCATCGTGGTCGGCATGGATGCCGAGGTGGAAGACCGCGGCGAAAACTACCTCAAGCATTGGCCCGAACCGGTTCGCACCTGGGCCGTCCATCCCGTGAGTGCGGGGTCGTCCGCGATCCGCGCCCAGGTGCCAGAGGGCACCGCGCTGGACTTCCGCCCTTCGATCGCCGTCGTCCCCTTCGAGACGCGCAGCCACGTCACCGAGCAGTTCGTCATTGGCGAGCTCATTGCCGACGGCGTCATCGCGCAACTCGCGCGCAGCCCTGATCTGCGCGTGATCTCCCGTCTGTCCACCACGGCTTTCCGGGGGCGCACCTCTTCCGCAGGCGAAATCGGTCGGCACCTGGAGGCCACCTTTGTGCTGGGCGGCAGCTACGTGACCTACGGCGACAAGGTCGTGATCATGGCGCAGCTCACCGACAACCGCCGCGAAGAAGTGATCTGGGCCGACCGGCTCACAGGCGACGTGCGAGACCTGATGGAAGCCCAGAGCGCGCTGCTGGACGCCCTGTGCTCGGCCTGTTCCAAGGCATTGCTGAACGACGTGGTGCAACGCACTCTGGTGCTGCCCCTGCCCCAGCTCGACAGCAACGCCCTCTTGCTCGGTGGCATCACGCTCATGCACCGCTCCACGCCGCGAGACCTTCAACGCAGCCACCAGTTGCTCGAAGCGGTGGTGGAGCGCCACAAGCGTGTGGCCACGCCCTGGGCCTGGCTGGCCAAGTGGCACATCATGCAGGTGGTGCAAGGGCTCTCGGCCGAACCCGCGCGAGACTTTCAGCGCGCCATTGACACCGCAGACCGAGCACTCGACTTGGAACCCGCGAGCTCGCTGGCCATGGCCATCAAGGGGCATGCGCTGTGCCACCTCGGTGAAGACGTGGATGCATCACACCGTTTGCTCCAGGAGGCCACGCAAAGCAATCCGAACGATCCGATGGCCTGGCTGTACAACAGCGTGTGGTCGACGATGTGGGGCACGCCCGAGGATTCGATGGTGGAGGCCGAGAACGCCCTGCATCTCTCGCCATTGGACCCGCAGAAGTACTACTTCGAGATGATGCTGGCCAACAGCTATCTGGCCACTGGACGACTCTCGCAAGCAGTCGATCTCTGCCGATCCTCCCTCGCCAAAAACCGCTATCACCTCCCCACCCTGCGCGCCATGCTGATCGCGCAGTTTGAAATGGGGTTGGTCAACGAAGCGCGCGAGACATTTGCGTTGATCATGGCGCTGCAACCCGATTTCACTTTGACCAAGTACCTCGCGGCTGGTCGCCACAGTCGTCTGCGGCAGCGCGGAGCCAAAGTGTTCAGCGAGATGGGCTTGCAACACTGATCAATTTCGATTTTTCAACCCAGACAGGAGCAACAATCATGAGCGGAGGAGCCAGCGGAGGAGCCAGCGGAGGTGCAAGTGGAGGAGCCAGCGGTGGGGCGAGTGGAGGAGCAAGTGGTGGGGCGAGTGGCGGAGCAAGTGGAGGCGCGAGCAATTCGGTGGTTTATGCCGACGCCCTGCTGTTAAGTCGCGCGGCCATCGTCGGCCCATTCGTTGGGGCCACTCTGCACGTCAACGAACCTGTTTTCGACAAGCCCGACAACCTCAGGCTGTGGGCCGATGGCCCCCGCGTTGAAGCCTGTTTCACCGAACTCGTCGAGGGACTGCTCTTCAAAACGCGAAATGCTTCCAAGGAGGCGATGCTGGAATTTGCCAACCTGCAAGCCAGCAACATCCAGCGCAAACCCCTGGTGAAACTGCGCGCACCGACAAAGGCGCAGTTCAAGAAGCAGCTTGACCTGGTCGCCGCTTACGCCGACCTGCGCGCCGACCGCGCCGCCGAGATCGTCGCGCAAGTGGTGCCTCCCATGGCCTTCTTGTCATCTGTGGTGGGGCTTACCGCGCACCGGCACAAGAAAACACTGCAACTCTTGGATCTGGTGTTCTCGCTGTGTGTTCACGTCGAGATGCGCTTCAAGCACATCTTCGCCAGCCTTCGTCCAGTGGCCATGTCGCCGCAGATCCAGCCCATGATCGAGACGCCGGGGCACGGCAGCTGGCCCAGTGGTCACGCCACCGAAGCGTTTGCCATGGCCGTGCTGCTGGAGGCGCTGCTCAATGCCGCGCCCGGTGCTGGCACTCCCCCCAACGGCACCGAGAGTCGCGAGCAGTTGCAGCGACTGGCCGCACGCGTTGCGACCAACCGCGTGGTGGCCGGGGTTCACTTTCCGGTTGACAGCGCGGCCGGGCGCCTGCTCGGCACCGCTCTGGCCGAATTCCTGGTCGCCCGTGCCACCGGCACCAAGGTGCACGAACGCGGTTTCGACGGCCGCCTGTTCGAAGGCCCCCATGGCGAACCGTTGGACTTCAGCCTGCACCAGTCGATGGACCACACCAGCGGCCACGCCTACACACGATCGGCGAGCACCACGGGTGTGGGCAACGCGCCCCTGGTTGCCTGGCTGTGGGAGGAAGCGATCAAGGAGTGGGCATGAGCACAGCGCCGGGCCGCTCCCAAGCAAGCTCGCACCGCAGCCCGCAGGGCGAAGGTACCTCAGTGAGCGGCGCCAACTGGTCGCCCCTGCCCACCGGCGAATTCACCGGCATCCACTGGAGCGCGCCTGGCGCGATTGACGGGCAAGACCCTTACCTGGCCTGGGCCGAAGCCGACCAGTTCGCCGGCTACCGCGTCAAGCCCAAAGGCAAGCCGCCGAAGTGGCTGCCCATCGTCATCGAGCTCACGGCACTTGCCGATGTGCCGGCGCTGGTGGCGGCCTCCAGCACGAAGTGGCTGCAGATACCGCGCGTGTACCTCAATCTGCCCGCGCTGCGCTTTTGCACGGCGCATGTGAAGCCCAAGTTTTTTCAGCGGCTGCGCTCCGATCCGCAACTGCGCGGGCTGATCCAGCGCCTGGAGCTCGGCCTGCCGGTGGCCCACCACACGCAGCCGATCCACGACCCCTGCACGCCGGGCGCACATCCCGTCAACGCACCCGATCGCCTGAACGGAAAGGTCCTGGGCCTGATCGATGGCGGACTGGCGTTTGCCAATCAGGTCTTCCTCAACACCAAAGGCCGCACACGGGTGAAGCACTTCTGGCGCCAGGACGACACGCAGGACGGCAACTGGCCCGGCAACGAGCCGCACCACCAGACGCCGCTGGACCCCGCCCGCGCCGGCCCCCGACCACGCGACATGGGCTATGGCCACGAACTCTCGGGCGCGGCCATCGACGCGGCCATGGCGGCCTGCACACACCATGGCCGGCTGGACGAGGACGCGCTCTATGAGCACCTCCAGCTGTGGGACCTGAGCAAACCCGTCAACCACGGCACGCACGTGATGAGCCTGGCCTGCGGCAAGGGCAACCTGCTGCACCCCATGGACGACGAGGCCAGTCGCTGCGACCTGATCGCGGTGCAGCTGGACTGGTCCAACGTGCTCGATACGTCTGGCGGTGCGATGAACGTGAGTGTGCTCGACGCACTCATGTACATCCTGGCGCGCTGCACGCCCCAAGCCCAACTGGTGGTGAACATCAGCTGGGGCACGCTGGCGGGCCCCCACGACGGCAGCTCCATCCTGGAGGCTGCGATGGACCAGCTGATCGATCTGTGCGGTGGACGGCTGCAGGTGACGGTGCCCGCGGGCAATGCCTACCAGAGCCGCACCCACGCCAACGACACGCTCGCACCGGGTGCATCGGTGCCCTTGCACTGGCGTGTGCAGCCCGACGACCGCACGCAGAGTTTTCTGGAGATCTGGCTGCCCGACGATGCGCAAGGTGTCGAGATCAGCGTGACACCCCCCGGCCATGCGCAGGCTTTGCCACCGCTGCGCAAGGGCCAGTCGGGTCTGTGGCTGAGGGCCGATGACCTGCCGATGTGCGGTCTGATCTTTCCGAACGACTCGGCGCTGGGCATCGGCAGCACCTGCGCCCTGCTGGCGCTGGCGCCCACGTTCAGCCGCAATGCCAAGGCAGTCACCGCACCATTCGGCTCATGGCAAGTGAAGTTGACCAACACCGGCACCGAGCCCGTGGTGTTCGACGCCTATGTGGAGCGGGACGACGTTGCGCTGGGCCAGAACACGGGCGCGCGGCAGTCCTACTTTGAAGACGCGTGGTACGACACCAGCGGCAACATCGGCAGCTTCGTGGACCACCCGGGCAACCCCACGCCCATCCGGCGCAGCGGCACCTTCAACAGCCTGTCGACCGGGCAGAGCACGGTGAGCGTGGGCGGCCTTCGCCGGCACGCATCGCCCAGCGGGCACTTCGCGCTGTACTCCCCGCGCAAACCCGACCCGGACGCCAGCCGTCCGCAACGCCCCGGCGTGAAAAAAGTGCCCGACACACTGGCCGGGAGCGACACCAACCCCGCCCTGTGGGGTGTGCTGGGTGCCGGCAGTCTGAGCGGGAGCGTGGTGCGGCTGGCGGGCACCAGCTCGGCCGCGCCGCAGGAGGCGCGCCGCCTGATCAATGGCGTTTGAGTGCCAGCACTCTCCAACCGGGAACACCGCGGAGCCGGCTTCGCCGGGCCGCAGGTGTTGCCCCCTGGGGGGAAGCGCCGAAGGCGCATCGGGGGGAGCGCTACCAGCGGGCCGGCAAGGTCTTGAGCAGCCAGATCCAGCGCTCGCGCACGGCGATGTAGCCGCCGGTCTCCAGGTCTTTCAGCAGGCGGCTCACCATCTCGCGTGAGCACGCCAGGTGTTGAGCCATCTGCTGGTGGGTCAGGCGCTCCTTGAGCGCGCGCTCACCCCGCTCGTTGGGCATCTGCGCCAAGGTGTTGAGCAGCCGGACCAGGCGACCGTACACGTCGATCAGCGCCACGCTGCGTGCGCTCTCGGTGGCCAGCCGGGCGCGGCGGATCAGGCGCGCCATGAGCTCCAGGGCGAATTCGGGGTGCTCGGCGATGTAGGCCAGCAAGGTGGCGCGGGTCACCACCGAACAGGTGCTGGGCTCGGCGGCTTCCACGTTGGCCGAGCGGGGCCCGCCATCGAGCGACATCTCACCGACATACTCCAGCGGACCGTAGAGGCCCAACGTGAGTTCGCGGCCGTTGTTGTCCGACAGGAAAGCCCGCAGGCGTCCCTGCAGCACGATGTACAGCGTGTCGCCGGTCTCGCCTTCCTGGATCAGCAGCGTGCCGCGCCGATAGCGGCGCTGCACGCCCTGCGAGGCCAGCGCTTCAATGTGTTGGTTGGGATGGGCAAATACAGAGGCGGAAGGTATGACTGGCATCCATGCTCACGGGTGGATTGACTCCGCGGCATTGTGGGGCATGGGCATCACGATGCGCAAGGCAGGCACCACCGGGGGCAGGCTGTTGATGCGCTGCAGCAGCCGGCGGATGCTGGCCGAGCCCGCCTTCTCGCGCAGGGTCTTGATCTGGCTGCGGATGGTGGACGAGGCCACGCCGTGCTCGGACGCGATCTCGGGGATCTCCAGGCCGCGGCACAAACCCATGAGCACCGCTTCTTCGCTCGGGCTCAAACCAATGGTTCGGGCAAACATGCGCACCGCCAGGTTGTCGCAGGTGCTCTGGCGCGACAGCATCACCAGCACGGTGGGCGGGTCGGCTTCGAGCGGGTGGCTCAAGGGCGTGAAGGTCATGGCGAGCTCACGCTCACCCTTGTTGAGCAGCGCCAGTCGGCGCTGGCCGCGAAACGCCGCCTCCATGGCCAGTTGCAACTGCGCGGTGAACTCGGCATTGCTGCCCAGCAGCATGTTGCCGTACGACATGAGCATCCGTCCGCTGGCGAGTTCGTGCCGCGCCAGGTGGTTGGCATGCAGGATCGTGCCCTGCGCATCGACGATCAGCATGCCGTAGTCGACCTCGTCGAGCACGCGCAGCAGGTGTGCCCGCCCCATGGAGGGCTGACCTGGCACCCCGCCCAGCTCGTGAACCTCGGATACCTTGGTTGCACCGGTTGCTTGCCACATGGCCACTCTCCTTTGATTGGATGGACCAGTCTAGGCAGGCGGTGCGTTCAGAGGGTGTATGGGAGTGCCGGGGTCTTTGTGATGTATTCACCAAACAGCCACGCGCCCGGGCGCGTGGCGATCAGCTGGGCGATTGCGCGCGCGCCCGGATGGCGGCCAGCGTGCCACGTGTCGTGATCACATCCACATCGATCATCACCTCGATCAGGCTGCCGCCCGGCGCGGCCAGGGCGCGCTGCAGCGCGGGCTCGAACTCTGCCGTGTGCGTGATGCGCTCGGCTGCATAACCATAGGCGCGGGCCAGTGCGCAGAAGTCGGGGTTGGACAATGCCGAGCCGCTGACGTTGGCCGGGTACTCGCGCTCCTGGTGCATGCGGATGGTGCCGAAGCTGCCGTTGTTGAGCAGCAGCACGATGCTTTTCGCACCATGTTGCACGGCCGTGGCCAGTTCCTGGCCGTTCATGAGGAAGTCGCCGTCGCCCGCGATGGTGAACGCGGTGCGCCCGGTGAGGATGGCCGCACCGATGCCGGCCGGCACGCCGTAACCCATGGCGCCGTTGGTGGGTGCGAGCTGCGTCTTGTGGCCTTTGGCCAGACCGTGGTGGCGGTAGAAGCGGTGCAACCAGCTGGCGAAGTTGCCGGCGCCATTGGTGAGCACGGCGTCGACCGGCAAGTGCTTCTGCAGCGTGTGGACGATGGCCGGCATGTCGATGGTGCCGGGCAAGGTGATGCCGCCGTTGGCGGGGTCGATGTTGGCGAGGTAGTCGGCGTGGCAGGCCTGCGCCCAGTCGGCCCACTTCACATCGGGTGGCGCGGTGAGCACCTCCAGGCTGCGCGCCGCCGCGTTCATGGTGGCGTTGATCGCCAGCGTGGGCTGGTAGACGCGGCCCAGCTCTTCGGCGCTGGCGTGGATGTGCACCAGCTTCTGTTTCGGCACCGGTGCCTCGATCAGCGTGTAGCCGCCGGTGGTGGCTTCGCCCAGGCGCGGGCCAATGGCGATCAGCAGATCGCTCTCGCGCACGCGCGCCGCCAGTGCCGGGTTGATGCCCAGCCCCACGTCGCCCGCGTACAGCGGGTGGTGGTTGTCGAAGGTGTCCTGGAAGCGGAACGCGTTGGCCACCGGCAGTTGCCAGTTGTCGGCGAAGCGCTGCAACGCAGCGGCCGACTGCGGCGTCCAGCCGCCACCACCGGCGATCACCAGCGGGCGCTCGCTGGCCAGCAGCAGCGTGCGCAGTTCGCGCAGCGCGCCCGGGTCGCTCCAGGCCTGCACCGGCTCCACGCGCGGCAAGGGCCGCGCGTCCACGGTTTGCGTGAGCATGTCTTCGGGCAGCACCAGCACCACCGGGCCGGGCCGGCCGTTCATGGCGGTGGCAAAGGCACGCGACACGTACTCGGGAATGCGGCGCGCGTCGTCGATGCGCTCCACGCGTTTGGCCATGCCCTTGGTGGACGGACCGAAGAACGATGCGTAGTCCACCTCCTGGAAGGCCTCGCGGTCGCGCGCGTCGCTGGCCACATCGCCCACGAACAGCACCATGGGTGTGGAGTCCTGGAACGCCGTGTGCAGACCGATGGAGGCGTTGGTGGCGCCCGGGCCGCGCGTCACGAAACACACGCCCGGCCGGCCAGTCAACTTGCCCTGGGCTTCGGCCATGAAGGCCGCACCGCCTTCCTGCCGGTTGGTGATGAAGCGGATACGCTCGGCGTGGGCGTGAAAGCCGTCGAGCACGGCGAGGTAACTTTCACCGGGAACACCGAAGGCGTGGGTCACGCCTTGGGCAATCAGGCATTCAACGAGCAGATGGCCGGCTATGCTGGGCATGGATTGACTTTATTAACCATATGGGGAATTATTCCAGCATGAGCACCACACCCACACCGGTTGCAGAAGAGCGCCTGAGAGACGCCGACCGGTCGCAGAATACCATCCTGAACGCGGCGCGCGACGAGTTCTCGGAGCATGGACTGGGGGGTGCGCGCATGGACCGCATCGCCGAGCGCGCGGGGCTGAACAAACGCCTGATCTACTACTACTTCGAAGACAAGGAGAAGCTGTTCCAGGCGGTGCTGGAGCAGGCCTACCGGCAGATCCGCGAGGAGGAGCGCCAGCTCAACCTGCTGCACCTCAAACCCGAAACCGCGCTGCGCCGGCTGGTGGAGTTCACCTGGAACTACTACCTTGAACATCCCGAATTCCTCACCCTGCTCAACAGCGCCAACCTGCACCGCGCGCGGCATCTCGAACAATCGGAACGGGCGCGCCAGCTCAACTCGCCGCTGATCGCCACGCTGGGCGAAATCCTGGAACGCGGTCGCGCAGACGGCACGTTTCGCGGCGGGGTCGATCCGCTGCAGCTCTACGTGTCGATCGCCGGGCTGTCGTACTTCTACCTGTCGAACAACCACACGCTGTCGGCCATCTTCGGACGCGATCTCATGACGCCCAAGGCGCACAGCGAAAGGCTCTCCCACATGTGCGACGTGATCCTAGGGTATGTCCTGATGAACTGAGCGGGTTTGCGGCTTGACGTTGGGCAGGCGGATTTTTATTATTAACCGCCCGGTGAATTAAACCCAGGAGACATTGCATGACCACCGTTCCCGTCCGCCAACTGCTCATCACCTCCCTGCTCGCGGTGGCCTCGGCCAGCGCGATGGCCCAATGGAAGCCCGACCGACCGATCACCTTGATCGTGCCCTGGGCGCCGGGCGGCTCCACCGACCAGGTTTCGCGCGTGACCGCGGCCGAGCTGGAGAAGCACCTCGGCCAGAAGATCGTCATCATGAACCAGCCCGGCGCCTCGGGTTCGGTGGGCACCAAGAACGCCATGGCCGCACCGGCCGACGGCTACACCTGGACCGCCGGTGGCGCCAAGGACCTCGGCACCTACAAGGTGCTCGGCATGCTCGACACCTCGGCCAGCGACTGGAACCTCTACCTCAACGTGGCACACATCGCGGTGGTTGGCGTCAATGCCGACACGCCGTACAAGACCATGACCGACCTGCTCGCGGCCATGAAGGCCAAGCCGGGCGCGGTCTCCGTGGCCACCGCGGGCGTGAACTCCAGCGGCCACTCGGCCATCGAGGCGATCGCGCGCGTGGCCGGCGTCACCTACAAGCACGTCACCTACGACGGTGGCGCCCCCGCCGCCGTGGCCGCTGCATCGGGTGAGACGGAAGTGACCACGCAGCTCGCGGCCGAGCAGACCGACATGATCCGTGCCAAGAAGATTCGCCCGCTCGCGGTGGTGGGCGACAAGTCGATCGAGATCGAAGGTTTCGGCACCATCCCGCCGCTGTCGCAGTTCATCCCCGGGTTCAAGGACCCGATCAACTACTTCGGCATCTTCGTGCCCAAGGGCGCACCGCCCGAGGTGAAGCAGACGCTGGACAAGATCTGGGCCACCGAGATGGTCAAGAGCGAAGCGCTGAAGAAGTACGCGCAATCGCGTGGCGCCATGTTCGCGCCGATGGCGGGCGAGGAAGCCCAGAAGGCGGTGTTCCCGGCCATCCAGTCGTACGCCTGGACACAACAAGCCGCCGGCAAGGCCAAGGTGTCACCCGACACCGTGGGCATCCCCAAGCCCTGATTCCCCCACACGGAACAACGCATGACCGAGGGTGGAACATCCGCCCGCTCCGACCTCTGGGGCGGTGCGGGCTGGGCGGGCTTTGGCCTGTTGATCCTGGTGGGCTCGCTGCGCATGGAGCGCTTCGAGTCCATGGGCGCCGAGCGGTACACCATGCCGGGCTTCGTGCCGGGCATGCTGGGCGGTGTGCTGCTGTTGCTGGGCATCGTGCTGATGTTGCGAAGCTGGCAGCGCATCCGCCAGCGGGCTGGCACACCCACGGCCGAACCTCTGTTCAACCGCCGCATCGGCATCATGCTGGCGCTCTCGCTGACCTACGCCGCCGGCTTGATCGGCCGCGTGCCGTTCTGGTTCGCCACCGGCGTGTTCGTTGCCACCTTCGTGGCGCTGTTTGCGCCGCCGGAGCATTCCGCCGCGCGCCGCCTCACCGTGTCCCTGCTCGCTGGCGTGCTCACCTCGGCCGTGGTCACCAACGTGTTCCAGCAGATCTTTCTCGTCCGTCTTCCCTGAGCCTTCCCCAGCACACCACGCCATGTTCGACGGACTGATCCTTTTCGGTGAATCGATCGTGCGCTTCAGCACGCCCGAGGCCATTGCCTACGCCCTGCTCGCCTCGCTGGTCGGCGTGATCATGGGCGCACTGCCCGGCCTCACCGCCACCATGGCGCTGGCGCTCATGACCACGCTCACGCTCAAGCTGCCGCCCAGCCAGGCGCTGCTGATCCTGATCTGCACCTACGTCGGTTCGATCTACGGTGGCTCTCGCTCGGCCATCCTGCTCAACATCCCGGGCACGCCGGCATCGGCGGCGTCGTGCCTGGACGGCTACCAGCTCGCTCGCCAGGGCATGGCCGGTCGCGCCATGGGCATCGCCACCACCGGCTCGGTCATGGGCACGCTGATCGGCATGTTCTTCCTGGCCACCTTCACGCCGGTGCTGGGCGGCCTGGCGCTGAAGTTCGGTGCCTACGAGTTCTTCTGGCTGGCGATGTTCGGCGTGATCATCGCGGGCACGCTCACCGGCGACGACCCGCTCAAGGGCTGGATCGCCGGCATCGCGGGCCTGTTCGTGGCCACCATCGGCCAGGAGCCGCAGTACGGCTTCGAGCGCTTTGCCTTCGGTGTGCGCGACCTGGCCGGCGGCATCCAGCTGGTGCCCGCGCTGGTGGGCGCCTTCGGTTTCGCCGAGCTGCTCACCGCCATGCGGCAACGCCAGCTGCCGGTGAAGATCAACGCCTTCGACACCGTCATCCCCAAGCTGCGCGACGTGGCCCAGTACTGGCGCACCATCCTGCGCTCGGGCCTCATCGGCACCGGCGTGGGCATCGTGCCCGGCGTGGGCGAGGACGTGGCGGCCTGGTCGTCCTACGCCGCGGCCAAGCGCGCGAGCAAGGAAAAGGAGCAGTTCGGCAAGGGCTCGGTGGAAGGCCTGATGGCCGCCGAGACCGGTGACAACGCCTGCGTGCCCGGCGCGATGATTCCCGTTCTCACGCTGGCCATTCCGGGCTCGGCGCCGGCCGCCGTGCTGATGGCCGCGATGATCATCCACGGCATCAAGCCCGGCCCGCTGATCATGGTGGAGAACCCGCAGTTCGTGTACGACGTGGTCGCCATGATGCTGTTCGCCACCCTCGGCATCCTGATCTACGGCCTGCTGCTCACCAAGGCGCTGGTGCAGGTGCTGCGCGTGCCGCAGCACCTGATCGTGCCCATCATCTTCGTGCTCTGCGCGGTCGGCAGCTTCGCCATCGCGGGGCGGCTGTTCGACGTGTATGTGATGCTGGCCTTCGGCATGATCGGTTTCTTCCTGCGCCACTTCGGCTACCCCATGGCGCCGCTGGTGCTGGGCATCGTGCTGGGCGACCTGATGGAGAAAAACCTGCGCCGTGCGCTCATCCTGTCCGACGGCAACCTGGCGCCCTTCTTCACGCGCCCCATCGCCGGCACCGTGGCCGCGATGATCTTCGCCACCATCGGCTGGAAACTCTGGAGCCTGTACCGCCGGCCGGTCCACCGCAAGGCCGCGGCATGAAACTGGCGCTGTGCAACGAGGTGCTGTTGCCGCTGAGCCTGCCTGCACAGTGCGAGGCCGCAGCACGCATGGGGTACGACGCCCTTGAGATCGCGCCCTTCACGCTGACCGACGACCCCACCACACTCGACACCGCAGCAGCGCACAGGGTGCGCGCCACCGCGCGCAGCCATGGCCTGGTGGTCTCCAGCCTGCACTGGTTGCTCGTCAAACCCGAGGGGCTTTCGCTGGTGACGGACGACGCTGCACTGCGCCGCCGCACGCTCGACCTGCTGCGCAGACTGATCGACTTCGCGGCCGCTTGCGGCGCGCGCGTGCTGGTGCACGGCTCACCCAGGCAGCGCTCCCCGGCACCAGGCCAGAGCGCGCTGGAGGCCACAGCTCGGCTGGAAGCCGCACTGGCCGAACTGGCGCCGCACGCGGCTGCGGCCGGCGTCGTCTACTGCATCGAGCCGCTCGGGCCTTTCGAGACGAGCGTGATCAACACCGTGGCTGAGGCCGCCGCGCTGGTGGACCGCATAGCCTCGCCCGCCATCCGCACCATGCTCGACGTGAGCGCCGCGTCGCACAGCGAAAGCGATCCCGTGCACGAGGTGCTGCGCACCTTCCTGGCCAGCGGCCACATCGCCCACGTGCAGGTGAACGACAAGAACCGCCGTGGCCCCGGCCAGGGCGACACCGACCAGCGCCCGGTGCTGCAGGTGCTGAAAGACATGCGCTACACCGGCTGGGTGGCCGTGGAGCCTTTTGAATACCTGCCCGACGGCCTGGGCTGCGCCGAGATCTCGGCGCGCCATGTGCGCAACATCTGGAGAGACCTGTCATGACCGCCGTGACCCTGCGCATCCACGAGGTGCAGCTGTACCAGCGCCACGTCACGCTGCGCCTGCCGTTCCGCTTTGGTGCGGCCACCGTCACGCAATGCCCGCAGGCCTTCGTGCGTGTGATCGGCGAAGTCGACGGGCGCAGTTTCGAAGGCGCCAGCGCCGAGCTCATGGTGCCCAAATGGTTCGACAAGTCGCCCGCCCTCACGCACGAACAGAACTTCGAACAACTGCGTGAGTCGCTGCGCAATGCACGCGATGCGGTGCTGGCGGCTCGCGAGGCCATGAGCCCGCACGCGCTTTCGCAGACGGCCGGGGACAACGCCATCGCCGTTTCAGTGGCGCGCGGGCTGCCCCGCCTGGCCGCGCAGTTCGGCCCGGCCCTGCTCGACAAGGCGGTGGCCGACGCGGCCCTGCGCGCGGCCAACCGATCGTGGGTCGACGGGCTGCGCGCCGGCGTGCTGGGTGACCCCTGGAGTCCACAACTGGAACTGGTGCGCCCGATCCAGGTGGTGCTGCGCCACACCGTGGGCCTGGCCGACCGGCTGAGCGAGCACGACGCAGGCACCGACCCGCAAGACGGCCTGCCCGCCACCCTGGAAGCGGCCATCCAGCGCCACGGCCTGCACCATTTCAAGCTCAAGCTCAGTGGCCAGATCGAGGCCGACGTGGAACGGCTCACGCGGATTGCCGAGGTGCTGACACGTCTGGGCGGCAACTACCGCGTCACGCTGGACGGCAACGAGACCTTCACCGACGCGTCCGGTCTGGGTCGCTTCTGGCAGGCGCTGCAAGCGACACCTGCGCTGGCCGACCTGCTCGAGCGCACCCTGCTGCTGGAGCAACCGCTGGCGCGCGCCGTGGCGTTGCGCGAGTCCATTGCGTCGCTGGGCATCGGCGTGCCCGTGATCCTCGACGAATCCGACGACCACGCCAGCGCGCTGGAAGAAGGCCTGGCGCTGGGCTACCGCGGCATATCGAGCAAGGCCTGCAAGGGCATCTACCGCTCGCTGGCCAACGCACACCGCATTGCGCAAGACCCGCGCCTGCTGCTATCGGGCGAAGACCTGACCTGCCAGGCGGGCCTGGCGGTGCAGCAGGACACGCTGCTCGCCGCCAGCCTGAGCGTGCGCCACATCGAGCGCAACGGCCACCACTATGTGGACGGCTTCGGCACCGCGCCAGCGGCCGAGGCGCAAGCCTTCGCCGAGGCCCACCCCAGCCTGTACGACACCGCCTCGGGCCGCGCACATTTGAGCGTGCGTCATGGTCAGCTCGACCTCACCTCACTGCACGTCACCGGCTTCGCCACGGCGGCGGTGCCGCAATGGCGCAGCTTGCAGGCGATCGTCTGAGGACTTGACCTGGAAAGCAGGCGCAGGCGCATGTCGCTCAACGCCAGCAAGTTGCTTCAAGGCGCAGCGATGCCCTGCAAGTTGATGGATGCGGCAACGATGGATGCCACGCCAACAAACGCGCACAACTCGCCCAGACCGCGCTTGCCCAGCCAGCGCTGTCCGTCCGCCCAGTGGTCTCGGCCGATCCGTTGCCCCGCGAGAAGGCGCTTGGCGATGACGCATGCGGTCCGGGTCTCGGGCGAGCCACCGGGAGGCAGACCTTTGGCGATAGCGTCCACCTCCTGCGGCGTGACACCAGCGGCCAGCGCCTTCACCTCGTGCCGACGCCACTGTTCGGCGCAGCGCAAGCGACGGGCGACCACAAGGAACACGGCCTCCAACGCCGTTGTCGGTAGCGCGCCCGACCACAGCAGCGACGACAGGTGCTCAACCGCCAATGCCACATCAGGACTCTCGATCAAGGCTCGGTACGGCGGCGAGAACGTACCACGCCGTGCAACGATCGTGTCATGGGCGCGTCGCTGTTCGGGCTCCAGCGCCTTGATATCGGCCTCGTAACGGCTCGGCGCTGCGACTGCGGGGGTTCGCGGCATCATGTGTTCGGACGGATCTTGCGCTCGCTGATGATCTGGTTCCATTTGGCGACTTCGCTGCGCACACGCGCCGCGAATTGCTCCGACGTCGACCCCACAGGAATGAAGCCGCTCGCCTGAAGTCGACGTCCGAGCTCGCCGGACTTCACGAGGCCTGAAGCGATCTCACTCAACCGGGCAACGGTCGATGCGGGCGTGCGCGCTGGTGCGACCAGGCCAAACAGTGGCATCAGATCCACATCGGGCATTCCCACCTCGCGCGAGGTGGGCACCGCAGGCAACTGTGCGCTGCGTTCCGGGCTCGTCACCATCAGCGCTCGAACGGTGCCCGCCCGAATGTGCTCAGCCATGGTGGGAACCGTGGTGAAGCCGCACTGAATGTGGCCGCCGATCAGGTCATTGATGACGGTCGAACCACCCCGATAAGCGATGTGCGTGATATCGATGCCTGCGGCCATGCGCAACTGCTCTCCAGCAAGATGCGGTGCACTTCCCGGCCCGGCAGAGCCAAAGCCGATCTTGCCGGGATCGGCTTTGGCCAGTGCCACAAACTCCTGCATGGTTTTCGCGGGCACGGCCGAATGCACGACGAACACCAGCGGCGCCGTCGCCATTTGCGAGATAGGGATGAAGTCGCGCAACGTGTCGTACGGCAGAGCGGCACCGAACAGCCCGGGGTTGATCACGAAGGCCGTGTCAATGAAGCCGAGCACCTGCCCATCCGGCTTGGCCTCGGCCACGGCACGAGTTCCGATCTGCGTGGCGGCGCCACCCTTGTTTTCCACCACGAACGTGGCCCCCAGTTCCTTCTCCAGCGCCTGCGCCAGCTGGCGGGCGAGCGTGTCGGTGGCTGCACCGGGCGGATAGGGAACCATCAGCCGCACGGGCCCGGCAGGATAGTCCGCCGCGTTCACCGACATGCCCGGCAGCAGGAAGGCCGCCAGCACGAGGGCCTGACGTCTCGATAATGTGTTCATGTTGTCTCCTGGTTGAAATCCGTGTCCGCCGACGCACGCGCCAACGCATCGCGATCGGGTTCGAAGCCGAGGCCGGCGCCCGTCGGCAGGACGAAAACGTCTCGCTCGCGCCTGAGCAGGTTGGCAAACGGATCGTGTTTGAGCTCACAGAAGAGGCGCTCGATCGAGACATCCGCCTCCAGCGTGGCCAGCACATGCAAGGTGGCGAGAAACCCGGGGCCGAAAAAGGCGGTCTGCGGTGAGAAGCGAGTCCGGTTCGACGCCTTGCATTCGCGAGCGACTTCCATCAGCGCGGTGACGCCACCCGCCTTGATGGCACTGGGTTGGATCCAGTCGGCAACGCCGTCCCGCGCGAAGCGGCACAGCTCGTGCAGGCTGGAGGCGTTCTCGCCAGCCGCGACCATCGCGCCCGTGGCATGCCTGAGCGCCATCAGTGCGTCCGCGTCTTCGGGTGGCCAGATCGGCTCCTCGATCCACAGCGGTTTGCATTCGAGCATCTGCCGGGTTGCCTCGATCGACTGCTGGGCCGTCCAGGCGCAGTTCGTGTCCATCATGAGTGGTGCCCCCGCAGGCATCACCTCGCGCGCAGCCCGGCCGGCCTTCAACGAGCGCTCGTGCAGCTTGATTTCGTGCCAACCTTCGCGCAATGCCCGCTCCACATTGCGGCGGATGGCGTCGGCGTCGTCGTAATACTGAAGCAGCGAAGCGTACGAGCGGATGCCATCGCGGCGCTTGCCGCCGAGCAGCACATGGAGGCCCACGCCCTCGAGTCGGGCACGCAAATCCCACAAGGCAATGTCCATGCCGCTGAGCGCGTGCAATACCGGTCCGGAGCGCCCCAGGTTGTGCAGCGTGCGCGCGGCGGCACCACCCAGCGTCTCGTCTCGCGGTGTGCGTCCGATGAAGAGCGGCGCCACACGGTTCTGGATGATCGCGACCACGGCATCGAGGTCGGCGGCGTAAGCCTCGCCCCACCCCGAGAGCCCGTTGGCCAACCGCACTTCGATCCAGCAGGAGTCGATCGTGGTCCTGCGCCGTCCCGCAAACATCGGCGCGGGCGCGCCGTGCGCAAACGGCAGCCGCACCTTCCAGCAATGGATCTCTGCAATGAGATCGGAGGATGTCGTCATGGCGGGCCATTCCTCACATCCGATGACGCATCCGCGAATCCGTAAAGGTGCGCAGCGTTGTGCACCAGAATCCGCTCGCGTTCATGCGCGGAAGTCCAGCGCGTGAAGATGTTGAATTGCGCACCGTCATCGACCGGCCGCAGGGGCTCGGGGCGGTCGCGTAGCCGGGGAATGTCCGCCGCCGGATTGGTGTGTGGCCAATCGGTACCCCAGAGCATATGGTCGAGACGTGCGTCGATGAGTGCGCGCGCAATCGACACGCCGTCGTCGCCCAACGGATGCTGGATGATGCGGTAAGGCGCCGAGAGCTTGACCCAGACGTTCCCCGCCTTGACCAGCGCGAGAAGCTCGGGAAAGCCCTTCTGCGAAAGGCCGTCGGACGCATGGGCCAGACCAAAATGGTCGATCACCACCGGCACGCCCACGTCGCCCAGCACGTCGGCCAATTCGCCGATCACGTGCAGTTGCGCGTAGATCTGCACGTGCCAGCCCATGCTGCCCGCCACCCGTGCCGCCGCGCGCAATTGCTCCCGGGCCGCCTCAGGGGCCGTGATACCGAAAGACTGGAGGTTCACGCGCAGACCCCGAACGCCGGCTGCGTGTAGTGCGCGCAGCTCTGCGCTCGTTGCATCGGTTCTCACCACCGCCACACCACGCGCCTCGCGGCCGCGCTGGCGCAACTCGGTCAGCGTATCGGTCAGGCAACGCGTGTCCGTGCCCTGCGGACTGGCCTGGACGATGACGGCGCGGTCCAGATCAAGCGCGGTCTGAAAGGCGATCAGATCGTCCACGGTGGCCGGACTGGGCATGAAGGTACGGTTGGCCGCAAAGGGGTATTGCCCCGCAGCGCCGAACACATGCACATGGCAGTCGCAAGCGCCGCGCGGCATGGGAACTTCAAGCCGCGAGTGCTGCACGCCCAGCACCGGCGCATCGCGCCCTTCAGTCGATCTTGATGTTGGCGTCACGGATCAGCTTTCCCCATTTGTCCTGCTCGTCCGAGATGAACTTCCCGAACCCCTCCGTGTCCATGGGAGCGACTGCAAACCCATGCGTCATCAGCTTTGCTCGCACATCCGGCAGGGTAAGCACACGGTTGAGTTCCGCGTTGAGTTGCGCCACCAGAGGAGCCGGTGTGGCGGCAGGCGCCACGATGCCGAGCCAGGTATCGGCAGAAAAACCGGGAACCCCGCTCTCCGCTACCGTCGGAATGTCTGGCGCCACCACGGAGCGGGCGCTGCTGGTCAGACCCAGCGCGCGCAATTTGCCGCTGCGAACATGCGGCAGTGCCGAAGCCGCGTTGGCAAACATCATGTGAATGCGGCCAGCCATGATGTCCACCATAGCGGCTTGCTCGCCCGGGTAGGGCACGCTGGTCAGTTGCGTGCCGGTGCTGAGGCCGAAGAGCACACCCGTCACGTGGGGCGAGGTGCCTACGCCGCCGTTGCCGAAGTCGATCTTGCCCGGGTTGGCTTTGGCTTGCGCTATCAGCTCGGTGACGTTCTGTGCGGGCAACGACGGTCCCGCGACAAGCACCATCGGGGCCACGCCGATGAGGCCAACACCGCGGAAATCCCTGGTCGCATCGAAGCTCCTGGTTTTCTGCAGCACCGGCGATACCGCGACCGCCGTCTGGCTGACCAACAACAGCACGCTGCCGTCAGCGGGCGCGCGGGCCACGTGTTCGGCCGCGATCATCATCGCGGCACCGTTGCGGTTCTCGACGATGACCGGCTGACCGAGGTTCATGTGCTGGGCGACCAGCCGGGCCACTGTGTCCGGCGCACCGCCGGGCGGCGCGCCCACCACGATGCGCACCGGTTTTGCCGGCAACGCCATCTGGGCCAGCACGGGAGCCACCGCAGTGAACAGCACAGCGGCCACCACCTTCCGGACAGTTGTCTTCATGTTTGTCTCCTGGGAATCGATCGGTCACACGGGTGCGCCGAGGGCAAGTGTGCAAAGACATATTCATATGGTCAAATATATTGTTCAACTGTTTTCATATAGCATTCAAATGAATCGCCGGGAGATCCTCCTGCTGTGGGAAGTGGCGCGCACCGGCTCGGTCACGCGGGCGTCGGAGCGCGTGCGCATGTCGCAGCCTGCCGCCAGCGCGACCATTCGATCGATCGAGGAGCGCGTCGGGTTTGCGCTGTTCACGCGGGAAAAGCGCCGACTTGAATTCACGCCCAAGGGACGCGCTCTGCTGCCGGAAATTTCGAACGCGTTGGCTGCGTTGTCGTCCCTGGACCGTTTGACAGAAGAGCTGCGGGTAGACGCTGCAAGCCGCGTCACCATTGCATGCGTGGCGGCAGCGGCGACCACCATGCTGCCGTTTGCGCTGAGGGTATTGCTCGAACGCATGCCGAACGCACGGCTTGTGGTCCGCTCCGGCATGTCCCTGGAGATCGTCAACATGGTGGCAGAGCAACGCATTGACTTTGGCATCGTCGTGGGCGACACGGCAGCACCGGAAGGCGGCGCCGCCGACATCTGCACGCTCGGCCTGCATGCGGTGATGCGCCCGGACTCACCACTGATTGCACACGACAGGATCTCCCTGCCCTTGCTCTGCAGCCATCCCTACATTTCTCTTGCCCGCCATCTGCACCTGGGCACACTGGCGGCGCGGCGTTTCGAGGAAGCGGGCCTGGTGTTCAATCCTGTCGTGGAAGTCACGCACTTTTCGTCGGCCTGCGCCTTTGCGGAGGCGGGCTACGGCACGGCCATCCTGGATTCCTCCAGCCTGCCTTACTCCAGCCGCATCGGGCTGATCGCGCGCCCCATCGACGTGCCGGACCAAATTCCGTTCCGCTTGCTGTGGCCCAAGGGCACTGCGCTGGCGAAATACGCGCCGTTGCTGCGCGACGCGCTGGCGCAGGCGGCAGCGGCGGCGCCCCGGCCCGCGGAAGGCGCAGGGGACCCATCCGCGAATCCCGGCTTGTCGCTCGACCGGTGACCACGTGACAGGTCCGGGCGAGTGCCCGGGCTTTACTTCACCATATGGTTAATAAAGAATGGGCGAGGCAAAACGCGCTCCCCGCAATCCGCCGCTGAAAATACAAGGGAAAACCCTATAAACGGCCGCATGCATCGGCACTTGCAGTCCTGCGCCGAGCACCTCTATAATTTATATTATTCACCGATTGGTGAATTAAACCAATGCCAGAGCCCATTTCACCGAGATCAGCATGAAACTCATCCACGCCACCGCCCTGGCCGCATTCGCCCTCGCCGCCGGCCTGCCCGCCTCTGCGCAGCAGGCCTACCCGAACAAGGCCATCCGCGTGATCGTGCCGTTTGCCGCCGGCAGCACCACCGACATCATTGCCCGCGCCATCACCGACAAGATGAGTCAGAGCCTGGGCCAGCCCATCGTGGTGGACAACCGCGGCGGCGCCAGCGGCACCATCGGCCAGGCGGCGGTGGCCATGGCCGCGCCCGACGGCTACACCATCATGATCCACTCGTCGTCGCACACGGTGAGCCCGTCCACCTTCGCCAAGCTGTCGTTCGACACCGCGGCCGACTTCGCCGGCATCACGCCGATCACGTCCACGCCCAACGTGCTGGTAATCGCACCCAGCAAGAACATCAAGACGCTGCCAGCTCTGCTGGCCTACGCCAAGGCCAACCCGGGCAAGATGAACTTCGCCTCCGCCGGCCAAGGCAGCGCCACCCACCTGAACGCCGAGAAGTTCAAGATGGCCGCGAAGATCGACGCGCTCAACATCCCGTTCAAGGGCTCGGCCGAAGCCGTGACCGAAGTGCTCTCCGGCCGCGTGGACTACTACTTCTCGCCCATCGCTCCGGTGATCGGCCAGATCAAGGAAGGCCATCTGCTCGCCCTGGCCGTGGGCTCGCCGCGCCGCGCCAGCGCCCTGCCCGACGTGCCCACCACCCTTGAGGCGGGTGTGCCCGGCTCCGAATTCAATTTCTGGATCGGGATGATGGCGCCCGCCAAAACGCCGCGCGACGTCGTCAACCGCCTGCACGACGAGGTGGTGAAGGCCCTGGCCACGCCGGAGGTGAAAGAACGTTTCCTCAAGCTCGGCGCCGACGCCTGGACGCTCTCACCCGAGCAGTTCGATGCCTACATCAAAGACGAAATCAAGAGCAACGCCGTGTTGGTGAAGGCCGCCGGCCTGCAAGTGGCCCATTGAATCCGAACCCGCTGCATTTTCAAAGAAAGAGAAGGACCTGACGATGGCTGTTCAACAACTCGGCATCATCATGCACGGCGTCACCGGGCGCATGGGCATGAACCAGCACCTGATCCGCTCCATCTGCGCCATCCGCGCACAAGGCGGCGTGACGCTCTCCAACGGCGACCGGGTCATGCCCGAACCCATCCTGATCGGCCGCAACGCCGAGAAGATGGAAGCCCTGGCCAAGACCCACAACATCGCGCGCTGGGGCACCGACCTCGACGCCGCGCTGGCCAACCAGAGCGACACCATCTTCTTCGACGCCGGCACCACGCAGATGCGCCCGACCCTGCTGGCCAAGGCCATCCGCGCCGGCAAGCACGTGTACTGCGAGAAGCCGATCGCCACCAACCTCAACGAGGCGGTGGAGATCGCGCGCCTGGCGGAAAGCTCGGGCCTCAAACACGGCGCCGTGCAGGACAAGCTGTTCCTGCCCGGGCTGCGCAAGCTCGACATGCTGCGCCGCGCCGGTTTCTTCGGCCGCATGCTCAGCGTGCGCCTGGAGTTCGGCTACTGGGTGTTCGAAGGCGACCTGCAGCCCATCCAGCGCCCGAGCTGGAACTACCGCAAGGAAGACGGCGGCGGCATGATCCTGGACATGATGTGCCACTGGCGCTACGTGCTGGACAACCTGTTCGGCGAAGTGAAGTCCGTCTCGTGCATCGGCACCACGCACATCCCCACGCGCTGGGACGAAGCCGGCAAACCCTACGAATGCACCGCCGACGACGCGGCCTACGCGACCGCCGAACTCATCGGCCACAACGGCGAACCGGTGATCGCACAGCTCAACATGAGCTGGGCCACCCGCGTGAACCGCGACGACCTGGTGACCTTCCACGTCGATGGCACGCACGGCTCCGCCGTCGCCACGCTGACGGGTTGCAAGGCTCAGAGCCGCGTGAACACGCCGCGCCCGGTGTGGAACCCGGACGTCAAGAACACCATGGATTTCTCCGAACAGTGGCAGGACGTGCCCGACACGCAGGTCTACGACAACGGCTTCAAGATCCAGTGGGAACACTTCATCCGCCACGTGGTGGAGAACGAACCCTACAAGTGGACGCTGCCCGAAGGCGCGAAGGGAGTGCAGCTGGTGGAAGCCGCGCTGGACAGTTGGAAGGAACGCCGCTGGGTCGACGTGCCGGCACTGAAGGTCTGATCACATGGCACGGTCCCTGAAACTGCCCAACGCCTCGGGCCAGGTCGAGGCCTACAAGCTGCGCGGCACCACCCCGGTGAAGCCCGCCGCGGGCGTGAAGTTCAACCGCATCGCCTACTCCGCCGCCCACGTGGTGGCCGACCCGCTGGCCGCCATCGACCCCTGGTTGCAGTGCGCGGTGGACTGGGACGAAACCATCGCCTACCGCCAGCGCCTGTGGTCGCTGGGCCTCGGGGTGGCCGAGGCCATGGACACGGCGCAGCGCGGCATGGGCCTGGACTGGCCGACCTCGCTGGAGCTGATCCGCCGCTCGCTGGACGCCGCGAAGGACGTGCCCGGCGCGCTGGTGGCCTCGGGCTGCGGCACCGACCACCTGGTGCTGGAGAACGTGAAGACGGTCGATGAAGTCATCCAAGGCTACGAAGAGCAGATGGCCGCGATCGAGAAGCTCGGCGGCAAACTGATCGTGATGGCCAGCCGGGCGCTGGCCCGTGTGGCCAAAAGCCCGGCCGACTACGAGCGCGTGTACGACCGCATCCTGAGCCAGGCGAAGCAACCCGTGGTGCTGCACTGGCTGGGCGACATGTTCGACCCGGCGCTCAAAGGCTACTGGGGCAACAACGACCCCGACAAGGCCATGGACACCGCGCTGGCCGTGATCGCGGCGCATCCGGACAAGGTGGACGGCATCAAGATCTCCCTGCTCGACAAGGACAAGGAGATCGCCATGCGCCGCCGCCTGCCATCGGGTGTGCGCATGTACACCGGCGACGACTTCAACTACGCCGAGCTGATCGCTGGCGACGGTTTCGGCCAGGAACTCATGCATGGCCAGAGCGACGCGCTGCTCGGCATCTTCGACGCCATCGCGCCCGCGGCCAGCGCCGCGCTGGGTGAACTCGCGCAGGGCAACGTGCAGAAATTCCACGACATCCTCGGCCCCACGGTGCCGCTGTCGCGCCACATCTTCGCCGCGCCCACGCGCTTCTACAAGACCGGTGTGGTCTTCATGGCCTGGCTCAACGGCCACCAGTCGCACTTCACCATGGTCGGTGGCCAGCAGAGCACACGCTCGCTGCCGCACTTCGCCGAGCTGTTCCGCCTGGCCGATGCGGCCAACCTGCTGGAGCAACCCGAGCTCGCGGTGCGGCGCATGAACACGCTGCTGACTTTGCACGGAGTGGAATGACATGCGGGACTTTTCCCAAGACCACCGCTGGCTGTCCATCAACACCGCCACGGTTCGCAAGAGCCGAGGCCAGGACCTCCCGCTGACCGACATCCTCGACGCCTGTGCGCGCCACGGCATTCAAGCCATCTCGCCCTGGCGCGATCAGGTCGCGGCCGTGGGCCTGAAAACCATCTCGGCCCAGGTGAAGGCGCTGGGTCTGAAGCTCTCGGGCTACTGCCGTGGTGGCATGTTCCCCGCCGTGGACGCCGCTGGCCTGCAGGCCGCGCGCGACGACAACCGCCGCGCGGTGGACGAGGCGTGTGAACTCGGCGCGCCCTGCCTGGTGCTGGTGGTCGGCGCCCTGCCCGGCGCGCTCGCCGGCCAGGCCGCGCACAAGGACATCGCCCGCTCGCGACAACAGGTGAACGACGGCATTGCCGAACTGCTGGAGTACGCGAAGGGCGCCGGCATGCCGCTGGCCATCGAGCCGCTGCACCCCATGTACGCGGCCGACCGCGCCTGCATCAACACCCTGGAACAGGCGCTCGATGTGTGCGATGCACTCGACCCGGGCAAGACCGGCGCGCTCGGCGTGGCGGTGGACGTCTACCACGTGTGGTGGGACCCGAAGCTGCAGGCGCAGATAGCCCGCGCCGGCAATAGCCGTCTGCTCGCCTTTCACGTGTGCGACTGGCTCACGCCCACCTCGGATCTGCTGAACGACCGCGGCATGATGGGCGACGGTGTGATCGACATCCCACGCATCCGCGGCTGGGTGGAAGCGCAGGGCTTCGCGGGCTTCAGCGAGGTGGAGATCTTTTCCACCGGCAACTGGTGGAAGCGCGATCACGACGAGGTGCTCAAGACCTGCATCGAGCGGCACCACAGCGCGGTGTGAAGCGCGGCTTCAGGCGGTGCGCCGGCCCACGCCCAGCGCCGCCACCACCGACAGCCCCAGAAACACCGCGCTGCCCACCAGCGTGGCAGCGAACCAGCCACGGTCCATGAACAGACCGAACATCAGGGGCGCGGCGGCAAAGCCCACGTCCAGCCCGGAGTACACCGTGCCATAGACACGGCCGGTCGCGCCTTTGGGCGTGGCGCGCTTGATCATCAGGTCGCGGCTGGGGCCACCCACGCCCACGGCAAAACCGGTCGCGGCCAGCGCCACCAGCGTCCCGACGGAGCCCAGCCAACCGGTGGCGCACACCAGCAGCAGCACGGCACCCAGCGCCATGGCCCAGGCAACCACGTGGTCGCTGGAGAGCTGACGCTGGTGGCTGTAGGCCGCCACGAAGCCGCCCACCAGCATGCCGAAGGCCGCGCACAGCATGTAGGCGCTGATGGTCAGCGTGGCCACTTCCATGCTGGTGCTGTGCATGGCCTTGAGGATGGAGGGTGCAAAGCTCTGCACCACCGCCAGCGACATGGTGGAGAGCAGGAAGAAGGCAAAGCACCACCACACCACCGGCAACCTCAGAAAGCCGAGGTCGCCCCCGCGCGGCGCGCCCGCTGCTTGCACCACCACCTCGGTGCGCAGCTTGTCGCGCTGCCAGAACATCACACCCAGGATCACCAGGTACAGCAAGGCCGCCACCTGGTAGGCCACGCGCCAGTCGGCCCAGGCCGAGATGCCCACCAGCAGCGCGGGCGCCAGTGCCCAGCCCAGGTTGCCGGTGAGGCCGTGGGCGCTGAAGGCGTGGCCCAGCCGGGGCGCTGACACGCGCTGGTTGAGGATGGTGAAGTCGCAGGGATGCAGGGGCGCATTGCCCGTGCCGGCCAGCACCGCCACCACCATGAGGCCCGCGTAGCTGGTGGCCTGCGAGGCGGCCACGGCAGCCAGGAAGAACATGCCGATGGCCCCGAACAGCACCGGGCGCGCGCCGACGCGGTCCACCAGAAACCCGGCCATGGCCTGGCCAACCCCGGAGATGACGAAGAACACCGTCATGAGCAGGCCCACGTCGGCAAAGGAGAGGCCGAACTCGCGGATGAACACCGGGAACAGCGGCGCGAGCAGCAGCTGCGAAAAATGCGAGGTGCCGTGGACGAGGCCCACCAGGCCGATGACGGCGGCGTCCTGTTTGAGCGGAATGGGATTGGTGGGCGCGGCAACGCGCAAGGTGGCGGTGTTCATGGACACGATCGTAGGGCGGGTGGAGAATGCGCCATCGCGACAGAACGACAAACATCGTCGAATTTCAGCCAACCCCAGCCGGGAGCCCACCATGCGCCGCCCCTCCACCCGCCGCCGGCTTCTGCCAACGACCGACACCGACCCGTATTGCCCGACACCGGCGCATCCCGTGCGTTGCCGTGCGCGCCAGGTCGACAGCGACGATCAGTTCGAACCGCACCACCATGCCTGGGGGCAATTGGCCTACTGCGCGCGCGGGCTGCTGCAGGTGACGGTGGTTCACACGGACGCGGCGGACGAACACTCGCCACTGGAGACCACCACCATCGTGCCGCCGTCGCGCGCGGTGTGGATACCGCCGCTGGCGCGCCACGCGGTGACCATCGTCGAGTCGGCCCAGTTGCTCACCCTGTACATCGACGCCAGCGCCGTGCCGGCGCACTGGACGCGTTCGCGCGTGCTGGTGGTCTCGCCCCTGTTGCGCGAACTGGTGCATGCCTTGAACCGGCCGCTTCGGCCATCGGGCGAAGCCGGGCGCGCGCTGCACACCCTGCTGTTTGACGAGATGGAGCACGCCGACACCCAGCCACTGGGTGTGCCCATGCCGAGCGCCACCGGCGGCGATCGACGGCTGCGCAACCTGTGTGAAGCGGTGATGGAGGCCCCGGCCCAGCACGCCACGCTGGCGGCCTGGGCCACACACGGCGGCGCCAGCGAGCGCACCCTGGCGCGGCTGTTTCGCGACGAACTGGGCACGAGCTTTCAGCGCTGGCGCCAGCAGGTGGTGCTGGCGCACGCCCTGCCCATGCTGGCACGCGGTGTGTCGGTGGGGCGGGTGGCCGAAGCCAGTGGCTATGCGAGCGAGAGCGCGTTCTCGGCCATGTTCAAGTCGGCCATGGGTCTGCCGCCGACCCGTCTTCGCGAGCAGGCCAGGGCACAACCTCAGGCCGGCACGGCCTCTTCGACGCGGGCCTGATCGGCCGCGATGGCCTCAATGGCCTTGCGCACCACGCTCTGGCCGTCCACCGGGCGCAGCAGGCGGTTGGCAATCAGGCGTTCGCAGCTGCGTTTGGTCATGGAGTGGGGGCGCCCACCGCGGCTCACGAACATGAAGAGCGTGCCGCGGTTGCTCGCCCAGATGAGCTGGGCACGCAGCCATTCGCGGTGCGAATACAGGTCGACCCAGTCGCCTTCGCGCAAGCCTGCCAGCATCGTGATGGCGTCGAACGGAATGCCCTCTTCGCTCTCCGCTTCATCCACGCTGGTGGCCTCCGGCGGCGTCACCTCGGACGCGCCCCGGTTCTCGGTGAGCTCGGAGAAATCGGTCGGCATCGTGTCTTCAAAGCCCGCGGCTTCCAGCTCCTCGCGTCCCAGCCAGGGCTGGGCGGCCTTGCGCGGCTTGCGCTGCTCGGGTGTGGCCGGCAAGGTCTCGTCGAGTTCCATCGACATCGACGAGGTGTCCAGCGGAACCGGATTCGACGCGCTCGCGTCGGCCCGTGCGCGCGCGCGCCGAAGGCCCAGCACCGGTTGGTGCAGGCGCATGAGGGCGTCAAAGAACGGTTTGGTTTCGTCGCGGGTCTTGCCCAACGACTCCAGCCCGGCGTGCAGCGTGGCCAGCATGCCCGGCACCATTTCCAGCAGCTGGGCCGGCAGGCGCAGCGTGACGTCCTTCTTGGTGCTCCACAACAGGTTGGAGACCACCTTGCGGTAGCCCCCGGGATCGACCTGACCCTTCGGCGCTTGGAGCTGGGCGGAGGCAATGGCCAGCGACCAGGGGCCGTAGAGGAAATCGAGGATGAAGCCGGGCACGTTGTCCACATCGGGGCGCTGGCTCAGGTCCCAGGCCACCTGGTCGGCCAGGGTCTGGCGCGCTTCGGCGTGGCGGATCGCCTGCAGGTTGTTGTCCTGCGCCGCCACGTCCTGGCGGTCGTGGTTTTCCCATTCCTGCAGCAGCTCGTCGAGCGCGATGGCAAAGGCCTGCGGATCTTCTGTCTCCAGCTCGTTGAGGGCGTTGAACGCCTGCTGCACCGGCTGGAAGAACTCGGCGAACTCGCTGGAGAATTCGTCGTTGTATTTGAAGCTGCGCTGCGCCACGCACTCCACCAGGCGGCGGGCCGGGTGCGCGTCTTCGCTGAAGAAGCGCGGGTTGGCCATGGCCAGACGCAGGAGCGAGGGCTCCAGCGCGACCACCGCCTCGCGCACCGGTGCCAGCAGCAGTGGGTCTTGCGCCACCTGGTTGACCAGCTTGCGAACCACGTCCAGACCCATGGCCTGTGCCACGCGCTCGGCCTTCTGCTTGAGCTGCATGAGCACACGGGCGCGCTCGTGGGCCGCTGCGAAATCGCCCCAGGTCTTCTGGCTGAGCTGGGTGCCGATGTCCACCGCGCGCGCGGGGCGGTCGACCACCGGCAGCGCCTTGTACTGCTCGCTGCGCCGCACCACCATGGATTCGTCCAGCGTGGGGATGGCGGCAAAGGCTTCAATGGCCGCGAGCTCCTCGCTCACCTGCTCGTAGTACTCGGGCGCGAGCGACTGTTCGTACCGCTGCCCTCCCTTCTCCAGGAAGTTGTGCAGGTACTGGTTGTCCACCGGCGTCTGCAGGCGTGCCAGCTGCGGCATGTCGGGCATGGAGTCGCCAAAATGCGCATCGCGCGTGCTGTCGCCGCGGTAGTCCAGGGGCGCCGGGCCCGACGGGTTCCATTCGGTGGCGGCCGGGCCGGCGCCGCGCGCAGCCCGGGCTGCGCTGGCCGCAGAGCGGGCCGCCGCGCCCGGGGCCTCGGCGATCAGGCGCACGCGGTAACCGGCTTCCTGCACGTTGGCGCGTTGCAGCACCAATGCCAGGCGGGCATACAAGCCCTTGAGCTCATGGCCGATGGTCTTGCCGCAATGGCGCAACCACAGGGCGCGCATCTGCGAGTCCGGCTCGTCGAGCGACATCATCTCGCGCAGCGCCCGCACGAAGACCGCCGGGCGCAGCGGGTTCATGTCGGCCTGCACGGTCGAGAGACCCTGCAGCGAACTCATGAGCGCATCCAGCACCTTGAGCTCCTGCTCCAGCGGCGGCAGCAGGTTTTGCAGCAGACGCGCGGATTCAATGGATTCGGTGACCGTATCGTCTTCGACCAGCGAGAGGTAGTTGGATTCGCTCAGCAGCGAGGTGCGTGAGGACTGAGGGGCGTCGGTGGGCACGGCAAACGCTTCTCGCAGGCGCTGCGGGAAGTCGGCCACCCAGCTTTCCTTTTCCTGGCGCATGCGCCACCAGGCGCTGGCCAGGCGGTCGCGCTGGGCAACCTCAAGGCACTGCTTTTCGGCCTCCTGCAGGCTCACCACCGCCGCGTCAAGGCAGCGCCCCAGCATCGCGGGAGCGTCTTCAAGTGCTTCGGCCAAGCACTGTTGCAGCAATCTGGGGGGTACCGTCATCGCCTGGTTGCGGCGCTCTGCCGCTGAGTCGGGGTGTGAAACACGTCACGTTTATACCTGCGCATGCCACCGAGGGCATGACACCGCTGAGATAAGGCAGATATCGGTCACCGAACGGTCAACCGGCCCGCCGAATGACCCCGGCGTCAAGACACTGTCACAACTGGCATGCAACATGCGAGGGTGCTGTCAACACACGCGCAGGCTTCAGGGAAACAAAACAATGATGCAAACCATCCGGCGTTACGCCAAGACGAACATGGCGTGGGAGGCCCTCTCACGACCCGACGCCGTGGGCCGCCAGGCCCACACGCTGCTGCTGATGGCCAACGGCCGGCGCAGCGAGCAGGAGTTGTCCCTGTTGCTGGGCTCGGATGTGTCCGAACTGGCCTATGGGTTGATGCAAAAGGGATACCTGCAGAACACGGCGGCCGTGGTGCAGCCCGAGGCCGACGACGACGCGCTCGCCGGCGTCTGAGCGGGCTCAGCCGCGCATCACAGCCAGCGCTTGAGCAGGCCCATGATCTGGTCGAAACGCGCACCGTAGGGCGGGTAGAACAGATGCCCCATCGAGAAGCGTGATTGCACCAGAACGGGTTTTTGCTGGGTGAAGCGCAGGAAGCCGGTTTCGCCGTGGTACGCGCCCCAGCCGCTTTCGCCCACGCCACCGAAGGGCAGGTTTTCGTGGGCCACGTGGATGAGGGTGTCGTTCACGCTCACGCCGCCACTCACCGTGTTGTTCATCACCCGGTCGCGCGCGGCGGTGTCGGTGCCGAACCAGTACAGCGCCAGGGGGCGCGCGGCGACGTTGATGCGTTTGATGGCCTCGTCCAGCGAGTCGTAGCTCAGCACCGGCAGGATGGGGCCGAAGATTTCTTCGTCCAGCAGCCGAAGGCCCGGGCCGGGATTGAACACCAGGGTGGGGTTCATCTGGCGTGTGGTGGACGCTGCAGCCGCCGCGCCGGGCGGCGCCACATCGACCACCCGAGCGCCCTGCGCCGAGGCCTCGTTCAGCAGGGCTTGCAGGCGAGCGTGGTGGCGGTCGCTCACGATGGCGGCGTAGTCGGGGTTGCCCGCGATGGTGGGGAACAGGCGCGCCACGGCGGCCGCGTAGGCGCGCTCGAAGGCGGCCTCCTGGCCGCGCGGCAGCAGCACGTAGTCGGGCGCGATGCAGGTCTGGCCAGCATTGAGCAACTTGCCGTGCGCGATCTTCACGGCCGCCTCATCCAGATCGCAAGACGCATCCACAACGCAGGGGGACTTGCCACCGAGCTCCAGTGTGGTGGGTGTGAGGTTGACCGCGGCGGCCGCCGCCACCTTGCGGCCCACGGCGGTGGAGCCGGTGAAGAACAGGTGATCGAACGGCAGGCCGGCGAATTCGTGGGCCACGTCGGCGCCGCCAAGCACCACGCTGAACTCTTCTGCCGAGAAGGCGCCCTGCACCAGCGAGGCCATGAGGGCCGAGGTGTGGGGCGTGAGTTCACTGGGTTTGAGCATCACCCGGTTGCCCGCGGCCAGCGCGGTGGCGGCGGGCCCCAGCGTGAGCTGCAGCGGGTAGTTCCAGGGGCCGATGACCCCCACCACGCCGAGCGGCTGGCGCTGGATGTAAGCCCGGGCGGGCTTGAGGTACAGCGGCGTGGCCACGCGCCGGGTCTTCATCCAGTGCGGCAGCTCCTTGTGCAGCTGGCCGATGGCCGCGCGCAGCACGAACAGGTCGGCCACCTCGGTGACCTGGCGCGAGCGCACGCCGAAGTCGGCCTGCACCGCGTCGGACAACGCAGCGCCGTGCGTGTCGATGAGTGCCTTCAGGCGGGACAGCCGCTCGCGGCGCAGCGCCAGCGGCACATCGATCTGGGCGCGACTGGCATGGTGCTGGGCGTCGAACAGCGCACGCAAGGGAAGGGTCGGGGGTATCTGGGTCATGAGCCGGATGATAGGTCTGACGCCCCGGCAACGGTAGAGGCAGACCCCCATCCCGACGGATGGAGGTCTGCCGCTTCAGGCCCGCTTCAGGCCTCGGCGACCGCGTCGCCGAACTCGAACACGCCCGGGTTCTGCACCGGGTCCACGTCCACCGGAATCGCTGATTTTGGCGGGTAGCGGCCTTCCAGCAGGAACTTCGACAACGGGTTCTCGATGCGCTGCTGGATCGCGCGCTTCAAGGGCCGCGCACCAAACACCGGGTCGAAGCCGACCTTGGCCAGCTCGGCCAGCGCCGCCGGCGAGACCTGCAGGTGCAGGTCCATCTTGGCCAGGCGCGCCTCGAGCACCTTGAGCTGGATCGCGGCGATCGATTCGATGTGCTGCGCGTCCAGCGCGTGGAACACCACCGTCTCGTCGATGCGGTTGAGGAACTCTGGCCGGAAGTGGTTCCTGAGCTCGGCCCACACCGCGTCCTTCACGTCCTCGTAGGGCTCGCCCACCATGGCCTGGATCATGTGCGAGCCGATGTTGCTCGTCATCACGATCACGGTGTTCTTGAAGTCCACGGTGCGGCCCTGGCCATCGGTCAGGCGGCCGTCGTCGAGCACCTGCAGCAGCACGTTGAAGACGTCGGGGTGGGCCTTCTCCACCTCGTCGAGCAGCAGCACGCTGTAGGGCTTGCGGCGCACGGCCTCGGTGAGGTAGCCGCCCTCCTCGTAGCCCACGTAACCGGGCGGCGCGCCGATCAGGCGGGCCACGGAGTGTTTTTCCATGAACTCGCTCATGTCGATGCGCACCAGGTGGTCTTCGCTGTCGAACAGGAAACCGGCCAGCGCCTTGCACAGCTCGGTCTTGCCCACGCCGGTGGGGCCGAGGAACAGGAAGGAGCCGGTCGGGCGGTTCGGGTCGGAGAGGCCCGAACGCGAGCGGCGGATGGCGTTGGCCACGGCACCGATGGCCTCGTCCTGGCCGACCACGCGCTCGTGCAGCTTGCCTTCCATCAGCAGCAGCTTGTCGCGCTCGCCCTGCATGAGCTTGCTCACCGGGATGCCGGTGGCGCGCGCCACCACTTCAGCGATTTCTTCGGCGCCGACCTGGGTGCGCAGCAGTTGCGGGCGGCCCTTGCCGTCCTTGTTCTGCGCCTTGCCGGCCTCAACCGCCTGCGCGTCCTTCAGACGTTTTTCCAGCTCGGGCAGCTTGCCGTACTGCAGCTCGGCGACCTTGTTGAAGTCGCCCTTGTCGGTGAAGGTCTTGATCTGCGAGCGGATGCGGTCCATCTCTTCCATCACGTCCTTGGAACCGAGCGCGGCGGCTTTCTCGGCCTTCCAGATCTCGTCGTAGTCGGAGATTTCCTTCGTCAGGCGGCCGATCTCTTCCTCGATCAGGCCGAAGCGCTTCTGCGAGGCTTCGTCCTTCTCGCGGCGCACGGCCTCGCGCTCGATCTGCAGCTGGATCAGGCGGCGGTCGAGCCGGTCCATCACCTCGGGCTTTGAGTCAAGCTCGATCTTGATCTTGGACGCGGCTTCGTCGATCAGGTCGATCGCCTTGTCGGGCAGGAAACGGTCGGTGATGTAGCGGTGGCTCAACTCGGCCGCGGCCACGATGGCCGGGTCGGTGATCTGCACGCCGTGGTGCACCTCGTACCTTTCCTGCAGGCCGCGCAGGATGGCGATGGTCGCCTCCACGCTGGGCTCACCCACCAGGATCTTCTGGAAGCGGCGCTCCAGGGCGGCGTCCTTCTCGATGTACTTGCGGTATTCGTCGAGCGTGGTCGCGCCCACGCAGTGCAGCTCGCCGCGCGCCAGCGCCGGCTTGAGCATGTTGCCCGCGTCCATCGCGCCTTCGGCCTTGCCCGCGCCCACCATGGTGTGCAGCTCGTCGATGAAGACGATGGTCTGGCCTTCGTCTTTCGCCAGCTCGTTCAGCACGGTCTTGAGGCGTTCTTCGAACTCGCCGCGGAACTTGGCACCGGCCAGCAGCGCGGCCATGTCCAGGCTCAGCACGCGCTTGCCCTTGAGCGAATCGGGCACCTCGCCGGCGACGATGCGCTGCGCCAGGCCTTCGACGATGGCGGTCTTGCCCACGCCGGGTTCACCGATGAGCACGGGGTTGTTCTTGGTGCGGCGCTGCAGCACCTGGATGGCGCGGCGGATCTCGTCGTCGCGGCCGATCACCGGGTCGAGCTTGCCCATGCGGGCGCGCTCGGTGAGGTCCATGGTGTATTTCTTGAGCGCCTCGCGCTGGCCTTCGGCCTCGGGGCTGTCCATGGACTGGCCGCCGCGCACCGCGGTGATGGCCGACTCCAGGCTCTTGCGGTTCAAGCCGTTTTCATTGGCCATGCGGCCCAGCTCGCCCTTGCTGTCGGCCACGGCCAACAGGAACAGTTCGCTCGCGATGAACTGATCGCCGCGCTTGATCGCTTCCTTCTCGGTGGCCTGCAGCAGCTTGGCCAGCTCCTGGCCCACCTGCACCTGGTCTTGCCCCTGCACCTCGGGCAGGCGCTTGATCGCCGCCTCGGTGGCCTTGGCCAGGCCCGGCACATTGACGCCCGCGCGCTGCAGCAGGGACTGCGGGCCATCGGCCTGGCGCAGCAGGGCCAGCAGCAGGTGGGCCGGCTCGATATAGGCATGGTCGGCGCCCAGCGCCAGCGTCTGGGCTTCGCTCAGCGCTTCCTGAAATTTGGTGGTGAGTTTGTCGAGTCGCATGAAAGTGCTCTCCGGGTGATCTGAACTGTTGGGCATGTGGAGCTGCTCCACCGGTTTTCAAGCCGGCAACCAGCTTGCACCCGCCCGCAACGGGCAGGCTTGACGCAGATCAATCCACCAACGGCGGGCGCCAGTAGGCGTAGGGCCAGGCCAGGGTGAGACCTGCGCGGCGGTACAAGGCCTGCGCCGGGAGGTTGCTCGCATCGACCTGCAGGAACACGCCAACCAGACCACGACGGAGAGCCTCCACTGCCATGGCATGCAGGACGCGGCCCGCCAGGCCCTCGCCGCGCCGGGCGGCCGCCGTGCGCATGCCGTGCACGCCCAGCCAGCCGTGGCTGAACGACGCAGCGCCGCAGGCCACCGTCTGCCCCTGCTCCCGCACCGAGGCATAGAGGGTGTCGGTGGCACGGCTGAGCGAGCGCGAACGGCTGGCACCATCGGCCGGGTCCAGGCCCTCGCCCAGGAACATGGCCATCCACCCGGCGTCGGGCCTGGCATCCAGTTCGCCTGGCGGGCCAGGGTGCAGATCCATCAGCTGATGGACCTCCCCGGTCATGGTCAGGGTCGGCTGGTCGCGCCGCCAGCCTCGATGCCCCAAGGCCTCATGCCACGGCTGAAAGGAAGGCAGATCGGGCAGGCGGAATCGCGGTTCGAATCCCAGCGCGGCGTAGCGCGCCAGAATGACGGGCAAGCGTCCGGTGTCATGTGTCCCGTGATGCAGTGGCACGGCGCTGCGGGCACGGCCCACGGTCCCGTGGTCCATGGCCAGCAGCCAACCCTCCATGGGCTCCACCACCTCGGGCGCCACCGCCTGCAGCGTGGCGCGCTCGATCGATTCGACGTCTGCAGCGATGAGCATGGCCTCGCTGCGGCTGTTCAGCTGTTGGTGGCCGCGATGCCCCAGCGCGCCAGGGCAGCGTCGTCGCTCACGCGGGCATCCACCCAGCGCGCGCCCTCGGGGGTCTGTTCCTTCTTCCAGAACGGCGCTTGCGTCTTGAGGTAGTCCATGAGGAACTCGCAAGCCTGGAAACTCTGGCCACGGTGTGCAGAGGTCACGACCACGAGCACGATCTGGTCCAGCGGCTGCAGCAGGCCCACGCGATGGATCACGCGGGCGCCGAAGATGTCGAAGCGCTGGTGCGCCTCGTCGATCATGGCTTCGATGGACTTCTCGGTCATGCCGGGGTAGTGCTCCAGCTCCATGGTGCTCACGCTCTGGCCATCGTTGCGGTCTCGGACCGTGCCGATGAAACTGCAGACCGCGCCCACGCCTTTGTCGGCTTTGCGCAGCAGCGCCACCTCGGTGCTGAGGTCGAAGTCCTCGGTCTGAATGGAGACACGAGCGGTCATGTTCACCCTCCCGTCACAGGCGGGAAGAAACCGACTTCGGCGCCCTCGGTGAGCGCAGCGGTCTCGTCGCTCATGGTCTGGTTGAGCGCCACGCGCACCGAGCGGCCTGGCGCGAGTGCGTCAGCGTAGGTGCCCCCCCGAGCCACCAGCTCGGCCCGCAGGGCGGCCAGCGTGCTGGCTTGTGTGTCGAAAGATTCGCTGCCGAGACCCAAGGCCTCGCGGATGGAAGCGAAATAGCGCAGTTGGACTTTCATGCAAGCAGGTCCGCAAAAGAGATGAAGGACACGAGGTCTCCGTGGGCGATGGTGCTGCCAGCGGGGTTGTCCACCAGACCGTCGCCCCACACCGCCGAGGTCAGCACACCCGAGCTCTGGTTGGGAAACAGATCAAGACCACCGGCCGCATTGCGCCGCACGCGCAGGAACTCACGGCGCTTGTCGGCCTTGCTCAGCGTGAAATGCGCGGGCAGCCTGACGGCGTTCCTCGCAACCGCGTCAACCCCTTGCAGGCGCAACAGGAAAGGCCGCACCAGCAGCAGGAAGGTGACGAAGCTGGACACGGGATTCCCTGGCAGGCCGATGAAGTGGCAGGCTTCACCCGCCGCCGGGTCAGCGCCCGCATCGCGCTTCACGGAGCCGTAGGCAAACGGCTTGCCGGGCTTCATGGCGATCTGCCAGAGATCGAGCCGGCCGAGTTGTTGCACGGCCGGCTTGATGTGGTCTTCTTCCCCCACCGACACGCCGCCACTGGTGAGGATGAGATCGTGGTGACCGGCCGCGGTCTTGAGGGCGGCCAGCGTGGCCTCGCGCTGGTCGGGCACGATGCCCAGGTCGCTCACCTCACAGCCCATGCGGTGCAGGAGCGCCCGCAAGAAAAATCGGTTGGAGTTGTAGATGGCGCCAGGCTTCATGGCCTCGGGCGCAACCTCGCCCGGCATCACGAGTTCGTCTCCGGTGGAGAACAGCGCCACACGCGGGCGCGCCACCACGTTCAGGCGCGCCAGGCCCAGGCTCGCGGCCAGGCCCAGGCTCGCGGGCGACAGGCGTTCGCCACGGGGCAGCACCACCGCGCCGCGCGTGACGTCTTCTCCCGCGCGCCGTACCCACTGACCCGGCTGGGGCACGGCCTGGATGTGCACGCCGTGGATGTTGCCTCCCACCTCCACCGTGTCTTCCTGCATCACCACCGCATCGGCCCCGGCGGGCATCGGCGCTCCTGTGAAGATGCGCGCGCAGGTGCCGGGCTCCAGTGGCTCGCCCTCATGGCCGGCGGCGATGCGCTGCGTCACGGGCAGTACCTTGCCCGCCTCGGTCACGTCGGCAGCGCGCAGGGCATAACCGTCCATGGACGAGTTGTCGTTGGGTGGCACCTGCAGCGCAGACACCAGGTCTTGTGCCAGCACGCGGCCGTCGGCATCGAAGGTGGCCACCGTCTCGGTGGCCTGCAGCGGCCCGGCGTGCGCCAGCAAGTTCACCATCGCGTCGTCCAGCGACATCAATGGCACACGGGTCTGTGATGGAGGGGGCGTGGTCATGGCAGGCTCAACGGGGTGCGGTATTCGAATCGCTCTGCATTGTCGACCAACCAGGCGGCCACGTCATCGGCCCGGTTCAAATCCAGCACGGTGCAGTGGACGGACATCGGCAAGGTGTCCGGAGTGTCGGTGGCAATGGCCACGATGTGTTGGTCGTCGGGAAAGCGCAGCGGCTTGCCGTGGGCCTGCCGCCACACCTCCACCTTGGGCAGATCGCTCTGCTTGAAACCCTCGACCAACACCCAATCGACGTCTGCGCGCAGCTGGGCCAGGAGGTCGTGAACCGAATGCTCGACGACGGTCTCCAGTTCGCGCATGAGCACCATCCGTTTGGGCGAAGCGGCAAGCACCTCGAAGGCTCCGGCTTCGCGATGGCGCCAGGTGTCCTTGCCGGGGTGATCGATGTCAAAACGGTGGTGCGCGTGCTTGACCACGGACACGCGCTGCCCGCGCAGCTTGAGCGCGGGAATCAGCTGCTCGACCAGCGTGGTTTTGCCCGATCCCGAAAAGCCCGCAAACCCGACGACCTTCATGCCCGGGCGCAATGCTCGGCGATGAAGGCCTGCACGGCAGCCGTGCTTGCCGACATCACCCGCACGCGCTTGGGCAGATCCTCGATGCCCTCGAACTGCGGCGGACGGTGCGGTTGCTGCCCCAGGGCCTCGACGATGGTCTCGGCGAACTTGATCGGCAACGCCGTCTCCAGCACGATCATCGGTATGCCGGGCTGCAGATGCTCGCGCGCCACTTTCACGCCGTCGGCCGTGTGCGTGTCGATCATCACGCCGTGGCGCTTGAAGGTGTCACGAATCGTCTCGATACGGTTTTCGTGCGTGCTCTTGCCGCTGCGAAAACCATAGTGGCTGGTGACGCTCGCAAACGCCGGATCGGCGCTCAGGTCGAAACGACCCTCACGCGACAGCACGTCGCCGAACAAGCCCTTGACGCGCTCGCCGTCACGATCCAGCAGGTCGAACACGAAGCGCTCGAAGTTGCTGGCCTTGGAGATGTCCATCGACGGGCTGGAGGTCTCGTGCGTGTCGGCGCTGGCCCGCACGCGGTACACGCCGGTGCGGAAGAACTCGTCGAGCACGTCGTTCTCGTTGGTCGCGACCACCAGCTGCTCGATCGGCAGGCCCATCTGGCGCGCCACGTGGCCGGCGCAGACGTTGCCGAAATTGCCACTGGGCACGGTGAACGAGACCCGAGGAAGAGACCGATTCGCCGTCGGGCCGCCCCAAGGCGAATCAGCCCCCTCGGGGGGCAGCGAACCACGCGCAGCGGGGAGCGTGGGGGCATCGCTCGTCGCCTGGAAATAACCGGCAAAGTAGTAGACGACCTGGGCCAGCAGCCGCGCCCAGTTGATCGAGTTCACGGTGCCGATCTTGTGCTCGCGCTTGAATTCGAGGTCGTTGCTGACGTTCTTGACGATGTCCTGGCAGTCGTCGAACACGCCTTCGATCGCGATGTTGTGGATGTTTTCATCCATCAGGCTGAACATCTGCGCCTGCTGGAACGGACTCATGCGGCCATGCGGGCTCAGCATGAACACGCGCACCCCGCGCTTGCCGCGCATGGCGTACTCGGCCGCGCTGCCGGTGTCACCCGAGGTCGCGCCCAGGATGTTGAGTTCCTCGCCCCGGCGCGCCAGTTCGTATTCGAACAGGTTGCCCAGCAATTGCATGGCCATGTCCTTGAAGGCCAGCGTGGGGCCGTTGGACAGGGCTTCCAGGTGGAAGCCCGGCTCGAGCTGCTTCAACGGCACGATCTGCGGCGTGCCGTACACCGCTTCGGTGTAGGTCTTCTCGCACAGCGCACGCAGGTCGGCGGGGGGGATGTCGTCGATGTAGAGCGAGAGGACTTCGAACGCGAGCGCCGCATAGCCACCCGCTGCACCCTGGTTGAACACCAGGCGCCAGCGCGCGAGCGTGGTGGCATCGACCTGGGGGTACCGTTCGGGCAAATACAAGCCGCCATCAGGTGCGAGGCCTTCGAGCAGGATCTCGCAGAAGTGCTTGCGCCCCGGGTCGCCGCGGGTAGAGAGGTACAGCATCAGTTCAGCTCTTCCTTGCGGATGCGCACGATGGGCGCGAGCACGGTGGGCAGCGTCTGCAACTGCGCCAGGGCGTCGTTCATGATGCCCTCGCGCGTGTCATGCGTGAGGATGATCAGATCGGTGGAGGTGCCGCCTTCGCCGCTCACCTCGTCGGCCTCGCGCTGCAACACGGCGTCGATGCTGATGCCGGCTTTGGCCAGCAAGCCAGTCACTTCGGCCAGCACGCCGGCCTCGTCGGCCACGCGCAGGCGCAGGTAGTAGCTCGTCACCACTTCGCTCATGGGCAGCACGCTCAGGTCGCTCATCGCATCGGGCTGGAAGGCCAGGTGTGGCACGCGGTGGTGCGGGTCGGCGGTGTGCAGGCGCGTGATGTCCACCAGGTCGGCAATCACGGCGCTGGCGGTGGGCTCGCTGCCCGCGCCCTTGCCGTAGTACAGCGTGGTGCCCACGGCATCGCCCTGCACCACCACCGCGTTCATCGCCCCTTCCACGTTGGCGATCAGGCGTTTGGACGGCACCAGGCTCGGGTGCACGCGCAGCTCGATGCCCTGGGTCGTGCGTTTGGTGATGCCCAGCAGCTTGATGCGGTAGCCCAGCTGTTCGGCGTATTTGATGTCGGTCGCGCCCAACTGCGTGATGCCTTCCACGTAGGCCTTGTCGAACTGCACCGGAATGCCGAAGGCAATCGCGCTCATCAGCGTGACCTTGTGCGCCGCGTCCACGCCCTCGATGTCGAAGGTCGGGTCGGTTTCGGCGTAGCCCAGGCGCTGCGCTTCCTTGAGCACGACGGCAAAGTCCAGGCCCTTGTCGCGCATCTCGGAGAGGATGAAGTTCGTCGTGCCGTTGATGATGCCGGCGATCCACTGGATGCTGTTGGCAGTCAGTCCTTCGCGCAGCGCCTTGATGATGGGGATGCCACCGGCCACCGCCGCTTCGAACGCCACCATCACACCCTTGGCCGAGGCCGCGGCGAAGATCTCGGTGCCGTGCACCGCCAGCAAGGCCTTGTTGGCGGTCACCACGTGCTTGCCCGCGGCAATGGCTTCCAGCACCAGCGCCTTGGCGATGCCGTAGCCACCGATGAGCTCGATCACGATATCGATGTCGGGATTCGCGATGACCGCGCGTGCGTCGTTCACCACCTTCACGTTCGGGCCCACGATGGACTGGGCGCGTGCGGTGTCGAGGTCGGCCACCATGGTGATCTCGATGCCACGACCGGCGCGCCGGCGAATCTCTTCCTGGTTGCGCTGGAGCACGTTGAACGTGCCGCTGCCCACGGTGCCTATGCCCAGAAGGCCTACTTGGATCGGTTTCATGTCGGTCATGGTTGGGGAGCAAAAAATCAGGTGCCGTGGCGTTTACGCCAACCTTCAAAGAACTTCGCGACGCGGTTGATGGCCTCGCGCAGATCGTCTTCGTGTGGCAGGAACACGATGCGGAAATGCTGATTGTCGGGATAGTTGAAGCCCGAGCCCTGCACCAGCATGACACGCGTTTCCTGCAGCAGCTCCAGGAACATCTGCTGGTCGTCCTCGATCGGGTACATCTTCGGGTCGAGCTTGGGGAACATGTAGAGCGCGGCCGACGGCTTGACGCAGCTCACCCCCGGAATGGCGGTGATGAGCTCGTAGGCCAGATCGCGCTGGCGGCGCAGCCGGCCGCCCTCGCCCACCAGGTCGTTGATGCTCTGGTAACCCCCCAGCGCCGTTTGAATGGCCCACTGACCCGGCACGTTGGCGCACAGGCGCATGTTCGAGAGCATGTTCAGGCCCTCGATGTAGTCCTTGGCCGGCTTCCTGTCACCCGAGACGACGAGCCAGCCCGCGCGGTAGCCGCACGAACGGTAGCTCTTGGAGAGCGAGTTGAAGGTCAGCGTGAGCACGTCTTCCGACAGACTGGCGATCGCGGTGTGCTTCACGCCGTCGTACAGCACCTTGTCGTAGACCTCGTCGGCGAAGATCACCAGGCCGTGCTCGCGCGCGATCTCCACGATGGCCTTGAGCAGTTCGTCGGAGTACAGCGCGCCGGTCGGGTTGTTCGGATTGATGACCACGATGCCCTTGGTGGCCGGCGTGATCTTGCGGCGGATGTCGTCGAGGTCGGGCATCCAGCCATTCGATTCCTCGCACATGTAGTGCACCGGTGTGCCGCCAGAAAGGCTGACCGCAGCGGTCCACAGCGGGTAATCGGGTGCGGGCAGCAGCAGCTCGTCGCCATCGTCAAGCAGCGCGTTGGTGGCCATCACGATCAGTTCGCTCGCCCCATTGCCGAGGTAGATGTCGTCGAGCGTCACGCCCTTGATGCCCTGGGTCTGCGTCTCGTGCATCACCGCCTTGCGCGCGCCGAAGATGCCTTTGCTGTCCGAGTAACCCGCCGAGTTCGGCAGGTTGCGGATCATGTCCTGCTGGATCTCCTCGGGCGCGTCAAAACCAAACACCGCCAGGTTGCCAATGTTCAGACGAATGATCTTGTGACCCTCGTCCTCCATCTTGCGCGCGGCATCCATGATCGGGCCCCGGATGTCGTAGCACACGTTGGCCAACTTGGCGGATTTCTGGATGGTCTTCAAAGTCACTCCCTGGGTGTTCTGGGGTCGTGCGGGGCGGGGCTCCCGGTGTGCTGCACCGGGCGTTATATTCGGTCTTGTCTGCAGGGAAAACCTGCAATTTGACCACAGTTCCGCACCCCGTCCGATTGGCCACCGCCCCATGAAACTGCACTCCGACAAGCTGGATATCCAGTCCATCACCGCCTATGGCGATGGCTGGATCGCAGTGAACGGCCAGCGCCATTCCCACAGCCTCGTGCTCACACCCCAAGGCCAGTTGCAGCCTTGGCCATGTTCGCGTTTTGAATTGCTGGAGGCCTCGCACTTCAACATGCTCATCCAGCTGGCCGCCGAACCGCCCGAGCTCATCGTGTTCGGCAGTGGTTCTCGGTTGCGCTTCGCACCCCCGGCCTTGCTGCGCGACCTGATGGCCCAGCGCATCGGTGTCGAGACCATGGACACGGGCGCCGCCTGCCGCACCTACAACATCCTGGCGGGAGAGGGTCGTCGAGTGGTCGCGGCCTTGTTGCTGGAGAGCTGAGCTCCTGGCAACCACCCCGGGTTGCCGCCGTGACGGCGGAGGCCAATCAGGGTAAAATAGCAGATTGTTTCCTGCCACGGGTCCCATTGCTGCAACGCAGGGCTCGCCGTGAGACAGCCGGGAAGCCAACGCATCACCACCAACTTACGTCAGGGGTCCACGCAGTATGGCAGTCGTTGTCAATAAACCCATTCCCGAATTCGAATCGATGGCCACGGGCGGCATCAAGGTCAGCAACCAGACGCATCTGGGCCAGACCATCGTGCTGTATTTCTATCCCAAGGACAACACGCCCGGCTGCACCACCGAAGCCATGCAGTTCCGCGACAAGTACAAGGATTTCGTGAAGGCCGGAGCCCAGGTGTTCGGTGTCTCGCGCGACAACATGAAGTCGCACGACGACTTCAAGACCAAGCTCGAACTCCCCTTCGAATTGATCGCCGATACCGAAGAAAAAATGTGCCACATGTTCGGCGTGGTCAAGAACAAGATCATGTACGGCAAAAAGGTCAAGGGCATCGAACGCAGCACCTTTCTGATCGGCCCCGACGGCGTCCTGAAGCAGGAATGGCGCGGTCTGAAGGTGCCGGGTCACGTTGAAGACGTGCTCAAGGCCGTGAAGACACTCAAGAAAGCTGCCTGATCTGCATCTGGCCAAGGGCTGTGGGCGTGGAGTTTGCGTCACGGGACTCATGCATAATGAATTCATGACGCCGGGAAGCCTCTCAGCCCCACCCCTCCTGCACCCTTCCAGCAGCCCCGAAAGCCGCCCGGTCACCCCGGCGGCTTTTTGTTTTCCAGCCCTGCGCTGAACACACAAGCCCACATGCCACTGCCCCCCGCTCCCTCCAAACGCGCCGCCCTCCTTTCACCCGAGGCTTACAGCCTCAAAGCGACCGACGAACCCTTCGATCTGGACGTTGAGGCAGTACCCGTTGTGGTCATGCCTGCTGCTCAACCTGCGCGCTTGCCAGAGCGCGAAGCAGCGGCCCTGACTTCGCCACCCGCAGCCAAAACCGCCGGCCGGGCAGGCGGCCGCGGCCGCAAGCCCGCCACGGCTCCCACGCCCGTGGTGGCAGAGCACGCTGAAGCCGCACCCTTGCTGCAGAAAGCCACGACCCCGGTCGTTCCAGCACCGCGAAGCCCACAGCCAGCGCAGGTCACCGCCTCGTCCGGCAGCCGTCGCCGCACCGCGGGCAAGGCCGGCAACGGCCCCGCCAGGCTCTTCGTGCTGGACACCAACGTGTTGTTGCACGATCCGATGAGCCTGTTCCGCTTCGAGGAACACGACATCTTCCTGCCGATGATCGTGCTCGAAGAGCTTGATGGTCACAAGAAAGGCATGACCGAGGTGGCCCGCAACGGGCGCCAGACGAGTCGCACGCTCGACGCTTTGGTGGCCCAGCAAGGTGGTGACATGACCAAGGGCCTCAAGCTCTCGGCCACCGGTCACCACGGCGCGCGCGGCCTGCTGTTCTTCCAGACCGAGCCGCTGGACAACAACCTGCCAGCCAGCCTCCCGCAGGGCAAAGCGGACAACCAGATCCTGGGTGTGGTGCATTCGCTGCGCGAACGCCACCCGCAGCGCGAGGTGATCCTGGTGTCGAAAGACATCAACATGCGCGTGAAAGCCCGCGCACTGGGCCTGGCCGCCGAGGACTACCAGAACGACAAGACACTGGACGACGGCGAGTTGCTGTACGCAGGTGCGCTGGCGCTCCCACAGGACTTCTGGACGCGCCAGAGCAAGACCATCGAGAGCTGGCAAAGTGGCAGCCACACCTTCTACCGCGTCAGCGGCCCGGCGGTGGGCCAGTTCTATATCAACCAGTTCGTCTATTTCGAAGCACCGGGCGAGCCCTCGCTTTACGCCCGCGTGACCGAGATCCGCGACAAGACAGCGGTGCTCAAGACACTCAAGGACTACACCCACTTGAAGAACGCGGTCTGGGGCGTGACCAGCCGCAACCGCGAACAGAACTTCGCGCTCAACCTTCTGATGGACCCGGAGATCGACTTCGTGACGCTCGCCGGCACGGCGGGCACCGGCAAGACGCTGATGGCCCTGGCCAGCGGTCTCACGCAGGTGCTCGACGACCGCCGCTACACCGAGATCATCATGACCCGCGCCACGGTGAGCGTGGGCGAGGACATCGGCTTCCTGCCCGGCACAGAAGAGGAAAAGATGGGCCCGTGGATGGGCGCACTGGACGACAATCTGGAGTTCCTGGCCAAGGGCGACGGTGGCAATGCCGGCGAATGGGGCCGCGCGGCCACCAACGAACTCATCCGCAGCCGAATCAAGGTCAAAAGCATGAACTTCATGCGCGGTCGCACCTTCATGAACAAGTACGTGATCATCGACGAGGCGCAGAACCTGACGCCCAAGCAGATGAAGACCCTGATCACCCGCGCTGGCCCTGGCACCAAGATCATCTGCATGGGCAACCTCGCACAGATCGACACGCCCTACCTCACCGAAGGTTCGTCGGGTCTCACGTTTGCTGTCGATCGCTTCAAGGGTTGGCCACACGGCGGCCACATCACCCTGGCGCGCGGCGAGCGCTCGCGCCTGGCAGACTTTGCGAGTGAAGTGCTCTGAGCGCGGGGATCACGCCATCATGAAAAAACCCGGCCTTGGCCGGGTTTTTTCATGGGGAACTGGCATCAGAAGTCGCCACCACCCGCCAGGCTCTCGAAACGCGTAAGCATGTTCAGGAACGCCAACTTCACCGTGCCAGTGGGGCCGTTTCGCTGCTTGCCGATGATGATCTCGGCCACGCCCGGCTCCTTGCATGCGTCCTTGGTGTAGTACTCATCGCGGTAGATGAACATGATGATGTCCGCGTCCTGCTCGATGGCACCGGACTCGCGCAGGTCGCTCATCATGGGACGCTTGTCGGTGCGGGTCTCCACGCTGCGGTTGAGCTGCGAGAGCGCAATCACCGGACACTGCAGTTCCTTGGCGAGCATCTTCAGGCCTCGCGAGATTTCGCCCAGCTCCGAGGCACGGTTATCACCGTCGCCGCCGCTGCCGCTCATGAGCTGCAAGTAATCCACCACGATCAGGCCGAGCTTGCCGCACTGGCGCGAGAGGCGCCGTGCGTTGGCTCGCAGCACACTGGTGGTGAGGCCCGGGGTCTCGTCGATGTGCAACGAGACGTTGCGCAGCTTCTCGATGGCTTCGGTCAACCGTGGCCACTCGTCATCGGTGAGCTTGCCGTTGCGCAGGTGGGTCTGGTTGATGCGACCGATCGAGCCGACGATACGCACCGCCAGTTGTGAGGCGCCCATTTCCATGGAGAACACGGCCACCGGCAGGCCTTCGTTGAGCGCCACGTGTTCGGCGATGTTGATGGCGAACGCGGTCTTGCCCATGGATGGCCGCGCGGCGAGCACCACCAGGTCACCGGCCTGCAGACCCGAGGTCATGCGATCGAGGTCCACGAATCCGGTGGGCACACCGGTGATGTCGTTCGGGTTGTCGGCCATTTCCTGCACACGGTCGAGCAACTCGACCACCAGCTTGTCCATGCCCTGGAAGCCCTCCTTCATCCGCGAGCCTTCTTCGCCGATGTTGAAGATCTTCTGCTCGGCCTCGTCGAGAATCTTCTCGACCGCCTTGCCCTGCGTGTTGAACGCTGCGGTGGCGATTTCGTCGCTGGCGGCGACCAGCTTGCGCAGGATGGCGCGCTCGCGCACGATCTCGGCGTAGCGGCGGATGTTGGCGGCGCTCGGCACGTACTGCGCCAGTGAGTTGAGGTAGGCCAGGCCGCCGGCCTCCTCGGCCTTGCCCAGATTCTGCAGGTGCTCGAACACCGTCACTACGTCGGCCGGCTTGCTGGCGTTGACGAGCGTGGCAATGGCCGAATATGTCAGGCGGTGTTCGTAGCGGTAGAAGTCGGAGTCGTTGACAAGGTCCGCCACCCGATCCCACGCACCGTTGTCGAGCAGCAGGCCACCCAGCACGCTGGACTCTGCCTCAATCGAGTGTGGGGGGACGCGCAACTGAGCGATCTGGCGGTCGGCACCACCGCCGCCCTCGTCCAGGCCGGCATCAAAGGAAGAGAAGGAACTGGAAAAAACGGCGGACATCGGCGTGAGAAAAGTAAAGGACCATGGTACGCGCTGGCCCCTGGAAAGTCATGGGACAAGTCTGTGGACAAGTCCGGTAAAAGAGGTGGATGACGGACGGGCCCACCGATCGCATACATCCCAAGAAAAAAGCCGCGGCCCGAAGGCAGCGGCTTTTGAGCGAAGCGCCTGAGCGCTCGCGCGGGACTCAGGCGGTTTCGCCGAGCACCGAAACGTTCACATCAACAATCACGTCGGTGTGCAGGTTCACGCTCACCGTGTAGTCGCCCACATTCTTCAGGGGACCGTTGGGCATGCGGACTTGCGACTTCACGACCTTGAAGCCCTGTTTGTTCAGCTCCTCAGACACGTCGTGGTTGGTGACGGAGCCGAACAGGCGACCGTCAACGCCGGCCTTCTGCGACAGCTTGACCGTCACGGCGGCGATCTTTTCACCCAAAGCCTGGGCTTCGGCGTGCTTGGCAGCGGCCACTTTTTCGAGTTCGGCACGGCGTGCTTCGAATTCGGCGATGGCATTTTGCGTGGCACGGCGAGCGCGGCCGGACGGGATCAGGAAGTTGCGGGCGTAGCCGTCCTTGACCTTGACCACATCGCCGAGGGCGCCGAGATTGACAACTTTGTCGAGCAGGATGATTTGCATGTCAGGCTCTCTTTCAGACGCGGTGCTGGTCGCTGTAAGGCAACATGCCGAGGAAGCGCGCGCGCTTGATGGCGGTGTTGACCTGACGTTGGTAGAAGGCACGCGTGCCGGTCAGGCGCGCGGGAATGATCTTGCCGTTCTCGGCGATGAAGTCGCGCAGGACATCGACGTCCTTGTAGTCGACTTCTTCGACGTTGGCCACGGTGAAGCGGCAGAAGCGCTTGCGCTTGAACAGCAGCGATTGGGTGTTGCGCTTGGGGCGCTTGTCTTTGTTGAAACGTTTGGGTGACGCCATGATGGGCCTTCCTATGTCTTGCTGAAATCTTGGATGTGGAACACCACGCCTTTGCCATTGCGCGCGTTGGTCAGAAAGCCGTGAAACTCACAGACCGAATCGAGTCCCTGCCGGGAGAGGATCTCGGCGTGCGACCCGAAGGCGATGGCCCTGAGTTGCAGCTTCACTTGCCTTGGGGTGTCCAGTTCGACAATCTGTGACTCGTGTTCGAGCACGAGGTTGACGGCCGGTATGCCTGCCGGTGTGTACCGCAGGCTCTGCACCTGCACCACCACGGCCGACAATTGAGTCTGGTTCACCCGTTGACGTTAACGCGCACCGGGCATCAAGCCTGGGCCTGTTCCTGCGGTTGGTGCTGCTGCTGGGTGCGCGATTCGGGCTGCTGAAGCTTGCGGGCTTCTTCGCGCTCGACCGACTTCATCATCGAAGATGGGCCGGTGTCGGCTTTCTTGCGCAGCACGGTCAGGTGGCGCAGCACGGCGTCGTTGAACTTGAAGGCATGCTCCAGTTCAGCCATCACAGCCTGATCGGCCTCGATGTTGACGCACAGGTAATGGGCCTTGGACAGCTTGTTGATTTGATAAGCCATCTGACGACGACCCCAATCTTCAACGCGGTGGATCTTGCCGCCGCCGGCGGTGATCATGCCCTTGTAGCGTTCCAGCATGGCTGGAACCTGTTCGCTTTGATCCGGATGGATCAGCAAAACGATTTCGTAATGACGCATGGACTCTCCTTGTGGATTCACCTGCCGCTAGGCAGGTTTGGGTTAAAGCTACCCCCAGCGTCGGTTGGGGTGCAGCAAGGCAAGCCCACGATTCTAGCAAAAAACCCGGCCAGTCGCGAAACTGGCCGGGTTCTTGAACCCACCCGCCGTCGAGGCAGCGGGTGGGCGGGGTGACGCGGACTGTGTTCAGCTCATGCGCAGGCTTGGGTAGCGCACATGCTCCACCAGCTGTTGCACCTTGCGGCTGGGCGCCGGAGTCACCAGACTGACCAGGATGATGATGATGAAGCCCAGAGGCACGCCGAACACACCGGCCGAGATTGGCTGAATCTCCCACCACAGACTCACCGGCGACGTGACGCCAAATACGCCTCGCAGCCACGGCTGGGTGGTCACCATGTAGAAGAAGGTGATGCCCAGGCCGGCGGCCATGCCCAAGGAGGCTGCGATGCCGGTGGCGCGCTTCCAGAAGATGCCCAGCACCAGTGCCGGGAAGAACGCCGCCGCTGCGAACGAGAACGCCGCCGAGACCAGGAACAGGATGTCCGCCGGTTTCTGCGCCGCCACGTACGCTGCACACAGGGCCACCACGAGCAGCAGCATCTTGGAGATGGTCACGCGGCGAGCGGTGGAAGCGTTCGGGTCGATCATCTTGTAGTAGAGGTCGTGCGACAGCGCGTTGGCGATCGTCAACAACAGGCCGTCCGCCGTGGACAGCGCCGCCGCCAGGCCACCCGCGGCCACCAGACCAGAGACCACATAGGGCAATCCCCCGATGGCTGGAGCCGCCAGCACAATGATGTCGCCACCGATGCTCATTTCGTTGAGCTGCAGCAAGCCGTCCTTGTTGATGTCGGTCACCGACAGCAGCGAGGGATCCACCTTGTTCCAGGCACCTATCCACTCCGGCAAGTTGTTGAACGGCGTACCGACCAGCACTGTGAAGATTTCGTACTTCACCAGCACGGCCAGGGCCGGGGCGGTGAAATACAGCAGGAAGATGAAGAACAGCGACCAGGTCACCGACTGCCGGGCTTCCTTCACACTGGGCACCGTGTAGTAGCGCATCAGGATGTGTGGCAACGCGGCCGTGCCGATCATCAGGCAGAAGATCAAGGCCAGGAAGTTGCGTCGCGAGGCATCGAATGCCGCCCGCGCCTTGTCGTCGCCACTGGGATCGCCGGCAAACTGCTGGGCATGCGGAACCATGCCATTGAGCGGCTTGGCCTTGTTGTCGGCACCGGTCTTGGCAGCCGTCCAGGCGGTCTTGGCTGCAGCGGCGTCCTTGGGCAGGGAGGAGATGGCCTTTTCCGCAGCCGCGATGTCGGCCGACGGCGCATTGGCGGCGCGCAGTTCGGTCAGCTTGGCTTCGGCAGCGGCCTTGTCCGCGGTCAGCGCAGCGGCGGGATCCTTCAGCTTCTCGGCCAGGGCGGCGGAGCGCTGCTTGAAGACCTCGCGCACTTCCAGTTCTTTCGGGTCGTTGGTCAAGAGCTTTTCCTTGGCCGTCACCTTTTCGAGCTGGAAACCGTAGATGGCTTGCGGCACCGGCACGCTGGTCTGCTTCACGGACAGCCACACCACCGGGATCATGTAGGCCACGATCAGGATGATGTACTGGGCCACCTGCGTCCAGGTCACCGCGCGCATGCCACCCAGGAACGAGCACACCAGGATGCCGCCCAGACCCAGGAACACGCCGAGCTCGAACGCCACACCGGTCAGGCGCGACGTGATCAGGCCCACGCCGTAGATCTGCGCCACCACGTAGGTGAACGAGCACAGGATGGCGGCGAAGATGCCGATGAAGCGCGGCAGGTTGCCGCCGTAGCGCTCGCCCAGGAAGTCGGGGATGGTGAACTGGCCGAACTTGCGCAGGTAGGGCGCCAGGAACAGCGCCACCAGGCAGTAGCCACCGGTCCAGCCCATGATGAAGGCCAGGCCGCTGTAGCCAGTCAAGTAGAGCGTGCCGGCCATGCCGATGAACGAGGCGGCGGACATCCAGTCCGCGCCCGTGGCCATGCCGTTGTAGACCGCTGGCACGCGACGACCCGCGACGTAGTACTCCGCGGCATCGGTCGTGCGGCTCATGATGCCGATGCCGGCATACAGGCCAATCGTGGCGATCAGGAAGATGAAGCCGATCCACTCGCGGGACAGACCCATTTGCTCGAGGATGGCAAGCGCCACCACGAAGACGAAGAAGCCTCCCGTGTACCACTTGTACACCTTGTTGAGCTGTTGCTTGAAGGCTTTGTTTCCGCCACCAGCGCCTGTTTCGAACATGCCTGCCATGGTGTTACTCCTCGGTCTCTTCGACACCGTGTTCGATGTCGAGTTTGTTCATGTACCAAGCGTAGTACCCAATGATCAGGCAGTACACCACCAAGGCGCCTTGGGCACCCATCCAGAAACTGAACGGCCAACCGAAGAAGTTGAAGCTCAGTTCACGTGCGAAGTAGCTCACCACGAACGTCACGACGAACCAGATTGCGAGCAATATGGCTGTGATGTTCAGGTTTTTCCGCCAGTAACGGCGGTGCTTGTCAGTCAGTTCCATGCGATCGTCCTCCATCAAGAACACCCTCTCGGGCACGCCACGAACACCACCTTTGTCCCCCAGGCAGCCTGCAACCGGTCCGCGTTTCTCGGAAACCGGCTCCCACCAGCTTCCCCTTTTTGAAGGCTGCGCAGCAGCAGCGTGAAATCAGGCCTGGGCTTGCCCAAGACCGGTCTCACGCTCCAGCTGAGCTGCCACTTTGGGCTCGAACTTTCGGAGGTGGCGAATGATCTTCGCCGCCTCGTCGGGCTCTTGCCGATCCACATGAACCCGGGCCAGCTGATACCAGCCGTAGGGGCTCATGGGTTGCAGTTCGGTGTTCTTCCGCAGGGCGGGGATGGCTTCATCGAAGCGTCGCTGGCGGATGAGGCTCAGGGCCAGGCCGTACCAGGCCCGGTCGAGCTGGGGATCTATCTCGGTGGCACGGCGAAAGGCGGTCTCTGCTTCTTCCAGCTGACCCATCTCTTCGCTGAGAAAGCCCAGGTTGAACCAAAGCGCCGCCTGATCGGGCTGGAGGTCCACCAGACGCTGGAGCACCTGCAGCGCACCCGCTTTGTCGCCCAGCTCGGCCAGCACGTGGGCACGTGTGGCCAGCGCGTAAACATCCGACGGATTGGCAATCAGCAAGGCGTCCAGCTGTTCGAGTGCGGCAGATCGGCGCCCAAACACCAGCAGGCCTTTGACCTGCCAGCGTGCAAACCAGTGATTGACAGGGTTCATTGACACAGGCTCACCCCGATCTTGAGGCAGTGGTTGATCTTGGCGATCGTCACTCCCACCCACACAAAGGCCAGAATGCAAAACGCCACCAGCGGCAGGTGGCGTTCGAGCACAAACTTCGGGGTCACCAGCCGTGCCACCTGAACGAATGGTCTGCCGACTTGCTGGAGCACTTGATAAAACAGATTCTGATCTTTCTTCTGACCCGCGAGCAGGCCCAAAACCCACTGACCGAACAACGACAGCAGCGCGATTTCGGCGATCAGCTTGACTGAAGAAATGAAGAAGAGCATGGTGCCTTCGGTTGATTTGGGGTCATTCTGGATTTGCACCTTACCGACTTCTTACAAACGGACTTGCAGCCCGCTTGAGGCAGGTCAAACCCTCTAAGGATTTACCCGAGGTTTTCATTGCGTGCACGGTATAGGATGAAGAACGGATTCTTAAGTCCTACAACAAACATGACCACTCTTCCAACAGAAGAATCCTGCTCCACCCCAGCCCCGAGCGAGGCCAGCGCCCCACCGGGCGACGCTGCGCTCAACCTCATGACCACCCCGGTGAGTTCGTTGATCAAGCGCGAGCCGATCACCCTGCCCCCGCAAACCAGCATTCGCGCGGCCGCGCAACTCATGAGCGAGCAGCGCGTGTCGTCCATCCTGATCGTGGAGCAAGGCCACCTGTTCGGGTTGATCACCGACCGCGACCTGCGCAACCGCGTGATCGCTGCAGGCCTGGACACGCAACGACCGATCATGGACATCGCCACGCTGGCGCCTTTTTCAGTGGGCTTGAACGACCCCGCATTCAACGCGCTGCTGCTGATGGCGCGCCACAACATCCATCATGTGCCCGTGCTCGATGGACAGCGCATCGCCGGCATGATCACCGCGACCGACCTGACAGAGCAGCACAGCACCTCGGCCGTGTACCTGGCCGGCGACATCTACAAACAGACGTCGATCGACGGCTTGCAACGCGCCAGCACCAAGATTCGTGCACTGCAGCAGAGCCTGGCCGCTGCCGACGCCACCGCCTACAACACCGGCCACATCATCACCGCGATCACCGACGCCATCACCACCCGGCTGCTGCAGTTGGGCGAAGCACAACTGGGCCCCGCGCCGGTGGACTACGTCTGGGTTGCCGCAGGCTCCCAGGCCCGCAACGAGCAGACCGCCAAGTCCGACCAGGACAACTGCATGGTGCTCGACGATGCGTTTGACGAGGCCTTGCACGGTGACTACTTCCGGGAACTCTCGCGCTTCGTCTGTGATGGGTTGGACGCTTGCGGCTACGTGCACTGCCCGGGCGAGATGATGGCCATGACCGATGCCTGGCGACAACCCCGCCATCGCTGGGCCGAGTACTTCCGTCGCTGGACCAACGAGCCAGAGCCCAAGGCGCTCATGCTCACCTGCGTGTTCTTCGACCTGCGAGCCATTGCGGGCCAGAGCCGCCTGCTCGACGGCCTGCGCGGCGATGTGCTGCAGAGCACCCGGGGCAACACCATCTTCCTCGCCCACATGGTGGGCAACGCACTGACCCACCAGCCACCGTTGGGCCTGTTCAAGGGGCTGTCCACGGCGCGCAGCGGCGAGCACAAAGGCACGATCGACCTCAAGCACACCGGCGTGGTACCCATCGTCGATCTGGCCCGCGTGTATGCGCTGGCAGGCGGACATGCCGAGGTGAACACGCACGACCGGCTGCTCTGCGCCGCCGACGGAGGCGACATCAGCAACCAAAGCGCACGCGACCTGCGCGACGCACTGGAGTTCCTGGCCGCACTGCGCATCCAGCACCAGGCCCGTCAGATTGCCGCAGGCATGTCGCCCGACAACTTCCTCAACCCGGAGGAGATCTCCAACTTCGAGCGCACCCAGCTCAAGGACGCGTTTGCGGTCGTTCAAAACATGCAGTCGGTGCTGCAACAACGCTACCAGGTGGCGCGATTCTGAACAATCTGCTGCCGCGCGGGGATCAGTACTTCAGGCGGGCGTAGTAAGTTCTCTGGGCGGCTTCCCTGGCCTGCCCCAGCGTGTGAATCCCCTGCTCGGCCAGCAAGGGCAGCAGCTTGAGGAAGATCTCGGCCGTGACCATCGCATCACCCATCGCGGTGTGGCGACCGATCACCGGCACGTCGAAGCGCTCGGCAATGGCCTCCAGCCGGTGCGAGTCCTGATTCGGGTGAATCACCGCCGACAACAGCAGGGTGTCGAGCACGGGCTGTTCGAACACCACGCCGGTGGACTGCTCCTTCAGTTGCAAGAAGCGCATGTCGAACGCGGCGTTGTGCGCCACCAGCACGGTGTCTTGCGCAAACGCGTGAAACGCAGGCAGCACCTCGCCAATCTTTGGCTGCCCCAGCACCATGGAAGGCTGAATGCCGTGAATGGGAATGGAAGCCGGAGGAATGGCGCGTTGCGGGTCCACCAGTTGCTCGAAGCACTCCTGGCGCAGCAGCTTGCCGTTGACGATGCGCGCCGCGCCGATCTGGATGATCTCGTCGCCCATGGAGGGCTCCAGCCCGGTGGTCTCGGTGTCGAACACGGTGTAGACCAGATCGACCAGGCGACGCTCGTCGAGGGAGCGGGTCTGCTCGGTGGTCTTGAAGAGATCGAAGTCGTAGTACTCGGGCCGGCTCTCGCTGTGCACATAGCTCAGGGCGTCGATCTGGTCGCGCGGATCGGCCAGCGGCAGCAGGATGCGGAAGAACGCCTGGTGGCGGGCACGCTCGCGCTCGAACCAGAAGGCACCGCCGTGCCGCTCGATCACGTCGCGCACACTCAGCCCGGTGCTCTCGCTGCCCACCGTCATGGCATCCATCTCCCAACTCATCACCGTCTCGTTGCTCATCGCCTGCCCCGACCAGACAAGGTCCAGCTGCGCCTTGCCCGCGCTGCCCGTGGCCAGGTCCAGGCGCAGCTGCACGAAACGCACCGCGAACTCTTCGGCCAGGCGACCCGAGAGATAGACCAACGCCTGCAAGAGGGAAAAGCTCTCGACCTTGAGCCAGAGCACCGGGTTGACCTCCTGGGCGCTGGCCGGCAATCCGGTCACGGTCTCGATGCGGCGCAGCGCGGCCGACACCAGATCGGCTCCCAGCATGTCTTCGAGCGGCCAGCGCGTTTTCAGGTTCTGAGCGGTATCGGATTCGATCGCAGCGATGCGCCGGGCCAACCCGCCGGTCTCTTCACGAACCACCCGCAGAAAGCGTTCGCGTGCGGCCGGTTCCAGATCCGGGTGGTCCAGCACGTCCAGCGCGGCCTGCATGTTGGCCAGGGCGGATCGGGTGCCCTCGGTCAAGGTGTGCAGCACCCGATCACGTGCCGACTCAACCTCGAAGTCGCGCGTGATGTTGTCGAGCATCAGCACGAAGCCGGTGAGTTCAGCGCGGTCGGCCGGGTCTTCGGCGGCCTGGGCCTGGGCCGAACGAACCGGCGCCATCTGCACCCGCAGCAGCTGGCCCGCGGGCGTGGAGGTCACGAGCTGGGCCGAAGGCTGGGCCGCGCCCGCGAGCATGCGCTGCTGGATGTTCTCCAGGGCGTGTGCCACCAGCTTGCGGTCGAACACGGTGTAGATCGAGCGGCCCAGGCCGATCAACTCGGCGCCACCGGCCACATCGGGCGCCTGGGACAGTGCGCGGAACTGCAGGCGAGCGCGCTGGTTGTAGAGCAGGATGCGCCCATCCAGATTGCACACCACGACGCTTTGGGTGAGCTCGGCCATGAGCGCGGCCAGCCGACCCTTTTCCTGTGCGATGTCACGGCTGGCCTCCAGCACGCGCGCATCCATGTCCTGGCGCAGCCGGGTGCGCTGCACCACCAGCTGGTTGATCACCTCGGTGAGGGCGCGGTTCTCTGCGCTGCCCTGCGCCGGCAGGACGCGCGCCACGTCGGTGCGCACCAGCACCATGCCCTCTTCGGCCAGCTGGGCTGCGGGCTCGATGAAGTGCTCCACCAGCGCGCGCACCGCGAACGCCAGCGCGCCCAGCAGGACCACGCCCATCGTGGCCACCAGCGTGCCGCGCGACGCCACGATCCCGGCCAGCAACTGGCGCTGATCCGCATCCAGCGTCGAGCCCACGATCGCCCACGTGAGGCCGAGCCACAGCAAGACCGCGCCGCCCACGAGCGCCACGCCCAGCCAGAACCGGCGACCCATGCGCCGGCGGCTCACTGGACTACCCTCCGCGCTGCGCGCTCCGGGACGAGCGCTTGGGAGCGGCCCGGCGCGCTCATGGCGCGGGCCCCAGCAGGTCGTGCACCTTCTGCACCAACTCCCTGGTGGAAAACGGCTTGGTCATGTAGGCGTTGGCACCCAGCGCCAGGCCCTTGGCCACGTCGGTGTCGCGCCCCTTGGCGGTGAGCATCACGATGAGCATGTCGCGAAAGTTCTCGTTGGCACGCACCTCGCTGCACACATCGAACCCGGTCTTGACCGGCATCATCACGTCGAGCAGCACCAACGCCGGTTGCTCGCGCTTGATCGCGTCAATGGCTTCCTGCCCGTCGCGCGCCAGCACCACCTCGAAGCCTTCCCGTTTCATGAGGAACTCCAGCGAGATCAGGATGTTGGGCTCGTCGTCGGCGATCAGGATCTTGTGGCTCATGTCTTGTCTCCTTGCACTTTGGTTGCCTGCAGCTGGCGCGGCAGGGAGAAGCCGAACACAGACCCCTGCCCCGGCGTGGAATGCAGCCACATGTGCCCACCGAAATGCGCGACGATCTGCCGGCTGATCGGCAAGCCCAGGCCCGTGCCGCCCGGCCGGTAGTGCGCGTCCCCTGCGATCTGGCGGAACTTCTCGAACACCATGGCCTGCTGGTCGATCGCAATGCCCGGTCCGTTGTCCTGCACCTCCACCTCGACACCATCCTCACGCTCCTTCAGGCTCAGCGCCACGCAGCCGGTGTCGCGCGGTGCGTACTTGGCCGCGTTCGACAGCAGGTTGAGCACCACCTGCATCAGGCGGTCGGCGTCGGCGTGCAGGGGCCGCACCCGCGCCGGCACATCGAGCACCAGCCGCACGCCGCGCTCCCGCAGCGGCTCGGCCATGGTGCTGGCAGCCTGCTCCAGAAGGGCTTTCATGTCCACCTCGGTGTCGTGCCACTCGGCGTGGCCCGACTCGATCTTGGCCATGTCCAGCACCTGGTTGACCAGGCGGCTGAGCCGCTCGGTCTCGGCCACGATGATGCCCACAAACTGCTGACGCTGCACGGTGTCCATATCGGCATCGTCGCGCATCAGTTCGGCCAGAGCCCTGATCGAGGTCAAGGGGGTACGCAGTTCGTGCGTCACCGACGACATGAAATCGTCCTTCAACCGGTCCAGGCTCTTGAGCTGGTCGTTGGCCTGGCGCAGCTCGGCGGTGGCACGCTCCAGCGACTGCGACTTCTCCTCCAGCTCGTGCGAGTAGGCGCGCAGCTGCGACGCTTCATCGAGGATGCGCATCACGTCGTCCAGGTCCAGCGCCTCTTCTTCCACCACCGAGGCCACCATCACCCGGGCCGACGCGCTGCCGATGGCGCCGGCCAGTTGCGTCTCCACAAAATGCACCAGCCGGGCATCGGGCGGTATCTGCTCGATCTGCCTTACTCCGGCGCGATCGGCATAGTCGGCAAACAGGCGCTGCGCAGCCTCCACGCCCAGGAAGCGCCCCACCAGCGGCAGCAAGGCAGACACTTTGGCCTTGCCCTGCCAGAACACCGGACGCGTGGCCAGGGTGCGGTGAAACACGTCGACGAACAGCAGGGCCTGGCTGGTCTCGCGTGCGGTGGGTGCGCGCCAGAGCGACACACCCACATAGCCCGTCACATTGGCCAGCAGGCTCCAGATCAGCGAGTGGGTGAGGTTGTCCAGCCCGGCCAGTCCCAGAAAGGCCTCGGGCTTGAACAGCCACAGGCCAAAAGGCCCCTGCTCCATGAAGCCGGCGGTGAGCCAGCCCGACTTCACCAGCGACGGCAGCATGAGCGTGTAAGCCCAGAAGGCAAAGCCCAGCAGCAGACCGGCCAGCGCCCCATGCTGCGTGCCGCCTTTCCAGTACATGCCGCCCAGCAAGGCCGGCGCGAACTGGGCCACCGCCGCGAAGCTGATGAGGCCGATGCTCACCAGCGCGTAGGCGTCACCAGCCAGGTGGAAGTACAGATAGCCCAGCAGCAGGATGCCCAGGATGGCCAGGCGGCGGATGCGCAGCAGCACCGCGGTGAGATCGCCGCTGGCGCGCGCGCCAAAGCGCCGCATGCGCAACAACAGCGGCATCACCAGGTCGTTGCACACCATGGTGGACACCGCGATGGCCTCCACGATCACCATGCCGGTGGCCGCCGAAAGGCCGCCCACAAAGGCGAACAACGCCAAGGCACCCTGCCCTTGTGACAACGGCAGCGACAGCACGAAGGTCTCCGGGTCCATGCGCCCCGAGCCGAAATGCAGCAGTCCACCGAGCGCGATCGGGAGCACGAACAGGTTGATGAGCAAGAGGTACAGCGGAAACGTCCACACCGCGCGCTTGAGGTGGTTTTCGTCCACGTTCTCCACCACCATCACCTGAAACTGGCGCGGCAGAAAAATCACCGAGAGCATGGCCAGCAAGGTCAGGCCCAGCCACTGCGCGTAGGCAAATGGTTGGCCCTGATCGAACTGCATCAGGCGGCGCAGTTCCTCGACGGCGTGGGCCTGGTCGAACAGCGCCGCCGGGCTCGCAAAAAGACCGAAGCAGACGAACAGGCCCACGGCCATGAACGCCATCAGCTTGACCACCGACTCGAACGCGATCGCCGCCACCATGCCTTCATGGCGCTCGGTGCTGTCCAGATGGCGCGCGCCAAACACGATGGTGAAGCCGGCCAGCGCAATCGCCACATACAGCGTGCTGTCGCTCCACCAGTCCGCACTCTGCACTGCCGGCATGCCCAGCGGCGAGGTGAGCACCGCGTAGCCGCTGGCAATCGCCTTGAGCTGCAGCGCGATGTAGGGAACGATGCCGACCACCGTGATCAGCGTCACCAGGCCCGCCAGCAGCGGGCTCTTGCCGTAACGGCTCGCGATGAAGTCGGCGATGGAGGTGATGCGGTAGGTCTTGGCGATGCGGATCATCTTGCGCACCACCATCCAGGCCAGCAGCATGGCCAGCATGGGCCCCAGGTAGATCGGCAGGAACCACACACCGGCGTTGGCCGCGCGACCCACGCTGCCGAAATAGGTCCAGGCGGTGCAGTACACCGCCATGGAGAGCGCATACACCCAAGGGCTGGAGATCACCGAACGGCCCTGCGCGGCCCGCAGGTCGCCCCAATAGGCCACGGCAAACAGCAGCAGCAGGTAGGCAAACGAAACGCCGATGACGAGCGGGGCCGACAGCATGTTCAGTCGTGTTGCGACACGTTGCTGTGGTGCTCCACCACCCAGGCAAGCGCTGCGATCAGCGCCGCCCAGATGACGAAGAGCGCGAGCGGGAACAGGGGCAGACCCCATACCCGCGCATCGTGGTCCCAAAGCGCCAGCAGCGGAAAGTTGAACAGCGCCGCAGCGGCGAAGAACAGGGCCACCAGCCGCTGGGCAGCGAGACCTTTGAACATGTGTGTCTCCTCAAACGCCCACCACGGTCCATGGCCAGCGGTGCGCGATTCGATTGTGCGCCATGCACCGACCCCTGAGTCTGACGGGGCTGGCCACGAAAAAAGCGGCAGGGTTGCCCGCTGCCGCCTTCTCATTCAAGCGCCGAAGCGCGGGTTCTGTTACTTCTGACTGGACGACAGGAGTTGCCAGGTGTCGACCACCGAATCCGGATTCAGCGAGATCGAGCTGATGCCCTCGTCGCGCAGCCACTGCGCGAAGTCGGGGTGGTCGCTGGGGCCCTGGCCGCAGATGCCCACGTACTTGCCCTCGGCCCGGCAGGCGCTGATGGCCATCTGCAACAGCGCCTTGACGGCCGGATCGCGCTCATCGAAATCGTGCGCGAGCAGCTCCAGGCCCGAATCGCGGTCCAGGCCCAGGGTGAGCTGGGTCAGATCGTTGGAGCCGATCGAGAAGCCGTCGAAGTACTGCAGGAAGTCCTTGGCCAGCACCGCATTGCTCGGGATCTCGCACATCATGATGACCTTGAGGCCGTTCTCGCCGCGCTTCAAGCCCTTCTCCGCCATGAGCTCGGTCACGCGCTTGGCCTGGCCCAGCGTGCGCACGAACGGCACCATCACCTGCACGTTGTCCAGACCCATGTCTTCGCGCACGCGCTTGAGCGCTTCGCATTCCATGGCGAAGGCTTCGCGGAAGTCTTCGCTGATGTAGCGCGCCGCGCCGCGGAAGCCCAGCATCGGGTTCTCTTCATCGGGTTCGTAGCGCGAGCCACCCACCAGCTTGCGGTACTCGTTGCTCTTGAAGTCCGACAGGCGCACGATCACCGGCTTGGGCCAGAAGGCCGCGGCGATGGTGGCCACCCCTTCGGCCACCTTGTCCACGTAGAAGGCGCGCGGCGAGGCGTGGCCGCGGGCCACCGACTCCACCGCCTTCTTCAAATCGGCATCGACCGCGGGATAGTCCAGGATCGCCTTGGGATGCACGCCGATGTTGTTGTTGATGATGAACTCCAGCCGCGCCAGGCCCACGCCGCCGTTGGGGATCTGGCAGAAGTCGAACGCCAGCTGCGGGTTGCCCACGTTCATCATGATCTTCACGTCCAGCGGGGGCATTTCGCCGCGCTGCACTTCGGTGATCTCGGTTTCCAGCAGGCCGTCGTAGATGTTGCCGGTATCGCCCTCGGCGCAGCTCACCGTGACCAGCGTGCCTTCCTTGAGCAGTTCGGTCGCGTCGCCACAACCCACCACCGCCGGAATGCCCAGCTCGCGCGCGATGATGGCGGCGTGGCAGGTGCGCCCGCCGCGGTTGGTCACGATGGCGCTGGCCCGCTTCATCACCGGCTCCCAGTTCGGGTCGGTCATGTCGGTCACGAGCACGTCGCCGGGCTGCACCTTGTCCATCTCGCTGATGTTGTGCACCAGGCGCACCGGGCCCGTGCCCACCTTCTGGCCGATGGCGCGGCCGCTGGCCAGCACCGCGCCCTTGCCCTTGAGCTTGTAGCGCACCTCGGTCTTGCCGGCGCCCTGGCTCTTCACCGTTTCAGGGCGGGCCTGCAGGATGTAGAGCTGGCCGTCCACGCCGTCCTTGCCCCACTCGATGTCCATCGGGCGGCCATAGTGCTGCTCGATCACCATGGCGTAGCGCGCCAGCTGCTCCACATCGGCGTCGGTCAGGCTGTAGCGGTTGCGCAATTCCACCGGCACGTCGGTGGTCTTCACCAGCTTGCCTTTGAGCGCGCCATCGCCCGACTTCTCGGCATCGGTGGTGAAACCCATCTGGATCAGCTTGCTGCCCAGGTTGCGGCGGATCAGCGCGCGTTTGCCGGCCTTGAGCATGGGCTTGTGCACATAGAACTCGTCGGGGTTCACGGCACCCTGCACCACGGTCTCGCCCAGGCCGTAGCTGCTGGTGATGAAAACGACGTCTTCAAAGCCGCTCTCGGTATCGATGGTGAACATCACGCCGGCAGCACCCAGGTCGGAACGCACCATGCGCTGCACACCGGCACTCAGGGCCACCTCGGCATGGGCAAAGCCCTTGTGCACGCGGTAGCTGATGGCACGGTCGTTGTAGAGGCTGGCGAACACCTCCTTCATCTTGTGCAGCACCTCTTCGATGCCGATCACGTTGAGGAAGGTCTCCTGCTGACCGGCAAACGATGCGTCGGGCAGGTCTTCGGCGGTGGCCGACGAGCGCACGGCAAACGAAGCCGTGGCGTTGCCGTGGGTGAGGGTGACGAAGGCTTCGCGGATGGCCTTTTCCAGATCGGCCGGAAAAGGCTGGTTTTCCACCATGGCGCGGATTTCGGCCCCGGCCTCGGCCAGGGCGCGCACGTCTTCGGTGTCCAGCGCATCCAGCCGCGCGTTGATGCGCTCGGTCAGGCCGTCGTACGCCAGGAATTCGCGGAACGCGTGCGCCGTGGTGGCAAAGCCCGTGGGCACCTTCACGCCGCTGGGCAGTTGCGAAATCATCTCGCCGAGGCTGGCGTTCTTGCCGCCGACCGACTCGACGTCGCTCATCCGCAATTTCTCGAAAGGCACGACCAGATCGGTCGCTCCAAACAGGTTGGACATGGGAAAACTCCTAAGGTTGAAAAACCGGGGTGTCCATGCAGGGGCTGGCGACCTGTTGTTCTGTTGTGGGTCTGGCACCGGGCAGGGAAGCAAATGAGACGGCAGGGCCACCGATAATGGCCCCCGACACAACACCCGGTATTGTAAGGACGCGCCCCATGCCCAACCGAACGGTCTTCTTCATCTCCGACGGCACCGGCATCACGGCCGAGACTTTCGGCAACGCCCTGCTGGCCCAGTTCGAGATCGAGGTGCGGCGCGTGCGCCTGCCGTTTCTGGACAGCGTGGACAAGGCCCACCAGGCGGTGCGCCAGATCAACCACACCGCCGTGATCGAAGGCAAGCGCCCGCTGGTCTTCACCACCGTGGTCAACATGGAGGTGCTCGCGGTCTTTCAAGGGCACTGCCACGGCATGATGCTCGACATGTTCGGCACCTTCGTGGAACCCATGGAGCACGAGCTGGGCGTCAAGTCGAACCACCGGGTCGGGCGTTTCTCGGACGCGTCCAAGAGCAAGGCCTACAACGATCGCATCGAGGCGATCAACTTCTCGCTGGCGCACGACGACGGCCAGAGCCACAAGGACCTGCAGGGCTCCGACGTGATCCTGGTGGGGGTGAGCCGCAGCGGCAAGACGCCGACCTCGCTCTACCTCGCCATGCAATACGGCCTGAAGGCCTCCAACTACCCGCTGATCCCCGAGGACTTCGAGCGCCGAAAGCTGCCGCCTGCGCTGGTGGCGCACCGCAAGAAGATCTTTGGTCTCACCATCGCGCCCGAGCGCCTGAGCGAGATCCGCAACGAGCGCCGCCCGAACTCGCGCTACGCGAGCCTGGACAACTGCCGCATGGAAGTGAGCGAGGCCGAGGGCATGATGCGGCGCGAGGGCATCCGGTGGTTGTCAACGACGACCAAGTCGATCGAAGAGATCGCGACAACCATCCTTCAGGAAATCCGGCCGGAGCGCCTTGAGTACTGAAACCGCGCCGGGTCTGTGGCCCCCACGCTCCGCCGCTGCGCGGGTCGCTGCCCCCCGAGGGGGCTGACCCGGCTTGGGGCGGCCCGGCGCCGGGTCTGTGGCCCCCACGCTCCGCCGCTGCGCGGGTCGCTGCCCCCCGAGGGGGCTGACCCGGCTTGGGGCGGCCCGGCGCCGAGCCGTCTCTTCGGTCAGCTCTTCTTGCGGCCCGGCCCCAGGCCGTGCGCCTGGCGGCCGAGCGCAAACGACGCCAGCAGCTTCATCCACAGAGTCACACCCGCCACGGCGATCCAGTCTTCGGATGACAGCGCCTGGAAGCCGAGCACGGCCACCAGCACACCCACGATGATCACGCCGCCGACCAGGTTGAAGGCCATTTCGTAGGGTGCGTACTTTTCCGCGTTGGGCGGCGGCAGGCCCTTCTTCAAGGCAACCTCGGAAAAGTCGCGCTTCACAAGAATGCGATACGCGCGGCGCAGCCAGAAAAAGGCCACTGGAAACAGGGCGATCAGGAAGATCCAGTTGAAGATGAAAACGCTGGGCAAGTTCATGGTGCGCGGTGTGTTGATGCCGGATTGTCCTCCAGCGCTCTCCAGAAACGCCAAACCCCGTCAGCGAACCAACGGGGTCTGGGGAACAAACAGGCCGGGCGGATGCCCGGTCAGTGTGGGTTCAAGCCATCAGTGGCCGGTGGCAACGCCAGCGCCCTTGGGCACGCGAACCGATTCCACCAGTGCCTGGATGTGCGTGGGCACAGGTGCCGACATCTTGCTCACCGCATACGCGACAGCAAAGTTCACGATGGCGCCTACGGTGCCGAAGGCTTCGGGCGAGATGGTGAAGAAGCCGTTCACGCCGCCGACCATGTTCACGTAGTCGGTGCCCTTGATGAAGAAGATGCCCTTGTGTGCGAACACATAGAACAGCGTCACGAAGAGACCCGCCAGCATGCCGGCGATGGCGCCCTTGTCGGACACGGTGCGGCTGAAGATGCCCATCATCAACGCAGGGAAGATGGTGGACGCCGCGATACCGAAGGCCAGGGCCACGGTACCGGCCGCAAAGCCCGGCGGGTTCAGACCCAGCCAGCCCGCCACGAAGATGGCCACGGCCATGGCGATCTTGCCGGCCATGAGTTCACCCTTTTCGCTGATGTCGGGCTTGATGGCGCCCTTGATCAGGTCGTGCGAGATGGCCGACGAAATGGCCAGCAACAGACCGGCAGCGGTGGACAGCGCAGCGGCCAGGCCACCCGCGGCCACCAGTGCGATCACCCAGTTGGGCAGCAGTGCGATTTCCGGGTTGGCCAGCACGATGATGTCGGCGTTCACGGTCAGCTCGTTGCCCTTCCAGCCAGCCGCTTCGGCCTTGCCTTTGGCGACTTCGTTCTTCGTGGCGTCGTTGTAGTACTGGATGCGGCCGTCCGCGTTCTTGTCTTCCCACTTCAACAGGCCGGTCTTTTCCCAGCGCTTCATCCACTCCGGACGCTGGTCGTACACCAGGCTGGCTTCGGTGGCATACAGGTCGGCGTTGGCCTTGACCGCTTCGGAATTCACGCCGATGCCGCCTTCAGCGCTTCTGACCAGACCCACTGCGGAGTTGACCGTGCCGTGCAGGTTCAGCTTGGCCATGGCGCCCACGGCAGGGGCCGTGGTGTACAGCAAGGCAATGAAGACCAGCGCCCAACCAGCAGACGAACGCGCATCGGCCACCTTCGGCACCGTGAAGAAGCGAACGATCACGTGGGGCAGGCCCGCGGTACCGATCATCAGCGACACGGTGTAGAAGAACATGTTCAGCGTGGAGCCCGCGCTGGTGGTCGTGTACTGGCCAAAGCCGAGGTCGGTCACGACCTGATCAAGCTTGGTCAGCAGCGACACGTCGGTGCCGGCCATGTCGGCGCCCAGGCCCAGCTGTGGCAGGAAGTTGCCGGTGAGGTTGAGCGAGATGAAGAAAGCCGGCACCAGGTAGGCCACGATCAGCACGATGTACTGCGCGACCTGCGTGTAGGTGATGCCCTTCATGCCGCCGAACACCGCGTAGGCAAACACGATGGCCATGCCGATGTAGATGCCTTGGTCGCTGGTCACACCCAGGAAACGCGCGAAGGTCACGCCCACACCCGTCATCTGGCCAATGATGTAGGTCAGCGATGCGACCAGCAGGCACAGCACGGCCACGTTGCGAGCTGACTTCGAGTAGAAGCGGTCGCCAATGAATTCAGGCACGGTGAACTTGCCGAACTTGCGCAGATACGGTGCCAGCAACATGGCCAGCAACACGTAGCCGCCGGTCCAGCCCATCAGGAACACGGCGCCGCCGTAGCCCATGTTGGAAATGAGGCCGGCCATGGAGATGAAGGACGCAGCCGACATCCAGTCGGCGGCCGTGGCCATGCCGTTGGTGACGGGGTGGACCCCGCCGCCGGCCACATAGAACTCGGACGTGCTGCCCGCGCGTGCCCAGTAGGCGATGCCGAGGTACAGCGCGAAGCTGAGCCCGACGAACAGATAGATGGTGGTTTGAAGTGCCATGGTGTTCTCGTGTTTCTCAGTCTTCCTGCATGCCGAACTTGCGATCGATCTGGCCCATCTTGTGGGCGTAATAGAAGATCAATGCAATGAACACGTAGATGGAGCCCTGCTGCGCGAACCAGAAGCCCAGCGGATAGCCGCCGAGCGAAATGTTGTTGAGCAGGGGCGCGAACAAGATGCCCGCACCGTAGGAAACCAGGAACCACACGACCAATACCTTGGTCAGCAGGCCCAGCGTGGCAGACCAATAGGCCTTTGCGTTGCTGTCGCTATTCATGAGTCATTTCCTCTGAGGTTGCTTGCTGAAGGGCGGCGTCCGCCACCGTTGAGTGCACTCCACAAACACCGGGTTTGTGGCATCACGAGGAGCACTTTGTTGGCGCTTTCTTACAGCTAAATTGCGATCCCGCTCCAAGTGCATCAAACCAAGGGTATGCCCCTAGCAATTAGCACCGAAGCTGACGCGCAGCTTGCAAACCGAGAGCAACACACCCCGCTTGCGAGCGGTCACGACATGCGCCGCACGCGCAGATCGGCGCGTGCAGTGAATGCAGAAATGTGGGACACGTTCGCACGACGGCGGCTGCCGCAACCGCCCATGATCCGCAGCGCCATGAGTAGCCCGAAAGCTCCCAATCGGGACATTCGCTTACAACTTGCGATTTGCTTCATAAAGACAAAACGCCCAGAATTTGTGACAGATTGCACAACCCGAACAATATGAAACAGCCACCGGGGGAGTTCAAATGGTCAGCAAGAATGCGTCTGTCGCAACCGCGAAAAAGCCCCAGGCCCTGTCGCTGCACATCGGCATCAACGAAGTCAGCGCGGCGCACTACGAGGGCTGGACCGGACCCCTCGCTGCCTGTGAATTCGATGCGCACGACATGGCGGCGATCGCGCAGTCCCAGGGCATGAAAAGCACGCTGCTGATCACCAAAAAGGCCACCCGATCCAACCTGCTGGCGGCTTTGCGCAAGGCGGCCAAGGCCCTGGTCGCCGGAGACTTCTTCTTCATGAGTTTTTCCGGCCACGGCGGCCAGGTGCCCGACGTCAGTGGCGAAGAAGACGACAAGCAGGACGAAACCTGGTGCCTGTATGACGGCCAGCTCATCGACGACGAGCTCTACTTCGAGCTCAGCAAGTTCAAGGCGGGTGTGCGCCTCTTCGTGGTGTCGGACAGCTGCCACAGCGGCACCGTGGTGCGCGCCGGGCGGCCGCCTCCGGGCACACCCACGCAACGCCCGCGCATCATGCCGCCGGCCGTGGGCATGCGCGTCTATGCGGCTCACAAGGCGTTCTACGACAAGCTTCAAACCGAGGTGGCCAAGGCCGCGGGCGCACGCGTGAGCGACCCCGACACCGCGCTGGCCAACGTGACGGTGAGCAACCGGCTCACGGCCATCGTCAAGGAGTTCAAGCCCTCGGTCATCCTCATCTCGGGCTGCCAAGACAACCAGTTTTCCATGGACGGCGACCACAACGGCGCCTTCACCGAACAACTGCTGCGCGTGTGGAACAACGGCGCGTTCACCGGCAGCTACGCGCGTTTTCACGCACTCATCCGCGCGGGCCTGCCGCCCAGCCAGTCCCCCAACCTGTTCACACTGGGGCCGGCGGCCGCATTCCTGAGAGAGACACCGTTCAGCGGATGAGCGCACCGCGCCCGTGAACGGCGCCTTGTTCTCCTTCGGCAACCCAAGGGAGGGTTTCATGCTCGGCATCCAGAACCACCGCCTCACCGGCCCCGACGTGAGCTTCCGGCCCACACCCAATGTGGGCGGTGCCATGCGTCCGCAGTTCGTGGTGTTGCACTACACCGCCGGGCGCACGCTGGAGAGCTCGGTGGAGTCGCTGTGCACGAAGAAGCCGCAAGGCAATGCCTCGGCGCACATCGTGCTGGGGCGTGACGGGCGCATCGTGCAGCTGGCCCCCTTCAACGCGGTCACCTGGCACGCCGGCGTGAGCCAGTGGAACGGCATCGACGGCCTGAACCACCACGCCATCGGCGTCGAGATGGACAACGCCGGTCTGCTGCACCGCGAGGGCGAGCGCTGTGTCTCGTGGTTCGGCAAGGCCTACCCCGACAACGAAGTGGTGGTGGCCGAACACCGGCACGGTGGTGGAGCGCGGCCATGGCACCACTACACCGAAGTGCAGATCGAGCGCGCGCTGCAATTGTGCGAAGTGCTGGTGGCGCACTACGGCCTGAAGGACGTGCTGGGCCACGAGGACATTGCGCGCGGACGCAAGGTGGACCCCGGTCCGGCCTTTCCGCTGGCGGCGGTGCGCAGCCGCGCGCTGGGCCGTGGCGGGGATGTGCCGGTGAGGCTGGTGGTCACCTCGGCCAGCCTGAACATCCGCAGCGGACCGAGCGCCGATTTCCCCAAGGTCGCCCCCGCGCTCAAGCGCGGGACCGAGCTGGTGCTGCTCGAACCCCAGGACCGCTGGAGCCGCGTGGCCGTGGTGGGCGCCACCGACCTCGAGGGCTGGGTGTGCAACGACTTCGTGGCGCGCCAGGCCGCCGCGCGCGCTCGGGCCGGCGTGCTGTCGCGCTCGCAGCGCGCAGTGCCCGTGACGACCCGGGCGAGAGCCACGGCAAGCGTTCCGGCCAAAAAGCGGGCAGCGCCAGCGAAGAAGGCCACCACCACCCGCGCCCGGCGCTGAGTTCAGGCGTGCGCACCCGCTGCAGAAAGTGCATTCATGACCACTGCGTCCGACCCCATCACCTTCATCGTTCGCGGTCAGCCACAGACAGCCCCGGCCGCCACGCGCGGCAGGGGGCCCGGTGCCCCGGCATCTTTTGGCGGGCGGGGGCAGACCACGCAGCGCGTGCAGGTGGGCGCCACGCGTGGCAGCAGCGACGTGGTGCGCCTCACTGCCCGCCCCGGGCTCGACGCGGTGGTGCTGCACATCGCCAATGGGCCCTCGCTCATGCTGCACCCCGAAACCGCGCGCGACCTGATGCTCGCGCAGTCGGGCCTCACGCGCAGCGGTGTCGAAACACAACGCCGCAGCCGCTCCAGCGGCAGCGCCACCAGCGCCGAGATCAACGTGCCGGCGCAGCTCGGCTGGCAGGGCCTGGAGCAGGCCGGCGCTTCGCGCGGCACCTCGCGGGGGCGCCTGGGCGATGTGCTGCTCTCCGCGGTCGAGGTGGTCACCGGCCTGCTGCTGGAGCCGGCTTCGCGCATCACCGCCGCCAAGATCGCGGCGCGGGTCGACAGCCAGGTTGAAGCCGGCCTGTACCCGCTGTCGGCGGAGAGCTTTGCCACCGCGCTCAAGGGCAACGGCCAGCGCATCGCCAGACTGCCCTCCCCCACGCCCGCCGATTCGCCGCTGCTGGTGCTGTTGCACGGCACCTTCTCCGAAACCCACGGCACCTTCGGCAAGCTGTGGCAACACCATTCGAACAAGGTGCGTGAGCTGTTTGCGCGCTATGGCAACCGGGTCTATGGCTTCGACCATCCCACGCTGATGGCCAGCCCGATCGACAACGCGCTGCTGCTCGCCCGCTCGCTGCCCAAAGGCGCACGCCTGCACCTGCTCACCCACTCGCGCGGCGGCCTGGTGGCCGAGGTGCTGGCCCGCGTGTGCGCGCGGCCCGAGCTCGACGAAAAATCGCTTGCGCCGTTCAAGGTGCCGGACCACCGCAACCAGTTGCAAGCCCTGCGCGACCTCGCCGCCGAGCTCAAGGGACGCGACATCCGGGTGGAGCGCGTGGTGCGCGTGGCCTGCCCTGCGCGCGGCACGCTGCTGGCGTCCAAACGGCTCGATGCCTATGTGTCGGTGCTCAAGTGGTCGTTTGAACTGGCCGCGATTCCGGTGGCGCCCACACTGATCGACTTCATTGGCGAAGTGGCCAGCCAGCGCACCGACCCGACCCTGATGCCCGGCCTCGAATGCATGCTGCCCGAGAGCCCCTTGGTGCAGTGGCTGCACGCCAGCGAAGGGGCGGACGCCGGCCCGCTGCCCGGACAGCTGCGTGTGGTGGCCGGCGACATCCAGGGCGACTCCATCACCTCATGGGTCAAGACCCTGCTGGCCGACGCGTTCTACTGGACCGACAACGACCTGGTGGTGCAGACCCGATCGATGTACGGCGGCACACCGCGCGCGCCCACCGGCGGGCACGCGGCGGCCACCTTCGTGCTGGAGCGCGGTGGCAAGGTCACCCACTTCAGCTACTTCAGCGAAGCCCGCTCGGCCGAGGTCATCTGCAACGCGCTCGTGCAGGATTCCCCCGCGGGGTTCCAGCCGATCGGCCCGATGTCGTGGGCCGGCAGTTCCAGCGACGGCCTGCGCGGCATGCCTCGCACGGCTGGCGCGCCACCGGCCTCCGAGCGGCCCGCCGTGATCATGCTGCCGGGCATCCTGGGCAGCCACCTCGCGGTGGATGGCAAGCGCGTCTGGTTGAGTGCGCGCATCCTCGGCGGCCTGGGGCGTCTGGCCTACCCCGATGCGGGTGGGCGTGTGCTGCCCGACGGCGCCATCGGCAGCGTGTACGACGACCTGGCCACCTTTCTGTCAGCGACCCACGAGGTCATCGAGTTCTCGTTCGACTGGCGCCGCCCCATCGAGGACGAAGCCACCCGCCTGGCCGACGTGATGGACCAGGCCCTGGCCGCGCGCGCCACCAGCGGCCAGCCGGTGTGCCTGCTGACGCATTCCATGGGAGGCCTGGTCGCGCGCACCGTGCAACTGGAGCGTCCCGACGTGTGGCAGCGATGGCTGGAGCGGGCGGGCTCGCGCTTGCTGATGCTGGGCACACCCAACGGCGGCTCGTTCGCGCCGATGCAGGTGCTCTCGGGCGACGACACCATGGGCAACGCGCTGTCCGCCTTCGGCATGCCGTTCCAGGACCACAAGGCACGCCGCCTCATGGCGGCCATGCCGGGCTTCCTGCAGTTGCAGGCCGGCCTGCTCGACCCCACGCTCGGCCTGGCGCAAAGCGAGCGCTGGCAGGCATTGGCCGAGCAGGACATGAAGACCCTGGAAGACGCCAACTTCTGGCACCACGTGGAGAGCCAGCGCACGATCTACCGCTGGGGTGTGCCGTCACAGGAGGTGCTGGACCGCGCCGTGGCCTTGCGCCGCCGGCTCGACCAGCAGCGCGATGCCGCCCTGCCCGGCTTTCGCGACCGGTTGCTGATGGTGGTGGGTCACGCGCGCTTCACACCCGCGAGTTTCGAGATCGATGCCCGCGAAGGCCTGGTCTACCTGGACCAGCCCGACGGCGGTGACGGCCGCGTGACGCTGGAGAACGCCTTGCTGCCCGGGGTGCGCGCCTGGCGGGTGGATGGCACGCACGGCGACTTGCCCGACGTTTCTTCCGCCTTTGCCGCGTACCTGGATCTGCTGCAACACGGCGACACACAACGCCTGCCGGTGGTGGGCACCGAATCCCTCACACGCGGCGGTGGCGCCGCGGCGGCGCTCGTGCGCAGCCGCCCGTCACGCCAGCGCAGCCCGGTCGTGCAGCCGCCCACGGGACTGGGCGAGGTGCTGGCGCCGGCCGCCGAGGCGCCCATCCGAACCGAAGCGCCGCGCAGCGCACTGCGCATCAGCGTGCACAACGCCAACCTCAAGTTCATCAGCACACCCTTGCTGGTGGGCCACTACTTTGCGTCCACCCTCAGTGGCAGCGAGGCGGTGGTGGACCGTTTCATCGGGGGCGTCATGTCGGCGTCGCTCACAGCAGGCCTGTACCCGGAGGCACCGGGCACGCACCAGATCTTCGTCAACAACCGGCAAGACCCGGACAGTCCGTTGTCGTTGCCCCGCCCGCCCCATGTGGTGGTGGCCGGCCTGGGCACCGAAGGCAAGCTCAAGAGCGCCATGCTGACCCACACCGTTCGCCAGGCCACGCTGGCATGGGCCCAGCGGGTGGCCGAGACGGGCGGTGCCACCCACTTCGAACTGGCCGCCACGCTGATGGGCAGCGGCGGCAGCGGCATCACCGTGAGCACCTCGTCGCAGGCGGTGGCGCAGGGCGTGCGCGAGGCGAACGAAAAGCTCAGCGCAGGTGGCTGGCCGCTGGTGAGCCACCTGCGCCTGGTGGAGCTCTACCTCGACCGGGCCACCGAAGCCTGGAGCGCATTGACGCTGCTGGCCGCCGCCGCCCCCGAGCACTTCATGATCACGCCCACCATCATCTCGGGCGTGGGTGCTCTGCGCAAGACGCTGGACAACGGCTACCGCGGCACCGCCTACGACTTCATCAGCGCGGTGACCGTGACCGACGAGACGGGTGAACCCAGCATCGTCTACACGCTGGACACGCAGCGCGCGCGCGCCGAGGTGCGGGCGCAGGCCACGCAGGCGCGGCTGGTGGGCGAACTGGTGCGGCGCGCCTCCAACGACGCCAACCGCGACCGCAACATCGGCCGCACGCTGTTTCAGTTGCTGGTGCCGGTGGAGATGGAGTCCAGCCTGGGCGGCACGACCGAGCTGCTGCTGGAGCTTGACGACGGGACTGCCGGCATTCCGTGGGAGTTGCTGGACGCACCCGATGACGGCCGCGGTGGACCCGAGGCGCCCTGGGCCATCCGCAACAAACTGCTGCGCCGCCTGCGCACCGCCGCATTCCGCACCCAGGTGAGTGACGCTCGGCTGGAGGACGCTGTCCTGGTGATCGGGGAGCCCCTGTGCGACCCGCTGCTGTATCCGCCGCTGCCGGCCGCGCGCGCCGAAGCCCAGGCGGTGGTGGAGGCGCTGAGCGGGCAGCTCGGGCTGGACGCGTCCCGGGTGCATTCGCTGATCGCGCCCGACGACGGCCTGGGGCCCGATGCCGCTGCCGTGACCACCGCGCTGCTGGCGCGGCGCTACCGCATCGTGCACATCGCCGGCCACGGTGAGCCTGAACTCCTGCGCCTGGGCATGCCGCCGCTGCTGCGCGGCGTGGTGCTCAGCGACAACACCTTTCTCGGCCCGCGCGAGGTGCAGGCCATGCGGGTCGTGCCCGAACTGGTGTTCCTCAACTGCTGTCACCTCGCCGCCGACCCCGACAAGCTCCTCAAAGGTGGCTACGACCGCGCGCAGTTTGCCGCCGGCGTGGCCAAGCAACTGATCCGCATCGGCGTGCGCTGCGTGGTGGCCGCGGGCTGGGCGGTGGAAGACGACGCCGCCAACGCGTTTGCCACCGAGTTCTACCGCGCGCTGCTGTCGGGAAGACGCTTCATGGACGCGGTGCAGGCCGCCCGCGTGGCCGCTTACACCCTGAGCCCGCTGGGCAACACCTGGGCCGCCTACCAGTGCTATGGCGACCCCGACTGGGTCTGGCAGCGCAACGAAACCGACGCGCGCCGCACGCCGCCCCCGTTGTCCAAGCTGTACGCCGGCATCGCCTCACCGGTTGCACTGGCCCTGGCTCTGGAAACGCTGGCGGTGCAGAGCACCACCCAGGGGGCAGCACCCGAGTCGCAACGCGAAAAGATCCGCTATCTCGAATCCCGTTTCGACAGCGAATGGGGCGGCATGGGCGCGGTGGCCGAAGCCTATGGGGTTGCCTGGGCCGCGGCGCGCGACATCGACCGCGCACTGCACTGGTACCGCCGCGCAGTGGCGGCCAACGACGGCAGTGCTTCGGTGAAGGCCAACGAACAGCTGGCCAACCTGGGCGCTCGCCAGGCGTGGGCGCGACTGGAGGCCGCGGGGCGCCAGGGCTCCAGGCCCGCGGCCCTGAAGGCCTTGCTGGAGCAAGGGCGCGCGGAGATCGCGCAGGCGATCGCGATCCTGGACGCACTGGTGGCGCTGTCGCCCACGGTCGAGCGTGAAAGCCTGCTGGGCTCGACCTGGAAACGCATGGCCCGGCTCGAAGGCATGGCGGGTACCTCCGGGGCCGCCGCCAAGGCCCGTGCGGTGGACCGCATGGCCGAGCACTACCGGCGGGCTGAGGCCCTGGCCCTGCAAAGCGGGCAGGCCGACCTGTTCTACCCCGCGCTGAATCTGGTGGCCGCCGAGCTGCTCGCGCGCGGACGCGACCCTCAGTGGCCAGGCTTCGGCACGGAGCGCCTGCAGCGGGTGCGCCAGAGCCTGGAGCGCCAGCAACGCGAAGACCCGGACTTCTGGAGCGTGGTGGGGCTGCCCGAGCTCAGCGTGTACGAGGCCCTGGCCAACCATTCGCTGGTGGCGCAGCTGCCCAACATCCTGAGCAGCCTCGACGACATGCACCAGCGCGCGGGCACCGCCTGGATGTGGGCCTCGGTGGCCGACCAGCTCGGCTTCGTGCTGGAGCACCTCGATGGCGTCACGAGCGCCGACCAGCAGGCCGCGGATGAGTTGCTTGATGTCCTGAACCGATACGCCGCCGAATGAACCGCATCTTCATCAGCTACCGCTCGTCCGACGGCAAGAAGGACGCCGACCGGCTGTGCGCCGACCTCAGCCGGCTCTATGGCGAAGACCAGGTGTTCTTCGACAAGCAGGACCTGCGGGGCGGGCATTCGTGGCGCAGCGCCATCATGGCGGCGCTGGGCACGCAGCCGGTGGTGCTGCTGCTGGTCACACCCGATCTGCTGGGCATGGCCCACCCCGAAGGCGGCCGGCGCATCGACCGGGACGACGACCCCATCCGGGGTGAAGTGCTCACCGCGCAGTCCCACGGGGCGACCATCATCCCGTTGTTGACCGAGGGCGTCTTGATGCCGGCCACCGGCGACATCCCGGCGCCCCTGCGGTTCTTGAAAGAATCGCACGCGCTCAAGCTGCGCACCGAAGACTGGGCGGGCGACCTGAACAAGATCGTGGCCGACCTCGCCAGCCACGGCATCAGCCCGCTGGTGCCGCGCTCAGAGTCGGACGTGCAGGCGAAACGAGGCTGGATGCAACGCATGCAGCGCGGCTTCACGTGGATCGGCGGCATCTTCGTGGGGCTGGTGGTGATCGGGCTGCTGCTGCCCGAGGAAGAAGACGCCGTGCCGGCACCCGCACCGCTCGTATCGCCAACGCCAACGCCAACGCCTGCGCCTGCGCCCGGCCAGAACACCCGCGATGTCTCGGGCATGTGGTGGTCGATCGACGAAGACAACCGGCGCCTGCGCGTGCAGTTCACCGTGATCAATGGCGCGATCCAGTTGCAGACGGATGCCTTTCCCATCGCCTGGTACCCGCGATGGCAAGCCTACGCACAGAGCGTTCGGGACATGGGCCTGGTCTTCAGCGACGTGCGCTACGTCGGCCAGGGCGTGCTCACCCACGTGATGGGCGTGCCGCGCATCGAGATTCCTGTGCAAGCCGTCACCGGCGACGGCCGCGGACCGCTGGACACCGGCAGCGTGGTGCTCAACGCCAGCGCCGATGGGCGTGAACTCACCGGCCAGCTCTGGAGCAACGGCGAGCAGGCCGACACCCCGCTGCGGCTGGTGCGAAATCCCTGACCCCCCCAAGGAGCCACCATGACCAAACTGGTCCATGTCTGTACCCAGCGCCTGCTGCCCGCCGAGCTCATGCAGTTCCAGCCCACGGTGCGCAGCCGCGGCCGCACGCGCGCCATCATTCCGCTGGGCAAACTGTGGATGAACGGCAGCACGCTGCGGGTGCGCTTCATCGGCGGCACAGCAGCGCAGCAGGCCAAGGTGCGCGAGCAGGCGCAGTGGTGGACGGCGCACGCCAACCTGACATTCGAGTTCAACAACGCGTTGGATGCCGAGATCCGCGTCAGCTTCGACCCGGCCAAAGGCGCGTGGTCCTATGTGGGCACCGACAACCGCAGCATTCCGCTGGACCAGCCCACCATGAACCTGGGCTTCATGGACGGTGGCACCGTGGCGCACGAGTTCGGCCACGCCATCGGCCTCATGCACGAACACCAGAACCCGGATGGCGGCATCGAATGGAACGAAGCCGCCGTGATCCGCGACCTCTCGGGACCGCCCAACAACTGGAGCGAAGCCACCATCCGCCACAACGTGCTGAACAAGTACCGCGCCGATCAGATCAACGGCACCACCTTCGACCCCGACTCGGTGATGCTGTACTTCTTTCCGGGCAGCTGGGTGCGGAGCGGCGTGGGAACACGGGCCAACCCCGTGCTCTCCGCGCAGGACAAGGCCTTCATCGGCGGCGCCAAGGCCTACCCCAAGTCCGCACCCACGCTGCTCGATGCCCAGGAGCTGACGATCGGCGCCACGCGCCGCACCTCAGCCGCCATCGGCAAGACGGGCGAGGAAGACCTGTTTCAGTTCAACGTGAAGACCGGTGGCAACCACATCGTGGACACGCGGGGTCCGACCGATGTCGTGATGAAACTCTTCGGACCCGACAGCCCCACCGCCGTGATCGCCGAGGACGACGACAGCGGCGTGGGCACCAACGCGCTGATCCGCGCCAGCCTCATCCCCGGTCGCTACTACGTGCAGGTGCGCCACTACAACAAGGCCAGTGGCATGGGCAACTACACCTTGAAGGTGCGGCGAAGTTAAAGAAGTCACCCCCGTCGCTTGCTCACTGCGTGTAGCCGCATCCCCCCTCAAGGGGGCAATACCTGCGGCCCGGCAAAGCCGGTTCCGCGGTATTCCTGCTGAGTTCGTGTCAGGCGGCGACTGCCTCAGCCGTTTCCGACACCACCACCGGCTGGCGGATCAGGTAGTCGAAGGCGCTGAGCGCGGCCTTGGAGCCTTCGCCCGCGGCGATCACGATCTGCTTGTACGGCACCGTCGTGCAGTCACCCGCGGCAAACACGCCAGGCACATTGGTGTGACCCTTGGCATCAACCTCGATCTCGCCGTAGCGGCTGAGGTCCACCGTGCCCTTGAGCCACTCGGTGTTGGGCACCAGGCCGATCTGCACGAACACACCGTCGAGCTCGACATGTTTGATGTCGCCACTCACGCGGTCCTTGAACGACAGGCCATTGACCTTGCCGCCGGCACCCGTGATTTCGGTGGTCTGTGCGTTCACGTTGATGGTCACGTTGGGCAGGCTCTTGAGCTTGCTCACCAGCACCGCGTCGGCCTTGAGCGCGTCGGCGAACTCGACCAGCGTCACGTGTTTCACGATGCCCGCCAAGTCGATCGCCGCTTCGACGCCGGAGTTGCCACCACCGATCACCGCCACGCTCTTGCCCTTGAAAAGCGGACCGTCGCAGTGCGGGCAGTAAGCCACGCCCTTGTTCTTGTACTCGGCTTCGCCGGGCACGTTGACGTTGCGCCAGCGCGCACCGGTCGAGAGGATCACGCTGCGCGCCTGCAGCACCGCGCCGTTGGCCATCTGCACCTGCACCATGCCACCCGCTTGCGCGGCGGGAATGATCTTGTCGGCGCGCTGCAGGTTCATGATGTCCACGTCGTAGTGGCGCACTTGCGCTTCGAGCGCGGCGGCGAACTTCGGGCCATCGGTCTCCAGCACGCTGATGTAGTTCTCGATCGCCATGGTGTCGTTGGTCTGACCCCCAAAACGTTCGGCCGCCACACCCACGCGGATGCCCTTGCGGGCGGCGTACACGGCAGCGGCCGCACCGGCCGGGCCACCGCCGACGATCAACACGTCGTAGGGGTCCTTGGCATTGAGCCTGGCGGCTTCGCGCTCGTCGGATTTCACGTCGAGCTTGGCCACGATCTCTTCGAGCAGCATGCGGCCCGAGCCGAACAGCTCACCGTTGAGGAAGACCATGGGCACGGCCAGGATCTGGCGCTCTTCGACCTCGGCCTGGTACAGACCACCGTCGATCACCGTGGCCTTCACAGCGGGGTTGAGGATGGACATCAGCGTGAGCGCCTGCACCACGTCCGGGCAGTTGTGGCACGAGAGGCTCATGTACATCTCGAAATTGAAGTCGCCTTCCAGACCCTTGATCTGATCGATCACAGCGGTCTCGACCTTGGGCGGGTGGCCACCGGTCCACAGCAGCGCGAGCACCAATGAAGTGAACTCGTGGCCCAGTGGGATGGCAGCGAAACGCACGCCGGTGGCCTCGCCTTCACGGGCAATGACGAACGACGGTTTGCGCGCATCGGTGCCACTCTCGTCGAAGCTCACCAGGTCCGACAACTCGGCAATCTCCTGCAGCAACTCACGCATCTCAACTGCGCCAGCGCTGCTGTCGAGCGAAGCGATCAGGCGGATGGGGCGCTGCAGCTTGCCGAGGTAAGCCTGCAACTGGGTCTTGAGGTGGGTGTCGAGCATGAAATTCTCCTGAATGGAATTGAGGCATCAATGCCGCCGGTGGATGGGCCAAAGAAAAGCCCATCGGTCTGCGGTACTAAAGAAACGCAAGAGGAAGAGATGACCCCTTCCAGAATGCCGCGGGTCCGGCTCCGCCGGCCCGCAGGCATTGCCCCCTTGAGGGGGTGACGCGCTGAAAGCGCGGCGCGGGGGAGGGTCAGATCTTCCCGACGAGGTCCAGCGAAGGCGTGATGGTCTTGGCGCCTTCGTTCCACTTGGCGGGGCAGACCTGGCCTGGGTTGTTGGCCACGAACTGGGCAGCTTTCAACTTGCGCAGGGTTTCCTTGACGTCACGAGCGATCGCGTTGTCGTGGATTTCGGCGGTCTTGATCACGCCTTCGGGGTTGATGATGAAGGTGCCGCGCAACGCCAGACCTTCTTCTTCAATGTGCACGCCGAACGCACGGGTCAGCGTGTGGGTCGGGTCACCGATCAGCGGGAATTTGGCCTTGCCCACGGCGGGCGAGGTCTCGTGCCACACCTTGTGCGCGAAGTGGGTGTCGGTGGTCACGATGTAGACCTCGGCACCGGCCTTCTGGAACTCGGCGTAGTTGTCGGCGGCGTCTTCCACTTCGGTCGGGCAGTTGAAGGTGAACGCAGCGGGCATGAAGATCAGGACCGACCACTCGCCGCGCAGGCTGGCGTCGGAAACAGGCACGAACTTGCCGTTGTGGAAGGCTTGGGCCTGGAAGGGCTGGACGGTGGTGTTGATCAGGGACATGGTGGTTTCCTTTGTCGATGGAGTTGCGGGAATGGTGAACGGGGTACTGCATGAGCAGCGCTTAGTTGAACTATAGCCCATGTCTATCAATAATCTTTATTGATAGTCACTATGAGGCCAATAGTCGGAATGTTGCGACGCAGCACCAAAACCTCATCAGCGCGTTACATTTTAATGCGAATCGTTCTCGTTATATATACAATTCCGGCTTCCAGCCAGCCAGGACGCAGCCGCGTGCAGCCAGCCGAAAACCTTTCAGCTTGTTGACACCATGTCCCACCGGAAATCCCGCCTGCGCCCCACCCCCTCCCGCGCCCCGTCATCGACACCCTCGACCGCGTCCGCGGCCATGTTGCCCCTGGGCGCCATGCTCCTGGCCGGCTCCTTGAGCGCCATGGCGCAAACCACGCCCTCGAACACGCTGCCCACGGTGACCGTGCGCGAGCAGGCCGAGGCGCCGGAAGGCAAGGACGCACTGCGGGCGACGGAAACCGGTATCGGCAAGGGTCGCCAGCAGTTGCGCGACATTCCGCAGTCGGTGACCGTGGTGACCGAGAAGCTCATCGACGACCGCAATCTCGACACCGTCAAGGAAGCGCTCAAGAACACGGCCGGCATCAGCTTCCTGGCGGCCGAGGGCGGCGAAGAAGACATACGCCTGCGCGGCTTTTCGCTGCAGGCCACGGGTGACCTGTTCATCGACGGCGTGCGCGATCCGGCCTTCTACGAACGCGACACCTTCAACCTCGACCGCATGGAGGTGCTGCGCGGCTCGGCTTCGATGCTGTTCGGTCGCGGCTCCACCGGCGGCGCGGTCAACCAGGTCAGCAAGGTGCCGCGCCTGATCACCGAACACCAGGTCGACCTGACCCTGGGCAGCCATGCCTACCGCCGCGTGCAGGGCGATTTCAACATCCAGACCGGTGAGAGTTCGGCGCTGCGCCTCAACGCCATGGTGACCAAGGCCGACAACAACGGCTCGGGCGCCAGCCTCGACAAGAACGGCGTGGCCGTGGCCTACCGCTGGGGCATCGGCGAGCGCAACGAGTTCCAGGCCAGCCTCTACAACCTGGACAACAACAACGGCATCAACTACGGCATCCCCTACATTGCTCCCTACGCGGGCGCACCCAACACCGAGCGCGTGCTGCTGCCGCTGGACCCCAAGAACTACTACGGACTGGCCAGCGACTACAGCGACGGCAGCGCCACCTTCGCCGGTTTCAGCCACATCCACCGCTTCGATCGCGAGAGCGAGATCAAGACCCAGATCCGGGTGGGCCAGTTCAAGCGCGACCAGCGTTCGGGTGCGATCCGCTTTGCCGCAGCAGGTTTCCAGCCCGGCGGCGTGGCAGCGAACCTGACCAACTTCGGTCCCGACACCGTCCTGCAGCGCAACCTGCACCTGAAGATCCAGGATATGGACAACGTCCATGTGCAGAGCGACTACAACGGCAAGTTCGAAGCCCTCGGATTCAAGCACGAGATCCTGGCCGGCGTGGACGCGTCGCGCGAAGAGAAGACGGTGTACGCCGCGCGCAATGCCTTGCAAGGCGGCGTGGTGCCAACCAAACCGCGCACCACCATCGGAACGCCCAGCGACGGGGCCTCCGTGGACGAAGCTTCGCGGGTGCTGCGCGTCAGCAACCAGTACGTATCGACCGGCTGGGGCGCCTACGTGCAGGACGTGCTGCAACTCACGCCCACATGGAAACTCGTGGGGGGTCTGCGCTACGACAACCTCAAGGGCGACTACGACACCTTCTCCATCCCGAACGCCGCGCCAGGGCCGGTCACCACCAACAGCTACCGCATGAAGGTCTCCGAGGTGAGCCAGCGCGTGGGTGCCCTGTGGCAGCCCAACGCACTGCAATCGTTCCACGCCTCCGCAGGCACCTCGTTCAACACCTCGGGCGACGCGTATTCGCTGGGTGACAGCAACGTGAACACGCCGCCCGAGAAGAGCATCAACCTGGAAATCGGCGCCAAGCTCGATTCGGCCGACAAGCGCTTCACCACGCGCCTGGCGGTGTTCCGCTCGACCAAGCTCAACGAGCGCAACACCGACCCGGACCTGCCGGTGGTCACGCTCTCGGGCAAGCGCCATGTGGCCGGCTTTGAAGCCGACATTGCCGGGCGTCTCTCGCCGATCTGGGAAGTCTATGGTTCCTACATGTGGATCCCCGTCGCCCATGTGGACAAGGCCGCGCCTTGCCCAGCGTCGGGCGCGTGCATGCAGAACACACCGGGTGAACGCGTGGGTGACCGTCCTTCCCTCACGCCCGAGCACAGTGGCACGGTCTGGAGCACCTGGCAGCTCACGCCCAAGTTCCGCTTCGGCGCCGGCCTGAACTTCCGCGGCAAGCAAAAGCCCACCCGCTCCGAGTTCCACGTGCCCAGTTACGTGACCGCCGACCTCATGGCCGAGTACCGCTTTGACTTCGAGAACCTGATCCTCAAGGCCAACCTGACCAATGTGGCCAACAAGCTGTACGCCGACCAGCTCTACCCCGGACACTACATTCCGGGTGCGGGCCGCACGCTGCAGGTGACCGCCAGCCTGAAGTTCTGACCCGTCCGCTCTCCAAGGCTTGTGCCGCCCCACACGTGTGGGGCGGCTTTTTGCCTTTTCCCCACGACACAAGACCACAAGACCCCATGCTGCTGACCTTGCCCGACATCCTGAGCCCCGAAGACCTGCACCAGGCCCGCCAGGCGCTCGCGCGCGCGCCCTGGGTCGACGGGCGCGAAAGTGCCGGCAGCCAGGCCCGGGAGGCGAAGAACAACCAGCAACTGCCGCACGACTGCGAGGCGGCGCAAGCCATCCGCAACCTGGTGTTGCGCGGGCTGGACCACAACCCACGCTTTTTCTCGGCCGCGCTGCCGCTCAAGGTCTTCACGCCGCGCATCAACCGCTACGGCGGCCCTGCCAACGCCTATGGCAACCACATCGACAACGCGGTGCGCGTGCTGCCCGACGGCCAGCGCGTGCGCACCGACATCTCCTGCACCGTCTTCCTGAACGATCCCGCCGACTACGACGGCGGCGAGCTGGTGGTGGCCGACACCTACGGCGAGCACCGCATCAAGCTGCCAGCCGGACACGCCGTGATCTACCCCGGCACCAGCCTGCACCAGGTGAAGCCCGTCACGCGCGGTGAGCGCCTGGCCTGCTTCTTCTGGGTCCAGAGCATGGTGCGCAGCGACGAGCAGCGCCGCCTGTTGTTCGACCTCGACATGAACCTGCTCGCGCTGCGCCAGCGCCATGGCGAAACGCCCGAGACCACCGCGCTCACCGGCACGTACCACAACCTGTTGCGGCAGTGGGCAGACACATGAAGACCAAGCCTGGATCCGCCACCCCGCACACCCTGCCCGACGGGGCCGTGAGCCTGACCGACCACGAGCACCACGCACGTCTGGTGCTCGACGAGGCGGTCTGGGCCTACTTCAACGGGGGCGCCGCCGACGAGATCACCTTGCGCGCCAACACCCAGGCCTGGCAAACCATCGAGCTGCTGCCGCGCGTGATGCGCCCGCTCGCCGGCGGCCACACCCGCGTGCACCTGCTGGGCCGCGAATGGGCCCACCCCATTCTGGTCGCGCCCATGGCTTACCAGCGCCTGGCCCACCCGCACGCCGAGCAGGCCACCGCGCTGGCGGCGGCGGCGCTCGGTGCTGGCCTGGTGCTCAGCACCCAGGCCAGCACCTTGCTGGAGGATGTGGCCCGCACCGTCCTGCCCGAGGCAGACCGCGGCCCGCTGTGGTTCCAGCTCTACCTGCTGCCCGACCGGGGTTTCATGCGAGCACTGGTGCAGCGCGCCGAAGCGGCTGGGTTTGAAGCCCTGGTGCTCACGGTCGACGCCCCGGTGCAGGGGGCCCGCGACCGCGAGCGCCGCGCTGGTTTTCGCAGGCCTGCGGACATCACGGCGGTCAACCTGGCCGGGCGCGTGGCGCCTGCACCGCTCGCCCTGCGGCCAGGACAGAGCAAACTGTTCGACGACCTCATGACCCACGCCCCCACCTGGGACGACGTGGCCTGGCTGCGCTCCATCACCCGGCTGCCCGTGCTGCTCAAAGGCGTGGTGCACCCGGACGACGCACGGCAGGCGCTGGCCTGCGGCGCGGCCGGTCTGATCGTCTCCAACCACGGCGGGCGCACACTGGACACCATGCCCGCCACCGCCACGCTGCTGCCGCGCGTGCTGCAGGCGGTGGCCGGTGATGCACCGGTGCTGGTGGACGGCGGCATCCGGCGTGGCACCGATGTGCTCAAGGCCATGGCACTTGGCGCATCGGCCGTGCTGGTCGGCCGCCCGGTGCTGCACGGCCTGGCCAACGCGGGCGCCACTGGCGTGGCCCATGTGCTGCGCCTGCTGCGCGACGAACTCGAAATCGCCATGGCGCTGACCGGCTGCCGCACCCTGGCCGACGCGCCGGGAGCGCTGTTCACTCCCGGTTGATGGGCTTTGAGTGCTCCTTTTTTCGCCCAAACATGCAAATACGAAGCATTCTCGTTTAGAATCACTCACAGCGATGACCCACCCATCTCCCTCTCAAAAAGGACGCCACATGACCACCGGACTTGTCGCCTTGGGCACCAGCCTGATCTTGATGTTGTGCGCGGTGTGGTGGATCTTCCGCGCCTGATGCCCCCACCTCCCACGCCGCTAAACTGATGAGCTCATCCAGCGCCACCCTGGCGCCGCCCTTCTCCCCCATGCCTGACGCCATGCCCACGCACCTGCACCGCCGTCTGGCCATCGTGCTGGCGGTGGTGGCATTCCACGTGGGCGCCCTCTGGGCACTGCAAAGCGGCCTGCTCAGGCGCGCGGTGGAACTGGTGATCCCGGTGCAGGTGATGGCCGAATTCATCGAGCTGCCGCAACCCCAGATCGAGCCTCCGCCGCCGGCCCCGCCGGTGGTCGCACCGACCCCGCCCCGCCCCAAGCCGCGGCCTGTGCCTCAGCCGCTGCCGCAACCGGTGGCCAGCCCCACACCCGAGCCGTCCACGCTGGCACCCGTCGTGCCTCCCAGCCCGCCAGCGCCGCCCGCCCCCGCCGAGCCGGTGGTGGCCGCCGCGCCACCGGCACCACCTGTGCCGCCGGCACCACCCCGCATCGAACTGCCTTCGAGCAGCGCCGACTACCTCAACAACCCACGCCCGCCCTATCCGCCGCTGTCCAAGCGCTTGGGCGAACAGGGCAAGGTCGTGGTGCGCGTCTTCATCGAAGTGGACGGCACGGCCTCTCGGGCCGAGGTGCGCAGCTCCAGCGGCTTCGAACGCCTGGACCAGACCGCCCTGCAGACCGTGCTGCGCTGGCGCTATGTGCCCGGCAAACGCGCCGGCGTGCCCGAGGCCATGTGGTTCAACGTGCCGATCAATTTCGTTTTGGAATAAACCCCGTCCCCAGGAGTCAGAAAAAATCATGGAACCGCAACTCGCAACATCGGGCATCGCCCACGTCTGGACCCAGGGCGACTGGGTCACCCGCTCGGTGGCCATCGTGCTGCTGCTCATGTCGCTCGCCACCTGGATCATCATCCTGTGGAAGGCGCTGGACCAGCGCGCCCAGCGCGCGCAGGCCAAGGGCGTCGAAGGCTTCTGGCACAGCGCCGACTTCGCCGAAGGCCTGGACAAGCTCGGTTCGCCCGAGGGCAATCCGTTTCGCGCCGTGGCCCTGGAAGGCCGCGAATCGACCCGCCACATCCTGCACAAGGATGGCCACAACGGCTCGCCACCGCAGCGCCAGCTGCACGACAGCCTGGACGTGAGCGACTGGGTCGAGCGCTCGCTGCGCAAGAGCGTGGACGACTTCACCGCGCGTGCCCAGAGTGGCCTGTCGGTGCTGGCGTCGGTGGCCTCCACCGCACCCTTCGTGGGCCTGTTCGGCACGGTCTGGGGTATCTACCACGCGTTGCTGGGCATCGGCGCGGCCGGCCAGGTCAGCATCGACCAGGTGGCCGGCCCCATCGGCGAGGCGCTGATCATGACCGCGCTGGGCCTGCTGGTGGCCATTCCCGCGGTGCTGGGCTACAACGCCCTGGTGCGTGGCAACAAGGGCATCAGCCACCAGCTCAACCGCTTCGCGCACGACCTGCACGCCTACTTCGTCACCGGCGCCCGCGTCACCGCGGGTGGTGATGGCAAGGTGCTGCCGATGAAGAAAGCCTGAAGAGGAACCACACCATGGCCATCGGAACCCAACAGGACAGCGACGACATGATGAGCGAGATCAACATGATCCCGTTCATCGACGTGATGCTGGTGCTGCTGATCATCTTCATCATCACGGTGCCGGTGATCAAGCACGCGGTCAACATCGAG
>NZ_JAKFEO010000007.1:0-519579 GCF_036675665.1 Hydrogenophaga sp. | reverse complement strand
CAGGCGCAAGTGGCTCGCGGCCTCAATGGCGGCATGTGTGCCATAACAGGCGGCGTGGAACTTGAACAGGTTGTGGCGCAGATGCCAGCCGCCGTTCGGCGTGGCCACCGCAGCTCCCAGCGACGCGGTACCACCGTGCGTGGCGATGAGGCCTTGCGGACATTCAATCGCATCGGCACGGCTGGTGAAGCCGCGTGCGGCCAACTGGGCCGCCTGCAGGCCGTCGGCACTGGCCCGCCCGGCATGCAAGGGTTTGCACATGGTGCCGAACATCGATTTCAGCCCAGCCGCCATGGTGCTGGCGATGCCCAGCGCGGTCGCGGTGTCGTCGGCATCGAGTTGCAGCAAGCGTGCGCAGGCGGCGGCCGCACCGAGCGTGCCTAGCGTGGCTGTGGTGTGGAAGCCGTTGGAATACTGTGCGTCGCCGCACACCAACCCCAACTGGCACATGGTTTCGTAGCCGGCGGCGAAGGCCGTCATGAAGTCGCGTCCGCTGGCGCCGCGCGATTCGGCCAGGGCGAGCAAGGCCGGGATCAGGACCACCGAGGGGTGGCCGGTGCAGGCCATGTTGACGTCGTCATAGTCGAGTGCGTGCGAGGCCGAGCCATTGATCAATGCCGCCTGCCGGCTGGAGGTCGTCATGGCGTGCCCGACGACGGTGGCCTGGGCATGCCCACCCTGTTCACGGGCTTCTTCGGCCAGCATGTGAACCAGTGGCTCGCACGCGCCAGCCAGCGTCACCCCGATCCAGTCGAGCAGGCATTGCCGGACCCGCAGGCGCACGTCCTCCGGGAGATCGGTGTAGCACAGGTCAGCGCAGCGCGCGGCCAGTTCCCGCGTGATGTCAGCGATTTGGATAGCGGACGACGGTGCGGGTTTTCTGGTTGTGGTCATGCTCATTTCAGTGCCCCTTCCAGACCGGTTTGCGCTTTTCCCGGAAAGATTGCGGGCCTTCCAGGGCATCTTCACTGAGGTAGACGGCATCAAACGCTCGGTTGGAGGCGCGCAGCGCGGCGGTGCGGCCCATCTCGGTGGACAGGCGCACCATTTCTTTGGCCGCGCGCACCGTCAGTGGCGCATTGGCCATGAGCCGGGTCGCCAGCTCTTTGGCCCCTTGCAATGCTTGCCCCTTGGGCATCAGGCGGTTGATGTAGCCGAGTTCGTAGGCGCGCTGCGCTGTCAGCGGGTCGCCGGTCATCGCGACTTCCATCAGAATGCGCTGCGGCAGCATGTGGATGACCGGCGAGGCCCACGGCATGCCGCGCCCGACCTTGGCCTCCGTGATGGCGAATTTGGCGGTTTGGTCGGCCACGCACAGGTCGCACATCTGCGAGAGCAGCCAACCGCCTGCATAGGCATAGCCCTGCACGGCAGCGATGACGGGCTTGGTGACCTCGATGTTGTCGCCGAGCACGGCGATGAAGCCCGCTGGCGGGATGCGCAGTTGAGTGTCTGCGGCTTCCACCAGGTCCATGCCGGCGCAGAAATTGTCACCGGCGCCGGTGAGGATGGCCACCTGCGCCTGCCCGTCAGCTTCGAAGCGGCGCCAGACCTCAAAAAAGCCTTCGCGCACGGCGCGATTCAGCGCATTGCGGCGCTCGGGCCGGTTGATGGTGATGACGGCAATGCCGTCGTTCACTTCGTAGAGCAGTTCATTGTTCATGGGGGTGTCTCCTTTTGACGTTTGTGTCTGTTACCGCGAGCGGCGGGTCTGGGGCATTGGTCTGGCTTGATTCGTTGCCACCTCACGCGATTCCGGTCCCGCACGGTAGCCGAGTGCCCCCGAGATGCTTGCGGCGAGTTCCATCACCAGGTGCTGCAGCGCATCGGCGACGGCGCGACCGCGCTCGATCGGCGCGGCGATGATCAGCGCTGCGTTCACGCGCCCGTCAGGTTCGAAGATCGGGGCCGAAAAGCCGGCAACGTCAGGTGTCACTTCTCCGAATGTGACCGCCACCCCTCTCACCCGGGCTTCCTCGATGATCCGCGCCAGTTGCGCCGGGTCGGTGACCGAGTGCTCGGTCATGGCCCGCAGATCGGCCCGGCGCAGGTAGTCACGCCGCCATGCCTCTTCCTGGAACGCGAGCAGCACGCGCCCGGCGGACGAGGCAAACAGCGGCCGTGTCGTGCCGACTGGCACGGCGTATCGAATCGTCCGGGTGCTCTCGAAGATCGGGTTGTAGACGAGCCGATCGGCGGTGCGGTCGATTCTGGCGATCAGGGCGGTCTCGCCGGATCGCGCCACTGCCTCCCGCAGGAAGGGCAGGGCCACAACGTCGAGCGAGCGGGCCGACACCAGAGATGCCCCTAGTGAGAACGCCTCGGGGCCCAGTTCATACAGGTCATTGCTGCGCTGCAGGTAGCCATGCGCCGTGAGGCCGCGCAACAGCGAGAGTACGCTGGTTTTTGGTGCATTCAACGCCAAGCACAACGGGGTCAGGGCCAAGCCAGCAGGGCGGTCGGCCAGTATCCGCAGCAGCCGCAGCACGCGGGTCACGGCCATGGGAGAAGCCTCCGCGCGGGTATTGATGCCTGTGCATTCGCGCAAGCTGGCCGTGGGCATGTTCATAGAATCGAAGCCTCCTTGTGTTCTGATATGGGAACATTTGTTTGGTAATCAGAATATCGTTAGGATGGACAGTCGTCAATCCGGTTTTTCCTCAGCACTCGGCGCTGAGGCAGCCTGGCATCGAGAAATCAGAGGAGACACAGATGACAAGCCAACACAAGCAGGCAGCACCCGCCGGGCCACTCGAGGGCGTGCGGGTGATCGACCTCAGCGCGGTGCTGATGGGGCCCTACGCCACCCAGATCTTTGGCGACCATGGCGCGGACGTGATCAAGATTGAATCCCCTGAGGGCGACTCGACACGCTGGATCGGCCCCGGACGCCATCCCGGCATGGGTCCGCTGTTCCTGCACCTGAACCGCAACAAGCGCAGCGTGGCGCTTGACCTCAAATCGCCGGAGGGCGCGGCTGCGATGCGGCGCCTGATCGAAGGCGCCGATGTCTTCGTGCACAACCTCCGCCCGGCCTCCATCGCCCGGCTCGGGCTGGACTACGAGAGCATCTCGATGATCAATCCACGCATCATCTGGTGCGGCGTGTACGGTTACGGCGAGGACGGTCCCTACGCCGGCCGCCCGGCCTATGACGACCTGATCCAGGGCGCGGTCGGCATCGCCGCCTTACAGCAGCAAAGCGGGGCGAGCGAGCCGCGCTACGTGCCGCTGACGATTGCCGACCGCATGGTCGGCCTGCATGCAGCGCACAGCGTGGCCATGGCGTTGTACGGGCGCGAGCGCAACGGACGCGGCTGCCGTATCGATGTGCCGATGTTCGAAACCATGGCCAGCGTGGTGCTTTCGGACCACCTATATGGGCGCACCTTCGAGCCGCCCAGTGGTGACGCTGGCTACGTGCGGCTGTTGTCGCCCGGGCGCCGGCCATACGAAACCAGCGACGGCTACATCTGCGCGCTGGTATACAACGACGGCCACTGGCAGCGTTTTCTGCATGCCATCGAGCGCGACGATTTGCGGGTCGATCCGCGCTTCGCCGACTTGGCCAGCCGCACCCGCCACATTGACGAGGTGTACGGCTTTCTGGGCCAGACGCTATGCGTGCAAAGCACCGCGCACTGGTTGGAGCTGTTCGAAGACATCGACGTGCCGGCGGTGCCTCTGAACACCGTCGAATCACTGTTGGATGACCCACACTTGGCGGCGGTGGGCTTCTTCCGTCAGGTCGAGCACCCGAGCGAAGGAGCGATGCGTACCTTTGGCGCGCCAGCGCGCTGGGTGGGTTACGACGTCAGCAAGCTGGCGCCCGCGCCGCGATTGGGGGAGCACACCGAATCGGTGCTGCGCGAATGCGGCTTTGATGCAGTTGCGCTGGCGTCCTTGCTGGTTGGTGGCGCAGCGGTTCCACTCCTCGCCGATGCGGAGGTGTCAGAATGAGGCTTCCGGCATCAAACGCGACTCGACTGGTCAGCGCGTTGGGCCCCAATTCCGTGGATGGGCAAATGCAAGGATAGCGTTGATGAAGCGGGCTGGAAGATGCTTTTTTGACCATTGATGACCCTGCCCGTATCGCGTTCATCGACATCCACCCCGACCAGAAGGCGCTCAACGCGGTGCAGTTCTCGTGCAACGCCCACGCCTACTACGCCAGTCTGGGTGTGCGCATCTAGCTCCCGCTCATCGACAACGGAGCGGCCTTCCGCTTAAGAGACTTCGCACAGGCCTGCCAAGATTTGGGTATTTGTGACCGATTACCAGCTCGTGGCGGTCCCAAACCAGCGGCAAGGTCGAGCGCTTCATCCAGTCGGATCTGAGCGAATGGGTCTATGGCTTCGCTTACCAGAACTCCAGCGAGCACACCGCTGCGTCGGACCATTGGAATCACCACTACAACTGGCACCTTGGAGTTGGAGTTGACCCGATTTCGTGACCTGCTCGGCGGTGTGTTCAAACCGGCCAAGCGCGCAACCTATCCAAACAACACCGGTCTTAGAGATCCAGTACCAACAAATTGGAACGACAACCCGACACACAGATCATCATCGACTTGTTGGCTGCTCGCTCTTGCTGTGTCAGGATGCTGTCCCGGTGATCCACCTCGCCAGCCAGAACTTTGGTTTCGCAGGCACCGCAGATACCCTCCTTGCAGCTGTAGCTAGGAATGATGCCCGCATCCATCATGGCGTCGAGAATGGTCGAACCAGCCGGCACTTGAATGATCCTCTGACTCCGGCGCAGTTCTACGGTGCAGCCATTGGCGTTGAAGGGCGGCGTCCCCACAGGTTCCACGGCGGCGAACCGTTCCAGATGCACGTGGGTGTATCCCAGACCGTCGCAAGCCTTCTGGAACGCGTCCAGCATGGGGCCGGGGCCGCAGCCATAGAAATGGGTATCGGCCGGATACGCTGCCAGCAGTGTTGGCAGGTCGGGAGACGCACCGACTTCGTCATCGAAGTGGTACCGCACTTTGAGCTGGCCTGACTCCATCGATTCCAGCACTTGCAAGAACGCAGCATCCCGGCGGGAACGAGCGAAATAGAGCAGCTCGGCAGATCGACCCAGCGAAGCCAGTCGATTGAGCATGCACAGCATAGGTGTGATGCCGATGCCACCTGCAACCAGCACGGAGTGCTGAGCACGTTCTTCCAGCGGAAAATTGTTGCGAGGCACCGAGATGTCCAGAAAATCGCCCACGCGAACCTTCTCGTGGACATACTTCGACCCCCCACGGCTCTGACGATCCTTGAGAACGCCCACCACGTAGCGTTGCTTATCGGTGATCGGGTTCATCAGCGAGTAGCTGCGAACCAAGCCGTTTCCCAGATGAAGGTCGATATGTGAGCCAGCGGCATGAGGTGGGAAGACAGTGTCTGGTGTGGCTGGCCTAAATTCGACACTAACAACGCCGGGGGCTTCAAGCCTCATGTTGTAGACAAGTGCAGAAAGCTTGGATGTTGACATTGCGGAGTTCTAGACAGGAACCTTGGGGAACATGTCCCCAATAGCTACATGATGTGCAAGCCACCGTCGACCATCAGCGTGGTCCCGGTGATGAAGGAGGCCTCGCTGGACGCTAGCCACACGATGGGCCAGGCAATCTCTTCCGGCGAGGCCCAGCGCCCGATCAGCGAAGTATCCTTGCGCTCGGTCCTGAGCTGCTCGACGCTCTTGCCCGAGCCCTGCGCGCGGCCGACGTGAAAATCCGTCAGCGTGGAACCGGGGCACACCGCGTTGGCGCGCACGCCGTGCGACGACTCCTCGAACGCGAGGCTGCGCGTGTAGGCCAGTTGCGCGGCCTTGGTCGCGTCGTACAGCGCCATGCCCTTGCGGCCGGTGACCGCGTAACACGACGAGACGTTGACGATGCTGCCCGCGCCCGATTGCCGCAGCGCCGGCAAGGCCGCGGCGCAGTAGTTGGACATGCCCACCAGGTTCACGCCCACCATGGCCTGCCACTCGGCGGGCGTGGCGTCGGCGGCGGCCGAGTAGTTGCGCATGGCGGCGTTGTTTACCAGGATGTCCAGGCCACCGAGCTGCGCGTTGCATTGCTGCACGGCGGCGCGCGCGGCGACCTCGTCGGCCACGTTGGCCGCCACGCACAGCACGCGCGCGCCGGGCAGGGCCTGCACGATGGCTTGGCGGGTGCGCTCCAGCGCCTGGGCGTCGGCATCCACCAGCAGCACGGCCGCGCCTTGGCGACAGAACAGCGTGGCCGCCGCGGCGCCAATGCCGGCACCGCCGCCCGTGATCAGCGCGGTCTTCTCAGCGAGTCGGGGTGCGCTCATGTCGGCTCACTCCGCCTTGGCGCCGGTGTCCTTGATGACCTTGCCCCAGCGCACGATCTCGGTGCCGATCCAGTCGCTGAACTGCTTGGGCGAGCTCGCGACGATTTCGAACTCCATCTCGTGCAGGCGCTTCTGGATGTCGGGCGAGTTGAGAATGCGCACCATCTCCTCGTGGTAGCGGTTGATGATGGCCGGCGGCGTGCCGGCCGGCGCGAGCAGACCGATCCACGAGGTGGCCTCGAAGTCCTTCAGCCCCGACTCGCTGAGAGTCGGGATGTCCGGTGTACTCGGAAAACGTTTCGGGCCGGTGGAGGCCAGCAGCTTGAGACGCCCCTCCTTCACGAAGCCCTGCACGTTGCCGGGCACGAAGAAGCCGGCCTGGATGTTGCCCGCGATCAGATCGGCCACGGCTGGCCCGGCGCCGCGGTAGGGAATGTGCGTCATGCGGAAGTTCGCCCCCGACTTCATCATTTCCATGGTGAGGTGCGAGGCGCTGCCCATGGCCACCGAGCCGTAGGCATACTTGGTCGGGTTGGCCCTGGCCTTGGCGATGAAGTCCTTCACATCGGTGATGCCGGTGGCCGGGTTCACCACCAGGTATTGCGGCGACTTCACCGCCAGCGTGATGGGTGCCAGGTCCTTGATGGGGTCGTACGGCATCTTGTCGAACAGGGTGACGTTGATCGCCAGCGGCCCGTTGTAGCCGATCAGCAGGGTGTGGCCGTCCGGCGCGGCGCGGCTCACCTCGTATGCACCGATGTTGCCCCCCGCACCAGGTTTGTTCTCGACCACAAATGGCTGGCCGAGCGCCTCCTGCAGCTTCGGCCCGATCAGGCGAGCGAGCACGTCGTTGGTGCTGCCGACGATGGGCACGATGATGCGCACCGGCTTGCTGGGCTTCCAGTCGGACGCGCCTTGCGCCCAGGCGGCAGTGGCCGCGCAGGCCCCGAGCGCGACAGCCGCCGCGAGTTTCAGGTGGGTTTTCATAGGTGTCTCCGGTGCTGTCTGTCGTGGGGTGGAAAAGTGAAGTCGCTCAAAGGCTGAAGACCGGTTTTTTCGTCGCGTCGGCGAGCTGCTCGCGTGCCCACGCAACGGGGTCCTGTTCCTTGGGCAGCAGCACTCCGGCGGGGCGCACGTGCTGTGCGCTTGGGTCCAGCGCGGGCGGGGTCTGGCCATCTGCCAAGCCGAGCGCGGCCTCATGCAACATGCGGCGCGCCATCACGATAGCCTTGTCAGTGGGCAGTAGCTTTTCGGCCTCGTGATTCTGGATCGTGCCCATGCTTTCCTGCAGCGAATAGTCCTGCGCGGAGAAGCCGAACACGCCGCTGTAAGAGCGGTCTTCGCGTTGCGCCACGCGGTCCATGCAGTAGTCGTTGTCGCGGTTTTGCTTGGGGATGAAGCTGCCGGGCGCTTCGTATTCGACATGAATGCCCTTACCTTCTTCCATCGCGGTGCGTTCTTCGTCGGTGAGGGGATGGGCAGGCTGCCAGTTGATGCTCCAAGCCCAGCAGCTATGGTCGTCGATCGGCACCCACACATGCCCGCCCAGCGCATGCTCGCCAAACGGCGCGATCAGCGTGAACCAGGGGAACAGCCACTGCGTGATGCGCCAGTAATACGAATCGGGTTCGCCGTTGCGGCGGCCGAACAGACTCAGGCCGAAGGGCGTCTGCTCGATCTCGAACTTCACGTTGCCGTCGGCCTTGATGTAGTCCAGCGCCTTCACTCCCTGGTGCATCGGGTCGGTATCCACCTCGTAGCGGTGCACGTAAGAGACGTGTGCGGTGTCGATGCCGCCTTCCATGGCCTGCAGCCAGTTGCTGTACTGCAGGCGCTTGGAGACATACACATGTTCGGGCGGCAGCGTGCACCACTCCAGCTCGGGCGGTGCGGGCTGCTGATCGGCCGGGCCCATGTAGGTCCACACGATGCCACCGCGCTCCACGCAAGGGTAGCCCTTTATGTGCATGCGCGCGCAAGCCTGAGGCGCGGACGGCACGTCCACACATTGCCCCATGCCGTCGAACTTCACGCCGTGGTAGGCGCAGCGGATGCCGTTGTGCTCGTTGCGGCCGAAGTACAGCGACACGCCTCGGTGCGAGCAGAATTCGCCGATCAGGCAAGCCTTGCCATCGCTATTGCGAAAGGCGAGCAGCTTCTCGCCCAGCAGTTGCACGCGCACCTGCGGCCCGTCGGCTTCGGGGATTTCGCTCGATGCCAGTGCCGGCACCCAGTAGCGGCGCATCAGGTTGCCCATGCGCGTGCCGGGACCGACGCGGGTGAGCGCTTCAGACATTTCCTTGTTCATAGACAGGTCTCCAAAATTGATCGGCATGTCCACTGCATGACATTACAGTCCATTTTACGGACCGATTGAGCTCTGTCAAGTTTTGAATAGTTAGTCCATCAAGTGGACTGGTGGGCGGGTACCATGATAGAAGTGCAACCTTGGGTGGAGTTATGGGACCAACTGAAAAACCGGGCGAGAGTGTCCGGGCCGTGGACAGAGCGCTGGAAATCCTCATGGCGTTCACGGCAACCGACCACCAACTGACAGCGGGTGAGCTGCTCAAGCGGGTAGACCTGAGCCGTCCAACCCTGTACAGGCTGTTGCGCACGCTGGAACACAGCGGGTTCATCGTGTCGTCCGGTGATCCTCAGCGCTTCGAATTAGGTCCCTCGGTGGCGCACCTTGCACACGTGTGGAGCTCCAGTCTTGACATAGCGACCCTGGCGCAACCGATGCTGCGCCGCTTGTGGGACCAGACGGGCGAGACTGTTGCCTTGCTTGTTCACCAGGGCAACAGTCGAATCTGTGTGGCCGAATTGCCCAGCGCACAGCCGCTCAGTTTCAAACGCGGCTTGGGCTATCGGGAAGACGTGACGTTGGGCGCTAGCGGGCGTGCCATCCTTGCCCATGTTCCCACACCCGAAAGCTATCTGAACAAGAGCGGAGAAACCGTCAATGTATCGGCCTATCTCGACAGGCTGCAGCAGATCCGGGAACAGGGGTATGCGATAAGCCGGGACGAATTGATCCAGGGCGCGGTGGCGGTTGCTGTGCCGTTTTTTCTGGGGAACGACAAAGTCATGGGGTCTTTGGCCGTTTTCGGTCCTGGTGTGCGCGTGGACCAAGCGCGTGTCAGCGTATTTGTTACGCTCCTCAAGGAAGAAGCACGGAAACTCTCGCAAGCACTTGGGCAGCGCTAGCTAGCTTCAAGGGGCCGGCCGGGGCGACACTGATTCTCATACACCCAAGTGCTGCTCCAGCAGTTCGGGCTTCGACAGGAGCTCTTCGGAACTGCCTTCAAAAACCACCTCGCCCTTGACCAGGATCACGTTGCGATCGGTGATCTGGGTAACGTGTTTCCAGTTCTTGTCCACGATGATGCTGCTGATGCCGCTTTCGCGGATCAGGCCACAGATGCGCCAGATCTCGCGCGCAATCAGAGGCGCCAGGCCTTCCGTGGCTTCGTCGAGGATCAGCAGGTCGGGGTTGGTCATGAGCGCCCGGCCGATGGTGAGCATCTGCTGTTCGCCGCCGCTGAGCTGCTGCCCGCCGTGGTTCAGGCGCTCGGCCAGGCGCGGAAACGTTTCCAGCACCCGGTCATACGTCCAGTCGCGCTGGCCTTTGGTGCCGGCGCGCGCCGACATCACCAGGTTTTCCTTCACGCTGAGGTTGCCGAAAATGCTGCGTCCTTCGGGCACGTATGCAAGACCTTGGCGTGCGATCTCGAAGGTGGGCGCTCCGGTCATGTCGCGGCCCTTCACGTGCACCTGGCCCCCGCTGGGTTTGACGATGCCCATGATGGATTTGAGCAGCGTGGACTTGCCCATGCCGTTGCGACCCATCAGGCCGATCGTCTGGCCCTGGCCCACGGTGAAGTCGATGCCGCGCAGGATGTGGCTGGCGCCGTAGTGGGTGTTCAGGCCCTTGGCCTCAACCAATGCGTTCGTCAAAGCGCTCATCAGTGTTCCTCACCTAGGTAGGCCGCTTGCACCGATGCGTCGGCGCGCACCTGCGCCGGCGTCCCGCTGGCGATGACCTGGCCGTTCACCATCACGGTGAGCTGGTCGGCCAGGGTGAAGACGGCGTCCATGTCGTGCTCCACCAGCATGATGGCGTGGTCTTTTTTCAAACGCAGCAGCAGCGCGACCATGCTCTCGGCCTCGGCCTGGCCCATGCCGGCCAACGGTTCATCCAGCAGCAACACGGTGGGCTCTGTGGCCAGCGTCATGGCGATCTCCAACTGGCGCTGCTCGCCGTGGCTGGTGGTGCCGGCCACCGCGCCCGCACGCGCGGTCAGGCCGGCGAGTTCCAGCGCACGCTCGCAGCGCTGGTTGACCGCGCCCATGGCGCTGGCCGAAGACACCCAGCGCAGCGGGTTCCATGGCGCGTGCCGCTCGCGCGATTGCGCGGCCAGCCGCACGTTGTCCCACACGGTGAAGGGCAGGAAGATGTTGGTCTTCTGGTAGCTGCGGCCCAGGCCCAGGCGCGAGATTTTTTCGGGGCTCTTGCCGGCGGTCTCGACGCCGTTGAGCGTGATGCGGCCCGAGGTGGGTGGCAGGTCGCCCGAGAGCAGGTTGGTCAGGGTGGACTTGCCCGCGCCGTTGGGCCCGATCACCGCGTGGATACGGTCGCGGTGCAGGTCCACCGACACGTCGTTGACGGCGGCCAGACCGCCGAATCGCTTGGTGAGGTTGCGTGCGGAGAGCAGCAGTTCGGTCATCTCGCCTCCCGCTTCTTCGTCAGTTGATTCACGAGGCCCAGCAGCCCGCGTGGCGCCAGCACCACCACCAGCACGATGAACGTGCCCATGAGCAGCTGCCAGTGCTTGGTGAGGTCCTTGAAAAAGTGCATCACGTATTCAAACGCGAAGGCGCCCACGATGGCCCCTGCGAAGTTGCCCATGCCGCCGAGGATGACCATCATGATCGCGTGTGCGCTCATGTGAAACCCCATCAGCTCGGGGTTCACGTAGCCGGTCTGCGCAGCCCACAGAAAGCCCGCCACACCGGCCAGCGCACCGGCCAGCGTGAAGGCCGCAAGCTTGTAGCCGAAGGTGCCATAGCCCACCGCGCGCATGCGGTGTTCGTTCACGCGAATGCCGGCGAGCACGCGGCCAAACGGCGAGAACAGCAGTCGGCGCAGGAAGGCGTAGACCAGCACCAGCAGCAGCAATGTGAAGTAGTAGAAGGTGGTCTTGTTTTCGAGGTCGATGCCGGTCCAGCCGAACACCGAGGCGTCGGGCCGGAAGTTCACGTACACACCATCCGACCCGCCCAGCGCCTTGTTGTCGAAGAACAGGAAGAACACCATCTGCGCGAACGCCATGGTGACCATGATGAAGTAGATGCCGTGGGTCCGCACCACGAAGAAGCCGATGATCAGCGCTGCCAGACCAGCGCCCAAGGCCGACGCGGGCAAGGCCCACCAGAGGCTGATGGGCGCATCAGCCGGTGTGAGGAAAGCCAGCGCATAACCCGCCAGGCCGAAGTAGGCCGCGTGGCCGAGCGACACCAAACCGCTCACGCCCTGCAAGAGGTCAAGGCTCATGGCGAAGATCGCCAGGATCATCATTTGCGAGAGCATCTGCAGATAGAACTCGCCACCCGTGACCGGGATGAGTGGAAACGCCGCGAGCGCGATGGCGCCCAGCACCAGGATGGCCTGGATGCTGCGCGGCAGCTTCTCGAGTTGGGCTTTGGGGGAACTCATTGTTTGAACAGCCCTTCGGGCTTGTAGAGCAGCACGAGTGCCATCAACATGTAGACGGCCATGCCGGCAATCTGCGGCACCAGCACCTTGCCGAAGGTGTCCACCAGACCCACCAGCAGTGCAGCCACCAGGGCACCACGCACCGAGCCGATGCCACCGATGACCACCACCACAAAACACATGATCAGCACCGAACTGCCCATGCCGGGGTAGACGCTGGCAATGGGCGAAGCAATCATGCCGGCGATGGCCGCGAGCGCCACGCCCAGCGCGAACACCACGCCATGGATGAGGCGGATGTTGATGCCGAGCGACTCGGTCATCTCGCGGTTGAAGGCACCGGCGCGGATCTTCATGCCCAGGCGGGTCTTGGAAATCAGCAGATACAGACCCAGGGCGAGCGCAATGCACACGCCCGACATCACCAGCCGGTACACCGGGTAGGAGAGGTTTTCGGTCAGCGGGATCGACCAGTTCAGCACCTCGGGCACCTGCACCGCGTGCACGTCGTCGCCCCACAGGATGGAGCGCACCTCTTCAAAGATGTAGATCAGGCCGAAGGTGAGTAGCACCTGGTCCAGGTGGTCGCGATGGTAGAAGTGCCGGAACAGACTCCACTCCAGCAACCAGCCCAGCGCCACGGCGATCACCGTGCCCAGCACGATGGCCAGCACCAGGCTGTCCAACTGGCCAACCAGGAACCACGCGAGGTAGGCGCCCAGCATGTAGAAGCTGCCATGCGCCAGGTTGACCACACCCATGATCCCGAAGACCAGCGTGAGGCCCGCGGCCAGCATGAACAGCAACAGGCCGTATTGCAGGCTGTTGAGCAACTGGATGAGGAAGTTGGCGAAATCCATGAGTTAAGGAACAAAAGGACGAAGAAAAGCGGCGGAACATCTTTTGGACGAACTCCGCCGCTGGAGGACAACCGGGGCGCGAAAGACTCAACCCATGCGGCAACCCGTGGCGGGATCGGCCACAGCCTTCTGAGCAATGCCGATCACCTTGTTGTCCTTGTTGACCACCTGGCGCAGGTAGATGTCCTGGATCGGGTTGTGGGCCTTGCTCATGGTCCATTTCCCGCGCGGACTGTCGATGGTGGCGCCTTCCAGCGCTGCGTACAGTGCCGGTTTGTTCGACAAGTCGCCTTTGACTGCGTTGGCACCCTTGACGAGCAGCAAGCCCGCGTCGTATCCCTGAACGGCATACACATCGGGCTGCGCCTTGAACGCCTTTACATAGTCGAGGCGGAACTGCTTGTTGCGCGGGATATCCAGCGAGTCGCTGTAGTGCAGCGTGGTGAGAACGCCCTCGGCAGCTTCTCCTGCTGCATCGAGCACGCCCTCGGTCAGGAAGCCCGAGCCGTACAGTGGGATCGTCTTGTTCAGGCCGGCCGCAGCGTAGTCGCGCAGGAACTTGGCTGCACCGCCACCGGCGAAGAAGCAAGCCACGGCGTCGGGCTTGTAAGACGCAATCTCGGTCAACAGCGACTGAAACTCCACGTTGGGAAAGGGCAGGCCGAGCTTCTTGATGATGGTGCCACCGGCTTCGGTGTAGCTCTTTTCGAAACCCTCAAAGGCCTCGTCGCCTGCGGCGTAGTTCCAGGTGATCCACACCGCCTTCTTGTGGCCTCGGTCGACCATGGCCTTGCCCAAAGCCAGGGTAGGCTGGGCGTTGGTGAAGCTGGTTCGAAACACATTGGGCGCACACTGGGCCCGGGTGGCCACGTGCACGCCGGCATTGGGAATGATGTTGAGAACTCCTGTATCGCGTGCGACCTTGTGAATGCCCATCTGCACGCCCGAGTGCACCGAACCCACCAGCACGTCGACCTTGTCACGCATTACCAGGCGGGTCGCGTTCTCGATGCCCTTGGCCGGATTGGATTCGTCATCGACCTTGAAGAACTCCACCTCGCGGCCACCGAGCTTGCCGCCGTTTTGCGCCAGCGCCAGCCGGAAGCCGTTTTCGACGGCGATACCGGGCTGGGCAAAGGTACCTGTGAACGGCAGCATCAGGCCAACCCGCAGATTGCTGGCTTGCGCCTGCGCCCACCGGGGCAACAAAATGCCGCTGGAGGCCGCGCCGATCAGCGCGGCTCCTCGTGTCAAAACAAAGCGCCGTGAGTTCATCTGTGTCTCCTGTTGTGGTGGGATCGGGAAAACATCAGGCAGCGGATTTTTCCGCAACCAGCAACCGATCGATGATGCGGCGGGCTTGCACGCCACCGCCATCGATGTTCAGGCTCAGTAGCTTGCGCCCGGCGTTGCGCTCCAGGTTCTGCTGCTGCATCTCCAGCATCTGGAGGTCCTCGGAGAAAACCTTGCTCAGGCTGGTGCGGATCTGCTCGCTCAACGCCTGGTCCTGCGCATTGAAGTTCCTGGCCATGCCCCAAAAGTACCAGGTCGAGGACTCGGTTTCAGGTGTTATGAAGTCGATGACTGTGCTGGAGGCTTTGACCTTGGGGTCTGCATTGAAGCCGCCCTTGCCCGCGTGCGCCACACCCACATCGATCAGCACATGGCTTGGCGGATAGAAGCGGCAGATTTGCCACCGGTCCACTGGAACATCGTCTGCCAGGTTGTTTCCGCGCAAGCCCGCACGCCAGAATGGCGGCGCCATGATGCCTTCCATGTAACGCTCGGTGATGGCGCAGTCTCCATCCATCCGCGTCTTGGGCGGCGACTCATCGATTTCCTTTTGACCAATTGAGTTCGGGTGCAAGTAAGTCTCGTGAGTCAGGTCCATGAGGTTGTCGATCATGAGCCGGTAATCGCATTTGACGTGGTACAGCCCACCGCTGTAGGCCCACTCGGGGTCATCGGCCCAGGCCAGATGGTGGATCTTGGAGGGGTCGGCCTCTTGCGCATCGCCAGGCCAGACCCAGATGAACCCGTAGCGCTCCACTACGGGATACGTCCGCACGGCGGGGAAGCCGCCCACGCGTTGGCATGGCATGGCAACCGTCTTGCCATCGCAACCCATTTCCAGACCGTGGTAGCCACAAACCAGTTTGCCGTTTTCAACCTTGCCCAGCGACAACGGAGCACCGCGGTGGGGGCAAAAGTCTTCGACAGCGGCCACCTTGTTGTCGGGGCCACGGAAAAACACGATGGACTCGCCGCAAATCTTGCGGCCAAGGGGCTTTCCATCGAGTTCGCTGGGCGTAGCGCCTACATACCACGTGTTTTTGGGAAACATGATTCGTTCTCTCCTATAAGTTCTAAGGATTCGGGCAGGCTTGTGGGGTCAGCCCTTGGGTGGCTCAAGCACACCTACGTTCTGATAGATGTGTTTGATCTCGGTGAAATCGATCAACGCGTCAAAGCCGTGGAGACGGCCCAAGCCACTGCGGCGATAGCCGCCGGTCTCCGCTTCAGCGCACAGCTTGTTGTGGTCGTTGATCCAAACGGTGCCGTTGCGCAGCGCTCGAGCGATACGCCAGGCGCGCGCGCCCTGCTCGGTCCAGACACTCGCGGACAACCCGAACTCGGTGTGATTGGCCCGCGCCACCGCTTCGGTTTCGGTTTCAAACTTTTCCAGCACGACCAAGGGGCCGAAAATCTCCTCTTGGACAAAGGATGCACTGGCATCCCGGTGCGCGACCAAGGTGGGCGAGACAAACCCGCCAAGCCGCAGGTTTCCGCCGAGACGCTGACCGCGCAGGATCACTTCGTCTGCGTCGTCCATCGCCTGCTCGATGCGACGATGCACCAACTCGGTGGTAGAGAGATCGATCAAGGGACCCATCTGGGCGCCCGGGGTATTTCCGGGAGCCACTTTGATTGCCGCCAGAGCATTGGCCAGCGCTTTTTTCATCGCCTCATAGCGCGACGCGTGAACCAACACCCGGCGCGCCGCCGTGCATTGCTGACCAGAGATGACCGTCGCAGCGGCAGCCAGTTGAGGCGCGATGTGGTCGATATCGGCATCTTCAAAAACCAGGCAGCATGACTTGCCACCCAGTTCGAGCGACAGTTTCTTCATAGTGGGAGCAGCGGCGGCCATGATGCGCTGCCCCGTCAGGTTGGAGCCCGTGAAGCTGACCACATCCACCTCTGGCGAGGTGGTGAGCAACTGAGCCACGTCGTGGCCTTGCTCACTCACCAGGTTCACCACACCGGGCGGCAGTCCAGTCACGTCGGCCAGTTCCCTGATCACCGCAGCGGTGATGAGCGCGGACTGCGGTGCAGGCTTGACCACGCAAGTACAGCCAGCGGCCAACGCGGGGGTGATCGACCGGATAAGCAGGATCACGGGAGCGTTCCAAGGGACGATGATGCCGGCGACGCCGGCCGGCTCTTTCAGCATCGTGGAAAATACGCCGGGTTCCACCTCGAGCACGTGGCCTGGTATGTGCCGGGCCAGACCCGCGTAGTAACGGATCTCCGAGATGGCTCCCATCAGCTCACCCCGCGATTGCGCGATCACCTTGCCATTCTCTTGCGTTAGCAGTTGGGCCAGTGCTTCAGCCTTGTGCTCTAGCCGGCTTGCCCATTCGTTCATCACGTTCTGCCGCAGCCGCGGCGACTGGGCCCACGTGGGCTTTTCAAAGGCTCTGCGTGCAGCCGAAATGGCCGCCTCTGCGTCTGCCCGGGTGGCAGCGCTGAAGCAACCGATCTGGCTGCCGTTGGCCGGGTCCAGGCTGGGCACTTCGAGGCCCTGGCTGGCGGGCATCCACCGGCCATCGATCAAGAGTTCTGCTGTGGCGTGCATAGGAGTGCTCAATGTGTGACCGATCCGCCATCAACCACAATCACCTGACCGGTGACAAAGTCACTGTCGGCGCTGGCGAGGTAGATCAAGGTGCCGGTCAGGTCGTCGGGTACCTGATCACGCTTGATGCAGCGGGACGAAACGATGCCTGAAGCGATTGAGCCTTGCCAGTCGGGATTTGCGCTGACATTGGCGCTCAGGGTCAGGCCCGGCGCCAGTGTATTGACGCAGATATTGTCGTTACCCAATTCACGCGCCAGACAGCGCGCCATCGCCACCACGGCGCCCTTGGAGGTGACGTAGTGCAGGAAGAGCGGCGTGCCCTTGAAAACCGTGCCGGAGGCGATGTTGATGATCTTGCCGTAGCGCTGCTGACGCATCACGGGGCTGACCGCTCTGGCGCACTCGAAGGAGCCGCGCACGTTGACGGACATCACCTTGTCCCACTCGGTCGACTCGATCTGCTCGAACGGCTTGAGGGCAAGGTTGCCGAAAATTGCGGCGTTGTTGACCAGCACGTCAATGCGGCCGAACGCCTGAAGTGCGGACCCAACCATCTTCTCCACCGATTCGCGGGACGTCACGTCTGTGTGGACAAACACCGCCCGGCCACCCTTCTCAATGATCTGGTTGACCACCCCGGTGGCGTCCAGCACATCGGCACAGACCACGGAGGCACCTTCTTGAGCCAATGCACGAGCGTATGTCTCTCCGATACCTTGCGCCGCGCCGGTCACGATCGCAACCCGGTTGGCCAGCCGTGGGGTGTTTTCTTTGGGAAGTTGATTCATGGAGTGTCTTTATGTCTTGGTAGTTTTTGTGTGCTTTTCGATCAAGGCCCGGGCTGTTGACAAAAGATCGCGACCATCGAAGCCGCGGCTCTCCATGTCCTTGACCCATTCGACCTCTACCTGGCTTGCTGCGCGCCTGAACTCTTGGGCTTCGACCTGCCCGAAGTTATGGGTCACGTTGCCGCGTGCCTCCACCAACTTGCGGGCAGGGTCGTCGCCACATTGGTGGGCGCGCCCCAAGGACGCAGAAGCGGTTATGCCCGAGTTGGGGTCCAGCACCTTCCGGACATCTGGCGGCAGGGACTCGTACTTCCGTTTGTTTGTTGCCGTCACGAATTTCGTGGTGTAGAGCGCGCCACTGGCTGGATCGAACTGACTGTGAAACTTCGTTAATTCGTGCACCTTTACGGAGGGAACGACATCCCAAGGGATCACGCAACCGTCGAGAGGCCCCTTTTGCAGTGCGTCGGGAATCTTGGGCAGCGGCATGCCCACAGCATTGGCGCCGAGGTATCCCAGCATCTTCGTAGTTTGTCTGGTTGGACCGCGCATTTTCAGGCCGCGCAAGTCGTACGGAGCCTCGAAGAGGCGGTCGCGGGTGTGGAGCATCCCCGGCCTATGAACCTGCACTGCAATGGGATGCACTTCCTTGTATTCGTTGGACGCTTTTGTCTTGATGAACTCCCAGAAAGCCTTGGAAGTAGCCTCGGCGTTGGTCGTCATGAACGGCAGGACAAACACCTCGCTGCAAGGAAAGCCTCCAGGTGAATAGCCGGTCAGTGTCCAAACGATGTCAGCCACGCCATCCCGTGCCTGGTCGTATGGCTGCACAGGCGCGCCATCAAGCTGCATCGCGGGGTACGCCTCAAACCGGATGCGCCCATCTGATTCCCGTTGCACCTTTTCCATCCATACCTTGTTCATGCTGACCCATACGTTGGACATGGGAGACATGAAAGTGTGAAATCGCAAAGTGATCGACTGCTGAGCAAAGCCTGTCAGCGAGGGAGCGCCCAAGGCCATCCCTACTGCCAACTGAACGATGGTTCTGCGGTTGATCATTTGGTGAATTGAGGAGAAGGCGTGAGTACCTAGGAAGTGAGACTTGATCCAGTTCGCAATCCGGATTGTCCGTCTGGTGATTATGTTGTTCATTCTACGGTTATGTTCACTCCACGAAATCAGGGTAAACACTGGGGGCGTCGTGAGCGGTTACCTAAATGACCTTCGATGTTGTTAGGCTGGGTCGGCACGAAACATCCGGCGCTATCGCCAAATCCACAAGATCACGACGAGAACCGCAAGGACCCAGTCCTCATGTGCGCCACAGCCAAGCACCAGCGTGCAGGCCGTGGGATGTGTGGAGTCCTCGGACCTGCTCGTGCTAGATGACCAGTCTCTGGCCCGGCGCATCGCCGACATCAGCGACGAACTCCTCTATGCCATCGTTCACCAGCGCTACAACCTGCGCCGCGCCATCGTCATCACCTCAAATCTTTTGGTGCAGGACCTGAGCAAGTACCTGGCCGACGTCACCATGGCCACCACCATCCTTGATCGACTGATACACCGCTGCTCGACGCTGGGGTTCGAAGGCAAGAGCTACCGTCTGAAGCAGTCCGCCTCACGAATCGCGATCGCACCCGAACAGTCGGAATTCGAACGACTTTGTTAGCGCAGTTTGGGTTGACCATAGGAGGAGACTGTCAAATTTAAGAAGTCACTCGCTCAGCGTGGAGTTCAGCAGGTAAATCGTGCGAAGCAAGGCCTCGGGACTGGCAATTCCCTTGCCGGCGATGTCCATGGCACTTCCATGCCCGACACTGGACAGCACGACGTTGCCTCCCACGCTGAGGGCACTTGCGGCGTGGGGCGCCAGCAACTTGATTGGAATGTGACCCTGGTCGTGGAAGACGGCCACATAGAGATCGTGCTGCCTGTTTGCCAACAGCGTGTCTGCACCTGTGGGCCCACTGACATGGTGGCCTGCTGAGCGCAGCTGCGCCACCGCAGGCACCATCAAGCGAGCGTCCTCCGGTCCGAAAAGCTCACCTTCGGATGCGTGTGGATTGATACCGAACATGCCGATGCGAGGCGTTTCCACGCCCAGCCGCTGACACGCGACGATGCCTGCCTGAGTGGCGCGCACGATCAGGTCGGTGCTCAGACGATCAAGTGCTGTTTGAACGCTCTCGTGGAGCGTGACGTGCACGATGCGTAAGCCCGCCCCCACCAGCATCAAGAAAACGGAGTCGGCAGATTGGCCGCACACACGCGCCACAAGAGAGGGGTACCCGCTGAACGCTATACCTGCCTGCGTGATCGCTGTCTCGTGGTGAGGACAGGCGATCACGGCGTCGAACTCGCCAGCCTGCGCAGCCTGAATGGCCGCCGTGGCGCTGGCCACCGACGAGGCGCCAGCGGCCGCGTCGATGCGACCAGGTACAGCTGCAGCCGGATCGAGGGCGCCTACCTCGTTGCAACGAACACCATCTAGCATCCCGCTAAGGTTCAATTGCTCGGCGCAGCGGCGCAGCACCGAATTCGGGCCGAACAGCGTAATACGGTCGCGCTCAGACTCTGTCAGAGTGGCAAGTGCCTTTAGCGTGATCTCCGGTCCGATGCCGTTCGGATCGCCGATCGAGATGGCCAGGCGCGCAAGGCCGCTCATGCAGCCTTTGGTTTATGTTTGGCAATGAGCGCCTTTGCGCCAGCCAAGAGCTTGGCACCGTCCTGCCCGCGCTTGTCCATCTCCTGGACCCATTCGCTGGCGATGGTGCCAGTCAGTTTGACAAACTCGCTGGTTTCCGATTCGCTGAACACGTGTACCTTGTTGCCTCGATCGGTCGCCATCTTGCGGCTGATGGGGTCATGATCTTGTTGCACCTTGCCGAACCAAGCCGAGGTTTCCAGGCCCGAGTTGTCGTCGATCACCTTTTTGATATCCGGAGGCAACGATGTATATTTTCTTTTGTTCATCACCATCACAAACGCCGTGTTGTAAAGAGCTGGCTTGCCGGGCGCGAACTCGCTGTGGTGCTGAACAAGCTCATGCACCTTGACCGAAGGAATCACTTCCCAGGGCAAGGCTGCGCCGTCAATGACGCCTTTGGACAGCGCGTCTGGAATCTGTGGCAGCGGCATGCCTACCGCGGATGCTCCTGCTGCTGCGAGCAACTTAGTCGCTTGGCGGGTCGGCCCTCGCATCTTCAGGCCGCGCAGGTCGGAAGCGCTGTTGATGGCCTTGCTTTTCGAGTGCAGCACTCCTGGACCATGGGTATGAAAAGCGAGTGGTTGGACGTCCTTGAACTCATCGCTGGCGTGGGTTTCGAGGTACTCCCAGGCGGCACGCGACGCTCCGATGCCGTCCATGGTCATGAACGGCAGTTCGAACACTTCGGTCCGAGGGAATCGACCGGGGGTAAGTCCAGCCAAAGTCCATACGATATCGACAACACCATCCCGTGCCTGGTCGAAAAGTTGACTTGGTGAGCCCCCCAGCTGCATGGCAGGAAAGCCCTCGAAGCGGATACGTCCGCCCGAGTCGTTCTCCACTTTCGACATCCATGCCTTGTGTGCATTGAGATAGACATTCGAGGTCGGCGCCATGAAGGTATGGAACTTCAGGGTTACCACTTGCTGGGCGAAGACGCCAAGGGTGGGGGCTCCAAGGGAAGCGGCTGCCGCCGCCGATTTGATGAGGGTTCTGCGTTGCATCATGAGGTTGTCTCCTGGATTGAAGGGAAAGGCGGGTCCGGCCCCCTGGGCGGTGCTGGCTTCTTGTAGTACTGGTGATCAAGCAGGGCTTGCCTGCGAAACGAATTTAGTGACGAGGTAGCCGTCGAAGGTTTCGCTGCCGCCTTCGCTGCCGATGCCGCTGTCCTTCACGCCACCGAACGGCGTCTCGGCCAGCGTGATGCCGAAATGGTTCACGTTGACCATGCCCACCTCGAGGCCGTTGACCATGCGCTCCGAGGTCTTGATGGAGCCGGTGAAAACGAAACCGGTGAGGCCGAAGGGCAGGGCGTTGGCGCGCTTCAATACCTCGTCGGTGTCCTTGAAGCGCGTGATCGGCGCGACCGGACCGAAGGGTTCTTCGACCATCAGGCGCGCGTCGTCGGGAATGTCGGTGAGGATGGTGGGCGGGTAGAAGTAGCCAGGGCCAGCGAGCCGCGTGCCGCCGCTGGCCAGCTTCGCGCCACGCTCCAGCGCATCGGCCACCAAGCCTTCCATGGCATCGACCCTGCGCAGGTGCGCCAGGGGGCCCATCTGCGTGTCCTTGTCCATGCCGTCGCCCACCTTCAAGCCACCGTAGGCTTTCGTGAAGGTGTCGAGAAAGCGGTCGTACACCTTCTCCTGCACGAAGAAGCGGCTGGGTGCAATGCACAGCTGCCCCGCGTTGCGCGCCTTGAAACGCGCCAGCAGATGGGCCGCGTCGTCCACGTCGGCGTCGTCGAACACCACCACCGGCGAGTGCCCGCCCAGCTCCATGCTGATGCGCTTCATGTGCAGGCCGGCGAGCGACGCCAGCTGCTTGCCCACCGGCACCGAGCCGGTGAACGATACCTTGCGCGAGATCGGCGAGCGGATCAGGTGGTCCGACACCTCGGCCGGCACACCCCACACCACGTTGAGCACGCCCGGGGGCAGACCCGCGTCGTGGAACATGCGCGCGAGCGCGATCACCGCGCCCGGCGAATCCTCTGGCCCCTTCAGCACAAGCGTGCAACCCGCGCCGATCGCCGCCACCATCTTGCGGATGGCCTGGTTAAACGGAAAGTTCCAGGGCGTGAAGGCCACGCACACACCCACGGGCTCGCGCAGCACCAGCTGGCGCACGTGGGGCAGGCGTGCGGGGATCACGCGGCCATAGATGCGGCGGCATTCTTCGGCGTGCCACTCTGCGTGTTCGGCACAGGTGGTCACCTCCAGCAGCGCCTCGCTCAGCGGCTTGCCCTGGTCGAGAGTGATCTGGCGGGCGATCTGCGGTGCGCGTTCGCGCGTGAGCTCGGCCACGCGGCGCAGCACCTTCGAGCGCTCGAGCGGCGAACTCTTGCGCCAGCTCTCGAAGGCGCGTTGCGCCGCGTTCAGTGCGCGGTCAAGGTCGTCGCGGCGCGCGTGCGGCAACGAGCCGATCACCTCGCCGTTGGCGGGGTTGATGATGTCCTGGTGTTGGCGGTCGCCGCCTTCGATGAATTCGCCATCGATGTAGAGGAAAGGCTTGCCGTATGCGGTGTCGGTCATGGTGAGTCAACCGATCAGATGAATACCGAGCCACCGTCGACGGCGATGGTCTGGCCGGTGATGAAGCCCGCGCCGTCGCTGGCTAGGAAGAGCAGGGCGCCCACCAGGTCTTCAGGCACCTGGTCGCGCTGCAGCGAGCGGCTGGTCTTGCGCACCACGTCGCCCATCTTGCTGTGCAGGTCGTTGTCGAGCACACCGTCGCTCAGCGTGAAGCCCGGGGCAATGGCGTTGACGGTGATGTCGTCCTTGCCGAGTTCGCGGGCTAGCGAGCGCGTGAACGCGATCACCGCGCCCTTGCTGGCCACGTAGTGCAGCATGTTGGGCGTGCCCTTGATCGGCGTGGTGGACGCGATGTTCACGATGCGGCCGAACCCGTTCTTGCGCATTTCGGGCACGACCGCTTTGGCGCACACGAAAGGCCCCAGGGTGTTGACCTCCATCACCCGCATCCACTCGGCGTCGCTGATCTGGTCGAACGGTTTGAGCGTGAGCGTGGTGAACAGGCCGGCGTTGTTCACCAGCACGTCGAGCCGGCCGAACGCCTTCACGGCCTGTTCGACCATGCCCGCCACGTCGGCGGGCTTGACCACATCGGTCTGCGTGCCGATGGCCTTCAGGCCCTGGGCACTGAGGCGTTCGGCCGCTTCGACGGCACCGCGCAGGTCGGCGATGACGACCTGGTGGCCCGCGCGCGCGAGGGCTTCGGAGAAGGCGAAACCGATGCCGCTGGCGCCGCCAGTGACCGCGATGACCCGGGATGCTGCTGTCATGTGTTGTCTCTTTCTGTGGGAAGGTGTGGATGTCGAATGGGACTGAGGGAGCTCAGGTCGGTGCTAGCACCGGCGCGAGGGCCGTGCGCGCGCGCATGTGGGCGGCAGGGTCGTTGAGGGATTCGACGGCGCTGAGTTGATCGCCGCGGTAGCGCAGCACCGAAAAGCGGCCGCTGGCCGGATCGCCCTCGATGTCGCTGCGGTCGCCCGGCGCGGCCAGGCCGGCCATCTGCAGCCGGCAAGGGCCTTGCTCGCTCCAGAACCAGGGCACCTTGGCGTACGGCAGGGGTTGACCGCACAGGCGCGCGGCGATGCAGCGCGCCTGGTCAACGGCGTTCTGTACCGACTCGATGCGCACGCGGGAGCCGCCATCGGCCGCGAACGGAAAGTTCGCGCAGTCGCCGAGCGCGGAGATGGCGGCGTCGCTGGTGAGCAGCAGCTCGTCGACCTCGATGCCATTGCCCACCGCCAGCCCGGCGTCGCGCGCCAGCTGGTCGTTGGGCGTGACGCCTACCGCGATCACGATGAGGTCGGCGACGATGCGGCCACCGCCGTGCAGGCGCAGGCCGGTGGCGCGGCCGTCCTCGCCTTCGATGGCGTCGAGCTGCGTGTTCAGGTGGAATTGCGTGCCCTGGGCTTCGTGGAAGGCTTGCAGGTGTCGCGCCATGGGCTCGGAGAGGGCGCGCAGCAGGGGCCGTGCCGTGGCCTCGATCACGTGCATCGGCAGGCCCTGGCCGCGCGCCACGGCCGCGAGTTCCAAGCCAATGAAGCCGGCGCCGACCACGGCCACCGAGCGCGCGCGGGCCAGTTGCTCTCGGATGCGCCGCGCGTCCTCCAGACCGCGCAGCACGTGCACGCCGGACAACCCCGCTCCGGGCACGCACAGGGTGCGCGCGGTCGCGCCGGTGGCCAGCACCAGGTGGTCGTAGGGCAGGGTCTGGCCGCTGGAGAGGTGCACGCCACGCGCCGCGCGGTCGATGCGCGCCACGCGCGTGCCACCGAGCACGCGGGCATCGATGCGTTGGTAGAACGGGGGCGGGCGCAGCAGCAGGCCGGTGTCGTCCACCTTGCCTTGAAGGAAGGCCTTGGACAGCGGGGGGCGCTGGTAAGGCAGGCCGGGCTCGTCGCCGACCAGGGTGATGGGATCGGCATAACCCGAATCGCGCAGCGAGGCCGCGAGCTGGAAGCCGCCCTGCCCGGTGCCGACGATGACGGTGCCGTGGGCCATCAGACCTGCCGCTCCGGGATGTGCACGATCAGCTGGTCCACGCCGGGCGCCAGCGCGAGCTGGCAGCCCAAGCGGCTGTGTTCGCGGCGCTCGCCCGCGGCGCTGGCCAGCATTTCGTCCTCGACGTCGCTGATGGGCGGCAGGAAGCCGATCGAGGCCGGGTCCACGTACACGTGGCAGGTGGCGCACATGGCGGAGCCGCCGCACTCGGCGACGATGCCGGGAATGCCGTGGCCGACAGCGGTCATCATGACGGTAGCGCCGGGACTGGCGGGCACGGCTTCTCGGGAGCCGTCGGGTTGTACGTAGACGATCTGGGGCATCGTGGGTCTCTCTCTTCTAGTTCGAATGGGGCGGGATGTCAGTGCACGGCGGCCAGCAGCGGCTCGACCGTCACGGGCATGCTCTTGAGCCCGCGCACCGTGTTGTTGAAGTGCTGGACCGGTTCGCCGTCGAGGCGGATCGAGGCCACGCGGCGGGCCAGTGCGGTGAGCACGATCTCGCCTTCGAGGCGCGCCATCATCTGGCCGGCGCAGCCATGAATGCCCGTGCCGAAGGCCATGTGGCCGGTGGCGCGGCGGGTGATGTCGAAGCGGTCGGCTTCGGGCCAGCGGCGCGGGTCGCGGTTGGCCGAGGCGATGAACACCACGATCTTCTGGCCCTGCTTCACGGTGATGCCGCCGAGTTCCACGTCCTGGGTGCTGGTGCGGTAGAAAGAGTGGAAGGTGCTGTCGTAGCGCAGTACCTCTTCGAGTGCCTGGCGCGCCAGCGAGGGGTCGTCGCGCAGCAGGGCCCATTGACCGGGGTTGCGCGCGAAGCTGGTGAAGGCGTTGCACAGGGTGAACACGGTGGTGTCCAGCCCGGCGGAGAGCAGGGTGCGAACCAGCATGCCGGCCTCGTCGTGGCCTATCTCGCCCGCGTCGGCGGCGGCGAACAGCTGGGCGCCCAGGCCGTCGGGCGTGAGCGCGTCGCGCTGGCAGACCTTGGCGATCCAGTTCACCGCTTCGCCCGAGCTGTTCATTCGGTCTTGGAAACGCTCGTTGATTGGGCCGAAGCCATTGAACACCATGTCACCGTAGGGCAGCAGGTGCTCGCGCCCCTCGGCGGGCAGGCCCACCGCGTCGCCGAAGGCCTTGATGGGAAAGGCCTCGCACAGTTCTTTGGCGGCGTCGAACGAGCCGCGTTCCACGAGCTCGTCGACCATGCGCGCGGCCACGTCCTCGAAAGTGGCGCGCAGGCGTCCGATCGATGCGGGCGAGAGCACGCGCGCCACCACCTTGCGGGTGCGGCTGTGGTGGGGCGGGTCTGCTTCGAGAATGATGCTGGGCTTGCGCCAGGGCGCCTCGGTGTGGAAGTTGGCAAGGCCCACGCCCGCGCTGGAACAGAAGATGTCGGGCTGAGACAGGATGCGCTGCACTTCGTCGTGGCGTGCGACCGCAAGCACGCCGTAGCGCTCCAGCCAGGCCCAGGGGCCGAGTTCGCGCAGCTGCTCGTAGTGGGGATAGGGGTTGGCCAGCACCTCGGTGGCGTACGGGTCGAAGTCGCTGGTGGGAACGTTGTCGTAGGGGTTCGGATGGGTCATGGAATGGCTCTTCTTCGGGTGTGCTTCAGTCGGTCAGCGCGGAGGTGCGGGGGTGGGCCACCACGAACGCGTCGCAGAAGAACGCATCGGGCGGCAGGCCGCGGGTTTCGACGAAATCGCTGCGCGCCGCGCTCACCATGGCAGGCGCGCCGCAGGCGTAGACCTGGTGGCCGGCAAGACTGTCGTGGTCTTGCAGCACGGCCTGGTGCACGAAGCCGGTGCGACCGCTCCAGCCGGCCTCGGGTTCGGAGAGCACGGGCACGAAGCGCAGGCCGGCCTGCTCTCCCCAGCCGCGCGCCAGGTCGAGCAGGTACAGGTCCTTCTCGGTGCGCGCGCCCCAGTAGAGTGCGATCTCGCGTGCCTGGCCCCGGCGCAGGCCGTCCTCGACCATCGACTTGATGGGTCCGAAGCCGGTGCCGCTGGCGAGCATCACGATGGGCGCGGTGCTGCCCTCGCGCAGGTGAAAGTCGCCATGCGGCAGTTCGACCCGGAGGTGGTCACCCACCTTGAGGTCGTGCGCGAGCCAATGCGAGAACGCGCCGCCTTCCAGCATGCGGATATGCAGCTCGGCGCCATCGTTCTGGTGCGGCGGGTTGGCCATGGAGAAGCTGCGGCGCTGGCCGTCGGGCAGCAGCACCTGCAGGTACTGGCCGGCCTTGAACTTCACCTTCTCGCCCGCCGGAAAACGCAGCTTGAGGCGCGCCACGTCGCTGGCCAGAAAGTCGATGCGCATGACCCTGGCGGCGAGCTGGCGGCGCGCGTTCGGATCGGTTTTCTCGATCTGGCGCGGTTCGATCTCGATGTCGGTGAGCGGGCGCGCCTGGCAGAACAGCACCTGTCCGTGCGCGATCTCGTCCGCCGTGAGCGTGTGCTCACCCGCCGCGCCGGGGTTCACCCGGCCCGAGACGACGCGGCCCTTGCAGCTCGCGCACACGCCCGAGTTGCACGAGAACGGCATCTCGTAGCCGGCCTGTCGCACTGCGTCGAGCACTGTCTGACCAGCGGCGCAGGGGATGGCGGTGGCCATCCCGGCGATGCGTATGAGGTGCGGGGTGCTCACGGCTTGCTCACAGGGGAATGGCCAGCAGCGTGTCGATGTTGTGGCTGTCGCAGACCACCACACGGCTGGCCAGGCGCAGGGTATCGCCTCCATCGATCACCAGCTCGTCGAGGTAGCGCCCGGTGGCGAAGAGGCTGGTCTCGCCGCCACGCATGATGCGCACCACCACAAACGGGGTTTCGCTGCGGCGCCCGCGCGGCGTGTCCTCCAGCAGGGAGGGCAGGCCCACCAGGTGGCGGTAACGTTGTTTCTCGTAGACGTTGGCGGTGCGCAGTGAGAGCACGCGGTCGTTGAGCATGGCGCGCGAGTCGGCGTAGATCAGGCTGGCTTCCATGCCTTGCGCATGGTTGTCGGCGGTGGTCACGCGGTAGAGGCAGTGTTCGGTGAAGAACTGCGTCCAGGCTTCGAGCTCGTCGTTGTCGATGCAGCGCGCGCAATGCGCGTTGAGCGCCAACGCGCTCGCGGTGTCGATCACCGCGTTCATGCATCCGCTCCCATGTGCAGGCGGTAGGCTTTCCAGAAGCCGCGCACGGACGCTTCCGTGGTGCGGCTGCTCTGCGAGCGCACGCTGTCGCCGCCCATCTCGACGATGGCTTCCTGCGCGCCAGCGGAGGCAATGCCGCGTTGCACAAAGCCGCCCACAGCGCCGTCCTCCATCGATACGAAGCCGGCCGGCCCGATCAGGTTGGACTGCTTGTGACGCATGGTGCGCAGCTCGGGTGTGTCGTCCTGGAAGCCGAGGTACACCCAGTTCAGGGCGGTGGTCTCCAGGCCTTCGGGCAGCACCTGGCGTACCGCGATGGTGTTCTGTATCTGCGCCAGCACGAAGCCCGGAAATACCGAGAGGATCTGCAGCGTCACGCCATCGCCGAACTCGTCTATTCCTTTCAACAGCGTGGCGTCCTCGAGCTTGAAGTCGTCCTTCTCCGAACGCAGTTCCTCGGTCTTGTAGTCCTCGCTATTTTCGGCGATGGGGTCGATGGCGGAGAAGCTGATGTGGTTGCCGCCACATTCGCTCACCACCACGCCGCCCTTCTGCGAAAGGCGGTTGAGCCGGAACGTGGTGAAGAACACGTGCAGCAGGCTCGCGTGGTACGTGTCGCGCACGTTCTCCACATAGAGCTTCCAGTTGTTGGGCAGCGTCTGCTTGAAGCGGCCGAGGATCTGCACCGGCTTGTGCAGCACGCGCGAGATGCCGCGTGCGATTTCCGGGCCGAGGTAGTCCTCCAGGTCGGGCACGTCGTCGCTCAGGCTGCCAAATACCAGGCCACAAAACACACTCGTTCTCAATTTGCGCGGACCATGACTCTTCATGCAGAAAGCAGGGTCCATGCCGCCTTCGCCGTTTACGCCGTTCTGGAACGCGATGCCCTTGAGGTTGCCCTGGCGGTCATAACGCCATGCGTGGTACACGCACTGGAAGTCACGCGCGGTGCCGCCGTCGTCCAGGACGATCAGTGCGCCGCGGTGCGAGCAGCGGTTCTCGAACGCGTACACCTCGCCGTCGCTGTCGCGCGCCACCACCACCGGCATGCGGCCGAGGAACGTCGTGCGGTAGCCGCCGGGTTGTGGCAACTCGGCTTCGAGACACAGGTAGTTCCAGGTCGCGCCTTCGAAGATGCGCTGTTGCTCGGCGTCGAGCACGGCCGGTTCCTGGTACAGGTGGTATGGCACGCGGGTGAGGTTCCCAGGTGGCCAGAAGGTGAGGGGTGCGCTATTCGCAGGGGCGGTGACGCTCATGATGCAGTGGGGTTCTTGCCTTGGAAGAATTCGGATACCGAACTTTTGACCGTTTGGTGAACCGCGACTGTATTTTTTGAGTTGATGAAGGTCAACAAAATCCGGCAAAATGTTCGAATACCGAACTTATTCAACTTCGAGTGGGGCCGCAAATGGACGATGAAGCGCGTGCAGTTGACAAGGAATACGTCATGGGTCTGGAGAAGGGCCTACTCCTGATCGAGGCCTTCGGCGTCAGCAATTCGCCTCTGACGCTGACCGAAGCGGCCGATATCACAGGCCACAGCAAGGCCTCGACTCGCCGCGCCCTGCTTACCCTCGTCAAGCTAGGCTACGCGCGAGCATCGGGGCGGCATTTTTTTCTCGAGCCGCGCACCTTGCGGCTGGTGCACGCCTACGTGAACTCTACGCCCCTGACCAAGGTGGCGCAGCCCATCCTGGAGATCACGAGTGAGCGCACGCGCGAGTCCGCGTCGCTGGCGGTGCTGGACTCGCAGTTTGTCGTTTTCGTTGCACGCTCAACTCAGCGGCGCAGCTTGTCTTTCGGACTCGGTATCGGCGCGCGATTGCCCGCCTATTGTTCTGCAACCGGGCGAGTGCTTCTCGCGGGTATGTCAGACGAGGAGGTTGAATTCCGCCTTCAGCGAATGAGTCGCCAGGCGATTACGCCGAAAACAAAGACTGACGTGGCGGCACTGATGAAGGAGGTGCAGGCTGCGCGCGAGTGCGGTTATTCGATGAGTGACGAAGAGCTGGAAATTGGCTTGCGTTCCATTGCCGTGCCGGTGCGCAATGGAAAGGGTGAGTTGCTGGGGGCTATGAGTCTTTCCGTGGCCACTTCGCGCATGTCACGCGACGATGTCGTGAACAAGTTGATGCCAGAACTTGAAGTGGCACGAAGGACGTTTGCACTGCAGTTGTAGAGCCCGCCTGTTGGCTTCCGTTGAAAACTGACCCCCGTAGAGCGGCAGAGATCAGTGGAACTCAACACGACGTATCCAGATCGTCCAAAGGGAATGATCAACTCGCGCAGAAAGGGGCTCTGACCGACCTTGCGGCACGTGAATGGTGAAGTCTTCAAGGTGGCGGCGCCGGCGCGGATCCGCGACCGAGGTGCGTGCGCACGCGCTCGATCGTGGGCCGCTCGCGTTGGGCAAGCACGCCGTCGGCCGCGGCCCAAACGTCATCGACTTGGACGCCCCGGGAGGCTCTCGTACTTTTCGTTGGCATCGCCCTGCTCTCTGATATAAATTAGTGCCGATAAGATGTATTTATCGACACCTATCTCCCTGACAGCTCCGAAGGAGCGGGCGCATTTTTGTCGCTTCACAACACTCACCGGGCGCCTGCGCACGCTACAGAAAACGTTTGCGCCCCGGTCGCAGAAACTGATCGATGTCACTTCGCACGCAATTTTTCTGCGGGACTTTTGCGGGACTGGGCTCTGAAATACATGTCTAAACAGGGCAGTTTTGGTACAATGCGCGGTCACAGAATTTATATAAATCAACAACTTACAGATGATCTGGTAGCTACGAACCAAGGGGTCGTGGGTTCAATTCCTGCCAGCCGCACCAAACAAAAAACCCGCAGCCACAAGCTGCGGGTTTTTTCATTTCTGCCGCTGAAAACGCATGCCGGCGGCGAAGGGTCACCATGAGCAAGGCTTTTACCAAGGAGTCCGACCAGGACGAGGATGACGATCTTCCGCCAGCGGCACCGGTGCCCGGTGGCAAGAACTACATCACCCGGGCGGGCTACGACCGTCTGCGCAGAGAGTTGTTTGCGCTGATCGACGACGAGCGTCCCAGGATCGTCGAGATTGTTCACTGGGCCGCCAGCAACGGCGACCGATCGGAAAACGGTGATTACCTGTACGGCAAGAAGCGCCTGCGCGAGATCGACCGGCGCATCCGGTTTTTAACGCGCCGTCTCGAAATTGCCGAGGTGGTCGATGCATCGCTGCATCACGGAGGCGACCAGGTCTTCTTTGGCGTCACCGTGACCTACGCCGACGACACGGGTGTCGAGACCACCGTCACCATCCTCGGTGTGGATGAGGCTGACAGCGCACAAGGACAGATCAGTTGGGTGTCGCCAGTGGCACGCGCGTTGCTCAAAGCGAAAGTTGGCGATGTGGTGCGCCTGGTGGTGCCCGGTGGCGCGCAAGAACTCGAAGTGCTGGCGGTGAGCTACCCAGCGCCCGCCAGCGGGGGGTGATCAAGCCTTGACGGGCTTGAAGCGCTGCGCCTTGATCACCGAAGTTGTGCGCTTGAGGCTGCGCAACACATCGGCGAGGTGTTGACGGTCGCGCACCGAGACCGAGAAGCGGATGTCGGTCGCGGTCTGAGCGGGTTCGTCGCCCATGTCCACATGGGTGATGTCGGCTTCGGCCGACGCGATGCTGGACGCCACGCGTGCCAGAACGCCCTTGCCGTTCATGACGGTCACCACCACCGTGGTCTCGAAGGAACGCACGGGCTCATCGGCCCATTCCACTTCCAGAAAACGCTCGCTGTCGCGCAACAACAGACGCTTGCCGGTTGGGCATTCCTCCGCATGCACCACCAAACCCTCACCGCGACCCAGGTAGCCCACAATGCGATCGCCCGGGATGGGTTTGCAACAGGAGGCATATTGCACCGACAGGCCTTCGCTGCCGTCGAGCGTCACAACGCCCTGAGAAGCCGATTCGTCGCGGCCACTGGCGTAGCGCTCGGTGCTGATCAGCAATGCATCGGGCTTGAGCCCCATTTCGGACAGCAGCACGGCGAGCTTCTTGCCCACCATGCTGGCGATGCGTTTGCCCATGCCGATGTCGGAGAGCAATTCGTTGCGCGTCTTGTTGCCGGTGAACCGGAGCAATTTTTCCCAAGTGTTGTGGTACTCGCCGTCTTCAGCCGGCAAGGCCGCAATGCCCTCTGATCTCAACGCCTGGCTCAGCATGCGCTCGCCCAGTTCGTGCGATTTCTCCTGGGCCACGGTCTTCAGGTAGTGGCGGATCTTGGAGCGCGCCCGTCCGGTTTTCACGAAGGACAACCAAGTCGGATTGGGTTCGGCGCTCTCGGCGGTGATGATCTCGACCACATCACCGTTGGCCAGCTCGGTGCGCAGCGGGCGCTGCTCGCCATTGATGCGGGCCGACACGGTGTGGTTGCCCACGTCGCTGTGGATCGCGTAGGCAAAGTCCATCACCGTTGCGCCGCGGGGCAACGCCATGATCTTGCTCTTGGGCGTGAACACATAGACCGCGTCCGGAAACAGGTCGATCTTGATGTGATCCCAGAACTCGCCCGCGTCGTGGGTTTCCTGCTGGATGTCCAGCAGCGACTGCAGCCATTGCGTACCCAGCCGTTGCGACATGTCGCTGCCCGGTTCACTGGCCTTGTACAGCCAGTGCGCGGCCACGCCGGATTCGGCCACCACATCCATGGCGTGCGTGCGCAGCTGGAATTCGATGTTGGTGCCGAACGGGCCGATCAGCGTGGTGTGAAGTGATTGGTAGCCGTTGACCTTCGGAATTGCCACATAGTCGCGGAACTTGCCAGGCAGCGGCTTGTAGAGCTGGTGCAGCACACCGAGCCCGGTGTAGCAGTCGGTCAGTTCCGGTACGACGATGCGAAAACCATAAACGTCGGTCACCTGTGAGAACGACAAGTGCTTGTTGTCCATCTTGCGATAGACCGAGTAGAGCGTTTTCTCACGACCCATGATGCGCACGCTCATGCCCTGGCGGGCAAACACGCTTTCCACCTCCTTCTGCACGCGGGAGATCAGGTCGCGGCGGCGGTTGCGCGACTTGTTGAGTGCCTTGGACAGCACCTCGTAACGCCAGGGGTGCAGGAAGCGAAACGCAAGATCCTGCAGTTCGCGGTAGGTGAAGTTCAGGCCCAGCCGGTGCGCGATCGGGGCGTATATCTCCAACGTCTCGCTGCTGATGCGCTGCCACTTGCTTCGGGGCATGTCGCCCATGGTGCGCATGTTGTGCGTGCGGTCGGCCAACTTGATCAGGATGACACGCACATCCTTGGCCATGGCCAGCAGCATCTTGCGAAACGACTCGGCCTGATTCTGTTCGCGGGTGTCGAACTCCAGCTTCTCCAGCTTGGTGAGCCCGTCCACCAGATCGGCTACCGGCGCGCCAAAGCGCTCCACCAGTTCTTCCTTGGTCACGCCGCAGTCTTCGATGGCGTCGTGCATCAAGGCCGACATGAGTGCCTGTGCGTCGAGCTTCCATTCGGCGCATTGGGCCGCTACCGCAATCGGGTGGGTGATGTAGGGATCGCCGTTCTTGCGCAACTGCCCCAGGTGCGCCTCGTCTGCAAAACGGTAGGCTTGCCGGATGCTCTCGATGTCGCCAGGGCTCAGGTAATCCAGTTTCGCGAGCAAGCCGGCGAAGCTGGCTGCGGCCGCGCTGGCGGCTGGGTGCGCCTGGTCGTCCGCAGAGAAGAATGAGCCGCTGTCGGCCATGGTGATCATCTCGGTACTTTAGCGTGAGATGACGTCCACTGCAGAGGAGCTGACCTCCTGCCTCGCCAATGGCCGTGATAGCGTGATGACGGATCGGTGTTCGGGCGAAAAAAAACACCGCGATGCGGTGCTTTCTTGAGGAGGCCGCAACTCAGGTCAGAGCGGCACCTTCTTGAGCATTTCGAGGCCGATCTTGCCTTCGGCAATTTCGCGCAGCGCGGTCACCCCGGGCTTGTTCTTGCTTTCGATCTTGGGAGCATGACCCTGGCTCAACATGCGAGCGCGGTAGGTGGCGGCCAGCACGAGCTGAAAGCGGTTGGGGATCTTTTCCAGACAATCTTCGACGGTGATGCGTGCCATGGGCGGGCTCCAGTAAACGGGCTTGGGATCAGAGGATGTTGAGCGCTTTGAAGGTATCGCCGCGGGCGATACGCTGGGCGGCGAACTTGAGCCGCTGTGCATGGACGATGGCCTTGAGATCAAACAGGGCCCGCTCGAACAACTCATTGATTATAACGAAGTCGAACTCGCGGGCATGGGTCATCTCGGTGGCGGCGTTCTGCAACCGCAGCTCGATGACCTCGGCAGAGTCTTCCGCCCGGCGCTCCAGGCGGGAGCGCAGCTCTTCCCAACTGGGCGGCAGGATGAAGACCAACACCGCGTTGGGGAAGATGCGCTTGACCTGGATCGCGCCCTGAAAGTCGATCTCCAGCACCACGTCGGCGCCTTGCGCCATGCGTTGCTCGATGGCCATCTTGGATGTGCCGTAGCGGTTGCCGTGGACCATGGCCCATTCCAGGAAAGCGCCCTGGATGACCATATGGTCGAAGGTTTCCTTGCTTACAAAGTAGTACTCGCGGCCGTGCAGCTCCTGGCCGCGTGGTGCGCGGGTGGTGTGCGAAATGGAGGGCACGACGCGCGAGTCGAGTTCCATCAAGGCCTTCACCAAGCTGGATTTTCCAGCCCCGCTGGGGGCTGCGACGACGAACAGGTTTCCGGGATATTCCATGCTCACTCTATGTTTTGGACCTGCTCGCGCATCTGTTCGATGAGCACCTTCATGTCCACCGAAATGCGGGTGAGTTCGAGGTTGGACGACTTCGAACCCATGGTGTTGGCCTCGCGGTGCAACTCCTGGATCAGGAAATCCAGCCGTTTGCCGACCTCGGCACCTTTTTTGATCAGCCGCTCAATCTCGGTCAGGTGCGAGTCAAGCCGGGTGAGTTCTTCTGCCACATCAATGCGGATGGCGAATGCTGTGGCTTCGGTCAGGGCACGGTCGTTGGCCGTGTCGGACGTGACCGTATTGCCCGTTGCCGATGGTCCGCCGGCGGCCAGCGCCTCGTTCCAGCGATCGATGAAGCGCTGGCGCTGCTGCGCCACCAGTTGGGGAATGAGGGGTTGCGCATCCTTGGCCAACTGCCTCAACTGACCCAGCCGGTCCAGCAACATGGCCGCCAGACGTTTGCCCTCGCGCTCGCGCGCTTCCATGAGGTTGTTGATGGCGGTGTCGGCCAACGACTGCAGGCCTTCGTTGAGTTCGCCCGGGTTGCCTTGCTGGCGAGAAGTGAGCTGCAGCACCTCGGCCACCGACAGGGGGCTGGCGGTGGGCAGCCAGGCGCGCACGTTGTCTTGCAGGCCAACCAGCTTCTGGAGTTCAAGGGCGCTGGGCGAGCGAGGCATGGCATCGCTGCGGCCTTCGATCCAGGCGCGAACCTCGACCTTGCCGCGTTTCAGGCGTGAGGTCAGCAGTTCACGCAGGGCGGGTTCCGATCCGCGAAGGTCGTCGGGGAGCTTGAAGGTGAGGTCGAGAAAGCGGCTGTTGACCGAGCGGATCTCCAGGCCCAGACCCGGTTTGGGATCGCGCGCTGGCTCTGCGTTCGCGGCCGTAGCGGGCCCGCCCAGGTGGGCCGTTGCATAGCCGGTCATGCTGTAAACTGCCATTGCACTTTGCCCGTCAGGTTGAGTGGTCCAAAACGAGGCGTTCCGGAAACCATCCGAATTATGTCAAAGGTCAAACCCGCACCGCTCCCGCCGGACACCGTGATTGGTGGTTACCGCATTGTTCGCAAACTGGCAGCGGGTGGTTTTGGCGTCGTTTATCTCGCTGTCGACACCGAAGGCCAGCAGGTCGCGGTCAAGGAATACCTCCCGTCGTCACTGGCCTCGCGCGGCCCCGGCGAACTGCTGCCACAGGTGCAGCCCGAGAAGCTCTCGCTCTACCGCCTGGGTCTCAAAAGTTTCTTTGAGGAAGGCCGGGCGTTGGCCCAGATTTCTCACGCCTCGGTCGTCAGCGTGCTCAATTTTTTCCGCGAGAACGAGACCGTGTACATGGTCATGAACTTCCTGGAAGGCGCGTCGCTGCAGGAATTCATCATCACGGCGCGCGAACAGAAAAAGCAGAAGGTCTTTCGCGAATCGACCATCCGTTCGCTGTACGACGAGGTCTTGCGTGGTTTGCGCATCGTGCACCAGCACAAGATGCTGCATCTGGACATCAAGCCGGCCAACATCTTCGTGACCGATGACAACCGCTCGGTGCTGATCGATTTTGGCGCCGCGCGCGAGGTGCTGAGCAAAGAGGGCAACTTCATTCGCCCGATGTACACGCCCGGCTTTGCCGCGCCCGAGATGTACCGGCGCGATTCCAGCATGGGCCCATGGACCGACATCTACGCGATTGGCGCATGTATTTACGCCAGCATGCAGGGCTATCCACCCAACGATGCGCCGCAACGGCTCGAAAAGGACCGCCTGTCGTTGGCGTTGTCCCGCCTGCGCGGCGTCTATTCCGACAATCTGATTGAAGTGGTCGAATGGTGCATGTCGCTGGATCCCTTGTCGCGTCCGCAATCGGTGTTTGCGCTGCAGAAGGAACTCAGCCGCGAAACCGAGCGCAGTTACACCAAACTCACGGTGGCCGAAAAAATGCGGCTGCAGTTTGACAACATCGTGTCGGACAACAAGAAGGTCATGCGCAAATCCACCAACGCCGGCACCAAGTTTCGATGAAATTTTCGGTCTATCAGATCAGTCGCCAAGGTGGGCGGGAACGCAATGAAGACCGCATGGGCTATGCCTATACCCGTGAATCAGGCCTCTTCGTTCTGGCCGACGGCATGGGCGGCCATCCCGAAGGCGCGATGGCCGCTCAGTTGGCCCTGCAGACCTTCTCGGCCTACTTTCAGAAGGCGGCCAATCCCACGGTGAGGGAAGTCCCCGAATTCCTCTCGAGCGCGCTGATGGCCGCGCACCATCAGATCATTCGTTACGCAGCTGAAAAGGGCATGCTCGACACGCCGCGCACGACGCTGGTGGCCTCGGTCATGGAGCGGGGCCACGTGTACTGGGTGCACTGCGGCGATTCGCGACTGTATGTTGTGCGCAATGGCGAAATGCTCACGCGCACGCGCGACCACTCCTACATGGAGCAGCAGGCCCATCTGGGTCGGGCCACCGAGCACATCAACCGCAACATCCTGTTCACCTGCCTGGGCTCACCCGCCAAGCCTGTGTTCGATCTGTCGGGGCCGGTGCAGCTGCTGCAAGGCGACCGCGTGCTGCTGTGCTCCGACGGCCTGTGGGGCACGGTGACCGATGAGGAAATCACCTCCGAGTTGTCCAAACGCCCGCTGGAGCAGGCGGTGCCCGAGCTGGTCGAACTCGCACTCAAGCGGGGCGGCCCGCGCTGTGACAACGTGACCGTGCTCGCCATGGAATGGGAGACGGCCGACGAGTTCCAGAGCACCCGCGTGTCCACCGAGGACATCGAGGACGGCGTGTTCGCCTCCACCATCCAGTCGGGCACGCCCGACTCGACCATGGAAGATCTGGACGACGCGGCGATCGAACAATCGATCGCCGAGATCAACGAAGCGATTCGCCGCACGGCCGAACGCAACACCTGAGGTTTTCCCATGAGTGAAATTTCCCGACCCGGCCAACGGGCCGTCGATGCCCTGCGCCCTGTGCGCATCACCCGCAGCTACACCATGCACGCCGAAGGCTCGGTGCTGATCGAATTCGGCCACACCAAGGTGCTGTGCACGGCGTCGGTTGAAGAGAAGGTGCCGCCACACAAGCGCGGCAGCGGCGAAGGCTGGGTGACCGCCGAGTACGGCATGTTGCCGCGCGCCACGCACACCCGCAGCGATCGCGAAGCCGCCAAGGGCAAGCAGAGCGGTCGCACGCAGGAGATCCAGCGCCTGATTGGTCGCTCGCTGCGCGCTGTGTTCGATCTGAAGGCGCTGGGCGAGCGCACCATCTCGCTCGACTGCGACGTGATCCAGGCCGACGGCGGCACCCGCACCGCGAGCATCACCGGTGCTTTCGTGGCCGCGCACGATGCGGTGTCGAAGTTGATCGCTGACGGCAAGATCACCACGTCGCCCATCAAGGACCATGTGGCTGCGATCTCTGTGGGCATCCTGGATGGCGTGCCATTGCTGGATCTGGAGTACGTGGAAGACGTGGCCTGCGACACCGATATGAACGTGGTGATGACCGGCGCTGGACATTTTGTGGAAGTGCAGGGCACAGCCGAGGGCGCAGCCTTCACGCGCCGCGAAATGGAGGCGCTGCTGGCCCTGGCCGAGAAGGGCATCGGCGAACTCGTGACCTTGCAGAAGCAATCACTGGGTCTTGCTGAAGCATGAAACTGGTTCTGGCGTCGAACAACCAGGGCAAGCTCGCCGAGTTGCAGGCGCTCTTTGCACCGCTGGGCATCGAGCTGGTGCGCCAGGCCGACCTGAACATCCCCGAAGCACCCGAGCCGCACCGCACCTTTGTGGAGAACGCCCTGGCCAAGGCGCGCCACGCCGCGCGGGTCAGCGGCCTGCCGGCGCTGGCCGACGATGCCGGCCTGTGTGTGGAGGCTTTCAACGGTCTGCCCGGCGTCGACACGGCGTACTACGCCACGCAGTTTGGTTACGCGAAGGGCGACGACAACAACGTGCGTGCGCTGCTCGAACAGATGCAGGGTGTGAGTGACCGCCGCGCAGCGCTGGTGAGCACGCTGGTGGCCTTGCGCAGCGCCGACGACCCCGAGCCATTGGTGGCCACGGGCCGCGCTCCTGGTCTCATCACGCAGCAGCCCATCGGCGAGAACGGCTTTGGCTTCGACCCCGTGATGTACCTGCCGGCCTTCGGCAAGACCTTTGCCGAGCTGCCCACCGAGGTGAAGAACGCCAACAGCCACCGCGGGCGTGCCGCCCAGCACATGCTGGCGTTGATGCGCGAGCGCTGGTTCGCGCCTGCGCCGGTCTTTGCGCCATGAGTGTCGACAAGCCGGTGTCCTGGCCGGGGGGGCTGCCCGGCCACAAGGTGGCCAAGCCCGAGGTGCCCTGGAACGATGTGCGTCACTGGATGCGCCCCGGCACGCTGCAGCTGCAAAGCCTGCCGCCGCTCTCGCTGTACATCCACCTGCCGTGGTGTCTGAAGAAGTGCCCCTACTGCGATTTCAATTCGCACGAATGGAGCGCCACATCCGAACCTGACCAGCCGCTGCCCGAATCGCGCTATCTGGACGCCTTGCGTGCCGATCTTGAAGCCTCACTGCCGCTGATCTGGGGCCGCACGGTGCACAGCGTGTTCATTGGCGGTGGCACACCCAGCCTGTTTTCACCCATGGCCATCGACCGGTTGCTGGGTGATGTGCGTGCCTTGCTGCGACTCGACGCCGACGCCGAGATCACGCTCGAAGCCAACCCTGGCACGTTCGAGAAAGACCGCTTCCGCGCGTTTCGCGAAGCGGGCGTGACGCGCCTGTCCATCGGCGTGCAGAGCTTCAACGACGCGCACCTCAAGGCGCTGGGCCGCGTGCACGATCGCGAGCAGGCCATGGCCGCGGTGGAGGAGGCTGCACTGGCCTTCGACACCTTCAACCTCGACCTCATGTACGCGCTGCCCGGGCAGACGCTGGCCGACTGCGAAACCGACGTGCGCACCGCACTCGCCTTCTCGCCGCCACACATTTCCATCTACCACCTCACGCTGGAGCCCAACACCTACTTCGCCAAGTACCCTCCGGCCCTGCCGCCCGAAGACGAGGCGTGGGACATGCTCGACCGCATCACCGAAATCACCGGCGGGGCGGGTCTGCAACGCTACGAAGTGTCGGCCTATGCGCGTGCGGGGCACCGCTGCTGGCACAACACCAACTACTGGCAATTCGGCGACTACCTGGGCATAGGCGCGGGCGCGCACAGCAAGCTGAGCTTTGCCCACCGCGTGGCGCGCCCGGTGCGCGTGCGTGAGCCGCGCCTGTACATGGAGCGGGCGCTCGCGGGCAACGCTGTCGTGAGCGCCGATGAAGTCTCACGCGCGGAGTTGCCGTTCGAATTCATGCTCAATGCCATGCGGCTCAGGGAAGGCTTTTCCCTGCAGCAGTTCATGGAGCGCACCGGGCTGCCGCTCTCCAGCATCGAGCCGGGCCTGGCCCAGGCGGTGCAAAAAGGCTTGATTGAGCGCGATGCGGCGCGGGTGTGGCCCACCGAGCGCGGTTTTGATTTCCTCAGCGACCTGCAGGCCCTGTTTCTGGCGAACTGAAGTCGCTCAGGCCGCGTGCAGGCTGAATCCCACGCGGGTGGTGCCACCGCTGGACTCGGCGGCGGGGAAGCCGTCGTGCATGCGGGCGATGGCGGCCACGATGGACAGGCCCAGGCCGTGGTGCGGCTTTTCGAGCTCGCAACGCGATGCATCGGCGCGGAAGAAGCGGTCGAACAGGCGCGGCAGGTACTCCGGCTCGATGCAGGGCCCCGTGTTCTCCACCCACAGCCGCACGCTGTCGCCCGATTCGCGTGCGATGCGCACACACAGATTCGTGCCGGCGTCGGCGTAGCGGATCGCGTTGCCCAGCAGGTTGGACAAGGCGCGCTTGACCAGCGGTTCATCGATGGACAACCGGGTGTCGCCCTCGATGCTCACCGTCAGTCCACGCTCCTCCATCGGCGCTTCATGGAACTCCACCACCTGTTGCACCAGTTGCGCCAGGCTCACCGCGGCGCCACGCCGTGCCTTCACGCCGCGATCGGCCTGCGCGAGAAACAGCATGTCGTTGACGATGGCCGCCATGCGGTGCAGCTCCTCCAGGTTGGAGTGCAGCGTGTCTTCGAGTTCACCGACACTGCGCTCGCGGCTGAGCGCCACCTCGGTCTGGCCGATGAGGTTGGTCAGGGGCGTGCGCAGTTCGTGGGCCACATCGGCGTTGAAGCCTTCGAGCTGCTCGTAGGTTCGCTCAACCCGGTTCATCAGGCCGTTGAACTGGTCGATCAACGGCTGCAGTTCCTCGACCGGTTCGGCCAAGGTGAGCCGCTGGCCCAGGCGGCGCGCGTCGATGGCCTTGGTCTGACCCGCCAGATCGATCAGTGGTCGCAGGCTGCAGCGCACGCGCCAGAAGGTGCCCCAGCCCACGAGCGCCGCACCGGCCAGCACGGCCGCGATCAGCAGCAGGGCCATGCGTTTGGCCGTCTTGGCGTCTTGCGTGCAGTCCAGAATCAGCGTGCCTTGCAGGGGAGCAGACTTGCTGACCAGTTCGACCGAAAACGGCATGGCTCGCGAGACCGAGGTGGCTACATCGAAGGTGGGCGCCTTGTCGCGGTAAAGCTCGCTGCCATCGGCGCGGTTCACTTGCACGAAGGTGCCCGGGCGGCGTTCGGCCAGCCAGGCGAGCTTGGCCTTGATCTCGGCCTCGCCACCCTTGGCATTGGCGTCCCGCACCACGTCGACCAGCACAGCTGAGTAGCTGCGCAGTTCTTCCTCGTGCTTGGCGGTGAACAGCATGGTGGTGGCGCCGTAGATGAACGCCAGCAACACGCCCAGGCCGATCACGGTCTGGATCGCCAGCAGCAGCGACAGGCGCCGGCCGATCGAATAGGCGCACGGCGCGGTGGATGGAATGGCTTGCGAACTCATGCCCGCTCCTCCAGCACATAACCCATGCCGCGCACGTTGTGCAGCAGCTTGGGTTTGAATGGATCGTCCATCTTGGAGCGCAGTCGGCGCACGGCCACCTCCACCACGTTGGTGTCCGAGTCGAAGTTCATGTCCCACACCTGCTCGGCAATGGTCGTGCGCGACAGGATCTGCCCCTTGCGCCGTGCCAGCAGCGCGAGCAACGAGAACTCCTTGGCGGTGAGATCCAGGCGCTGCCCCGCGCGCCAGGCCTTGCGGCTGAGCAGGTCCATCTCCAGGTTGCTCACCGCCATGCGGGTGTTGGCCGCTTCGGTGGCCGCAGGGCCCCGGCGCAGCAGGGCGCCCACGCGGGCGAGCAGTTCGGAGAAGGCAAACGGCTTGACGAGGTAGTCATCGGCACCGGCCTGCAGGCCTTGCACGCGGTCCTCCACGCGGTCGCGTGCGGTGAGCATCAGCACCGGCGTGCCACGCTTCTCACGCAAGGCCGCCAGCACGCCGAAACCATCGATGCCCGGCAACATGATGTCGAGCACCACGAGCTGGTAGTCGCCTTCCAGCGCGAGGTAGCGGCCTTCGATGCCATCGCGCGCCACGTCCACCGTGTAGCCGGCCTCGGACAGGCCGCGCTTGACGTAGTCAGCGATCTTGGCTTCGTCTTCAATGACCAGCACTCGCATGGCAGGAGTCCATCTGGGGGTTGCAGGGCAGGGCGTGTCACCCCGGGGGAGAAGCCTGAATTGTCGTGGAAATGGCCTTTTTCCTGAATTACGAATTTGTCATTCTGGTGTTCGGGAAACGACAACCTCGGTTTCTAAAGTTCTTCCTGTGCCGAACACAAAGCGGCACACCAGTCTCCTCCCCAACGCTCTCACAAGGAATCATCATGAAACTCTCGACCACCATTCTCCTGCCCCTGATCCTCGCCGCCACCGCCGGTACCGCCATGGCTCAGAACGCCCCGCTGACACGCGCCGAAGTGCAAGCCCAGGCCATCGCCGCCCGTGACGCCGGTGCATTCGACCACATCGACACGCAGCCACTGGTCGTGCCGACGGGTGTGGGCAAAAGCCGCGCACAAGTGGTTGCCGAGACCGCTGAAGCACACCGACTGGGTCTGCTCGACGTGAGCGAGAGCGAGTTTCCCAAGATCGCCACGCCGCAGCAAGCCGAGCAGATCCGCCAGGCCGGCCTGCGCGCTGCCGATGGCATGACCGTTGGCCGCCTGAACCAGCAGTGATGCGGGCGACTCGCGCGGCGGGAGACACAGCCGTCAGATCGACGGCCGTTTCCCGCCCGGGTCGGATCTTGTTTCCCTCACAGGGCCCAAGCCCATGAATGTCCAAACGCTTCGACTGCAGAAACACCAACGGGCCTGAGGGCCCGTTGGTGTTTCCAGTGGTCAGTCACCGCCCGCATCGCATGGCCGACCACTCCATCGGCATTGCCCTTCGTCCGACAGCCAGTGGTGGGCGTGTCCCGTGCACCCGGTCTGGCAGATGGCCTTGCGTGAGGCTTCCAGGTCTTCCTGCCGAGCCGCGGTTGGCTGCTCAAGAGATGGCCGCTTCGTGGGGCGGCGCCCGACGCGCATCAGCGGTGCAGACAGGCCCCACAGCATCGACGTGCGTGACAACACCAGCAACCCACGCAACCGAACGATCTCGCCGGACAGGGTCTGCAACTCGCTCTCCTTGTCACACAGAAGTCGGGAGACGCGGTCCTGCACGCTGCCCAGGTGCCGGGTGAGGATGGCGTGTTCTTGCGTCACGCCCGTTGGTTGAGTGCTCATTGCACCGTGGACGCCGTGGTGTGCCAGAGGCGCCGCTCCGGCAAAAGATCGTCATTGCGCTGCGAGGACTGCGCGGCCGACCCGTCGCTGCTCTTCAGGAGCGTGTCCCAGTGCTGGTGCATGCGCTGAAGCACGGTGCGAAAGCTCGGCGTGAGTGCCGGGTGCTGGCCCAGAAAAAACAGGTTGGAGCGAATCTTCCTGCCCATGAGATCGCGCTGGGTGGCGCAAGCGCTCTGGGCATGCCCCGTCATCAGCGCCAGCGTGCCGGCCAGCATGGCCTCGGTGCAGGGCAGCACATGTTCTTCGTCCTCAGGCAGTTCGGTGTCGGTGTTCACGGCGGTCTCCAGACAGGGTTTTGACATCGCGACAGGGCGCGAACGGTGCTGGCTGCCGGTCCGGATTCGAAGGTGACGAGGGACCTGGGATGGCTTGCAGGTGCATATTAAATGAGAATCGATCGCATTTGAATGGGCCGAACGGAATGTTTTGCAAGCGGGTGTTTCGTGCAGGCGAAGGGGAGGCCAGCACTTGCGCCGCGACGCGCATGGGCGCTCCTATACTTCCGGAATGAACGATGCAGTACATTCCATCGCCGCCAAATCTGCCGCGCCTTTGCCCAAGAGCGCAGGCGTCACGGGACGCACCAACGATCCGGCGCGGACCATGGCCGAGATCCTGAAGGTGGCCACCCACGAGTTTGCGGACAAGGGCCTGGCTGGTGCGCGCATCGACGAGATTGCAGCGGCCACGCGCACCAGCAAGCGCATGATTTACTACTATTTTGGTAGCAAAGAAGGGCTTTATATCGCGGTACTGGAGGAGTCCTACCGTCGGGTCCGGAGCATCGAGAGTGAGTTGAACCTGGAAAATCTGCCGCCCGAAGAGGCCTTGCGCACCTTGGTGGGGTTCACCTTCGACCACCACAACGGCAACCAGGACTACGTGCGGCTGGTGATGTCGGAGAACATGCTGCGCGGTCAGTACATCGCGCAGAGCAAGAGCATCCAGGCGCTGAACGTTCCCGCCATCCGGTCCATCCGCGACCTCTACGACCGTGGTGTGGTCGAGGGCGTGTTTCGCCCGGGCGTGGACCCCATCGACATCCACGCCAACATCTCCGCGTTGACCTTCTTCAACGTGTCCAACCAGTACACCTTCAGCCAGATCTTCAAGCACCAGATGCAAGACCCCCAGGTGCTGGCGCAGCGCCGTGCCAATGTGATCGACGTGCTCGTGCGCTACCTGCGCGCATGAAGAAGGCCGTGCGCATGGCGAGCTGGACGATGGAGGTGCCGGCTGTCGTGCGGTGAGGAATCAAGGGTTTTCCCTGAATGACAAACTAACCAGTTCGTACAAAATTGCCCCAAGAGGAGACAACTCATGGTGCAAAAACTCATCGATCACTACTGCCGGCTGTTGTCGGTGGCCATGGTCGGTTGCCTCGGCCTGATGGTCGTCCTGGTGTTCGGCAATGTGGTCCTGCGCTACGGCTTCAACAGCGGGATCGCGGTGTCGGAAGAGCTGTCGCGCTGGCTTTTCGTCTGGATGACCTTCATGGGCGCCCTGGTGGCCATGCGCGACCGCGCCCACCTGGGCACCGACACGCTGATCTCGCGCCTGCCGCTGGGCGGCAAGAAGCTGTGCATGGTCCTCGCGCAGTTGCTGATGCTGTTCATCTGCTGGCAGATGTTCACCGGCGCCTGGGCGCAGACGGTGGTGAACCTCGGCACCACGAGCGCGGTCATGGAGGTGTCCATGGCCGGCTTTTATGCGAGTGGTGTGGTGTTCGCCGTGATGGCGGGGCTGGTGGTTCTCAACGACCTCTACAAGCTGCTGAGCGGACAACTGGGCGAGGCAGAACTCATCGGCGTGCGCGAGTCCGACGACATGCCCACCGGACACCCTGAAGTCCCACCGGCTGGAGACAAGCCATGACCATCGCTGTCTTCCTCGGCGCCTTGCTGGGTGCCATGGCGCTGGGCGTGCCGATCGCCTTTTCCCTGCTGTTGTGCGGTGCCGCCCTGATGTGGCACCTGGACATCTTCGACGCGCAGATCCTCGCGCAGAACGCGATTGAGGGCGCGAACAGTTTTCCGCTGCTGGCGGTGCCGTTCTTCATGCTCGCCGGCGAAATCATGAATGCGGGCGGCCTCTCGCGGCGCATCGTGCATTTCGCGATGACCCTGGTGGGACACGTGCGGGGCGGGTTGGGCTACGTGGGCATCATCGCCGCGGTGATGATGGCGGCGCTCTCGGGCTCGGCGGTGGCCGACGCCGCCGCGCTGGCGGCCTTGCTGCTGCCGATGATGAACAAGGCCGGCTACGACAAGGCGCGCTCGGCCGGCCTGCTGGCCTCGGCCAGCATCATCGCTCCCATCATTCCGCCCAGCATCGGCTTCGTGGTGTTTGGCGTGGCGGCCAACGTGTCGATTTCCAGGCTCTTCATGGCCGGCATCTTTCCGGGCATCCTGCTGGCGGCTTCACTCTGGATCACCTGGTGGGTGCTCATGCGCAAAGACGACATTGCGCCTGCCAAGCGCGCCAGCCGCCACGAAGTCCTGTCTTCCCTGAAGGATGCGACCTTCGCGCTGGTCCTGCCGCTGATCGTGATCGTCGGCCTGAAGTTCGGCGTGTTCACGCCCACCGAGGCGGCGGTGGTCGCTGCGGTGTACGCACTGTTCATCTCCACCGTGGTCTACCGGGAGTTGCGCCTGAGCCAGTTGTACGGTCTGTTCCTGGCGGCTGCCAAGACAACGTCGGTGATCATGTTTCTGGTGGCCGCGGCCATGGTCTCGGCCTGGCTGATCACGGTGGCCAACCTGCCCGCAGAGCTGGTTTCGCTGCTGGAGCCCATTCTGGACAACCCCACGATGCTGCTGATCGCCATGATGGTGTTGACCATGATCGTGGGCACGGCCATGGACATGACGCCCACCATCCTGATCCTCACGCCGGTGTTCATGCCGCTGGTGAAGGCCGCCGGCATCGACCCCGTGTACTTCGGCGTGCTGTTCATGATCAACAACGCCATCGGCCTGATCACGCCCCCGGTGGGCACGGTGCTCAGCACGGTGGCGGGTGTGGGCAAGATGAGCATGGACCAGGTCACGCGAGGCGTGTGGCCCTTCATGCTGGCCCAGTTCGCCGTGATGTTCCTGCTCATCATCTTCCCCGACCTGGTGCTGGTGCCTGCGCGCTGGCTCTACGGCTGAGCCCTCGGGGCGGGCGCTGCATGGGCACGCCACCACCCGCTCCCTTCACTTCGAGCGTCCCGATTTCGCCACCCCAGGAGACACAACCATGAAACGCTTTTTCCTCAAGACCGTGCTCGCCGCCGCCGCGCTGGCCACCCTGGCCAACGTGGGCTTGGCCCAGGCCCAGACCCGCACCATCAAGTTCGTCAACCAGAACGCCAAGGGCCATCCCATCGTGATGGGCATGGAGAAGTTCGGCGAGATCGTCGAAGCCAGGTCGGGCGGGCGTTTCAAGGTCAACATCTTTCCGGGCGGTGCACTCGGCAGCGACCAGGCCAACCTGTCGGCCATGCAGGGCGGCACGCTGGAGATGGCGTCGATGAACTCGGGCATCTTCGCCAGCCTGGTGAAGGACTTCGCCATCTACGACTTCCCCTTCCTCTTCGCCAACGCACGCGAAGCCGATGCCGTGGTCGACGGCCCCTTCGGCAAAGGCCTGCACGACAAGTTGCAGGAGAAGGGCCTGGTCGGCCTGGCGTATTACGAACTGGGCTTTCGCAACATCACCAACGGCAAACGCCCGATCAACAAGGTGGAGGACATCGCCGGTCTGAAGCTGCGCGTGATCCCCAACCCGATCAACGTCGACTGGGTCAGCGCGCTCGGCGCCAACCCCACGCCGCTGCCCTTCCCGGAGCTGTACGCCGCGCTGGAGCAGCGGGCGGTGGACGGGCAGGAGAACCCGCTGGCCACCATCCAGGGTGCCAAGCTGTTCGAGGTGCAGAAGCACCTGGCAATCACCAACCACCAGTACAACCCGCAGTCGGTGGTGGTGAGCAAGAAGTTCTGGGACACGCTGTCGGCCGATGACAAGAAGCTGTTGCAGGACGCTGCCGCCGAATCGGCCAAATACCAGCGTGAACAGTCCCGCAGCGCACAGGCCAGCACGCTGGAGAGCCTGAAGAAGAGTGGCATGCAGGTGACCGAGCTGCCACCCGCCGAGGTGGCGAAGTTGCGCGAGAAGATGAAGCCGGTGCTGGCCAAGCACGCCGCCAGTGTGGGCGAAGCCACCGTGAGCGCGATGATGGGTGAGCTGGACAAGCTGCGCAAGTGAGCACGACGGCATGAAAAAAGTCCTGGTGCTCAACGGCCCAAACCTCAACCTGCTCGGGCTGCGCGAGCCCGCGCTGTACGGGCACACCACCTTGCCGGATGTCGAGGCCCTGTGCCGCGACGCCGGCCAGAAGCTCGGTGTGGAGATCGAGTGCTTCCAGAGCAATTGGGAGGGCGCCCTGATCGACCGCATCCACGAGGCGGGCCGTGGGTACAAGGACGGCACGGTGCTGGGGTGTGTCTTCAATCCCGGTGCCTACACCCACACTTCGGTGGCCCTGCATGATGCGATCAAGGGCGTGGACGGCCTGCCCGTGATCGAGCTGCACATCTCCAACGTGCACGCCCGCGAGGCCTTTCGCCACCACTCCTTCATTTCGCCCGCGGCCGCCGGTATCGTGGTGGGATTTGGTGTCGATGGTTACGTGATCGCGCTCGAAGGCCTGGTGCGCCGCCACGCGCGCCAGGCCGCCGCGACCTGACTTTCCCGGGTGTCTTCCATGATCAATGGCCTCACTGAAATCATTGCCCACATCGGCTACCCGACGCACACCTTCAAGTCGCCGATGATCTACAACCCGTTCTTCGAGCGGGAGGGCATCAACGCGGTGGTGGTGCCCATGGGCTGCCAGACGCCGGACTACCCCGCGTTCCTGCGCGCCGTGTTCAAGCTCACCAACATCCGGGGCGCGCTCATCACCATGCCTCACAAGGTGGTGACGGTCGACCTGGTGGACGTGGTCACGCCCACCGTGAAGGTGGCGGGCGCCTGCAATGCCGTGAAACGACTGCCCGACGGACGCCTGATGGGCGACATGTTCGACGGCGCCGGCTTCGTGCGCGGCGTGCAGCGCAAGGGCCTGAAGCTGCAGGGCGCGCGGGTGCTGGTGGTGGGCAACGGCGGTGTGGGTTGTGCCATCGCCGCGTCGCTGGCCGCCATGGGCGTGGCCCGCGTCACGCTGTTCGATGCCCAGGCCACGGTCTGTGAAGCGCTGGCCCAACGCCTCAAGAGCGAGTACCCCGACATCGAGGTGATCACCGGCAGCAACGACCCGGCCGGACACGACCTGGTCGTCAATGCCACGCCCATGGGCATGAACGACGGCGACCCGTTGCCCATGGACGTGTCGCGCCTCTCGCCCGACACCTTTGTGGGCGAGGTGGTCATGAAATCCGAAATGACCGCCTTCCTGCGCGCTGCCCAGGCGCGGGGCTGCCCGGTGCAGATCGGCACCGACATGCTGTTCGAACAGATACCGGCCTACCTGGAATTCTTCGACCTGCCCACCGCCACCGCCGAGACGCTGCGCAGCGTCGCGCGCCTGAGCTACTGACACACAATTCTCTTCATCCCACCCACCGGAGGCCACCGACCATGAGCGACTTCCTGACCACACGCGATCCGAGCCGCGAACCCCTGCAGCCCTCGTTCGGCGATCCGGACAACCCGGTGGGTCTCGATGGCGTGGAGTTCATCGAGTACGCGACCGACAAACCCCAGGCGCTGGGACAGGTGCTGGAGATGATGGGCTTTCGCCCGGTGGCGCGCCACCGCTCGCGCGAGGTGCTGCTGTACCGCCAGGGCGGCATCAACATCGTGGTGAACTCATCGCCGCTGGACTCAAAGGCCGCCAGCCACGGCGCCGATGTGCCCGCCATCTCCGCCGTGGCCCTGCGTGTGCGCGACGCCCGGGCGGCCTACCAGGCCGTGCTGTCGCGCGGTGCCTGGCCGGTGCACACCCACCCGGAAGTGATGGAACTCAACATACCGGCCATCCACGGCGTGGGGGGCAGCCGCATCTATTTCGTGGACCGCTACCGCGAGTTCTCGATCTACGACGTCGACTTCGTCCCCATCCCGTCGGTGGACCAGCACCCGCCGGCCACCGCCGGCATCGAATTTTTCGGCATCGTGCAGTACATCGGTGCCGACCGGGCCGTGGACTGGATCGAGTTCTACGGCGAGCTTTTCGGCATGACGCTCATCCCCGACGAAGAACGCTACGGGATCCTGCCCAAGGGCAAGCTGCTGATGGCGCCGGCCCTGCACCCGGCCAACCGCTTCATGCTGCAGCTGGTGGAGCCCGACCTCAACGTGCGGGACAGCTCCGAAAAAATCCAGCGCATCGGCCTGGGCGTGCCCGATGTGCTGGCCGCCGTGCGCGCCTTGCGCGCGCTCGGGCTGGACTTCGTCGAGACCGAGCAGGCCCACAGCGAAGGGCGGGGCGCGATCTCGCGCACCTACCTCGGTTCGGTGGCCTTCGAGCTGGTGCACGGGGCGCCGGGCATTCATGTCGGGTGAGCGCATGACCGCCCAACACAACCCGTCGATCCAGGCCTTCGGCATGGACACCATCACCCTGGCCGGCCCGCTGGAGGCCAAGCTCGAAGCCATGCAGGACGCCGGCTTCTCCCAGGTCATGCTCAAGGCCAACGACCTGGTGGGCCACCCCGATGGCTGGAAGGCCGCCGTCAAAGCGGTGCACCGCAGCGGTCTGCGCGGCACGGGCTTTCAGGTGCTGCGCGATTTTGAAGGCCTGAGCGGCCATCTGCACGACTACAAGGTCGAGATGGCCCAACAGATGCTGGAGATGTGTGCCGAGCTGGGTTGCGACGTGCTGCTGGCGTGCTCGTCCACCTCGCGCCACGCCGGCACCGACCTCGACCAGATCGCGCGCGACCTGCGCAAGCTGGCGATGCTGGCAATCCCGCACGGCATCAAGATCGCGTTCGAGGCGCTGTCCTGGGGCCGCACCATCAACGAATTCCCGGTGGCCTGGGACGTGATCACCCGGGCCAACTGCCCCAACCTCGGCCTGGGGCTGGACGCCTTCCACCTCTTCGCCAGCAACACCTCGCTGGAGGAGATCGACCTGCTCGATCCACAGCGCATCTTCCTGGTCCAGCTCGCCGACTTCATGTGGCAGGAGACCCCGACTTTTGAGGAACGCATGACCACCGCGCGCACCTTCCGGGTGTTTCCGGGCGAGGGGGTGCACACCGAACAACTGGCCGCGCTGGTGCTGTCGCTGGAACGCCTGGGCTACAGCGGTGACTACAGCTTCGAGGTGTTCAACGACGACTACCTGCAGCTGCCCCTGCCCTTCGTGGCCGAACGTGCGAGGCGCTCGGCGCTCTGGTTGGCCGAAGACGTGCTGCGCCTGTCGATGCCGCTGCCCAACCAGATCCGTCTGCGTTGAGGCATCCATGGTGCGGGTGGCCCTGCGAAGCGGATCAGTAGGCCGCCGAGCGCTCGGCCGGGGATGCGGTGCCGCGCCCGAAGTCGGCCGCGAGTTTGCGCGCCGCATTGGCGAACAGCAGCACGTCCACGCCGGTGGCCACGAACGTGCAGCCCAGCGCCAGGTAGCGCCGTGCCAGGGTCGGGTCCGAGGTGAGTGTGCCGGCGGCCTTGCCGCTGGCCACGATGGTCCGCATGGCCTGCTCGATGGCGGCCTGCACCTCGGGGTGGCCGGGTTTGCCGCGGTGACCCATCGAGGCCGCGAGGTCCGCCGGGCCGATGAAGACGCCGTCCACGCCCTCCACCGCGCAGATGGCGTCGAGGTTCTGCAAGGCCGTGACGGTCTCGGCCTGCACCAGCAGGCAGACTTCGCTGTCGGCCACGTCGAGGTAGTCGGTGCGCGCGCTCCAGCGCGATACCCGTCCCACCGCGCTGCCCACGCCGCGCATGCCCAGCGGCGGGTAGCGCGTGGCCTGCACCAGGGCGGCGGCCTGCTCGGGCGTGTCCACCATGGGCACCAGCAGCGTCTGTGCGCCGATGTCGAGCAACTGTTTGACCCGGTGCACTTCACCGCAGACCACGCGCACCACCGGATGGGCCGGGTAGGGTGCCACGGCCTGCAGGGCGCCCAGCGTTGAACGCAGGTCGTTCGGCGCGTGCTCGCCGTCGATCAGCAACCAGTCGAAGCCCGCGGTGGCGCTGACCTCCGCGAGGTAGGGGTCGGCCATCGAGAGCCACAGGCCGACCTGCGGGCGCCGTGCCGCCAGCGCGGCCTTGAAGGGGTTGCCGCTCATCGCAGGCTGCCCTGGCAGAGGTACTTGACGTGCATGTAGTCGTCCAGGCCATCGCGCGAGCCTTCGCGGCCGTAGCCCGACTCCTTCACGCCACCAAACGGTGCGGCCTCGGCCGCCAGCGCGCCTTCGTTGATGCCGACGATGCCGGTCTCCAACAGGTCGGCCACGCGCCAGATGCGTTGGGCATCCTGGGTGTAGAAGTAGGCCGCCAGGCCAAACGGCGTGTCGTTGGCGAGGCCAACCACTTCGTCTTCGGTGGTGAAGCGGAACACCGGGACCACGGGGCCGAAGGTCTCTTCCTGCGCCAGCGCCATGGCGGTGTTGGCGCCCGACAGCACGGTGGGTGCGTAGTAGTGGCCGGCGCTGCCGGCATCGGCCGCGCTGAGGCGGTGGCCGCCGGTGACGATGCGCGCACCGTGTGCCACCGCGTCCACCACGTGGCGGTCGATCTTGTCGACCGCGCGCTGGTTGATCATGGGTCCGATCTGCGAACGCTCGTCGCTCGCGGGGCCCACGTGCAGGGCGGCGACGCGGGTCGCCAGTTTCTCCACGAAGCGGTCGTGCACGCTGTCGTGCACGAACACGCGGTTGGGGCAGACGCAGGTCTGCCCGCCGTTGCGGAACTTGGAGACCATCAGGCCTTCGACCGCCGCGTCCAGGTCGGCGTCCTCGAACACGATGAAGGGCGCGTTGCCGCCGAGTTCGAGCGAGAGTTTCTTCAGCGTGCCAGCCGACTCGCGCGCCAGGTGCTTGCCCACCGGCGTGGAACCGGTGAAGGTGATCTTGCGCACGCGGGGGTCCGCCAGCCAGGCATCGACCACCGCGGGCGTGTGCTCGCGCGAGGCGCAGACCAGGTTGATCGTGCCGGCCGGAAAACCCGCAAGGTGCGCGAGTTCCACCAGGGCGGCGGCGGTCAGCGGCGTGTCTTCCGCGGGCTTGGCCACCACGGTACAGCCGGCAGCCAGGGCCGGCGCGATCTTGCGCGCGATCATGGCCAGCGGAAAGTTCCACGGCGTGATGGCGGCCACCACGCCCACCGGCTCCTTCACCGCCATCATCTTGCGGCCGCGCATCGGCTCGGGAATGATGTCCCCGTGCGTGCGCGTGGCCTCCTCGGCGAACCACTCCACGTAGGAAGCGCCGTAGAGCACTTCGCCACGCGCCTCGGCCAGCGGCTTGCCCTGCTCGGCGGAAATGATGCGGGCCAGGTCTTCGCGGTGTTCCAGGATCAGGGCGTGCCAGCGCTTGAGCAGTTGCGCGCGCTCGCGCCCGCTCTTGTCGCGCCAGGCCGGGAAGGCCGCGTGCGCGGCGTCGGCCGCGGCCTGCGCGTCCGCAGCCGTGCTGTCGACCACCCGCGCGATGGTGGCCAGCGTGGCGGGGTCCACCACGTCGAGCAAGGCGCCTGCCTGAGCGGGCTGCCAGCGGCCCGCAATGAAATTTTGAGTGCGCAGCAGTTCGCCGCGAACAAGTTCGCCCAGCATGAAAACTCCAGTGTGTTTGAAAGGATTGGGGGTGAGCGGCTTCAGCTCACGATGCCCAGGTGCCACGGCACGAATTCGTGGTCGCCCAGGCCCAGGGCTTCGCTCTTGGTCGGCTCGCCCGAGGCGTGCCGCAGGATGGCTTCAAAGATGCGCTGGCCCATTTGCGGCACGTCCACCTCGCCGTCGAGGATGGCACCGCAGTTCACGTCCATGTCTTCTTCCAGCTTGCGGTACATCACCGAGTTGCTGGCCAGCTTGATGGTGGGCGCCGGCTTGGAGCCGAACATCGAACCCCGACCGGTGGTGAAGCAGATCAGGTTGGCGCCGCTGGCGATCTGCCCGGTGCAGGCCACCGGGTCGTAACCCGGTGAGTCCATGAACACGAAGCCCGCCTGGTCGATCGGCTCGGCGTATTCGTACACCGCCTGCAGCGGCGTCGTGCCGCCCTTCATGGCCGAGCCCAGCGACTTCTCGAAGATGTTCGCCAGGCCGCCGGCCTGGTTGCCCGGGCCGACCACGCCGTTGAACTGGCCGTTGTGGCCGCGCGTGTAGTTCTCCCACCAGGTCAGGCGGTCCAGCAGCTTCTGGCCCACCTCGGGCGTGACCGCGCGGCGCGTGAGCATGTATTCCACGCCGTGGATTTCCGGCGTTTCCGAGAGGATGGCCGTGCCCCCATGGCGCACCAGGATGTCCATGGCCGCGCCCAGCGCGGGGTTGGCCGTGATGCCCGAGAAGCCGTCGGAGCCGCCGCATTCCAGGCCGATCTTGATGTGGCTCGCGGGCACGCTCTGGCGCTGGTAGCTGTTGGCGATGGGCAGCATCTCCTCGATGGCCTTGATGCCCGCTTCGATGGTCACGCGGGTGCCGCCCACCTCCTGCATCACCATGGTGCGCATCAGGCGGCCCGATGCCAGACCCTGCGACTCCACAAGGCCGGCGACCTGGTTGCGTTCGCAGCCCAGGCCGACGATCAGCACACCGGCCATGTTGGGGTGGCGCGCATAACCGGCGATGGTCCGGCGCAGCACGTCGAAGTGTTCGCTGGGGGAGGACATGCCGCAGCCGCTGGTCTGCGCGAAGGCGGCCACGCCATCGACGTTGGGAAACGCGGCCAGGCGCTCGGGCGTGAAGTGCGCGGCGATGTTCTTGATCACCGTGGCCGAGCAGTTGACCGAGGACAGGATGCCGATGAAGTTGCGCGTGCCCACGCGACCGTCTTCGCGCACGAAGCCCATGAAGGTCGCGCGCTCGGCCTCGGGGACGTAGTCCACGGGCTTCACGTCCAGGCCGAAACCGGGATCGCGGTCGAACTCCACCAGGGCCAGGTTGTGCGTGTGCACGTACTCACCCGCCTCGATGTCGCGTTCGGCCACGCCGATGACGGTGTCGTACTTGCGCACGCGCTCCCCCTGCGCGATGCGGCTGGCCGCGATCTTGTGGCCTGCCGGCACCTGCGCCCGCACACGAACGCCGAACTCGGGCAGGTCCTGGCCCAGGGCCAGTGGGGACCTTGCAACGAGCACGTTGTCGTTGGCGTGCAGGCGGATCAGGGGGCTGAGTGTCATCGGGTCAACCCTTCTGGAGCAGTTCTTTGAGCTTGAGACGTTCGATCAGCTGCGTTTCGCGGTCGTACATGCCTTGAACGTATTTCTGGTAGTCGGGGCCGTCGAGGTACATCACGGGTGCGTCGATCTTGTCGGCCACGGCCTTGAACTCGGTGCTGTTGACGGCGAAGCGGAAGGCATCGCGCAGCTTCTGCTCGACCACCGGGTCCAGGCCCTTGGGAGCACCGATGCCATTGGGCGCGTCGACCACCACCTTGTAGCCGAGGTCCTTGAGCGTGGGGGTGTCCTTGAAGCGCGGCGTGCGCTGCTCGCCCCAGGTGGCCAGCAGGCGAAGCTTGCCGGCTTCGACGTGTGGTGCCCACGAGCTCGAATCGGCCAGCATGTCGACCTGACCACCCAGCGTGTCGGACAGGGCTTGCGCGCCGCCCTTGTAGGCGATGGCGTTGAGCGAGATGCCGGCGGCCAGCGCGAACTCTTCCATGCCCACGTGCGTGGCGCCGCCGATGCCGGCGTGGCCGTAGCTCACGATGCCGGGGTTGGCCTTGGCGAAGGTGACCATGTCCTTGAGCGTTGCGAATTTCGAACTGGGCAGCACGGCGATGCCGAAGGTCTGGCCCGAGGTGCGGGCCAGATAGGTGTAGTCCGTGCGCGGGTCGGCCTGCAGCGTGCCGAGCTGCGAGAAACGGGTCACCGAGATCGGGATCTGGCCGATGGTGTAGCCGTCGGGTCGGGCGTTGGCCAGGGCCTTCGCACCGATCATGCCCGCCGCCCCCGCCTTGTTTTCCACGGCGATGGGTTGCTTGAGCACGTTGGCAGCCACCGAGCAGATCGCGCGCATCGACTGGTCGGCGGTGCCGCCGGCAGGCCACGGGCAGATGAAACCGATGGGGCGCTCGGGGTAGCGGGCCGCGTCCGATGCGAATGCGAGCGATGGCACGAGGATGCCGGCGGCGGTGGCGCTGCCGCCCACGAGCAGTTGGCGGCGGGAGATGGGGGTGCGGGATTGGAGTTTCATTGTCTTCCTCTGTGGTGGAGCCGGGATTGTTCGGCATCCATCCATAACAATCCAATCGTTAAACGGAATCGCTTCATGAGCTGATGGTTATGATTGAACCATGGCTGCCATCGACCGTGTCCTGCGTTCCAACATCAAGTTGCGCCACCTGCAGCTGCTGGTGGCGCTGGACCAGTTCCGCCACCTGGGGCGCACGGCGGAGTTCATGTCGGTGAGCCAGCCGGCCGTCTCCAAGATGCTGACCGAGGTGGAGAGCATGTTGGGCTCCACGCTGTTCGAACGCTCGACCCGCGGCACCGAGCCCACTGCCGCCGGCTGCTCGCTGGTGCGCTTCGCCCGCTCGGTGCTGGCCGACTACGAGCGCACGCGGGACGAGATCGCGGCGGTGGAAAGCGGTGCGGCGGGGCGAACCCGTGTGGGCTCCATGGTGGTCACACTGCCTGTGTTGCTGGCCCAGGCGGTGGCGCTCTTCAAGAGCGATGCACCGGGGGCCACGGTGCTGGTGGAGGAGGGCGATCTGACCCAGCTGCTGCCCAAGCTGAGGCTGGGCGAGATCGACCTGTTCGTGGGCAGGCTCGAACCTGGCTATGCGGCCCCGGACCTGGTGACCGAGAAGCTCTTCAACGAGCCGATGGTGGCGGTGGTGGGCGCGGGCCATACCCTCTCGCGCAAGAAGCAACCCACCTGGGCCGACCTCGCTGCCATGCCTTGCGTGCTGCCGCCGCCCTGGGCCTCGCTGCGGGTGAAGCTGGAGCAGCAGTTCTTCAAACACAAGCTGCAACCGCCGGCGGACATCATCGAGACCGCATCGTTCCTGGCCATCAGCACCTTCGTGCAGCAGCGCATGGCGGTGGCCTTCGTGGCGCGGTCGGTGGGCCAGCACTTCGAGCGCGAGGGCCTGTTCAAGGTGTTGAAGCTGCCGGTGCCGGTCGATCTGCCGCCGGTGGGCCTGATCACGGTGCGCGGGCGCCCGCCGACGAGGATCACCGAGCAGTTGATGCAGTCTCTGCGGCGTGTGGCGGCAAAGCGGTGACGCTGGGCCAGAAAAAAGGGCCTTGATTTCTCAAGACCCTTGAATTCGTTGGCGGAGACTGTGAGATTCGAACTCACGGACCCTTGCGGGTCGGCAGTTTTCAAGACTGCTGGTTTAAACCGCTCACCCAAGTCTCCGGATGCGTCGGCAATGCGGCGATTTTAGCCTGCGACGGCGGCTGGCTCGGCTTGCGGCTGGGGCAGCATGCCGCGCGTCTCGATGAAGCGCACCACCTCGTCCACACCGGCCAGCGTCTTGAGGTTGGTCATCACCCAGGGCCTGCGCACGCTGTCGGGGCGCATGCGTGCGGTGTCGGCCTTCATCACCTCCAGGTCGGCGCCCACGTGGGGGGCCAGGTCGGTCTTGTTGATCACGAAGAGGTCGCTCTTGGTGATGCCGGGGCCGCCCTTGCGCGGAATCTTCTCGCCCGCGGCCACGTCGATCACGTAGATCGTGAGGTCGCTGAGTTCGGGGCTGAAGGTGGCGGCGAGGTTGTCGCCGCCGCTCTCGATGAACACCACGTCGGCGTCGGGGAACTCACCGAGCATGCGGTCGATGGCTTCCAGGTTGATGGAAGCGTCTTCGCGGATCGCGGTGTGCGGGCAGCCACCGGTCTCCACACCCATGATGCGTTCGGCCGGCAGCGCGCCGCTCACGGTGAGGATGCGCTGGTCTTCCTTGGTGTAGATGTCGTTGGTGATGGCGATCAGGTCGTAGCGCTCGCGCATGGCCTTGCAGAGCATCTCCAGCAACGTGGTCTTGCCCGAGCCGACCGGGCCGCCGATGCCCACGCGCAGCGGGGGCAGGTGCTTGGTGCGGCGGGGGATGTGGTGCAGGGCGGTCATGAGCGGAACAGGCGTGAGTACTGGGTTTCGTGGCGGGCGGAATGGATGGCCAACAAGGGGGTGAAAGCCTGCCGGTCATTGTCGTGCAGGGCGATGGCGTGGTCCACCGCGGCCGGTATCTGCTGCGCCAGGCGCGCGAGCATGCGCTGGCCGGCGCTCTGGCCCAGCGGCACCGACTTGATGGAGGCCTGCACCATGTTTTCGCACCAGCCGAAGGCGTAGCCGACCAGGCTGTCGTGCACGCTGGCACCGGTGCTGGCGGCCGCGCAGGCGCAGGCCACCGGGTAGGTGGGTGGGTCCAGGCGTGCGCTGTGCAACTGCTCGAACACGCCCGTGCCCAGATCGCCGAGCTGGCGCGCCCACTCCAGCAGCGAGCGACCCATCTGCTCGCTTTGCAGGCGGAATTCGAGCGTCTCGCGGGTCTGCAGCACCCAGTGGTTGAGTGCGTTGATGCGCGCCAGGTCGTTCGCACGCCAGGCGGGAATGGCCTGCGCCACCACGGCCAGATCGCTGCGCGCGAGACCCAGGTGCATCTGGTCGGTGAGCCAGGCGGCAGCGCTTGTTTCGTCGTGCACCAGCCCCGCGTCCACCGCGGCCTCCAGGCCTTCGGAGTACGAGAAGCCGCCCACCGGCAGCGCCGGTGAGGCGAGCCAGAGGATCTGCAGCAGGCTGGCAGCCGAGCGGGGCGGCGCCTCCACCACGTCAGCCGTGGTCATGGTCGTGGGCGTGCCCGTGCCCTGCATGCCCGTGGCCCGGGGTGGCGGCGTGGTGGGCTCCATACGCGCCGGCCTCGGGCTCGAAGGGCTCGCGCGCCTCCACCACGGTGAGGTGCATGGCGCGCAGCATGTCGGCCAGCACGTGGTCGGGCTCGATCTTCAGGTGGTCCGGCTGCAGTTCGATCGGCACGTGCCGGTTGCCCAGGTGGTAGGCCGCGCGCATGAGGTCGAAGGCCTGCTCGTGTGCCGGGTGGTCGGGGCAGGCGGTGATGCGCAGCACCGGCTGGGCCGCGGCCACCACGCGCAAGAGCGAGCCGTCCTGCGTGAGCAGCACGTCGCCACCGCGCACCACCGTGCCGCGCGGCAGGAACACGCCCACGTGGCGTTCGTCGGAAGCCACGGTGTCGAAGCGGCTCTTCTGGCGGATGTCCCAGTCCAGCACGAGCTGCGCCGCGCGCTGCACCAGTGAGGCGGCCAGGCCCTGGCCTTGTGGAATGAGTTTGGAGACTTGCAGCATGGGATCGGTTGTCAGAACAGGAAGTAGCGCTGTGCCATGGGCAGCCGGGTGGCCGGCTCACAGGTGAGCAACACGCCGTCGGCGCGCACGGCGTAGGTCTGCGGGTCGATCTCCATCTTCGGCAGCAGGCTGTTGTGCACCATGCTGGCCTTGGTCACGCCGCGGCAGCCGCGCACCGCGTCCAACGTCTTGCGCAGGCCGTAGCGTTCGCCCACGCCGGCAGCCAGCGCGGCCTGCGAGACGAAGGTGAGGCTGCTTTTGGCCATGGCGCCGCCGAAGCTGCCGAACATGGGGCGGTAGTGCACGGGTTGGGGCGTGGGAATGGAGGCGTTGGGGTCGCCCATGGCGGCCAGCGCGATGCTGCCGCCCTTCAAGATGAGGGCGGGCTTCACGCCGAAGAAGGCGGGTTTCCACACCACCAGGTCGGCCCACTTGCCGACTTCGAGCGAACCCACCACGTGCGAGATGCCGTGCGCGATGGCGGGGTTGATCGTGTACTTGGCGATGTAGCGTTTGACGCGGACGTTGTCGTTGCGCGAGCCGTCACCGGGCAGGCTGCCGCGCTGGCTCTTCATCTTGTCGGCCGCCTGCCAGGTGCGGATGATCACCTCGCCCACGCGGCCCATGGCCTGGCTGTCGCTGCTCATCATGCTGATGGCGCCCATGTCGTGCAGGATGTCTTCGGCCGCGATGGTTTCGCGACGGATGCGGCTCTCGGCGAAGGCCAGGTCTTCGGGGATGCCGGCGTCCAGATGGTGGCACACCATGAGCATGTCCACGTGCTCGTCGAGCGTGTTCACCGTGTAGGGCATGGTCGGGTTGGTGGAGCTGGGCAAGAAGTTGGCCTCGCCCACCACGCGCAGGATGTCGGGCGCGTGGCCGCCGCCAGCGCCTTCGGTGTGGAAGGCGCAGAGGCTGCGGCCCTGGGTGGCCGCGATGGTGTTCTCCACGAAGCCCGATTCGTTGAGCGTGTCGCTGTGGATGGCGACCTGCACGTCGGCTTCTTCGGCGACATCGAGGCAGTTGCTGATCGCGCTCGGCGTGGTGCCCCAGTCTTCATGGAGCTTCAGACCGATCACACCGGCGTTCACCTGCTCGTGCAGCGCCGCGGGCAGGCTGGCGTTGCCCTTGCCCAGGAAGCCCAGGTTCATCGGCAGGCCGTCGGCGGCCTGCAACATGCGTTCGATGTGCCAGGGGCCGGGTGTGCAGGTGGTGGCGAAGGTGCCGGTGGCCGGGCCGGTGCCGCCGCCGAGCATGGTGGTGATGCCGGAGGTGAGGGCCTCGTCCACCTGCTGCGGGCAGATGAAGTGGATGTGGCTGTCGATGCCGCCGGCCGTGACGATGTTGCCCTCGCAGCTGATGACCTCGGTGCCCGGGCCGATGACGATGTCCACGCCGGGCATGGTGTCGGGGTTGCCGGCCTTGCCGATGGCCACGATGCGGCCGTCCTTCAGGCCGATGTCGGCCTTGACGATGCCCCAGTGGTCGACGATCACCGCGTTGGTCATCACGGTGTCCACCGCGCCCTCGGCGCGCGTGCGCTGGCTTTGCGCCATGCCGTCGCGGATGGTCTTGCCGCCGCCGAACTTCACCTCTTCACCGTAGCCGCCCGCGGCCAGGGTGAAGTCCTTCTCGATCTCGATCATGAGACCGGTGTCGGCCAGGCGCAGGCGGTCGCCCACGGTGGGGCCGAACATGTTGGCGTAGGCGCTTCTTGAAATCGTGCTCATCAGAGTTTTCCTTGCGTGAGCCCGCGAAAGCCGAAAACGATGCGGTCGCCCGCGTAGTCCACCAGTTCCACCGTGCGCTGCTGGCCGGGCTCAAAACGCACGGCCGTGCCCGACGCGATGTTCAGCCGCATGCCGCGCGCCGCTGCGCGGTCAAAGTCGAGCGCGCCGTTGACTTCGGCGAAGTGGTAGTGCGAGCCGACCTGGATCGGCCGGTCGGCGCCGTTCTTCACCACCAGGGTGAGCGTGCGCCGGCCGGGGTTGAGGGCGTGTTCGCCCTCGTCGGTGAAGAGTTCGCCGGGGATCATGGGCCTGCCTTTCAGCGCTTGCCGCTGGACCACCACAGCGCCACGGCAATGGCCACCACCACGCCGACAAAACCCAGCGTGTCGGTGGAATGCCAGTGGGAGCCGAACAGGCCGTGGCCGTCGTGGGCGAGGGCGGGCGCGCAGAAGGCGGCGGCGGTGAGGAGGGCGGTGGCAAGGCGCATGGGAGCTTTCGGTGAAGGGGTCAGGGAATGGGTTGGTGCACGGTGACGAGCTTGGTGCCGTCGGGAAACGTGGCCTCGACCTGGATGTCCGGGATCATCTCGGCGATGCCCTCCATCACGTCGGCGCGGGTGAGCACGTTGCGGCCTTCGCTCATGAGTTGGGCCACGGTCTTGCCGTCGCGCGCGCCCTCCATCACGGCCGCGCTGATCAGCGCCACGGCTTCGGGGTAGTTCAGCTTGAGTCCACGCGCCTGGCGCCGTTCGGCCAGCAAGGCGGCGGTGAAGATCAGCAGCTTGTCTTTTTCTCTGGGCGTGAGTTCCATGGTGGTGCGTGCGTTTTCGGTGGTGCTTGGGTGGTCTGGTCAGCAATTCCCGTGCCCCGAAGGGCCCGGCGCTCCCATGTGGCACGAAAGCTGCACAAATGCGGCGTGACGACCATACCCATTGTTCCCATCCGCAGCGCTCCCGCACCCACCGCAGGGCCGGAGCCCGGGCAGGACGCGCCCCAGCGCATCACCCGCGTGCGCCGCGACTACAACAGCTGGGTCGGCAGCGAGACCATGGAGGACTACGCGCTGCGCTACACCCCGCAGCGCTTTCGCAAGTGGAGCGAATGGCGCGTGGCCAACACCGCGTTCGGCGCGGCGTCCTTCCTCATTCTGGAGGCCGTGGGCGCCACGCTGCTGGTGCAGTACGGCTTCGTGAACGCCGCGCTGGCCATCCTGTGCACCGGTTTGATCATCTTTCTCGCGGGCCTGCCCATCAGCGTGTACGCCGCGCGCTACGGGGTCGACATGGACCTGCTCACGCGGGGCGCGGGCTTTGGCTACATCGGCTCCACCATCACCTCGCTGATCTACGCCACCTTCACCTTCATCTTTTTCGCGCTCGAAGCCGCGGTGATGGCCTACGCGCTGGAGCTCGCGCTCGACATCCCGCCCGCCTGGGGCTACCTGATCTGTGCGGTGGTGGTCATCCCGCTGGTCACGCACGGCGTGTCGGTGATCAGCCGCTTCCAGGTCTGGACCCAGCCGCTGTGGCTGGTGATGATGGTGGTCCCTTTTGGGGCGGTGGCGGTCATGGCGCCCGAAACGTTCACCAACGTGGTGCGGTATGGGGGCGAATCCGGTGCGGGCGGGCAGTTTGACTGGCACCTGTTTGGTGCGGCGCTCACCGTGGGCATCGCGCTCATCACCCAGATGGGCGAGCAGGCCGACTACCTGCGCTTCATGCCCGCCAAGGAGCCGGGCAAGGGTTTGCGCTGGTGGGCCGGGGTGCTGGCCGGCGGGCCGGGCTGGGTCTTGCTGGGCGTGGTGAAGATGCTCGGTGGTGCCTTGCTGGCGTACCTGGCCATCAGCCACATGGTGTCGCCCGACCGTGCGGTGGACCCCAACCAGATGTACCTCGCGGCCTACGAGTACGTGTTCTCCGACTACGGCTGGGCGGTGGCCGCCACGGCGCTGTTCGTGGTGGTCTCGCAGCTCAAGATCAACGTGACCAACGCCTACGCCGGGTCGCTGGCCTGGAGCAACTTCTTCTCGCGCATCACCCACAGCCACCCGGGCCGCGTGGTGTGGGTGGTGTTCAACACCTTCATCGCCTTCATGCTGATGGAGATGAACGTGTTCCAGGCGCTGGGCCAGGTGCTCGGCGTGTACTCCAACATCGCCATCGCCTGGATCATGGCGGTGGTGGCCGATCTGGTGATCAACAAGCCGCTGGGCTGGAGCCCCAAGGGCATCGAGTTCAAGCGCGCCTACCTGTACGACATCAACCCCGTGGGCGTGGGTGCGATGGGCCTGGCCTCGGTCTTGTCCATCGTGGCGCACATGGGGCTCATGGGACCGGGCGCGCAGGCGTTCTCGGCGGTGATCGCCATGGTCACTGCGCTGGTCACAGCGCCGCTGATTGCCTGGGCCACGAAGGGCCGCTACTACATTGCCAGGAGTGGTGGCGTGCAAGGAGGTCCCGTCCCAGAAACACCGCGGAACTGGCTTCGCCAGGCCGCTGGTGTTGCCCCCCTTCAGGGGGGTGACGCCGCAGGCGGCGCGGGGGGTGTTCACAAGTGCGTCATCTGTGAACGTGAATACGAAGCGCCCGACATGGCGCATTGCCCCGCTTACCAAGGCCACATCTGCTCGCTCTGCTGCACGCTCGACGCGCGCTGCGGCGACCTCTGCAAACCCCACGCCAAGCTCTCCGAGCAGTGGATGGGCGCGCTGCGGCGCGTGCTGCCGCGCTCGATCTGGCCGTATCTGGAGGCGGGTCTCGCGCACTACATGCTGCTCATGCTGGTGATGGCACCGGTGCTGGCCGCCGTGCTCGGCTTGCTCTACCGGCAGGAGGTGCAGGGGCTGGCGCAGCGCACCGGCCTCTCGGTCAACGCCGGCCTGCTCGACGCGGCGCTGCGCTCGGGCTTTGTGCGGGTCTACGCCGTGCTGCTGCTCATCACGGCCACGGTGGCCTGGTGGCTGGTGCTGGCGCACAAGAGCCGCGAGGTGGCGCAGGAAGAGTCGAACCGGCAGACCCGCCTGCTCATGCAGGAGATCGAATCGCACCGCCTCACCGACGAGGCCCTGCAGCAGGCGCGCCTGGCCGCCGAGCAGGCCAACCAGGCCAAGACACGCTACATCAGCACCATCAGCCATGAGCTGCGCACACCGCTCAACAGCATCCTGGGCTATGCCCAGCTGCTGCAGGAAGACACCGGCATGGCACCGCACCGCGCGCAGGCCATCCGCGTGATCAACCGCGGCGGCGAACACCTGCTCTCGCTGATCGAGGGCACGCTGGACATCGCGCGCATCGAGTCCGGCAAGCTCGCGCTGGACGTGCGACCCATGGCCTTCGCTGGCGCCATGCGCGAGGTTGCGGGCATGTTCGAACTGCAGGCCAGCGCCAAGGGCCTGCACTTCGTGTTCGAGACCGGCAGCCGCCTGCCCGACACGGTGCGCGCGGACGAGAAGCGCCTGCGCCAGATCCTCATCAACCTGCTGGGCAATGCGGTGAAGTTCACCCACACCGGGCAGGTTCGGTTGCGCGTGACGCATGCGCGCGAAATGGCGCAGTTCGAGGTGCACGACACCGGCCCCGGCATGCGCGCGCAAGACCTGGAGCGCGTGTTCGAACCGTTTGCGCGCGGGCAGAACGAAGCCGCCGCACCCGGTCCGTCCACCGGCACCGGCCTGGGCCTGACGATTGCCAAGATGCTCACCGACCTCATGGGCGGCGAGATGACCGTGCGCAGCGCGCCGGGCGAGGGCTCGGTGTTCACCGTGCGGCTGTTCCTGCCCGAGGTGCACGGCGCGGTGCTGCCGCGTCCGCTGGCCCTGCCCAACCACATCGGCTTCGAGGGCGCGCGACGGCGCGTGCTGGTGGTGGACAACGAAGAGGCCGACCGCGAGCTGATCCAGCGCTGGCTGGAGCCGCTGGGCTTCGAGGTGATGCTGGCCACCAGCGGCCTGGATGCGCTGGCCCTGCTGGAGGGTTTGCAGCCCGGAGAAGCCGGCGCGCCCGATGCCGTGTTCATGGACCTGGCCATGCCCGGCATCGACGGCTGGGAGACCATGCGCCGGCTGCGCGCCAGCGGGTGGGGCGCGGTGCCGCTGGCCATCGTGTCGGCCAACGCATTCGACAAAGGACTCGACAACGACCTGGGCCACCGAGCGCAGGACTTCTTCGTGAAGCCGGTGCGCCGCGACGACCTGCTCGGCTGGCTGGGCCAGCGGCTGCAGCTCGCGTGGATCGAACTGCCCCCGGCGGAGCGCGGCGCTGTTCCACAAGCACCGCCGCACGCGCGGCCGGGTCATGAGGTCACCAGCGGCCGCGAATTTGAACCCCTGCTCGAACTCGTGCGCCTGGGCTACTACAAAGGCATCGTGCAGTGGCTCGACGAGTGGGTGCAGGACCACCCCGAGCAGGCGGCGTTTGCGCAGCAGCTGCGCACGCTCGCGCGCGAATTCCGCTTTGACGCCATCGAACAGCAACTGCTGCAGCGCCATGTCTGAGTTCATGCCCACCCGCACCGGCGGCACCGCACTCGGCCTGGCACCACTGGAACAGGTCGACAAACTCATCGTGCTGATCGTCGACGATGTGCCCGACAACGTGGCGCCGCTGCACGACGCGCTGGACGATGCGGGCTACACCGTGCTGGTGGCGCTCGACGGCGAGAGCGCCATCCGACGCGCCACCCAGGCCCTGCCCGACGTGGTGTTGCTCGATGCGGTGATGCCCGGCATCGACGGCTTCGAGGTGGCGCGCCGGCTCAAGGCGCAGGCGGCCACCGCGCACATCCCCATCATCTTCATGACCGGCCTGACCGAGACCGAGCACCTGGTGGCCGCGCTGGATGCCGGCGGTGCCGACTACGTGACCAAACCCATCAAGCCGCGCGAGGTGATGGCGCGCATGGGCGTGCACCTGCGCACCGCGCGCCATGTGCGCCAGGGCGCGGTGGAGCGCAGCCAGGCACGCAACGCACTGGACGCCTTCGGCTACGCCACCATCACCGTGCGCGAGAGCGACGGCCGCCTGATGTGGCAGACGCCGCTGGCGCGCGACCTGCTGCGCAACTACTGCGGCACCGAGTCACCCACCACACCACCGGCGGTGCTGCAGTGGCTGCGGCGCCACCTCGGTGAGGCGGGCGAGCAGCGCGAGCCGCCGCGCCTCACGCTGGAGAACGGCCCGCGCCGGCTCACCTTCCGGCTGCACCAGCGCGTGGGGGATGAAGATGGCGACGTGGACGCTGGCGGCGACTGGCTCATCGTGATGCAGGAAACGTCGGATGCCAGCGTGCTCTCCAGCGTGGCCGGCGCGTTCGGCCTCACCGCGCGCGAGGCCGAGGTCCTGTACTGGGTGGTCAAGGGCAAGATCAACCGCGACATCGGCGACATCCTGGGCGCCAGCCCCGCCACGGTGAAGAAACACCTGGAGCGCATCTACGCCAAGCTCGGCGTGGAAACGCGCACGGCCGCCGCCGCCATGGCCATCAACCGCGTGCCGTTGCTGCAGCCGCAGCACGGCGGCTGAGCCCAGCGCGGCCGCTGGCCCTGCTCACTTTCACACCTTCACGATCAGCCCGGCCCGCAGCTCGCGGATGCGTTTGTCGATGTAGTAGCCGCCGTACTCGGTGTAGCGCAGAAACGGGAAGCCGCAGGCCTTGCAGGCCCAGACTTCGCAGCGGTTGTAGGGGTGGTGGGCCAGCGAAATCGGTGCGTCGACCGACCACGCATCCACGCCGGTGGGGCGGTGCTCTTCCAGCGTGGGTTCGTCGTCGCCCGGCAACCACAGCGCACCGAGTGGTTGCAGCGCGGCGCCGTCCTGTGAGGCGGGGAACGATTCCCAGCCTAAGCTGGCGTAGGGCCGGCAGGTGGGGCAGGGGGCGGGTGCGGTGTGCGCCTGCGCGATGGCGGTCACCGCTTCGGGCGTCAGGCGGGAGAGGTCGGTGGGGGTGGGCATGCGAGGGATGCTACTGGAGGGAGCGATCAACGAGCCTCGGTTTGTGGTGTGTTCGATGCCGTACCATGGGCGGTATGACTACTTTTGCCGATTCCCTGAAGAAAGAGATCGCTCGCGTGGCCCGCAAGGAGCTGCGCGATGAGATCGGCGCAGTGCGCAAAGCTTCCTTGGCTCAACGCTCCGAGATCGCGGCCTTGAAGAAGCAGGTCAAGGCCATGCAGTCCGAATTGAACCGCCTGGGCAAGATGAGGGCCGAGCCTGCACGGGCAGCGCCCATCACCACCAGCGCTGCGAGCGCAGCGGCCCCCCGGGGCAAGCCCGGGCGCAAGGTGGTGTTCACGGCGGAGCGCCTGAAAACCCAGCGCGCCCGGTTGGGCCTCACGCAGGAACAGATGGCCAGGCTGCTGGGCGTCTCCTCGCTCTCGATCTGGAAGTGGGAGTCGGGCGGCGCCGTGCCGCGCGCCTCCCGTGTGCCCAAGATCCTGCAGCTCCTGGCCCTGGGCAAGCGCGAAGCGCTGGCACGGGTGGCGCCCGAGGCGCCATGACCGCAGGGCCTCAGGCCTTGCGGGTCAAGGTGTCCACCGGCACATAGAACTCACCACCCGCGGCCTTGAACTCGGCCGACTTCGCGGCCATGCCCCGAGCCAGGGCGTCGGTCTCGCTCAATCCCTGTTTTTCCGCGTAGTCCCGCACGTCCTGCGTGATCTTCATCGAGCAGAACTTCGGCCCGCACATGCTGCAGAAGTGCGCCTCCTTGCTGCTGTCCTTGGGCAGCGTTTCGTCGTGGAATTCGCGTGCGGTGTCCGGGTCCAGGCCCAGGTTGAACTGGTCGTGCCAGCGGAACTCGAAACGCGCCTTGCTCATGGCGTCGTCGCGTGCGCGGGCGCCCGGGTGGCCCTTGGCGATGTCGGCCGCGTGCGCGGCGATCTTGTAGGCGATCAGCCCCTGCTTCACGTCGTCGCGGTCGGGCAGGCCCAGGTGTTCCTTGGGCGTCACGTAGCAGAGCATGGCCGTGCCCATCCAGCCGATCATGGCCGCGCCGATGGCCGATGCGATGTGGTCGTAGCCCGGCGCGATGTCGATGGTCAGCGGGCCCAGGGTGTAGAAGGGCGCCTCGTGGCAGTGTTTCAACTGCTCGTCCATGTTGGCCTGGATCAGGTGCATGGGCACGTGGCCCGGCCCTTCGATCATCGTTTGAACGTCGTGCTTCCACGCGGTCTGCGTGAGTTCACCCAGGGTCTTGAGTTCGGCGAACTGCGCCTCGTCGTTCGCGTCCGCCGCGCTGCCCGGTCGCAGGCCGTCGCCGAGCGAGAAGCTCACGTCGTAGGCCTTCATGATCTCGCAGATCTCGTCGAAGTGCGTGTAGAGAAAACTCTCGCGGTGGTGCGTGATGCACCACTTGGCCATGATGGAGCCGCCGCGCGAGACGATGCCCGTGCGCCGGTTGGCGGTGAGGTGGATGAAGGCCAAGCGCACGCCGGCGTGGATGGTGAAGTAGTCCACCCCTTGCTCGGCCTGCTCGATCAGCGTGTCGCGGTAGATCGCCCAGGTCAGGTCTTCGGCCACGCCGCCCACCTTTTCCAGCGCCTGGTAGATCGGCACCGTGCCGATGGGCACCGGCGAGTTGCGCACGATCCAGTCGCGCGTGGTGTGGATGTTGCGGCCGGTGGAGAGGTCCATCACGTTGTCCGCGCCCCAGCGGATCGCCCACACCAGCTTGTCCACTTCCTCTTCAATGCTCGACGTGACGGCCGAGTTGCCGATGTTGGCGTTGACCTTCACCAGGAAATTGCGGCCGATCGCCATCGGCTCCACCTCGGGGTGGTTGATGTTGGCCGGGATGATGGCGCGGCCGCGCGCCACCTCGTCGCGCACGAACTCGGGCGTGATCACGTCAGGAATGCGCGCGCCCATGGGGTTGCCGCGCAGGCGCGACTCGCGGGCAGCGTCGCCCAGGTACTCGGCCATCCACTCGCGTTTGCCGTTTTCGCGCACGGCCACGTATTCCATTTCGGGCGTGACGATGCCGCGGCGCGCGTAGTGCATCTGCGTCACGTTCATGCCGCTCCTGGCGCGTCGCGGCGTGCGCTGCAGGCCGGCGGCCTGGGCACGCAGTGCCTCGATGCGTTCGATGGTGGTGTCGTTCTGGCGGGCCTCGTTCTTCACGCCATCGTCCAGCACCTGGCGGGCGCGGCCGGCGTAGGTCTCGGTGTCGCCACGCGATTCGATCCACGCGCCGCGCACATCTGGCAGGCCGCGCGTCACGTCGATCGTGGTCGAGGGCTCCGAGTACGGGCCCGAGGTGTCGTACACCACGACACGCTCACCATTGGTGAGCGCGATTTCGCGCATGGGCACGCGCACGCCGGGCTGCTGGCCGGGCACATGCAACTTGCGGGAAGCGGGGAAGGGCTCTCGGCTGAGGGCCAGCGTCGAGACGGGGAGTTGATCGGGGGCATTCATGGTGGCGGTCTCCGGTTCCGGTGGATGGGCAGTGAATGCTCCGGAGGACCGCCCCATGGACCGCGACGGCGGGTGAACCGCCTCCGCCGTGACAACGGAGGGAGGGTCACACCCACATGCCGCGTGGGGCATGCGCTCTTCTTTCGCCGGTACTAACCGGATCAAGTTCTCGGGTTCGGCTGGCAAGCCGTCTCAGCGCCCGACCTTTGAAGGTCGGTGCACCCCGGAGCAGAGCGCAGTGTATGCGGTGTGCGGGGTGGCTGGTCGTTGACCACGTTGGGCCGCCAACGGATCTTCACATTGGCCACGGTTGGTCATTACAAATCATTCGCATTTGCGTTAATATCGCCGTCAACCTTTTCCTGACCCCCCAAGCGAGCCCTTCCCATGCACATCAAAACCACCTTGGCTGCCGCCGTTCTCAGCATCGTTTTGTCGGCTCAGGCCCAGACGGCGGCCACCCCACCCAGCGTTGCCGCGCACTACGCCACGCTCGTGCACGCCAACTACGAAGACGCGTTGACCACGGCGCGCACGATGCAGGGAGCCATCAAGGCGTTCACCGCCGCCCCTTCGGCCGATACACAGGCCGCCGCGCGCAAGGCGTGGCTGATGGCGCGCGAGTTCTATGGCCAGACCGAGGCTTTCCGCTTCTACGGCGGCCCGATCGACAACGACAGCGGCCCGGAAGGCCGCATCAATGCCTGGCCGATGGATGAGTCGTACGTGGACGCCGTGGACGGCAAGAAGACCGCCGGGTTGGTGAACAACCGCAAGCAGGCCATCACCAAGAAGGCGCTCTCGGGCTTGAACGAGCGGGGCGGCGAAGAGAACATTGCCACCGGCTGGCACGCCATCGAGTTCATGCTCTGGGGGCAAGACACCTCCGACACCGGCCCGGGCAACCGCAGCTTCGAAGACTTCGTGGACGGCAAGGCGCCCAACGCCGACCGCCGTCGCCAGTACCTCACGGTGGTCACGGAACTGCTGGTGGACGACCTCTCCAGCCTCGTCAAGGCCTGGGCGCCCGGCCAGAAGGCGAACTACCGCGCCAAATTCGAGAAGGGCGGCAACGAGTCGCTGCGCAAGATGTTCGTCTCGCTGGGCTCGCTCTCGCGCGGTGAACTCGCTGGCGAGCGGCTTGAGGTGGCCTTGGCCAGCCAGGACCAGGAAGACGAACACAGCTGCTTCTCGGACAACACGCACCGCGATGCGGTGACCAACGCCCGGGGCATTGAAAACGTGTGGCTGGGCCGCTTCACCCGGGTGGACGGCAGCCTGGTGCAAGGCCCCAGCCTGCGCGATCTGGTGGCGGCGAAAAACGCCGCGCTGGCCGACAAGACCACACAGCAGATCCGTGACTCGGTGAAGGCGGCCGAGGCAATTCCAGCGCCCTTTGACCGCGCCATCGCTGGCCCCAAGGACGCACCGGGTCGGGTCAGCATCGAAAAAACCATCGCCAGCCTGACCGCGCAGTCCAACGACATCGTGGCCGCCGCCACCGCCGTGGGCATCACCAAGCTCACGCTGGTGCAGCCGTGACGCGTGCGGCCTGGCTGGTGGCCGTGATCGCGGTCGCCGGGCTCGGTGCCGCGGTTCACGCCGGCTTGCAGGCCGCGCCGGGCGCCGGTGATCCGCTGGGCGAAATGACCGGTGGCCAGACCACGGTCCATGCCAATGGCAAGAACGCGTTCTCGTTCCCGGCGGCCAACCTGACCGACGAGGAGCGCACGCGCTTCGTCATCGGCAACTCGTTTTTCAAACGCAACTGGGTCGAGGCGCCTGCTTCCACCACCGCGCGCGACGGCCTGGGGCCGCATTTCCTGGCGCGCTCGTGCGCTGGCTGCCACCTGTTCGACGGGCGCGGCGAGCCGCCGCCGTGGCGCAAGGGCTTGTCCGATGAACAGCCGCTGGCGCTGCTGATCCGCCTCTCGGTGCCCGGCACCGACGCGCACGGCGGCCCCCGGCACGAAGCCGTGTACGGCGACCAGTTCAACACCGCCGCGAACCAGAACGTGAAGCCCGAGGGCGAGGTGGTGATGCGCTGGAAGCCGCTCGGTGGTCGCTTTGCAGACGGTTCGCGCTACACGCTGCAACAGCCGCATTACGAGTTGCGCAGCCTGGGCTATGGGCCGCTGGACCCCAAGACCTTGATGAGTCCGCGCATTGCGCCGCAGATCATCGGCGTGGGGCTGCTGGAGTCGATTGCCGAGCAGGACATCGTGGCCAATGCGGCGAACCAGGCCGCGCAGCCCGGTCCGATCAAAGGCCAGCCCAACCGGGTCTGGGACGCTTTCGCCGGGCGCGAGATGCTCGGGCGCTTTGGCTGGAAGGCCAACGTGGCCACGCTGGCGCACCAGACCGCGGGCGCCTTCCATGGGGACATCGGCATCACCTCGCGCCACTTTCCGGCCGAAACCTGCACCCCTGCCCAGAAGGACTGTCTGGCCGCGCCCAACGGATCCAACGACGCCCAGCCCGAGATTGAAGACGAGACGCTGGAGCAGGTGGTTTTTTACCAGGCCACGGTGGCCCCACCGGCGCGACGCGACGTGCGCGAGCCCCAGGTGTTGCAAGGCCAGCGGCTGTTCGCGCAGGCCCGGTGCGCCGTCTGCCACCGGCCGTCCTACAAGACGGCCGAGGGGCCGTTCCCGCGCCTGACCAGCAGGGCTTTGCAGGGTCAGACCATCTGGCCCTACACCGACCTGCTCTTGCACGACATGGGCGATGCGCTCGCCGATGGCCGGCCGGATTTTCTGGCCAATGGCCGGCAGTGGAAGACGCCGCCGCTGTGGGGCATCGGCCTGATCCGGGACGTCAATGGACACACCCGGTTGATGCACGACGGGCGTGCCAACGGTGTGCTGGAGGCCATCCTGTGGCATGGCGGTGAGGCCGAGGCCAGCAAGCAGCAGGTGCTGCAGATGAAAAAACCCGAGCGCGATGCGCTGGTCAGGTTCGTGGAGTCGCTGTGATCAAGCTGTACCGTTTCATGACGGGCGTGGGCATGTGCCTGGCCTGGGGTCATGCCCTGGCCCAGAACGTGGGGCCCGCCGAGCCGGTGGTGGCCTTCCCCATCTACAACGCGGCTCAGGCCATGCAGGGGCTGCACCAGCACACGCTGTTGCCGCGCGCTCAGGCCTTTGCCGACGCGGCGCAGGCCTTGACCAGGCAGACCACCGCCTACTGCGCCGGCCCTGCGGGCGGCGACGGCGCGCTGCAGGCGGTGCGCCAGCAATGGCACGGCAGCTTGCAGGCCTGGGAAAGGCTCTCCAGTGTGGCCACCGGAGCGGTGCTGGAGCGGCGCTCGCAGCGCCAGATCGACTTCTGGCCCGTGCGCCCGGCGCTGATCGAACGCGCCATGGCCCGCGCGCCGCAGGGCGAGAAGGCGATGGAACTGGTGGGCACACCCGCCAAAGGCCTGCCCGCACTCGAATGGCTGTTGTGGACGCGGCCGGCAGCACCCGACACACCCGCCTGCGCCTTTGCGCAAGAGGTGGCCAGGGACGTGGAGCGCGAAGCGCTGGCCCTGGTGCAGGCCGAAGCCCGCATCGCTGCGAAGGACTGGGATGACGACGCCGAGGCCTCGCGCAAAGGCATGGCGGAATGGATCAACCAATGGCTGGGTGGACTGGAATCCCTGCGCTGGGCGCAGATGGAAAAGCCGCTGAAGGCAGCGCCGGCCGGCGAGCGCCCGGCCTATGCGCGGCTCGCCAGCCGCGGTGACGCCGCCAGCTGGCAAACCCAGTGGAAGACGCTGCGCGAGCATGCGGGCGTGACCCCGGATCAACGCCGTGCACCGCCCCGACCCGGTCAGGCGCTGGCGCCGATCGAGGCCATTCTGATGGGGCAGGGCAAGCTCGAGCTGTCCGCGAAATGGAGCACCGCGCTGGCGCAGGCCGACCAGGCCATGGCGGCCGTCGACCCGGCGCGTGCGGCCACCGTGCTGAGCGCATCGACAGCGCTCAAGTCGCTCAGCCTGCTGTTCCAGAACGAGGTGGCCAGTTCGCTGGACATCCCGCTGGGTTTTTCGAGCGCGGACGGTGACTGAGGCCCTCGACCCCTTGCGGCGGCGCTGGCTGGGTGCGCTCGCCTTGGGCGGGCTGCTGCCCGGGTTCGCCGTTGCAACACCACCGGGTGCGCCCGCTGCCGGCGCGCGCCTGCTTGCGGCCTGGCAATCCGACAACGACCACCGCATCGGGCTGATCGATCTTGCCGATGGACAGGCCCGGGTGCATCGCGAACTGATCGTGCCCACCCGTGCGCACGGCTTGCTGGTGGACGCGGGTGGGAGCGTGCTGGCCATGGCGCGCCGACCGGGTGACTGGCTGGTGCGCTGGCACCCCCGGAGCGGCGCCACGCAATGGCAGTGGGTCGAAGACGATCGCCGCTTCAACGGCCATGTGATGGCCAGCCCCGATGGCCAGACGCTCTGGACCACCGAGACCGACCGCGAGAGCGGCCAGGGCCGCGTGGCCTTGCGACAGGCCCGCACGCTGGCCAAGACCACGGAGTTCGCCACCCGGGGCATGGACCCGCACGAGATGCTGGTCTTGCCGCAGCGGGTGGGCGATGTGCCGGCTGGCAGCCTGCTGGTGGCCAATGGCGGCATTCCTTCGCTGCCCGAAACCGGGCGCGCCAAGCGCGACCTCGATCGCATGGACGCGTCGCTGGTGGCGCTGGACGGCGGCAGCGGACGGGTGCTGGGCCAGTGGCGCCTGAGGGATCCGCGCCTGAGCATCCGCCACCTCGCGTGGGACCCGGTTTCGGCGTGTGTGGGCATCGCCTTGCAGGCCGAACACGACGACCCGGACGCGCGCCGCGCGGCGCCCGTGCTCGCGGTCTGGAGCGGCCGTGAGTTGGTGACCGCCCACGGGCAACCGGCGCTCGCCGGGTACGGCGGGGACATCTGTGCGCGCGCCGAGGGCGGATTTCTGGTGAGCTGCACGCGTGCCCACCAGGTGGCGTTGTTTGGCGCCGGTGGCCAGTGGCAGAACAGCATCGCGCTGGAAGAGGCCTGCGCGCTGGGCGAGGTGGCGGGCACATGGTGGGCCGCCGGGCGCTTCAACGCCCTGGGCGGCGCGGGAGCCGGCGGTGCAAGGACGTCGACCGGTCTGCCTGAGGGTTGTCGCCTGGACAACCACTGGCTGGCGTTCGCTTAGGCCACGCTCAGATCAGGATGTCGAACAGGTTCGAGAACGTGTCCGTCCAGGGCCGGAACCCGGGCCGCGGCTCCAGCACCTGAGCACCCTGCAGCTGAGGCGGCAGCGCGGCGGCCTGGCTTGCATTCACGAACACCACCCAGGTGGATCGGCGGCAGAACGGGTCGCCGTGGCCGCCCGGCAATTCAAGCAGCAGCGCGACCTTGCCCACGTGCTGCGCGGCCGAGGCCATGACCGGTCGCAGGTCGAGGTAGGTGTTGGTGATGTGCACCGCCAGCAGGCCATCAGGGCGCATGTGGCGCATGTAGGCGTCGAACGCCTCCAGCGTGAGCAGGTGGGTGGGAATCGAGTCGCCCGAGAACGCGTCCATAGCCAGCAAATCAAAGGCCTGCGGTGATTCGCGCTCCAGCATCAGGCGGCCGTCGCCCAGCACCGGCACGATGCTCGCCGCGCTGTCGGCCAGGTAGCTGAAGTGCTTGCGCGCCAGGTCGAGCACCTGGTCGTTGATCTCGTACATGCGCATCTCGTCACCCGCGCGCCCGTACACCGCGAGCGTGCCCGCGCCCAGTCCCACCACGCCGAGCTTGCGCGCACGGTCGGTGGGCAGGCTCTGCAGCGCGCGGCCGATGCCGGTGCGCTCGCAGTAATAGGCGGTGGCGCGCCTGGGGTGGTTCAGGTACTGCTCGCCGTGGGTGATGCTGCCGTGCACCATGCTGCGCACGGGGCCCAGGCCGTCCTCGTCCACGCTCTCTTCAATGCGGGTCTGGCTGTAGAAGTTGCGCACCACCTCGGTGTAGCCCTGCACGTAGTCCAGCGAAATGCTGGACAGGCGCACGCCGTAGAGCAGCAGCGCCAGCAGCAGGGCGCCGCGCCACCATCTGCCGCGCAGCTCGGGCCAGAGCACCAGCACCATCAGCAGCGCGCAGAGAAACAGGCCCAGCGGCAGTTCGAAGTACGCGTTGAACACCACCGGCGCCACCAGCCCCACGAACAGGCCGCCCAGCGCACCGCCCACCGAGAGCATCAGGTAGAACAGCGTGAGGTGGCGCAGCGGCGGGCGCCGGCGCACCAGCTCGCCGTGGCAGACCATGCAGAACACGAACACCGCCGCGCACAGCAGGCCCACCAGCACCGGCACGTCCAGGCCCTCGTTCATCGCGAAGTCGAGCGCCACGAAGGCCAGCGGCAAGGCCACCATCAGGAAGAACGGGCGCACGTAGTAGCGCGGCGCGTCGAAGCACAGGATGAAGCTCAGCAGGTACAGCGCCAGCGGCAGCACCCAGAGAAAGGGCACCGGCGCCACGTCCTGCGTGAGGTGGCGCGTGATGGCCAGCAGCAGCATGGACGCGGTGGCCGCCAGGCCCACCCACATCAGGCATTCGCGCCAGCCGGGGCGGGGCGCGTCGTCCAGTGGCGAGGTGTGGGCGGCCGATGAACCGATGTGGCGGCGCACGGTGTAGGCCGCGGTGGCCACGCACACCAGCACGAACAGCGCGTATCCGGCCGACCAGACCCAGGCCTGCGGCTTCACCGCCAGCAGCGGCTCGACCAGCACCGGGTAGGACAGCAGCGCCAGCATGGACGCCAGGTTGGACAGCGCGTACAGCCGGTAGGGCTGCACGCCCTGGGCCACGAAGGTGCGCGCGTACCAGGCCTGCATGAGCGGGCCGGTGGTGGAGAGCAGCAGGTAGGGCACCCCCACGGTGGTGGCCAGCACGCCGAGCACGCTCCAGGTCGGGTAGGCCTGGGCGTCGAGCTTCCACGAGGGGTCGGCCACCACCGGCAGGGTGGCCAGGCTGAGCAGCAGCAGCGCGCCGTGCACCCAGGGCTGGCGCCGGGCGCTGATCTTTTCGTGCATCACATGCACGTAGGCATAGCCCAGCAGCAGCTCCACCTGGAAGAACACCATGCACAGCGTCCACACCGAGGACGAGCCACCGAACCACGGCAGGATCATCTTGGCCACGACGGGCTGGATCTGGAACAGCAGGAAGGCGGAGAGGAAGACCGTGGTGGCGAAGAGGGGCATGAGCGAGCGTTGCGAACCTGAGGGTGCTGGAGTATGGCCGCACGCTCAGGCGTGGCGTTGCAGGAACGCTTCGATCGCTTCGTTCACCGGCTCCGGGTGCGTGATCGGGCCCATGTGGCCGAGCTTCTCGAACACCTGGTGTTCGGCCCGGGGCAGCACGCTCAGCAGGCGACGCGCCACGCCGTGGGCCGAGGCGGTGGAGCGTCCGCCCGTCATGCACAGCACGGGCATGTCGAGGCTGGCGAAGCGGGCCAACGGCGTGGGTTCGGTCATGAGCGCGTGGGCCCAGCGGCGCACGTTGACCGTGGCGTTGGCGATCGCCGGCTGGCGCTCAGGCGGCGTGGCGTCCCAGCTGCCGCTGCCCATCCAGTAGTCGATGAAGCATTTCGCGGCCAGGGACTTGTCGCCCGCGTCCAGCGCCGCGACCGCGGCGGTCACCGCGTTGCGGATGCCGTCGGCTTCGTTGGGCGCGGGCCCGTCGGCTTCGATCAACGAGAACAGCGTGGGCTCGTACAGCACGAGGGCGCGCACGCGTTGCGGTTGCTGCAGCGCGGCGATCAGCGCCACGGCCGCACCGAAGGAATGGCCCACCAGGCTGAAGCCGTCACCGGCCCGGGCGAACACCGGGTCCAGGAAGGCCACCTCGTCGGCCAGGGTGATCGTGCGGTCCGACGGCCAGTCCGGGCTCGACCCCGAGCCATAGGCGTCGGGCGCGAGCACGCGGTGGCTGGTGGCCAGCCGAGCCATCAAGGCACGCCACTGGCCGCCGTGACTCGCGTTGGAGTGCAGGCAGACAACGGCCGGGCCGGTGCCGGCTTCGCGGGTGTGGGGCTGCGGTGAGGCCATGGGGGTTCCAGGTCGGTGCGACCGGCCGATGGTACCGACGCTGCGAAGCGGGGAGGTCGGCGAGGCAGCCCAGCCCTGGGTGGTGGAGGCCGCTGGACTTTCAGGCGGGTTGATCAGGCAGCTGCGCGGCCACCAGTTCGACCACGCTGGCGATTTGGGTGGGCCAGGCATCTTGCTCGGCGCCCGCCATGAAGTTGAGCCGGCAACTCGCGCACGACACCGCCACCGTGTTCGCGCCCGTGGCGTCGATCTGTTCGCGCTTGATGCCCCAGGCCTTGTGGCGCAGTTCCGACGCCCGGTTGATGAGGAAGGCGCCCGCGCCACCGCCGCAACACCAGTTCTGTTCTGCCGTGGGCACTGTCTCGATGACGGTGACACCCAGTGCCTTGAGCGCCGCGCGGGGCTCATCGATCACGCCACCGTGTCGGGCCAGCTTGCAGGCGTCGTGGTAGGTGACGGTGCGGCTCGCGTCGCCGGGCAACAGCTTCAGGCGTCCGGTCTGGATTTCCCGCCCCACATACTCGGACACCGCCAGTGCCTCGAACGGCAGCGGGCTGCCATCGGGCATGCGGCCTTCCCAACGCAGGGCCGGGTAGGCGTGACCACACTCGGGCAGGATGACCACTTTCGCCTGGATCGCCAGGGCTTCGTCCACCAGCCTGGCGGTGGCCGCACGCTGCAGTTTCTCGTCGCCCGCCAGGAGTCCGAAGTTGGCCGCCTCGAACCCGGCGCTTCGCAAGGTCCAGCTCACACCCAGGTGGTTGAGGATGCGCGCGGTGGCCGCCAGAGCGTCTTGATAGAGCAGCACGTCGATCACGGTGGACACCAGCATCACGTCGGCTCGTGGCTCGTCCAGCGGTACCGCGATGCCCTGCGCACGCAGCAGCTCAACCGTGTTCAGCAACTCGGCCGGTCCCACGCCGAAGACCGTGCCCCGGCCCGCCTGTTCCTGCGCCACCGCCGTCAGCTCCAGCGGCGCCAGGCCGGCCTCGAACAAGGCCTCACGCATCACATTGACGCCGCGCGCCGTGTTGATGCCCATGGGGCAGACCAGGCTGCAACGGCCACATTCGGTGCAGCTGTCGTACACCAATGGCTGCCACGCCCGCAGGTCGTCCGCCGTGATGTCGGGCGTGAACAGCCGTCGGATCGGCGCAAAGGCCGAGGTCTCCCGCGCGTGCACGCGGCGCAGCAGGTCGAGCTTGCGGCTGGGGCTGTACTGCGGGTCCTGGGTGCTCTGGAAAAAATGGCAGGCCTCCGAGCAGTAGCCGCAGTTCACGCAAGACTCCAGATCCAGGGCCAGACCGCGGTCGGTCTTGGCCTTCATCACGGCTTTGGCACGCGAGACGCGGTCCCCGTCGGTGAGCGCGTCGGGCTGGGCCATCTCCGGCAGGTGGCCGATGGCCTGGAGGAAGCCGTGAAAGACATCCATGTTGATCATGACCGCACCCCGCGACGACCGAAGAACGTGGCCAGCTGCATGCGCCCTGGCCACACGAGGAAGGCGTGCATGAGCTTGCCGAACGGGAACCAGATCAGGAGCAATTCGAGGCTCAGGAGGTGAACGGCCAGGGGCGCGCGGTAGATCACATGGTCGCGCGAAAGGATGGTGTCCGACGGGTCGCCGATGAGGGCCATGCCGGTGAGGACCGGCAAAAAGGTGACGGTCCAGGTGATCCAGTCGTCGGCATGAGAGATCTGCCTGAGCACCGGATCGGTGATCCGGAACAGCAGCGCCATCAACAGCGAGACGATGGTGCCGGCGGCCGCGATGTACATCACCAGATCCGGCAATGCCGGCCACGTGAGCCCCGTCAACCGGTGGATGAAGGCGATGTGCGGCGCATAGCCCAGGAAGACCACCAACAGGCCGATGTGAAACACATAGGGGTTGGCGGTGACGAGGGTGGCGCTCGGATGGAACCCGCCCGGCGGCAAGGTCCGGGTGAGGGCCGCGCGAAACGCCGCTGCCTTGCCGTAGTCCACCCGCGCAGGGGCGCCTCCACGGCCACCTGCCGGCATGTGCCACAGCCACAGAAGGCGCCACCCGATGCCCGCACCACAGATGGCGAGGGACGCCACCAACAAGGGGCCTCTGGCCCAGTCCAGCAGATCCATGCGACGCCCCTGTTCAAGTGCAAGGCTGCACCTTAGGCCCCTGCGGGGCCAGGGGGCTTGATCCACGTCAACGCGCGGTCAATTGCCGCCCGCCGCCGGCCTTCACCGCGTGCCACTCCAGCACCTGCCAGCGCCGGGGCAAACGCGCGCTGTCGATCCAGGCGGTGTGCTGGTCTTTGCGTTGCATGCCGACGCCGTCGACCCGACCTTCGAGGGCGGGCACGGACGAGCGCTCGATGGTCCACGCGCCGTGCTCCAGCGTGCCGAAGCTGATCTCGATGTCGAGCAGGGCTTCGGCGTGCTGCGGATGGCGTGCCATCACCTTGGCCAGGGTGTCGTCGGGCGCGGTGTCGGAGGGCCATGCGGTGCTGCGCGGGCGCAGGTGCATGAGGTAGCGTCCGGCCACCAGCAAGCGCTCGGTGGTGGGTGCGCCGCTGTCGTCGAGTGCGGCCAGCGCGATGCGTGTGCCGAGCGAGCCCGGCAGGCGTTCCCACACCTCGAAGTACTGACCGTGGATGCCGGTCTCGTGCACGCAGTCGGGTGCCTCGAACACCATGTGGCCGGCGTCGGGTGTGCTGCGCGGGGGCTGCAGGTCGATCTGGCGCTGCCAGGTGCAGACCTCGGGTTGGTCGGCGTCGGGGCGGGTGATCAGCGTGGTGCCACCGAAGCCTTGCTGTTCGGCGCGGCCGGCGGGTGTGGTGCGGTCGGCCTCGGGCGGCACACGCAGATCCCCGTGCCACAGGCCGGTTTGCAGCCAGCGCACCCAGGTGGTGGTGTCGTGTGTGGCGGGGGTCCTGAGCAGCGTGCGTTGCCACACGCCGTGGTAGCGATCGGGGATGGGATCGGGAAGGGTCATGTGATGGCGTTCGGGAAGACGGGCAGCTGTCGGTAGAAGGCCATGTCGTGGTTGGGCCAGAGGCGTGCGCCGGTCTCGCGGGCGAGCGCCTTGAGTTTGCGGATGCTGTCGATGGCCTGTTGTTCCCGGCCCTGCCACAGCGTGCCGGGCGCCACCTCGTCGTCGATGTTTTCCTGCAGGTCGGCGGCATCGCCGGCCAGCAGCACCGGCGCGCCTTGCGGCAGCTCGATCAGCATCGACATGTGGCCGGCGGTGTGGCCCGGCGTGGCCACGGCCTGCACGCCCGGCAGCACGCTGTACTCGCCGTGCTTCAGGCAGAACTGCAGGGCGCGGCCCGCGTCGTCGATCAGATCGTCTTCGAACACCGCGCCGTCCAGGCCGCTGCAGGCGGCGTTCCACTCGTCGCGCTGCAGGTGGATCTCGGCGCCGCAGCCGCAGCGCTTGAGTTCCTTCAGGCCACCGGCGTGGTCAAAGTGCAGGTGGCCAATGAAGATCACATCCACATCCTTCGCGCTCAGCCCCAGGCGCGCGAGGTGGTGGGGAATGCGCTGCTCCTCGCGCATGTCGGGCGCGCCCATCTCGAAGGTGGCGGGGTCGTAGTAGCGCTCGCGCAGCGCCGGTGTGTGGATCTTGGCGTGGTCGCAGCCCACGTCGTACAGGATGCGGCCGTGCTTCGTCTCGATCAGCCAGGCCAGGATCGGCGCCTCGATGGTCTGGCCATGGCCACGGTTGAAGGTGGAGATGGTCTTGTCGTAGCGGTGGGTGGCGGTGAGCAGCGGCCAGATGCGGAGCGCTTGGGTCATGCTCAGGGTCCGGTGAAGGCTTTTACCCAGGTGTTCACGCGGGCGCTCAGTGGGTCGGGTGCGGCGTTGGTCAGACCCTGCAACGAAGCCACCACGTCGTCGGTGCTGCACACGCGCCCGAAGATGCCGCCCTCCACACCGATCATGGCCAGCGCGCTCGCCTGCAGCGCGGGGTTGCTGGCGGCCGTGGCGTCACCCACGGTGGTGCAGAGGAAACCCCGGTCCACCGCTTCGCGCAATGTGGAGTGCACACAGACCTCGGTGGTCACGCCGCAGACGATGAGCCACTCGATGTCGCGCGCGGCCAGCAACTGTGCCAGCCGCGTGCGGTGGAAGGCGCCGTAGCCGGGTTTGTCGATCACTTCTTCGCCCGCCACCGGTCGCACCGCGTCCACGAAGTCGTGACCTTGTTCACCGCGCACCAGCAGCCGGCCCAGCGGCCCCAGGCTGCCAATGGGTGCACCCGCGTCCACGCTGCGCTGCAGCTTGGTGGCGGGGCAGTCGCTCAGGTCGCTCAGGTGGCCTTCGCGCGTGTGCACCACCAGCAGGCCGGCGGCGCGCGCGGCCTGCAGCAGCCGCACGGCGTTGGCCACCACCGCCTGCATGGGGCCGATGTCGATGCCGGCCTTGTCGGCGTATCCGCCGGGGCTGCAGAAATCGCGCTGCAGGTCGATCACGACCAGCGCGGTGCGGGTGGGGTCGAGTGCGGTGTCCATGTTCAGACGCCGGCGGGGCGGGTGAAGCCGATGGTGATGGCCTCGGCCATGCGGCGTGCCACCTCGGTGGCCAGCAACCGGCCCTTGGCGGCATCAGACCCTTTCGCGGACGAGAGCACGCCCGAGGCCGGCACCCAGTCGGTGCGCGGCGGGTACATGTCGTAGGGCGGAAAGTCGGCGGGGCCGTCGTCGGGCAGCAGGTCCATGCGCACGAGGTGGGGGTGGTAGTGCAACATCATGGACGTCTCCAGCACGGCCGCGTGCTCCAGTGCGAAGCCGGGGAAACCATCGGGGAACACATCACCCAGGGTGTCGGGCGTCATGAAGTCCCAGTACTCCAGGCGCATCACCTGCAACGGGTTCGCCGGGTCGGCGGCTTTGGCGTCGCGCAGGCCGAGGTCGATGCCCTCGATCAGGAACCACTGGTTCTCGTAGTGGCCGTTGACGATCACGAGCTTCGTCAATCCATGGCGCGCGAACTCACGCACCGCGTCGCGCACCTGGCCCACGAGTGTGGCCGCGTCCACGCTGGTGGTGCCGCAGAAGTGTTGTCCGCCGCCGCACTTGGGTTGCGATTTGTAGCCGTAGGAGAGCGTGGGCGCCACCAGTCCCTTCACCAGCGTGGCGGTGTCGGCCGCCACGGCGCTGGAGAGCAGGCCGTCGGTGCCCAGCGGCAGGTGCGGGCCGTGTTGTTCGAGCGCGCCCACGGGCAGCAGCACGGGTGGCTGATCGCTCTGCACGCGCGACTGGTAGTCGACCCAGGAGAGTTCGTTCATCCACACGGTGGTGTTCATTCAGGTTCCTTGTGATTGGGTTTTGGGAACGGGTGAGGTGTCGATGGCCTCGGCCAGCGCGGCCAGGGCGATCAGCGCGCCGCCGGCCCACTCCAGGCCGGTCATGGATTCGTCGCCGAACCACAGCGCGCTCATGACCGCCACCACCAGCTCGGCCAGCAGGATCACGCCGGCCTTGCTGCTCTCGATGTGGGTCACGCCGAACTGCCAGGTGGCGGTGGCCAGCAGCAGCCACACGAAGCCGTAGGCCAGCACGGCCAGCCACACACCCAGGCCCATGCCGGTGGGCACGGCGTGGCCCAGCGCGCTGGTGGCGATGAGCGAGATGACGCCGCAGCCCGCGAACACCGCGAAGGTCTTGCTCACCATGGGCACCTGCTGCGCGGCGCGCGCGATCACGTTGTTGGCCGCGAAGCAGAAGCCGGCCGAGAGCGCGAGGAAGTCGACGAAGGTGAAGGCCAGGTCGACTCCGCCCGGGCCGCCCAGGAACAGCCACAGCCCCACCAGCGCCACCACCACCGCCGCCCAGCGCAGCGGCGGGATGCGCTCCTTCAGGAACAGCCAGCCGCCCAGCACCGACCACACCGGCGAGAGGTAGAACAGGAACATCACCCGCACCACGTCGCCCAGCATGAGGGCGTTGACGAAGGAGGTGTTGGCCCAGCCGCCGACCACGGCCAGCGCCAGCAGCAGGCCCCACTGGGGGCGCCAGGCGGCGCGCTGGCGCCAGATGAAGATGCAACTGAACAGGCCCACCACGCCGTAGGAGAGCAGCGACACCATGGGGCCGGTGAGACCCTGCGCGATGAACCACTTCAGCGGCATCCACGACAGGCCCCACAGCGAGGCCGAGAACAGCAGCACGCCGGTGGCGACGCGGTTGGACGGGTGGGTGCGCACGGACATCGACAGCACTCAGGGCATGACCGAGCCGCCGTTGGGCCCCAGCACCTGGCCGCAGTAGAAGCGCGACAGGTCGCTCGCGAGAAACAGCGCAGTGGCGGCGATTTCCTCGGGCTCGGCCACGCGGTGCTGTGGCGTGGCGAGTTCCTTCTCCATCCACTCCGGACTCATGCTCTCCAGCGACACCATGGCGGTGTTCACCGGGCCGGGCGCGATGGCGTTGACGCGGATGCCGTGCGGCGCGAATTCGCGCGCCAGCGACTTGGTGAGACCGATCACGCCGGCCTTGGCCGCGCAGTAGGGTGCGTAGTGCTCGCGCCCCAGGATGCCGAGGTCGGACGCGAGGTTGACGATCACGCCGCTGCCGTGCGCGACCATGCCGGGCAACACGGCGCGCGACATCAGGAAGACCGACTTGAGGTCGGTGGCCATCATGCGGTCCCAGTCGTCGTCGGTGGTGTCGAGGAAGGGCTTCTCCTGGATGATGCCGGCGTTGTTGACGAGGATGTGGAGGTCGCCCACGGTGTGCAGCGCTTCGGCCACCAGACGCTGCACGGCGGCGCCGTCGCTCACGTCGGCACTGATCGCCACGGCCTGCCCACCGGCGTTCTTGATGGCCTGCACCACCTTGGCGGCCTCCTGCGGCTGCTGCAGGTGGTTGATCACCACGCGCGCACCGGCCCGAGCCAACAGGATGGCGATGGCGCGGCCGATGCCGGTGGACGCACCCGTGACCAGCGCGGTCTGGCCCGCCAGTGACAGCGACACGCTCATTGGACTACCCTGCGCGCTCATGCCATCACCTCGCCGTGGCTGGCCACCAGGCATTGGCCGGTGAGCGAACGGGACTCGCTGCTGGCGAGAAACAGGAACACGCCGGCGATGTCGGTCGGCGTCAGCATCTCGGGCACCGCCTGGCGCGAAAGGATCTCGCGCTCCACCTCGGCCTCGCTGCGGCCTTGTTCGTGTGCCATGGCGGTGAGCGAGCGCAGCGCGGCCTCGGTGCGGATCCAGCCGGGGCAGACCGCATTCACGCGGATGCCGCGGGCCCCCAGTTCGAGCGCCAGCGATCGCGTGAGACCCACCACGGCGTGTTTGCTCGCCGCATAGGCCGAGAAACCGGCGACACCGATGCGGCCCCAGATGGAACTCTGGTTGATGACGCTGGCGCCGCGCGGCAGCAAGGGCAGCAGCGCCTGCGTGAGCCGCACCATGGAGGTGACGTTGTTGTCGAGCAGGCCGGCCCAGCGGTCCATGGAATCGGCTGCGGCGTCGTCGAGCGGTGTGGGGTACTCGGTGCCGGCGTTGTTCACCAACACGTCCAGCGTGCCCCAGCGTTCGCGAACCTGTCTGGCGATGGTGGCCACCTGCGCGGCGTCGCCGAGGTCGCAGGCGGCGGCGGTGGCGTCGAGCTCGGCGCTGAGCGCGGGCAGGGCGGTGCCGGGCCGGTCGAGCAGCATCAGCCGCGCACCCTGCGCCGCAAAGGCCCGCGCCAGCGCCTGCCCGATGCCGCCGGCCGCGCCGGTGATCAGCACGGTCTTGCCCTGCAGGCCGTGGTCGGCGGCCATGTCAAACGGCGGTCAGAAAGGACACGCCGACAGCGCCGAGGAAGCCGTCCGCGCGCCCCGGCGTGCCCGGTGGCTGCACGGCACCGTAGTTGCTCGCCAGCACGCGATGGACGCGGTTGATGTGGAAGCTCTTCAGCAGTTCACCCACGGTGATCACCTGGGGGTAGCTGTCGGGGTAGAGCTCGCGGTGGAAAGCGGGCAGTCGGTACCAGGGCGCGGTGGGGCGCTCGTGGTGCGCGTTGTGAAAACCGAAGTTGAGCCAGACCAGGTTGAACCACTTCGCATCCAGGCTCACCACGTCGCTGTAGGTGTTGGCCTGTTCGTAGGCGCGGTCGCGCAGCTTGTCGGCCGGGATCGGTGTGTCGTCCAGGATGGGGTAGGCGTCGTAGGTGTGCTGGAAGCAGTCGGCGAAACGCAGCACGGTCACGAAGATGAGGAAGGCCAGCGCGTACAGCAGCAGCGCCTTGAGCGACCACCAGCCCAGCAGCGCCAGCGCGGCGACCCGTACCACGGCCACGCCGATGACGCGGCCGCGCGCGGCCTTCTTCTTGTCGCCCATGAAGGGCATGGCGATCACGAAGCCGCGCATGAGGAACTCCACCGCCGGGATCCAGGCCCATTCCAGCGCCAGCACCACGCGGCGCACTGCTGCGTGAGCGCGCAAAAAGGCCTGCGCGTCGAAGGTGATGACGTCGGCGCGCTCCACATGGTGGCGCATGTGCTTGCGGCGCATGTCGGCGAAGCTGGCGTAGCAGCTGCCGTTGATCCAGCTCATGAGCGTGCCCCAGCGTTCGTTGGCCTGTGGCGTGCGAAAGATGGCGTTGTGCGCGAACTCGTGGATGAAGTAGGCCGACCAGATGAGCGTCTGCGCCACCAGCAGCACGCCCAGCGCATTCAGCAGCCAGCCCGTCTGCCCCAGCAGCGCGATGCCCGCGGGCCAGCCCAGCACGGTGAAGCCCATGGCGGCAACGTTGGGCCACACGCCGTCCTCGTATCGGAAAACCGGTTTCATGGAAATGCCTTCAATGGAGAAACGCTGTCGTCACCGCACCGGTGTCCACCCAGGCACCGGTGCCGCCACCCGGAGGATTACTTCAGACCTTTGACCAGGCTGGCGTCGAAGGTGGCTTCGATCGCCGGGATCGTGGTGATCTGGCCTTTGGCCTTGAGCAGCTCGCCGATGATGTCGCCGCTGGCGTGGTACGAGGTGGTTTCCTTGGCCTTCATGAAGGCCTTGGGCATTTCGGCCACGGGGATGTTGTAGACGCCGGTGAGCTGTTCCTTCACCTCGGCGGCGGACACGCCCATGAACTTGCCGATGATCTTGTGCGCCTCGGCGGGCTTGGCCTTCATGTAGGCCAGGCCGTCCAGATACGCCTGCATCACGCCGGTGATCTGCGCTGGCTTGGCCTTGATGACCTTGTCGTCGAACACCAGCACGTCGGCGATCAGGCCGGGCGCGTCTTTCGAGGAGAACACCACCTTGAACTTCTTGCCGCCGCCCTGGCCGAGGATCTGCGACAGGCTGGGCTCGTAGGTCACGCCGATCGGCAACTGGCCAGAGGCCATGGCGGCCGGCACGGCCTCGGGTGTCATGCTCACCGGGGTGATGTCCTTCTCGGTCAGGTTCACCGTCTTGAGCGCGTAGGACAGCAGGAAGTCGCTCGGCGAGAGCGGGTTGTAGCCGATCTTCTTGCCCTTGAAATCGGCCACCTTGGTGATGCTGCTGTCGACCACGATGGCGTCGCCACCGTTGGAGTAGTCGATGGGCATGACCACCTTCATGTTGCGGCCCGCCGCCACCTGGCCCACCACCTGGTCGTAGGTCAGCATGCCGCCGTCAACCGCGCCCGAGGCAATGGCCGCGGGAATCAGTGCCGGGTCGTTGAAAACCTGCAGCGAGACCTTGAGGTTGTATTTCTTGTAGAGGTCCAGCGCCTCGGCCACGTAGAACGGGCCGTAGCCGATCCACACCACGGTGGCGATCTTCATGGACGCGGGGGTTTGCGCAAACGAGGTGAGCGTTGCCAGCGACAGCGCCAGGCCCAGGGCCGGCTTGAGGAAGTGGTTGCGCCGGCTCGAGTGGGTGGGGGCAGAGGATTTCATCATTGAGGCTCCATGGGTTGAAAGGACGCGCAGGAAGAACCGATCTGTGATCGTTCTCCCGGGCTTTTGTCCCTCCGTGGAGCCTGCGATGAGGCCGGCACACTCTCGGACCAGACACCGCTGCTTCAGCGGTCGGAACCCTAGTGCACCTGAGTGCCGAGCTGTCTCGGGGGCGGACCCCAGATGGCTCTTCTTGCAAGCGTGGTATCAGCAGAAAGCGTGCCAGCCTTTTGCCGACGGCAAGCCCGTTTTTGCGCCGCGCGGCAGCCGGTTTTGCACCAAAAGCAGATGGCAGCGGGCGGCTCAGCCGCGCTTGGCCGGCGCACTGCGCCCTGTGTTGGTGCGGGGCTTGCGCGCAGCCCGGACCTTGGGCGCGGTCGCTGTTTCGGCCGGGGTCTCGACAAGGTCGGGGGGCAGCAGGGGCACGAAGGGCGCGCGTGCGTCGGCGGCCAGACCTCGGGTGAGGGTTTCCAGGATCTCGATCAGTTGCTGCCGCTGCGTGAGCGTCAAGGGCGAGAGCAGGCGCTGGTAGGCCTGCTCGGCCGGGCCGCGCGCGCGCTGCAGCAGCTTCTTGCCGGCCGGCGTGAGCACCACCGCCATCTGGCGCTTGCTGTGCTCGGACATGCGCCGCTCGATCATGCCGCGCTCCTCCAGCCCCTTGCACACCCGCATCACGGTGACCTTGTCGAACGCCAGCGCACGCGCCAGCCGGGTCTGGTCCAGGCCCGGCTCGCTGGCCAGCACGGTGAGCACGCCGTACTGGGCCGGGGTGAGGCCCACGCTGGCACAGGCGGTTTCGAACACCGCTGCCGAAATCTGGTGGGTGCGCCGCAGCAGGAAGCCCGGGCGCTGGTACAGGTCTTTCAGGGTCATGAAATGAAAACTCGGGATTCTACGAATGGCGGCCAACCGGCCTGGACTTCCATAATGGTTCGCATGCTAACGATTGGAGACATGGAATGACACGCTCGAAAACCCTCACCTGCCGCGCGCGCCGCGGCCTGCTGGCCCTGGCGGTGCTTGCCAGCGCTGGTCTGGCCCACGCCCAGGCGACCGATGCACCGCTGCGCCTGATCGTGCCCTTCACGCCCGGCACCGGCATCGATCTGATCGCTCGCACCATCGGACCCCGGTTGTCCGAGCGCCTGAAGCGCCCGGTGGTGGTGGACAACCGGGCCGGGGCCTCCGGCAACATCGGCACCGAGGCCGTGGTGCGGGCCGCGCCCGATGGCAACACCCTGCTGGTCAGCGTGAACACGCTGGTGATGAACCGCAGCCTGTACCCCGCAGCCACCTTCGACCCGCTGCGCGACCTCACGCCGGTGAGCCTGACGAGCTGGGGCCAACTGATGCTGGTGACCCACCCCAAGACCGGTTTCAAGACCGCCGCCGACCTGGTGGAGGCCGCACGCAAGGCGCCCGGCAAGCTCAACTACGCCTCGCCCGGCGTGGGCACGCCGCACCACCTGTCGATGGAGCTGTTCAAGAACACCAGCAAGAGCTTCATCACCCACATTCCCTACCGTGGCACCGGCCCGGCGCTCACCGACCTGCTGGGCGGCCAGGTGGACGCGATGTTCCTGCCGATCCATGTGGCGCTGCCGCAGATCCGCAGCGGGCGCCTGGTGGCACTGGCGATCGGCAGCGACAAGCGCCACGCCTTGCTGCCCGACGTGCCCACGCTCACCGAGTCGCGCACCGCCGACGTGAACGTGGACATGTGGTACGGCGTGTTCGCGCCCAAGGGCATGGCCCCGGCCATGGTGGCCACGCTCAACCGCGAGATCAACGACATCCTGGCCAGCGAGGAGGTGAAGAAGGCGTTTTCATCCCAGGGCATGGACCCGAGCACCGGCACGCCCGAGGCGTTTGGTCAGCTGGTCCAGAAGGACGCCGAGCGTTGGGCCAAGCTGATCAAGGCCCAGAACATCAAGGCGGAATGACGATGGCAGATCAGACCGCGATCGCGGTGGTGGGTGGCGGCATCGCCGGGCTGGCGTTTGCCCTGGCGTTGCACCAGCGTGGCATCGCCTGCGATGTGTACGAGGGCGTGGCCGAGGTCAAGGAGCTCGGCGTGGGCATCACGCTGCTGCCGCACGCCATGGAGGAGCTCACCGCGCTGGGCTTGCTGCCGCCGCTGGAAGCCGCGGGCATCGAGAACCGCGAGAGCGTGTTCTTCAACCGCTTTGGCCAGCGCGTGTACGGCGAGGCGCGCGGGCGGCATGCGGGCTACGAACTGCCCGAGCTCGGCATCCACCGCGGCAAGCTGCACCGCATCCTGTTTGACGCGGCGCAGAAGCGCCTGGGCCCGCAGCATGTGCACACGGGTCACCGCTGCACCGGCCTGGCGCAGGACAGCGAGGGCGTCACGCTCACGTTTTCCGACAACGCCCAGGGCCCGGTGGCGCCGGTGCGCGCGCAGTGGGTGGTGGCCTGCGACGGGGTGAACTCGGCCATCCGCAAGCACTTCCATCCGGACGACCAGATCTGCTACGCCGGCATCAACACCTGGCGCGGCACCACGGTGCACAAGCCCATCCTGGGCGGCAAGTCCTACATCCGCGTCGGCTCCATCGACACCGGCAAGATGGTGATCTACCCCATCGTCGACAACGTGGACGGGCGGGGCAACCAGCTCATCAACTGGGTGGCCGAGATTCGCGACAGCGAAGCCCGCATGAACGACTGGAACCGCCCGGGCCGGGCCGAAGACTTCCTGCCCACCTTCGCCAACTGGCGGTTTGACTGGCTCGACGTGCCCGCGCTCATCAACTCGGCCCAGCAGGTGTTCGAGTACCCCATGGTCGACAAGGACGCGCTGCCGCGCTGGAGCTTCGAGCGCGTCACCCTGATGGGCGATGCCGCCCACCCGATGTACCCGCGCGGCTCCAACGGCTCGGCGCAGGCACTGATCGATGCCCGCACGCTGGCCGACGAGATCGCCAACGAACAGGCCGCGGGCGGCGATCTGCGCGCTGCCCTGCAGCGCTACCAGGACGCCCGCCTGCTGGCCACCGCCCGCGTGGTGGAAACCAACCGCACCCTGCCGCCGGACTTCATCATCATGAAAGCCGACGAATTGAGCGGCGGACGGCCCTTCGACAACATCGACGATCTGATCAGCCAGGACGAGCTGCGCGCCATCTCGGACAACTACAAGCAGATCGCCGGCTTTGCGCTGAAGGGCTGATTTCCCGCACGCGCTCCTCGGGTGTGGGGGGTATCCGACAAATCGGGCGACTTGCTGCGCGGCTGACACCTGTCAGGCGCGGATTTGTGGCACTGTCGGCAAAGGTGCCGTCCGTGGGGGACGGGGCACCCACCTTGTGCCATCCAGCATGCCGCGATCCACACACGCGAAACGAATTCTGACGGGAGAAGACGCATGGCTTGGGGGCCTCGCCGGGCGTTGGCTGTGTGCCGTGGTCCTGTCATGGGCGGTCGTCTGTCCTGTGGCAGGGGCGCAGACCACCTTGCGCTACGGCGGTGACGCCGCGTTCGCGCCTTTCGAGTCCCTCAACGCCCAGGGTCAAGCCGAAGGCTTTCAGATCGACCTGATGCAGGCCGTCGGCCGAGAACTGGGTGTGGAGGTGTCCGTCAGCCTGCAGGCCTGGCCGGCCACGGTGGAAGCGTTCAAGGCGGGGCGGGTGGACGTGATCGCTATGGTGGAGACCACCGAGCGGCGCGCCTACGCGCACTTTCTCAAAGGCCACGCGGCGCCGGCCTTTGCGGTGTACTTGCCGGTGGGGCAACCAGCGCCGCGTGCCCTTCAGGACCTGCAGGGTTTGCGCATTGCCGTGCTGGACCACGAGCCCATGCGCGAGAGCCTGCTCAAGTGGCTCTCCGGCATCGACGCCACCTATGTGCGCACGACCGACGCGCAGTCGGCCTTGCGGGCGGTGAAGCTCGGGTTTGCCGACCTGGCTTTGCTGCCCCGCGCCTACGCCGATCCGGTGATGGCCTCGGGTGAGGTGCCGGGCCTGGTCGCTGGCTTGACCAACCTGAGCCTGCAAACGTATTCGTTGGCGGTGGTGCGGGGCAACGACGAACTGCGCCAGCGCCTGCAAGAAGTGATGGATCGGCTGGAGGCCAACGGCAGCTTGCCCGCGCTGCGCGAGCGCTGGCTCAACGACAAGCCCGCGAGCGCCGAGCGACAGGCGTTGGAGCGGGACATGGCGCAGCAGCGCCGATGGACCTGGCTGGTCGCCGTGGGTGGGGCGCTGCTGCTGTTGCTGGCTGCGTACCTGTTGCGCCAGCGTGGGCGCTCGGTGGCCACCGAGCGTGCACGGCGCAGGGAGGCCGAGCGTTCGTTGCGCCGCTCTGAAGAGCTGCTGGATCGCACCTTCCAGCGCAATCCCGAGCCGATGCTGGTGGTCGATCACGACAGCGGCGTGGTGCAGGATGCCAACCCGGCGGTGGCGGCCCTGCTGGGTTTGCCCGAAGGCGAGGTGGTCGGGCAGCCGTTGCGCGCCCTGGCACACCACATCGGCCTGGACAATCTCAAGTGCATGGCGCGCGCGATCGATCTGGGCGGCCTGCTGGACGCGCTGCCCGTGACCGTGACCCGCCGTGATGGCCAGCAGCGCGCCTGTCTGATCAGCGCCGACAAGATGAGCGTGGGCGCGCTCACCATCGTGCTGTGCATCGTGCGCGACGTGACCGAGCGCATGGCGCAGGACGCGGTGTTTCGCCAGGGTTACCAGGCTTTGCAGGCGATGAGCGAGCAGGCGCGCAGCGAGGCGCCCGACTCGCTGCCGCCATTGGATCCCGGTGAGGAGCGCGTGCGCGAGTTCACCCGGGCCGTGGCGCACGACCTGCGGGCGCCATTGCTGGCCATCCAGGGCTTCATGGCGCTGATGCGCGAACGCCTGGAGCAAGGGCACACCGACGAGGCGATCGAGTACAGCGAGCAGGTGGACAAGGCCACGCGGCGCATGAACGCGATGATCGATGCGCTGTGCAAGCTGGCGCAGATCGACGATGAGGTCTTGCGACGTCAGGACATCGACATGCGCACCCTGGCCGAGGACACCTGGGCCCTGGTGCGCGGTGGCGAGATCGATCGGGCCCTCGAGATCCGGTTCGATCCGCTGCCGCACGCACAGGGCAACCCGGATCTGGTGGCGCAGGTCTGGCAGAACCTGCTGCACAACGCCTGGAAGTACACCGCACGCGTGCCGGTGGCGCGCATTCGGGTCGACAGCTTTCAGGAAGACGGACGCGCCTGGTACCGCGTCGCCGACAACGGCGCCGGTTTCGACATGGCGCACGCCCGCCACCTGTTCCAGCCGTTTCGGCGCATGCACTCGACATCGCAGTTCGAAGGCAGCGGCATCGGCCTGAGCATGGTGCAGCGCATCGTGCGCCACCACGGTGGCGAGGTGCGCGTGCGCAGCCAGCCCGGTGTGGGCACGGTGGCCGAGTTCACGCTCGACCCGGTGGTCTGAGCGGCCGGTCCCCTGCGCTCAATGCCTGGGGTCAGGCGGCCTTGACGCGTGTTGCTTGCGCCAGGCCGCGGGCGCCATCTGGTGCGCGCGCTTGAATGCCCGGTGAAAAGCCGGCTCCGACTCGTAGCCCGTGGCTTCGGCGATGCGCGCGATCGGCTCGTTGCTCTCCAGCAGCCGCTGCGCGGCATACCGCATGCGCTGGCGTGCCAGGTAGCGCATGGGGGGTTCGTCCATCAGGGCATTGAAGCGCTCGGCGAAAGCCGAGCGCGACAAACCCACCTCGCGTGCCAGCTCTTCGGTGGTCCAGCCGCGCTGTCGGTCTCCATGCAGCAGAGCCAGGGCGCGGCCCACCTTGGCGTCGCCCAGGCCCGCCAGCCAGCCGGTGCTGCCCTCGGGCTGTTGCGCGAGGTACTGGCGCACGGCTTCGGCGAACAGCAGCTCGGCCAGCCGACCGAGCAGGTTGGGCGAGACGCCGTGCACCACGCCCATGGGCTGTGAGGCGAATCGCAACGAGCTCTCGAACCACTGGGCGGCGGCCGGGTCGCGCAGGCTCAGGTGCAACACCCGGGGCAGGGCGTTGATGAGTGGATCGTTGACGTTGTCGTGCCCCAGGTAGCCGCAGAAGAACCTTGTGATCGGTCCCTGGCCCCTGTGCGTGAGGCGCAGCAGTCCGCTGTCGCCGGGCTGGTGTTCCAGTTGTTCCACCGCCATGGGGGGCACGGCCAGGTCGCTGCCCACCAGATGGCGGTCGTTGCGCGGCAGGATCACCAGCTCGCCCGCGCGCACCCGCACGGCGCCCGCCTCGCCCTCCACGCGCAGCGTCATTTCGCCCTCGCACACGTAGTGGTAGGCGATCACCTCGCGCGGTGCGGGGTTGAACTCCACGCAGTCCTCCGGCCCGACCTTGGAGAACACGCTCCAGGGCGCGCCGATCTCGGCCTCGATGAAGACGCCGCCGCGCAGGCGCAGCGCGTGCAGCACGTCGGTCAATGCATCGATGGGGTAAGGGGTGGTCATGGCAGGCGTTTCGGCAAGAAAAGCCGGCGCCGCGGGCATGGCCCCGGCGGGCAGCGGGACATAGATTAATCCCACCGGTGCCAGCGAGGCAATGCCCTCCGTCCATATACCGAGCACCGGCCACGCAACCAAGGAGTATTTTTCAATGATCACCGACGCACAGGGTCACACCCTCACCGGCGCCACCGCAGAGGCCGCCACCCACTTTGAGCAGGCCGTCACCGCCTTCAATCTGTACCGCGGCGACCCCATGGCCGCGCTGGAGCGCGCCACCGAAGCCGCGCCAGGTTTCGTCATGGCCCACCTGCTCAAGGCCCATCTGATGGCCATCGCCACGGAACCGGCCGCCGCCGCCGGCGCGCGCGAGCTGCTGCAGGCCACGGCCGGTCTGCCCATGAACGAGCGCGAGCGTTCGCACCGCGCAGCCATCGAGCTCATCCTTCAGGGCGAGTGGTCGGCCGCGGCCATCGCGCTGGATCACCACCACACGCGCCATCCCTTCGACATCGTGGCGCTGCAGGTGGGCCACCTGTGCGACTTTTTCCGCGCCAACGCGCGCAGCCTGCGCGACCGCATCGCGCGCACCCTGCCGCACTGGAGCGCCGAGATGCCGGGCCACTCCATCCTGCTCGGCATGTATGCCTTTGGCCTGGAAGAGTCGGGCCAGTACGCGCAGGCCGAAGACGTGGGGCGCAGCGCGCTCGATGCACAGCCGCTGGACTGCTGGGCCCACCACGCCGTGGCCCACGTGATGGAGATGCAGGCGCGCCACCAGGACGGCATCGGCTGGATGATCGCGCGCGAACCGCACTGGTCGGGCGACGACAACTTCTTCCAGGTGCACAACTGGTGGCACCGCGCGCTGTGCCACCTGGAACTCGGCCAGGCCGATCAGGCGCTGGCGCTGTTTGATGGTCCCATCCGCAGCGGGCGCAGCCAGGTGGCGGTGGACATGGTCGACGCCTCGGCCCTGCTCTGGCGCCTGACGATGAGCGGCGTGGACGTGGGGGGCCGCTGGAACGAGCTCGCCACCGCCTGGGACGCGCATGCCGATGGCGCGCTCTATCCGTTCAACGACTGGCACGCGGCGATGGCCTGGCTGGGCGCGGGCCGTGAGGCCGACGTGGAGCGTCTGCAAGCGGCGCTGCGCGGCGCCCAACGCGATCGGGAAGCCTCGCGCTGGGCGGCCGACACGGGTGCCGATCTGGTGGCCGGCTTCGCCGCGTTCTGGCGGGGCGACCACGAGTCGGCGGTGCAACACCTCCACCGCGCGCGCTTCATTGCCAACAGCTTTGGTGGCAGCCACGCACAGCGCGACGTGATCGACTGGACCCTGACCGAGGCCGCGCTGCGCGGGCGCCGCTTCGGGCTGGCCGAGGCGCTGGCCAACGAACGCCTGGCGTTGCGGCCGCACAGCCCTGTCAACCGCGGCTTCCTGCTGCGCGCCGCCGCCGGGGGCGTGGCAGGCGGTGCGCGCAGTCAGCGCGGTGTGGGCGCGGTGGCCGAGTTCACACTCGATCCGCAACACTGAGCTGCTCGGCCGCCCGTCGCTGGAGGTGACGGGCGGCTAGGTTCGCTATCGAACAGACCCGGCTGCGAGGGGCTGACACACTTTCTCGGCATGTCGGTGAAGACGGTGAGTCGCACGTTCTCGGGCATGCAGCGCAAAGGCTCGCTGCGGGTCGACAAGCGCCGCGTCATCCTGCAGGATGCGGGTGGGTTTTCGCGCCGTTTCGGCGCGCTGCCCCGAACGCGCCGATCTGGCGCACCCGGTCTGTATGCCATCACACGGACAACTGCGTGATCCCGATGCAAGATAGAGGGATGCTTATGCCATTCCCAGCGCGTGCGCGCCACTTCAGGGCAGTGAGCACGCCGGGCCGCTCCCAGGCGCTCGTTCCGGAGCGCGCAGCGCGGAGGGTCGCCCAGTGAGCACGCTTGCGCTTTCAAGGTCGTTGCGCGTGCTCACCGTCAACATCCACAAAGGCTACGACGTCTTCAACAGCCGCTTCGTGCTGCACGAGTTGCGCGAGGCCGTGCGCGCCGTGCAGAGCGACCTGGTGTTCCTGCAGGAGGTGCAGGGCGGCACCGAGGGGCGCAACGCGACCTCGGTGGGCGCGCAATACGAGTTCCTGGCCGACGAGATCTGGCCCGACCATGCCTATGGGCGCAACGCGGTGGCCGAGGGCCTGGACCACGGCAACGCGGTGCTGTCGCACTTTCCTGTGGTGCGCAGCCACAACCACGACATGTCGCTGCCGGGGGTGGAGCCGCGCGGCTTGCTGCACTGCGAAGTGACCCTGCCCGATGGCCTGCCCGCGCTGCACGTGATGTGCGTGCACCTGGGGCTGCGCGAATCGCACCGGCGCCACCAGCTCGCGCGGCTGTGCGAGACCGTGCAGACAGAGGTGCCCGCCGATGCACCGCTGGTGGTGGCCGGCGATTTCAACGACTGGCGCTCGCGCGCCGATGCGCTGCTCGCGCCCAGCGGCCTGCGCGAGGTGTTCAGGGAGGCACACGGTCATCACGTGCGCAGCTTCCCCGCACGCTGGCCGCTGCTGCGGCTGGACCGCATCTATGTGCGAGGTGTCACCGCCGCCCAGCCGCTGCCCATGCCTCGGCGGCCCTGGGCACGGCTGTCCGACCATGCGCCGGTGGCGGCCGAGATCGAAGTGTCGGAGGCACCATGAACCCGCGCTGGGTACCGGGCAACCACATCACCCTCCTGGAGAACGGCGAGGGCTACTTTCCGCGCGTGTTCGAGGTCATCGCCGCGGCCGAGCAAGAGGTGCTGCTGGAGACCTTCATCCTGTTTGACGACAAGGTCGGGCGCGAACTTCAGCAGGCCTTGATGGCCGCGGCCCGGCGTGGTGCCCAAGTGCACGTGCTGATCGACGGCTGGGGATCGCCCGACCTCCCGGCCTCGTTCACGCAGCCCTTGCTCGATGCCGGCGTGCGTCTGCGCAGTTTCGAGCCGGTGCAGCGCCTGTTCGGTGCGCGCATCAACCTGCTGCGGCGCATGCACCACAAGCTGGTGGTGGTCGATGGTCTGCGCGCGTTCGTGGGAGGCATCAACTATTCGATCGACCACCTCCATGAATTCGGGCCTCAGGCCAAGCAGGATTACGCGGTCGAGATCGAAGGTCCGCTGGTGGGGCAGATTCAGGCCTTCTGCCGCGCCAACGTGGACGCGCCGCAGCCAGCGCGCCGCCAGTGGCTTCAGCGCTGGCGTGCCAGCCTGGCGCGCGGCGATGTGGCCGGTGTGCATGAAGACGGCGCGGTGGCCGCGTTCGTCACGCGCGACAACAACGAGCACCGCACCGACATCGAGCGCCATTACCGCGTGGCGGTGCGCAGCGCGCGCCATCGCATCCTGATCGCCAACGCCTACTTCTTCCCCGGCTACCGCCTGCTGCGCGACCTGCGCCAGGCGGCGCGACGGGGGGTGCAGGTCGATCTGGTGCTGCAGGGCCACCCGGACCAGCCCTGGGTGAAACGCGCCACCGAGCTGCTCTACCGGCACCTGCTGCGCGCAGGCATTCGCGTGTACGAGTACAACGAGCGGCCGCTGCACGGCAAGGTGGCGGTGGTAGACGACATCTGGGCCACCGTGGGCTCCAGCAACCTCGACCCGACCAGCCTGAGCTTGAATCTGGAAGCCAACGTGGTGGTGCGCGACGCGGCCTTTGCCCGGCACCTGCGCGAGCGCATCGACCACCTGATGACGCAGAGTTGCGAAAGCGTGCAACGGCCCGCCACGGGGCGCTTGCGCTCGGCCTGGATCGCCGTGCGCAGCATGGTGGTGTTTCATGTGCTGCGGCGTTTTCCCGTATGGGCATCGAAATGGTCGGTGCGCGAACCGAGGGTCGTGCCGATGCATGCCGACGCGCCATGAGTCCGGCGGCTCAGCGGGCCTGGGGATGGTTCAAGCGCATCGCGCCGTGGGCGCTGGCCGCGCTGGTGCTGGCGCTGGTGGTGCGGCAGGCGCACACGGTGGAGTGGCCCGAGGTGTGGCGGGCGCTGCAGGCGCTCACGCTGGCCCAGGGGCTCACGGCAGCGGGCCTGGCGCTGTTGAGCTACGGCCTGTATGCCAGCTTCGACCTGATCGGGCGCCGCCTCACCGGCCACACGCTCTCGATCCCGCGCACGCTCGCCACCGCCGCCATCAGTTATGCGTTCAATCTCAACTTCGGTGCCCTGGTCGGCGGCTTCGGTCTGCGCCTGCGGCTCTACATGCGCGGTGGCCTGTCGGCACCGACGGTGGCCAAGGTCATTGCGCACAGCATGGTGACGAACTGGCTGGGTTACCTCTGGGTGGGTGGTGCCGTGCTGTTGTTCGCCCCGCCCCGGCTCCCCGAGTCGTGGGTGTCGAGCGACCTGGGCCTGCGCGCCAACGGCGCGGCGATGGTGGCGCTGGCGCTGGTCTACCTGGCGCTGTGCATCTGGTCGCGCCAGCGTGAACTGAACTGGCGCGGGCACACCTTGAGCTTGCCCGGCGCGCGCCTGGCCCTGCTGCAGGCGGTGCTGGGTGGCGCCAGCTGGCTGCTGATCGGCGCCATCGTCTGGGGCCTGTTCGGTGGGCGCATCGACTACCCCGCCGTGCTCGGCGCGCTGCTGCTGGCAGCGGTGGCCGGCGTGCTCACACACGTGCCGGCCGGCCTGGGTGTGCTGGAGGCGGTGTTCGTCGCCACGCTGGGCGGCCGCCTGCCCGCCGCCGAGGTGCTGGCCACGGTGCTGGCCTACCGCGCCGCCTACTACCTGCTGCCGCTGGTGTTGGCGCTGCCGGCCTACGCGTGGAGCGAAGCCGCGGCGCGGTCGCGCACCGCGGCGGCTCAGCCCCTGCCCACGAAAGGCATCTGACTGGCCATCACGGTCATGTTCAGCACGTTGGTGGACAGCGGCAGGCCCGCCATGTAGCGCACGGCCTCGGCCACGTGCTGCACGTCCATCATCGGTTCGGTGGCCACCGTGCCGTTGGCCTGGCGCACGCCCTGCGTCATGCGCGCCGAGAGTTCGGTCAGCGCGTTGCCGATGTCGATCTGGCTGCACACGATGTTGAAGTCGCGCCCGTCCAGGGCGATGGTCTTGGTCAGGCCCAGCACCGCGTGCTTGCTCGCGGTGTAGGGGCTGCTGAAAGGGCGCGGCGCATGCGCCGAGATAGAGCCGTTGTTGATGATGCGACCGCCCTGTGGGGTTTGCCGACGCATCAGGCCGAAAGCGGCGCGCGCGCACAGGAACACGCCCGTGATGTTGGTGTCGATCACGTCCTTCCAGCGCTCCAGGGGCAGCTCGTCGATCGGCACGGCCGGTGCATTGACGCCCGCGTTGTTGAACAGCACGTCCAGGCGGCCGTGGCGTTTCTCGATCTGATCGAACAGGGCCTGCACGCTGTGCTCGTCGCGCACGTCGGCCGGGATGGCCCATGCATGCTGGCCGGCGGCCTGGGCCACTTCGGCCACGGCGGCCAGCGGCTCGGGTCGGCGCCCGCTGAGCACGACGTGAAAACCGTCCTTGAGCAAACCGAGTGCCACGGCGCGGCCGATGCCGCTGCCGGCGCCGGTGACCAGCGCAACACGGGGAGAGGGAACTGATGCCATGAAGCTGCCTTCAGATGAGGTGGATGAAGCCAGGGCAGATGGTAGTCGCGCCTGCACCGCTGGCGGCGCAAAGAGATGGGAACGCGCCTTGCTCCTACCGCGTTCCACTTGAATCGACCGGAGCCGTGCCATGACCACATCCCCTGATCACCGCAGAGGCCGTCTGCTATCGGCCACGGCCGTCCTCCTGACCTTGATGGGGCTGGGTTTGCTGGGCGGCGGCGCGTGGCTCGTCGCCCTGGGCGGCTCCTTCTACTACGTGCTGGCCGGTGTGGCCTTGCTGGCGGTGGCGGTGCTGGCATGGCAGGCACGCCCGGCCTCGCTCTGGCTGTACGCGCTGTTCTTCCTGGCCACGCTCGCCTGGAGCCTCTGGGAAGCCAGACTGGCCTGGTGGCCGCTGGCCGCCCGCACCGATGTGTTCTTCCTGCTCGGCCTGCTGATGATCACGCCGTGGGTGGCGCGCTGCTTGCGGCACCACCCTCCGTCCGCCACCCGCGGACCCGATGAACCCCGGCGCTTGCGATGGAATGGCGGACGCGCTGCCCTGGCGGGGGCGCTGGCGCTGTACGCGGGCGTGGCGGTGACCACCTGGGTGGTCGATTTCTCCGCCACCGAAGGCCGTCTTTCCGACGTGTCGCGCCTGCCAGCCGCGAATGGCGACGGGGTGCCGGCCGGCGAATGGCACGCGTATGGGCGCACCGGCCACGGTCAGCGCTACGCGCCGCTCGGCCAGATCACACCGGAGAACGTGGGCCAGCTGGAGGTCGTCTGGCACCACCACACCGGTGACCTGCGCGGCCGGCCGGGCGACCCGGAAGAAACCACCTTCGAAGCGACACCGCTCAAGGTGGGCAACCGCCTGTTTCTGTGCACGCCGCACCAGCAGGCCATTGCGCTGGACGCGACCACCGGGCAGGAGTTGTGGCGGTTCGACCCCAAGGTGCTCTCCCGCCTGGCCCTGCAGCACCAGACCTGCCGGGGGCTGTCGTACTGGCCGGGCAACGGGAACGCCGCACCGCCGGCGGGGGCGGCGGCGCCGGACGCGGCATCGGTTCCTGGCGCCCCCCCTTTGCCCATCGCGGCACAGGACGGCCCCGCCGTGGACGCCTGCACCGGCATGCTCTTCCTGCCCACTGCGGACGGCCGCATCATCGCGCTCGATCCGGCGTCCGGCGCGGTATGCCGCCGCTTCGGCGGCGGCACCGGGCAGATCAACCTCTGGCGCGGCATGCCCAACGTGCGCCTGGGCGGCTACTACTCCACCTCGCCGGTGGTGGCGTCGCAGCGCGTGCTCGTCGTGGGCGGCACGGTGCTCGACAACGTGTCCGTGCGCGAGCCCTCTGGCGTGGTGCGCGGCTTCGACATCCAGACCGGCCAGCTGCTCTGGAACTGGGACCCCGCGCGGCCCGAGGGCGACACCGCGCCCATCCCCGCGGGACAGACCTACGCGGAAAGCTCGCCCAACGTCTGGTCCGTCATGAGCGTGGACGAAGCGCTGGGCCTGGTCTACCTGCCGCTGGGCAATCCGCCGCCCGACCAGTGGGGCGGTCGGCGCAGCGACGCCAGCGAAAAAGTGGGCTCATCGGTGGTGGCGCTGGACCTCGCCACCGGCCGGTTGCGCTGGGTGTTCCAGACCGTGCACCACGACCTGTGGGACTACGACGTGCCCGCGCAGCCGACCCTCGTCGATCTCAACGTGGGCGGTGCGCCGGTGCCCGCGCTGGTGCAGCCCACCAAGCAGGGCGAACTTTTCGTGCTCGACCGACGCACGGGCCAGGCGGTGCACCCGGTGAGGGAGGTGGCCGCGCCGCAGGGCGCCGCCCGTGGCGACCGCACGGCGCCCACCCAGCCGGTGTCCTCGGTGTCGTTCGATCCGCCGCCGCTGACCGGTGCATCCATGTGGGGCGCCACGCCCTTCGACCAACTCGCCTGCCGCATCGCGTTTCACCGGTTGCGCTACGAAGGCCGCTTCACACCGCCCTCGGTCGAGGGCACGCTCGTGTATCCGGGCAACTTCGGCGTCTTCAACTGGGGCGGCATCGCCGTCGATCCCCAGCGCCAGATCGCCTTCACGACGCCGGGCTACCTCGCATTCACGTCACAGCTGGTGCCCCGGCCGGACGACACCACCCTCATGGTGCAGGGCCAGCGCCGGCCCGACGGATCGCTGCCTGCGCTCAACGAGAACTTCGGCGCGCCTTTCGCGGTGAAGCTTGCGGCGTTCACGTCGCCTTTCGGCATACCCTGCCAGGCGCCGCCCTGGGGGTATGTGGCGGGCGTGGACCTCAACAGCGGCCGCATTGCCTGGAGGCACCGCAACGGGACGGTGCGCGACCTGGCACCGGTGCCCCTGCCGTTCAGGATGGGCGTGCCCAGCCTGGGCGGACCATTGCTCACCGCGGGCGGTGTGGCGTTCCTCTCCGGCACGCTGGACGATTACCTGCGTGCCTACGATGTCGCGAGCGGCAAGACCCTCTGGCGCAGCCGCCTGCCCGCGGGCGGGCAGGCCACGCCCATGAGCTATCTCGGCGCGGATGGTCGGCAGTACATCGTGGTGGTGGCGGGTGGACATGGCTCGCTGGGCACCCGGGCAGGTGACTCCGTGATCGCCTATGCGCTGCCGCGACGCTGAGCGCGGCGTCCGGGCCCTGCCGCAAGCGTTGCGGCAAATTGTTCACTGGCGCGGTGCCCGTGCGTGCGTGACTTTGCCGGCGGACTCTTTGAGCACACTGATGCTGCCATCGGCTTCAAGAAAGGCGTACTTCATGTCCTTGAGGTCGCAGTCTGCCTCGCGCAGCGCGCGCTCCACGTCCTCTCTGGGCACATGGTTCTTCTGCAGCGCGTCGGGGTAGAAGCGTCCTTCGCGACCGATGAGCACCGGATCACCCTCGACGACCGACAGCAGCTTCGGGCTTCGCGCCGTCACCGTGGCGACCAGCGCAGGAACGTGCATTGCCCGGAGGCAGCCCGATATTCAACTGAAAAAGGAATGCCCATGAACCCGCAACAATACGCATCGTGCATGGAGGCCTGCATGCGATGTGCCCTTGCATGCCACCATTGTTCCGCCGCGTGCCTGACCGAGGAGCGTGTCGATGCCATGGCGAGATGCATCGCACTGGACATGGACTGCGCTGCGATCTGCGAACTCGCCGCCGCTGCCATGGCCCGCGACAGCGAAAACGCCCATGCCCTGTGCCGGCTGTGCGCCCAGATCTGCGAACTCTGTGGCGACGAATGTGGAAAACACGACATGGACCACTGCCAGGCCTGTGCACAGGAGTGCCGCGCATGCGCTGCCGAGTGTCTGCGGATGCAGGCAGCGGCCGTCTGACCCCTCAGCCACCCCATCGATGCAGCCCACCTGCCGCAACTGCCGGGCAGGTTCGCGGTGGCGCCGGGCTTCTTTGCATGCAGGCGAATGGCTGACCAGGCTCACGCCATGCCGTTGCGCCTGGCGAGTTCGACGAACAGGGCCGAGTGGTCCAGGTCGGCCAGGCCGTGGTCGACCGACCGGGCGTAGAGCTGTTCGAACAAATGGGTGATGGGCGCATCGAACCCGATTTCGCTGGCCGTGGTCAGCGCGTTGCGCATGTCCTTCAGTTGCACGGCCACCGCGGCGCGCTTGGTGAAATCGCGTTCAACCATGCGCTGGCCGTGCACCTGCAGGATGCGGCTGTCGGCAAAGCCGCCGGTGATGGCCTGCTTGACCTTGCCCATGTCGGCGCCGCCTTTCTCGCACAGCAGCAGTGCCTCGGCCACCGCGCCAATGGTGATGCCCACGATCATCTGGTTGGCGAGCTTGGCCAGTTGGCCGGCGCCGTGCGGACCCACATGCACCGGGCGGCCCAGCAACTCGAACAAGGGACGCAAGCGCTCGAACCCGGCAGGCTCACCGCCCACCATGATGGCCAGCGTGCCGGCCTCGGCGCCCACCGTGCCGCCCGAGACGGGTGCGTCCAGGTGGTGCATGCCGGCGGCCTCCAGGCGCGCGGCGTGGTCGCGTGCCTGACGCGGCAGGATGGACGACATGTCGACCACCACGCTGCCCGGGCGCAGGCCGTCCACGGTGCCCTGGGTGAACAACACGTCTTCCACGATGTCGCCGTTTTCGAGCAGGGTGATGACGATGTCGGCCTGGGCCACGGCCTCAGCGGGTGTGTCGGTCACGCGGGCACCAAAGGCTTCCAGGCGCTCGGCCTTGCTGCGCGAGCGGTTCCACGCGCTGACCGTGCAGCCGGCTTCACACAGCCGACGGGCCATGGGAAAGCCCATCAGGCCGATGCCGAGCACGGCCACTTGCAAGGCGGGGGAGGGTGGGGTGGAGGAGGTGGTGTTCACTGAGCGCCTGGAGAAGCATTGAAGGGGATTTCGTGCACAGAATAATGGTGTTTGATGAGCCCGTCAGGACATGCTGACAACGACCTCCATGACACAATGCGCGACCATGGAAAAAACACCTTCGACCGACCCCGTCTGGCTGGACGGTGAGTACAACAACCGGGCGCTGGTGCCCGAGCACGCCGAGCATTTCAAGCGTTGGGCCGAAAGCTCGGCGCAGACCCGACAGAGCAGCCGTTCACTGCTCGACGTGAGCTACGGTCACGGCCCCGGCGAGACGCTGGACATCTTTCCCGCACCGCGCAAGGCGGGAGCGCCGCTGGCGCCGGTGATGCTGTTCATCCACGGCGGCTATTGGCGCAGCCTGGACAAGTCCGACCATTCCTTCATCGCACCCGCGTTCACGAAGCACGGGGCCTGCGTGGTGGTGCCCAACTACGCGCTGTGCCCCGCTGTCACCATTCCGGACATCGTGATGCAGATGGTGCAGGCCCTGGCCTGGACGTTCCGCCACATCGCCGCGCACGGGGGTGATCCGCACCGCATCTCGGTGGTGGGCCACTCGGCGGGTGGGCATCTCGCCGCCATGATGCTGGCTTGCGAATGGCAGCGCGTGGGTGACGATCTGCCCGAAGCGCTGGTGAAGAACGCGCTCTCCATCTCGGGCCTGTACGACCTGGAGCCGGTGCGGCTCACGCCGTTCGTGCAGTCGTCCTTGAAACTGACGCCGGCGCAGGTGAGGAAGGCCAGCCCGGCGCTGTTGCCTGCACCATGGCTGCGCGAAGGCAGGGGTCGGCTCTACGCGGTCGCTGGCGCCGATGAGAGCAGCGAGTTCCTGCGGCACAACCGCCTCATTCAGCAGGCCTGGGGATTGGAGGTGGTGCCGGTGTGCGAGGCCCTGCCGGGGCTCAACCACTTCAGCATTGTTGAGGCCTTGGCGCAGCCTGGGCATCGGCTGCATGGGTTGGCTCGGGAACTGCTGGCGGTTTGACGGGTTTTCTCCGGGGGCTCCGGTCATCGGCGGCCATGGGGCACGGCTCCGCGAATGTCCCCCGGGGCCTTTGGCCCCTCCTCCTTTATTTCGCTGCGCCGTGCCCCATGGCCGCCGATGACCTCGTTGGCACTCGTCACATGGGCGCGCAAGCATCACTTCAGGCTCGTGGATGCATGGTGCTCTGCGCAGCGAAATAAAGGGGGAGGACCGGCGCAGCCGGGCCGGAGGACATTCGCGGAGCAGAGTGCCATGCGTCCGCGAGCCACGCGAGGTGGTTGAGCGAAAGATCTCCCAACCCCGTCACATCAACAAATGCTCTCCCGCGTTGTCTCCACCCAGGATCACGTAGTTCACCTTGCGCACGTCCATCAGCTTGGTGCCACCCGAATAGCTGATCGAGCTCTGCACGTCCTGCTCCATCTCCACCAGCGTGTCGGCCAGCTTGCCCTTGATGGGCTCCAGAATGCGCTTGCCTTCCACGTGCTTGTATTCACCCTTGTTGAAATCGCTGGCCGAGCCGTAGTACTCCTTGTAGAGCACACCATCCACCTCCACCGTCTGGCCCGGTGACTCTTCGTGGCCCGCGAACAGCGAGCCGATCATCACCATCGAGGCACCGAAGCGCACGCTCTTGGCGATGTCGCCATGGCTGCGAATGCCACCGTCGGCAATGATGGGCTTGGTCGCCACGCGCGCACACCACTTCAGCGCGCTGAGCTGCCAGCCGCCGGTGCCAAACCCGGTCTTGAGCTTGGTGATGCAGACCTTGCCCGGACCCACACCCACCTTGGTTGCGTCCGCGCCCCAGGTCTCCAGGTCGATCACCGCTTCCGGCGTGGCCACGTTGCCCGCGATCACGAACGACGACGGCAGCTTCTCCTTGAGGTAGCCGATCATGTTCTTCACGCTGTCGGCGTGGCCGTGCGCGATGTCGATGGTGATGTATTCGGGCGCCAGGCCCTCGGCCACCAACTGGTCCACCGTGGCGTAGTCGGGCGCCTTCACGCCCAGCGAGATCGAGGCGTACACACCGTGGGCGCGCATGTCGCGCACGAACTTCAGGTTGTCCAGATCGAAGCGGTGCATCACGTAGAAGTAACCGTGCTTGGCCAGCCAGACGCAGATGGACTCGTCCACCACCGTCTTCATGTTGGCCGGCACCACCGGCAGCCGGAACTTGCGACCACCCAGCTCCACGCCGGCGTCGCATTCCGAGCGGCTCTCCACGCGGCACTTGCGCGGCAGCAGCAGGATGTTGTCGTAGTCGAATATCTCCATGAGAACCAGGCTCCAGAAAACTGTTGTTGAACAGGGAGAGCGCTTGGCTTGGGCCCGGCCTTTCTGGATCGCCCAAAAAGAAACCGGGCGCAAGAATCTTGGGCCCGGTGACTGATTCTAGGCGCCTTGAACGGCTCGCGGGCGACTTTGCATGCCCCCGATCCAATATGGCCTGCATACGCATGACCGTATACCGCCCGCAATGCAGGGTGCTTCCTACAATCGAACCATGTTGTTTGAAGAATCCGTCGCCCCGTCCCCGCTGCTCGCGGGCCTCAATGCCGAACAGGCCGCCGCCGTCATGCTCCCGGCCGAGCATTCGCTCATCCTGGCGGGGGCGGGCTCGGGCAAGACGCGCGTGCTCACCACCCGCATCGCCTGGCTGCTGCAGACCGGCCAGGTCACGCCCGGCGGTGTGCTCGCGGTCACCTTCACCAACAAGGCCGCCAAGGAAATGATGACGCGGCTCTCCAGCATGCTGCCGGTGAACGTGCGCGGCATGTGGATCGGTACCTTCCACGGACTGTGCAACCGCTTCCTGCGCGCGCACCACAAGCTGGCCAACCTCCCGGCCACGTTCCAGATTCTGGATACACAGGACCAGCTCTCGGCCATCAAGCGCCTGTGCAAGCAGTTCAACGTGGACGACGAGCGTTATCCCCCGAAGCAGATCCAGTACTTCATCAGCGGCTGCAAGGAAGACGGCCAGCGCCCGCGCGACGTGGTGGCTCGCGACGAGGAGACGCGCAAGAAGGTCGAGCTCTACGGGCTCTACGAAGAACAGTGCCAGCGCGAGGGCGTGGTGGACTTCGGCGAGCTCATGCTGCGCAGCTACGAAGTGCTGCGCGACAACGACCCGGTGCGCGAGCACTACCAGCGGCGCTTCCGCCACATCCTGATCGACGAGTTCCAGGACACGAACCGCCTGCAGTACGCCTGGATCAAGATGTTCAGCGCCCCGCCACTCGAAGGCCTGCCGGGTTCGGGCAACGCGGTGTTCGCGGTGGGCGACGACGACCAGAGCATCTATGCCTTTCGCGGCGCGCGCGTGGGCAACATGGCCGACTTCGTGCGCGAGTTCAACGTGCGCCACCAGATCAAGCTGGAGCAGAACTACCGCAGCTGCAGCAACATCCTCGACTCGGCCAACGAACTCATCAGCCACAACACGAACCGCCTGGGCAAGAACCTGCGCACCGACGCCGGGGCCGGCGAGCCGGTGCGGGTGCATGAGGCCACGAGCGACTTCGCCGAAGCGCAGTGGATGGTCGACGAGATGAAGCAGCTTGCGCGCGAAGGGGTGCCCAAGGTGGAGATGGCCGTGCTCTACCGCAGCAATGCGCAAAGCCGCGTGGTGGAAACCGCGTTGTTCAACGCGGCCATGCCCTACCGCGTGTACGGCGGCCTGCGGTTTTTCGAGCGCGCCGAGATCAAGCACGCGCTGGCCTACCTGCGCCTGCTGGAAAACGCCAACGACGACACCAGCTTTCTGCGCGTGGTGAACTTTCCGCCGCGCGGCATCGGCGCGCGCAGCATCGAACAACTGCAGGACGTGGCCCGCACCTCGGGCTGCTCGCTGCACGACGCGGTGAGCGCGGTGACTGGCCGCGCCGGCGTGGCCATCGGCGCCTTCGTGGCCAAGCTCGATGTGCTGCGCGAGCAATCCGAAGGCATGACGCTCTCCGAGATCATCGAGCTGGTGCTCGATCACAGCGGCCTGGTGGAGCACTACCGGGCCGAGCGCGAAGGGCAGGACAGGGTGGAGAACCTGGAGGAACTGGTGAGTGCGGCCAAGAGCTTCGTGGGCATCGAAGGCTTTGGCCGCGATGCTGTGGCGCGCACGGCGGATGCCCAGGGACAGCCGCTCACCCAGAGCCCGGCCAGCCAGGGGCTGGACGCCTCGTTGCCGGTGCTGGACGAACCGCTGGCGCCCGACGCCGAGACCGGCGAGACCATGAGCCCGCTCGCGGCTTTCCTCACCCACGCTGCACTCGAATCGGGCGACAACCAGGCGCAGGCCGGGCAGGACGCGGTGCAGCTCATGACGGTGCACGCCGCCAAGGGGCTGGAGTTCGACGTGGTGTTCATCACCGGCATGGAAGAGGGCCTGTTCCCGCACGAGAATTCGATGAGCGACCGCGATGGGCTGGAAGAAGAGCGCCGCCTGATGTACGTGGCGATCACGCGCGCGAGGAAGCGGCTGTATCTCAGCCACTCTCAGACGCGCATGTTGCACGGCCAGACGCGCTACAACATGAAGAGCCGCTTCTTCGACGAGTTGCCCGAAGCCTGCCTGAAATGGCTCACGCCGCAGCAGCCGGCCTGGGGTGCGCCGGGTGGCGCGGGCGGTGGGGGTGGCCAGTGGCAGAACGGACGGCGCTTTGGCGCAGCGCCCGCGCTGCAACCATCGTGGTCACCCGGCTTCAACGACAGGGGCGACCCCAAAGGTCTGGGCCAGAACGCGCCCGAACCCGACCGCGGCACCGACATCAAGGCCGGCATGGCCGTGTTCCACAACAAGTTCGGCGAGGGCAAGGTCTTGTCCATCGAAGGCGCGGGCGATGACGCCCGCGCACAAGTGAACTTCAGCCGGCACGGTACGAAATGGCTCGCGCTCAGCGTCGCGAAGCTCACCCCAATCACCTGATCGCTCAGGTCCCGATCACGCCGCCGTCGTTTTTCGTGATGACGATGGTTGCGGAACGGGGGCGCTGACCCGCGCCGTAACCCGCGTTCGCGGGCCAGCGGCTCTCGTATTTGGCAGGGTCGTTCACGTCCGCCATCTTCGTGTTTTCGCCTGCGTGCTGAATGTTCACGAAGATCGCGCGGCCGTCAGGCGTTTCGGTGATGCCGGTGATCTCCGCGCCCCTGGGTCCGACCAGGAAGCGCTTGAGCGTGGCCGGTGTCTGCGGCTTGCCCATGTGAGTGGTCACCTGCTTGTCGCCATGGGTCAGTGTCTTGCTCGCGCCGTCGCCGCGCTGGCCGGGCAGGGCAGCGAGCAGCATGCAGTTGGTCTTGTCGGTGTAGGCGCCGTCGTCGGTCTGGATCCAGCACACGCCGGTGGCCTTGCTGAACACCAGCCCGTCCGGTGAGGACAGGTCGTTGTCTTCGGTGAGGTTGGAGAGGTTCACGCTGGCCTTGTCGGCGTCGGCTTCCGAAGCGAACAGGTAGATGTCCCACAGGAACGCAGCGTCTGCCGGCGCCTTCTCGGCCATGCGAACGATGTGGCCGTGCACGTTGCCTTTCTGCTCCTTGCCGGCCTTCAGGTCGGTGTACACGCGCGGGTTGGCGCTGTCCACGGTGGCCACGGTGCGCGCGCTGTTGTTGGTGAGGGTGATGTAGACCTCGCCATTCTTCGGGTTCACGCCGCCCCACTCGGGTCGGTCCATTCGCGTGGCGCCCACCGCGTCGGCGGCCAGGCGGGTGAAGACGGCGATGTCGGCTTCGCTCTTGAACTCGAAGTACGAGCTGCCGGCGATCACGGGGTTGTCCATCGACAGCTCCAGCCACTCGCCGGTGCCGTCGCCCTTGAAGCGCGCGACGAAGAGCGTGCCCTTGTCGAGGTACTTGTCGCCTGCGGCGAGGCGGTTGGCCGGCTTGGCATCGACCGGGTCCCACTTCGCGGCCGAGACAAATTTGTAGATGTATTCGCCGCGCGCGTCGTCGCCCATGTAGGCCACCACCGGCTGGCCGGCACTCACGCGCGCGAAGGTCGCGTTCTCGTGGCCCATGCGGCCCAGCGCGGTGCGCTTGCGCAGCGCGGTGGTCTTGTCGTGGGGGTCGATCTCGACGATGTAGCCGAACGTGTTCATCTCATTGCGGAAGTCGTCCTTGGCGCTGGCACCCACGGCGCTGTTGTTCCAGCGCGTGTAGGTGTCGGCGCTGCCACCGCTTTCCCAGCCGTGGCGGCTGGCCGCGCCGGCCTTGCGGCCGTAGCGGTTGAGGGCCTGCACCTGCTTGTCCTTCTTGCGTGCGTCGTCATCCTTCGCGTCGCGGAAGAAGTAGCCGAACCAGTTCTCTTCGCCCGAGATGAACGTGCCCCAGGGCGTGCGACCGGTGCCGCAGTTGTTGAGCGTGCCGCGCGCCTGCGTGCCGTCAGGGCTGAACTTCGTCACCAGGTGCTCGCTGCCGCGCGCCGGGCCGTGGATGGCCACCGGTGTCATGGTCGTCACGCGGCGATTGAACGCCGAGCCCGGCTTCGTGGCCCAGGCCTTGCCATCGCTCTGCACCTCGACCACCGAGAGACCGTGGATCATGAGTTCCTTGTCGACCTCGGCAGCCGGACGGGGCAGGGTGGAGGTGCCGCCATTGGCGTGGATGAAGAAAGAGCTGAGCTTTTCGTCGGTGGTGGCTTCGTGGTTCATGGCCAGCAGGCCGCGCGATGCGAAGCTGTCCGACGGTTGGCCCGCCGCGTCCAGGCCGAACCATTCGATGCCGTCGTGGTGGTCACCGGCGCGGTTGCCGAAGTCGGCGTCCGTGCCGTCATTCTTGTAAGCGGGCGTGCTGGCGGTGAGCGGGTCGCCCAGCGCGTAGATGACGCGCGCGGTGTAGCCGTCGGGCACGGTGACGCGGTCGGCCATGGTCTTGGCCACGGGCGTGAATCCGAGTGCGTGGACTGGCGCGACAGGCCCCGCCATGGTGGAGCAACCACCGAGGGCAGCGGCGCCACCCAGGGCGGCGGTGCCACGCAGCAGACCGCGACGGCTCAGGCGGGCTTGCAGCACGGTGTCGAACGCGGGGTTGTTGCTGGTGTTGGAGTCTTCGTCGTTGAATTGGGCGGTGGGGCGGATGTTGTCGTGGGACATGCTGATGACCTTGGGTGAATGAATCACCGCGGATCATGTGCAAGTCGTGTGAAAGTCTGGTGACAACCCCGGGGGGTACTCAGACTTGGTGCCCCACCACGCCAAGCATCAGCCGACCTGGGCACGCCGCCACGCGGCAGGCGGCTGGCCCACCAGCCGCTTGAAGGCGCGCGCGAAGGCGGCTTCGGAGTCGTAGCCCACCTCCTGCGCCACAGCGGCCACCTTGGACTGCCCCTGGCGCAGCAGCCCCGCACCCAGCTGCATGCGCCAGTTCGTCAGGTATTGCATCGGCGCCTGCCCGGTCAACTCAACGAAGCGCTCGTGCAGGGCCGAGCGCGACAGTCCGACCTGCCGCCCCAGTTCCTCGACGCTCCAGGGGTCTGACGGACGTTCATGCATCAGCGAGATGGCCTGGCCAACGTGCCGGTCGCGCAGGGCGCCCAGCCATCCCGCCGACCCCGGTGGCAGCGATTCGAGGTAGCGCCGAGCGGCATCGACAAACACAAACTCGCTGGCGCGCTCCAGGATGGCGGCGCTGCCGGCGCGGCGCTCGCGTGACTCCGCCACCGCCTGGTCCAGCAGCTGCGTCGTCCATGCCCCCAAGGCCCCGGCGCGCAGGTGCAACTGGGGTGGCAGGGCGTTGATCAGCGGGTTGAACGGCTTCATGTCGCAGGCCACGAAGCCGCACACCACCACCGTGCGCGCATCGTCAGCGGGGCCGGGCAGGCCGGGCCGCAGCACGCCCCGGTGGTAGGCCACGGCGATTGGCTTGGGGTCGTTGCGTGTCTCGTAGCGCCAGTTGCTCTGATCCTCCGACGCATGCAGGCCGGGCGCGCTCGAAATCACGTGGCCGTCTCCGCGCGGAAACATGATGATGTCGCCGGCGGCCAGCCGCACCGGCGCCTGGCCGTCAGAGGCAGCCCAACCATCTCCCTTGACCACCAGGTGGTAGGCCAGCACGTGATCGGCGCCCGGCATGAGGGCCCCGGCCAGCATCGGCGAAGGCGGCGTTTCGGCAGCCCACTCGCCGTCGAAGCTCACGTAATAAAAGATGGCGCCCCGCAAGCGCACGCTGCGCAACACATCGGACAAGGGGTCGTGGCTCATTGAGTGCCTCCGATCGTGCGGTTTCGATCAAGTCGCGCGGACGCACGGCAAAGGCGCGGCGGTGCGCGCCGCCAATGGCGGACGCGCGAGCAAATATGCCGAACAGAAAGTGAAGCGTCAACGGCCACGGTTTTTGAGAATGGATTCGTCGGCGCAACCCGCGCCGATGCACCTCGAACACCCATCCTCAGGAGACACCATGAACACCGTCATCGACAAGCCCGCCATCGACTTCACCGCCATCAAGCAGCGCCAGCAGGCCACATGGGCCAGCGGTGACTACGCCGCCGTCGGCACCACCTTGCAGATCGTCGGCGAGACGCTCGCCGAAGCCGCCGACGTGCGTGCCGGCCAGGCTGTGCTCGACGTGGCCGCCGGCAATGGCAATGCCTCGCTGGCCGCCGCGCGCCGCTACGCGAAGGTCACCTCCACCGACTACGTGCAGGCGCTGCTGGACAAGGGACGCGCTCGTGCAGAGGCCGAACACCTGCCGGTGCAGTTTCAGCTGGCGGATGCCGAGGCACTGCCCTTTGCCAACGCCAGCTTCGATGCTGTGCTGTCCACCTTTGGCGTCATGTTCACGCCGGACCACCACCGCTCCGCGAGCGAGATGCTGCGCGTGCTGCGCCCGGGTGGCCGCATCGCCCTGGCGAACTGGACGCCCGCTGGCTTCATCGGCCGCCTGTTCAAGGTGATCGGTGCCCATGTGCCCCCACCAGCGGGCGTGCAGTCGCCCGCGCTGTGGGGCACCGAGCCGCACATCGTCGAGCTGTTCGGTACCCAGGCCGCTCAGATCGAATGCCAGCGCCGGCACTTCAACTTCCGCTACCACTCGGCGAGCCACTTCGTGTCGGTGTTCCGCGAGTTCTACGGCCCAACCCACAAGGCCTTCGCGGCGCTCGACGCCGCCGGTGCGCAGTCGCTCGAGCGTGCCATCACGGCCTTGCTCGACGAGTTGAACGTTGCCGGTCCCGACTCGCTGGTCGTGCCCAGCGAGTACCTCGAGATCGTGGTCACCAAACACTGAAGCGATCCACTCGTCTAAGGAAATCACCATGAAGACCCGTAACTTGATAGTCCACCTCGCCGTGCCACTCGCTGGCGCCATGTTCACCATCCTGGCCTCACCCGCGCGGGCCGATGTCATCACCGACTGGAACCAGCGCTCCGCGCAGATCGTTGGCGAGGCGCGCATCGGTACGCCGCCCGCTGTGCGCGTGATGGCGCTGGTGCAGACCGCCGCCTTTGAGGCAGCGCGCGAAGCCACGCGCGCGCCATCGGCACCATCGCATTCGGTGGACGCGGCGGTGGCAGGCGCCCACCGCGCCACGCTGACGCAGCTGCTCCCGGCGCAACGCGCGGCCATCGAAGCCGCCGTGCAGGCGGCTGTGGCAGCCCTGCCGGACGATGCAAGCCGGGCGGCGCACCTGGCGGCCGGTGAGCGCGCTGCGCAGCGCGTGCTGGCCGGGCGCACCGGCGACATGCCGGGCGGGGCCGATGCCTACCGCCCCCACACCACGCCGGGCGCGTACGTGCCCACCGCAGCCCCGGCCGTGCCCCAATGGCCGCAGCGCAAGCCCTGGCTGCTGCAGCACGCCGACCAGTTCCGCCCGGGGCCACCGCCGGCGCTGAGCAGCGCGCGCTGGGAACGCGACTACAACGAGATGAAGGCGCTGGGGGGCCGTGACAGCAAGCAGCGCAGCGCGGAACAAACCGAGGTCGGGCGCTTCTGGGACTACTCGCTGCCGGCGATCTACCACGGCGTGGTGCGCTCGGTGGCGCTGCAGCCCGGTCGCGATGTGCTGGCCAACGCGCGGCTCTTCGCGGTGGTCGCGCAGGCCATGGACGACGCGCTGATTGCGGTGATGGATGCCAAGTACCACCACAACTTCTGGCGCCCCGTCACGGCGATCCGCAACGGCGACCTCGATGGAAACGATGGCACCGAGCGCGATGCCGGCTGGACACCACTCATCGACACGCCGATGCACCCCGAGTACCCCTGCGCGCACTGCATCCTGGCTGGCACCGTGGCCACGGTGCTGAACGCCGAAGGCCGCAAAGGGCCGCTGCCCGTGCTCAGCACCACCAGCGCCACGCTGCCCGGCGTCGTGCGCCGCTGGAACACGCCCGACGACTTCATGCACGAGGTGGCGCAGGCGCGCATTGTCGGTGGCGTTCACTACCGCAACTCCACCGAGGTGGGCATGGCCATGGGCCAGCGCATCGGCGAATGGGCACTGCAGCGCAGCGCAGTGGCGGAACAATGATTCGCACCCAGGAGACCAACATGAGCGGACACATCCTGGAAGCCGACTACGTGATCGTCGGCGCGGGCGCCGTGGGCATGGCCATGGCCGACACGCTGACGGCGGAGACCTCGGCCACGGTCGTCATCGTGGACCGGCGCGCCAAGCCCGGCGGCCACTGGAACGACGCCTACCCCTTCGTGCGCCTGCATGGCCCCTCGGTCACCTACGGCGTGAATTCGATGCCGCTGGGCAGCGGCCGCATCGACCAGGTCGGTCTGAACGCCGGGCTCAACGACCTGGCCAGCGGCGCCGAGATCTGCGCCTACTACGACCGCGTGATGCAGGAGCACCTGTTGCCCAGCGGCCGCGTGGCCTGGCTGCCGCTGCACGACGTGGATGAGGACGGCTGGGCCATCTCGCTGGTGAATGGCCAGCGAAGGCGCCTGGTGGCCCGGCGGCGCTGGGTGGACGCGACGCAGGCGGACACCCAGGTGCCCGCCACCCACGGGCCGCGCTTCGCGGTGGCCGAGGGGGTGACCTGCCTGACGCCGACCGAACTCACGCAGTGGCGGCAGCCTGCTGCCGGCCACGTGATCGTCGGCGGCGGCAAGACGGCGATGGACACCGCCTTGTGGCTGCTGGATCACGGCGTGGAACCCGATGCCATCACCTGGATCCGTCCGCGCGAGGCCTGGCTGCTCAACCGTGCCAACGTGCAGCCCACGGCACCATTCGCCCACCAGACGCTGGCCGCCATCGTGGCCGAACTCGAGGCCGCGCGCGATGCGACTTCGCTGCCGGATTTGTTCACCCGCCTGGAAGCGGCGCGACTGCTGCAACGCATCGACCCATCGGTGCAACCCACGATGTACCGCTGCGCCATCGTCAGCGAGGCCGAACTGGCACAGCTGCGCAGGATCAAGAACGTTGTGCGCATGGGCCATGTGCAGGCCATCGAGATCGATCGCATCGTGCTGGAGCATGGCGAGATCGCGACCTCGGCCCGCCACGTGCACGTGCACTGCAGCTCGACCGGATTGCCGCGCGGTCCCGTGCAAGCGGTGTTCCAGGGCCAGCGCATCGTGCCGCAGTACGTGCGCCGGTGCTCGCCCACCTTCAGCGCCGCCTTCATCGCGCACCTCGAAGCAACGATTGACGACGAGCACGAGAAGAACGCCCTGTGCGAACCCGTGCTGGTTCCGGAGGTGCCGCTCGACTGGCTGCGCATGCACCTGCAAACGGCAAAAAACCAGTTGCGCTGGTCGCAGCGCGGGGAGTTGCAGGACTGGTTGCGCCGTTCCCGGCTGGAGGCTTACACGGGTTTGTTCGCGCGGATGCAGGGCCAGGCAGACCCTGCCTGGGACGCCTTGCAGTCGAAGCTGAGACAGGTGCGCGGACCGGGGCTTGAACGCATGGCCGAACTGCTCCGCGCTGCCAACGGTGCGCAAGGTCAGGGTAGCGTGGCTTCACCGGCAGGTGAGCCGCTCAAGAAGCGATCTCGTGAGCCTTTGCCTGTCGAGGTTCGGAGCACATCGGAAAAGCCGGTGTTTTGACAGTCTGCAAGGTGACGTGCGTGATGTCGAACTCGCGGTGCAACTGTTCGGTGACCTTCTGAAGAAATGCATCGTCCGCAGGGCCCTCGGGCATCACCAGGTGCGCGGTGAGTGCGATCCTGTTGGTGCTCATGGCCCAGATGTGCAGGTCGTTCACCCGACTGACGCCGGGCTGGTTCGCCAGGCAGTCGTGCACGGCCTTTGGATCGATGTTGTCCGGCACTCCGTCGAACAGCAAGTGCAGCGCCTGTTTGAACAGATTTCCAGTGCCGACCAGGATCACCGCCGCTATCAACAGGCTGGCCACCGGGTCCAGCCAGACCCAGCCCATCCACAAGGTGAGCGCCCCAGCCACCACCACACCGGCCGACACCAGCGCATCGGCAGCCATGTGCAGAAACGCGCCGCGAATGTTGAGGTCGGACTTGCCATCCTGCATGAACAAGAGGGCCGTGATCGTGTTGACCACGATGCCGATCCCGGCCACGACCATGATGGTCGCTCCTTCGGCGCTCGCCAGCGGATCGGGCGATGTGATCCGCCCCACCGCTTCCCAGACCAGGGCACCCATGGCCATCAGCAGGAGCAGGGCGTTGGCGAAGGCTGCCAGGATGGTGCCGCGCTGCCAGCCATAGGTGTGCCGCGGGTTTGGGCGCAGCCGGCTGGCCAGCGCGGCGCCCCAGGCCAGCACCAGCCCCGCCACGTCGCTCAGGTTGTGCCCGGCGTCGGCCAGCAAAGCCAGGGAATTGATCCTCCAGCCGTAGAAGGCCTCGATGGCCACGAACATGATGTTCAGCGCAATGCCGATGGCAAACGCCCGGTTGAACTCCGTGGGAGCGTGATCGTGGTTGTGATCGGTGCTCATCTCAACGCCGCCGCAGCGAGCCCCGCAGATCGGTGCCGGGCGACACGGTGTTGAACACGGTGCCGTATTTCCTGACGTTGTCGTGCAGCAATGCCAGTCGTTGATCGGTTTCGTCGGTGTCCAGCGCAATTTCGGCGCTTTTGCAGCGCGACAGGCTGCCGTGCGCGTCTACCCGCCGGGATTCGACATGAAACGTCATCTTGGGCGTGTTGGTCATGGTGTTGGATCTTCCAGCGTTTCAAACATCGATCAGCGCGATCATGCTGTTGCAATTGGCACATCCTGTGCCGCCTTGATGTCCATTGTTCACTCCTGTTCCATTTCGAGATAGGTGCGGTTGACCAGTTGGGGGATCCACACGTCGGCGTGTTTCAAGTCCGCATAGGGCGCGGCGTTGAACGTCTTGACGGCAGCGCCGATGTCGGTGCCGTCCTGCACGGCGCGGCCCACGTGCTGACGCAAGGCCCTGAGCAGGTCGCGGGTGTCGGCACGCGCATTCGCCAGCGTCGTCACGTCACCATGCCCCGGCACGATCACGGCGGGTTGAAGCTCGTCGATCACCGCAAACGATTCGAGCCAGGTTCGGGTCTTACTCACCGCGTTCATGCCCAGCACGCGGTTGACGTAGACCACATCCCCACTGAACAGCACGTTCTGGCCCGGCAACCACACCAGGCTGTCACCGGGCGTGTGGCCGCCCCCGCGGTGCTTTCCCTCGATCACGACGCCACCGAACTCCAGCCGCGTGTCGGGGGTGGTCAGCCAGCGGGTTGGCAGCAGGGGCACGGTCCCATCGAGTCCTTCTTTCAGCACGGGCTTGAGCGCATTCATCTGCTCCAGCGCACGCGCCTTCATGTCGGCCTGTGCGTTGGCGTGGGCGATGAGTTCGGCTCCGTGCGTCGCGAAGTAGCCGTTGCCCAGCCAGCGGTGGTCCTGCCCGCCGGTGTTGATCACCCACTTGATGGGCTGCGGCGTGACCTTGCGCGCCGCTGCAGCGATCTGCCGGGCCGACTGGAAGCTCGCGCCGCTGTCGATGAGCACTGCGCCAGCTGGCGTCACGATCAGGCCGATGTTGGCGTTCAGGCCCTCGTTGTCATAACTGCGGCCCTCCAGATCGCCAATGTGGGCGTAGACGCCGTCGGCCACGGGGTGGAAGTCCACTTCAACGGCGTTTGCTGTTCCCAGGCCAGTGACCAGCAGGCTGGCGGCCGTGCACGTGGCGAGCCAGCTTCGAATGCGTGTGTTCATGGAGCATTTTTTTGTTGAGGGAGTCGGGGGCTCAGAGCACCGCGTTGAACACGAAGCCCACCAGCAGGATGCCACCGGAGACCACCGCCACGAAGATGGCGATCAGCCGCATCTTGAGCACCTTGCGCAGGATGATCATCTCGGGCAAAGCGCGATCACGCTCATCATGAAGGCCAGCACGGTGCCCTGCGTCTTCACCGCCGCCCAGCCACTTTCGATCCGCTCGGCCAGGGTAGCGCCCGCATCAGCAGGTGCAAAGGGCTCGCTCGACCGATGCGCAACGGCATGCGGATCGGCCGTCAGTGCTCTGCCACTTCGCCGTGATCGGGGCGCCTTGATCTGCGTCAACCTGAGGGCAGGGCGATCGGCGCAAGCTGGCGACAAGGTTCGATCAGGCAGCGATGTGACCTGGCAGCAGAGGGGCATCCATTGAAGTTCAAGGACTACTACGCAATTCTGGGCGTGGCGCGTGACGCCGGCGCCGAGGACATCAAGAAGGCGTATCGAAAGCTTGCGCGCAAGTACCATCCGGACGTGAGCAAGGAGAAGGATGCGTCCGCGCGCATGAGCGAGATCAACGAGGCCAACGCCGTGTTGTCCGATGTCGAGAAGCGCGCCGCCTACGACGCCATTGGCACTGGCCGCCACGCTGGCGAAAGCTTCACGCCTCCACCGGACTGGGACGCCGGCTTCGAGTTCAGGGGCCGCGGCGCAGAGGGCGCTGACCACAGCGATTTTTTTGAAGAGCTGTTTGGCCGCATGGGGCGGCAAGCCCGCCAGCAAACCCATGGTGCTCAGGGGTCGGCCAGTTTCAGTGATCGCGGCGAGGATCACCACGCCAAGATATTGCTCGACATCGAAGACGCGTGGCGGGGCGCGCGGCGCCGGTTGACGCTCAAGTCCCCGCAGATCGATGCTCAGGGCCGCGTAGAACTGGTTGAACGAACCCTGGAAGTCTCGATCCCGCCTGGGGTGAAGGCGGGCCAGCTGATCCGCCTGGCGGGTCAGGGTTCACCAGGGCAAGCCGGTGCTTCAGCCGGCGATTTGTTCCTCGAAGTGCATTTTCGGCCGCATCAACGTTTTCATGTCGAGGGCGCGGACCTGATCATGGCGCTGCCGCTGGCACCCTGGGAGGCTGCACTCGGCGCGGTGGTTCCGGTGCTCTTGCCCAGTGGCAGTTCGCTCAAGGTCCGCGTGCCCGCCGGGACACAGAGCGGGCAGACGATCACGGTGCGGGGCAAGGGGCTGCCCGCCAAAACGCCTGGCGATCTGGACCTGAAGGTGATGGTGGTCTTGCCCAGCGCGCACGATCCGCGCGCCAAGGAACTTTACGACCAGATGGCCAGCACGTTGCCCGACTTTGACGCTCGCAAGGTTCATGCGGCCGAGCGAGAGCGACAGGCCCAAGGAGGTTCATGATGGAACAGGAAATCTCGCGCGTGCAGGTGGTGCTGGACGAGACCTGGCTGGAGATGGGGCAGCTGTGCCGAATGGCCGGCGTGACCGAGCTGTGGGTGTGCCAGCGGATGGAAGATGGCCTGCTGGCGCCCACAGTGCGGGAACCCACCGAGCCCCCCCGATTCAATGCAGACGATCTTCGACGGGTGCGGCGCATGGCCAGTCTGGAGCGCGACTTCGACGCCGTGCCCGAACTGGCTTCGCTGGTCGCCGAGCTGGAACAGGAGATCGCTGTCCTGCGAGAAAAACTTCGGCGCCTGGGCGGCTGAAGCTGATCACAAGGCGGCCGTCCTCTCATTCCTCGGCTGGCGCATCGGGTTCGATCTTGCGCGGAGCTCGGGGCACACAGTCGTCGATGTGGCTCGTGCTGTCAAACAACACCTTGCAAGCCGACACCATGTGCTCCCGCATGCGCTGGCGGGCACGCTGAATGCGCGACTTCGCCGCAGGTCGTCAGGCAGCGGCATGCTCTTGTGGCCCGCGCGCAGGCGGTCCGTCAATGTGTTGCGGGCAACTTCAAACAGTCAGGCGCGGGGCTGCTGGACGTTTGCAAGCCGCTCATCCGGGTTCATGTGCCCTGAGCCAGCCGCGTAGCTCGGCCTCGTGTTGAGTCCAGGTGGCGAGCAGGGCGTTCATCGTGTTGTTGACGGCTGGGCGGGGAATCCTGGCAGTTCAATTGGCGATGGAAAGCTTCTTCATCTTCTCCCACAGGGTCTTGCGGCTGATGCCCAGCACCTCGGCTGTCTTGCCCACACTGCCCTCGCAATGCAGCAGGGCCTTGCGGATGTGCGCGCGCTCGACGCCCTCCAGGATGGTCTGCAAAGGCTCGATGGGTTCGCTGGATGCGGTGCCGGGGGGCTGGTCGGCGTCGTCGATGCTCAGCGGCTCGTCGAGAATGCCGCCATCGCTCATCACCACAGCCTGTTCCAGGTAGGAACGCAGCTCGCGCACATTGCCACGCCAGTCGCGTGCCATCAGGTCGCGCAGGAAGCGCTCGGACATCGCCAGTGGCCGGCCCTGCTCGACCACCATTGTTGCCAGCAGACGCTCGGTCAACCAGCGCACGTCTTCCGGCCGTTCGCGCAGGGGCGGCAGGGCGATCTTGATGACGGCCAGGCGGTAGAACAGGTCCTCGCGGAACGTGCCGGCATTCATGTCGGCGTACAGGTCGCGGTTGGTGGCAGCGAGGATGCGGAAGTCGCTGTGGGTGGTGCGTTCGGCGCCGAGCCGGAAGAAACATTTTTCCTGCAGCGCCCGCAGCAGCTTGGCCTGCATGCTGGCCGGCAGGTCACCCACTTCATCGAGAAAGAGGGTTCCGCCATGAGCCCGCTCCAGGTAGCCCTTGTGGGATCTCACGGCGCCGGAAAAGGCGCCCTTTTCGTAGCCGAAGAACTCGGCCTCCAGCATGGACTCCGGGATGGCGGCGCAATTGACGGCCACGAATTCGCGCTGGCCCGCGCGCGGGTCCAGGGCATGCACCATTTGCGCGGCCACCTCCTTGCCCACGCCGGAGTCGCCGGTGAGCAGCACCGAGACGCGCTGGCCCGCGACCTTGCGGACCATGCCCTCGACGCGGCGCATCGCCGGCGAGATGCCGAGCACGGCATCCTCCTCGGGAGCGAAGCTGGCAGAGACGGCCTGGTGCACCAGGCCGACCACGTGCTCGATGTCGAAGGGCTTGGTGAGGTACTCCCTCGCGCCCGCTCGAACCGCCGTCACGGCATCGTTCACGCTGCCGTAGCCGGTCAGGAAGAACCAGGGCAGGGCACGGATGGCCGCAGGCAGTTTCACGAACCAGTCTGTCGCCAACCCATCGGGCAGTCTTACATCGCTCACCACCGCAGCGGGTGGTGTCTTCAGCGCTTCGGCGGCTTCCGACAGACTCCGGCACCAGACCACGTGCAGGCCTTCCAGTTCAAACCGCTGCGCCAGGGATTCGCCCATGATCGCGTCGTCTTCAATCACCAGCAGGGTCTTCATGGGGTTTCCTCCGCGGCCTCGCGGTTGGGCACCTGGAACACCAGGCGGGTCAGTTCGGGTTGTGTCGCGTCCAGCTCGAACCGGCCGCCCAGGTGGCTGGCGAGTTCCTGGCAGACCCACAGACCGAAGCCCCGGGGGTCGCGACCGCTTTCGGCCGCCAGGGTGTTGCGGAATTTCTCCGCGCTCAAAGCAGGGCCGGTGTTGCTGGCGCAAAAGGTCACCTGGTCCTCGTCTGCTTCGAGTCGTGCCGAGACGGTGCCCTGTTCGCCTGCCGCCTTCATGGCGTTGAGCAGCAGGTTGAGCATCACCTGGCGCAGCGGTGCCGATGGCACGCGCAGCGCGGAGTCGATGTCCATGCTGAAACGAATTTCGACCGGCAGCTTGTTGGCGCTCACCCGCACGAGCGTGACGATGTCTTCCAGGTCGCCTGGTTCCAGCGGGCGGTCGTCCATGCGGGCCTGGGGCAACAGCGCCGCCACCGTCGTCCTGATCTGCTGCAGGCCGCGGTCGAGCAGGTCGATCGTGCGGGTGCGGATGTCGTCCGACCCGCCATGCAGGCGCAGCGTCTGCGTGGCGGTCAGCAAGCCCGCCAGGGGGTTGTTGATCTCGTGCGCCACCGCCGCCGTCATGCGGCCCACGGCAGCGAGCCGCTCGGCCGACAACGCGCGGTCCTCGGCCAGTTTGCGTTGTTCCAGCTCGCCCATGAGCTGGCTCACCGCATCGCCAATGCGGCTGAGTTCGGGGTCCTGGGTCGTGGGCACCGCGCTGCGAAGCTCGCGCGGGTCGTCCCTACCGATGCGCTCGATCACGGCCACCAGCCGCTCGACGGGCCGGGTCATGCGCTTGCCCACCCACCAGCCCACAGGCACCAGCACGGTCACGGCCAGAGCGATGGCCAGCAGGGCGGTTTTCGCCAGTGATGGCCAGTCGGGCGCGAAGACCGCCGCGTCCACCTCCGTCAAGACAAAGCCCAGTGTCTGCCCGTCTTCACTGCGGATGGGGTCGATCATCACCACCGAACCGTCGCCTCTGTCGAGCCGTTGTCTCTCCGTGATCGCGGAGGGCAGCGGTGTGGATTGATCGCGCCAGGTTCCGCCCAGCAAGGTGCGGCCGGTCTCCAGTTGCGTGGGGTCGGATGCGGCAAACACGCGGCCATCGGCGCCCAGGATGGCCAGACGGGCCTGACCGGTGACAGCACCCGGCATCAGCTCGGCGGTGTCGCGCAGCAGGGCGAACACGCGCCAGGTGTCGTCGGCCACCAGCAGGGGGCGCACCTGCGCGCTGACCAGGACCACTGCCTTGTCCAGCAGCGACAGGATGTCCTGCCGCGCGTTCTGCGCCGACACCCGCGCCGCAATGCCCGTGACAAGGATCGCCGCCAGCAGCACCGCGAGGGACAGGCCCAGCGGGATCTGCACGCGGTAGGGCAGGCGACCGAACATCAGCCGGTCACCCCGCTGCCGGGGACCTGGACGGCCTGATGTCGAATGGAATCGAACAGGGATGGCACGCCTGCAGAGAAGCCGCTGAGGTTCAACGACCCCAGCAACTCACGGCCGGCCGCATCGTTGGCCATGTCGAGCAAGGCTTCCCGCAGTCGCTCCGTGCGCGGATGGGTGGCGCGGCGTGCCGTCACCAGGGGCGGAAATCCGAACGGCTCCGATTTCCAGATCACCTCGGTCCTGGCCGCAGCCGGCATGCCTTGCAGGCGCATGGTCTCCCACACGTAGCCGTCGATCGACCCGGCCTGGGCCAGTTGGGCGGCCACCGCTTCGGCAACGTTGCGATGGCCGTGCGCGAAGAAGGCGCGCTTGAGCTCACGCGGCGCGATCCCGGCCTGGGCCAGCTGCGCCTGGGCAACGAGCCAACCCGAGTTCGACAGCGGGTCCGAGTACGCGAGTACGCGGTCCTTGAGGTCGCTCCATCCTCTGAGCCCATCGACGGCGGTCGAGCGGATCAGATAGGCCTGGTAGTGCGGGTCGCCCCGGTACAGGGGAACGGCCAGCAGCTTGAGGTCGCTTTCGAACCGAACGAAGGGATAGCCGCAAATCCAGGCCGCATCGATCTGGCCCGACCACAGCAGATCGAGGATGGACTGGTAGGACTCACGGGCCACGAAGCTCACCTCTATGCCGACCTGCGCGCCGAGGTAGCGGCCCCAGCGCGAGAGGAACGCGATCTGGTCCGCGAGGATGACCGGGGTCAGGCCGACCTGCAGCCGGTCCGCGTGCGCCGCCGCGGCAGGTGACATGGGCCATACCGCTGCGGTGGCCAGGCCCGCGATGCATTCGCGTCTTCTCATGGTTTTGTCTCCTGGCGTTACTTTTTCGTAACCAGTGTTTTTCGGCATTGTTACCAAAACTACCCAAAAAGTCACACATGCCTTCTCAAGCCTTTGATTCATATGGCTTCTCCGTTGGCACGCGCGTTGCGATGGAAGGCGGGTCCGTGATCACAACCAGGAGACAACATGGAAGACCTCAAGATCGGCCGCCGCTTCTTTCTGCAGTCCGGCGGCGTTGCCGCCGCCGTGGCCGGCAGCACCGTGATTCCCATCCACAGCGCGCAGGCCGCCACCCCGGCGCGCAACAGTGGCACCACGCTGCCGTATCCCAAGAAGGCGGTCGGCGCGGCCAAGCGCATGCCGGTCAATGAGGTGGTCAGCTTCACCTACCCCGACGCCAGCTCACCGTGTTACGCGATCCGCATGGGCAACGCCGTGCCCGGTGGCGTGGGACCGAACAACGACATCGTGGCCTTCAGCGCCTATTGCACGCACATGGGGTGCCCAGTCGCCTACGACGGCGGAACGCGCACCTTCAAGTGCGGCTGCCACTTCTCCATCTTCGACCCCGAGAGCGGTGGGCAGATGGTGTGCGGGCAAGCCACCGAGGACCTGCCGAAGATCCGGCTGGAGTACGACGCGAAGACCGACGCGGTGAGCGCGGTGGCCGTCGACGGCCTGATCTACGGCCGCCAGTCCAACATCCTCTGAGGAGCGCAGCATGTCCACCAACATCAATGACCGCATCGCGCTGCCCACGAAGGACGCGCAGAAGTCGAACATGACCTGCCACTTCTGCATCGTCGGCTGTGGCTACCACGTCTACAAGTGGGACGCCAACCAGGAGGGTGGCCGCGCTGCCAGCCAGAACGGCCTCGGTGTCGATTTCACCCAGCAGGTGCCGCCGCTGGCCATCACCATGACCAAGGCGATGACCAACACCATCACCGACAAGTCGGGCAAGCGCTGGAACATCATGATCGTGCCCGACAAGGGCTGCGTGGTGAACAGCGGCCTCTCAAGCACGCGCGGCGGCAAGATGGCCTCGTACATGTACGCCCACGACGGCATGGGCAAGGAGCGCCTGAAGAACCCGCGCATCTTCCGCGGTGACCAATGGCTGGACACCGGGTGGGACAACGCGATGGCGCTGTACGCCGGCCTCACCAAAAAGATCCTGGACAACGACGGCCCGAACGCGCTGTTCTACGACTGCTTCGACCACGGCGGCGCGGGCGGCGGCTTCGAGAACACCTGGGGCACCGGCAAGCTGATGTTCAGCGCGCTGCAGACGCCGATGGTGCGCATCCACAACCGGCCGGCCTACAACTCCGAGTGCCACGCCACGCGCGACATGGGTGTGGGCGAACTCAACAACAGCTACGAAGATGCGCAGCTGGCCGACACGATCCTCTGCACCGGCGCCAACCCCTACGAGACCCAGTCCAACTACTTCCTCAACCACTGGGTGCCCAACCTGAGCGGCTCGACGGTGGACAAGAAGAAGCAGCGCTTCCCTGGGGAAACGGCCGCAGCCGCCAAGGTGATCATCGTGGACCCGCGCCGCACCGCCACCGTCGCGATCTGCGAGCAGGTCGCCGGCAAGGACAACGTGCTGCACCTGGACATCGAGCCCGGCTCGGACACCGCGTTGTTCAACACGCTGTTCACCTACGTGGTGGAGCAAGGCTGGCACGACAAGGACTTCATTGCCAAGCACACGCGCGGATTCGACGATGCGGTGAAGACCAACCGCATGAGCCTGGAGGACGGTTCGAAGGCGACCGGCATTCCTGTCGCGAAGCTGCGCCAGGCGGCCGAATGGGCCTACAAGCCCAAGGCCTCCGGCCACCGCCCGCGCACCTTCCACCCGTATGAGAAGGGCATCATCTGGGGCAACGACAACTACGTGATCCAGAGCGCGCTGGTGAGCCTGGGGCTGGCCACGCAGAACGTGGGCCGGCGCGGCACCGGTGTGTGCCGTCTCGGTGGACACCAGGAAGGCTACACGCGCCCGCCGTATCCGGGCGACAAGAAGATCTACATCGACCAAGAGGTCATCAACGGCAAGGGCCTGATGTACACCCTGTGGGGCACGAATCCGTTCCAGACCACCCTCAACGCCGAGCAGCACCGCCTGGTGCTCAGCCGGCGCGCCAAGATCGTCAACGAGGCCATGGCGAAGGCGCGCGGTGCCTCCACCGAACAGATGATCGAGGTCATCTACGACGCTTGCAAGAACAAGGGCGGCATGTTCATCGCCGCCATGAATCTCTACCCGACCATGATTGCCGAAGAGGCTCACATGCTGCTGCCCGCCGCGCACCCGGGTGAGATGAACCTCACTTCCATGAACGGTGAACGCCGCCTGCGCTTGTCCGAGAAGTTCATGGATGCGCCCGGCTCCGCGAAGCCGGACTGCCTGATCGCGGCCGACATCGCCAATGCGCTCAAGGCGCTCTACCTGAAGGACAACAAGCCCGACATGGCCAAGCGCTTCGACGGCTTCGACTGGAAGACCGAAGAAGACGCGTTCAACGATGGCTTCCGCCGTGCGGGGCGACCGGGCGTGGGACCGATCGACAGCCAGGGTGGTGACACCGGCTACATGGCCACCTACGCGCTGCTGCGCAAGGCCGGCAACAACGGGGTGCAGTTGCCGATTCAGCGCATGGAGGGCGACAAGCTCATCGGCACCGAGATCCACTACGCCGATGGCAAGTTCGACACCAAGGACGGTCGCGCAGAGTTCAAGCCGGCGCCCTGGAACGGTCTGCCCAAGCCGGTGGCCGACCAGAAGGCGAAGCACAAATACTGGATCAATGGTGGACGGGCCAACGAGGTCTGGCAGACGGCGTACCACGACCAGTACAACGCCTTCGTGCGTGATCGCATTCCGATGGCCTTCATCGAGATCAATCCCGACGACGCGCGGCAGATGGGCGTCGCGCCCGGCGATGTGATCGAGGTCTACAACGACTACGGCAGCACCTACGCCATGGCCTATCCGATCAAGTCTGTGAAGCCTGGGCATACCTTCATGCTCTTCGGCTACATCAAGGGTGTGCACGGTGACGTGGTGACCAACTGGGTGGATCGCAACGTCATCCCGTACTACAAGGGCACGTGGGGCAGCATCCGCCGGGTGGGCAGCGTGGACGACTACAAGGCCACGATCTCGTTCAAGGACCGGCGCTTCGCTTGACGGCGTGAGAGGAGCACTGTGAACACATCCATGCCAACACCGGCGGTGAAAGCCGTCGACATCGGCGCCCGTTCCCGCCGAGACGGGTCAGAGATCGACGGTGAGTTTGCTGAAGTCCTCATCACGAGTCGGCAGAACGTTTCACCGCGACGTCTGGTGGCGCCCGGGCCTTCCTCATTGCAGTTGGCCGGCATCCTGCGCGCGGCGGCGGCCGCGCCGGATCACGGCCTGCTGCGGCCATGGCGGTTCGTGATCGTGCCCGAAGCCAGGCGCGCGGACCTCGCGGAAGTGTTTGCTCTGGCCTTGATCGATCGTGATCCTGGTGCCACCCTGGATCAGATCGAGTCGGCCCGCGACAAGGCCCACAGTGCACCCTTGTTGATGTTGGTGGTGGCGCGGCTCGGGCAGGACGAGGCGCGCATCCCTTCACTGGAGCGCATGGTCTCGGTGGGTTGTGCTGTTCAGAACATGCTGCTCATGGCGCACAGCCTGGGGCTGGGCAGCGGTCTGACCAGCGGGCAGGCCATGCAATCGGTGCGCATGCGCGAGCTGTTCCAGCTCGCTTTGGGCGAAGAGGCTGTGTGTTTTGTGAACATGGGCACGGTGGCGAAACGCAAATTACCTCGGTTGCATCCCGATCCGCAGGACTTTCTGAGCGCACTGTGAAATGAAGAAGGGCGGCACTGTGGCCGCCCCTTTTTATGGCGGGCACATTAAGGTGCCGACCACTTCACTCAGCCACCGATCACACCGCCGTCGGTGCGGCGCACCACCACCACGGCAGAGCGCGGGCGAATTCCGGCAGTGGGCCACTGCGAAAACACCGTGGGATCGCGCGCGAGATCGTTGTCACTGTAGGTGGGTGGACGGCGGGGATGGGCGCCGAGTTCACCAGGGTGCTGGATGTTGACGAACATCGTCGTGCGGTCTGGTGTCCAGGTGATGCCGGTCACCTCGCAGCCCGACGGCCCGACCAGGAATCGGCGCACTTCCTTCGTCTGGGGATCGCCCACCAGCATCTGGTTGTTGCCGTTGCCCGCGAAGTTGCCCGTGTTGCTGAAGTTGCCGTCCGTCTGGATCCACATGCGACCGAAGCTGTCGAAGGCCAGCCCATCCGGGCTGTTGAACAGGTTGTCCATCGTGATGTTGGACGACGGCGCTCGCTGGTCGGTGAACGACGGCTGGCCGGCAAGCAGGAAAATGTCCCAATCGAAGGAGAGGGCGGTGGCGTCACCACCGGCTTCGTTCCAGCGAACGATGTGTCCCCATGCGTTGGATGCACGTGGGTTGGCATCGTCGACTGGTGGGCGCGAGGAGCTGGACACGCTGGTCCCGTCAATCGAGTTCGACGAGGCCGGAGTCGTGCCACGGCGGCTGTTGTTGGTGCAGGTCATGAACACTTCGCCCGGTTTGGTCGGGTTGGCGGCGACCCACTCGGGGCGGTCCATCATCGTGGCACCCACGCGGTCGGCAGCCTGGCGGGCCTTGATCATCACGTCGCCCTGGTCGGCGAAGCCGTTTCCGACATCCAGCCCGTTCTGACCAAAGACCAGTGGGAGCCACACTCCGTTGCCCATGCGGTCGCCGGAAACCGCGCCAGCATCGAAGCGCGCCACGTACAGCGTGCCGTCAGACAGCAGGTTGCGGTTGGCCAGACTGGTGGGGTTGCTGGCATCGAACGTGCCGCTCGACACAAACTTGTAAGCGTACTCATTGACTTCGTCGCAGCCCATGTAGACCACGACCTTGCCATTGGAGGCGACTACGAGTTCTGCATTCTCATGTTTGAAGCGGCCAAGTGCCGTGCGCTTGACGGGCTGGCTGGCCGGACTGAACGGGTCGACCTCCACAATCCAGCCGAAGCGGTTGGCTTCGTTGCGGTTCGCTGCCATATCGAAACGCGGGTCGACCGTGTGCCACCGGTAACCGAAACCTGTTTCGCTCAGGCCATAGCGGGCCTCCAGCGTGTTGCGAGTGAACACACCATTCCAACCGAAGTAGCCGTTGAAGTTTTCCTCGCAGGTGAGGAAAGTGCCCCATGGCGTGCGGCCGTTGCCGCAGTTGTTGAGCATGCCTAGAACCTGGGTGCCGCTGGGGTCGGCAGCGGTCTGCATCAGAGCATGACCTGCGGCTGGACCCTGGATGGTCATCGGCGTGTTGCCGTGGATGCGTCGGTTGTAGGGTGAGTTGCGGACCAGCTCCCATTCTCCGGCACTGGTGCGGCGCACGTGGGCCACCGTGCCGCCGTGAGCAGCCAGGCCTTTGCGTGCCTTTTCGAACGTGAAGGGGGCAAGCCAGTCGGTCGGATCGGTGTCAGGCTTGTAGAAGTACTCGGGGTTGATGTACTCGTGATTGAAGACCAGCAGGCCTTCGTCGTTGCGCTCGCCCAAAGCGTTCCCTTCGGTGTTGAAACCGAAGAAGGCCATGCCGTCATGGTTGTCACCGACTTGTTGTTCCTGATCGGCTGCAGTATTGGAGGCATCCGCCGCGAAGCCTGGTGCGCTGAGGCTCAGAGGCGTTCCCCAGGGCAGGAATGGGGTGGCTACATAGCCGGGCGGCACGGTTACCGTGTCTGCGCCTGAGGTGGGGATGCCCTGGAATCCCAGCAACTGCTCGCTGGGGGGCGTAACGACCGGTGCGGTCGGAGCTGGATCGTCGCCGCCACCGCAGGCTGCAAGGCCGCCCAAGAAGGGAATGGCTGCCATACCAAGTCCGGTCTTGAGCAACAAGCGCCGGTTGGGCTGACGTGCAATCGCTTCGTCAACAAGCTGGGTGAGGTGAAGATTGAAAGAAGGATTCGAGATGCCGTCATCGTCTCGCAGGGTGTCTGCCATTTTTTTTGCTCCAGGTAAGGGGAAATGCCCTGGGCAGAGGATGACGACACTGTGTTTAACCTTGACGCACCATTGATGAATCTTTGGTGACGTGCGCATGCAGGCCCTGCACGGTCAAAGCGTTTTTTGCACTACAAGGCGGGGTGCGAAGAATCCGGGCACTTTGTGCAGGCGATTGCGGCCTGCGGGGGCCAGGCCCGCTGGTTGAGCCGGTAGAGGGATCAACGCGTTGCGGCCGGGTGCGCCTCGGGCGGGCGCTGCTCCATGTACCCGCGCCCATCCTTCACACCGGTGCGCCCGGCGATCTGCCAGGCGGTGCGCTGGTCGATCAGGCGGGCCAGGAACTCCAGCTCTTCGTCGGTGTGGTTCAAGGCCGGTGCGGGGGTGAGGAAACGCCCGGCCTTGGGTTCGACCTCGCCCCAGAACGCCTGGTGGTAGCTCGACACCGAGAGCGCCCGGTTGCCCCCGGCCTGCATCTCCACCGTGCCGTAGCAGTTGCAGAAATAGCTGCGGTTGGCCTGGTCGGCAAACACCTCGGTGTACACGCCGGTGCCCCGGATGCCCGCGGTCAGCGTGGGGGTGACGATGGATCGGCTGGGGCCGCTGCCGAAGGCGCTGACCACCGCACCGCTGAGCAGGCGCAGCAGGCTCACCGTGTGCAGGGTGGCACCACGCTCCACCGTCATGCGCGAGTTTTGCCGCACATTGAAGGACGCATTGCCCAGCACGAAGATCAGCCGCGAGGCCGGGCCGGTGGCGATCTCGTCGCCGGTCTGGATGGTTTGCTGGGCCAACATGCGCCGCCCGTTCAGGAGAACGTCTCCCACCAGCTCCACCACGTTGCTGCGCTGCTGCGCCATGGCCGCCGGCAGCCCACCCATGGTCACCCAGGCGGCGGCCGCCTTGAGGGTGTCGCGGCGCTGGAACCAGGTCACTTCGCTCTCGACGCGGCCCTGCAGGGTGTGTTGGCTCATGCATCTTCTCCGGTGGTGGGGGGCACTGGCTGCTCTGTCGACTCGAAACTGTCAACAAAAGTGAAATATATCGAGGTGTGAAACATCGAGGCCATGAACAGGACAGCCGGGTACAAAACGATGTTGAGCGCGGCCGCGCCGCCCAGCAGGGCGCCGAGCAGGCTCATGAGGAGGCCCACCAGCATGAACACGCCGACCCAGCCCAGCGAGTACATGAGCATCGCGCCCTTGTTGCCCCAGCAGGCCATGAAGCTGAAGAACAGGCTCTTGCCCGGGCTCACGCCATGCCAGTGCACCAGGGCCGGTGCATGCCAGAAGGCCATGAGCACCGGCAGGTAGACCACCAGACCGGCGAGCAGGCCCTGGTTGGCCAGCGAGGCGCGCACCACGTCGGCCGTGACCTCGGCGTTCGCGTCCGGTGGTGGTGTGGCCTCGCCGGCAAACAGCGTGGCCACGCCCAGCACCAGCAGCAGGCCGGCGGCATACAGCGCACCGAGGATGAGCATGTTGCGGGTCTGCACCGGCGTGCCCCGCAGGCCCGAGATCAGCGTGGACGGCATGGGAAAGCGGCCGTGCATGGCTTCGCGCGTGGCCGCCATCAACCCCAGCGTGGCCGCCGGCACCAGTGCCAGCGAGATCACCGTGCCCAGCAGCGGAATGAGCGAGAGCACCGAGACGGTGGCCATGAACATGAAGAACAGGCCCGACATGGCCAGCGGCTGGCGGAAGAAGGTCTTCATGCCCAGCTTGACCCACTGCAGGCCGGTGCGGGCGGGAACGAGGTGGAGTTTCATGCGGTCACGGGTTGGGGCGCTGTCGCGGGAGCAGCGGCATCGAGCAACTGCACCGACAGGTCGCGCGCGTGGGTGGCGCGCTCGCGCAGCACGCGTTCGAAATGGGTGGGGTCGTGGGCCTGCAGCATGGCGGCTTCGCGCGGCAGGTGCAGGTCCCACAGGCGGGAAATCCAGAAGCGCAGGGCGCCGGCGCGCAGCATGGCCGGCAGCAGGCTTCGCTCGGCCATGCTCAGCGGGCGCACCACCTGGTAAGCCGCCAGCAGGGCCCGGGCGCGCGCTGCGTCGTGGCTGCCGTCGGTGGCGTCCTGGCTGTGGTGCACGCACCAGTCGTTGAGGCAGACCGCGATGTCGAACAGGAAGGTGTCGCAGCCGGCGAAATAGAAATCAAAGAAGCCGGTGAGCTCGCCGGCCTCGAACATCACGTTGTCGCGGAACAGGTCGGCGTGGATCGGGCCGCGGGGCAGGGCGGTGCAGGCCGGGCTGGCTGCCACGTGGTTCTGGTAAGCCAGCTCGGTGCGGATCAGGTCGGCCTGCGGTGCGCTCAGAAAGGGCAGCACCACCGGCACGGTCTCGTTCCACCACGCCAGACCGCGCAGGTTGGGCTGGTTCAGGGGGAAATCGCGTCCGGCCAGGTGCATGCGCGCCAGCATGCCGCCCACCGCTTCGCAGTGCGTCACACCGGGGGCCAGCTCGCTCCTGCCGCGCAGCTTGTTCACCACGGCGGCGGGCTTGCCTTGGACCGTGTGCAGGATCTCGCCTTTCGCGGTGGCGGCCGGGTCGGGCACCGGGATGCCTTTGCCCGCCAGAAACTTCATGAGGTGCAGGTAGAACGGCAGTTGCTCGAAGCCCAGCCGTTCGAACACGGTGAGCACATGCTCCAGCGTGGCGCCATCGCGCTCGCTGGTCACGAAGTAGTTGGTGTTTTCAATGCCGCCCTGGATGCCCCGCAATTCGGTGAGGTCTCCCAGATCCAGGGTGTGCAGCAGGGCAGCGGCTTCCGCGAACGCGACTTCGGTGTAAACGGCCATGAAACGCGCAATCAGAAGTTCAGGATGCGCCAACTGCTGCGACCGGCATTGCCGGTGCGCTTGCCGCCGACTTCGCCGGTGCCTGAACCGTTCGTGTCGGGGTTGATCTGGTAGGCCGGCGCGCCGTTCTTGGGTTGCACGTCGATGCTCTTTGTCTCGCCGCCCACACGCACCTCGTCGATGCGGGTGAGCGCGTCTTCGTTGGTGATGCGTTCGATGCGATCGCGCGGCGAGACCGGCTGGGGCGGCTGCTCCACCGGGGCCGTCTGGGCCTGGGCGGCCGAGGCCAGGGTGATGCCCGCCACCAGGGCGAGGGTGGAGAGCAGGCGTGGGGTGTGGGCGTTCATGCCTCATTGTAGGCAGGCGGGGGCCTGCGGCACACATGAAGGGCCAAGCGCCCGGCCGACGAAGCGGGCTCGATCTCCCCGACAATGCTCGCATGTCCGACGTTACATCCCCCACCCCCACCCTGTTGCTGGTCGACGGGTCCAGTTACCTCTACCGTGCTTTCTTTGCTGGCGGCGAATCGATGAGCACCAGGCTCCCCGATGGCACGGAGCTGAAAACCGGCGCCATACGCATCCTGATCAACATGATGCAGAAGCTGCGCAAGGACGTGCGAGCCGACTACGCGGCCTGCGTGTTCGACGCCAAGGGCCCGACCTTTCGCGACGCGCTCTACCCCGAATACAAGGCCAACCGCTCGCCCATGCCGGACGACCTGCGCGCGCAGATCGGGCCGATCCACGAGGTGGTGAAGCTGCTGGGCTGGAAGGTGCTGGACGTGCCCGGCGTGGAGGCCGACGACGTGATCGGCACGCTCGCGCACGTGGCGGCGCAGCAGGGCATCACCTGCGTCATCTCCAGCGGCGACAAGGACCTGAGCCAGCTCGTCAACGAGCACATCACCGTCATCGACACGATGAACGACCGACGACGCGACATCGCCGGCGTGACGGCGGAGTTCGGCGTGCCGCCCAGCCTGATGCTGGACTACCAGACCCTGGTGGGTGATCAGGTGGACAACGTGCCCGGCGTGCCCAAGGTCGGCCCCAAGACCGCCGTGAAGTGGCTGCTCGAATACGGCTCGCTGGAAGCGCTGGTGGCGCGCGCGGGCGAGATCAAGGGCGCGGCGGGGGAGAACCTGCGCAACGCGCTCGATTGGCTGCCCAAGGGGCGCGAGCTGCTCACGATCAAGACCGACTGCGATCTCAAGGACCACATCGAAGGCTTGCCCTCGCTGGAGGCCATCACGATCGCCGGGCAGGATTCCGAAGGGCTCAAGGCGTTCGGTGAAAGGTATGGCTTCAAGGGGCTGGTGAAGACGCTGATGCAGCACGACGTGCCGCCCGAGTTGATCGAAGAACACCTGGCCAAGGCAAAAACCAAGACCAAGGACAAGGCGGGCGACGGCTCGCCGGGGCTGTTCGACGAGCCCGACCTGAGCGGCAGCACCGAGCGCACCACCAACCTGGCCTACGACACCATCCTGACCTGGGAGCTGTTCGACACCTGGCTGCAGCGCGTGCTCGCGGCCGACCTGGTGGCGGTGGACACCGAAACCACCTCGCTCGACGAGATGCGCGCCGAGATCGTGGGCATCAGCTTCAGTGTCAAGCCCGGCGAGGCAGCCTACATTCCGCTGCGCCACAGTGGGCCCGACGCGCCCGAGCAGTTGCCGTTCGACGAGGTGCTGGCGAGGCTCAAGCCCTGGCTGGAAGACCCGCAGAAACACAAGCTCGGCCAGCACGTGAAGTACGACCGCCATGTGTTCGCCAACCACGGCATCGAGGTGCAGGGCTACGTGCACGACACCATGCTGCAGAGCTATGTGCTGGAAGTGCACAAGCCGCACGGTCTGGCCAGCCTGGCCGAGCGCCACCTGGGCCGCCAGGGCATCAACTACGAAGACCTGTGCGGCAAGGGCGCGCACCAGATCCCGTTTGCGCAGGTCGACGTGGCCAAGGCGGCCGAGTATTCGTGCGAAGACAGCGACCAGACGCTGGACGTGCACCTCGCTCTTTGGCCACAGTTGCAGGCGGACGACAAGTTGAAGTTCATCTATGAACTCGAGATCGCCAGCAGCGAAGCGCTCTACCGCATCGAGCGCAACGGCGTGTTGATCGACGCGCCCATGCTGGCCGCTCAAAGCCACGAGCTGGGCCAGCGCATCGTGGCGCTGGAGCAGGAAGCCTATGCCATCGCGGGCCAGCCCTTCAACCTGGGCAGCCCCAAGCAGTTGGGTGAAATCTTCTTCGACAAACTGGGCCTGCCCGTCATCAAAAAGACGGCCACGGGCGCGCGCAGCACCGACGAGGAGGTGCTGGAAAAACTCGCCGAGGACTACCCGCTGCCCGCCAAGATCCTGGAGCACCGGGGCCTGTCCAAGCTCAAGGGCACCTACACCGACAAGCTCGCCCAGCTCGCGCTGCCGCGCACAGGGCGGGTGCACACGCACTACGCGCAGGCAGTGGCCGTGACCGGTCGCCTCTCCAGCAACGACCCCAACCTGCAGAACATCCCCATTCGCACGCCGGAAGGCAGGCGCGTGCGCGAGGCCTTCGTGGCGCCGGCCGGCCACGTGATCGCCAGCGCCGATTACTCGCAGATCGAGCTGCGCATCATGGCGCACATCAGTGGCGACGCCGCGCTGCTGCGCGCCTTTCACGAAGGCATCGACGTGCACCGCGCCACCGCAGCCGAGGTGTTCAGCGTGGAAGCGGCGCAGGTCAGCAACGAGCAGCGCCGCTATGCCAAGGTGATCAATTTCGGTTTGATCTACGGCATGAGTGCCTTTGGCCTGGCCAAGGCGCTGGCCATCGACAACACCGCGGCCAAAAATTACATCCAGCGCTATTTCGAACGCTTCGAGGGCGTGAAGCGCTACATGGACGAGACGCGGCAGAGCGCCAAAGCGAAGGGCTACGTGGAGACGGTGTTCGGTCGGCGTCTGGTGCTGCCGAGCATCCAGGCGGCAAAAGGTGCGCTGTTGTCCTCGCTGGAGCGGCAGGCCGTCAACGCGCCCATGCAGGGCACGGCGGCCGACCTCATCAAGCTCAGCATGGTGGCGGTGCAGAAGACGCTGGACGAGCAGCGGCGCGGCACGAAGATGATCATGCAGGTGCACGACGAACTGGTGTTCGAGGTGCCCGAGGGCGAGGTGGACTGGCTCAAGACCGAGATCCCGCGCCTGATGGCGGGCGTGGCTGAACTCAAGGTGCCGCTGCTCGCGGAAGTGGGCGTGGGACCCAACTGGGACAAAGCCCATTGATATGAAACACCCCCGCCGCGCTTCGTGCGACCCCCTCCAGGGAGCGGCGCCTGCGGTCCGGCGGAGCCGGTTCCGCGGCGCCCCTGGGTGGGACACGCGGGCCGGACACTGACGTGCAGCATCGCCGCGCGTTCCTGTGCGCCGGCCTGTCCGTGGCGGGCTGGCCCGCATGGGCGCAGACCGACGACAAGTGGGGCGCCCAGCGCGGGTACCCGGAGAGCCGCTCAAGCTTCGAGCGCTTGCCCGAATACCGCGTGGGCAATTACTCCGGCGGCCACGAGCGTTCGATCCGCCACCACGTGATCCGCGCCGGCGGCAGGGTGGCTGCCTGGAACGAGACGCCGGTGAACGATTTCCGCTACCGGTGGGCAGGGTTGCGCAAGACGCCCGACGACTACCTGGCGCAGTGGCCCGTCACGGGCCTGCTGATCGCGCGCGACGGCAACATCCTGGTCGAGCGCTACCGCTTCGCCCGCCAACCGTCCATGCGCTTGCAGAGCTGGTCCATGGCCAAGAGCATCACCTCGCTGTTGCTGGGCATCTGCCTGGACCGTGGACTCATTGCCTCGTTCGATGACCCGGCCGCCCGGTACGCGCCCGAGCTCGACGGCACCCTGCACGGTGAGACCACGTTGCGCCACCTGGCCAACATGTGCAGCGGCGCCGATGTGGTGCACGCGCGCGACAACGCCGTTCTGTACCCCGGTGCGTTGCTGGGCCGGGACCCCGACATCGCGCGCACCGTGAAGGACTGGAACCGGCGCAGCGAGCCCGCCGGCACGCGCTTCAACTACAACGAGCTGTGTCCGCTGACGCTGGGCATGGTGATGCGCCGCGTCACCGGGGATTCGCTGTCGGCCTTCGCCGAACAGGTGCTGTGGCAGCCCCTGGGCGCCGAGGCGCCAGCCACCTGGTTCACCGATGCGCGCGGGGCCGAGTTCAACAGCATCGGTTTCGCCGCGCGGCTGCGCGACTGGGCGCGGTTGGGCCAACTGGTCGCTCAACGCGGCCGCGGCCCCGAGGGCCAGGTCATCGTCAGCGAGGCGTGGATCAACGAATGCACGTCATGGAGCGAACGTGATGCCCCGGTGCGCCCCGGCCGGGCCCGGTTGGCGCTGGGTTACAAGGCCTTGTTCTGGCATTCGCGTGCCGATGGTTCGCGACCCGCCATGCACGGCCACCACGGCCAGCGCGTGCTGATCGACATGCCCACGCGCACCGTGCTCGTGCAGACGGCGGTCGACCAGCAGGGTCTGTGGGAGCAGGAACTGCTGGACATGTTTGACGCCGCCACACGGGTTTGATGGCCGTGGCAGACTGGTCCGACCCCAACCAGATCAGGAGACTTCCACATGCTCAAGGACCCACACGACCAACACGCCCAGGACCTCGGGGCCCTGCTGCCCGGCCAGTCGAATGAACACGGCACCACCCGCCGCACCGCCCTCAAGGCGGCGCTGGGCGTGGGTTACGCCGCGTCTGCCTTGCCCCTGATGGCGCAGACGGCGATCAGGACGCCGTCCGACGGGCTCACCGTGGGCGAGGTCATGATCGACGTCAACGGTTTCAAGATGCCCGCCTACCGTGCCGCGCCGGCCGGCAAGACCGGCCTGCCGGTGGTGCTCGTGCTCTCCGAGATCTTCGGGGTGCACGAGTACATCGCCGACACCGCGCGCCGATTCGCCAAGGCGGGCTACATGGCGATTGCGCCCGAGCTGTTCGTGCGCCAGGGCGATGCACAGAGCTATGGTGAGATCGCCAAGCTGATCGCCGAGGTGGTGTCCAAGGTGCCGGATGCACAGGTGATGGCCGACCTGGACGCCGCGGTGAAGTGGGCCGGTGCCAACGGCGGCGATGTTTCAAAGGTGGGCGTGACCGGTTTCTGCTGGGGCGGGCGCCACGTGTGGCTGTACGCGGCCCACAACCCGGCGGTGAAGGCCGGCGTGGCCTGGTATGGACGGCTGGTGGGCGATGCGACGCCCCTCAATCCGAAGCACCCGGTGGACATCGCCGCCCAGCTCAAGGGCCCCGTGCTGGGTCTCTATGGCGGCGCCGACTCCGGCATCCCCCTTGACACGGTTGATAAGATGAAGGCCGCTCTGGCGGTGGGAAGTCCGGCCGCCAAGGCATCGACTTTTGTGGTCTACCCCGAGGCACCCCACGCTTTCCATGCCGACTACCGCCCGAGTTTCCGCAAGGAGCCGGCCGAAGACGGCTGGAACCGGGCACTGGCGTGGTTCAAGCAGCACGGCGTGGCCTGAGCCGCGTTGCGCCGGGGACCCAAGGCCGCTGAAAAGCGGCCTTTTTCATGGACAAACTGAAAAGAACAACATGACCTTGTTGGCGATCCTGGTGGGTACCGTGGCGGCCGGTGTGGGCAGCGTCTGGCTGGCCGCGCTGATGGCGTTTGCGATGCTGGCGCGCTTCACACAACACATGCTCAGTCTGGCCGCCGGTGCGCTCATGGCCACAGCCTTCATGCACCTGCTGCCCGAGGCGTTCGAGAGCGAGGCCGGCGCGCACGAGTTGTTTGCCATGTTGCTGGGCGGGCTGGTCTTTTTCTTCCTGCTCGACAAGGCCGAGTTGTGGCACCACGGGCACGAGCACAACCACGGGCCGGCGCAGGCGCAAGCTCACGGGGATCACGCCCACCATCACCACGATCATGCGCACCACAGCCACGGTCCACGTTCGGGCGGCTGGGCCGTGCTGGCCGGCGACAGCGTGCACGCCTTTGGCGATGGCATCCTGATCGCTTCGGCTTTCCTGGCCGACATGCGCCTGGGCGTGATCACCTCGCTGGCGGTGCTGGCCCACGAAGTGCCGCACCACATCGGCGACCTGGTGGTGCTGCGCCTCACTTCGGGCACCTCGCGCGCCGCGCTGGTCAAGGTTTCCATGGCGGGCACGGTCACCGCCCTGGGCGGCGTGGTGGGCTATTTCCTCGTGACGCAGTTGCAGGACTACCTGCCATTCTTCCTGGTGGCCGCGTCCAGCAGCTTTGTCTATGTGGCGCTGGCCGATCTGATTCCGCAGTTGCAGAAGCAGCTGGGCTTTCGGGACACGGTGGCGCAGGTGGCCTGGTTGCTGGCGGGCATCGCGCTCGTGACTCTCGTGAGCAGCCTGGCCCACTGACCCCATCAGGCGGCGGGTTCGTCGCCGAGCGAAAAGCTGAACGTGGCGCCCTCGCCGGGCGCGCTGATGGCCGTGATGTCGCCGCCGTGGCGCTCGATGATGCGGCGCACGGTGGCCAGACCGATGCCCGTGCCTTCAAACTCGTTGGCCATGTGCAGGCGCTGAAATGGTTTGAACAGTTTGGCGGCGTAGGCCATGTTGAAGCCCACGCCGTTGTCCCGCACGAAATACCGGGGCGCACTGTCTGCCTCGTGCTCGGAACGCCCGAACTCGATCACCGTGTGTGGCTGGTCGCGGCTGTATTTCAAGGCGTTGCCCAGCAGGTTCTCCAGCGCGATGCGCGCGAGCTGCGGGTCGCATCCGGCCGCCAGGCCTTGTGCGATGTGGCACTGCACCTGGCGCTGCGGGTGTTTGTCCAGCTGTTCGGCCAGGATGCTGCGCACCAGCTCGCTCAAGTCGACGCTCTGGCGCTCCAGGGGTGCCTGGCTCACGCGGGCCAGCGCCAGCAGCGCGGAGATGAGCGAGCCCATGCGCGCGGTGGACGACAGCACCCGGTCGAACATCTCGCGCTCGTCGGCACTCATGCGCTCACCGAGCTGTTCGTCAAGCAGACGGGTGAAGCCGTCGATGGCGCGCAGGGGTGACTTCAGGTCGTGTGAGACCGTGTAGGCGAAGGAGTCGAGTTCCGCGTTGAGCTTCTGCAGATCGGCGGTGCGCTCGCGCACCCGCTGCTCCAGCGTTTCGGTCAGGCGCTGGATCTCGCGGTCGCGGTGCAGGCGCACCAGCTCGGCGTTGGCGCGGCTGGCAAAAATGGAGACCAGCGCCTGAAGGTCTTCGCGCAGGGTCAATGGCTTGCGCCACATCGCAAACAGGATGCCGATGGGCGTTCCGTCGGCATCGCGCATGGCCTGTCCGAGGTAGGCCTGGAAACCTTCCCGGTTGATGCCCCTGGCCTGCGGAAACTCCTGCGGCAGGCCTTGGGCGCACACGAACATGTCTTTTTGCTGGAGGGTTTCAGCGCACGGTGTGTTGGCTGTGTCGAAGCTGAAGGTGGGCATGGGCACTGCATCCTTCCAGATGGAGAGGGCATGCACTTGTTGCGGATCCCTGCATTCGCCGATCACCACCATGTCGCATCCGATGGCTTCGCAGAGGTGGCGTGTCAGCGCGCCGAAGAACGCCTCGCCGGTTTCCGCCGCCACGCCCTTGGCCACATTGAGCAACAAGGACTCCCGCCTCTTTTCGGCGGTGGTGTTGATCGTGCAGGACAGGATGCAGGCCTCCCCGTCGATCTCGATGAGTTCGGCCCACAGCCGGGCATCGATCAGGCTGCCGTCCTTGTGGCGCATCCGGGTGTCGTAGTTGTCGATGCGGCCGTCGCGCAGCAACTGCGCCACGAACCGTTCGCGGTCGGCAGGCGTGAGCCAGACACCGGTATCGACCGATGTCTGACCCAGTTGCTCCTCAAGCCGCAATCCCTGCACGGAGTTGTTGGTTTGATTGATCTCCACGAAGCTTCCGTCGGAAAGCCGGGTGATGGTGAGGTTCAGCGGACTGAAGTTGAAGGCCTTGGCAAACCGCTCTTCAGAGCGCCTGAGCCGGTCCATGGCTTCGGCCTGCGCACTCACATCGGTGATGGTGGTGATGATGAGCTTGTCTTCACGGTCGGTGCCCATCTCGCTGGAGATGAGCGCCTGGAAGAGGGTGCCATCGGCACGCCGGCCCAGGCAGGGAAACTGGTCCATGTGGCGCTCGGCGTAGAGCTGTTGCAGGTAGGTGTCGCGCTGGGCCGGGTCGTTCCAGAGAAAGTTCTCCTGGCGGCCGAGCACCTGGTCGCGGGTGTAGCCGTAGCTGCGTTCGAACGCCGGGTTCACATCGAGGATGGAGCCGGTGCGCGCCGACTGGGCCACCATGGGGCTCGGGCTGGTGCGGAAGATGCGGGCGAAACGCTCCAGGTTGCGGTCACGCTGCTGCTCGGTGGCTTTGCGCCGCTCGAATTCCAGGGTCTGCAGCCCGATCGCCCGGTTGGTCCTCACCCGACTGTGGTGCACCATCAGCGCGGACACCAGGATGGTGGCCGAGTGCGTGATCCACACCCGCAGACTGACGTTGAAATCCGGCGTGGCCGTCAACAGACCGTTGGCTTCGGCCCAGGTCAGGGCGCCCAGCGAGCCGATGCTGGCCACCGTGGTGACGATGAGCGCCGTGCGCCCTAGAAAAATGCCCGCGCCCAGGACCGCGGCCAGGAACAGGAAACCCACGGCGGTGCGCACCGAGCCGTAGGTGAGGGCGGAGAAGATGGCGGAGGCCAGCACGGCGGCCACGATGGCGTGAGCCACATAACGCGTGCGACCGGTGCGCGTGAGGCCGTAGCAGAACCAGGCCACGACCGTGAGCCCGCCAGCCACCCAGCCCTCGTGCTTGCCCGGAGCCGCGAGCACCAGTTCCAGCATGAGCACCAGCAGGCCCGCGATGCCGATCACGAGCGACATCAAGGCCAGCGCAGAGGTGCGGTCCCGGTCCCCGAGAATGTTCAGCGCGGCGTCGTCGTAGGACTGCATGGAGGACGTGAAGGACATGGGCGCAGGATTGCGGTGGCCGTCAGCCTGCGGCGCAGGGCGCAGCGGGCGTGTTGCACCATTCGCTCCAGCTGCCGGGATAGAGCGCAGTGCGGCCCAGGCCAGCAATTTCCATGGCCAGCAGGTTGGGAACGGCGCTCACGCCGCTGCCGCAGTGGTGAACCACGCTGGCGGGGTCGCGCCCGGCCAGCAGGTGTTCAAACTCGGCGCGCAATTGCGCTGCCGGCTTGAAGCGACCATCCGGTCCGATGTTCTCGGTGAAAGGCCGGTTCAATGCGCCCGGAATGTGACCGGCCACGGGGTCCAGCGGTTCGACCTCACCGCGAAAGCGCGCAGCGGCCCTGGCGTCGATCAGCGTTTGTGCGGGGCGGCCGAGCGATTGCAGGATGGAGCCCGTGGACGCGGTGGCTGCCGCGGTCGGCTTGAGCGTGAAGTTGCCGGACTCGGGCTGCGGAGAAGGCCCGCTGACGACCGCACAGCCGGCCGCTTTCCAGGCCGCCAGCCCACCATCCAGCACGGCCACGGGCTCATGTCCGCACCACTTGAGCATCCACCACAGGCGCCCGCAGTAGTTGGCACCCTGGCGATCGAGCACCACCACCTGCATGCCGTCCGACAGTCCCAGTGCCGCCATGCGCTTGGCAAACGTCTCGCGCGATGGCAGGGGATGGCGCCCGCCGCTGGTGCGGTCGGTGCCCGTCTTGTCGCTGAGGTGGTGGTCCAGGTGCACGTACAACGAACCGGGGATGTGCTCCTCGGCGAACTGCGCGGCGCCCGCATCGGGCTTCATGAGTTCGAAGCTGCAGTCGAACACGCGCAGCGGCGCACCGGAGGACATGAGTTGCTGCAGTTCGCGGGCAGAGATCAGCGTGGTGAACATGCGCGCATTGTGCTTCAGGTCCCAGGGGCGTCAGTGATCCTCGGCGGGCGCGTTCGGCACGGCCCGTGTGCGCAGCACCGTGGCGGTGATGCCGCTGACGATGATCAGGCCCATGCCCAGCCATCCGATCAGGGAAAGCTGGTCGCCGAAGATGACCATGCCGTAGATGCCCGCGATCACGATGCCCGAGTACTGCAGGTTGGCCACCACCATGGTCGCGCCGCGCGAGTAGGCGCGCGTCATGCAGAGTTGTCCGAACAGGGCCAGCAGGCCGATGGGCAACAGCCAGAGGGCGCTGGGCCAGTGCAAGGGGCTCACGCCCACGAACAGCATGCCCAGCGCGCCCGCGAGCACGGCGCCGACGGAGAAATAGAACACGGTGCGGCTCTCGGGCTCGCCGGCACGCGAGAGCGCGGCCACCTGCAGGTAGGCGAAGGCCGCGAAGATGCCCGAGAGCAAACCCACCAGCGCGCCCATGACCTGGTGGTCGGCGAGCGTGGGGCGCAGCATCATGGCCACGCCGGCAAAGCCTGCGAGCACGGTGAGGAACAACGGCCCCTGCTGGCGGATCGGCGCATTGCGGCCCTGCATCAGCAGTGCGCCGCCGAGCAGGAAGGTGGCAATCCACACGCTGCTCATGTAGTTCAACGTCATGGCCGTGGCCAGGGGCAGGGCGGCAATGGCGAAGAACCAGGCGGTGAGCGAGATCGTGCCGACGATGCTGCGCCAGACATGCATCATCGGCAGGCTGGTGCGCAGCGAGACGCCTTGCATGCGCGTCATGCCGACCAGGAAGGCCATGCCCACGAGGCCGCGGTAGAAGACGATCTCGAAGCTGTTGAAGTGCGCGGCCGCGAACTTGATGCACACGCCCATGGTGGCGAAGAACAGCGAGGCAAGCAGCATCCAGAGCGCTTGCACCGATCAGGCTCTCGATGTGTTCTGGTGGCGGATCACGGGGTCGATGGCGTGCTCCTGTCAGCCAGCGAGTGTCGCCGCCATCCGGCGGCGATACCACTCGTGGAAATGTTGCATGCCGTCTTCCATCGGGCTCTGGTAGGGGCCGACCTCGTCATCGCCACGGGCCAGCAGCGCCTTGCGACCGGCGTCCATGCGCTCGGCGATCTCGTCGTCTTCCAGACAGGTCTCCATGTAGGCCGCTCGCTGGGCTTCGACGAACTCACGCTCAAAGGCGGCGATCTCTTCGGGGTAGTAGAACTCGACCATGTTGATGGTCTTGTCCACGCTCACCGGGTGCAGGGTGGAGACTGTGAGCACATGCGGGTACCACTCCACCATGATGTGTGGGTAGTAGGTCAACCAGATCGCACCGTGCTCGGGCATCTGGCCCTGCCGGTACCGCATGAGCTGTTCGTGCCAGCGCTGGTAGACCGGGCTGCCGGCCTTGCCCAGCAGGTTGGCAGGCCCCACCGTCTGCACCGAATACTCGGGCTTGAATTCCCAGCGCAGGTCTTCGCAGGTGACGAATCCGCCCAGGCCCGGATGGAAGGGCGCCACATGGTAGTCCTCCAGGTAGACCTCGATGAAGGTCTTCCAGTTGTAGTTGCACTCGTGCAGCTCCACGTGGTCCAGCACCATGCCCTCGAAATCGAGTGCGGCGCGCGGCCCCATGTGGGCCAGATCGGCCTGCACGTCGCGGCCGTTGTCCTCGAACAGCAGACCGTTCCACTCGCGCAGCGGGTAGTTGTTGAGGTTCAGGCAGGGGTCTTTGTCGAAGTGGGGCGCGCCCAGCAACTGGCCCGCCTGTTCGCCCTGGATGCCGCTGTAGGTCCAGCGGTGCAAGGGGCACACGATGTTGCCGCCCGCGCTGCCGCTGCGGGTCTCCAGCAGGTTGCCCCGTCCCTTGAGGATGATGGCCTGCCGGTGGCGGCAAACGTTGGAGACCAGCTCGACGCCGCTGGCGGTGCGCACCAGAGCACGTCCGCCGGCTTCCTGCGGCAGGGCGTGGTAGTCCCCTGGGTTGGGGACGGCGAGTTGGTGCCCCACATACCGGGGTCCGCGCTGGAAGAGGACTTCCTTTTCGCGCTGGAACAGCGCTTCGTCGAAGTAACTGGAAACCTGAAGTTGGCTTGCGGCCTGCTGCAGTTGAAGACTTAAATCAGACATGGTGGTCCTGACCTAGAGACTCCCCCTATGAAGGGGCAGGGTAAGCGCTGTGCTCGTGAGACGAATTCGCGCGGGATGGGTGAAGTGGTGCGTCCCTCCGGGCTGGGGTGGCCCGTCAGTGATGAAAAGGGTGGAATTCTACCCCCCGGGGCAGTACCCACTGGCCAGCGCAGGTATGTCAAGGCGTGCCCACTTTAGAATGAACCACGTGAACGATCCAATCCCCACCGTGCCCCGCTCCACCAAGACTGCACCGGCCGCTTCCCCGACCGACGCCCCGCCCACCGCCGCGAGTTACGAAGCAGCGCTGCAAGAGCTGGAACAGCTCGTGTCCCAACTCGACGCAGGCCAGCTGCCGCTGGACCAGTTGCTCACCCGCTACCAGCGCGGGGCAGAGTTGCTGGCCTTCTGCCGCGCCCGTCTGGAAGCGGTGGAAAACCAGATCAAGGTGCTCGAAGGCGGTGAGCCCAAACCCTGGGACTCCGCGTGAGCGCCGTGCTGTCCACCCTCCCATCCACGGACTTCATCGCCTGGCGCGAAGCGCGGCAAGCCGCCGTCGAGCAAGCCCTCTGCGAAGGGGTGCCGCGCGAGGCGCCGGCCGGCTTGGGCGATGCCATGCGTTACGCCGTGCTCGACGGCGGCAAGCGGCTGCGCCCGCTGCTGGTGCTCGCCACGAGCGAGACCCTGGGCGGTCAACCGCTGGCGGCCATGCGCGCGGCCTGCGCGGTGGAACTGATCCACGCCTATTCGCTGGTGCATGACGACATGCCCTGCATGGACAACGACGTGCTGCGCCGTGGCAAGCCCACGGTGCATGTGCAGTTTGGTGAGGCCCAGGCCCTGCTCGCAGGCGATGCGCTGCAGGCGCTTGCCTTCGAGCTGCTGGTGCCCGACGACGGTACCGTGCAGCCCGTCATGGCCGCCCGGCTGTGCAGGCTGCTGGCGCTGGCGGCGGGCGCCGGCGGCATGGCCGGTGGTCAGGCGATCGATCTGGCCAGCGTGGGTCATGCCCTGGACCAGCCTGCGCTGGAAGCCATGCACCGGCAAAAGACCGGCGCCCTGCTGCAGGCCAGCGTGATGATGGGTGCGGCCACCGCGCACGTGTCTCTCGCCACCGAAGCGCGATTGGCCGAGTTCGGGGCCTGCGTGGGCCTGGCGTTCCAGGTGGTGGACGACATCCTTGACGTGACCGCCGATTCGGCTACCCTGGGCAAGACAGCGGGCAAGGATGCAGCAGCGGACAAGCCCACTTTTGTATCCCTGATGGGGTTGACCTCCGCACAAGCGTATGCGGACCGTGTGCTGGATCAGGCCCACGAGGCCTTGCGGTGCAGCGGCATCGATCGGCCTGACACCTTGCATGCCCTGGCCGACTGGGTCGGGCGCCGCGATTCCTGAGGTCCACCGGCCCTGCCCATTCATTCATGACCCGATCAACCCTGCCCATGAGTTCATTGCTCTCATCCATCGAGTCTCCGGCCGATGTGCGTCGCCTCACCCGCGCCCAGCTTCTGCCGCTGGCCGATGAGTTGCGCTCCTATCTGCTCCAAAGCGTGGCACGCACCGGTGGCCACCTGAGCTCCAACCTCGGCACGGTCGAGCTCACGCTGGCCTTGCACTACGTGTTCAACACGCCCGAAGACCGCCTGGTCTGGGACGTGGGCCATCAGACTTACCCACACAAGATCCTGACCGGTCGGCGCGACCGCATGAGCACGCTGCGCCAGTTGGGTGGCATCAGCGGTTTCCCGCGCCGCTCCGAGAGCGAGTACGACACCTTTGGCACGGCCCACTCGTCCACCAGCATTTCGGCGGCGCTCGGCATGGCCATGGGCGCGAAGATCAAGGGTGAACAACGCAACGCCGTGGCCATCATCGGCGACGGCGCCATGACCGCCGGCATGGCCTTCGAGGCGCTCAACAACGCTGGTGTGGCCGAAGGCCGCCTGCTCGTGGTGCTCAACGACAACGACATGTCGATCTCGCCGCCGGTGGGCGCGCTCAACCGCTACCTGGCCCAGCTCATGAGCGGGCAGTTCTACGCCGCCGCGAAGAACGTGGGCAAGCAGGTGCTCAAGGGCGCTCCGCCCCTGTTCGAACTCGCCAAGCGTCTTGAGGAGCAGGCCAAGGGCATGGTGGTGCCGGCCACGCTGTTCGAGAAGTTCGGCTTCAACTACATCGGCCCCATCGACGGGCACGATCTGAACTCGCTGATCCCCACGCTGGAGAACATCCGCCACCTGCTCGAGACCGACAGCGGACCGCAGTTCCTGCACGTGGTCACCAAGAAGGGGCAGGGCTACAAGCTGGCCGAAAACGACCCTGTCGCTTACCACGGACCGGGCACCTTTGATCCGGCGGTGGGCATCGTCAAGTCCGCCTCCGCTCCCAAGACCACCTTCACCCAGGTGTTCGGCCAGTGGCTGTGCGACATGGCCGCGGCCGATGAACGCCTGGTGGGCATCACGCCCGCCATGCGTGAAGGCTCGGGCATGGTCGAGTTCGAGCGCCGTTTCCCCGCGCGCTATTTCGATGTCGGCATTGCCGAGCAGCACGCCGTGACCTTCGCCGCGGGTCTGGCCTGTGAAGGGCTGAAACCGGTGGTCGCGATCTACTCCACGTTCCTGCAGCGCGGCTACGACCAGCTGATCCACGATGTGGCGCTGCAGAACCTGCCCATGGTGTTCGCACTCGACCGCGCGGGCCTGGTGGGGGCCGACGGCGCCACCCATGCTGGTGCCTACGACATCGCTTTTCTGCGCTGCATTCCCAACATGGCTGTTGCCTGCCCGGCCGACGAGGCCGAGTGCCGTCAACTTCTGTCGACGGCACATGCCCAGAACCAGCCGGTGGCCGTGCGCTATCCGCGTGGTGCGGGTGTGGGTGCTGCCGTCCCGATCAGCCTGGAGGGGCTGCCGTTCGGCAAGGGTGAGCTTCGGCGCCAGGGCAAGGGCATCGCGATCCTGGCCTTCGGTACGCTGCTCCATCCTGCGCTGGCCGCTGGCGAAAAGCTGGGCGCCAGCGTGGCCAACATGCGCTGGGCCAAGCCACTCGATGTCGAGCTGTTGCGCGAGCTGGCCGGCACGCACGAGGCGCTGGTCACGGTGGAAGAGGGCTGCCTGCCCGGTGGCGCCGGCAGCGCGGTGCTGGAGGCCTTGCAGTCCGAAGGCTTCAACCTGCCAGTGCTCTCGCTCGGTCTGCCCGATGAATTTTCCGAGCATGGCGATCCCGCCAAGCTGCTCAGCGCACTGGGCCTGGATGCCACCGGCATCGAGGCGTCCATCCGTGCCCGGTTTGAATCGTTGCTGCACGCAGCGCCTGGCCTGAAGGTGGTGGCCTGAGCTGGTCCTGCCCCGTCACCCGAGATGCTTGTCGTCAGGCGTGATGAAACGTGCATGAGACCTAGCACTTTTTGCAAAGCCTCGTTTTTCGAGGGAAAACCCCTGAGCCCCTCAGGGGGGTCGTTCCTACAATCGCGACTGACTTAATTTACAAGTCTCTTGCCCGGCTTGCCGAGCCGGGTCTACCCATACCAACCACGGAGTCAATCGATATGGATCGTCGTTCACTTATCAAGAATGCAGGTATCGCCGGCGTTCTGGCCGCAGGCGCCGCGCCCGCTGTGCATGCCCAGGCCGCCATACGCTGGCGTCTGGCCTCCAGCTTCCCCAAGGCACTCGACACCATCTACGGCGCGGCCGAAGTCTTCGCCAAGAAAGTGGGCGAAATGTCGGGGGGCAAGTTCTCGATCACGACGCACCCCGGCGGTGAGCTCATGCCCGCGTTCGGCGTGGTCGATGGCGTTCAGGAAGGCACCGTGGAGTGCGCCCACACAGCGCCTTACTACTTCTTCGGCAAGGACGACACCTTCGCCCTGGATTGCGCCATTCCCTTTGGCCTCAACAGCCGCCAGATGACCGCGTGGATGTACGAAGGCAACGGCATGAAGCTGTTCCGCGAGTTCTACGAGGGCTACAACATCGTCAACTTCCCCATGGGCAACACCGGTGCGCAGATGGGTGGCTGGTACCGCAAGGAAATCAAGACCCTCAAGGACATCCAGGGCCTGAAGATGCGTATCGGCGGCTTCGCCGGCAGGGTGCTCACCACCATGGGCGGTGTGCCGCAGAACATCCCGGGTGGCGAGATCTACCAGGCGCTGGAAAAAGGCACCATCGACGCCACCGAGTGGGTCGGTCCCTACGACGACCAGAAGCTCGGCTTCAACAAGGTCGCACCGTACTACTACTACCCCGGCTGGTGGGAAGGTGGCCCGCAGCTCTCGCTGTACATCAACAACAAGGCCTTTGCCGCCCTGTCGCCCGAGAACAAGGCCATCGTGGAGTGCGCCGCTGCCATCGCGCACACGACCATGCAGGCCAAGTACGACGCCCTGAACCCGGCCGCGCTCAAGCAGTTGGTGGCTTCGGGCACCAAGGTCCTGCCTTTCCCCAAGTCCGTGATGGACGCCGCGTTCAAGAACTCCATGGCGCTCTACGCCGACATCAGTGCCAAGAACCCGAAGTGGAAGAAGATCTACACGGACTATTCGGCCTTCCGCAAGGACCAGAACCTCTGGTTCCGTTTCACCGAAGCGCAGTTCGACCGCTACATGCAGTCGGCCAAGCTGTAATCGGTCTTGCGATCCAGCAAGAAGCCCCGCCCCGGCGGGGTTTTTTGCACGGACGCCAAGCTTTACCGGCCGCGCGCGATGGCGAAGTTTTCAGTGGCTATCCCGTGGTGGGTTTGTTGCTTGCTAGACTCAACGGCTTTGTCCGTCACACCCAAATCCTATGGGAATTCCCATGCTGTTCCTGCTCAAACTCTCGCGTCTTATCGATGCACTCGGCGACCTGATCGGCAAGGGGGCCATGTGGCTCATCCTGGCTGCCACATTCATCAGCGCGGGTAACGCCATCGTTCGCAAAGTCTTCAATGTCAGTTCCAACGGTCTGCTGGAGATCCAGTGGTACCTGTTCGCTGCCGTCTTCATGCTCGGTGGTGGCTACGCATTCCTGCGCAACGCCCACGTTCGCATCGACTTCATCTCTGCCAAGTTCAGTGCGCGCACGCGCAACTGGATCGACGTGGCCGGCATCCTCGTTTTCCTGTTTCCGCTGTGCTACATGATGGCCACGCTGGGCTGGCCGCTGTTCGAACGCGCCTGGACCTCGGGTGAGATGTCCTCCAACTCGGGTGGCCTGATCCGCTGGCCGGTGTACGGGCTTATTCCGCTGGGCTTCGCGCTTCTCTTCATCCAGGGCATTTCCGAGCTCATCAAGCGTTTTGCATTCCTCACGGGGAATGGACCTGATGTCTTGAGCCATACCGGTCCCAGTGAGGCTGAGTTGCTGGCCGAACAAATCGCCGCCGATGAAAAGGCACGCCGCGCAGGAGCCGCGACATGATCGAACTGCTGACCCAGAATTTTGTGCCCGTCATGTTTGCGGGCCTGTTGATCTTCCTGTTGGCGGGTTTCCCTGTGGCGTTCTCGCTGGCTGCCACTGGGCTGTTCTTCGGCTTCATCGGCATGGAGCTGGAGCTGTTTCCCTCGAACCTGTTTCAGGCGCTGCCGTTGCGGGTCTTCGGCATCATGCAGAACGACACCCTGCTGGCCATCCCGTTCTTCACGCTCATGGGCATCATCCTGGAGCGCAGCCGCATGGCCGAGGACCTGCTGGAGACCGTGGGTCAGGTGTTCGGGCCGGTTCGCGGTGGCGTGGGCATTGCTGTGGTGTTGGTCGGTGCCTTGCTCGCTGCCACCACTGGCGTGGTCGCAGCATCGGTCATTTCCATGGGCCTGATCGCCATGCCCATCATGCTGCGCTATGGCTACAACCGCACCATCGCCACCGGCACCATCACCGCGTCGGGCACGCTGGCGCAGGCACTGCCGCCGTCGCTGGTGTTGATCGTGCTGGCCGACCAGCTCGGCCGCTCGGTGGGCGACATGTACGCTGGCGCGCTGGTCCCCGGCCTCATGTTGGTGGGCTTGTACCTGTTGTTCATCGTGGCGGTGGCGCTGTTCAAGCCGTCGTGGGTTCCGGCCCTGCCGCCCGAGGCGCGTATCTACTCACAACCCAACGGCTCCAGCGGCCACATCTCGCTGATCGCCTTGCTGGTGCTGTGTGGTTTCGCGGGCTTCGTCTGGTCGCAGGTGCACGAGTCGGTGATGAACCCTTGGCTGGGCCGCGAACTGCCGGCGCCGGGTGACGAGATCTTCATCCTGTCCATGACCATCGCTGCCTTCCTGGCGCTCGGTCTGGCGCTGATCAACCGCCTGTTCAAACTGGGGCTGCTCTCGCGCCTGACCGAACGCGTCACATTCGTGCTGATTCCGCCGCTGGTGCTGATCTTCCTGGTGCTGGGCACGATCTTCCTGGGTGTAGCCACGCCCACCGAGGGTGGCGCCATGGGTGCGCTGGGCGCGTTGATCATGGCGGGTGCGCGTCGCACGCTGTCGTTCTCGCTGCTCAAGCAGGCGTTGGAGAACACGACCAAGCTGGCCATCTTCGTGATGTTCATCCTGATTGGCTCCACCGTCTTCAGCTTCACCTTCAACGCGGCCGACGGTCACGTCTGGGTCGAACACCTGTTCGACAAACTGCCTGGCGGCCAGCTGGGCTTCCTGCTGGTGGTGAATCTGCTGGTGTTCGTGCTGGGCATGTTCATCGACTTCTTCGAGATCGCCTTCATCGTGGTGCCCTTGCTCGTTCCGGTGGCCGAAAAGCTCGACATCAACCTGATCTGGTTTGGCATCATTCTGGCGATGAACCTGCAGACCTCGTTTCTCACCCCGCCGTTCGGCTTTGCGCTGTTCTACCTGCGCAGCGTGGCAGCGCGCAACGACTACGACGATGTGGTCACGGGCAAACGCATCAAGGCGGTGACCACGGCGCAGATCTACAAGGGCTCGATCGCCTTCATCGTGCTCCAAGTGATCATGGTCATGGTGATCGTTTTGAATCCTGGCATCGTCACCGGCAACCTGGGTGTGGCGGTGAAAGTGGATGACGCCGCCGTCAGCGACATGCTGCGCAACATGCCCGGCCTGGAAGAAGAGCCTGAAGCCGCCGAGGAGCCGGGTGCAGAGCCGGCTCCCGAAGGCGATTTGAAGCCCGAGCCTGCTGCCGAGGAAGCGGACCCTGACCCCATGAAGGCGATGGAAGAAGCGCTGAAAAAAACCAAATGAGAAGCCAGTCCGGAGCCTGCTGAATGCGCATCGATGTGAAAGTGCTGGATCCGCGCATGGCGGATCAACTGCCCGCCTACGCCACTGAGGGCAGCGCAGGGCTGGATCTGCGGGCCTGCCTTGATGCACCTTTGACATTGGCGCCCAACGCCTGGCAACTGGTGCCCACAGGCCTGGCCATCCACCTGGCCGACCCTGGCTTTGCCGCCATGATCCTGCCCCGCTCGGGGCTGGGCCACAAGCACGGCATCGTGCTCGGCAACCTGGTGGGCCTCATCGACAGCGACTACCAGGGCCAGCTCATGGTGAGCGCCTGGAACCGCAGTGGCGTGCCCTTCACCATCGAGCCCATGGAGCGCATCGCGCAGATGGTGATCGTGCCGGTGGTGCAGGCGCGGTTCAACGTGGTCAATGACTTCGAAGCCGCGAGCGAGCGCGGCGCGGGTGGCTACGGCTCCACCGGCCGCGGTTGAACTTCGGCGTCAATGCAAGGTGCGTGGGCCGGGTGGTGTGATACCCGGTCCCTGCAGCTCGTCGGGCTCGTCCACCTGCATGCGGAAAAAGCCCGTGCCCAGCGAGCCTTTGCCCACCTCGGCTTCGGTCGCTTCGCGCACCGCATGCACCTTCATCGAGATGCGCAGCGCAATGCCCGCCAGCGGATGGTTGCCATCAAGCACCACGTGCTCGGGGTAGATGTCGCTCACGAAGTACAAGCGGTCGCGGGGGGCAGCCGGGTTGCAGCCCGGTGGCAGGCCTTCGAAGCCCATGCCCTCCTCGAGTTCGGCGGGAAACAGGTGGCGCGGCTCCAGAAAGAGCAGTGTGTCGTCGTAGTCGCCGAAGCCGTCCACCGGCTCCAGATGCAGCTCGATCGTGTCGCCCACCGAGTGGTTGATCAGGCCTTCCTCGATCTTGGCCAGCAGGTCGCTGCCGCCCACGAGAAACTCCACGGGTTCTTCGAGCACATCAAGTGCTTCGCCCAGCGTGTCCTTCAGGGTCCAGGTCAGCGCCACGACGCATTGTTGGGTGATTTTCATCCGACAATTGTCCCATGTTCAAACCCGAAACCATTGGGCCGCAGGCCACGGTCGCCGTCACGCAAGTCCCTGTGAGCTTGTTGGGCGGTTTGTCGCCGGCGCAGTTCATGCGCCGCCACTGGCAGAAAAAACCCCTGCTGATCCGCCAGGCCATCCCTGACTTCGAACCGCTCCTGAGCCGCTCGCAACTGTTTGATCTGGCCAGCCAGGAAGCAGTCGAGTCGCGCCTGATCGTGCGCAAGCCCCAAGGCTGGACGCTCAGGCAAGGTCCGTTCAAGCGCAGCAGTCTGCCACCGCTGAAGCAGCCCGGCTGGACCCTGCTGGTGCAAGGTGTGGATCAGCACGACGATGCCGTGCACGAACTCTTGCAACGTTTTCGTTTCGTGCCCGATGCGCGCCTGGACGACCTGATGATTTCCTGGGCCAGTGAGGGCGGTGGCGTGGGTCCGCACTTCGACAGCTACGACGTGTTTCTGCTGCAGGCCAGCGGCCAGCGGCGCTGGCGCATCGGTCGCCAGAAAGACCTGACACTGCAGCCTGACGTGCCGCTGAAGATCCTGCAGAATTTCGAACCCGAGGAAGAGCACGTGCTCAACGCGGGCGACATGCTGTACCTGCCGCCGCGCTGGGCGCACGATGGCGATGCGATGGGCGAGGACTGCATGACGTATTCGATCGGCTTTCGCGCGCCTCAGCGGGGTGGTCTGGCGGGTGAACTGCTGCAGCGCATGGCCGACGAACTCGACGACGAGACGCTCTACCGCGACCCCGGGCAAGTGGCCACGGCTCACCCGGGTGCCATGCCCGCCGGGCTGGAGGCTTTTGCTGCGGACGCGCTGCAGCGGTTGCTGGCCGAGCGGCAGTCGCTGGCCTGCGCGCTGGGCGAGGTCATGACCGAACCCAAGCCACGCATCTGGTTTGAAGAAGCGCAAGATGATTGGGTGGCGGGCGCCGTGCGGCTGGACCGCCGCACCCGCATGATGTACGACCCGCGCCATGTGTTCATCAACGGCGAGAGTTTTCGGGCAGGGGGGGCCGATGCACGCCTGATGCAGCGGCTGGCCGATCAGCGCGGCCTGGACGAGCGGCAGGTGCGGCGCGCCAGCGATGGGGCACAGTCGCTGCTGCAGGACTGGTTCGAGGCCGGCTGGCTGCACCGCGTGTGAAGCCACCGGGTTCTTGCTGATCACTCACCCAGGAGCTCGCCATGACCGACCCCCTTGCCGCAGACACCGTGCCGCTGCCATCCTTGCCCACGGGGCGCTTGCAGGGACGCCAGGTTTTTGTGGATGCCGTGCGCCAGGCGTTCGAGGTGGCCGCCGAACAAGGCTGGAACCACATCACCCTGAGCGACCCCGACTTCGCCGATTGGCCCCTGGGAGAGCGCGCCGTGGTGGATGCGCTCAACCGCTGGGCACACCGGGGGCGCACGCTGAAAATGCTGGCGCGCCACTACGACCAGTTGCGCTTGCTGCATCCGCGTTTCGTGCAGTGGCGCGTCACCTGGTCCCACCTGATCGAGGCGCACGCCTGCCCCGGTGCGTCGGGCGCGGAACTGCCCAGCGCGATGGCTTCTCCGGTCTGGACGCTGGAGCGGCTCGACCCATTGCGCAACACGCTGGCAGCCAGTGTGGACGCCGAACGGCGGGTGGCGCTGCAGGAGCGTGTGAACGAGTGCTGGCTCAAGAGCGTGCCGGCGTTTCCGGCCAGTCGGTTGGGGCTCTAGCCGCTCGCGCGACCAAAGAAAAGGCCGCCCGAGGGCGGCCTTTTGCTGGCTGCGACGTGGACCTTTACTTCAGGTCGTTGGCCAGCAATTGCGTGATGCGCTGGGCATTGGCCGAGCCGTCGGGCTGGCCCTGGGCGCCAAGCACCGAGACCGTGGTGGCCGTGTCGGCACTGCGCACGACGACCTGGTAACGCTCGGTGGCTGCCTCCTTCTTGGAGCCGCCGAACAGCTTGCCGAAGAAGCCAGGTTCCTTGGCGTTGGTCACGGGTTCCACGTAGCGCACGAAGTAGATGCCTTTGCTGCGGTCGCGGTCTTCCACCGTGAAACCGGTGCGATCCAGCGAGAGGCCGACGCGGCGCCAGGCGCGGTCGAAGTTGTCTTCGAACTGGACCACGGGCGAGTTGTTCACCATGACCACCTTGGCCGCGGCTTGCACCGGCGCAGAGGCCGTGACGGCCTGAGCCTGCGCTTCGGTCACGCCGAGCTTGACCATGAGGCGGCGCAGGAATTCGGTTTCGAGTTCCACGTCGGCCGGGCGGGGCTGCCAGATGGTCTGGTCCTTTTCCTTGGTGGAATACACCTCGACCATGCCGCGATGGCTGATGTAGATCTCGGTGCCGCCGTTGGCCGTGCGCTCCAGGCGGGTGCGGAAGCGGTCGCGCTCGCCGGTGGAGTACAGGTTCTCGAATACCTTGCCGATGGTCGAGCGGATGAAGTCCTGCGGCAGCTTGGCCCGGTTCTCGGCCCAGTCGGTTTCCATGATGCCCAGTGTTTCCTGGTCGATGTCGAGCAGGAAACCGTTTTCCTGCCAGAAGTCGCGCACGGGGCTCCAGAGCTTGTCGGCCGGGCGGTCCACCACCAGCCAGCGCTGATTGCCTGCGCGCTCGATGCGCACGTCACCCACCTTGGCCATGGCGGTGGTGGCTGCGTTGGCCTGGGCTGGCAGGGCGGCCTGGTAGCCGCTGGCCGTCACGGTGGTGCCCGGCACGTTGTAGCGCGAGTCGCGGTTGAGCTGGGTCAGATCGGGCGGCACGTCCAGCGTGCTGCCGCGCTGGGCACTCTTGTAGTCGATCTTGTCTTCCTGGAGCATGGAGCAGCCCGAGGCGATGAGGGCGGCTGCGGCCACCAGGCCCAGGCGGGACCACGCGGCAGCACCGGCCCAGGTCTTGAGGCGGGAGGTCTGATTCAGAGTGGGAGTGGACATGGGAAGCTCGGTGGGAACCGGGAGTGTGGGATGGACAAGAGAGGGGTTGGAGTCAGATCAGGCCGCTTTGTTGCAGCGCGCCTTCAACCAACGGCACCAGGTGGCGCGACATGGGCGTGAGCGGCAGGCGCATGGTCTCACGGCACAGATCCATGCGGGCCATGGCCCATTTCAGCGGAATCGGGTTGGCTTCGCAGAACAATTGTTTGTGCACCGGCATCAGGCGGAACTGGATGTCCATGGCGCGTTTCACGTCGCCCGCGATGGCCGCCACGCAGAGCTCATGCATCAGGCGCGGCGCGATGTTGGCCGTCACGCTCACGTTGCCCTGGCCGCCGCACAGCATGAGGGCGACAGCGGTCGGGTCGTCGCCCGAGTAGATGGCAAAACCCTTGGGCGCTTCGCGGATCAGCCACTGCGCGCGTTCGATGTTGCCGGTGGCCTCCTTGATGCCGACGATGCCGGGCACCTGGGCGAGGCGCAACACGGTCTCGTGGTGCATGTCGGCCACGCTGCGGCCGGGCACGTTGTAGAGCACGGTGGGCAGGTCACCCACGGCTTCGGCAATCGCCTTGAAGTGCTGGTACTGGCCTTCTTGCGTGGGCTTGTTGTAGTAGGGCACGACCTGCAGCTGGCAGTCGGCACCCACGCTTTGCGCGAAGCGCGCGAGCTCGATGGCCTCGCGGGTGGAGTTGGCGCCGCAGCCGGCCATGATGGGCACACGCTTGTCGCCGTGCGTCTTGGCCTGTTCGACCGAGACGCGGATGATCTCGCAGTGCTCTTCGACCGTGACGGTGGGTGATTCGCCGGTGGTGCCGACCACGCCGATGCAGTCGGTGCCTTCGGTGATGTGCCAGTCGATGAGTTTGCGCAGGGTGGGGTAGTCCACGCTGCCGTCTTCATGCAGGGGGGTGGCCAGGGCCACGATGCTGCCGGTGATGGTGTTCATTGCTGCAGGCTCAAATGGGGGCGCGTTTTGGGAGCCGCCCGGTTGGGGTACGGCCTCTCGCGCGAATCGTGCATTCTACCCAGTGGCATCCAGCGGATACCGGGGCGGCGAGTCGGGTGTTCCCGGGTGTTTTCGCACCGCCGCGATGCGCTGCACGAAGCGCTCGGGACGGTCGCAGAAGCCGTCTTCAAATGCCACCACGTGAAGACCCTCGCACGCCCTCAGAAGTTCGCCGGATTGCAGCAGGAAGTCGGGTCGCGATGGCTTGCCCACGCTCTCGTTGCCCGCCGCAAAGGTTTCGTAGATCAGCACGCCGCCTGGCGCCACGCTGCGCGTGATCACGGGCAGCAGCGCTCGCCAGAGGTAGTTGGTCACCACCACCGCGTCGAAGGCCTCGCCTTCGAATGGCCAGGGCCCGTTCTCGATGTCGGCCAGCACCGCGCGGCCAAGGGGCTTCACCGCTTCGATCGCCTCGGCCGATCGGTCGACCCCGGTGACGGTGTGACCGCGCTGTGCAAACCATTTCAGGTGGCGGCCGTGGCCGCAGGCCACGTCGAGCACCCCGCCGCCCACCGGAACCAGGCGCGACCAGCGCTGCACCCACGCCGAGGGTGCCTCCGTACCGTGCATCAGAAACAGCTCCAGAGCTGGTCGGCCAAATTCACCAGAAAGCCCGGCTGGTTGTAGAGCGCAAAGGTGCCCAGCAGCACGGCGACGACGCCGGTCCACACCAGGGCACGCAGGGCAATGGGTTTCACGCCAGCGCTCCCTGGGGTTGCGGTGCGCGCACGATGGGGGTCTCGCGCACCGGCAGGTTGATCAGACCGGCGAAGACACCCAGCGCGATCGAGATGTACCAGACGATGTCGTAGCTGCCCGTGCGGTCGTAGAGCACACCGCCCAGCCACACGCCCATGAAGCTGCCGATCTGGTGGCTGAAGAACACGAAGCCGCCGAGCATGGACATGTGGGCCACGCCGAAGATCTGCGCCACCACCGCGTTGGTGGGTGGGATGGTGGAGAGCCACAGCAGGCCCATGACACTGGCAAACACGTACACGCTCATGGGCGAAAGCGGCACGATGAGGAAGATGGCAATGACCACCGCTCGCGCGAAATAGATGAACGACAGGATGTGTCGCTTGGCCAGGCGCTGCCCGAGCACGCCGGCCGCATACGTGCCGAACACGTTGAACAGCCCGATGAGCGCCAGCGCGTAGCTCGCCACTTGAGGCGAGAGGCCGTTGTCCTTCAGGTAGCTGGGCATGTGCACGCCGATGAACACCACCTGGAAGCCACACACGAAATAGCCCGCCATGAGCAACTGGAAGCTGCGGTAGCGGAAAGCCTCGCGCAGCGCCTGCAGGATGGTCTGCTCGCGCGCTGGCGCGCTGCCTCCGGCAAAGCCGGGCTCGCGCAGCCCCCAGGCCAACGGCACGATCAGCAGCACTGCAGCGCTCAGGAACAGCAGCGCTTCCTGCCAGCCGAAGCTGCTGATGAGCCAGCCTTCCACCGGCACCATGAGGAACTGGCCGAACGAGCCGGCCGCCGCGGCCACGCCCATGGCCCAGGAGCGCTTCTCGGCCGAAATCTGCCGCCCGATCACACCGTAGATCACCGCGTAGGTGGTGCCGGCTTGCGCGGCGCCGATCAGCACACCGGCGGTGAGGGCAAACGTCATGGGCGTGGTGGTCAGGGCCATGCCGGCCAGACCGAGGCCGTAGAGCACTGCCCCGCCGATCAGCACGCGAAACGCACCGAAGCGGTCGGCCGCCATGCCGGCGAAGATGCCGAACAGGCCCCAGGAGAGGTTTTGAATGGCCAGCGCGAAGGCAAAGTTCTCCCGCGTCCAGTCTTGTGCCTGGGTGATGGGCTGCAACCAAAGGCCGAAGCCGTGGCGGATGCCCATGGACAGGGTGACGATCAGGGCGCCACACGCCAGGACCTGGAAGGTCGAGAGCGGGGCGCGGGTGGGGGATGCGGTGGCAGAGGACATCCGGCGACTGTAGCGAAGAAGCTCCCGGTTCGCCTGTCATCCGCGGCGCTCGCTCTTGATATTGGCCCGCTCGATTGATGCCGGTTGGGCATCGCTGGCCATACCGGCAACGGGTATCTGTATTTTTGTACAGTCTTTCCGGGCTGCCGTGCTTACAATCCGCCCCCATGGCAACCCAAACCCCCCCCGCATATTCCGAAGGCTCCATCCGCGTCCTCAAGGGCCTGGAGCCGGTCAAGCAGCGGCCGGGCATGTACACCCGGACCGACAACCCACTGCACATCATTCAGGAGGTGCTCGATAACGCGGCCGACGAGGCCCTGGCCGGGCACGGCAAGAAGATCAAGGTCACGCTGCACACCGACCACTCGGTGAGCGTGGAAGACGACGGCCGCGGCATCCCGTTCGGCTTGCACCCCGAAGAAAAGGCCCCTGTGGTCGAGCTGGTGTTCACCCGGCTGCACGCCGGCGGCAAGTTCGACAAGGGCAAGGGCGGCGCCTACAGCTTCTCGGGCGGCCTGCACGGCGTGGGTGTGAGCGTGACCAACGCCCTCTCGACCCGGCTGGAAGTCATCAGCTACCGCGAAGGCCAAGTGGCAAAGCTCGCGTTTTCCGCCGGTGACGTGATCGAGCCGCTGGTGCTGGCGCCAAAGGGCGAGGGCGACCGCAAGCAGGGCACCACGGTGCGCGCATGGCCCGACCCCAAGTACTTCGAGTCGGCCGCGCTGCCCATGGCCGAGCTCACCCACCTGCTGCGCAGCAAGGCGGTGCTGATGCCGGGCGTGACGGTGACCCTGGTCAACGACAAAACCAGGGACATCCAGACCTGGCTCTACAAGGGCGGCCTGCGCGACTACCTGCAGCAGACGCTCAACGGCGACCCGGTCATTCCGCTGTTCGAAGGTGAAGGCTTTGCCGACAGCGGGCACGACAGCTTCGCCGAAGGCGAAGGCGCGGCCTGGTGCGTGGCCTTCACCGAAGACGGCCAGCCCGTGCGCGAGAGCTATGTGAACCTGATTCCCACCAGCGCGGGCGGCACGCACGAGAGCGGCCTGCGCGACGGCCTGTTCCAGGCGGTCAAGGGCTTCATCGAGCTGCACGCGCTGCTGCCCAAGGGCGTGAAGCTGCTGCCGGAAGACGTGTTTGCGCGCGCTTCGTATGTGCTCAGCGCCAAGGTGCTCGACCCGCAGTTCCAGGGCCAGATCAAGGAGCGTCTGAATTCGCGCGACGCCGTGCGCCTGGTCGGCAGCTTCGTGCGCCCCGCGCTGGAGCTCTGGCTCAACCAGCACGTGGACTACGGCAAGAAGCTCGCCGAACTCGCCATCAAGGCCGCGCAGTTCCGCCAGAAGGCGGGTCAGAAGGTCGAGAAGCGCAAGGGCTCGGGCGTGGCCGTGCTGCCCGGCAAGCTCACCGACTGCGAGAGCAAGGACCTGGCGCACAACGAGGTGTTTCTGGTCGAGGGCGACTCGGCCGGCGGCAGCGCCAAGATGGGCCGCGACAAGGAATGCCAGGCCGTGCTGCCGCTGCGCGGCAAGGTGCTCAACACCTGGGAGGTCGAGCGCGACCGGCTGTTTGCCAACAACGAGATCCACGACATCGCCGTGGCCATCGGTGTCGATCCGCACGGCCCCAACGACACACCCGACCTCAGTGGCCTGCGTTACGGCAAGGTCTGCATCCTGTCGGACGCCGACGTGGACGGCTCGCACATCCAGGTGCTGCTGCTCACATTGTTCTTCCGCCATTTCCCCAAGCTCATCGACGCCGGCCACGTGTTCGTCGCGCGCCCGCCGCTGTTTCGCGTGGACATCCCCGCGCGCGGCAAGAAGCCCGCGGCCAAGCAGTACGCGCTGGACGACGGTGAACTGCACGCCATCCTCGACAAATGCGCCAAGGACGGCGTGCCGCCCGAGAAGTGCCAGATCAGCCGCTTCAAAGGCCTGGGCGAGATGAACGCCGAACAGCTGTGGGACACCACGCTCAACCCCGACACGCGCCGCCTCATGCCGGTGGTGCTGGGTGCGATCAATTTCGCGGACACCGAAGCCCTCATCACCAAGCTCATGGGCAAGGGCGAAGCCGCCTCGCGCCGCGAGCTCATGGAGTTGCACGGCGACTCGGTCGAGATCGACATCTGATCGCCCTCTCACTTTTGCACTGACACATGTCCGACATCCTGAACCCAGAATTGCCCTTGTCCGAACCGGACGACGGCCTGAACCTCGCGAACTACGCGCAGCGCGCCTACCTCGAGTACGCGCTCTCCGTCGTGAAAGGCCGCGCACTGCCCGACGTCTGCGACGGCCAGAAGCCGGTGCAGCGGCGCATCCTCTACAGCATGGACCGCATGGGTCTGGGCTTCAGCGGACCCAACAACAACACCGCCGCGCGCCCGGTGAAAAGCGCGCGCGTGGTCGGTGACGTGCTGGGCCGTTTCCACCCGCACGGCGACCAGGCCGCGTACGACGCGCTGGTGCGCATGGCGCAGGATTTTGCGCAGCGCTACCCGCTCATCGACGGCCAGGGCAACTTCGGTTCGCGCGACGGCGACGGCGCGGCGGCCATGCGCTACACCGAGGCGCGGTTGGCCAAGATCACCACGCTGCTGCTCGACGAGATCGATGAAGGCACGGTGGACTTCGTGCCCAACTACGACGGCTCCACCGTGGAGCCCAAGCAACTGCCCGCACGCCTGCCGTTCAACCTGCTCAACGGCGCATCCGGCATCGCCGTGGGCCTGGCCACCGAAATCCCCAGCCACAACCTGCGTGAGGTGGCCGACGCCTGCGTGGCGCTGATCAAGACCCCGAAGCTCACCGACGACGAACTCTTCGCCATCCTGCCCGGACCGGATTACCCGGGCGGCGGCCAGATCATCAGCCCGGCGGGTGACATCGTCGACGCCTACCGCACCGGGCGCGGCAGCCTCAAGGTGCGCGCACGCTGGAAGATCGAAGAGCTCGCGCGCGGCCAGTGGCAACTGGTGGTGACGGAACTGCCGCCCGGCGTGAGCACGCAGCGTGTGCTGGAAGAGATCGAGGAACTCACCAACCCCAAGGTGAAGGCCGGCAAGAAGGCGCTGACGCAGGACCAGACGCAACTCAAGGCCAGCATCCTGATGGTGCTCGACGGCGTGCGCGACGAATCGAGCAAGGACGCCCCGGTGCGCCTCTTGTTCGAGCCCAAGAGCAGCCGCATCGGGCAACAGGAGCTCATCACCGCGCTGCTCGCGCACACCAGCCTGGAGAGCTCGACACCGATCAACCTCACCATGATCGGGCTCGACGGCCGGCCCACGCAGAAGTCGCTGCGGCAGATGCTCAACGAATGGATCGAATTCCGCCAGAGCACCATCACGCGCCGCTCGCAGCACCGCCTCACCAAGGTGCTGGACCGCATCCACATCCTCGAAGGCCGGCAGCTCGTGCTGCTCAACATCGACGAAGTGATCCGCATCATCCGCCACAGCGACGAGCCCAAGGCCGCGCTGATCGAGCGCTTCAGGCTCAGCGACCGGCAGGCCGAAGACATTCTTGAAATCCGCCTGCGCCAGCTCGCGCGTCTCGAAGCCATCAAGATCGAGCAGGAGCTCAAGTCGCTGAAAGAAGAGCAGGGCAAGCTGGAAGACATCCTGGGCAATCCGGGCAGCCTGAAGCGCCTGATGGTGAAAGAGATCGAGGCCGACGCCAAGACGTTTGCCGATGCGCGCCGCACGCTGATCCAGACCGAGAAGAAAGCCGTGGCCGAGATCAAGGTGGTGGACGAACCCGTGACGGTGGTGGTGTCCAGCAAGGGCTGGGTGCGTGCGCGAACCGGCCACGGCCACGAGGCCGGCAGCTTCGCATTCAAGGCCGGCGACGGTCTGTACCGCACCTTCGAATGCCGCACGGTGGACACCATGATCGTCTTCGGCAGCAACGGGCGTGTTTACAGCGTGCCCGTGGCCAGCCTGCCGGGCGCGCGCGGCGACGGCCAGCCCATCACCACGTTGATCGAACTCGAAAGCGGCACGCAGCCGCTGCACTACTTCGCCGGCCCGGCCAACGCCGCGCTGCTGCTCGCCAGTTCGGGTGGCTACGGCTTCCTCGCGACGGTGGAGAACATGGTGTCGCGCCAGCGCGGCGGCAAGACCTTCCTGAACCTGGGTGAAGGTGAAACGCCCTGCGCGCCCTCGCATGCGGCATTCACCTCCGGCGCTCAACCGCTGAACGCAGCCACCCACGTGTGCTGTGCCTCCACCGGTGGGCGCATCCTCACGTTTGAGATCGGCGAACTCAAGCTGATGGAGAAGGGTGGTCGCGGCCTGATGCTGATCGACCTCGAACCCAAGGACACCCTGGCCGGCGCGGCGGCCTACACGCGCAGCGTGAAGATCGAAGGCATCGGGCGCGGCGGCAAGGAGCGCGAGGAAACGCTGGAGATCCGCAGCCTGAACAACGCCCGCGCGGCGCGGGCCCGCAAGGGCAAGGCCGCCGATCTGGGCTTCAAGCCCAGCCGCGTCACCAGAGTGGAATAAGAAGGTGGCGCGCTCGCCCACACTGGACGAATTGCGCCGCTACGCGATCGCGCGCAGCCTGTTCAAGCCGCTGACGCTGCCGGCCGCGATTCGCCGGCTCGGCTTTGTGCAGGCCGACCCGATGCGGGCACCGGCGCGGGCGCAGGACCTGATCCTGCGCATGCGGGTGCGCGACTACCGCGCGGGCGATTTGGAGCGCCGCTACGAGCGGCTGGGCATCGAGGAAGACGCGTTCGTCAACTACGGTTTCGTCTCGCGCGACATGCTGGCGCTGCTGCACCCACGCACGCCGCGCCGGCCGTGGGACGCGGCCACCACCCGCCGGGCGCAGGAGGTGCTGGCCTTCGTGCAGGCGCGGGGTGTGGTGCACCCGCGTGAGGTGAGCGAGGCCTTTGCGCACCACGGCCGTGTGGCCGGCTACTGGGGCGGGGAACTCAACGCGAGCACCCGCCTGCTGGACGACATGCACCACCACGGCTGGTTGCGGGTGTGCCGCCGTGAGTCGGGCACCCGGGTGTACGCGCCGATGGAGCACCCCGAGCAGGACGCCGATCCCGCCTCGCGCCTGGCGCGCGCCGAGGCCCTGGTCGATCGCATCGTGGCGCTGTATGCGCCATTGCCCGCGCCCAGCCTGGGCTACCTGGTCACGCTGCTGCGTTACGGCGCGCCTCACCTAGCGGTCGAGGCGCGCGCGGTGGCCAAGGCGGCGCGTTCGCGCTATGGCCATGCGGTGATCGACGGCACCACCTGGTACTGGCCGGCGGACGAGAACCCGGTCTCGCGCCGCCACCAGCCAGACCAGGAAGTGCGGCTGCTCGCACCGTTCGATCCCGTGGTCTGGGACCGCCGTCGCTTCGAGATGCTGTGGGACTGGACGTACAAGTTCGAGGCCTACGTGCCCGCGCCGAAGCGCACCATGGGCCACTACGCGCTGCCCGTGCTGTGGGGCGAACAGATGGTGGGCTGGGCCAACCTGCGCCGGGAGCGCGGGCAGCTTCGGCACGAACTGGGGTTTGCCGCAGCGCGACCGCGCGATGCGGGCTTCCAGCGCGCACTTGAAGAAGAACTGGCACGTTTTGAAGTCTTCCTGGCAAGCACACAGGCGGCACCGGTCGGTGACGTTGCGCCATGAAGAAGGGCCGCGAGAGCGGCCCTTCTTCATGGGTTGAACTCACCACCCGGCAAGACTCTCATGGTCTTCCATCGGCATAGGCAGGGTGCCGTGGCCCCGGCAGGAGACCGTCGCCAGCACGCACAGACAGCAGGCGATGGCTTGCGATGCCCGCCACAGCGTGGCTCTGATCGGTGACCGAGCTGAGGACCTGTTGAACCAGCGCTGTGATCAAGAGCCCCACCAGACCCGCGCTGTTGTTGTTCTTGCCCTCTTCACTGGACGCACTGGCCGTGCCGTCCCACAACAACGTCCCGGTTCTGGTATCGACCAGCCGTGCATGGGCTTCCACCACGGTGGCGCTGCCCACCACGTAGTAGGTGGCACCATAGCGCTTGACCTTCATGTACAGAACAGCGTCGGCACCAAAGATGTCGTTGAGTTTCTTCAGATCGACAGCGTGCATGTCGTCGGCCTGGGTCAGACCGTTCTGGCGAAATGTTTCGTCGACCAGTGCGACCGGCAAAACGTAGTAGCCAGCCTCGGCCAGCGGCTTGCTGCTGTGCGAAAGCAGGCTGTGGGTGGCTTTGACGTCCAGCGATTCATTGACAGGCGGCAGCACCAGGATGGACCGGGGCTTTGCCTGTTTGAGCGCGGTGTAGTCGTAGGCCCTGGGGGCCGCGCAACCCGTGAGCAGCGCGGCCACCATCAAGGCGGCGGTTGAGAAAAGGCGAGTGGAAGACATGGGCATGACGATTCTCATTTTTTGAACTGGGCCAGCAGCCGGTTCATGAAAGGAGTGGACTCGGGGAATCTGGATTTCTCGAGTTCAAGCTGCTGCACCATCTGATCGTCTCTGCCCACCTTCGAATAGAGCATGCCCAGATGTGCGTGCAGGCCCGGAGGAGTGGCGGTGCCATTGGCCTGGATGGTTTGCAACTGCAGCTCCAGTGCGGCAATCTGTGCCTCGGGCGATTCGCCCTTGAAGTGCCCGTGAACCTGAGCGGGGTAGCTGTCCCATTGGTACAGGGGTTTGCTGGTGGCCATGCAGCCGCTCAACAGCAGGGTTGCGCCCAGCAGCGCCAGCGCTCGTGTGGTGAGGTATGTCATGAGATCTAACCTCACGCTCACAGGGCTGGGCGCCAAGCGCCTGAGTCGATGCCTGCCACCAGCTTCTCGACGGCTTCGCGGATCGCGAGGTCAAGCACCTTGCCATTGAGGGTGGCATCGTAGCTGGCGGTACCACCGAAGCCGATGATCTCGCGGTTGCTCAGGCTGTACTCGCCGGCACCCTGCACCGAATACACGACTTCCGACGTTTGGGTCTTGACGATGTTGAGGCTGACCTTGGCGTAGGCCGATTGCGACTTGCCCTTGCCGAGGATGCCGAAGAGCTGGTGGTCCCCCACTTCCTTGCGACCGAACTCGGTGACGTCGCCCGTGATCACATAGTCGGCGCCCTTGAGCTTCTGCACCTGACCGCTCAGCCCGGCTTCTTGCCGGGTTTCGCTCATGTTTTCGCGGTCCAGCACGCTGAAGCGGTTGGACTGCTGCAGGTGGGTGACAAGGATGGTTTTTGATTGCCCGCCGAGCCGGTCCACGCCATCGGAGAAAAGCCCACGCATGTAGCTGGACCGGTTGTCGAACTTGCCGATGGAGATGGGTGTGCGTGGACCGCTGTACACGCTGGTGGCACTGGCCACCTGCGCAGTGGGCAGGCTTCTGGAGGCCTCGGTGGCGCAGCCGGTCAAGGCCAGAATGGCACACGCCGTCGCTGCCCAATGTTGAATTCGAGTCATGAAATCGCTCCCTTGGATACGAACTAAGTACAAACCGCGGGCACGATTGAAGCATGCTTTCGAGCGGGCCCGAACCATTCCGATTCCTTGAGAGCGTGATTTCCGTTACGAAAGTTCGGCGATGATCTCCATCTCCAGGCAGGCACCCTGATGCGGTGGCGCCGCGTCGAACGCGCTGCGCTTGCTGCCTGAGCAGCGCCCACATCACAGCAAGGCTGCGACGTGGGACTTCAAACCGGATCGCGTGACGCAGGTTGAGAGAACATGGAAAACGGTGAATGGACCGGGATGGTGATTGCAGCAGCGCTGGCGGTGCTGGCGTTCGGTGTCACACGCCTTGCAGTGCGCCACTTCGCAAGGCGCCGCGCCGCCAAAGATCAAGTGGCAGCACAAGCCACCCAGAGCCGCCAGGTGCGGCGAGCCAGCGAACGCAGGAAGCGGTAATTCCCTTCGAGCGAGACAGCCCCGCCCAGGGGCATCGCGGGTCCGGCTACGCCGGCCCAAGATGCCGCCCCCCTCCCAGGGGGGAGCGCCGTGAGGCGCACGGGGGGTCAACCCAGTTCAGCGATCAGCTCGATCTCCACACACGCACCCATGGGCAGTTGCGCCACGCCGAACGCACTGCGGGCATGTGCGCCCACCGGTCCGAAGATCTGGCCGATCAGTTCGCTGCAGCCGTTGGTGACCAGGTGCTGTTCGGTGTAGGTGGCGGTGGAGTTGACCAGGCTGAGGACCTTGACGATGCGTTTGACGCTGTTGAGATCCTTGCCGGCGGCCAGGCAGGCAGCGGCCAGGGTGCCGAGCAGGTCGATGGCCACGGCGCGCGCGGCTGCCTTTCCCTCGTCGGTCGTCATGGTCAGGCCGAGCTGGCCGACCCAGGGCTTGCCATCCTGCCTGGCGATGTGGCCGCTCAGGAAGATGAGGTTGCCGGTCTGCACGAAGGGCACGTAGGCCGCGGCGGGCACCGAGACGGGGGGCAGGGCGATGCCCAGTTCGGACAGCTTGTCGTAAATGCTCATGGGATGGCTCCTGAAGAATGAGCGACCCATTCTAATGACCGCCCCGCTGCGGGACGGGCTGCGCGAGCCTCAGGCCTTGGGGCCGTTCGTCAGGGCTTCGAGCGCCTTGAGTTCGTCGGGCGGTGCCACGGTCACGGCCACTTGCAGCGTGTGATCGGCGCCGCTCTGGATCACGCCGCGCATGGGTGAGACGTCGCCAAAATCGCGGCCGGTGGCCAGCGTCACATAGTCTTCGCCGGGACTGCCCCAGCCGCAGCGGTTGTTGGTGGGGTCGAAGTCGAACCACGCGCCCTGGGGTTGCGCTTCCTCATCCGACTCGCTCACCACCGGCACGTAGACCGACACCCAGGCGTGTGAGGCATCGGCTCCGATCAGGCGCACCTTGCCCGGTGCCGGGCGCGTGAGCAGGTAGCCGCTCACGTAGCGCGCCGGCAAGCCCAGGGTGCGCAGGCAACCCAGCATGATGTGGGCGAAATCCTGGCACACACCCTTGCCTTGTTCGAGCGCTTCGAGCGCGGGTGTGTTCACCTCGGTGCTGGCCGTCTCGTAGATCAACTCGGTGTGAATCCGCTCCATCAGCGCCTGCGCTGCGGCCAGAGCGGGCAGGCCGGGCAGGAATGCAGGACGCGCGAAGGCGGCAAAGGCATCGTCGCGCGGCACGTAGGGCGAAGCAAACAGGAACTCGCTGGCCGGATCGAACGGTGCGTTGGCGCGGTAGCGGAAGTGCTCGCGCACGCGCTCCCAGGTCATGCCGCGCCACGGCGGGCCCTGGGGCAGCGGCTGGTGTTTGCTGGTCTCGACCAGGCTGTCGGCCTCGACCGTGAGCACGCTGTGCGTGGCCTGCAGCGAAAAGAAGGTGCGCTGGTTGCCGAACACGTCGGTGGTCTGGCTGCGCGCGGCCGGCATCGGGTCGATGCGCAACTCGCTCTGGAGCACACGCTGATGCGGCGTGCTCAGAGGGCACAGGTGCACCATGTGCTGCGCGAGGTCGATCGAGCCGTGGTAGCGGTAGCGGGTGCGATGCAGTATCCGTAGGAGCATGTCAAACCCCTAGGGACTGGTTGCGCAGATCGGCGTGACTGAAGTGCAAACGGCTGAGTTCGTCGGAGAGTTCTGCCGCCGCGATCTCACAGCCATCCAGCAGCTCGGCGAGATCGCTCCAGGTGCGCAGGCCTTCGGGGCTGCGTTGCCAGTTGCTCAGGTCTTGCAGCACCCAGGTGTCCGGGTTGGGCAGCCCCTGGGCGAGCACGGCATCTTGTGGGGTGGCGCTGCCGGCCAGCTTGGCCAGGCGCGAGCGCAGCGTCTGCACCACCCAGGCCAGCGAGCGCGGGTTGTCGCGGTCCATCACGAGCAGGTCGATCAGGGCGACCATGTCGCGACGTTGCTGGTACTGCGCATGAAAGGTGATGGTGCTGTCGAACAGCGCGATCACGGCCTCGAAGCCGGCCTGGTCGTGCACGCAACCGTGTTCGAGCGCCAGCGAGAGCGCACGCGAGAGTGTGACGAGGCGTTCGATGTGCCGGCCCATGGAGAGCAGGCGCCACCCGTCATCGTGCACCATGCGGTCGGTTTGTGAGCCGGTGATGGCGGCCAGCAGCTCGCTGGCGTTCTGCAGTGCCGTCATGGCTTCGGCGGTCGTGTACTCGGCTTCGGCCGAGAGGGCCGCGCAGTCGCGCGCAAAGCCGGTTTCGGTGCGCTCGATCAGGTGCCAGTGTTCTTGCGACAGGCGCTCGCGCACCTGCGAGGCGGCGGCCTTGAGCGCGCGCAGGTTGAAGCCCACGCTGTGCGACTTCGCGGCCATCGGGTCGGAGGCCTTGGGCGAGAGCGCTGCAATGAGGCTGCGCGCGAACACGCGCGGGGAAGCGGTGGCGGTCGGGGCGCCGGCGAGCACCAGCGAGTTTTCGGAAGCGGTGGCTGTGAGCCAGGCCATCAGCGGGCGCGAGTTGGATTCTTCGCCACCGAGGTGGTTGAGCACGATCTGCGCGAGGCGCACGCTGTTTTCGGCGCGTTCGGTGTATCGACCCAGCCAGAACAGGTTTTCCGCGGCGCGGCTGGTCACGGGGCGCTTCTGTTGCGCCAGCGCCAGCGTGCTGGGCGCCGACTGCAGCAGACTGGTGTGGTCCACCGGGCCTTCGGTGAGCACCCAGCAGTCGGCGCTGCTGCCACCGCGCTGCATCGCGGCAATGAGCTCGCCGCGCGGTGCCAGGCGCACCAGGCCGCCGGGCAACACGCGCCAGGAGCCGGCGCCGTCGGCCAGCGCAAACACGCGCAGCATGGCCGAACGCGGCATGAGCCGCTCGCCCGACCAGGTGGGGGTTTGCGAGAGCGGCAGCCACGACTGCACGGTGTAGTGGTCGGGGTGGCGCGCCATGCGGCCGGACCACTCGTTGAGCTCGCGCTCGCTCAGGCTCTGACCCATGGCCGTGTCCAGGCCCGAGCGCGGGTAGGTGGGCTTGATCACGCTGCCCTTGAGCAGCGGCAGCACCTCGCGCAACGCGGCGTCTTCGCCGCACCACCAGGTGGCCAGCGAGGGCAGGGCGAGTTCTTCACCGAGCAGGTGGCGGCTGATGGCGGGCAGGAAACCGAGCAGCGCGCTGGATTCGAGCGGCGCCGAACCGGGCGCGTTGGCCAGCAGCAGGTTGCCCGCGCGCAGCACCTGCAGCAGGCCGGGCACGCCCAGGCGTGAGTCGGAGCGCAGTTCCAGCGGGTCGAGCCATTCGTCGTCCAACCGCTTGATCAGCGCGTGCACCGGCTCCAGGCCGCTGAGTGTCTTGAGGAACAGGCGCTGGTCGCGCACGGTGAGGTCGTTGCCCTCGACCAGCGTGAGGCCGAGGTAGCGCGCGAGGTAGGCGTGCTCGAAATAGGTTTCGTTGTACGGGCCGGGCGTGAGCAGCGCGATGCGCGCGTTCTCGCCTTCGGGGCACATGCGCTTGATGCCGTCCATGAGCGCGCGGTAGCTCGCGGCCAGGCGCTGCACCTTCATGCCGGCGAAGGCCTTGGGGAACTGGCGCGCGATGGCGATGCGGTTTTCCAGCAGGTAGCCCAGGCCCGACGGCGCCTGCGTGCGTTGCCCGACCACCCACCAGCGGCCGTCGGGGCCGTGGGCCAGATCGAAGCCCACGATGTGCAGCCAGGTGTCGCCCAGGGGTTTCACGCCCTGCATGGAGCGCAGATAGCCCGGATGCCCCTGCACGAGGGCGGCGGGCAGCAGGGCGCGCTTGAGCAGTTCGCGCTCGCCGTACAGGTCGCCCATGATGGCGTTGAGCAGGCGCGTGCGCTGCAGGACGCCGGTCTCGATCTGCGCCCAGTCGGTCGGGCCGAGAAGCATGGGAAACAGATCCAGTGCCCAGGGCCGCTGCAGGCCGGCCGAGGCGTCGGCATAGACGTTGTACGTCACGCCGTTGTCGCGGATCTGGCGCTGCAGGTTGTCGCTGCGGCGGTTCAGATCCTTGAAACCGTCGGTGCCGATGTGCTCGAAGAAGCTGCCCCAGTGGGATGACAGCGCGTCGCTGGTGGACTTGCCGCCGGCACGCAATTCGTCGCGGTGGCCGGCATCGGCAGGGATCGACAACGACAAGGCCCAGTCGCCGGGGTTCTCGGGACTGAGCTCGTCAAACAGGGAGTCGGAGGCGTCGTTGTTCACTGCACCCGAGTATGCCCGCTGGCCCGCAGGCGCCACCCCCGGCGGGGTGGCGCCTTGTTGCTTCCGTCACACAGGGCGTTTCGCCCGGCGAACGGTCAGTAGCGCAGGTCCAGCGTGGCGGGGAACTCACGGCTGCTGCTGGCCGGCTTCACGTCCATGTGGCCCGGGGTGTGCCCCATCTGGAAGAAGCGCGACATGCGACGGCTCTCGGCCTCGTAGGCGTTGATCGGGAAGGTGTCGTAGTTGCGCCCTCCCGGATGCGCCACGTGGTACTGGCAGCCGCCCATCGAGCGCTTCATCCAGGTGTCGACGATGTCGAAGGTGAGTGGCGCGTGCGACGGAATCGACGGGTGCAGGGCCGACGGCGGGCTCCACGCCTTGTAGCGCACCCCGGCCACGTACTCGCCGGCGGTGCCGGTGGTCTGCAGCGGGATGGCGCGGCCGTTGCAGGTGATCACGTGGCGGCTGTCGTTCCAACCGCTCACGCGCACCTCGATGCGCTCGAGCGACGAATCGACATAGCGCACGGTGCCGCCCGGCGCGCCTTCTTCGCCCATCACATGCCAGGGCTCCAGCGCGCTGCGCAGCGTGAGCTCGATGCCGCGCGCAGCCACCTGGCCCACCATGGGGAAGCGGAATTCGAAATGCGGGTCGAACCAGGCCATGTCGAATTGGTAGCCAAAGTCGGCCAGGTCGGTGAGCACGTCTTCGAAGTCCATGCGCACGTAGGTGGGCAGCAGGTAGCGATCGTGCAGCTCGGTGCCCCAGCGGGTGAGGCGGCCGTGCCAGGGTTGCTGCCAGAAGCGCGAGACCAGGGCGCGCAGCAGCAGCTGTTGCGCGATGCTCATGCGCGCGTGCGGTGGCATTTCAAACGCGCGCAGCTCCAGCAGACCCAGGCGGCCCGTGGGCGTGTCGGGCGAGTAGAGCTTGTCGATGCAGAACTCGCTGCGGTGCGTGTTGCCCGTCACGTCGATCAGGATGTTGCGCAACGTGCGGTCGACCATCCACGGCGGCATGTGGTCGCCGTAGGTGGTGCGGTTCTTCTCGATCTGCGCGAGCGCGATTTCCAGCTCGTACAGCTGGTCGTTGCGCGCTTCGTCCACACGCGGGGCCTGGCTGGTCGGGCCGATGAAGAGGCCGCTGAACAAATACGACAGCGAGGGGTGGTTGTGCCAGTAGGCAATGAGGCTGCCGAGCAGCTCGGGCTTGCGCAGGAAAGGCGAGTCGGCCGGGGTGGCGCCGCCCATCACGAAGTGGTTGCCGCCACCCGTGCCGGTGTGGCGGCCGTCGGTCATGAACTTCTCGGCGCACATCCTGGTCTGGTGCGCGGCCTCGTACAGGAACTCGGTGTGCTCCACCAGTTCGCCCCAGGTGTGGGCCGGGTGGATGTTGACTTCCACCACACCCGGGTCGGGTGTGATCTGCAGCATCTTCAGGCGCGGGTCGCGCGGTGGCGGGTAGCCCTCCAGCACGACGGTCACGCCCAGGCGCTCGGCCGTGGCTTCCACCGCGGCCAGCAGATCGAGGTAGTCCTCCAGGTGGGCCATCGGCGGCATGAAGACATACAGGTGCTGGATCTTGCCGCCGCCGGCCTTCTCGGCCTTGGGGCCACTGGCGCGGTGCGGGTCGCGGGCTTCCACGCACAGCGCGGTGCGCGTGAGCCAGGCAGCCGATTCGGCGCGCTGCGGAAAGCGGGCCGACAAGGCTTGTGCCGGTGCGGCGCCGGGGCCGGGTTGGCCAGGGCGCAGGCCTTCCACGGTTTCGGCGTCGGGGTCGAAGTCCATGCCCTGCATCGACACCGTGCCGCCTTCGGCAAAGCCGCCGCCCACCTGGTGCGGCGAGACCTGGTGCTTCACCGCGGCGCCGCGCGGCAGCGGGTCGCGCGCGGTGTGCGGGTCCTGTTCGATGTGGTACGGGTAGTCGCCGGCCGAGACCCAGGGCAGTGAGTCCAGCGGCAGGCGGTAACCCATGGGCGAGTCGCCTGGCACGAGGTACATGCGTTCGTCGCGGAAGAACCAGGGGCCGGTGGACCACACGGTGCCCGAGATGCGCGCGTAGGTGCTCTTGCCGTTGTTGGACAAGGCGCCGTTGGGGCCCGAAGCCTGCAGCGGCAGCACATAGCCCACGGTGGCTTCCAGGCCCTGGGTGAACACGCGGCGCAGGCGCGCGCGCTCCAGTTCGTCGTCGAGCTTGGCATCGAACGGGTCCACGTTGACCGGCAGGCGGCGCTCGCGCCAGAGGTAGTACCAGGTGTCCTCGAAGCCGGGGGTGATGTACTGCGTGGACAGGCCGAGCTTGCGGGCCAGCGCCTGGGTGAAGCGGCGCGCGTCGTCGCTGGTGTAGTGCTTCTCGTCGCGCTCATCGGCGAGCAGCGCGGGGTTCTGCCAGATGGTTTCGCCGTCGGCGCGCCAGAACATGGACAGCGCCCAGCGCGGCAGCTGTTCGCCCGGGTACCACTTGCCCTGACCCATGTGCACGAAGCCGCCCGCGCCGTATTCCACACGCAGGCGGTCCAGCAGTTCCGTGGCGTAGCCGCGCTTGGTGGGGCCGAGCGCGTCGATGTTCCATTCGGCCGCGTCGCGGTCGCTGGTGGCCACGAAGGTGGGCTCACCGCCCATGGTCAGGCGCACGTCGTGTTTCTGCAGGTCGACGTCGACCTTCTCACCCAGGGCCACCACGCCGGCCCACTGGTCGTCGGTGTAGGGCAGGGTCACGCGGGGGGATTCGTAGACCCGGGTCACACCCATGTGGTGGCTGAACTCCACCTCGCACTTGTCCATGGCGCCTTCCACCGGCGCGGCACTCGAGGGCTGCGGCGTGCAGGCCAGCGGGATGTGGCCTTCACCCGCGAGCAGGCCGGAGGTCGGGTCCAGGCCGATCCAGCCGGCGCCGGGCAGGAACACCTCGCACCAGGCGTGCAGGTCGGTGAAGTCCTGTTCGGGGCCGTTGGGTCCGTCGACCGATTTCACGTCGGACTTGAGCTGGATCAGGTAGCCCGAGACAAAGCGCGCGGCCAGGCCCATGTGGCGCAGGATCTGCACCAGCAGCCAGCCGGTGTCGCGGCAGGAGCCGCTGCCCAGCTTCAGCGTTTCTTCAGGCGCCTGCACGCCCGGCTCCATGCGGATGGTGTACGCAATGGCGTGCTGCAGCTTCTGGTTCACGTCCACCAGAAAGTCGATCGTGCGGCGCTCGCTGCGATCCACCGTGGCGAGATACGCCTTGAGCAGCGGTGTCACGGGCGCGGTGACCAGGTAGGGCGCGAGTTCCTTTTTCTGTTCCTCGTCGTAGGTGAACGGGAAGTTCTCGGCGCGCGGCTCCAGGAAAAAGTCGAACGGGTTGTAGACCGCCATTTCCACCACCAGGTCGATCGTGACCTTGAACTCGGTGGTGGGCTCCGGGAAGACCAGGCGGGCCTGGTAGTTGGCAAACGGGTCTTGCTGCCAGTTGATGAAATGCCCTTCGGGTTCGATGCGCTGGGAGTACGACAGCACCTTGGTGCGGCTGTGCGGCGCGGGCCGAAGACGGACCACCTGGGGGCCGAGTTTGACCAGCCGGTCGTATCGATAATGCGTGATGTGGCTCAGAGCGACATGAATGGCCATGTGGGGGCTTTCAACGGGGAGGAAAACAATGAATCGTCAGGCAGATGCTGGGCCGTGGGCGCTGGGACTTATCCTAGCAAGTCTTGCGCCAAAGAACGATGACGCCACCGCAGGCACCGCTTTTGTGCGGGCGTTGCGCGCGCTTCGCTGATCATGCGATGGGGCTGGCTGGCAGGGCTGCCCGGCTGGGTGCTGGGCGTGGCACTGCAGTTGCAGCAGCCGGTGCTGTGGCCGTTGCAGGTGTATGCCTTGTTGCTGTGCGCGGGTGTGGCCTGGGCCGCTGGCTCGCGGCGGTTGCGCTTCGCGCTGCCTGGGGCCGTGCTGGCGGGTGCGTTGATCGGCTTTGGCCTCACCGGTGCGCGCGCCACGCATTTCGCCAGCCACGCGCTGGACCCGGCCCTGCAGGGGACCGACATCGAACTGATCGGGCGTGTGGCCTCGTTGCCGCAGCGCATGGCGCAAGGCGAGCGGTTCGAATTCATCGTGGAGGCGGCCATGCGCGCGGGCAAGCCGGTGCCAGTGCCCGAGCGCATCCAGCTCGGTTGGTACAGCGGCTTTGCCCCCGCCGCCGAAGAACCGCTGTGGGAACTCGCCCGCCAAGGTCCGGCCGTGCACGCTGGCGACCGCTGGCGTTTCACGGTGCGCCTGCGCAGCCCCCACGGGCTGTCCAACCCGCACGGCTTCGACCGCGAACGCTGGCTGTGGGAGCAAGGCATCCAGGCCACCGGCCACGTGAAGAGCGGGCCGCGCGACCCGGCGCCCCAACGGCTGGGCGCGAGCGGGCGGCACCCGCTGGACGCCCTGCGCCAGAGCGTGAGCGAGCGCATCGACGAGCGCGTGAGCGATCCGCGCAACGCGGGTGTGCTGGCGGCCCTGGTGGTGGGTGACCAGTCCGCCATCGACCGCGCCGACTGGACCCTGTTCCGCACCACCGGTGTGGCCCACCTCATGAGCATCTCGGGCTTGCACGTGACCATGTTCGCCTGGCTGGCCACCGCGCTGCTGGCCTGGGGCTGGCGGCGCCTGGCCCGGGTCTGGCCGCAAGCGTTGCTGGCGGTGCCCACGCCGGTGGTCGCGGGCCTGGGCGGCGTGGCGCTGGCGGCGGCGTACGCCTTGTTTTCCGGTTGGGGCGTGCCGGCGCAGCGCACGGTGATCATGCTGGCGGTGGTGGTGGGCCTGCGCCTGGGTGTGCGGCGTTGGCCGTGGCCGGTGGTGTGGCTGCTGGCGATGTGGGCGGTGTTGCTGCTCGATCCCTGGGCGTTGATGCAGCCGGGTTTCTGGCTCAGCTTCGTCGCGGTGGGCATCCTGTTTGCCACCGACCCCGGGCGCTCGCAGGGCGCGGCACGCGGCGGGCCGCTGCACCGACGAGGAGGGCGGGCGCTGCTGCATCTGCTGCGCGAACAGGGCGTGGTCACGCTGGCCCTGGCGCCGCTCACGCTGCTGTTGTTCGGGCAGTTCTCGGTGGTGGGGCTGCTGGCCAACCTGGCGGCCATTCCGCTGGTGACCTTGCTGATCACGCCACTGGCCCTGCTGGGTGTGGCGCTGCCGCCGTTGTGGGATGCAGCAGCCTGGGTGGTGCAAGCCATGTCGGTGGGCCTGCAGTGGCTGGGCCAGTGGTCCTGGGCGGCGGTGTTCCGCCCCGCGGCGCCCTGGCCGATGGCGTTGGCGGCGGTGGCCGGCGGCGCCTTGCTGGTGCTGCGCCTGCCGTGGGTGGTGCGATCAGCGGGGCTGTTGCTGCTGGCGCCCGCGCTGCTGTATGCGCCGCCGCGTCCGGCACCGGGGCAGTTCGAGCTGATCGCGCTGGACGTGGGGCAGGGCAGCGCGGTGCTGGTGCGCACCGCCGACCACAGCCTGCTGTTCGACACCGGTCCGCGCTTCGGCCCGGAGAGCGATGCGGGCGAGCGCGTGGTGCTGCCGCTGCTGCGCTCGCTGGGTGAACAACTGGACGCGGTGGTGGTGAGCCACCGCGACAGCGATCACGCGGGTGGTGCCGAGGCGGTGCGCGCGGCGCACCCGCAGGCGCGGTGGCTGTCGTCGTTCAGCGCAGACGCGCCAGAGCGCTGCATGGCAGGCCAACGCTGGGCGTGGGACGGTGTGACTTTTGAGGTGTTGCGCCCGTGGCCGCAAGACTTTGCCGCCGATGGCCAGGGCCTGCTCAGCAGCAATGCCATGTCGTGCGTGCTGCGGATCGCCAGCGCGCAGCACAGCGCCTGGCTCGGCGGTGACATCGACGCCGCACGCGAGGTGCAACTGGCACTCGCCCGGCCCGATGACCGCGCCACCGTGATGCTGGCGCCGCACCACGGCAGCCTCACGTCGAGCACGCCGGTGCTGCTCAACACCTTGCAGCCGCGCTGGGTGCTCGTGCAGTCGGGCTACCGCAACCGCTTCGGCCACCCCGCAGCGGCGGTGCTGGAGCGCTACCGCCAGCGCGGCATTGCCTGGGTGAATTCGCCCGACTGCGGCGCGGCCACCTGGCGCAGCGCCGAACCCGAAACGGTCGACTGCCATCGTGAACACGCACGTCGCTACTGGCACCACACGGGGCACCACACGGACCTTGCGGCGCGCTCGTCCGGGGCTCTGGAGCCCTGAATCCGGAATTGTTGGCCCAGTCCTTGCTATGCTGTGGTCAGGAGAAAAAAGCCCATGAGCAGACCGATGTTTGACGAAATGAATGCCTCGCCCAGCGAGGTCCGGGCCCATTACGAGAACTACGCCCGCTGGCTGGCGCAGCAGCCGGACGACGTCATGGCAGCGCGGCGCGAAGAGGCGGAAATGATCTTTCGTCGCGTCGGCATCACCTTTGCGGTGTACGGCGCCAAGGACGAAGACGGCTCCGGCACCGAGCGGCTGATTCCCTTTGATCTCATTCCACGCATCATTCCGGCGCACGAGTGGCAGAGCATGGAAGAAGGCCTGGTGCAGCGCGTGACCGCGCTCAACCGCTTCATCCACGACGTCTACCACGACCAGGAAATCATCAAGGCGGGCATCGTGCCGGCCGAGCAGATCTTCCAGAACGCGCAGTTCCGCCCCGAAATGATGGGCGTGGACGTGCCCCACAACATCTACTCGCACATCTCGGGCGTGGACATCGTGCGTGCCCCCAACGCCGACGGCGTGGGCGAGTACTACGTGCTCGAAGACAACCTGCGCGTGCCCAGCGGGGTGAGCTACATGCTCGAAGACCGCAAGATGATGATGCGGCTGTTCCCCGAACTCTTCGGCGAGAACCGCGTGGCCCCGGTGGCCCACTATCCCGACCTGCTGCTGGAAACCCTGCGCGCGGTGAGCCCGGCCACCACGGCCGAACCCACGGTGGTGGTGCTCACGCCCGGCATGTACAACAGCGCCTACTTCGAACACGCCTTCCTGGCGCAGCAGATGGGCATCGAGCTGGTGGAAGGGCAGGACCTCTTCGTCAAGGACAACTTCGTCTACATGCGCACCACGCGTGGCCCGAAGCGCGTGGACGTGATCTACCGCCGGGTCGACGACGACTTTCTCGACCCCTCGGTGTTCCGCCCCACCTCCACCCTGGGCTGCGAAGGCCTGCTCGGCGTGTACCGCAGTGGCAACGTGGCCATCTGCAACGCGGTGGGCACCGGTGTGGCCGACGACAAGTCGATCTACCCCTACGTGCCCAAGATGATCGAGTTCTACCTGGGGCAGAAGCCCATCCTGAACAATGTGCCCACCTTCATGGGCCGCGACGCCGAAGACCTCAAGTACATGCTCGCCAACATGAAGGACCTGGTGGTCAAGGAAGTGCATGGCGCCGGTGGCTACGGCATGCTGGTCGGCCCGGCCTCCACCCAGGCCGAGATCGAGGACTTCCGCAAGGCCGTGGTGGCCAACCCCGGCGGCTACATCGCCCAGCCCACGCTCTCGCTGTCCACCTGCCCCACCTACGTGCAGAGTGGCGTGGCACCGCGCCACATCGACCTGCGCCCCTTTGTGCTCAGCGGCAAAGAGGTGCAGATGGTGCCTGGTGGCCTCACGCGGGTGGCGTTGAAAGATGGCTCGCTGGTCGTCAACTCTTCACAGGGTGGGGGAACCAAGGACACCTGGGTACTGGAAGACTGAGTCCGTTCGTTCAAGGGAAAACACATGCTGTCACGCACCGCCGACCATCTCTTCTGGATGTCCCGCTACACCGAGCGCGCGGAGAACACCGCCCGCATGCTCGACGTGAACTACCAGACCTCACTGCTGCCGCAGTCCGCCGCCGTGGCCCAGGTGGGCTGGGAAGGCCTGCTCGTCATCAGCGAGCTCATGCCGGCCTACAACAAGAAGTACGGCGAAGCCATCACGCCGCGCAACGTGCTCGACTTCATGGTGCGCGACGAGTCCAACCCGTCGAGCATCGCCACCTGCCTGAAGGCCGCGCGTGAAAACGCCCGCGCCGTGCGCGGCGCGCTCACCACCGAGCTGTGGGAAACGCAAAACCAGACCTGGCTGGAACTCGGTCGCATGCTCAAGAGCAAGAACTTCGAGCGCGACCCCAGCGAATTCTTCGAATGGGTCAAGTTCCGCTCGCACCTCTCGCGCGGCGTGGCCATCGGCACCATGCTGCAAGACGAGGCGTTTCACTTCTACCGCATGGGCACCTTCCTGGAGCGCGCCGACAACACCGCGCGCCTGCTCGACGTGAAGTTCCACGCCGTGCACAGCGACTTCTTCGGCAACGCCAGCGAGCTCGACCAGGAGTACGACTTCTACCACTGGAGCGCCATCCTGCGCAGCGTGAGCGGCTTCGAGGTCTACCGCAAGGTCTACCGCGACGTGATCTCGCCCGAGCGCGTGGCCGAGCTGCTCATCCTGCGCGCCGACATGCCGCGCAGCCTGGCCGCCAGCCTCAACGAAGTGGTCAACAACCTCACCGTGGTCTCCAACGACCTGTCGGCCGAAACCCTGCGCCGCGCCGGCAAGCTCAAGGCCGACCTGCAGTACGCCCGCATCGACGAGATCCTCTCCACCGGCCTGCATGCTTTCCTCACGCAGTTCCTGGACCGGGTGAACGAACTCGGTGGGCGCATCAGCCAGGACTTTCTGGTGCCGGCGGGCTGAAAGCCGCCGACCCCATGACAAAGGCCAGCTTCGTGCTGGCCTTTTGCGTGGTGCCTCACGCAACCCGCGTTGACGTACGCCACCCGGCGTACATACGCCCCCGACGCGCCTCCCTAGCATCCAGTTGTCCGCTGAGCCACGCCCGAAGAGGGCAGCCGGCGGCGCCAACACCAACCCCTCACGGGACCTCGGAAACTCTGGAGAAGCGCCATGTCCAATCACCACAACTCACGCCGTTTCACCCTCAAGACCCTCTCGGCCGCTGCCGTGGCCGTCACGCTCGGCGGCCTCTCAAGCCTGCCGGCCCACGCCCAGGAGACCATCAAGGTCGGCGTCCTGCACAGCCTCTCGGGCACCATGGCCATCTCGGAAACCGTGCTCAAGGACACGGTGCTGATGGCCATTGACGAGATCAACGCCAAGGGCGGCCTGCTGGGCAAGAAGCTCGAGCCCGTCGTCGTTGACCCGGCCTCCAACTGGCCGCTGTTCGCTGAAAAAACCAAGCAGCTGCTGACGCAGGACAAGGCCGCCGTGATCTTCGGTTGCTGGACCTCGGTCTCGCGCAAGTCGGTGCTGCCGGTGGTGGAAGAGGCCAACGGCCTGCTGTTCTACCCCGTGCAATACGAAGGCGAAGAGCTGAGCAAGAACGTGTTCTACACCGGTGCCGCGCCCAACCAGCAGGCCATCCCCGCGGTGGAATACCTGATGAGCAAGGACGGCGGTTCGGCCAAGCGCTGGGTGCTGCTGGGCACCGACTACGTGTACCCCCGCACGACCAACAAGATCCTGCGCGCCTTCCTGAAGGCCAAGGGCGTGGCCGATGCCGACATCATGGAGGAGTACACCCCGTTCGGTCACTCCGACTACCAGACCATCATTGCCAAGATCAAGAAGTTCTCGTCCGAAGGCAAGAAGACGGCCGTGGTCTCCACCATCAACGGTGACTCCAACGTGCCGTTCTACAAGGAGCTGGGCAACGCCGGCCTGTCCGCCAAGGACGTGCCCGTGGTCGCCTTCTCGGTGGGCGAAGAAGAGCTGCGCGGTGTGGACACCAAGCCGCTGGTGGGCCACCTGGCTGCATGGAACTACTTCATGAGCGTGAAGAGCCCGGCCAACACCGAGTTCACCAAGAAGTGGGCGGCTTATGCCAAGGCCAAGAACATCCCCGGCCACAAGGATAAGCCCCTCACCAACGACCCGATGGAAGCCACCTACATCGGCGTGAACATGTGGGCGCAGGCCGTGACCAAGGCCAAGTCCACCGACACCGACAAGGTGATCGCGGCCATGGCCGGCCAGACCTTCAAGGCACCGGGTGGCTTCACCAGCACCATGGACAAGGAAAACCACCACCTGCACAAGCCGGTGTTCATCGGCGAGATCAAGGCCGATGGCCAGTTCAACGTGGTGTGGAAGACGCCCGGCCCCGTGGTCGCCGATCCATGGAGCGACTACATCGCAGAGAACAAGGGGAAAAAGAACGTCCCCGAAATGAAGAAGTAAAGGAGCACCCCCCTGCGCCGCTGACGCGGCTTCCCCCCTCTCTGGCGCGCCTGCGGCGCTGGGAGGGGGGACGGCATCTGGGGCCGGCGGAGCCGGACCCTCGATGCCCTTGGGATGGCGGGCCTGCGCGCCACTGTGATCGCTTTTGTCGGCTTAGGAATTCACATGACGATTCGTTGGCTCCGTTTGTTGGGGCTGTTTTTGGCGATCTGGATGGGCGCAGGTGTCGCCCACGCCCTCACACCCGCCGACGCACTGGCCCTGGTGGACGGTGACACCGATGTGCGCATCGACACCCTGAACAAGCTCGCCGCCGAACCCGACGAGAAAGCCTCGGCCCTCATCAAGGCCATGGCCGCCGAGGCCGTGCGCGTGCAGGGCGAGCGGGTGTTCATCGTGGTGGACGACGCCGCCGTGGACGCCGTGACCGGCGAGAAGCTGCCGCTGCCCGACGACGCGGGCGACGTGATGATCAACAACCGCCTGCGCAGTGCCATGGAAAGCGCCCTGGCCGGCATGGAGCTGGTGGGTGCACCGCCGGAGCGCCAGCGCGAGGCCGCGCGCACCCTGCAGCGCAGCGCCTTCGAAGAACCCGACATCAGCCAGCTCGCGTTGATCGACAAGGCATTGGCCGGTGAACTCGACGCGCAGGCCCGCCAGAGCCTCGAACTCGCGCAGGCCGCCGTGTTGCTGGCCAGCGAAGACCCGGCCCGGCGGCTCGCCGCGGCGCAAAAGCTGGGCGAAGCCCAACAGCCCATCGTGCGTCCGCTGCTGCTGCAGCAGATGGAAAAAGAGACCGACGCCGGCGTGAAAGCCGCGCTGGCCGATTCGCTTGAGGGCATCGACCGCATGCTGGCCCTGGGCAACACGCTGGCGCAGGCCTTCACCGGCATCAGTCTCGGCTCCATCCTGCTGCTGGCCGCCCTGGGCCTGGCCATCACCTACGGGCTCATGGGCGTGATCAACATGGCCCACGGCGAGCTCATCATGATCGGTGCCTACGCCACCTGGCTGGTGCAGGTGTTCTTTCGCCAGTCGCTGCCCGAGTACTTCGACTGGTATCTCCTGGCCGCCTTGCCGATCGCCTTCACCGCGTCTGCCCTGGTGGGCGCGGCCATGGAGCGCACGGTGATCCGTTTCCTCTACGGCCGCCCGCTCGAAACCTTGCTCGCCACCTGGGGCATTTCACTCGTGCTCATGCAGACCGTGCGCAGCCTCTTCGGCGCGCAAAACGTGGGCGTGGAAAACCCGAGCTGGATGAGTGGTGGTGTCACATTCCTGGGCAACCTCAACCTGCCGTGGAACCGCATCATCATCATCGGCTTCGCGGTGGCGGTGCTGGTGGGCGTGACACTCATGATCACCAAGACCCGCCTGGGCCTGTTCGTGCGCGGCGTCACGCAGAACCGCCCCATCGCTTCGTGCATGGGCGTGAACACCGCACGCATCGACACCTACGCGTTTGCACTGGGCTCGGGCATTGCGGGCCTGGCCGGTTGCGCGCTCAGCCAGATCGGCAACGTCGGCCCCGACCTCGGCCAGAGCTACATCGTGGACTCGTTCATGGTGGTGGTGCTCGGCGGCGTGGGCCAGATCGCCGGCACGGTGTACGCCGCGCTGGGGCTGGGCATGCTCAACAAGTTCATTGAAGGCTGGGCCGGCGCCGTGCTGGCCAAGATCGCGGTGCTGGTCTTCATCATCATCTTCATCCAGAAGCGGCCGCAAGGGATCTTCGCCATGAAGGGCCGGAGCGCAGAAGCATGAGCACCACACCCAACGTACCCGTGGCTGTGCCGCTGCCACAACCCGGCCCCTTGCTCACCCGCAGCGGCTGGAGCGCGTTCGTCGTCGCCCTGCTGGTGGTGTGCGCCGTGGCGCCGCTGCTCAACCTGTTCGTGCCCCAGGGCAGCGCCTTCCACCTGAGCGACTACATGGTCGGCCTGCTCGGCAAGATCATGTGTTACGCCATCTGCGCGCTCGCCATGGACCTGATCTGGGGCTACACCGGCATCCTGAGCCTGGGCCACGGCCTGTTCTTCGCGCTGGGCGGCTACGTGATGGGCATGTACCTCATGCGCCAGATCGGGCTGGACGGCAACTACAAGAGCGAACTGCCCGACTTCATGGTGTTCCTCGACTGGAAGGAACTGCCCTGGCACTGGGCTCTGAGCGACAGCTTCATCGCCACCCTGCTGCTGATCGTGCTGGTGCCCGGTGCGGTGGCCTTCGTGTTCGGCTACTTCGCCTTCCGCTCGCGCATCAAGGGCGTGTATTTCTCCATCATCACGCAGGCGCTCACCTTCGCCGCGCTGCTGCTGTTCTTTCGCAACGAGACCGGTTTCGGCGGCAACAACGGCTTCACCGATTTCAAGCGCATCCTGGGCATTCCGCTGGCCACGCCGAACATGCGCATGACGCTGTTCGTGATCACCGGCCTCACGCTGCTGGGCTTCTTCCTGTGGGCGCGCTGGCTGGTCAACAGCAAGTTTGGCCGCGTGCTGCAGGCCGTGCGCGACGCCGAGAGCCGCGTCATGTTCTGCGGCTACAACCCGCTGCCCTACAAGCTCACCATCTGGACCATCTCGGCCGTGATGTGCGGCATTGCCGGCGCGCTGTATGTGCCGCAGGTCGGCATCATCAACCCCGGCGAGATGAGCACGGCCAACAGCATCGAGATCGCGATCTGGGCCGCGGTGGGTGGCCGCGCCACGTTGATCGGGCCCATCGTCGGCGCCTTCATCGTCAACGGCGCCAAGAGCTGGCTCACCGTGAGCTTTCCCGAGTACTGGCTGTATTTCCTGGGCGTGCTGTTCATCGTGGTCACGCTCTTCATGCCGCAGGGTGTGGTGGGATTGGTGAAGAAGCTCCGCGGCACAAAGGGAGAACGTGCATGACGCCCGACCTGATGGAAGAGGGCGCCCAGCGCCTGCAGAGGTTGGCGGCCGCAGGCACAACAGGCAACACCGAATCGGGTGGCCGCGCGGCGGGCTTCTCGCGGCTCGTCACGCCCGGCGAGGTGGACACCACGCACGGCCGCATCCTGTACCTGGAGGGCGTGAACGTCAGCTTCGACGGCTTCAAGGCCATCAACAACCTCAGCCTGGACATCGCACCCGGCGAGCTGCGCTGCATCATCGGCCCCAACGGCGCGGGCAAGACCACGATGATGGACATCATCACCGGCAAGACCAAACCCGACTCGGGCCACGTGTTCTTTGGCAGCACCATCGACCTGCTGCGCTACCGCGAAGCCGAGATCGCGGCCATGGGCATCGGGCGCAAGTTCCAGAAGCCCACGGTGTTCGAGCACCTCACCGTGTTTGAAAACCTCGAACTCGCGCTGGCCACCGACAAGGGCGTGCGCCGCTCCATGGTGTTTCGCCTCAGCGGGCTGGAGAAAGATCGTCTGGGCGAAGTGCTGCAGACCATCCACCTCACCGACAGCGCTGCGCGCCTGGCCGGCAACCTGAGCCACGGGCAAAAGCAGTGGCTGGAGATCGGCATGCTGCTGATGCAGGACCCCAAGCTCTTGCTGCTGGACGAACCTGTGGCCGGCATGACCGATGAAGAAACCGAGCGCACGGCGCAGCTGTTCTTGACGCTCAAGGGCAAGCATTCGCTGATGGTGGTGGAGCACGACATGAGCTTCATCCGCACGATTTCGGAGAAGGTGACGGTGTTGTGTGATGGGGCTGTGCTGGCGGAGGGGACTCTTGACGAAGTTCAGGCGGATGAGCGGGTGATCGAGGTCTACCTTGGGCGCTGATCTTGTTTCTGCTTCGTTGGGTTTGTGCATTCGTGGCAGGCCGGGTCTCGGCCCGGCGGCCGACTCACTTTCTTTTGCTTCGCCAAAAGAAAGTAAGCAAAGAAAAGGCGAGCCGGATTCGCTGTCCCTGCGCTTCGCTTCGGGCACGCTGCGTTGCTCGGATCGCCCGGGGTGCGCACAAACTTGTCTGCTTCGCAGCCTTCGGACATGTGCGCCCCTTGTCCGGGCGCTCCTGCGCTACTCGCCAGCGAATGACGGCGGGGAGCGGGAGCAAGACACGCCCGCCGGAAGGGAAGCCCGATCCCGTTCCCGATCCCGCTTGTTGCCGTGTGGCCGGGCTGAGCAGCGCAAGGAAGCCCGCAGGGCCCCGGACTTCGGCTCGCCTTTCTTTTGGGCACTTTTCTTTGGCGAAGCAAAGAAAAGTGCCTCGGCCGCCGGGCCGAGACCCGGCTCGCCACGAAAGCAAAAACACAACTTCAAAGAGGACAAGAAATGAGCCTGCTAGAAGTCAAAGCCATCAATCAGTACTACGGCGGCAGCCACATCCTGCGCAACGTCAACCTAACCGCAGAGCTGGGACAAGTGACCGTGGTGCTCGGCCGCAACGGCGTGGGCAAGACCACGCTCCTGAAATCGCTCATGGGCCTGGTGCCCATCAAGAGCGGCAGCATCACGCTCGACGGCGTGTCCATCGCCAGCGCCACACCCTATGAACGTGCGCGACTGGGCATGGGCTTCGTGCCGCAAGGCCGCGAGATCTTCGGACGCCTCACCGTGCAGGAGAACCTGCTCATGGGCCTGGCCTACAAAAAGGGCAACACGCCCATTCCGCCCGAGCTGTTCGAGCTGTTCCCGGTGCTCAAGCAGATGCTCGGCCGCCGCGGTGGCGACCTCTCGGGCGGCCAGCAGCAGCAGCTCGCCATTGCGCGGGCGCTCGCGGCGGGGCCAAAGCTGTTGATCCTGGACGAACCCACCGAAGGCATCCAGCCCAACATCATCAAGGACATCGGCCGCGTCATCCGCATGCTGGCCGACCGCGGCAACATGGCCATCGTGCTGGTGGAGCAGTACTACGACTTCGCCGAAGCCCTGGCAGACCGTTATGTGGTCATGGAGCGCGGCGAAGTGATTGCCAGCGGCCCCGGCAGCGAAATGCAGGCCAAGGGCGTGCGTCAGCTCGTCGCGATCTGAGGCCGCCGCGCTTCAGGCCTTGGCGGCTTCCGGTGCCGGGGTTTTGGCAGGTGCCTGCCCGGCCCACTGGTCCAGCAGTTGCATGCAGACCTGGGCCGCCGGCTCAGGCTCCTGCCCCAGAAGGGTGGCCACATGGAACAGGTCCATCAGCGCCTCCGCCATGGCACTGGGCACCATGCCTGGCTTGAGCTTGTGACCGTTCTCCTGGGCAAACGTCAGCAGCCAGCCGCCATCGTTCGCGCCCAGGCCCACGCACCCAAAGCGCTGGCCCTCGTCGAGCACGTGAGCGAGCAGGCAGAACGGCACCCAGCCCGGGCCGAAACGTGCCTGTGCACGTGCCAGGGCATGCAGGGTGTGTCGGGTCAGGCCTTTGGGCCTCGATGGCTCGTGGAACACCGTCAACCCGATCTCCATGCCGACCCGCATCAGGTGCGCTGGCGGGCACTGGTTCGCCACCTCGTTGACCAGGCAGTGGTTCAGGTGGGCGGTGGCGTGCAGGTGCTGCAGCGGGCGCAGCAGGCGCGAGAGACCGGGCTGCGTCGCCATGCAGCTGCGCACCACGCCGGGCAACCACACCGTGGGGTCGACCTGGGCGTCCAGCATGGTGTGCAGCGCCAGCAAGGGGCTCAGCTCGAACGAGGGCAACAGCAGCAGGTCGAACACCGTGTGCTGCGCCGAAGGGCTCGACGGGTGACCATGGTGGCCGGTGCGGTGCGGTGCCAGCCACTCCAGCACATCGGCCCACGCGTCGTCGCGCTTGTCGAAGGTCTGCACGATGCGGTGGATCTGCGCCAGCACCAGGCAGGGGTGGCGGCGGTTCGGGCGCAGCAGCGGCAGCCGCGCGGCGTGCGTGACCTGGTAGAGCATCTGGCGGCGCAGCCGTTGCGCCGTACCGGCTTCGAGGTAGGTGCAGAGGTGGAGCACACGCTCCAGCGTGGCGTTGCCGAGCGGGGTGAGCAGCCAGTGGTCGTCGCAAGCCATGTTGCCCACGCACACCAGCGCCGGATGTTGATGCGAGAACCACACCAGCGCTTCGTCGTCTTCCGGCGGCATTTCAACCACGCGTGCCAGGCCTGCGGTGGGCGACTGTTCCAGCGCGAGCAGGCCGAGGTCGCCAATCAGTTGCTCCAGGCCGCGGGGGTCGGGGTCCTGTTCCAGCCGCTGCAGGCGCTTGGCCACGTGCGCCGGCGTGAGTTCGTCCAGGCGGGCATGCAACAACTCACGCGCCTGCCGCTGTCCGGCGGGCTGCTCCAGCGACGGCCCCGAGAGCGGCAGCAGCTGCAACACGTGCGACAGCCAGAAGGGCAGCGGCGCGGCTTCCGAGGTGAGGCTGTCGACCAGCTGGACCACCAGCTTCACGGGGTCGCGTGGCACCACGCAGGTCCAGGCCGACACCAGGGCATGGGCCACGCGGTCGTGGCTGGCGTAGTGCACGCGCAGTGCGTGCGACATGCGCTCGATCACCGTCTCTTCCACCGTGTGATGCTGCGCCTGCGCCATGTGCAGGATCTGCACGAAGGACTCGTGGAACCGTGCCGCCAGCTGGGTGTCCGCGTCGTCGATGGCGATCAGTTGCAACTCGTCCAGTGCCTGCAGCAGGAGCCCCTGCGCCTGACTGGGCGTGATGTCGTGACGCGCCGCGGCGCGGATCTCCGTGCGCAGCAGTGGCTGGGCGGGTGCGGCGCTGCGAAGGGCTTGAATACGTTGGATGGGGGTGGCAGTGGAGCGCATGGGGGGTCGCAGAAGAAATGGAAGGGACGTCCATCGTCTTTCAGCGCATGCGCGGTGTGAATCCGCTCGCCAGCCCAGGGCAGCGCCCTATTTGCCCAACTGAACCAGCGCCGCCTGCAACCCCGACAGACCACCCACGCGCTGGTCGTTGATGAAGATCTGCGGCATCTGCCGCACCGAGGGCCCGCACCTCTCGTAGAACGCGAGGCGCTCGGTCTCGTCATCGATCTTGATCTCTTCAAACCCGAGCGAGCGGGACTTGAGCAGCATCTTGGCCGACTCACATTGTGGGCAGGCGGACTTGGAGTAAACGGTGATTTTGGGTTGCATGGGGAGGAGTTTACGGGTCGAGGGTCCTGTATCGTGCCAGTGCTTCTTGGTCAGACGGGTCGATTGAGTTGAGCGCGACACGATGGCCGATTTGTCTGAGTGGGGCCCAGTCCAGTCTGAGCTAGCATGACGGTCATCGGCCAAAAGCAGAAGTAGAACGAACTCTTATGCATCGCGCCCGCGAACTGAACTCCTGCTACGTTGAGCTAACCACTGTCCCTGCGGACGAGCATATTGACCGGCAAGGCGTTGCCGTGCGCGTCGAGTTCTCGTACGACGAATCTGGCTGTCGGTCGGCCGAATACTGGAGAAGCTCCACCCATGCCATGCAGTGGATGGAGCGTGAGACTGCCTCGTCGATTCGAGTTGGACCAGCTACGCCGTTGAAGCAGGATTTGGCGGCTTCACTGTTGAGCTTGATACGCTCAGCAACGATTGGCATTGCCGTCCACGGGCGCTATGCCTACGTCCATGCCACCACTTTTCGATTGACGATTTCGTCATTGGAGTTCTCGTGCGACCTCTCGTGGTCCGCAGAGCTACCGCCTGAGTGGCGCTCACTGCACGAAGCTGTTCAGATGCTCATGTCGATAGGGCACGAGACTGGAACAAACTGAAAGCGAGACGAACGGCTGCTTCGGAGTGCAGCGTACGGCCGGTATGGGCCCTGAGGCGACGGTGGGCATCCCGTCCCATACCGGTCATTGACACAACTTGCTCGGCTGTCCAATGGGTGGCCGTTGACTGTCGTGGCAATGAAGTACGTCTGTTCGCAAGCTATATTTGCGCCAGGACCTGCGTGCCGGGTTTCAATGAATTTTTATGCTTGGATTCTCAGACAGTGCATCACCTTGAATCTCAGGCTACAGGCCATTCTCAGGAGGAACTCGTGCCCAGAATATCCCGCACCGTCCAGCCTATCCCGCAGGTTCTGCGAGATGCATCACGTTAGACCAAAGGGAACGAGCATGAACCTGCTAGCCGAGAACGAGGGCAAGATTTACGGAGCCATCGCCATCGATGCTCCTGGCGACTTTTCCAGTCCGTTCTCTGGTGCCCTGTTCCCTTGCATGATTTGGGACCACGACGGCCGCCTCACTGACGCTCAGCGCAGCGAAGTCGCGAACCTATTGCTAGATGCGGGCTGCCGATACGCGGTCTGCGGAGGGCACAACTGCGAAGCCTGGCATGACGCGGTCGACCAAGAGTTCGTGCGACGGCGCCCGGATGATCTGGATACAACGTGGGACGCCGCGCATGTGATGACAACGTGGCACGAAGACGAGAATCCCGATGACGTGGCCTTTTTCTTCGTGCTGAACACGAACTTCGACGACCACGCCTTCGAGCACTATCTCGTGGTCCATGTCGGGGACGGCCACACCAAGGAACAAGTCAATGCGGCAGTACGGCGGTACGCATTTAATGAGCAGGCGATCTAACCTGCCGCTGCAGCCGACCGCCTTCGGCGGCGGCTGATCGGCAGGACGCTATTCACTGAAAAACAGTTTCGTCATCTTTAGGAGATAACAAATGGGTGCATGGTCGCATGAGCCGTTTGGCAACGATGATGCTAATGATTGGGCGTATGGGTTGGACGATGCCAACGACCTCTCGCTGATTGAGTCTGCCCTGGATAGAGCTTTGGAAGCAGAACATTACTTGGAAGCTCCAGAGGCTTCGGAGGCGGTCGCAGCAGTTGAAGTCCTGGCAAAGCTGCTCGGGAGGGGAACGCAAACAGATTCCTACACTGAGAAAGTTGATGAGTGGGTCAAGTTAATCTCGGCGAAGCCCGATGCGGCCCTCGTAGCCAAAGCTATGCTCACACTTGAACGAGTTCTTGGCGAGAAAAGTGAGCTGCGGGAGTTGTGGGAAGAGAGCGGAGAAGAGGAGTGGCTGGGCTCCATCCGTTCACTGCAGAGCGCAATCAGTGCATAACCATCGCATCCTGCCGACGTATTCGCCTTCGCTCCGCTGCGGCAAATCCGCGGCTGATACGGGGCGTTAGCTTCACGATGGGCCAGTCAAGAACACTTGATACACCGCTGGGGCAGATCCACTTCTCCGCTCGCGCTGAACCATGCTCGGGCGGCGACTGTGAAATCGAGCTGCGAGTTTTGGAGCCTGAACCACATCTGCCGCCCGGCATGTCCGTGAGTCGCGTGCGAGTCGTGTTACTTCTGGCATCTTCGCCGACGGGTTTCGAGAGACTCGAGTATCGCTGTCGGTTCGTGACAGACATCGAAGGGGGGCCGGAGTCGGGGGAGGACTTGGATGCCCAATCCTTTGAGGGGGAGCACGACCTTGTGGTAGTCGGAACCGAAGACGGCGAGGCCCTGCAAGTTCGAATGCCTTGGCTCGAATGTCAAGGGGACCGGCTGGCGTTCGTGCAGTATCGAAAGGACGGGTTCATTGTGTCGCTGACGCAAATCCCGGCAGGAGTCACGATCGGACTGCACTATGTCGTCGCCGAGAACAGCAACCCCGAACCTGTTGAATCCTCAGCTTGGTTCGCCGTTGACATGCGTCATGAGCAAATTCTGCGAGTCGGAAGCTAACCAGCTGCTACAGGTGACCGGCTTCGCTGGCAGCTGAGCGCTAATGTTGAACGTCCGCTTCGGTAGTACCCCACCGGCCGCTCATGGCCGCATGCCGTCAGTTGACGAAGTCCTCTCCCACCGCGGCCCGCTGCTCACGAGTGGCCCGCTGCCTCTCGCCTCTCCTCACTCCGCCGAAATCTTCCGCTCCTTGATGATCGCGCCAAACCGCTGCGAGTCATCCGCGCCGCGTTTGCCGAACTCGGCCGGCGTGAGCGCCAGCGCTTCGCCACCCAGCGCGGTGATGCGGTCTTTCACCGCCGAGGTGGCCAGGATCTTGTTGATCTCCGTGTTCAGCCTGGTGATCACGGCCGGTGGCGTGCCGGCGGGGGCGTAGAAGCCGAACACCGAGTCGGCGTCAAAGCCTTTCAGGCCGGCTTCGTCCAGCGTGGGCACGTCGGGGAACAGGGGGGAGCGCTTCATGCTGCCCACGGCCAGCAGTTTGGTGCGGCCGGCCTTGGCGTGCGAGAGGCCGATGCCCGGATCGAAGTAGTAGTCGATCTGGTTGCCCATGAGGTCGGTGAGCGCGGGGGCGGCGCCGCGGTAGGGCACGTGCACCGCAAACAGGCCGGCCTGGCTCTTGAACATTTCGCCGGCCAGGTGGGGCGAGCTGCCGTTGCCGGCCGATCCGTACACGAGGCGGCCGGGGTTGGCCTTGACGAGCTTGATGAGTTCCTGCACGTTGTTGGCTTCCAGCGTGGGCTTGCCCATGAGGTACACCAGCACGCGCGCGGCCGACGCCACGGGGACCAGGTCTTTCGCCGGGTCAAAGGGCATGCGGGGGTAGATGTGCGGGTTCACCGACACCATGCCGCCCGAGCCCATGAGCAGCGTGTAGCCGTCGGCCGGCGCCTTGGCCACCGCGTCGCCGGCGATGTTGCCGTTGGCGCCTGCGCGGTTTTCCACCACCACGGGCTGGCCCAGGGCGGCGGCCAGCGGTGTGGACACGAGCCGCGCGATCTGGTCGGCGGCGCCACCTGGCGGGAAACCCACCACGACCTTGAGCGGCTTGTCGGGCCAGGCCTGGGCCAACGCGGCGGGCACGGCGCTCAGGGCCATGAGGCCCAGGGCGGCGGCGCCGGCCAGGTGCCAGCGGCGGGAAAGCTGGGTGGTGGTGCGGGTCATGTCTGTCTCCTTGTAGGTTTTGGCGAATCAACGGTGAATGGAAAACTCGGTGTGGTGTTCAGTGTGGCGCTATGGCCTTCACTTTCAATCGGGGGTTGTGCTGCCATCGGATCGGCTGGGCCTTCACCGGGCGCGCGGGTGCGCCGTGTTGCTGCAAGGCCAGGTCCAAGGCTTTTCCGGCTTCGTCGCTCAGCGCGGCGGTGCGGGCTGCGGCCACGGCGCGGCAGCGTTGTGTGGCGCTGGTGGGGTCGCTCAGCGCGGGCAGGGCGAGGTGTTCGATGATGTGCAGCAGGTTGTCCTTGCCGCGTTCGTTGGTGCTGCCGTAGCCCTTGATGAGCCGGCCGCACAGCGCCACCTCGTGGCCCAGCTGCCAGTGGATGGAGCTGAGCTGCACCACGGCGGCGAGCCAGCGGTCGATGAGGGCCTGCTCGGCCTGGAAGCGGCTGCCCAGGGGACGCAGGCGTTTGGTGGCGGCCAGGCCGCGCAAGGCGAGCATGCCCAGCACCGAGTGCGAGCCGATCTTCAGCGGCAGGGCCCAGGGCGCTTTGCCGGCGGCCACGCGCTGGCGGTCCCAGGTCAGCACGCGCTGTGCCAAGCCGGTGGGCAGCATGGCGGCGAACTCGGGCGCGCCGGGCTTGAAGTGGTCGTACACGCGCAGCAGGTCGTCGTTGCCGGCCTTGGTTTCGCTGCGCACACGGGCCTGGCGGCTGGCGCGGCTCTTGAGGTCGGCCACCAGCACGATGTCGTCGAACGCCATCCACAGTGCCACCCAGCGCGCCATCTCCACGGTGGTGCCCCAGCCGTGCTCACCTTGTGGGTCGGTGCGCTTCTCGGCTTCGAGCACGCGCCGCAGCCGCGACGCGTAGTGCGTGCCGTAGGCGGCGTTCTGGTACTCGCACACCCGGGCATGGCCCAGCGCCATGAGCGGGTGCACTTCGGGTGGGAACTCGCGCGCCAGCGCGGCGGGCAAGCTGGGTGCGGACTGGGCGGGCTCGGGGGCGAGCACCTGTTCCACATACGCGGCCCGGGCGCGCTGTGCCTGCACCGCATCGAACGCGAGCGCGAAGCCGCGCAGGCTGGCCTTGGCGCTGGCGCCACCGGTGCCGATGACGGCCTCAAAGTCCTGCCGGGCAAAGGGCAGCAGGCCGCTGCCGGCGATGGCGCCCAGCATCACCGCGCTCACCACGGTGCCGGCCTGTTTCGTGAGTGCGGCCATGTCGATCACGTGGCGCGCGCGACTGTGGGTGTTCACCAGGTCGATCAGCTCGGCGGCATCGCGCCGGCCATCGCCCATCACCATCTTCTCGCCGGTGGTGAGGGCCCGGGCCGACGAGGTGATGACCAGGGTGTGCGAATCCGAAGCGAGGCCGTTGGTGATCTGGCGGCCGGTCTCCAGCAGCTCTGAAGACACCAGCGCGTCGAGCCGGCCCGGCAGCGGGTTCAGGCCGAACACCGGCTTGCGCCCGCCCAGCTGTGCCATGGGCACGGGGAACACCTCCATGTAGTAGGTGGTGGCCCCCGTGCGCTGCGCCACGCCGGGGATGGAGGTGGCCTGCGCCGCGTAGCCCGCGTGGCGTGCGGCCTCCACCAGCCAGTCGGTGAGGATGCCGCCGCCTTCGCCGCCCAGGGCGCAGAGCAGCAGGGAGATGGGTTGTTGGTTGTTGGACATGGTCAGGCTGGTTGCAACAGACGAACAACACTGCCGCGCAGCGAATGGATCAGGCGCTCGTGCCACTTGGGGTTCTGCACCACCTCGGCGCGGTAGAACGAGGGGCACAGCGTGGCCGCGTGCGCGTTGGCGCCGCACAGGCCGCAGCCCACGCAGCCGTCGATGACGGTGGCGACCGGGTCGACCTTGAGCGGGTCGGGGTTGTCTTTCAGCGTGAGCGTGGGGCAGCCCGAGAGGCGGATGCAGGCGTGGTCGCCGTTGCACACGTCTTCGTCCACGCCGTATTTCACGCGCACCACGCGCTCGCCTTTTTTCAGCAGGTTGGCGATCCAGGGTTTGATGCGGCGCTGGCGCTCGAGCTGGCATTCACCCTCGGCCACGATCACCTTGAGGCCCTGAAACGGCGTGCTGAAAGCCTCGGTGAGCGTGGCGCGCATGGTGTCCACCTCGTAGGTGTTCACGGTGCGCATCCACTTCACACCCAGGCCCTTGAGCGTGGTTTCTATGGTCTGGTTGGTGTGGGCCAGACTCGCCTGCTTGTCGCTCGCCTTGTCCTTGGCGTCGTCATCGGGCGTGGAGATGATGTCCTGCGTGCCGGTGGCCGAGGTGTAGCCGTTCTTGAAGATCAGCAGCACCGCGTCGTCGCCGTTGAAGAGCGCGCTCTGCACGCCGGTGAGCAGGCCGTTGTGCCAGAAGCCGCCGTCGCCCATCACAGAGAGCACGCGCCGCTTCATCACCGGCGACACACCGGCGCGGCTGGCCAGGCTCATGCCGTAGCCGAGGATGGAGTGGCCAAACGAAAACGGCTCGAAGGTGGCGAGCGCGTGACAGCCGATGTCGCCAGCAATGTGCACCGGTCCCGTGTCTTGCTGCGCGAGCTTGAGTGCCGAGAACACCGGGCGCTCCGGGCAACCGATGCACATGCCGGGCGGGCGCGCCGGCAGCGGGGCCGAGAGCTGCTGCACCGACTCGGCGCGGCGCGTCTGGTTGCCCTGCAGCCAGGCGCGGGCAGTCTCCGTGATGGCTTGCGTGGCCGGGTCCTGCAGGTAGCGGCCGACAAACTTGGCCAGGCCGTTGGCCATCACCTCGGCTGTGTACTCGCCCGCGTTGGGCAGCATGTCCTTGCCGTGCAGCGGGGTCTGGATATCCAGCCGGCGCAGCAGCGTGGCGAGTTCCTGTTCGATGTATTCGGGCTGGCCTTCTTCGAGCAGCAGCACCGCGCGTTTGCCCAGGCAGAAGTTCGTGAGCTGATCGGGCACCAGCGGGCAGGTGACGTTGAGCACCAGCATGGGAATGGCGGTCTGCCCGAAGGCGTCGGCCAGACCGAACTGCTGCAGCGCGCGGATCAGCGTGTTGTAGAGGCCGCCCTGCACGATCAGGCCCAGGTCCTGGTGCTCGCCGTCGAAAAACTCGTTGAGCTTGTTCTCCACGATGTAGCGCCGCGCCGCCGGAATGCGCTCGTCGCCCTTGAGTTTTTCGTGGCGGAAGGTCACCGGCGGGTGGGCCAGGCGGTCGTAGTCGAAGCTGGCGGGTTCGTCGATCAGCTTGTGCCGTGACAGCGCGGGCTTGACATTGTCCTTGGCCACGAAGCTGCCGCGCACGTGGCAGGCGCGGATGCGCAGTTCCATCAGAGCCGGCATGTTCGACGCTTCCGAGAGCCGGAAGCCCTGCTCGACCATGTGCACCATGCGCTCCAGATCGGGGCGCGGGTCGAGCAGCACCATGCTCGACTTGAGCGCGTAGGCGTGGGTGCGCTCCTGGATCACGCTGGCGCCTTCGCCGTAGTCCTCGCCCACCACCACCAGCACGCCGCCGGTGACACCGGGCGAGGCAAGGTTGGACAGCGCGTCGGCCGCCACGTTGGTGCCGACGATGGACTTCCAGGTGACCGCGCCGCGCAGCGGGTAGTGGATGGAGGCGCCCAGCATGGCCGCGGCCGAGGCTTCGTTCGAACACGCCTCCACGTGCACGCCGAGTTCGTCCATGTAGGGCTTGGCCTGCACCATCACGTCGAGCAGGTGCGAGACCGGTGCGCCCTGGTAGCCGCCCACATAGGCCACGCCCGATTGCAGCAGGGCCTTGGTGATGGCCAGGATGCCCTCGCCGTGAAAGGTCTGGCCGTCACCGAGCCGCAGGGACTCGATTTCCTGAGTGAATGAAACTTCCAAGTGCTTGTCTCCAGCGGGGTCGTCATCGTGGGGTTGCGACCGATCTGCCGAGTATGGGCAGGGGATCGTCATCGATCAATACAATGAACGGACTAAGCGACATGAACACCATGCATATCAAAGACCTCGACCTCAACCTGCTGCGCCTGTTCAACGAGGTGTACCGCGCCGGCAGCGTGAGCCGGGCCGCTGAACACCTGGGCCTGACCCAGCCGGCGGTGAGCCATGGCCTCACGCGCCTGCGCCTGCTGGTGAAGGACCCGCTGTTCGTGCGTGCGCCTGGTGGCGTGAAGCCCACGCCCAAGGCGGTGGCGCTGGCCGAGGCGGTGCAGGGCGCGCTGGCCACGCTGGCCAGCGCGCTGAGTGAATCCAGCGGCTTCGACCCGACCAGTTCGCGCCGCCTGTTCCGCCTGCACATGAGCGACATCGGCGAGGGCCGATTCCTGCCCGCGCTCATGGCCCACCTGCAGCAGCAGGCGCCTGGCGTGCGCGTGGCCACCCGGCCGGTGCCCCACGGCGGGCTGACCGATGCGCTGGACAGCGGCGTGATCGATTTCGCGTTCGGCTTCCTGCCGCAGGTGAAGGACACCCAGCGCACCGAGCTGCTGCAAGACCGTTACGTGGTGCTCATGCGCAGCGGCCACCCGATGCACGCGGCGCTGGAGCGCCTGCGCGGCGCGGCCTTGCTCAAGGCCTTGCAACAGCTCGATTTCGTGGCGGTGCGCACGCACAGCGACACCTTGCGCATCCTCGCGCAGACCGGTCTGCAGGAGCGCCTGCGCCTGACCACCGAACACTTCATGGTGCTGCCTTCCATCGTGCAGGCGACCGACCTGTGCGTGGTGATGCCGGGCAACATCGCGCAGGGGTTTGTGGAGACGGGGGGCTGCGTGATCGTGCAGCCGCCTTTTGTGGATCGGGGCTTCACCGTGTCGTTGCACTGGAGCCACCGCTTTGAAGGCGACCCTGACAACCGCTGGTTTCGCGAACAGGTGCTGTCGCTGTTCGCGGACCGCTGAGCCAGCCGCCGGGCCGCCCCAAGGCAGGCACAGCCCCCTCGGGGGGCAGCGACCCGCGCAGCGGCGGAGCGTGGGGGCGCATCGGGCCAGCCGCCGGGCCGCCCCAAGGCAGGCTCAGCCCCCTCGGGGGGCACCGACCCGCGCAGCGGCGGAGCGTGGGGGCACTCTAGTTCGGTGCCGCGCTGTCGAGCAGGCCGTCGGCGCTCGGTGGCTTGTAGCCCGCCGGCAAGGACACGCCGCCAGGCGTTGGTGCCGCACCCGTGTGTTCCCCAAGGCGGGAATGCTGCGCGGTGGTGCGGTAGCGCTCGCGCAACGCTTCGGTGCGCTCGTTCAGGGCGACGTGTTCGGCGATGCGCACCGTGTAGCGCTGCAGCACCTGGTGGGCCGACTCGATGAGTTTGGCGTTGAGCGTGCGCTCTCCGTCTTCCAGCAGCTTCATCACCGTGCCCTGCGGGTCGCCCTTGATGCTCAGCGTCATGGCCTGCTCGGTCATTTTCAGGATCTGGCTGTGCGCGCCGCGCACGCGATCGGCAAAGTCCTGGCTGCCCGAAGCGGCGCAGGCCATGAGCTCGCTCATGGCCTTGCTCGTGCAGAAACGCAGGGCCAGCGTGTCCACCGCGCCTTCGGCTTCGTTGAGCGCGATCGAGCGCATCTGCAGCCGGCTCATGAGCGCGAGCAGGTTGCAAGCGGTCTCGAAATCGAAATCGGGGCTCAAGGCGTCGTTGGCCATGCGGCGCACGTCGTCGAGTGCGCGCGAGGTGTGTTGCTGCTGCAGGGCGAGCAGGCTCTCGGCGATGGTCAGCAGGCGGTGCGGTCGCGCGGGCGCGTGGCTGCGGTCGCGCAGGCGGGTGAGCTGGTCCACCGTGCGGGCGAGGCCGCGCTGGTCGTTGTTGTCCAGGCGCGCAAAGGCCAGCAGCAGCAGGGCCTGGGCGTCGAACATCTTGGAGTCCAGCCCCAGGCGCGTGGCGCGGTCGAGCAGCTCCACGCCTTCGCTCTTGTCGCCGGTGTAGTAGGCCAGCATGCCGTGCTTGAGCAGGCGGCTGATTGAGGACGGCGTGAGCTTCGTGGCCATCTGGTAGGTGGTCAGCGCGCTCTGGAAATTGCCCAGCTCGAACTGCGCCCGGCCCATCACGTCGTAGGCATCGGCGTAGGTGTTGTCGTCCTGGATCAGGCTCTCCAGCGTGGTCACAGCCTTGGCGGGCTGGCCGCCTTCGAGCTGCGCGCGCGCCACGCCCAGGCGTGCCCAGGGCAGGGTTTTGGCTGCGATCACGGCTTCGTAGAGTTTCTGCGCGTCGCCGATCTCGCCGTTGCGCAGCAGCAGTTCGGCGCCGATGCGTGCGGCATAGAGCCAGTAGGTGCCGCGAGCCTCGAACCGTTCCAGGCACAGCACCGCAGCTTCGTGGAACTGCTCGGCGTCGATGGCGGTGAAGATGGCTTCCAGCGCCTTCTTGCGTTCGCGCGCCATCATGATGCGGTCGCTCAGGCGGGCGCCGGTGTGGGGTTTGAGCAGGTAGGCGTCGAGTGCGGACTCGGCGGCTTCGGCCACCTTGGCGTACGAGGCCTCGGCGGTGACCATGATGAACACCGTGTAGAAGGGCAGCAGCTGGTTGCGCCGCAAGTCGTCGAGCAGGTCCTGGCCCGACATCGAGTCGCGCTCGAAATGCTGTTCGCAGATCACCACGTCGTAACGGTTCACCTCCAGCTTGCGCCGGGCCTCCACCAGCCGCGAGCATTGCGAGACCGTGCCCACGCCGAGCTCGCGCAGTTGCGACACCAGGATGGAGCGCGACTGCAGGTTGCCCTCGATCACGAGTGCATGGGCGTCTTGCAGGCTGTTCGGGGCGAAGGGCATGGGGGTGGTTCAGGGCGCGCGGCGTGCTCGCCCATCAATGGCTATCCGATTCTGCTCACGCCGATCCCGTCCTGGTCCACCGATCAGCGGGCGTTTTGCCCCCCAGTTCGGTGCGTTTCAGACCTTCCAGATGCGGGGTGGGGTGCTGTCCAGGGCCCAGGCCTGCGTGCGCAGCGTGGCCCAGATCTGCTGGAACAGCGCCATGAGCGGCTCCACCAGCGGCGCCACGGCGCGCACCACGAGCATGCGCGGGTTGGGGCAGGTGGCACCCACCTGAACGCCGTGCTCACCGCCCAGCACGGCGCGTACCGCCTCCAGCAGGTGTTCGCGACGCTCGCGTGTGATCGGTGTGCCGCAGGCCAGCCAGAGCGTGCCCATGCATTTGTGCCCGTCCAGGCCCAACGGGGATTCGAGCAGGCGCGTGTCGGCCGCGTCGATGCGCGAGCGCTCCAGCCACAGGCCCGGTATCTCCAGGTGCTGCGTGAGGCTGCCGCGGTCGAATGGCTGGCCGGCGGTGGGCAGCCCGAGCGCGCACACGTCCCAGCCGATCATCTCGGCACCCTCGGCCAGCGTGGCATGCCAGCTGTTGAGCGCCAGGCAGCCGGGGTAGGCGATCGCTTCCAGCGGCAGCCATTCGAGCCGGGCGCCTTCGTCCAGCGTGAGCGTGACTTGCTGCGTGGTGGCGGGGCCGTCGGAGCGGTAGAAGCGCGTGGCCCCGGGCGTGGCCAGCAGGCCGTGGGAATGGGGCGCCGCGTGGACGTTGACCTCCAGCACGTCACCGCCCACCAGCCCACCGGGCGGGTGAATGATCACGTTGTGGCAGATGGCGTCGCCTTCCGGGTAGAGGCTCTTGAAGATGCGCAGCGGGCCGGTGTGGCGGTGCTGCAGCACGGTGCGCTGGTCGTCGCGGCGGTAGTTCAGGTCGAGTTGGGCGTGCCAGGGCATGCGGGGAGTTTACGGAAGAGCGATGGCACGCCCCTGGCGCTTCAGGCAGGCACGGGTTCGGCCGGGTGCGGCGCGGGGTCGGGCTTCATCCAGCTGCGCAGCTTGCCGGGGTTGAGCAGGCCTTGTGGATCGAAGCGGTGCTTCATGCGCACCACCGCCGGGTCCAGGTTGTTCTGCTTGCCGTCTTCCACGATGTACACATGCGGGTTGTTGATCTGCACGCCGTGGTCGCGGTAGATCTGCATGATCTGGTTCAGCCGCGCTTCGGTGGTGTAGCGGATCAGTTGCAGGCCGCTGCAGTTGAGTGCGCCCTCCCTGGTGCGCAGGAACTCCAGGTGCATCATCACCTCGCCCGCCAGTTCGGCCTCCAGCGCGCGCACCTGCGCCAGGTTGCGGGTGGGGTCGAAACCGCTCTGGATGTAGGTCAGGCCCTTGTCGACCTTCATGGCCGCCAGCGTGGTGTGGTTCCAGGTGTATTCGAGCAAGGTCTTGTTGCTGGCGGCCACTTCTTCGGCGGATCTGCGGTAGCTCACGGTGCCGCCGTGCTGGGCCACCATGGCGCGCAGGCCGGCTTCCGAATGCGGGGCCACCACCACCAGCACGGCATGGCAGCCCTTGGGCAGGTACTCTGCCAGCGCGGTGAGGTGGTCGGGGATGGGCGCGCCCAGGAAACACACTTCCTTCTTCTCCAGGCCGGGCGCGCTGCTGAAGCGGCTGGCGAAGTCCAGCGCGGCGTCAAAGTCGGTGAAGGTGGCAATGCACTCGGTCCAGGGCACGGCGGTGGTCAGCGCCACTTCCAGCTCCAGCACGATGCCGTTGGTGCCGTAGGTGTGGTGCAGCAGCATGGCCTCGGCACCGCTGAGTTCGATCACCTGCGGTTCGGGCTCCACCGTCATGGCGCGCACGGCGAGCACGTTGCCTGGCGCGGCCAGCGGGCCGTGGTTGATGGAACCCGCCCCGCCAAAGCCACCGCCGAACAGGCCGCCCAGCGTGGCGCTGCGGAAGGTGGAGGGCAGCCAGCGCAATTCCTTGCCGTGCGGCTTCGCCTGGGCGTCGAACTCAGACAGCCGGATGCCCGATTGCGCCCGGCCCACGCTGCCACGCACCCAGCCGAAGGCGTTGTAGCCGCTCATGTCCAGGATCAAGCCGCCTTGCAGCGGAACACACTGGCCGTAGTTGCCGGTGCCGCTGCCGCGCACGGTGATGGGAATGGCGTGGCGCGCGCAGGCCGCCACCACCTGGCGCACCTCTTCTTCGGTGCGCGGGCGCACGGCGATGTCGCCGCGCTTGCCCTGCAGCGCTTCCTTGAGCACCGGGCTGAACCAGGCAAAGTCCTGCGACAGGCGGCCCAGCCGCGTGGGTTCGGTGATCCAGTCCAGCGCGGGCAGTTCGCGGATGAGTTGCTGGACGGCTTCGGTGTGCTGGCTCATGGTGGGCTCCTTGGGGTCGCAGGCCAGCCCGGTGTATCCACCGCAGGCCCGGCGCGACGGGGGTTTCTGAATTCAGTCGTGTGAGGTTTCGCTGGCGTGCCAGCCGCCCAGCGCCTTTTTCGACAACCAGGCCATGGCCACGAACAGCGCCACGCCGGTGAGCGAAATCAGCAACAGGGCCGCGAACATGCGCGGGATGTTGAGCTGGAAGCCGGCCTGCAGGATCTGGTAGGCCAGGCCCGCGCCGGTGCCTCCGGTGCCGGCCACGAATTCGGCCACCACGGCGCCGATCAGGGCCAGCCCGCTGGAGATGCGCAGGCCGCCGAAGAAATAGGGCAGGGCGCTGGGAATGCGCAGCCGCATCAGCGTCTGCAGCCGGGTGGCGCGGTTGAGCTGGAAGTAGCTTTGCAGGTCGGGGTCGACGCTGCGCAGGCCCAGCGTGGTGTTGCTGATGATGGGGAACAGCGCCACCAGCGAGGCGCAGATCACCATGGACAGCGTGGGGTCGCGCACCCAGATGATGATCAGCGGCGCCACCGCCACGATGGGCGTGACCTGCAGCAGCACCGCGTAGGGAAACAGCGCGGTTTCAATGGCCTTGCTCTGCACAAACAGGAAGGAGATCAGCACGCCCGCCACGGTGGCGGCCACGAAGGCCAGCAGCGTGATCCTGACCGTCACGGCCAGCGAGGCGCCCAGCGTGGCCCAGTCGGTCACCAGGGTCTGCATCATCAGCAGCGGCGAAGGCACCAGGTAGGGCGGCAGTTCCAGGCCCGTGACCAGGCCTTGCCACAGCACCAGCAGCACCACGCCCACCAGCAGCGGGTAGGCGACCCGCTGCACCCGGGGCTGAAACAGCAGGGGTTTGGCCACGGCCTGCGTGACACGGGGTTTCGGTTTGGCGGCACTCGGTGTCGCTGGCGGGGGCGTCAAGGGTATGGAGGTGGGCGCAGTGGCGGCTGCATGTGCGTGGGCCGGTGAGCCGGTCTTCAGGTCCGAAGGCGCGGCGGCGGTCAAGGTGTTCATGTCTGTGCCTCCTCGGTGGTCTGGCTGGCGCGCAGCAGGCTGTCCTGCAGCTGCTTGGCGTGGCGCGAAAACTGGGGTGAGACGAGGAAGTCGGGCGTGCGCGGGTAGGGCTCGTCGATGTGGAATTCCTCCACCACACGACCGGGGCGCGCCGCCATCATCACCACGCGGGTGGAGAGGAACACCGCTTCGTGGATGGAGTGGGTGACGAAGATGACGGTGAGCTTTTTCTTGCGCCACAGGTCCAGCAGTTCGGCGTCGAGCTTGTGGCGGGTGATCTCGTCCAGTGCGCCGAAGGGTTCGTCCATGAGCAGCAGGTCGGGCTGGGTGACCAGGCCGCGCGCGATGGACACGCGCATCTGCATGCCGCCCGACAGTGCCCTGGGCAGGTCGCCCGCGAACTTCGACAGCCCCACCAGCGCCAGCGCCTCGTCCACCTGGGCATTGGCCTGGGCCTTTGGCATGCCCGCCAGGTCCAGCGGCAGGCGCACATTGGCCTGCACGCTGGCCCAGGGCATGAGCGTGGGCGACTGGAACACGAAAGCCATCTTCTTGCCGCTGGCCTCCAGCTCTGCCACCGGTTTGCGCCACAGGTGCAGTCGGCCGTCGGTGGGTTCCAGCAGGCCGGCCACCATCTTCAGCAGCGTGCTCTTGCCGCAGCCCGATGGACCGAGCAGGGTGACGAATTCGCCCTCTTCAATGCGGAGGTCGACTGGCAGCAGCGCCTGCGTGCCGTTGGGGTAGGTCTTCTCGACCGAGAGCACTTCCACCGCTGGAGCGGGTGCGTGAACGGAGTTCATGGTTGGCCTTTCGATGAAGGCGGCAGACCGCGCGGGGCCTGCCGCTGTGTCAGGGCGGGGTGTGACTGAGCAGGCGCTCAGGGCATGACCTTCGCGTCCTTGATGAAGGCGGTGTTGTAGGCCTCTTCCATCTTCACCTTGGTGGGGTCGATGAGCTTGGTGGCCACCAGGAAGTCGTAGCTGGCCTTGGCGCGTTCGGGCGTGATGATGCCGATGCCGGCCTTGGTGGCATCACCACCGGTGACCATCTGCAGTTCCTTGAGCTTGCTCACGCTGTAGGCGAGCTGCTCGTCGCTCATGTTGGGGTTGTCCTTCTTGATCAGCGCGTTGCCCGGGGCCGGGTCGGCCAGGTAGCTCTTCCAGCCTTCCATCGTGGCCTTGACGAAGTTGCCCACGGCGGTGCCGCGGTCCTTCACGGTCTTTTCCATGCAGGAGATGGTGGTGGCGTAGGCGGGGTAGCCATGGTCGCTGAACATGAGCGTGTTGGCTTTCACGCCGGCCTTGGCAATGGCGAACGGCTCGGACGTGAGGTAGCCCTGCTGGGCCACGGTCTTGTCGGCCACGAAGGGCTGGATGTTGAAGGTGTAGGGACGTGTCTGCGAATCGGTGAAGCCGTACTTGGCCTTCAGCCAGGGCCAGTAGCCACGCTGGGCGGACGATGCGATGAGGATGGTTTTGCCCTTGAGGTCTTCGAACTTGGTCACGTCTTCGTGCGCGATCAGCACCTGCGGGTCTTTCTGGAACACGGCGGCCAGTGTCACCACGGGCACGCCACCCTCGCGCATCTGGATCATCTGCAGGTCGCTCGAACCCATCACGCATTCGGCCTGGCCGGCGGCCATCATCTGCACGATGTTGACCTGCGGGCCGCCCATCTTGATGGCCACGTCCAGGCCGTATTTCTTGTAGATGCCGGTGGCCACCGCCTGGTAGAAGCCGCCGTGTTCGGCCTGGGCGTACCAGTTGGTCATGTAGGTGAATTTTTCCTGTGCCTGGGCGGTGCTGGCGGCACCCATGCCCAGCAGCAAGGCAGACGCGATGGCGATGAGGCGAGAGGCGGATTTCTTCATGGCAGGCTCCGGTGGGGTTGGAACAGAGGGAAGGGCAACGGGGAAGGTTCAGGGCGCGGTCTGCACGTGGCCGGTGTGCTGGGCGCGGCCCCAGGTGGGCTCGGCGCGCGGTGCCCATTCCAGGGTGTGCAGTTCGGTGATGGCGGTGGCCCAGCTGTCGGCGAGCGAATCCAGGATGGCCAGGCCCTGCTCGGCGGTGGCGGGCAGGGGGTCGCCGATGATCCCGCTGGGGCCGAAGTCGCGCGCGCTCCAGGCACAGGCGGGCCGGCCGTCGGGCGAGAGCAGGGCCGAGGGGAAGGCGGGCGGGTAGTTCACCACCGCGCGGTCCATGCGCACGGTCTCGGGCGCCAGCGCCAGCATGAGCGCGGTCTCGGCGTGGCCGGCGTGCATGGACAGCTTCTTTTCCTTGTCGGAGAGGTACTGTCCCGCCACGTGCGGCACGCGCCAGGTGAAGCTGGGCACCACGATGAAGTCGCCGTGGCGCAGCCGCAGTTCGCGCGCGGACATCTCCATCACCTGCGGCTGACCGCCGTGGCCGTTGACGATGAGCAGCTTGCGAAAGCCGGCGCGGTAGACCGACTCGCCCACTTCGTTCATGGTGGCCAGCAGGGTCTCGCCGCTGAGCGTGACGGTGCCGGGAAAGTGCAGGTGCTCTTCGGACTTGCCGTAGGTGATGGGCGCCATGGCGTAGGCCGGCACGGATTCGGGCAGGCGCGCCAGCGCATGGCCGATCACGCCGGCGGCGATCACGGTGTCCACCGCGCAGGGCAGGTGCGGCCCGTGTTGTTCGGTGGCGCCGGTGGGCAGCACGATCACGGTGTTGGCCTTGTCGGGCAGGTCGGCGATTTCGGTCCAGCTCAGGTAGGGCAGGAAGCGAAGGGGTGGGTTGTAGCCATGCAGCATGTGGGTGTTCTCTCTCGAAGGGTTGGGATCAACGCAAAGGCAACCAGGCGGTGGCTTCGACCTCGATCAGGATGTCGGCCGTGGGCAGCATGGCGCTGACCTCCACCACGGTGGAGGCTGGCGGTTCGCCCGGAAAAAACAGCTTGCGCACCTGGCTGTAGCGCGGAAAGTGGTCCAGGTGCCTGAAGTACTGCACCAGCTTGAACACGTCGCTCATCTGGCCGCCCGCGGCTTCGATGGTTCGCCGGATGCTGTCGAGCACGTACCAGCTCTGCGCCAGGATGGGGCCGTCCTTGATGTCGCTGCTGAATTCGCCGGTGCGCCCGATCAGCGTGGCGGCCTCCATGGGGATGTCGTCGTAGCCGCGCACGATGCGCCCGGCCGCGGGGTCCACCGCGATCACGCCGGAGAGGAACACGAAGTCCCCTGCGCGGCGCCATGCGGCGTAGCGGGCCAGCGGCTGGGCGATGCCGGTGGCGGGTGTGGATGCAGAGGTCATGGCAGACATGGGGCTTCCTGGGTGAGGCTCTCCGGTTTCCACTGGGCAGGCACCAGGCCGCTGGTGACACGCCCGCCGCGCAGCACCACGCGCGGCTGGCTGCGCGAGGGAAATCCCCAGGCGTCCGCCGCGGTGAACACCAGCAGATCGGCGGTGTCGCCACGCTGCAGCGGCAACGTCGCTGGACCGCGGCGCAACCAGTCGCTGCGGCACAGCGATTCGGACCAGCGGTCGAACGGTGCGTCGAGCTGGGCGGCCGTGACGCCGGCGGCCAGGGCCTCCAGCGGGTCGAAGCTGCCCACGGGGCAGAACGGGTCCTGCACGTTGTCGCTGGCCACCAGCACCGGAATGCCACGCTCGCGCGCTTCCTTCACCAGCGTGATGCCGCGCTGGCGTGGTGTGCGGCCGGTGGTGGCGTCTTGCAGCAGCAGGTTGGTGATGGGCAGGGTGACCAGGGTGATGGGCGCTTGCGCCACCGCATCGAGCGTGGCCAGCGCGTTGGCTTCGTCCTGCGCGGCCAGCGCACAGGTGTGGCCGCAGACCACATGGCCATCGAATCGCAGGTCCTGCAACAGGGCGGCCGTGGTGGCCAGGCCGCAGGCGGCGGGGTTGAGCTCTTCGTCCACGTGCAGGTCCACGTTCAGCACGTGCCGCTGTGCGGCTTCGAACAGGTGGCGCAGGGCCTGTGGGTCCCAGTTGGTGGAATGCACGAAGCCGCCCAGCAGCGCGCCGGGCCCGCTGCGCGCCACGGTGGCGGCCAGTGCCAGCGCGGTGTCGCGATCGGCGTACAGGTGCAGCGGGATCAGGCTCACGCGCTCCAGCGTGAGGCGGTCTGCCCAGTCGTGCGCCAGTTCGCGCAACACCGACCAGGCCAGCGGTTGGCCTTCTGGCTCCCACCAGTCGCAGTGGGTGCGCAGGTGGGTCACGCCGGCGTCGAAAGCCCATTGCAGGGCGCGGCCGGCGCGCTCGTGCACGTCGGCTTCGGTCCAGCCGCGGCGGTCCACCATCATGGCTTCGATGGCGCCCAGCAGACCCGGTTGCACCGTGTCCATGCGCGGCAGGGTGAAGGCCTTGTCCAGGTGGGTGTGTGCGTCCACCAGGCCGGGCAGCACCAGCGCGCCGTTCAGGTCCCAGCCGTTGGTGGTGTTTTTGCTCGTCGGCAGGTGGGGCTGAACGCTCTGCACGCGGCCTTCGGCGAGGTGCAGGTCGGCCAGCGCGGGCTGCGAGCCAGTGGCGGGCCATGCGTGCGGCAGCAGCCAGCGCGGCAGCCTGGCGCGTCTCAGAAGGATGGGTGCGAGGGCCATGTCCATGGCTCAGGCGAAGCGCGCCATCGCGCGGCCCACGCGCTGGCGGAACGCGTCCAGCCGGGGGGTGGTGGCCACGTTCATGTGGTAGCAGGCGTGGTAGTCCACGCGGGCCCGCCCGCCGGTGAGCAGTCGCATGTAGCGGGTGACCGACTTGCGCGGAGGGTCGCCCATGAGCAGCGCGGTCCAGCGGGCACGGCCGTAGGTCACCACCGCCGAAATGCGCCTGATGTGGGTGAGCGATGGCTTGACGTTGTTCGGGTCGCTGATGTCGAAGGCCACACCGGGCATGAGCACGCGGTCGAAGAAGCCCTTGAGCATGGCGGGCATGCCGAAGCACCAGGTGGGGAAGCAGAACACCACCGCTTCGGCCCTCAGCAGCCGGTCCACATAGCGCTGCACCGGCACGCGGTTGCCGGGCACTTCGTGGTAGCCCAGGCGTTCCTCGCGCGAGAGCACGGGGTCGAAACCCTCGGCATACAGATCGCAGTCGTCCACCTCGTGGCCCGCGCTGCGCAGACCGGCCAGCACTTCGGTGTGCAGGGCGGCGTTGTAGCTGGTTTCCACCGGGTGGCAATAGATGACGAGCACGCGCATGGGTGGTTCCTGGCTCAGAGGTCGAGGGTCAGGCGTTCGCTGCGGCTGCGTGCACAGCACACGGTGAGGTGGGTGCGGCGTTCGTCTTCGCTCAGGCAGCTGTCGTGGTGCTCGGGATCGCCGTCGAGCCAGCGCGTCACACAGGTGCCGCACACGCCCTGTTCGCACACGGTGTCCACCGCCACGCCCGCCAGGTGCAGCACATCGGCCATGTTCTCGCCCGATGCCACGACCAGTTCGCGCTGGCTGCGCGCCAGCACGAGGGTGAAGGCTTCGAGGGCGGTGGTCTCGTTGAGGGGCATGGCGGACTGGAATTTGGCGAATGTTTGAACGATTGGTCAAACTTTCGCAAGTGCCGTGCCAGCCTCGCGGATGGGCCTGGGGCCATCGCGGACGCCTGAAGCGCCCGCACGTGCACCACGGGCGGGCCGCGGTCGCGATTCGGGGGGCGTGGGTGCGTCAGTCTGGTGCGAGACCGCAGCCGAGCAGCACAAATGTGGTGAGCTCGCGGGCGATGGGTTCGCGGTCCAGCGGTTCGTCCGGGCCCAGACCCAGCATCACCTGCACCTGCACGCTGTAGTCGGCGAAGTGCTGGGTCATGCCCCAGATCTGCATGAGCAGCAGGCGCGCGTCCAGTGGACGCAGCCGCCCCTCGGTGATCCAGCGATTGATCATGTTCACCTTCTGCTCGGTGGACTTCACCGCCACCGGCCAGTAGCGACCCAGGTTGCGCCCGCCGCCCAGCACCTCGCTGGTGAAGATGCGCGAGAGGCCTGGGTTGTCCAGCGCGTAGTCCAGCTTCTTGCGCACGTAGTGGCTCAGCACGTATTTCGGATCGTCGCTCTCGATGGCGAATTCGAATGCGCTCGACCAGCCGTTGAGCACCGAATACAGCAGGTCTTCGTACAGCTCCTCCTTGCTGTTGATGTAGTAGTGCAGGTGGGGCTTCGTCAGCCCGGCGCGCTCGGCAATGGCCTTGGTCGAGGCGCCCTTGAACCCGTGGCGGCTGAATTCGGTGATGGCGGCCTCGCGGATGGCGGCCAGCATGCGCTCACGCCCCAGCTTGCCTCGTCCAGCGCGGTTGTCGGGGATGGCGTCGTCTTCGGGTGCGGTCATATGGGGTGAGGTGCCGGAAGAGGCAGAAGTTCGGCGGGGAGGTCGAGGCTGGCAGGATAACGCGATGTATTCCGGTGCCGGGCGCCTGCACTGCTCCACCGACACCAACAATGCCCGCCATGCCCAGCGTCCCCCGCAGAACTGCGGAACCCGCATCGGGGGCGATCGCCGTCACGTCCGGTCGCACGTGACGGGTCACCCCGGTTTCCAGAAACCCGTGTGTATGTCGCTGGCCTCGTCGATCAACACCGGCCCGATGCATTCGATCGGGTGCGGTGACGCGTTGAACACGTCGCGGCACGAGAGTTCGGCGTCGCGCTGCTCGGCGCGTTCGCCGCGGAACACGCGCAGGCGCACCGCGTCGATGCCGAACACCACGCGCCCGATGTTGCTCCAGAAGATGGCGCCGGCGCACATCACGCAGGGCTCGGCCGACGAGTAAAGCGTGGCACGAGCGAGCGTCTCGCGGTCCACCACCGGGCTCACCTGACGCACCGCATTGGTCTCGGCGTGGCCGGTGCAGTCGCCGGTCTCGTTGGTGTTGCACCAGGCCTCGGCCAGCACGCGGCCGTCGTCGGCCACCACCACCGCGCCGAACGGCCGGTTGCCACGGTCGCGCGCCACACGCGACCAGGCGATGGCCTGGCGCAGGTACAGGCCGTCGCGTTCGTTGATCGGTGTTTCCGCGTCCATCATGCTTTCACCACCCGCTGACTGGGGGCAGGCAGCATGGCGCGGTTGAACAGGCCTTCCACACCCGGTCGCACCTTCAGGCCATACACGCTGACCACTTCATCCACCTGCTGCTCCAGCGTGCGCTTGAGCACGTCGCCCAGGCCGTGGCTCCGGGTGTCGGGCGCGGCGATGTACTGCTGCGTGATGCGCCAGCGCTCCAGCTCCACCGCTTCGCTCAGGATGGGTTCACGCACCTTGGTGGCCGCAATGGCGGCGGCCGGGTCGGCCATGCTCTCCAGAATGGCGCGGTTGGTCGCGCGCAGGAAACCGGCCACGGCGGCCGGGTTCTGCGTGGTCATGGCGTTGCTCGCGAGGATCGCGTTGCCATAGAGGTTCACGCCGGCCTGCTGGTATTGCAGGATGGAGAGCTCGTCGAGCTTCATGCGCGCGAACAGCGACACGGCGGAATCGTGGAAGTAGGTGGCACCGTCCACGTCGCCACGCACCACCACGTTGTCGCGCGAGGCGAAGTCGGTGGTGGCCCACTGGAAGTAGTCGTCCTTCACGCGCAGCTTGCGCGCCACCATGGGCCAGGCGCGGCGCGTGGACTCGACGGCCGCGGCGGCGATCTTCTTGCCTTCGAGGCTGCGGAAATCGGTGGTGATGCCGCGGTCCTTGCGGCCGATGATCGCGAACGGTGCGCGGTTGTAGTACTGGTACACCGCCTGCACCAATGGCGTTCCGCTCTGGCTGGCCTGGAACTCGATCAGCGAGCTGATGTCGCCCAGGCCCATCTGGTACACGCCGCTGGCGATGCGCGTGATGGACGCCACCGAGCCCGCCCCCACATCGATGCTCACGTCCAGGCCTTCGTCCTTGTAATAGCCGCGCTGCTGTGCGAGGAAGAAGGGCGAGGTCTGGCCGGTGATGCGGAAATCGAGCGTGAACTTGATGGGGGTGAGTTTGGGTGCCGACTGGCTCCAGACGGCAGGCGCGCCCAGCGAGGCGAGGGCGGCAGAGGATGCGATGAAGAGGCGGCGTTGCATGGTGGGCTCCAGAAAAATGGACTTGTTCCAACCCGCTGCGCCGTTGGGGCACAGGGGACGTACAAGAGCAATTTCCGGGTGGGTGACAGGGCACCCACTGAACGCTTCTACTCTGCAAGGCGGTCTCATGCACGAGCCATGCCAACAGGGATTCTTCAAAACGGTGCGTCGCCATGGCCTGTGTTTTGCTAGCATCCCCACCCAGAGTAGAAGCGTTCAGCCCCGCGCCATGCGGAGCAGGAAATTGCTCTTGAGATTCCTCAAGCCATTTCTTTCAGGAGCGCTTCCATGCTGGTCACCCAACAGCCCGTCTTCCGCCGTTACTGGCACGCCGTCATGCCGCTGAGCCTGCTGGCCGACGGCCCCAAGCCCTTCACCCTGCTGGGTGAAAACATCGTTCTCTTTCTCGACGAACACGGCGAGCCCGCCGCGTTGAAAGACCGCTGCTGTCACCGCACCGCCAGGCTGAGCAAGGGTTGGTGCAAGGACGGCAACATCCAGTGTGGGTATCACGGCTGGGTGTACAACCGCAACGGTCGCGTGATCATGATTCCGCAGTACCCGGCCGATCGCGAAATCCCCAAGGACTACGGCACCACGGCCTACCACTGCACGGCGCGCTACGGCTATGCGTGGGTGGCGCTGGAAGACCCGGTGGCCGACATGCCGTTGATACCGGAGTTCGAAGCGGATGGCTGGCGCACCATCTTCCAATTCTACGAAACGTGGAACACGAGCCCGGTGCGCGCGCTGGAAAATTCGTTCGACAACTCGCACTTCAGCTTCGTGCACCGCGCCACCTTTGGTGTGGCCGCCTCACCGGCGCCGAGCAAATACGAGCTGGTGGAGAACGATGCCGGCTTTTATGCCGAGACGGTGATCGACGCAGCGAACCCGGAGCGGTTCCAGCGCATCAGCGGCGTGAAGGACGCGATCACGCAGCGTCACATGCGCAACGCGTACTACCAGCCGTTCTCGCGCCGGCTGGACATCGAGTACCCGAGCGGCATTCGCCACATCATCATCAACGCCTTCACGCCCATCGACGACGGACGCATGCAGTTGTGCCAATGGCTGTTCCGCAACGACACGGAGGCCGACTGCCCGGCGAAGATGCTGATCGATTTCGACGACGAGATCACGCGGGAAGACAAGGACATCCTCGAATCCACCGACCCGGATGCGGTGGTGGATCTGCGTCGTCGTGGTGTGGAGTATTCGATGGACTCGGATCGGCCCGGGATTCTGATTCGTCGTCGGTTGATGGCTCTCTTGTCTGCTGCTGGTGAGGCGGAGGTTCATCGCTGAGGTTCTTGTGCCTGCACCTCGCGGGCTCGCGGGCGCGGTGTGCGCTGCTCCGCGGCTGTCCCCCGGCGGCTGGAGCCGCCTCCTCCTTTATGCCGCTGCGCAGCACACACCGCGCCCGCGAGCCGAAGTGACGTTGGCTCAACCACAGACCGAGTGCCAACGAGGTCATCGGCGGCCATGGGGCACGGCGCAGCGGCATAAAGGAGGAGCCCGGGGCGCAGCCCCGGGCGGGGGACAGCCGCGGAGCCGTGCCCCGTGGTCGCCGATGACCGGACCAGCCGGAGAGCAACCTAACGAGAAGCCCAAAAGCCGAGATGCGGCTCCAACATCTCAGCCTCCAAAGAAGCCACAGGCCCAATGACCTCAACAGACTTCTGCCCCCGAGCCAACACCTCACGACAAGGCAAGGACAAGGTGGGGTTCTCTTCATGGCTGCCGGTGAGCGCAAGCAAGGCCTCTTCACTCGCCCCGTACACCACCCGCCCGATGTTGGCCCAGTAAATCGTGCCGGTGCACATGGCACACGGCTCGAAGGTGGTCACCAGCGTGCAGCGCGCCAGGTACTCCCCCGGCCAGTTGTCCGCCGCCGCGCGTGCCAACGTGGACTCTGCGTGATTCACCGTGTCGATGTTGCCCTGCTCGGCCAACACCGTCTCGTCATCAGGCGCCACCAGCAAGGCACCAAACGGATGGCGGCCCATGCTCGCCGCGCGTCGCGCCACCTCGTTGGCGCGGCGAAGGTGCCTGGCGATCTGGTCCGGACTCATGTGTTTTGCGAACCGCGGTGCGCCCAACCCGTGGTGTGCTTCTCGATGAAGCTGAACAGCTCGTACATCGCCATGGCCATGGCGCCCACCACCAGCAGACCGCTGAAGGCCAGGCCCATCTGCATCGACGAACCGGCCGAGATCAGCAAGTAACCGATGCCTTCGTTGGACGCCGTCATCTCCGACACCGTGGTGCCCACAAAAGCCAGCGTGATCGCGACCTTGAGCGAGCCGAAGAAATAGGGCATGGAGCGCGGCAGGCCCACCTTCGTCAACACGTCCCAGCGCTTGGCGCCCAGCACGCGCAACACGTCCTCCAGCTCGGGCTCCAGCGTGGCCAGGCCGGTGGCGATGTTCACCATGATGGGGAAGAAGCTGATGAGGAAGGCCGTGAGGATGGCCGGGCCCACACCGATGCCGAACCACACCACCAGGATGGGCACGAAGGCCGCCTTGGGCAGGGCGTTGAAGGCCGTCATGAGCGGGTAGACCGCCGCATAGGCCAGGCGCGAGCTGCCGATGAGGAAACCCAGCAGGACACCGACCACGATGGCGATGCCGAAGCCCGCCATGGTCACCCAGTAGGTGCGCCAGGCGTGGCCGAGGATGGTGGTCTTGTGTTCCAGCGTCTGTTCCCAGATGCGCGAGGGGCTCGGGAAGATGAATTCGGAGACGCCGAACCCGCTGGTGATGACTTCCCAGATCACGATGATGGCCAACAGCAGCAAAAACGGCGACCAGCGCTCCATCTGTTTTTTGTTCAGGTTCATGGCGTGGTTCCGTTCACTGGTTGACAGGGGTGCGCATGGCCCCGATGTGGCCCCGGAGTTCGAGCACGATGTCTGAAAATTCTTTGGTGTACGTGACCTCCAGGTCGCGCGTGCGCGGGATCGGGATCTCGCGCTGCACCACGAAGCGGCCCGGGCTCTTGCTCATGCAGTACACCGTGTCGGCCAGAAACACCGACTCGCGCAGGTCGTGCGTGACCAGGATGACGTTGAAGCGCTGCGCCTCCCACAAGTCGCGCAGCGTGCACCAGAGTTCTTCGCGGGTGAAGGCGTCGAGCGCGCCGAAGGGCTCGTCAAGCAGCAGCATCTTGGGTTCGTGGATCAGCGCGCGGCAGATGCTGGCGCGCTGCTGCATGCCGCCCGAAAGCTCCCACGGAAACTTCTTCTCCATGCCGCCCAGGCCCACGCTGGCCAGCAGGCGGCCGGCGCGTTCCACGTATTCCTTGCGCCGGTCCTTGAACTGGCTGCGGTAGGGCTCGACGATCTCCAGCGGCAGCAGCACGTTGTCCAGCGTGGTGCGCCAGGGCAGCAGCGAAGGCGCCTGAAACGCCATGCCCGAGATCTTCAGCGGGCCGGTGACGGGCTGGCCGTCGATGCGGATCTTGCCCATGCTGGGCATCTTCAGCCCGGTGGTGAGCTTCATGAAGGTGGACTTGCCGCAGCCCGAAGGGCCGACGATGGCGATGAACTCACCCTGCTTGACCTTGAGGTTGATGTCTTCGACGGCAAAGATGTTCTTCGCCAGCAAGTCGTCGTTGTAGGCCAGCCAGACCTGGTCGAAATCGACGAAGGGCGCGGTGCTGGAGGTGTCTTGCATGGGTCTTCCTGAAAAAAAGGCCAGCCGCCGCAGGGTGGCTGGCCTGGGCCAGAGGGGCTGGTCTTCGGCCTTATTTCTTCGCGGGCGGCAGCACGTTGAGCTCGGCGGCGGTGGGCAGCATGGAGCCGTTCCAGATCTTGGCGGGATCGACGCGGGTCTTGGTGCCATAGGCATCGGAGACTTGCGAAGCCATCAGCGCCAGACGACCGGGCACGACCTGGCCAAAACCTTCCTTGCGTGCGTCGGGGCTGGCCACCACCGCGTCGATGGCGAGCTGCAGGCGGCGCGTCTCCAGCGGCACGTTGATGATGCCGTCGCGCGCCTTCACGGTCTCGATCGAGGCCGCGGGGTTGGCCATCACGTCTTTGGCACCCTTGGCAAAGGCGGAGAGAAACGCCTTCACGGCGGCCGGGTTTTCGGCGATGAGCTTGGGCGAGGCGATGATCGCGTTGCCATAGAGTTTCACGCCGTTGTCGGCGTAGTTCATGACGACCACGTCCTCGGCTTTCACGCCACGTGCTTCGAGGTTGAGCAGCGAGGTGAACGAGAAGCCGGTGATGGCGTCGATGTCGCCGCGCACCAGCATGGTTTCGCGCAGCGGTGGATCCATCGAGGTCCAGGCCACGTTGCCGATGTTGTTGGCCTTCTGGAAGATCGGGAAGCCCTTGCGACCGGCGTCGAACACCGGCGCGCCGAGTTTCTTGCCGTTGAGGTCGGCGGGCTTGGTGATGCCGCTCTTCTTGAGCGCGAGCACGGCGGCCGGCGTGTTGTTGTAGACCATCATCACGGCGACCGGCTTGTTCGGGGCGTCCGGGTTGTTGGCGTGGAACTCCATGAGGGCGGCCATGTCGGCAAAGCCGATGTCGTAGGTGCCCGAGGCCACGCGGGTGACGGTGCCGCCCGAGCCGTTGCCGGAGTCGATCGTCACGTCCAGGCCGGCGGCTTTGAAGTAACCCTTGGCAGCGGGCTGCAGGAACAGCGCGGCCGGGCCTTCGAAGCGCCAGTCGAGCTGGAACTTGATGGGGGTCTGGGCCTGGGCGGTGCCCATGGCGGCCAGGGTCGCCAGGGCGGCGGCGGTCTGGATGAAGTGGCGTTTGTTCATGGGTTCTCCTGTGGGGTGAGGGGTTGCAAGGGTCCGGGGATGGAGCGCCCAGGCATGTTTCTTCATCAGCAATAAGGGTGCCAGCGGTGCATACCCTTGGAAACAGGTGTTTGGACGCGGTTTGAACACAGAATGTGTATACAGATTCTGATTTCCGGGGTCGGGCACGTCTACATGGGTAACCCTGAATGGTGCGCACCAGATTGGGGTGCACCATGTATGGGAATTTTGCCTGGTTCCGGTCATCGGCGACCACGGGGCACGGCTCCGCGAATGTCCCCCGGGGCCTTCGGCCCCTCCTCCTTTATTTCGCTGCGCCGTGCCCCATGGCCGCCGATGACCTCGTTGGCACTCGGTCTGTGAGTGAGCCAATGTCACCTCGGCTCGCGGGCGCGGTGTGCGCTGCGCAGCGGCATAAAGGAGGAGGCGGCTCCAGCCGCCGGGGGACAGCCGCGGAGCAGCGCACGCCGCGTCCGCGAGCCCGCGCGGTGCAGGCACGAAAAAAAAGTGACGCGTGGCGCCCCCTTGCAGTGCACACCGCAAGCGTTCAGGCTCTGGCCACACCCTGCGCACTGGCCGCCGCAAGCGCAGTCATGTTGAGCACACGGCGCACCGTGGCCGCTGGCGTGAGGATGTGCACCGTGCCGGCCGATCCCATGAGGATGGGGCCCACCGTGACGCCACCGCTGGCGGTGGTCTTCATCACGTTGTAGAGGATGTTGGCCGCATCGAGGTTGGGGCAGATCAGCAGGTTGGCCGATCCCTTGAGGGTGGTCTCGGCCAGGTAGGCGCTGCGGATTTCGGGCTGCAGCGCGGCGTCGCCGTGCAACTCGCCGTCGCACTCGATCTCGGGGTGCGCGGCCACGAACAGGTCGCGGGCCTGCGCCATCTTGCGGGCCGATGCACGCTTGCTGGAGCCATAACTCGAATGCGAGAGGAAGGCGATCTTGGGCGGCAGACCGAAGCGCTGCACTTCCTGCGCGGCCATCCAGGCGATCTCCGCCAGCTCTTCGGCCGACGGCAGCTCGTTCACATAGGTGTCGGCGATGAACAGCGGGCCACGGTCGGTCATGAGCGCGTTGACCGAGGCATAGAGCCCCGCGCCGTCGCGGCGCCCGAGCACGTGGTCGATGCGCTCCAGGTGCGTCATGTAGCCGCCCACCAGACCGCAGATGAGCGCGTCGGCGTCACCGAGCGAGAGCATGAGCGAGCCGATGATGGTGTTGGAACGCCGCACCGCCGCTTTGGCGACCTCGGGCGTGGCGCCTGCGCGGCCCATGAGCTGGTGGTAGTGCTCCCAGTACTGGCGAAAGCGCGGGTCGTCCTCGGGGTTCACGTTCTGCACGTCCTGCCCGAGCTTCATGCGCAGGCCGGCTTTGGCAATGCGCGCTTCGATCACGGCCGGGCGCCCGATGAGGATGGGCAATGCCAGCTGGTCGTCGATCGCCATCTGCGCTGCGCGCAGCGCGCGCTCGTCCTCGCCATCGGCGTAGGCCACGCGTGCCTTGTTCGGCAAGCTCTTGGCCGCGTTGAAGATCGGCTGCATCAGGATGCCGGTCTGGTAGACGAAGCGGCTGAGTTCCTGCCGATAGGCGTCCATGTCCTTGATGGGCCGCGTTGCCACACCGGAGTCGGCCGCGGCCTGCGCCACGGCGGGTGCAATGCGCAGGATCAGCCGCGAGTCGAACGGCTTGGGGATGATGTAGTCGGGGCCGAAGGAGAGGTCTTGCCCGGCATAGGCGTTGGCCACTTCCTCGCTGGTCTCGCTCTTGACCAGATCGGCGATCTGGCGCACGCAGGCCAGCTTCATTTCTTCCGTGATCTTGGTGGCACCGCAGTCGAGTGCGCCACGGAAGATGTAGGGGAAACACAGGACGTTGTTGACCTGGTTCGGGTAGTCGCTGCGGCCGGTGGCGATGATGCAGTCGGGCCGCACGGCCTTGGCCAGCTCGGGCCGGATCTCGGGTTCGGGGTTGGCCAGCGCGAGGATGATGGGCTTGCTGCCCATGCTCTTGACCATCTCGGCGGTGAGCACGCCCGGCGCCGAGCAGCCCAGGAACACGTCGGCACCGTTGACCGCATCGGCCAGCGTGCGCAGTTGCGTCTTCTGCGCGTAGCGCGCCTTCGATTCGTCGTAGCCACCGGGACGACCCTCGTACACGACGCCCTTGGAGTCGCAGACGAAGATGTTCTCGCGCGACACACCCAGGCCGACCATCACATCCAGGCAGGCGATGGCGGCGGCGCCCGCGCCGCTCACGGCGAGCTTGACCGCGCCGATGTCCTTGCCCACCAGCTCCAGTCCATTGAGCAGGGCGGCGGCCGAGATGATGGCGGTGCCGTGCTGGTCGTCGTGGAACACCGGAATGCCCATGCGCTCGCGCAGCTTCTTCTCGATGTAGAAGCACTCGGGTGCCTTGATGTCTTCGAGGTTGATGCCGCCCAGCGTGGGCTCGAGCGCGGCAATGATCTCGACCAGCTTGTCCGGGTCCTTTTCATCCAGCTCGATGTCGAACACGTCGATGCCGGCGAACTTCTTGAACAGGCAGCCCTTGCCTTCCATCACCGGCTTGCTGGCCAGCGGGCCGATGTCGCCCAGGCCCAGCACGGCCGTGCCGTTGGTGATCACGCCAACCAGGTTGCCGCGGCTGGTGTATTCGGCCGCCAGCCTGGGGTCGGCCTCGATGGCCAGGCAGGGGTAGGCCACGCCGGGGGAGTAGGCCAGCGAGAGATCGCGCTGGTTGGACAGGGGCTTGATGGGGTTGACGGCGATCTTGCCCCGACGCGGCAGGCGGTGGTATTCAAACGCGGCTTCGCGCAGGGCTTCTTCGGCGGGTGTCATGGCTGTCTCTCCTGTGGCCGTTGTTGTGGATTCATTGTGCCCCCGGCCAGGGCTCGTGCAATTCGGGTTTCAGCTGGGTTGCAGGAGCTCGAACAGCGTGCGCGCGATCACCTTGGTGGCGCGGCGCAGGTCTTCCAGCAGCAGATTTTCGTCAGCGCGCTTGGCGTTCGATTCGCGCACCGTGCGCGGGCCAGCGCCGTAGATCACACCGGGGATGCCGTGTTCGCCGTAAATGCGAACGTCGGTGTAGAGCGGCGTGCCCACGGCGGGTATGGCTTCACCGAACACCGCCTGGCCGTGCTTCTGGATCGCCTGGACCAGCGGCTGGTTGCCGGGCAGGGGTTTGAGTGCGCGCGCCAGCAGGATGCGCTTCACATCGACGCGGATCGCGCGGCCACCGCGTGGCGGGTTGTAGTTGGCCGCCGCCTGCTCGATGGTGTGGCGCAGCGCGGCTTCCACCTCGGCCGGATCTTCCTCGGGGATCATGCGGCGGTCGATCTTGAGCACGACCTTGCCGGGGATCACATTGGTGTTGGTGCCGCCGCTGATCTGGCCCACGTTGAGATACGGGTGTGTGATGCCCTCGACGCTGGACGTGACTTTCAGGTAGTCGGCATTGAGCGCGTAGAGCGCGTTGAGGATGTGCGTCGCACCTTGCAGCGCGTCGGTGCCGCTGTCGGGAATGGCGGCGTGCGCCATGTCGCCGTGCACCGTCACCTCCAGTTGCAGGCAGCCGTTGTGCGCCACCACCACCTGGTAGCTGAAGCCGGCGGCGATCATCAGGTCGGGCTTGGTCAGGCCCTTCTTCAGCAACCAGTCGGGGCCGACCTCGCCGCCGTATTCCTCGTCGTAGGTCACGTGCAGTTCCACGCCACCGGCCAGCCTGGCGCCCAGCGATTCGAGCGCGCGGATGGCGAAGGTGAAGCTCGCGATGTCGCACTTGCTGACCGCCGTTGCACGGCCGTAGATCTTGCCGTCCTGGATCTCGCCACCGTAGGGGTCGTGCGTCCAGCCTTCGCCGGGCGGCACCACGTCGCCATGCGCGTTGAGCGCGATGGTCTTGCCCGGTCCATAGGGGCGGCGCACGATCAGGTTGGTGATGCTCTGCAGGCCGGCGGCCTGCACCTCGGCGGCGGGCACGGCGTGCTTCTCGGCCTGCAGGCCCATGGCGGCGAGCAGCTCGGCCGTGCGCTCGGCGTGCGGCGCGTTGTTGCCCGGCGGGGTGTCGGTGGGCACGCGCACGAGTTCCTGCAGGAAGCGCACCTCCTCGTCGAAGTGGGCGTCGATCCAGGCATCCAGTTGTTGGTCGGTGGTCATGTGGCTTCAGTGCTTGTGTTCGGTGGCGAGTTGTTCGAGCAGGTGCGAGAAGGCGTTCACGCACAGCTCCATGTCGTCGCTGGTGGTGGACTCCAGCGGGTTGTGGCTGATGCCGCTGTTGAGGCCGCGCACGAAGAGCATGGCCTGCGGCATCACTTCGTGCAGCTTCATCGCGTCGTGGCCGGCGCCGCTGGGCATGCGGTGCAACGGCACGCCGAGTGCGGCCACGGCGCGTTCCCAGCGGGCCTGCCAGGCGGGCGCGCTGGGCGCGGCGGCGGCGCGCATGGTTTCTTCGGTTTTGAGGCCGATGCCACGGCGCTCGCAGATGGCGCGCAGCTGCCCGAGGATGTCGCGTTCCAGTGCGTCGCGCTGTGCATTGCTGGGCGCGCGCAGGTCGAGCGAAAACACGCATCGGCCCGGCACCACGTTGATCGAGCCGCCCGGCACCTGCAGCATGCCGATGGTGGCGACCGAGTCACCATCGGCCGCGGCGCGCTGCTCGGCATGGAGCGCGAGTTCGGCCACGGCGCTGGCGGCATCGCGCCGGCGGTTCATGGGCGTGGTGCCGGCGTGGCTGGCCATGCCGATGGCTTCGCACAGGTAACGCACGCTGGCGTTGATGGAGGTGACCACGCCCAGCGGCAGGTCCATCTCGTTGAGCACCGGGCCCTGCTCGATGTGCACCTCGACGAAGCCGAGGTAGTTCGACGGGTCGCGCCTGAGCGCACCGATGGCCTCCAGCGTGGCGGGCAGGCCGGCGTGCTGCATGGCCGCGCGCATGGTCACGCCATCGGCATCCTGCTGGTCGAGCCAGGCCGGGTTGAAGTGGCCGGTGAGTGCGCCCGAGCCGAGGAAAGTGGCCTTGTAGCGCTGGCCTTCCTCTTCGGCAAAGCCCACCACCTCGATGGCGAAGGGCAGGCGTCTGCCAGCCGCGTGCAACCGTTTCACGCAGGCCATGGGCACGAAGATGCCGAGGCGCCCGTCGTACTTGCCACCGTTGCGCACGGTGTCGAAATGGCTGCCGGTCAGAAGTGTCTTCACTCCCTCTCCCTCTGGGAGAGGGTTGGGGTGGGGGCCCGCGTGGTAGTGCCCCACCACATTCCCCACTGCGTCAATGTTCACCTCGTCAAACCCGCACTCGCGCATGCGCACCACCAGGTCGGCGGCACAGGCGCGGTGTGCGTCGGTCAGGTAGGTCACGGTGAGTTGGCCCTGTTCCGCGAACCCGGGATCGCTGTGGCGCGCGAGGTCTTCGTGCCAGTCCCAAACCTCGTTGCCGAGCACGGGCTCGAAGCCGAACTTGTCGTTCAACCGGATCTCGGCGATGCGGTGGATGTTGCGCAGGCACTCGGCGCGTTCGAAGTCCACCGGGTTGCCCAGGCGGCGTTCAAAGGTGGCGATGATTTCGCGCTTGGCCAGGCCCATGCCACGTGGACCGCGCACGGCCAGGATGAACGGGAAGCCGAACCTGGTGTTGTATTGCGCGTTGAGCTGCTGGATGTGCGCGAACTCTTCGGGCGTGCAGTTCGTGAGCCCGGCCCTGGTCTGCTCGTGGGTCGATTCGGCGGTGAGCGACTGGCTCACCATGGCCTTGCCCGCGAGTTCGGGGTGGGCGCGGATCAACGCCAGCTGCGCGTTCACGCTCGCGTGGGCCAGCACCGTCACCATGGCGTGCTTGAGCGCGGCCAGCGAGGCAAACGGGCGTTGCGTCAGCGCCTGCTCGGCGATCCAGGGCGAGTGTTCGTAAAGACCGTCGAGCAGGCGCAGCGCCTCGGCAGGGTCGGCACTGTTGAGTTGTTGCAGGGTGAGGCTCATGGGTCAGACGGGTGCCGGGTGGTGTTGCTGCCAGTGGCGGGCGATGTCGATGCGCCGCGCCACCCACACGTGGTCGTGCTGCGCGATGTGGTCCAGGAAACGCTGCAGCGCGGTGATGCGCCCGGGCTTGCCGAGCAGGCGGCAGTGCATGCCGATGCTCATCATCCTGGGGCGGTCCAGGCCGGCCGGGTCGCCTTCGGCATACAGCACGTCGAAGCTGTCCTTGAGGTACTGGAAAAACGGATCGGCATGCGAGAAGCCCTGCGGCAGCGCAAAGCGCATGTCGTTGCAGTCCAGCGTGTAGGGCACGACGAGCTGGTGCGCATCGCTGCCATCGGTCTTGCGCACCTTCATCCAGAACGGCAGGTCGTCGCCGTAGTAGTCGCTGTCGTATTCGAAGCCACCGAAGTCGGCCACCAGGCGGCGCGTGTTGGGGCTGTCGCGCCCGGTGTACCAGCCCAATGGCCGGCTGCCGGTGAGCTTTTCGATGAGCTGCATGGCTTGCGCCATGTGGGCGCGCTCGGTCGCTTCGTCCACGTTCTGGTAGTGGATCCACTTGAGTCCATGGCAGGCGATGTCGTGTCCCAGTTCCTTGAAGGCGGCGGTCACGTCCGGGCTGCGTTGCAGGGCTGTGGCCACGCCGAACACGGTGAGCGGCAGGCCGCGGCGCTCGAACTCGCGCAGGATGCGCCAGACGCCGGCGCGCGAGCCGTACTCGTAGATGCCTTCCATGCTGATGTGGCGCGCGGGAAAGGCCGCGGGGTTGAACATTTCCGAGAGGAACTGCTCGGACGCGTCGTCGCCATGCAGCACGCTGTTCTCGCCACCTTCCTCGTAGTTCAGCACGAACTGCACGGCGATGCGCGCGCCGTTTGGCCAGCGCGCGTGCGGCACATCGCGGCCATAGCCGGCCAGGTCGCGCGGGTATTGACGCGTGGAGTCGTAAATGGTCATGGGCTCAGCAACTGAAGGGGAGTCAATTGGGAACGCCGCGGAACCGGCTTTGCCGGGCCGCAGGTGTTGCCCCCTTGAGGGGGTCACGGCCCGCAGGGGCGGGGCGGGGGTAGGCCATCACTGTCATGACAAGGCCATCGAGATGTCGTTGGTGGGCACCTTGCGGTCGAAAGTCAGGTTCTCCTCGACGTGCAGCAGGTGCTCGTTCATCAGGCGCACGGCCAGTGCCTCGTCGCGTGCGGCCAGCGCCTTCACGATGTCGGCGTGTTCGTCGTTCGAATGCTCGGCGGCCTGGTTGCTCTGGTACATGAGGGTGATCAGCGCGCAGCGCGAGATGAGTTCGCGCAGCAGTTCGGCCAACACCCGGTTGCCCATGAGCTCGGCCATGCGCACGTGGAAGTCGCCCAGCAGCTCGGTGCGCCCGGCCACGTCCTCGTTGTTCACCGCGAGCTTTTCCTGCGCCACGTGTTCACGCAGCGCCTTGATCTTGGCGTTGGTCACGGTCTTCACGAAGGCGCGCGTCATCTCCGCCTCCAGCATGCGCCGCACCGCAAACACCTGCTGCGCTTCCTCCACCGACGGCGCGGCCACAAAGGCGCCGCGCGCGGGCTCCAGGCGGATCAGCCGGTTCTGCGACAGCTGGAACAAGGCCTGGCGCACCAGGGTTCGGGAGACGCCGAAATGGTCGGCGAGCTTCTGCTCGGCCAGTTTGGTGCCCGGGTGCAGTCGGTGCTCGACGATGGCCTTGGTGAGCGACTCGACGATGTGCAGGGTGCTGGAGGTTTCCATGGAATCATCATATCCAGAAAAACAAAAAGTGTATACACTTTCAGTCGACTGCACATATTCAAAGGACGACCATGGGCTTGAGTACACACGTTCTGGACACCATGCACGGCTGCCCCGCCGCCGGCATGCAGGTGGAACTGCACACCACGCAAGGCGACCAGTCCACGCTGGTCAAACGTTTCGTGTTGAACCAGGATGGGCGCAACCCCGATGGCCCGCTGTACGACAACGCGAGCCTGAAGGTGGGTACCTACAGGCTGGTGTTCGACGTGAAGGGGTACTTTGCCGCCCGGGGCGTGGCTTTGCCGGAGCCGAACTTTCTCAACCGGGTTTCGCTGGACTTCGGCGTGGCGCACACCGACCAGCATTACCACGTGCCGTTGCTGGTGAGCCCCTGGAGCTATTCCACGTACAGGGGGAGTTGACGCTGCACCCCCCGCGCCGCCTGCGGCGTCACCCCCCAAGGGGGGCGATGCAAGTGGCCTGGCGGAGCCAGTTCCACCGCATCCTGGGCGTGGGAGACAGTTCGCGCCGGAGAAAGTGCCTGAACCCAGAACGCGGCGGAACTGGCTCTGCCAGGCCGCACCGCGTTGCCCCCTTGGGGGGGTGACGCCGCAGGCGGCGCGGGGGGGGAGCTACTTGCTGCGCTGCCCTTCGGTCAGCGTGTCGAGCTGGAAGTTGCCGCTCTTGTCCCAGAGCCAGATGTCGGTGTACGTCACGCCACCCATGCGCACCGGTGCCGGAAAGGGCGCGGCGGCGCGCACGGTGCGCTCGATTTCGCGCATGACGTCGGGCACGTGGCTCGGTGCGCGCATCCAGTTCACGGTGCGCACATTGCCACGGCCATCCACTTCGACCTGCAGCACGCCCACCGCGTGCATGAGCGGCGGCAGCTGGCCTTTGTAGATGCGGTGGCCGTTGCGTTGGTAGATGTGCCGGGCACCGTCCTTGCGGTAGTCGAGCGGTGACACAGCGTTGGACACGATGTCGGGTGCAGGCAGTTCGGAGACGGGTGGTGGCGCGGGAGCGGGCGCCGGTGGGGGCGGCGGTGGGGGAGGTGGTGGTGGAGGCGGAGATGCGCACGAGGCGAGCAGTGTTGCAGTCAGCACGCCGATCCAGGCCCACGAGCCGCGGCTGGCGCGGTTGGATGTAACAGGCGCATCGGGCCGTGAAGCCTGTTGCGGTGCGGGTTCAATGTCTCTCATGTGGGCTGGCCTGTTTGAACTGATCGGAACCCGGTGTGGCCACGTGTGCGCATACAAACGGGTGGATGGAATGTATTGTGGCTGGACTGCAAGGTTTCGCACAGTACGGTTGATACTGACGCGCCTGGTTTGACCTTACTTTTCCATACACATTCTTTGACTTCGACGCCACACATGCCCAGCGAACTTGAAACCTTTCTGCTGACTCTGGCGCATGTTCCCGCGGTGCTCGTCACCGTTGAGCAAACGCGGGGCTCCGTTCCTCGCGAAGCGGGTGCGTGGATGGCGGTCTTTGCCGACGCGACACGCGGCGAAGTGGGCACGATCGGCGGTGGGCATCTGGAGTGGAAAGCCATACACCAGGCGCGCGAAGCGCTGGCTCGCCGGACTGAGCAAGCCGACGAAACCCCTCGGGGCTGGCAAGAGCGCGTCACGCTCGGGCCCAGTCTGGGCCAGTGCTGCGGCGGTTCTCTGGTGCTGCGCTTCGAGCCGGTGGATGCATCGCACGTCGATGAACTGCGCGTCCGGCTGCGGCCCGCGCACACGCCGCTGGCGCTGTTCGGCGGCGGCCATGTGGGACGAGCCATCGTGCAGGCGCTGGAGCCGTTGCCGTTCGACGTGACGTGGATCGACAGTCGCGACGGCGTGTTTCCTTTGAGCCTGCCGGCGCAGGTGAGCACCGAACATTCCGACCCGGTGCACGCTGCCGTGCGCGACCTCCCGGCGGGTGCCTGCGTGCTGATCATGAGCTTCTCGCATGCCGAAGACCTGGACGTGGTGGCGGCGTGCCTGCAGCGCCAGCGGGAGCGCAACGATCTGGCCTTCATCGGTTTGATCGGCAGCCGCACCAAGTGGGCGACCTTTGGCCATCGCCTCATGGAGCGCGGCTTTTCCGCGGAAGACCTGGGCCGCGTCACCTGCCCGATCGGCTTGCCGGGCATTGACGGCAAGGTGCCTGCGGTGATCGCGGCGTCGGTCGTGGCTCAGTTGTTGCTTGCCGTGGATGCCCATGCCCGCAGTTCAAAAACACCTTGATTGTCTTCAGAATGTGTATACACTTTGATGGCTTGGTCGCAGCGGAGCAGGTGAGCGCCAGCCCACCCAATCGCGGCCCTCAGTCGACTCACAGCGCCCGCGGTGGTGAGTCGCAACCCTTGATGTTGCCTTGAGGTGCCATGGAAACCTACCTGCTCGATTGGGCCAATCTGCTGTTGCGCTGGCTGCACGTGATCGTGGCCATTGCCTGGATCGGCTCTTCCTTCTATTTCGTGTTCCTCGACAGCAGCCTCACGCCGCCTGAAGACGAGCAACTGAAGAAGGACGGCGTGAGCGGCGAGCTCTGGGCCTTGCACGGCGGCGGCTTCTACCACCCGGTGAAGTTCGCGGTCTCGCCGCCCCAACTGCCCGGGCACCTGCACTGGTTCTACTGGGAGAGTTATTCCACCTGGCTTTCGGGCTTTGCGCTGTTCCTCATTTCGTACCTGTGGAGCCCGAGCGTCTACCTGATCGATCCCAAGGTGTTCGTCTGGAGCCCGGCCGCCGCGATCGCCGGTGCGCTGGCTTTCCTGGTGGTGTTCTGGCTGCTGTACGACGCGATCTGCCGCACGCTGGGGCAGAAGGAGAGCGGCGACGCCAAGGTCGGTGCGCTGGTGCTGGTGCTGGTGTGCGTGGCGGCCTGGCTGGCCACCCAGCTGTTTGCCGGGCGCGCGGCCTTCCTGTTGGTGGGCGCGATGATCGCCACCGCCATGAGCGCCAATGTGTTCTTCTGGATCATCCCGGGGCAGCGCACCGTGGTGGCCGACCTCAAGGCGGGGCGTCCGGTGGACCCCATCCACGGCCAGCGTGGCAAGCAGCGCAGCGTGCACAACACCTACTTCACGCTGCCGGTGCTGTTCGCCATGCTGAGCAACCACTACAGCTTCACCTACACCCATCCGCAGAACTGGCTGATCCTGATCGGCATGATGTTCGCGGGCGCGGCGATCCGGCAGTTCTTCGTCATGCGCCACGGCTTCAAGCTGGGCCGCAATGCGCATCCATGGCCTTACGCCGCCGTCGGTGTCGTGGTGTTGGTGGCGCTGATCGTCTGGCTCAAACCCGCACCGGTGCAGGCCGTGGCGGTGCCCGACACCGTGAGCTACGCGCAGCTCAAACCGGTGATCGAACAACGTTGCGCCATGTGCCACGGCGAGGCGCTGCAGTCCAAGAACGTGCGGCTTGATTCACCTGAGACGTTGAAGCAGCACGCGCAAGCGGTCTACCAGCAGGTGGTGGTGACGCGCCTCATGCCCATGAACAACGCCACGGGCATCACCGATGAAGAGCGCGCGCTGGTGGCGCAATGGTTCAAGGGCGGCGCCAAGGTCGAGTGATGTGTCAGGGCATTGTTGGCGCAGCGGCGCCGACACAGGTGCCCAGGATCCACGCGGCGTTGCCCGCATCCGTCCCGCGCCAGGCAACGATCTGATCTGGCCGAATCAGCACCAGCGGGGCTTCGTACAAGGCCAGCAGATCCGGCGTGGCGTGACGGGTCACCCGCAGGTCCAGCGCCCGCTCCAGGGCGGCGCGTTCGAAAGCTCCGGTGTCGGGCGCGTGCGGCCCCAATACCAGCAGCGTCCACTCGAAGTTGAACGTGTCGTAGAGCGATCGACCGTCTTTCAGCCAGACGTGCGGGGGGCGTCCACCGGGGCAGGCCGTCGGCACGTACTCGTTGGGTTTGTCTTCTGGCGGTCTTGATCCGTCGGCCAGGATGATGGGTGATCCGTCGTAGCGGCCACCGAAGGTCACGCCCGGAATGTTGAACTCCAGCCGCACGTGCGCGTTGAGGTGCGCCGAGGCGGCCTGGCGGGCGACCTCACCGCCCGCCGTGTCCTGTTCCAGTTCTGCCGTGGCCTGGAACAGGCCCACCGAGTCGGCAAAGTGCCTGGCATAGGCCGTGTTGCGCTGGGCCAGCGGCTTGCGCTCCACTTCGTAGGTGTCGAGCAACGACTCGGGTGCGCGCCCTTGCAGGACATGGGCCAGCTTCCAGCCCAGGTTCACGGCGTCCTCCACCGCGGTGTTGTAGCCCAGGCCGCCGGTGGGTGTGAACAGGTGCGCCGCGTCACCGCCGAGGAAGACCCTGCCTTGCTGGAATTTCTCCGCGACCAGCGCATGTCCGGCTGTCCAGGTCAGCATGGACAAAACCTCCACGGGCAACTCGCGCCCCATGGCCTCCGAGAAGATGCGTCTGGCGTCGTCTTCGGTCCAGGCGTCTGCGTCCTCGCCGTCGTGGACGGCGGCGTGGAAGGCGAACTCGCTCTGGCCATCGACGGACGCCATGAAGGCGCGCCGTTGCGAGTTCACCGACACGTACATCCATCCCTTGTCATGAGGAAACGCATCGTGGAACGTGGGTACCCGGCAGTACAGCGCGAACATCTTGCCTCCCATGAACTCGCGCCTGAAGCCGGTGGCGCCGCCATACCTGATGCCCAGATGTTGACGCACCGTGCTGCGGGCACCGTCCACGCCGACGAGGTATCGCGCTGTCACGGTGCGGGACTGCGTGCCATCGACCGAAGTGATGTTCGCCTCGACACAGTCAACCCTGTCGGTGAACTGGCGGAGCTGCCAGCCGTGCTGGATGTCGATGCTCGGCCATCGTTTGGCGTGGCGCAGCAGGATGGCTTCGACGAACTTCTGCGACACGCGATGGGGCAACTCCGCAGCGCTCCACGAGCCGCCCAGGCTCTTGATGGTTGCCGCCGCCTGCCCGGCCGTGGGCAGGCGCAGACGTGCCAGTTCGTGCTGGCTGAACCGGGTGAAGTAGGCGATGTCGGTCGGGTGGTCGGCAGGCAAACCCTGTTCGCGGATCTCGGTAGCAAAGCCATGCCGGCGGAAGTGTTCCATGGTGCGTGCCTGCGTCGCATTGGCCTGCGGGTTGAACGCGGTTCCGGGCTTGGGCTCCACCAACAGGGTTCGCACGCCGCGCCGACCGAGCTCGTTGGCCAGCATGAGACCGCACGGCCCGCCGCCTGCGATCAGCACGTCGACCTGGATGTCACGACCCCGCCCGCCCGCCGGGCTCATTGATAATTCTCCAGCCATGTCGGTTATTTGCTTAGGTTGCCTAAATACTTTGAGTGTACCGAAAACGAAATCTCCGTCCAGGCCTCGCCGTGCGCCAGACGCCTGGCGCATGCACAACGCGGGTCGCGTACTGGGCAACGCGCTGACGCGCTTCGAGGCCCGCGTGCTGGAGCTGATGGCCCAGGCGGGGCACGGACAGACACGCCTGCCACATATCAACCTCACCCGACATCTCGACCTGGAGGGCACGCGCATCACGGTGCTGGCGCAGCGCGCGAACATGACGAACGCGGCGATGACGGAATTGATCGACCAGTGCGAAGGCTTGGGCCTGGTGGTTCGTCTGTCCGATCCGGCGGATCGGCGGGTGCGCATCGTGAACTTCACCGATGCGGGCCGCCTGTGGCTGGCGGCGTTCTCAAAGGCACTGAAGAAGGCTGAACGGGAACTGTTTGAAGAGATCGGTGAGGACTTGGCGGCCACGCTGCTCAACGCGCTGGCAAGGTATGCGGGCGTGGTGGAATCCATCGGGGCGCAAGACAGCGCCAACTGATCTGCGGTACCCTCGACGGAGACCTCATCAACCCATCGAACACACCATGAAAACGCAAGCCGCCGTGGCCTGGAAAGCAGGCCAGCCTCTCACCATTGAAACCGTGGATCTGGAAGGCCCCAAGTTCGGCGAAGTGCTGGTGGAGATCAAGGCCACCGGCATCTGCCACACCGACTACTACACGCTATCGGGCGCCGATCCCGAAGGCATCTTCCCCGCCATCCTGGGCCACGAAGGCGCGGGCATCGTGGTGGACGTGGGCCCGGGCGTGACCTCACTCAAGAAGGGCGACCATGTCATTCCGCTCTACACGCCCGAATGCCGCCAGTGCAAGTTCTGCCTGAGCCGCAAGACCAATTTGTGCCAGCTGATCCGCGGCACGCAAGGCAAGGGTTTGATGCCCGACGCCACCAGCCGCTTCAGCCTGGACGGCAAGCCCATCTTTCACTACATGGGCACCAGCACCTTCAGCAACTACACCGTGGCGCCCGAGATCTCGCTGGCCAGGATCCGCGAAGACGCACCGTTCGACAAGGTCTGCTACATCGGCTGCGGCGTGACCACCGGCATCGGCGCGGTGATCTTCTCGGCCAAGGTGGAGGCGGGCGCCAACGTGGTCGTGTTCGGCCTGGGCGGCATTGGCCTGAACGTGATCCAGGGTGCAAAGATGGTGGGTGCCGACAAGATCATCGGGGTCGACCTCAACCCCGCGCGCGAAGCCATGGCCCGCAAGTTCGGCATGACGCACTTCATCAACCCCAAGGACGTGCCCAACGTGGTGGACGCCATCGTCCAGCTCACCGACGGCGGCGCCGACTACAGCTTCGAGTGCATCGGCAACACCAAGGTGATGCGCGACGCGCTGGAGTGCACGCACAAGGGCTGGGGCCGCAGCATCATCATTGGTGTGGCGGAGGCGGGCGCAGAGATCAGCACGCGCCCGTTCCAGCTGGTCACTGGCCGCAAGTGGGAAGGCTCGGCGTTCGGTGGCGCGCGTGGCCGCACCGACGTGCCCAAGATCGTCGACTGGTACATGGAAGGCAAGATCAACATCGACGACCTGATCACGCACAAGCTGCGCCTTGACCAGATCAACGAAGGCTTCGACCTGATGAAGCGTGGCGAATCCATCCGCGCCGTGGTGGAGTTCTGATGAGCCTGGAGACGCTCAGCGAGCACCGCTGCTTTGGTGGCGTGCAGGGCTTTTACCGGCATGCATCCACCGAGATCGGCTTGCCGATGAAGTTCGGCGTTTTCGTGCCGCCACAGGCTGCTCAAGGCCCGGTGCCGGTGCTGTTCTTCCTGGCGGGCCTGACCTGCGCCGAGGAAACGTTTCCCATCAAGGCCGGCGCGCAGCGCATGGCGGCCGAGCTTGGCCTGATGATCGTCACGCCCGACACCAGCCCGCGCGACACAGGCATCGACGGTGCCAGCGCCGCCTGGGATTTCGGCCACGGCGCCGGCTTCTACCTGGACGCGACCGAGGCGCCCTGGGCGAAGCACTTCCGCATGGAGAGCTGGATCACGCAGGAGCTGCGTGCCTTGGTGCTGGCGAACTTCGCAGCGCAACCCGATCGTGTTGGCATCTTCGGCCACTCCATGGGTGGCCACGGCGCGCTCACGCTGGCTTTGCGCCACCCGGGGCTGTACCAGAGCGTCTCGGCCTTCGCGCCGATCGCCGCGCCCAGCCAGTGCCCCTGGGGCGACAAGGCGTTCACCGGGTACCTGGGCCCGAACCGCTCGACCTGGGCCGCGCACGACGCCACCGAGCTGGTGAAGGCCGGCCACAAGGCGCCGCCGCTGCTGATCGACCAGGGCCTGGGCGACACCTTTCTCGCCGTGCAGCTGCATCCGCACCTGCTGCAGGCCGCGTGCGTGGGCGCTGACCAGCCGCTCGTGTTGCGCAGCCACCCGGGCTATGACCACGGCTACTACTTCATTGCCAGCTTCATTGAAGATCACCTGCGCCACCACGCGCAGGCTCTGGCGGGTCACTGACACCATGAGCGCTCGCCAATTCGACCTCATCGCCTTCGACTGGGACGGCACCTTGTTCGATTCCACCGCGCTCATCGCCCGCTGCATCCAGCTGGCCGTGACCGACGTGGGGGGCACACCGCCCACCACCCAGGCCGCCAGTTACGTGATCGGCATGGGGTTGATGCAGGCACTGGCCCACGCCGCGCCCGACGTACCCCCCGAGAAATATCCGCAGCTCGGCGAGCGCTACCGCCACCACTACACGGAGCGCCAGCATGACCTCAGCCTGTTCGAGGGCGTGCTGCCGCTGCTCGCCGAGCTCAAGCACCGCCAGCACTGGCTGACAGTGGCAACGGGCAAAAGCCGTCGCGGTCTCGACGAGGTGTTGCGCACGGTGGAACTCGCTGGCGTGTTCGACGGCTCGCGCACGGCCGACGAAACCGCCGGCAAGCCCCACCCATTGATGCTCAACGAACTGATGCGCGAGTTCAGTGTGACGCCCGAGCGCACGCTCATGATCGGTGACACCACGCACGATCTGCAGATGGCGCTGAACGCGGGCTGTGCGAGCGTGGGTGTGAGCTACGGCGCGCACGAGCCCGACGCCTTCCACGAACTCAAGCCCTTGCATGTGGCGCATTCGGTGCGCGAACTGCACGACTGGCTCACCGAACACGCCTGAGGCCACCATGACGCCACTGCCCGACGACCCGCTCCACCCGCTGTGCAACAGCCGTGATCTGGTCGACGGGGGGAGGGCGGTTTCGTTCGATGTGAACTACGCGGGCCAGACCTGTCGAGCATTTGCGGTGCGCTACCAGGGCCAGCCGCACGCCTATCTGAACCGCTGCGCGCACGTGGCGATGGAACTCGACTGGCAACCCGACCGCTTTTTCGACGACACGGGTCGTTGGTTGATGTGCGCCACGCACGGAGCGACGTATGAGCCCGCGACCGGTGAATGCCGGGGCGGGCCGTGCCGCGGCGGGCTGTTCAAGATCGAACTGCTGGAGCTCGATGGGGTGATCCACTGGCGGTCACAATACCACCTCAAACCCGTTGAATTCTGAGAACACACGCACCATGAACGACGACAATCTGGGCTCGGCCAATTCCGCTGGCAACGACCGCAACAACGGCGGGGCCTGGGAGCGCGCCACGCTGGAAAAACTGGTGTTCGCCACCATCCGCGAGCAGCAGGCGGCGCGCCGCTGGAAGATGTTCACCCGCTTCATGTGGCTGGCCCTCCTGGGCGCCATCGTCTGGCTGATCTACTCCAGCGAAGGCGTCGTATCGACCACCAGCACACCGCACACCGCGGTGGTGGAAATCAAGGGGGAAATCGCCTCGGGCGCGGAAGCCAGCGCGGAGAACGTGGTCGCTGCGCTGCGCTCTGCTTTTGACGACGAAGGTGCCCAGGCGGTGGTGCTGCTGATCAATTCACCCGGCGGCAGCCCGGTACAGGCCGGCATCATCAACGACGAGATCACGCGCCTGAAGGGCCTGCACGAGAAAAAGGTCTATGCGGTGGTTGAAGAAACCTGCGCATCGGCGGCGTACTACATCGCGGCGGCGGCCGACGACATCTATGTGGACAAGGCCAGTCTGGTCGGCAGCATCGGTGTGCTGATGGACGGCTTTGGTTTCACCGGATTGATGGAGAAACTGGGCATCGAGCGCCGCCTCATGACGGCGGGTGCCAACAAGGGCCTGCTCGATCCGTTCAGTCCACAGGACGAATCGCAGCGCCTGTTCATGCAGAACCTGCTGGGTGAAATCCATGCGCAGTTCATCGAGGTGGTGAAGAAGGGCCGTGGCGAGCGCCTCAAGGAAACGCCCGACACCTTCAGCGGCCTGGTCTGGAACGGCCAGCAAGCCGTCGCGCTGGGCCTGGCCGATGGTCTGGGCAACCTCGACTATGTGGCGCGCGAGATCGTCAAGGCCGAGGAGCTGGTGGACTACACCCGCCGCGAAAACGTAGGGCTGCGGCTCGCCAAACGCTTCGGTGCGAGCGTGGGTGAAGGCATCTTCTTGGCGGCCCGCGCCGCCGGCGTGCAATTGAGGTAACCCCCCGCGCCGCCTTCGGCGTCACCCCCCGCAGGGGGCGCACCTGGCGGCCCGGCAGAGCCGGTTCCGCGGGTGCCCTGAAAAAATCACCGCGGCTAGCTTCTGTAGCCGCTGGGGTTGGCGCTCTGCCAGCGCCAGGCATCGGCACACATGTCGTCCAGCGTGTGCAAGGCCTGCCAGCCGAGCAGCCGCAGCGCCAGCGCCGGGTCGGCCCAGCACTGCGCCACATCGCCCGCGCGGCGCGGCGCCACGCGGTAGGGCACCGGGTTGCCGCTGGCGGCCTCAAACGCCTTCACCACGTCGAGCACGCTGTGGCCGCGGCCTGTGCCCAGGTTCACCGTGAAGCTCTCTCCACGACCCAGCAACGCCTTGATGGCGGCCACATGGCCGGCGGCCAGGTCTTGCACGTGGATGTAGTCGCGCACGCCGGTGCCATCGGGCGTGGGGTAGTCGTTGCCGTAGACATTGAGGTGTTCGCGCTGGCCCACGGCCACCTGCGCCACGTAGGGCATGAGGTTGTTGGGAATGCCGGCGGGGTCTTCGCCGATGAGTCCGCTGGGGTGTGCACCAACCGGATTGAAGTAGCGCAGCACGCCCACCCGCCAGGCCGGGTTGGCCGTGCCCAGCGCCGAGAGCATGTCCTCGATCACCAGCTTGCTGTGCCCATAGGGGTTGGTATGGCTGCGCGGAAAATCTTCGGTGATGGGCACGGTGGCGGGGTCGCCGTAGACCGTGGCGCTGCTGGAAAACACCAGCGTTGGCGCCTTGCCGGGGTCGTCGGCGTGTGCGGTTTCCATGGCGCGCAGCAGGCTCACCGCGCCACCAATGTTGTTGTGGAAATACTTGAGTGGCAGCGCCACGCTCTCGCCCACCGCCTTGTCGCCAGCAAAATGCACCACGCCCGCCGGCTGGTGGCGGCGCAGCACATCTTCCACCCAGGGCGTGTCCAGCACATCGCCGCGTTCGAGCACCATCCTCCTGCCGGTGATCGTGGCCAGGCGCTCCATCACCACCGGATGGCTGTTGGCGAAGTTGTCCAGGATGACCGGGTCGAATCCGGCCGCGACCAAGGCCACGGCGGTGTGGCTGCCGATGTAACCGGCACCACCGGTGAGCAGGATCTTCATGTCAGGTTCTCAGGGTTTGGCGGCGTCGGGCTGGCGACCGTACTTGTCTTCCAGGCGAACGATGTCGTCTTCACCCAGGTAACTGCCGGACTGCACCTCGATCATCTCCAGCGACAGCTTGCCGGGGTTGTGCAGACGATGCACCTCGCCAATGGGGATGTAGGTGGACTGGTTCTCGGACAGGAGATAGACCTCCTGTCCACGCGTGACCTCGGCCGTGCCCTTGACGACGATCCAGTGTTCGGCTCGGTGGTGGTGCTTTTGCAGGCTCAGGGAGGCGCCGGGTTTGACACCGATGCGCTTGACCTGGAACCGCTCGCCCATGTCGACGCTGTCGTACCAGCCCCAGGGGCGCGCCACGCGGCGGTGCAGGGCGGCCTGCGGCACCTGCAACCGCGAGAGATGCGCGACCACGTCCTTGACCTGTTCCGCGTGGTCCCGCTGCGCGACCAGCAAGGCATCGGGCGTATCGATGATCAACAGGTCTCGCGTGCCCAGGGCCACCACGGTGCGGCCCGGTGCGTGGATGAAGGTGTTGCTCGCGTGCAGGGTGTGGCCTTGTCCGGTGATGCGGTTGCCGTCGTCGTCGGCCGGGCTGAGGTCGGCCACCGCGTTCCAGCTGCCGACATCGCTCCACTGGCCCTGGAAAGGCACCACGGCCACATCGGCGTGGTGCTCCATGACGGCGTAGTCGATGCTCTGCGAGCGGCAGGCCAGGAACGGCACGGCGTCCGGCCGCACGAAATGGATGTGACCCACGGTGTCCTGCTTCGGACTGGCCATGGCCAGGCGGCACGATTGAAGGATGTCGTCGGCGTACTGGCCGAGCGCCGTCAGCAGTGTGCTGGCGCGGGCCAGGAAGATGCCGGCGTTCCACAACACGTTGCCCTGCAGCAGCAAGGCCTGCGCCGCCGCAGGGGCTGGCTTTTCGATGAAGCGCGCCACGCGGCGGCTGCCGTCGGCTCGGGCATCGCCTTGCTCGATGTAACCATAGGCCGTGCTCGGGAAACTGGGCACCACACCAAAGGTGACGATGGCCCCGGCCTCCGCCGCCGGAACACCCTGACGGATCGTGCGTGCAAAAGCATCGACATCCGGAATGTGGTGGTCGGACGGGCAGAACAGCAGCAGCGGGTCGGCATCGGGCGGGCTCGCGGCGAGCAGGGCGGCCAGTGCCATGGCCGCCGCCGTGTTGCGCGCGGCGGGCTCCAGCAGCACCTGACCCGCCGATCCCTGCGATTCCATCGCATCGGCCACCAGGAAGCGGTGGTCTTCCGAGGCCACACACACGGGCGGATTGCCACACCAGGCCAGGCGCGCGAGCGTGAGCTGCAGCAGACTCTGGTCATCCACCAGGGGCACGAATTGTTTGGGAAAACTCTGGCGGCTCAGCGGCCACAGGCGGGTGCCGGAGCCTCCGCAAAGAATGACGGGGGTGATGCTCATGCGCTGCAGTGTTGGGTTGGGCGGTGAGGACGATGAGGTCGCCTCGATGCTGGGGGCAGTGTAGCCTTTCAACGTATTTTTACATCTCACCCTGGCCGTGGAAGGCTATCCTTCCTGCCTGACACCACAACGCAAAGTGAGAGCATGAAAATTCGCAAAGCCGTTTTCCCCGTCGGTGGCCTGGGCACCCGATTCCTTCCCGCCACCAAAGCCATTCCAAAAGAAATGCTGCCGGTGGTGGACAAGCCCTTGATCCAGTACGCGGTGGAGGAGGCATATGCCGCCGGCATCCGCGAAATGATTTTCGTGACCGGCCGACACAAACGGGCCATTGAAGACCACTTCGACACCGCCTATGAACTGGAGATGGAACTCGAAGCGGCTGGCAAGTCGGCTCTGCTCGAACTGGTGCACTCCATCAAACCCGACGACATGGATTGCGTGTATGTGCGCCAACCCCGCGCGCTCGGTCTGGGTCACGCGGTGCTGTGCGCCGAGCGACTGGTAGGCGACGAACCGTTTGCCGTGCTGCTGGCCGATGACTTGATGATGGGTTCCCGCCAAAGCGAGGGTGGGCCGACCGTGTTGCAGCAGATGGTGCAGGCGTATGAGTCCAGCCCTGGTACCGTGCTGGCCGTGCAGGACGTGCCGCGAGCGGACACCCGCCGCTATGGTGTGGTCGATGTGCATGGCGCGAGCTCGGTATTGGCAGAGGTGTTTGCCATGGTCGAGAAGCCCGCGCCCGACGTGGCGCCGTCCACCCTGGCCGTGGCTGGCCGCTACGTTCTCACGCCCGCAGTGTTCGAGAGCATTCGGCGTCAGCCGCGCGGCGCGGGTGGCGAGATTCAGCTCACCGACGGCATTGCCGCCTTGATTGGCGTCGAGAAGGTGCAGGCGTTCCGGTACGACGGCACGCGTTACGACTGCGGCAGCAAAGAGGGTTTTCTGGAGGCGACAATCGATCTGGCGCTGGCCAATGCCGATCTCGGCGCGTCAGTGCGCGCCCACCTCAAACGCGTGATGGGCTGAAAGCTGCGGGGGATCACCTCAGCGACCGAACAGAAACACCGCTGGCGTGTCCAGTGGAAGTTGGCCGACCATGCCCTGGTTGCGTTTCCACTCACTCACCAACGCGCTGCTGCTCAATTGCTGCGGCAGCGACAACGCGCAGCACACGGCCAGCCGGGTGTGCGGATGCAGCGTCTGCAGGAGCGCTTGCAACAGCGTGGTGTTGCGGTAGGGCGTTTCGATCAGTATCTGCGTCTGCCCAGTCTTCAGGGCCAGGGCTTCCAGTTCGCGCAGGCGCTTGCCCCGCTCCGTGGCTTCTTGTGGCACATAGCCGACAAACGCGAAATTCTGCCCGTTCAGGCCGCTGGCCGACAGTGCCAGCATCAACGATACCGGGCCCGTGAGCGGCACCACCCTCAATCCCATCGCGTGCGCAGCGCGCACCACCGCACTGCCCGGGTCGGCGATGGCCGGCATGCCGGCTTCACTCACCAGGCCGATGTCGTGGCCTTGCAGGGCTGGTGCCAGCAGCTCGCGCGCCTGGGCGTCACTCTCGACCTGCGGGTTGTGGTCGCCCTTCTTGTGCGCAGCACGGGGCAGTTCGGTGATGTGTTGACCCTGCACCGGCGCCGCGATGCCCCCTGCCGTCTCCACCCGCTTCAGGAAAGCGCGCGTGCTCTTGGCGTTCTCCGTGATCCAGTGGGTCAGGCCGCTGGCCACCGACATCGTTTCCCGGGGCAGCCAGGTGTCTGCCGGTGCCGCGTCCACTGCCATGCCGAAATCCAGGGGCGTGGGCACCAGGTACAACACGCCCGTTCGGGGTTGCCCGCCACTCACGGCACATGCACGCCAGCGGCGCGGATCATGCGACAGGTGCGGATCAAGGGCAGGCCCACAAGTGCTGTGGGGTCGTCGTTGTCGATGCGCTCCAGCAGTGCAATGCCCAGGCCTTCGCTCTTGGCGCTGCCGGCGCAGTCGTAAGGTTGCTCAGCTCGCAGGTAGCGCTCGATCTCGGCGTCACTGAGTTTTCGGAACACCACGCGTACCGAGGCGATGTCGCATTGCTCGAACCCCGTCGCCGCGCAGACCACGGCCAGCGCGGTCTGAAACACCACCGTTTCGCCGCGCAGCCGTTTGAGTTGCGCCACCGCCCGCTCGTGCGTGCCAGGTTTGCCCAGCGGTTCGCCGCGCAGATCCGCCACCTGATCACTGCCGATCACCACCGCCTGCGGATGGCGCTGCGCCACTTCGCGCGCTTTGGCCAACGCCAGCCGCACCGCCAGGTCGGCGGGGTTTTCGCCCGAGTGAGGGGTTTCGTCGACGTTCGGCGCCACAGCCTCAAAGGGCAATTTCAAACGCGACAGCAGTTCGTGCCGGTAGCGGGACGTGGAGCCCAGGATGAGAGGGCGCGAGGCCGGAGGTGTTGCGCTTGGGCGGTCGGAGGTCATCCCGCTATTCTCCTTGCATTCTCTTAAACTGATCCACATGAAACCCTCCCCCAAGACAGCCTGGAGCCCCGATCGGCTGGATGTGCGCGCATTTGCCCAGGCCGGCGCCAGTCTGAAAGCCCAAGATCCCATGACGCGTTTCGAGCGCCTCCAAGCCGAAGCCCACCAGGAAGACGGTGCGCCGGCGCTGGGCTGCGTGAGCTGGCAGGCCCAGGGCGAAATGCGCCCCGGGGCTTCAGGCGGTGCCCCGGCAGTCTGGCTGCACCTGGAGGCCAGCGCCCGGGTGCCCCTGACTTGCCAGCGCTGCCTGGGTCCGGTCGAAACGCCCCTGTTGGTGGACCGCTGGTTCCGCTTTGTCGCCGACGAGGCCACCGCGGCCGCGGAAGACGACGATTGCGAGGAAGACCTGTTGGCGCTGGAGCCACGTCCCAAGCTCTACGATGTGCTGGAAGATGAGTTGCTGATGGAATTGCCGCTGGTGCCGCTGCACGAAACCTGTCCGGTGCCTGTGGTCATGAGCACATCCGACCCCATGACGGGGCCGGAGGACAGTGAGCCTGAGCGCAAGAACCCGTTCGCCGGTCTGGCCAAGCTCAAGAAGTAGGCTCTTTGGACAGCCCCGACAAGGGGAGGTGGCTGCAGGCGCAGGCTTCGGGCTATAATGCTTGGCTTTGCGCTGGCATCCAAAGGCACACCGATGTGCATGGTTCAGGCGCACCCGTTTGACCCTACCGATTTCAGGAGCCCACCATGGCTGTTCAGCAAAACAAAAAGTCCCCCTCCAAGCGCGGCATGCACCGTTCGCACAACGCCCTGAACGTGCCGGGCATTGCTGTGGAACCCACCACCGGCGAAATCCACCTGCGTCATCACATCAGCCCCAACGGTTTCTACCGTGGCCGCCAGGTGTTGAAGAACAAATCCGAAGCCTGACGTGACGGTTCGCCGTTGGCCCTGCTGCGTCATGCGCTCGGGGCCGAGCGGGCTCGACAGGCACAGGCCCGCATGATCCATGCGGGCTTTTTTCATGGACGGGGCACCTGCGTGCCCTCCTCAGGAAGTTGAGATGATCACCATTGCCGTGGATTGCATGGGTGGAGACGTCGGCCCGGGCGTGACGATGCCCGCCTGCCAGGCCTTTCTCGCCAGCCACCCGCAGGCCCAACTGTTGTTGGTGGGCAAACCCGAGGTGTTCCGGGCGTGGCCTCAGTTGCTCAACAACGTCCGCTGCATGGTGGTGTCTGCCACAGAGGTTGTCGGAATGGACGACCCGCTGGAGATTGCGCTTCGCCGCAAAAAAGACTCATCCATGCGGATTGCCATCAATCAGGTCAAGGACGGCCATGCGCAGGCGGTCGTCTCGGCCGGCAACACCGGTGCCTTGATGGCGATTGCCCGTTATGTGCTCAAAACCATGGATGGTATTGACCGGCCTGCGATTGCCACGCAAATGCCCAATGCCCGTGGTGGTGCCACAACCGTTCTGGACCTGGGCGCCAATGTCGATTGTTCAGCCGAACACCTTCTTCAATTCGCCGTGATGGGCTCGGCGCTGGTGGCGGCCGCCACCGGTCGCCCGGAGCCCAGTGTCGGGTTGCTGAACGTGGGTGAGGAGGTCATCAAAGGCAGCGAAGTGATCAAAAAAGCGGGTGTCTTGCTGCGAAATGCGGCCAACACCGGCGATCTCAACTTTTTTGGCAATGTTGAGGGTGATGACATTTTCAAGGGAACGACCGACATCGTTGTTTGCGACGGTTTTGTGGGCAATGTTGCGCTGAAGGCCAGCGAAGGCTTGGCCTCCATGATCAGCGGCTTCATACGCGAAGAGTTTTCGAGCAGCATTTTTCGGAAAATGGCGGCGATTGTGGCCTATCCGGTTCTAAAGTCGTTTAAAAACCGCGTGGACCACCGCAGATACAACGGCGCTGCTCTGCTCGGCCTGCAAGGTCTGGTGTTCAAGAGCCACGGCTCCGCCGATGCTTTTGCGTTCGAGCATGCCTTGAGGCGGGCTTATGATGCGGCCCACAACCAGCTGCTGGACAACGTGCGTGATCGCATCGCACATGCCCGGCAGCTGATCTCGCCAGAGTCGCTGCCCAGCGAGCTCAAGAGCATCCCGACACTTTGATCCGCCCGATCCGCTTCGCATGACCCGCTTTGCCCGCATCACCGGCACCGGCAGTTGCCTGCCGCCAAACCGCCTGACCAACGCCGACATGGTTGACATGTTGGCGACGCGCGGCGTGGAAACCAGCGACGACTGGATCGTCGAGCGCACCGGCATCCGCGCGCGGCATTTCGCCGCTGACGGCGTGTTTGCCAGCGATCTGGCCGCCGTGGCCTGCCGCGATGCCATGGCCGCCGCGGGCGTGCTGCCGGCAGACATTGATCTCATCATCGTGGCCACGTCGACGCCTGACATGGTCTTTCCCTCCACCGCAGCGCTTTTGCAGCACAAACTGGGCATGGCGGGTTGTCCGGTGTTCGATGTGCAGGCGGTCTGCAGCGGGTTCATCTACGCGCTCACCGTGGCCGACGCCCTGATCCAGTCGGGTACGGCCCACAAGGCGCTCGTGGTCGGCTCCGAAGTGTTCAGCCGCATCCTGGATTTCAACGACCGCACGACCTGTGTGTTGTTCGGTGACGGTGCGGGCGCCGTGGTGCTCGAAGCGTCTGATGCGCCCGGTATTCTCGCCACCGACATCCATGCCGATGGCAAGCACTCGGGCCTCCTGTGTGTACCCGGGCATGTGTCGGGTGGCGCAATTCTGGGTGACCCTTTGCTCAAGATGGACGGCCAGGCGGTGTTCAAACTGGCCGTTGGCGTGCTCGAAGACACCGCGCGAGCCGTGCTCGCCAAGGCGGGCCGAACAGCCGAAGATGTCGACTGGCTCATTCCCCACCAGGCGAATATCCGCATCATGCAAAGCACGGCACGCAAGCTCAAGCTGCCCATGGACAAGGTGGTGGTGACCGTCGATCAGCACGGCAATACGTCAGCCGCCTCGATTCCGCTGGCGCTGGACCATGCCGTGCGCAAGGGGCAGGTCAAGCGGGGTGACACCTTGATGCTTGAAGGGGTGGGCGGCGGCTTCACCTGGGGCGCTGTGCTGCTGGACTTCTGAGCGCGACGGCCCTGAGCCAAGGCTCCCCCCGCACAAGACCATTTGAAGATCACATGAAGAATTTCGCGTTTGTATTTCCTGGCCAAGGCTCCCAATCCGTGGGCATGCTCGATGCCTGGGGCGACCATCCCGAGGTGCTGGGCATACTCGTTGAAGCATCGGATGCGCTGGGCGAAAACGTGGGTCGGCTGATTCACGAAGGCCCCAAGGAATTGTTGTCCCTGACCACCAATACCCAGCCCGTGATGCTGGTTGCGGGCGTGGCCGCATGGCGCGTTTGGCGCGCCGAGGGTGGTGCGTTGCCATCCGTGCTGGCTGGACACTCACTGGGTGAATACGCCGCGTTGGTCGCGTCTGGCGTGTTGACGCTGGCCCAAGCCGCGCCGCTGGTGCGATTTCGCGCGACCGCCATGCAGGAAGCAGTGCCTGTCGGCACCGGGGCCATGGCCGCCATCCTGGGCATGGATGCGCAACGTGTCATTGCGGGCTGTGCTGAGGCGCAAGCCACGTTTGGCGCGGGCAGCGTCGAAGTGGTTGAGGCGGTGAACTTCAACGATCCCGCCCAGACCGTGATTGCCGGCAGCAAGGCAGCGGTGGACAAGGCCTGCGAGGTGCTCAAGGCAAATGGTGCCAAGCGCGCGCTGCCGTTGCCGGTGTCGGCGCCTTTCCATTCCAGCCTCATGAAGCCGGCGGCAGAGCGGTTGCGGGAGATGTTGGCGAACACCGCCTTTGCACCATCGCAGATTCCGGTGATCAACAACATCGACGTGGCCGAGGAAGCCGACGCCGACCTCATCCGCGACGCGTTGTACCGCCAGGCCTTCGGCCCGGTGCGCTGGGTCGAATGTGTGCAGGCCATCAAGGCGCGTGGCATTGACACGATCATCGAAAGCGGCCCGGGCAAGGTGCTGGCCGGCATGGTCAAACGCATCGACCCCGAACTCACAGGCGTGGCCCTGTACGACCCGGCCACGCTGGCCGATGTCAAAACCTTGTTGGCCTGAGGCCCGGAGCACACCATGTCTGAAGTGAAGTTTGCAGGTCAGGTGGCGCTCGTCACCGGGGCCTCGCGCGGCATTGGTGCCGCCATTGCTCACGAGCTCGCTGCACGCGGCCTGATCGTGATCGGTACCGCCACCAGCGACGACGGTGCCGCCAAGATCACCACCAGTCTGTCCGGTGTTCCCGGGGTTGCTGCGGGGTGCCGTGGCGCGAAGCTGGACGTGAACGATGCGGCTTTGGCTGAGCTGCTGATCGATGAGATCGTCAAGACCCACGGCGGTCTGCAGGTGCTGGTGAACAACGCCGGCATCACCCGTGACATGCTGGCCATGCGTCTGAAGGACGACGACTGGGATGCCGTGCTGGACACCAACCTCAAGGCCGTTTTTCGCATGAGCCGGGCTGTGATTCGCCCGATGATGAAGCAGCGCTACGGTCGCATCATCAGCATCACCAGCGTGGTCGGTGCCTCGGGCAACGCGGGCCAGGCCAACTATGCCGCCGCCAAGGCCGGCGTGGCGGGCATGACACGTGCGCTGGCGCGTGAACTGGGCAGCCGCAACATCACGGTGAATTGCGTGGCGCCAGGTTTCATCGAAACAGACATGACCGCGGCGCTGCCCGAAGAGCAGCAAAAGGCTTTGTTGGGCCAGATTCCACTCGGGCATCTGGGCAAACCGGCCGACATCGCGCACGCGGTGGCCTACCTGGCCGGCCCGCAGGCGTCTTACGTGACGGGCCAGGAGTTGCACGTCAATGGCGGCATGTTCATGGCCTGAGAGGCCTCTCTTTCAATTTTGTCGAATCGCCGCGCCAGCCGCCCGGCGGGCCATCTGGGGAGACCTCCCTAGCCCGGCTAAAATGGCGGCCTTGTATTTCAACCACCCTCAGAGGGACTTATGAGCGATATCGAAGCACGTGTTAAGAAAATCATTGCCGAACAACTCGGCGTGGAAGAGGGTCAGGTCACCAACGAGAAAGCTTTTGTGGCCGATCTCGGCGCCGATTCCCTGGACACGGTTGAACTGGTGATGGCTCTCGAGGACGAATTCGGTATCGAAATCCCCGACGAAGATGCCGAGAAGATCACGACGGTGCAGAACGCCATCGAATACGCAATGGCCCACCAGAAGGCCTGATTGTCCATTTGCAAACGCTTGATCGTCGCCCGGCCCGCACGTCCGTCAGACGCAGCGTCCGAGGTGCGCGAAACAAGGCGTGGGGGAATTGAATGAGCCGTCGTCGCGTTGTCGTGACCGGTCTGGGCTGTATCAGCCCCGTGGGCAACACGGTGGCAGACGCTTGGACCAATCTCCTGGCCGGACGTTCCGGCATTGATCTCATCACCCGGTTTGACGCATCCAACTTCGCCTGCAAGATCGCAGGCGAGGTGAAGGGCTTCGACCTGGAGTCCTACATGAGCGCCAAAGAGGCGCGCACGATGGACAGCTTCATCCACTACGGAATTGCGGCGGCTCACCAGGCCGTCGTCGATTCGGGACTGCCCTTGGGTGACGCGCTGGATGAGGAGACCGCCATCCGCATCGGTTGCATCATCGGTTCGGGTATCGGCGGGCTTCCGCTGATCGAAAACATGCATGCCGAGCTGGTGAGTCGTGGCCCGCGCCGCATCTCGCCCTTTTTTGTGCCTGCTTCGATCATCAACATGATCGCCGGCCACGTTTCCATTCGATACGGCTTCAAGGGCCCGAACCTGGCGGTGGTCACCGCATGCACCACGGGTTTGCATTGCATCGGCGAGGCCGCACGCAAGATCGAATACGGCGATGCCGACGTGATCGTTGCAGGTGGCTCGGAAGCCACTGTGTCGCCCTTGGGTGTCGGGGGCTTCGCCGCGATGCGGGCGGTATCGACGCGCAACGACGACCCCGCAACCGCTTCTCGTCCATGGGACAAGGACAGAGACGGTTTCGTGCTGGGTGAAGGTGCCGGGGTCATGGTGCTGGAAGAGTACGAGTTCGCCAAGGCGCGCGGCGCGCGAATCTATGCCGAGCTTTCGGGCTATGGCATGAGCGCCGATGCCGGCCACATGACGGCGCCCAGCATGGACGGCCCTCGGCGCGCCATGGTCAATGCACTGCGCAATGCGGGCTTGAACGCCGATCAAGTGGACTACCTCAACGCGCACGGCACCTCGACGCCTCTGGGTGATCTGAACGAAACGAATGCCATCAAGGCGGCTCTGGGTGACCATGCGCACAAGGTGGTGGTGAACTCCACCAAGTCCATGACTGGTCACTTGCTGGGTGGAGCCGGTGGCATCGAGAGTGTGTTCACCGTGCTCGCACTGCATCATCAAAAGAGCCCGCCGACCATCAACATCTTCAACCAGGACCCGGAATGCGACCTGGATTACTGCGCCAACACGGCGCGAGACATGAAGATCGATATTGCGTTGAAGAACAACTTTGGCTTTGGCGGCACCAACGGCTCACTGGTTTTCAAGCGCGTTTGACCTCAACGATCGCTCCTATCCTGAGATACCTCCATGTACAACGCCCCATCCGTGGTCTACCCGGTGGGGCGTTGCGTCTTTCATGCCTTGCTGCTGACGATCATCGGCTTGGTGAGTGCGGCGGTGGGGGCCTTGTTCCTGCTTGGGCTTGTTCAGCGGTTGGACCATTCTTGGGGGTGGACCGCTGTGCTGGCCTGCGTGCTTTTGTGGATGGCTTGGGTTGCGGTGGCTGCCACGAGTTGGCTACGGTCACACCAGGGAACCCTGGAATGGGACTCAAATACAGTGCTCGACGAGGGTGGAGCAGGCGCATGGCTTTGGAGCGACCCGTCCAGTTCCGAGTCTGTAGCACTGAGCCAGATGGAGTGGGTGCTGGATCTTCAGAACAGGATTTTGCTGCGCTTTCGGTCAGTCAGCACTGGCCAGCGCTGGATCTGGCTGGAGAGAAGCAGACATCCGGCGCGTTGGAACGACCTTCGCCGCGCCCTTGTTTCGAGTCGCACGTGAGGAGCGCCTGCCCCCATTTGCCAGGGGCCCGCATTGCAGGTCTTGGATCGCGTCCAGTCCTCCGTTCGACCCCCTGGGTTATATTTCCGCGCGCATGACTCCCGAAGATCACACAGCCCCGCCGCCCGACAGCGATGTCATGTTGGTGCAGCGCACGCTGGGCGGCGAGCAGCGCGCTTTCGAGTTGCTCGTCATCAAGTACCAGCGCCGAGTCGAGCGGCTCATTGGCCGCATGGTGCGCGACTCCGACTTGGTCCAGGACATCGCGCAGGAAACGTTCATCCGCGCGTACCGCGCCCTGGCGCAGTTCCGGGGCGACGCCCAGTTCTACACGTGGCTCTACCGGATTGCGGTCAACACGGCCAAGAAGCAACTGATGGAGCTCAAGCGCGACCCCCTGGTTTTTCAGTCGCAGATGAAATCCTCGGATGAGGATGAAACTTCCTCGTCGGAACGCGAACTAAATTTCAACGCTGCCGATACCGAGACGCCCGAAGCGGTGTTGGCCAGCAAGGAGATCGCCCAGGCGGTCAATGCGGCCATGGATGCGTTGCCCGAAGAGTTGCGCATGGCGATTACCCTGCGGGAAATTGAGGGCATGAGTTACGAGGAAATAGCGCAAGCGCTGGAATGTCCGATCGGTACAGTTCGCTCGCGGATATTCCGGGCCCGCGAGGCGATTTCGGGGCGAATCAAGCCCATGCTGGAGCGCCAGACGGGTAAGCGCTGGTAACGGCGCAGCAATCGAATGACACGGGCTCGGCCGATTGCATTGCAAACGGGGAAATGAATCATGAATGCCGCACAACATCACAACCAGTTGCCAGGTGAAAACGCCGCAGCCCTGACGGGCGGCGCCGACAACGATCTCGCCATCTCGGCGCTGGTCGATGGGGAACTCCGTGCATCGGAGTTGGGCGCTTTGCTGGCTTCCCTTGTCGTTTCAACCGAAGCCATGTCGGACTGGCATGCCTATCAGGTGATCGGGGATGTTCTCCGCGGACATGAAGATCCGGTGGGTTCAACGTCGACCAGGGATTTCCTGGCCGCTGTCAGACGCCGTCTGCAAACACAGGACATCGAAACGGATGTCACACCCCTGCGGCCTGCAGAGGTGATTGCCGTTGGTACCGAAAATCGCCGCAGCGAGGCCGCCAACGATGCCGTCTTTCGCTGGAAGCTGGTGGCAGGGCTTGCCTCCATCGCAGCCGTGATGGCTGTGAGCTGGAGTGTGTTGGTTGGATCGGGGGGAGTGCAGGATGGCGCTGCGGGCGCTCAACTGGCGTTGACTTCGCCTGGCACTGATTCGATGCCCACCCTGCAGCCCACGACGGCGGCAACCGCCGCTGTGCCTTCGACCGCCACGCCAGTGGTGGTCAGCACCGATCGGGGCGTTTTGATCCGCGATGCCCAGCTCGAAGCATTGCTGGCCGAGCACCGCCAGCATGGTGGCATGTCGGCCCTGCAAATGCCTTCCGGGTTCATTCGCAATGCGACGTACGACGCGGCGGGGCGCTGAACTGCCATGACGCCAGACCTGTTTGAGGCCAGACCCGCCGTGCCTGTTTTTGCAGATGCTTCGTTCATGCACATCCCGCGCAGTCTTTCTCGCCGTGGCCGCTGGCGCCCGGTGGGAGCCATGGCCCTGTTGGCCGCGGGGCTGCTGTTGGGCGGTCCCTTGCAGGCACAGGTCAGCCCGGGCGCCCAAAGCGGGACGCGGACCGTCAACGAGTGGCTCACACGCATGCACGAGGCTTCGCGACAGCGGGCCTATACCGGCACGCTGGTGGTGTCGGCAGGACCCGCCATGTCCGCTTCGAAGATCTGGCATGTATGCGACGGTACTCAGCAAATGGAGCGCATCGACACGCTGACCGGTGCGCCTCGCACGACCATTCGCCGCAACAACGACGTCATCACGTTCGAGCCAGAGACCAAGACGGCGTTTGTCGAAAAGCGTGAATCGCTGGGCTTGTTCCCCGAGTTGCTGCGCACACCGAGCAACCTGATTCCACAGTTCTATTCGGCGCGCGAGACCGGTGTGCAACGCGTGGCGGGGCACTTGGCCGACATGGTTGAAATCCTGCCCAGAGATGAGCTCAGGTTCGGCTATCGCATCTGGTCCGAGCAGCAGACAGGTCTGGTGGTGAAGCTGCAGACGCTGGGTGAGCAAGGGGCCGTGCTGGAGCAAATGGCATTCTCCGAACTTCACCTCGATGCTTCGGTCAGCATGGACAAGCTCCAGCGACTGATGAAGGACACGCGTGGCTATGAAGTACACAAACCGGTGCTCAGGAAGACCACGGCTGAAGCTGAGGGCTGGCGGTTGAAAGAAGCCGTGCCCGGGTTCGCGGCCATGAGTTGCCACACCCGCGACACCGGTGCCGGCCAGGCGCCTGGCACAGCGCCGATGCAATGGGTGTTCTCCGACGGCCTGGCCTCGGTGTCCCTGTTTGTCGAACCCTTCGATCCGCAACGGCATGGGCAGGAAAAGGCGGCTGTGGTCGGCGCAACGCACTCTGTCAGCAAGCGGGTTGGCGACCATTGGCTGACGGTGCTGGGCGAGGTTCCTCCGTCGACATTGCGCCGTTTTGCCCTTGCGTTGGAGCGGACTCGGTAAACCTGCCACGCTTGTTTTTGTCTGGTGAAGCCGCATCTGCGCAAGGTTTGATTCGAGTCTTGTGCCGCGGCATGCACGCTGCTCTGTTCTGCCATTTGCGTTTGTGTAAAGGATCACCATGACGTACCTGAAACGTACTCAACAACCCCTGCTGGCACTGGCCGCGATCGGGACGGCATTGCTCATGCTGCATCCCCCTCTTTCAGCGCAGACGGTGGTTCCCGTGACACCTGCGGCGAGTGTGCGAGGCCTGCCGGACTTCACCGATCTGGTCGATCTGGTGGGCCCATCCGTGGTCAATATCCGCACATTGGAGCGCGCCGCAGCTGTTCGTCCTGGCGCTGGAGGTGCGCCCGACGAGCAGATGCTTGAATTCTTCAAGCGTTTCGGCATTCCGGTGCCGCCCGGCATGACCCCGCGCACGCCCAGACAGGAGCGGGGACCGTCGGAGGATGCACAGCCACGCGGGGTGGGTTCCGGCTTCATTCTGAGCGCCGATGGTCTGATCATGACCAACGCCCATGTGGTGGAGGGGGCCGACGAGTTGCTCGTGACCCTGACCGACAACCGCGAATTCAAGGCCAAGGTGGTGGGAGCCGACAAACGCACCGACGTGGCCGTCGTGAAGATCGAGGTCACTGGCCTGGCGCCAGTGAAGATTGGCGATGTGAACCGGCTGCGGGTGGGCGAGTGGGTGATGGCCATCGGCTCACCGTTTGGGCTCGAGAACACCGTGACCGCCGGCATCGTGAGCGCCAAGCAGCGCGACACAGGCGACTTCCTGCCGTTCATCCAGACCGACGTGGCGATCAACCCGGGCAACTCGGGCGGTCCGCTGATCAACATGCGGGGCGAGGTGATCGGCATCAACAGCCAGATCTATTCGCGCTCGGGTGGTTTCCAGGGCATCTCGTTCGCCATCCCGATCGACGAGGCGGTGCGCGTGTCCGATCAGCTCAAGACCTCCGGGCGCGTGACGCGCGGGCGCATTGGCGTGCAGATCGACCAGGTGAGCAAGGAGGTGGCCGAGTCGCTCGGGCTTGGCGGCCCGAAGGGTGCATTGGTGCGGGGTGTGGAGCCCGATTCGCCCGCTGCGAAAGCGGGCGTCGAGCCCGGCGACATCATCTTGAAGTTCGATGGCAAGACCATTGAGAAGTCGGTGGACTTGCCGCGCTTTGTGGGCAACACCAAGCCGGGCAACAAGAGCGCCATGACCGTCTTGCGGCGTGGGGCTCAGAAGGAACTGACCATCACGGTGGCGGAGCTTGAGCCCGAAAAGCCAGAGGTGAAGGCCGCCGTACCCGAGCCCGCCAAACCGCAGGCGAGCAACGCCGTGCAATCGCTCGGCCTTGGTCTGGCTGAGTTGACCGCCGTTGAAAAGAAGGAACTCAACCTCAAGGGTGGTGTGCGCGTCGCATCGGCCGAGGGGCCTGCTGCGCGCGCGGGTTTGCGCGAGGGCGACGTCATCGTGGCCATCGCCAACACGGAGACCGCGAGCTTGAAAGACATGGAAACCGCGCTGACCAAGATCGACAAGTCACGCCCCGTGAATGTGCTGTTCCGTCGCGGTGAGTGGGCGCAGTACGCCGTGATCCGCCCACTGCGCTGACCGTTTCGGTCCGACCACAGGTCGGAGCTCCAAATGCCCTCAGACCCCTTGGAATCTGGGGGTTTTTTCTGAGGGTGGCCGATTCGCCACAGTGCTTGGAGTCAAGTGATCGCGCATCGGATGGCAGGTTTGTTAGTGGATACTCACTATCGATGATCTTGTGTTGACCGATTTCGCTAAAATGGGTCTGTTTTTGGAGAAATTCCTGCGCCGAGATGCTGCATTGACCCACGATGTGGGAGTGGTCTCGGAAGTCCCCAGGTCGTCCACAGTCGGTCCACAAGTTTTCCCGTTGTCTTGTGGATATGCTGTGTATAAAGTTCACGTTGCTGCGTCGCAACAAGGGGCTGTCGGTGGTTCTGTGGTGTGCATTCCGGGCTTTTTGCCTACAATGAAACCCCAACTATCGCAGTTGCCATTGATTGTTGGTTACGGGCGCGTCAACAGCTGACGCGCCCTTTTTTATGGCCGCTCGTTCCTGCTCGGAACCGCGGTTTCCCCCAGTGTTTGAGCCGCTCTCCTGATGAATCACATCCGCAATTTTTCGATCATCGCGCACATCGACCATGGCAAGTCCACGCTCGCCGATCGCATCATTTCCCTCTGTGGCGGCCTGTCCGATCGCGAGATGAGCGAGCAGGTGCTCGACTCGATGGACATCGAGAAGGAGCGCGGCATCACCATCAAAGCGCAGACGGCAGCACTCAAGTACAAGGCGCGTGACGGGCAGGTCTACAACCTCAATCTGATCGACACTCCCGGCCACGTTGACTTCTCATACGAGGTGTCGCGCTCGTTGTCGGCGTGCGAAGGTGCGCTGCTGGTGGTGGACGCCAGCCAGGGCGTTGAAGCCCAGACCGTGGCCAACTGCTACACCGCGCTCGAACTGGGTGTGGAAGTGGTGCCGGTGCTCAACAAGATGGATCTGCCCAACGCCGATCCCGAGAATGCGAAGAGTGAGATCGAGGATGTGATCGGCATTGACGCCACCGACGCCATCCCCTGCTCGGCCAAGACCGGCATGGGCGTCGAAGACATCCTGGAGGCGGTGGTCGCGCGCATTCCCCACCCCAAGGGCGACCCGGACGCACCGCTGCGCGCCATGATCGTGGACAGCTGGTACGACGCCTACGTGGGTGTGGTGATGTTGGTGCGCGTGGTCGACGGCCACCTGCTCAAGGGTGAGCGCTTCAAGATGATGGCGACCAACACGGTCTACAACGCCGACAGCATGGGCGTGTTCACACCGGGCAACGAGCCCCGCGAGTCGCTGCAGGCGGGTGAGGTGGGCTACATCATTGCGGGCATCAAAGAACTGCAGGCGGCCAAGGTGGGTGACACGATCACGCTGGAGAAGAAGCTGCCCAACAACGCAGGCCCGGCCACGGAGGCCTTGCCCGGCTTCAAGGAAGTACAGCCCCAGGTGTTCGCCGGCCTGTACCCGACCGAAGCCAACCAGTACGACTCGTTGCGAGACGCGTTGGAAAAACTCAAGCTCAACGACGCTTCCCTGCAGTACGAACCCGAGGTGTCGCAAGCGCTGGGCTTCGGCTTTCGATGCGGCTTCCTGGGCCTGCTGCACATGGAGATCGTGCAGGAGCGGCTGGAGCGCGAGTTCGACCAGGACCTCATCACGACCGCGCCGAGCGTGGTGTATCAGGTGGTCAAGCCCGACGGCGAGGTGATGATGGTGGAGAACCCGTCCAAGATGCCCGACCAAGGCCGGCTGGAAGAGATCCGCGAACCTATCGTCACGGTGCATCTGTACATGCCTCAGGAATACGTGGGTGCGGTCATGACGCTGGCCAACCAGAAGCGTGGCCTGCAACTCAACATGGCCTACCACGGCAAGCAGGTCATGCTGACCTACGACATGCCGCTGGGTGAGATCGTGCTGGACTTCTTCGACAAGCTCAAGTCGGTGAGCCGCGGTTACGCGTCCATGGACTACGAGTTCAAGGAGTACCGGGCGGCCGACGTGGTCAAGGTCGACATCCTGCTCAATGGCGAGAAGGTCGATGCGTTGTCCATCATCGTGCACCGCTCGCAGTCGCAGTACCGCGGCCGTGCGGTGGTGGCCAAGATGCGCGAGATCATCAGCCGGCAGATGTTCGACGTGGCGATACAGGCGGCCATTGGCGGCAACGTGATCGCGCGGGAAACCATCAAGGCGCTGCGCAAGAACGTGCTGGCAAAATGCTACGGCGGTGACATCTCCCGCAAACGCAAACTTCTCGAAAAACAGAAAGCAGGCAAGAAGCGCATGAAACAGATCGGCTCGGTGGAAGTTCCCCAGGAGGCGTTCCTCGCCATATTGCAGGTGCAAGACTGATGCAGGCGCTCATGGGAACGATCACTGCGGTGATCATGGTGGCCTTTGCTGCCTACACGGGCGCTTGGTACACCGGCGTGGTGGAAGGCAACTTCGCCCTCCTGCTGATGCTGGCCACTGCCGTCACTGGTGTGTACTGGTTGGCAGAAAGGGCCGTGTTTCTGCCGCAGCGCCGGCGTGCGGTGGAGCAGTTGCTGTTGGAGCACAACACGCGCAAGGAAGCCTTGATCAAGCAGGGTTTCAGCCAGATTGAGGGTGACGTGGAGCCCGCGCGGCAAAAGCTGCTCGCTCAACCTTGGTGGTTGGACTGGACCGCGGGTCTGTTCCCGGTGATCCTCGCGGTGTTCGTGTTGCGCTCGTTCCTGTTCGAGCCGTTCAAGATTCCGTCGGGTTCCATGATCCCCACCTTGCGGGTCGGCGATCTGATTCTGGTGAACAAATTCCACTACGGCGTGCGCCTGCCGGTATTCAACACCAAGCTGATCGCCAACAACGAGCCTCAGCGCGGCGACGTGATGGTGTTCCGCTACCCGCCCCAACCCAGCCTGGACTACATCAAGCGGGTGATCGGCGTGCCCGGCGACGAGGTGGCCTACCTGAACAAACAATTGACCGTCAATGGCAAAGCCGTGCCGCGCGTGGCACAGGCCGATTTCTTTGACAGCGATTCGATGCGCTACTCCAAGCAGTTCGCAGAAACGCTCGGCAAGCGCAAGTACAACACCCTCAACGACGACGACCGCCCTGCGTTCATTCCGGGCGCAACCGAATTCCCGTTTGCCGATGGCTGCAAGTACACCGTCGAAGGCGTGACCTGCAAGGTGCCGGCGGGCCACTATTTCATGATGGGTGACAATCGGGACAACTCGCTGGACTCGCGCTACTGGGGCTTTGTGCCCGAGCGCAACATCGTTGGCAAGGCCTTTTTCGTCTGGATGAATTTTGGCGACCTGGGGCGCATCGGGTCCTTTGAATGACAACCATCACCCTTGGAGCATGACGTCATGAAACTGAAGCGACAACAACAAGGCCTGACTTTCATGGGCCTGATCGTCGTGGGCATTCTGCTGGCATTGGCCGGCGTGGTGTTCGCGCAGCTGGTGCCCACCTACATTGAATACATCGCCGTGCAGAAGGCGGTAGACAAGGCGGCTGCCGGCTCCACCGTGGCCGAAGTCCGCAACATTTTCGACAAGGCCGCCACCATCGACGACATCCGGACCATCTCGGGCAAGGACCTGGTCGTGGGCAAGGAGGGTGATCGCGTGGTGGTCTCTTTCGCCTACACCCGCGAAGTGCACCTCACCGGTCCAGCGTACCTGGTCATGAAATACGAAGGCCGCTCGAAGTGACATGCAGCCTGGGCAGGGAGCGCTCGATGGAGCGCCCGCATTCTTGAATCCGGAACTCACGGCGCTGCAACGGCGCCTGCAACACAATTTTGCCAATCCGCGATTGCTCGAGCGGGCGCTGACCCACCGCAGTTTCACCGCCGACCACAACGAACGCCTGGAGTTCCTGGGCGATTCCGTGCTCAACCTGGCCGTTTCCGGGCTCCTGTTCGAAAAGCTCAACCAGTTGCCCGAAGGCGACTTGTCTCGCGTTCGCGCGAATCTGGTCAAGCAGGACACCCTGTTCGAGATCGCCTCGCGCCTGAACCTGTCGGCCAGTCTTCGGCTGGGCGATGGCGAAAAGCGCTCGGGCGGGCAGAAACGCCCCTCCATCCTGGCCGACGCACTCGAAGCCGTGATTGGTGCGGTGTACCTGGACGCTGGCTTTGAAGTGGCTGCCGCATTGGTGCACCGTCTCTACAGCGGTCTGGAGCTCAACGCGCAGATGAGCGCCATGGGCAAGGACCCCAAGACCGAATTGCAGGAGTGGCTGCAGGGGCGCAAAATGAAGCTGCCGGTCTATCGCGTGGTGGCCACGCTGGGCGAGGCGCACAAGCAGACCTTCGATGTGGAGTGCACCGTGACCGAGATCGGCCGCAGCGAGCGCGGCATCGGGGCGTCGCGGCGGGCTGGTGAGCAGGCCGCCGCCGCAGCCATGTTGCAGCACCTCACCGCCGATCCCAAGCAGGCCCAGGCCTTGCCCAACGCGACATCCGATGTCGCCCCTTCCGCCAAGGTACCTTGAAGCCATGCCCCGCACACCCGTGAATCCGCCGTCCAATCCCGACCTCGATGCCATGCTGGCCAAAGCCCTGAGCAAGGAAACAGCAGCCGTGCCGGGGGGCGAGGCCAGCGCGCCGATGGATGAAGCGGCTGAGGTTGATCCCGCCGAACAGCGCTGCGGCTACGTGGCCATCGTTGGCAAGCCCAACGTGGGCAAGTCGACCTTGCTCAACGCCTTGGTGGGACAGAAAGTCAGCATCACCTCGCGCAAGGCGCAGACCACGCGCCACCGCATCACCGGCATGCGCACCGTGGGTCCCACGCAGTTCATCTTCGTGGACACCCCCGGTTTCCAGACCCGCCACGGCAACGCGCTGAACCGCGCGCTGAACAAGACCGTGATGGGCGCCGTGAGCGATGTGGACTTGATCCTCTTCGTGGTGGAGGCCGGGCATTTCAATCTGGCCGACGCCAAGGTGCTGTCGCTGCTGCCGGCCAATGTGCCGGTGATCCTGCTCGCCAACAAATTCGACCTGGTGCACCGCCGGGGCGATCTGGCACCGTGGCTGCGCTCCATGCAGGAGCGCCACCCGTTCACCGAGTTCGTGCCCATGTCGGCCAAGACCGCCAAGGACATCGAGCGCCTGTTCGGCATCTGCGAGAAGTTCCTGCCGCAACAGCCCTGGATGCACGACCCTGACGACCTGACCGACCGCAGTGAGCGTTTCATGGCCAGTGAGATGGTGCGCGAAAAACTCTTCCGCCTCACCGGCGACGAGCTGCCCTACACCTCGACCGTGATCATCGACAAGTTCGAGGAAGAGGGCGCTCTCAAGCGCATCGCCGCCACCATCGTGGTGGAGCGTGAAGGCCACAAGGGCATGGTGATCGGTGAGGGTGGCGAGAAGCTCAAACGCATCGGTACCGAGGCCCGCCAGGAGCTCGAAAAACTCTGGGACTGCAAGGTCTTCCTGGAGCTGTGGGTGAAGGTGCGCTCGGGCTGGGCCGACGACGATGCGCGCGTTCGCTCCTTCGGCTACGAGTGAGCCGCTGGCTGCCTGACCTGTGGCCCTGAAACGCGTCACCGAAGAACCCGCCTTCGTCCTGCACCGCTACGACTGGAGCGAAACCAGTCTGGTGCTTGAAGTGTTCACCCGCCACCACGGCCGTATCGCACTCGTGGCCAAAGGGGTGAAACGCCCTACCTCGCAGTTCCGCCCGGTTTTGCTGCCGTTGCAGCCGCTGCACGTTTCTTGGACGGGTGACTCCGAAGTGCGCACGTTGAAGTCGGCGCAGTGGCAGGGCGGACACGTAATGCCCACCGGCGAAGCGCTGATCTCGGGCAGCTACCTCAACGAACTGCTCATGCGCCTGCTGGCGCGCGACGATCCCCACGCCAGCCTGTTTGACCACTTCACCCTGGCCGTGCAACTGCTGGCCGAGAGGAGCGATGCGCAGCAGGTGATCCTGCGAGCGTTCGAGCTGCTGTTGCTGCGCGATGTGGGACTGCTGCCCGACCTGGCACAGGAGGCCAACACGCTGGCACCTCTCGACCCGGATGTGCTCTACGTGCTCACACCCGAGAGTGGCCTGCGCGCAGCGCATGACGACGATGCACACCCGCTCAGCGGCGAGCAGTGGTTGGGCTTGCAAGCCGCCATGGACAGTCCGGACCCTTTCATCGCAACGTTGCGGGCCTGCGCCAGCGCGCTGCAAGCCCTGCGCCCGCAGCTGCGCCATTTGCTGCACTACCATTGCGGCGTGCGGGTGTTCAAGACGCGGCAACTCATGCTGGATGTGCAAGCGATGACGCGGCCCCGTTCCACCGTGGCACCCGCACAGGGTGAAGCGGCAACCCCCAACCCCGAGCCCTCCCCATGAACGCGGCCACCACCCCACACCTGCGCACCGCGCTGTCGGTCAACCTCAACAAGGTGGCCCTGGTGCGCAACACCCGCCATCTCGGCATTCCATCGGTCACCCGTGCCGCCACGCTGTGCCTCCAGGCAGGCGCGCGCGGCATCACCGTGCATCCACGCCCGGACGAGCGCCACATTCGCGCGCACGACGTGCACGACCTGTCCGAGCTCATGAAGGCGTGGCCGGACCGTGAATACAACATCGAGGGCAACCCGTTTCACAACCTCATGGGCTTTGTGCGCGAAGTGCGGCCCCATCAGGTCACGTTCGTGCCCGACAGCGAAGGCCAGTTCACCAGCGACCACGGCTGGAGTTTCCCCGCCGATGCCGATCGCCTGCGCCCGTTGATCGCCGAGTGTCATGCGCTGGGTGTGCGGGTGAGCCTGTTCATGGACGCCGATGCCCACCAGATGGCCGGCGCGAAGGCCGTGGACGCCGATCGGGTGGAGCTCTACACCGAGCCCTATGCCGCTGCGTGGCACACGCCTCAGCGGGCTGAGCAGATCGAGCGTTTTCGCGCCGCCGCGCAGGCCGCGCTGGATGCCGGGTTGGGTGTGAACGCGGGTCACGACCTCAACCGCGAGAACCTCACCGCGTTTCTGCGCACCGTGCCCGGTGTGAGCGAGGTCTCGATCGGGCACGCCTTGATGGCCGATGCGCTGGAGCTGGGCTACACCGCCACCATCGCCGAATACAACCGCTGTATCGCGGACGCCGCCGACCGATGATCCACGGCATCGGCACCGACATCTGCGACGTCCGCCGCATCCAGGCGACGTTCGAACGCCAGGGTGAGCGTTTTGCGCACAAGGTGCTGAGCGACGCGGAGTTCGCCGTCTGGCAGAAACGCAGCGCGCGCTGGCCACAACGCGGCGTGCGCTTTCTCGCCACGCGCTTTTCCGCCAAGGAGGCCTTCTCCAAAGCCATCGGTCTGGGCATGCGCATGCCCATGACCTGGCGGCACTGCGAGATCACCAATCTGCCCAGTGGCCAGCCGGTCATCGTGCTGCACGGCGAACTCAAGACCTGGTTCGAAGCCCAGGGCCTGCGCGCGCATGTGACCGTGACCGATGAGACCGACTACGCGGCCAGCTTCGTGGTTGTTGAACGCGACTGACGTCGACCCACCTTTGAGATCCGAATCCATGAACCCACACGCCCCCCTCATCATCGACGTGGCTGGCCATGGCCTCACCACGCTGGACCGCCAGCGCCTGGCCCACCCCCTGGTCGGGGGCGTCATCCTGTTTGGTCGCAACTGGCACGACCGGGTGCAGCTCACGCAGCTGTGCCGCCAGATCAAGGCCGTGCGACCCGATTTGCTGATCGCGGTGGACCACGAGGGCGGCCGCGTGCAGCGCTTCCGCACCGACGGCTTCACCCACCTGCCGCCGATGGCCGCGCTGGGCGCCATGGCCATGCGCCCGGTCAAGGCGGGCGAGCCCGAAGGGGTCGCCACCCTGCAGGCCTGCAACGCGGCCACCGCCGCCGGTTTTGTGCTGGGCGCCGAGCTGCGCGCTTGCGGTGTCGACCTGAGCTTCACACCCGTGCTGGACCTCGACTTTGGCGAGAGTTCGGTGATTGGCGACCGCTCTTTCGGCCGCGATCCGCGCATCGTCACGCTGCTTGCGCAGGCATTGATGCACGGCCTGCTGCAAAGCGGCATGGGCAACTGCGGCAAACATTTTCCAGGTCATGGTTTCGTCAAGGCCGACTCACACCTGGCCATTCCGGTGGACCGGCGCAGCCTGAAAGCCATCCTGGCTGAGGACGCCGCGCCCTACGGCTGGCTCTCGGCCAGTCTGCAGGCCGTGATGCCCGCCCACGTGATCTACCCCAAGGTCGACCAGCGTCCCGCGGGCTTTTCCGCACGGTGGCTGCAGGAGGTGCTGCGCCACCGCCTGGGCTTCACCGGCGCCATCTTCAGCGACGACCTCAGCATGGCCGCAGCGCGGCAGATCGATGGTCAGGCGGTGAGCTTCACCGCTGCGGCACTGGCCGCCTTGCAAGCAGGCTGCGACATGGTCCTGCTGTGCAACCAGTCGGTGGAAGAGGGCGGCGCTCCGATCGACGAAGCCATCAACGATCTGTCAAAGGCCTGCCTGCAGGGCGACTGGGTGCCCAACCCGGCGAGCGAAGAGCGCCGTCTGGCCTTGCTGCCGCGTGCGGCGGCGCGCGATTGGGACGCGTTGATGGTGGGTGAGCGCTACATGCAGGCGCTCTCGCTGCTGCCCGATTGAGGCAGGGCGTGGTGATCAGTTCTCCAGTCCCAGCTTGTCCAGCAGGTCCGATACCAGTTCCAGACGCAGCAGCGGGTTGTCCAGCGCCATCAAGCGCTGCTTGAGTTCGGCCGGTGCCGGCAGCAGCTCGGCCCAACGGTTGGCCACCCAGCCGCTGTCGTCCCAGTGGTAAGGCGGCTGCAGCGGCAGTTGCTCCAGGCTTTCGGGGTCGCGCTCCTGCAGGTTGTGCAGCAGGCGCTGCAGCGCATCGCGGGTGTTTGCCAGGTCGGGAGGCACGGCCACCACGGTCTCGTGCTCGTCCAGCGTCACGTCGGCCACCCACAGGCCGTGCGGCAGCTGGCTGCGGCGGTTGACGTGGAAACGTTGCAGGCCGCGGCATTTGATGACCATGAGCCCGGGCTGAGGCCGCTCAAGGCTTTCGATCTGGGCCAGGGTGCCCACTGCGTGAAACACTTCCTTGGCGAAGCTGTCTCCGGTGGCTGCCGCCGAGGGGTTGACCCGACGCACCTCGCTGCCTTCACTCAAGCACACCACGCCAAACGGCGCGCCGGCCTTGTGGCAGCGGCCGATCATGTCGAGGTAGCGGACCTCGAAGATGCGAAGCGGCAACCATCCGCCAGGAAACAGGACGGTCTGCAGCGGAAACAAGGGAAGCTGAGACAGCGTGAGCGCCTCGGCCGGCGCGGAATTCAATCGTTGACCACCGCGTCGGCGCTCTGGCGCTGCAGCATTGCCAGGGTGTTGGCGATGGTGGCGCGCAGCTCGCGCCGGTCGGAGATGAAATCGACCGCGCCTTTGGTTTGCAGGAACTCGGCGCGCTGGAAGCCTTCGGGCAGCTTCACCCGCACGGTGTTCTCGATCACGCGCGGGCCGGCAAAGCCGATCAGAGCCTTGGGCTCGGCGATCACCACGTCGCCCAGGAAGGCGAAGCCCGCGCTCACGCCACCCATGGTCGGGTCGGTGAGCACGCTGATGTAGGGCAGGCCCTTCTTGGCCAGGCGCGTGAGGGAGGCGTTGGTCTTGGCCATCTGCATGAGCGAGAGCAGGCCTTCCTGCATGCGCGCGCCACCGGTGGCCGTGAAGCACACGAACGGCACTTTTTGTGCGATAGCTTCTTCCACGCCACGCACGAAGCGCTCGCCGACCACCGAACCCATGGAGCCGCCCATGAAGTCGAATTCAAAGCACGCCACCACCAGGCTGATGCCGTGCACCGCGCCGCCCATGACGATCAGCGCATCGGTCTCGCCGGTGGTCTCGAGCGCGTCTTTCAGGCGTTCGGGGTACTTGCGGCTGTCCTTGAACTTGAGGGCGTCGACCGGCAGCACTTCCTGAGCGAGTTCGTAGCGACCTTCGGCATCCAGAAACGCGTTGAGCCGCGCACGCGCGCCGATGCGGTGGTGGTGGGTGCAGTGCGGGCAGACGTTCTGGTTCTTCTCCAGATCGTTCTTGTACAGCACGGCCTCGCAGCTGGGGCACTTGATCCACAAGCCCTCGGGCACGCTGCGGCGCTCGGTCGGGTCGGTGGGGGTGATCTTGGGGGGCAGCAGTTTTTCGAGCCAGGACATGTGGTTTTCTCCATGCGGTGGCGCCCCAAGGACGCCATCCGGAATTATGCGTCGAGTGCCTTGCGGATCGTGCGAATGAAGTTGGACGCCACGGCCACCACTTTTTCGTGGGGTTCGTTGTCGATCAACTGGATGATCTTGCTGCCGATCACCACGGCGTCGGCGGCACGGCTGATGGCGCGCGCCGTTTCCGCGTCGCGGATGCCGAAGCCCACGCCCACGGGCACGCTCACGTGCGAGCGGATGCGGGGCAACATCGCCTCGACCTGGCCCACATCAAGCGTGCCGGCACCAGTGACGCCCTTGAGCGACACGTAGTACACATAACCCGTGGCCACACGCGCCACCTGCGCCATGCGCTCGTCGGTGGAGGTGGGGGCCAGCAGGAAAATCAGGTCCATGCCGTGTTCGCGCAACGAGGCGGCAAAGTCCTCGCACTCCTCGGGCGGGTAGTCCACGATCAACACGCCGTCCACGCCGGCGGTCGATGCGTCGCGCACAAACGCACCCGCGCCGTGCTTCTGGTCGTAGCGCTCCACCGGGTTGGCGTAGCCCATGAGCACCACGGGAGTGGTGTCGTTGCGCTCGCGAAAGCTGCGCACCATGGCAATCACCTGGGTCAGACCGATGCCGGCGGCCAGTGCGCGGTCACCCGCCTTCTGGATCACCGGGCCATCGGCCGACGGGTCGGAGAAGGGCACACCGAGTTCGATCACGTCGGCACCTGCCTCGGCCATGCCGTGCATCAGATCGGGCGTGATGTCCGCGTAAGGAAAACCGGCGGTGACGAAAGGAATCAGGGCCTTGCGGTCCTGTTTCTTCAGCGCGGCAAAGGTGGTGTCGATCCGGCTCATTTTTTCACCTCGATGGTGGCCACGCCACCTTTGACCGACTGCCCGCGGCAGCTCGGTCGGCAATAAAAGTCGGCGTTGGACAGGTCGGCCACGGTGCCGATGTCCTTGTCGCCGCGGCCCGAGAGGTTGACCAGGATCGACCGGTCGGGCTTCATGGTCCTGGCCAGCTTCATGGCGTAGGCCACAGCATGGCTCGACTCGAGCGCGGGGATGATGCCTTCGGTGCGGCACAGGTAGTGGAAAGCCTCCAGCGCCTCGACATCGGTGATGCCCACGTACTCGGCGCGGCCGATGTCTTTCAGGAACGCATGCTCCGGCCCGACGCCGGGGTAGTCCAGGCCGGCGCTCACGCTGTGGGTCTCGGTCACCTGGCCGTTGTCGTCCTGAAGCACATAGGTGCGGTTGCCGTGCAGCACGCCCGGGCTGCCTTTTTGTAGCGAGGCCGAGTGTTTGCCACTCTCCATGCCTTCGCCGGCGGCCTCCACGCCGATCAGGCGTGTCTTCGGGTGGTTGATGTAGGGGTAGAAGATGCCCATGGCGTTGCTGCCGCCGCCCACGCAGGCGATCACCGCGTCGGGCTGCTCGTTCTTGCACCCTGCGGCGGCGAGCATCTCGGGCATCTGCACCAGGCACTCTTCGCCGATCACGCTCTGGAAGTCGCGCACCATCATCGGGTAGGGGTGCGGGCCTGCCACGGTGCCGATGATGTAGAAGGTGTTGTCCACGTTGGCGACCCAGTCGCGCATGGCCTCGTTGAGCGCGTCTTTGAGCGTGCGACTGCCGGAATCGACCGGCACCACCGTGGCACCCAGCAGCTTCATGCGGTAGACGTTGGGGCTTTGGCGCTTGACGTCTTCGCTGCCCATGTACACCACGCATTCCAGTCCGTAGCGCGCGCAGATGGTGGCGGTGGCCACGCCGTGCTGCCCGGCGCCCGTCTCGGCAATGATGCGTGGCTTGCCCATGCGCCTGGCCAACATGGCCTGACCGATGGTGTTGTTGATCTTGTGTGCGCCGGTGTGGTTGAGGTCCTCACGTTTGAGGAAGATCTGCGCTCCACCCGTTTCGCGGCTCATGCGCGCGGCATGGTAGACCGGGCTGGGCCGGCCCACGAAGTGCGCCAGTTCGTTCTTGAATTCAGCGAGGAACTCGGGGTCGTGCTGGTACCGGGCGTAGGCCGCCTTGAGTTCGTTGATGGCATGGGTGAGCGTTTCACTCACGAAGCTGCCGCCGTAAATGCCGAAGTGGCCGCGGGCATCGGGTTGTTGGTAAGTCTGCATGGGGTGATCTCGGTTCGACTGCCCAACCCAAGATCGGGAACGATCAGGGCAGGCGGGAAAGGTGTTCATCGGCTGCCCGAACGGCAGCGACGAAGGCGTTCATGAGGTCCGGGCTCTTGATGCCCTTGGACACCTCGACGCCTGAACTCACGTCAACGGCCCAGGGCCGCACGCACGTGATGCCATCGGTCACGTTTGCAGGCGTGAGTCCACCAGACAAAACGAGGCGAGAGCTGGCGTTTAGAAGCGGATGTGACCAAGGAAATGCCGTCCAGTCGAAGGATTGACCGCCACCGCCGTAGCCTTCGACGTGTGCGTCGAGCAAGATGGCCTGGGCTGCTGAGAAGTCAGAGGCGTATTTTAGGAGATCGAAGTCATGCCCAGCGGATCCTGCGGGTATGCGTGCCGCGCGCACAAAGGGCCGGCCTGTTGCCAGGCAATCGGCGGGCGACTCGTCACCGTGGAATTGCAGCAAGGCGTTGGGCACTTCAGCGCAACCCCGCTGGATGTGTTCAGGGCTGGCGTTGACGACCAGCAGCACTGGCGTCACGAAGGGCGGCAGGCGCCGAGCAAGTTCGCCAGCGCGCTCGGGCGTGACGTGGCGCGGGCTCTTGTCGTACAGCACGAAGCCCACGGCATCGGCGCCAGCGCGGGCGGCCGCGTCCACATCGACCTCGCGCGTGAGGCCGCAGATCTTGATGCGGGTGCGGTGAGTGCTCATGGCAACCAGTCGAAGGTGGGCGTGCGTTGTGGCAAGCCCCAGGCCGGATCGTAGACCGGTCCGAGGAAATACAGGCCGTCAGGGGAAAAGGTGGGGGCGGCCACGTCCCGGCTGCGAGCCAGCAGCACCTCCGTCATCCACTCGGGTGGATGGCTGCCATTGCCGATGGCGATCAGGCAGCCCATGATGTTGCGGATCATGTGGTGAAGAAATGCCGACGCCTCGAACTCGAAGCGCCAGTAGGCGCCGCGGCGCGTGACCTCGGCGCGCATCAGGTGCTTGACCGGCGAATGGGCCTGGCACTGGGCGGCACGGAAGGAGGAGAAATCGTGTTCACCCACCAGCGCCTGCGCGGCTTGCACCATGGGCTCCAGGGTCATGGGACGAAACACCCAGCCCACTTGACCAGCGTCCACGCTGGGTCTCACGGGGGACTCGAGCAGCACGTACGCATAGCGGCGCGAGCGTGCGCTGCCGCGAGCGTGGAAGCTGCTGTCGACGTGACGCGCCCACTGGATCGCAATGTCGGGGGGCAAGAAGCTGTTGGTGCCCCGTACCCAGGCGTTTTCGTCACGATTCAGCGAGGTGTCGAAGTGCACCACCTGCATGAGACCGTGCACGCCTGAGTCGGTGCGGCCCGCGCACAGGGTTTTGATGGGCTCGACGGCCCCGAAGCTGGTGAGGGCCTGCTCCAGCTTGTCCTGCACGGTTCGACCCCCCAGCTGGCTCTGCCAGCCTTCGTAGGCCCGGCCGTTGTAGCTCACACCCAAGGCGATGCGAGTCAGGTCAGGCACGGAATTCCGCGAGGTCTGTCGCTGGTCCGAGGGGTTCGGTTCGTGGTTGGCTGAGCGGTTCAAGCCAGATCGGCCAGAAAAGTGCCAGCTTTCGTCTTGAGCGAGCCAGACGCTTCCGCCAGCACTTCTTCGGCCAACGATCGCGCACCTTCGAAGTCACCAATCGCGCGGAATTCCTCGGCCAGCGAGAGCTTGGTTTCCAGGGGATTCTCCTGGCCCGAACCTTCGCCGGAGGCATGGGTGTCCTCCGCTGGTGAGTCCAGATCGAGACTGAGGTCGTTCAGATCAAACGTCATCAACTCGGGTGAGCCCGCCAGGGAAGCTTTCGTCGCGGGCGCTGGAGAAATCGCTTCGGCGGGAAAGTCCATGTCGAGACCGAAATCCGGTGTTTCCTCGCTCATGTCGAAAGTGGGCGCGTCCTGAGCGGCCTGCATGGCAGGGGAGGCATCTCCGGGCGCTGGGGTCGCGTTCAACACCGAGGTCTGCAGGTGATCGGGTTGCGACGGAAAGTCGAGGTCGAAGTCCATCGACATGGATGACGGACCGGACGTCTCAGCGGCTTGGCTGGTCAATGCTTCCGTGGACTGCAGGTCTCCCATGTCCGACATGGCCGCGTCGCGCGCCCTATCGGCCGGCGCCGCGTCGATGTGTTCTTCCGGTTGGGGTTCTTCGTCCAGCGAGAAGTCCAGATCGAGATCAAGATCGAGGTCGCCCGTGCCCGAGGCCTGAGCACCTGAAGAATCTGACATCGTGCTGCTTGCGAACGGCATGGTGTTGGCACCGGCACCCACGAAGCTTTCCACGGCGCCAGATTTGGTGATCGGTTTGCCACCCGGCTGGTACAGGGGGTTGTTCGGATCCAGTTCCTTGCCCAGTTCGCATGCTCGATCCCACTCGGGGCCCTGGCCTTGCGTCAGCCCGAAAGCTTCGGTCGCCACCACCTCGAAGGCCCTGGCGTCGCGCCGCTTGGCGTAAATCTCCAACAGCTTGTTGTGAATGGCCACGCGGGTCGGCGTGCTGCGCATCGCTTCCTTGAGGATCTCCTCGGCCTGCAGATCGCGTCCGTAGGCGAGGTACACATCCGCCTCCGCCACGGGGTCCACATCGCCGGCCGCGTCGAGTTGGCTGGGTGAATACACCATTGAAGATCCGGAGGCGACGGACTCTGCCGTGTCGATGCGCTGCCCACCGCTGGATCCGAAGAAGGAGTCGGGTTGCAACCGGCTTTCCAGGAACGAGCTGTCGACACTGGAGCCACCTTTGCGCTGGCGCATGCGGTAGATGCCGAAGCCAGCCAGCAGCGCCAGCAGGCCGCCGGCCAGCGGCAGCATCAAGGGGTTGTCCCGCAATTGATCGATGAACGAAGGCTCGTCTGGCAGCGGCACGGGTGCCGGTGGAGGTGCCTGGGGGGATGGCGTTGGAGTGGGGGCTGGAGCGGGTGCATCAGCAGCCACTGGCGGTGCAGCTGGCGGCGTCGTCGGCGTGGCGGCGTCGGGCGTTGGCGTTGGCGTTGGCGTTGGCGTTGCGGCGGTCACTGCCGGCGCTGTGCTGCTCGGCGAGGCAGGCGTTGCCGGTGCGGCGGGCGTCGCAGCCGGAGCGGTAGCTGCAGGCGCCGTGGCTCCAGGCGCAGGCGTGCCGAGCTTGGACAGCTCTTCGATGTTGCGCGAGAGTTCGGCCACGCGGTTCGATGCTTCCTTGGCCTGGCGATCCTTGGCGATCTGTTCTTCGCTGGCAGTCTGCGCGGGTGTCGCCCCTTTGGACAGCGTGAGCTTGTCCGCAGCGGGCGCTGCAGGCGCCGCGTCTTTCACTTCAGCCTGCACGCGTCCGGCCGCCTGGCGATCTGCAGCGCCAACCTCGGCCTCCGGTGCAGCACCGGCCAGACGCCGACGGAAATCGTTGAAATCACGGCTTTGGGCCGCGATGGTTTGCCGAGCCTCACCCGCGCTGACCGCCCCCGCTTGATCGGCAGTCGGGAGATCGACCACCGCGCCGGCCTTGATCCGGTTGACATTGCCACCGATGAATGCGTTCGGGCTGGAGCGAAGCATGGCAACGAGCATCTGGTCCAACGACACGTTGGCCGGCTTGTTGGCTGCTGCAATGCGGCCGGCGGTATCGCCTGCCTGGACGCGCACTTGTCCGCCACCGGTGGAGCCGATGGGCGCCTGGCTTGGAGTTGCGCGTGGGGGCTGTGCAGGTGCTGCCGGTGCAGGAGCTGCAGGGCGGCTCACCGAAGGTGCCGGTGTGGCTTGCGCCGCAGGCGGCAGGGGCGTGCTGGGCAGCACTGGCTGGGCACGTGTGGATGCGGGCGGTGAACTCACACCGGGTGCAACAGGCGCGGGCTGAGGCGCGGGGCGCAGGTTGGGCGGATCAAAAAGAAGGGTGTAGTCGCGAACGATCCGACCAGATGCCCAATTGGCTTCCACGATCAAGTCCACGAAAGGTTCGTTCACCGGGCGAGGACTGGTCAGTCGAAGGAATGACCGACCATCGGCGCGCTTTTGCAGCGAAATCTGCAGTCCGGCCAGGGCCGCGTTCATCTCCATTCCGGAGCCGCGAAAGGTCTCGGGTGATGCCAGTCCCACCCGTAGGCTCGCCGCTTCTTCAGCGTTGATGTCGGGAACGTCGATCTCCGCTCTCAGGGGTTCGCCGAGTGCAGACTGCACGACCACTCGACCCAACGCCAACGCTTGAGCAGCACCATGGTGTGTGAGCGTGGCACACAGCAAGGCGGCCGCGGCGATTGCTTGCAAGCCACCAAACCCGGTGATTTGTCGCACCTGGCGCGCCGATTGGAATGGGGTAGGGCGGGGTTTGAATGGCACTTGGACCTCGAAGGAAAAAACCTAATTTTGACCTTAACATCAACGGATTACGGTGACAAGCTGAGAATCCGCTTGAGTTTCCCAGCCCACCGCCTGTCGTGTTTGGCCCTTGAATTTACGTTGCTGACTTGCAACGAATCATTTCCACATATTTCCATGCCGCGCCACCCATGCGCCCGACCAGCGGGTTCACGCGTCGAGCAGGATTCGCAACATGCGGCGAAGTGGCTCGGCTGCGCCCCACAGTAGCTGGTCCCCAATGGTGAATGCGCCCAGGTATTCGGGACCCATGGCCAGCTTGCGGATGCGACCGACCGGAATCGTCATGGTGCCGGTCACGGCCACCGGAGTCAGGTCCTTGATCGTGGCCTCGCGCGTGTTCGGCACCACTTTGACCCAGGCGTTGTCGGCCGCGATCATGGCTTCGATATCGGCCAGAGGCACGTCCTTCTTGAGCTTGAAGGTCAGGGCCTGGCTGTGGCAGCGCATGGCACCCACACGCACGCAGAAGCCGTCCACAGGAATGGCCGGCGCGCTGAAGCCCTCGCCCATGCCGAGGATCTTGTTGGTCTCGGCCATGCCCTTCCACTCTTCCTTGGACATGCCGTTGCCGAGGTCCTTGTCGATCCAGGGGATCAGCGAACCGCCCAGCGGGACGCCGAAGTTGACCGTCTCTGTGTCCGTGAGCGCGCGTTGCTTGGCGATCACTTTGCGGTCGATTTCGAGGATCGCGCTCTTGGGGTCGTCCAGCAGCGACTTCACTTCGGCGTTGAGCGTGCCGTACTGCGTGAGCAGTTCGCGCATGTGTTGCGCACCTCCGCCCGATGCGGCTTGGTAGGTCTGTGTGCTCATCCACTCGATCAGACCGGCCTTGTACAGCGCGCCCACGCCCATGAGCATGCAGCTTACGGTGCAGTTTCCGCCAATCCAGTTCTTGCCACCGCTGCTCAAGGCGGTCTTGATCACGGGCAGGTTGACCGGGTCCAGGATGATGACCGCGTCCTTGTCCATGCGCAGGGTTGAGGCGGCGTCGATCCAATGGCCGTTCCAGCCCGCGGCGCGCAGCTTGGGGAACACGTCACTGGTGTAGTCACCACCCTGTGCGGTGACGATGATGTCGCAGCGCTTGAGGGCGGCGATGTCGTGCGCATCCTGCAGTGTGGTTTCGTTTTTCGCCATCGCAGGGGCCTTGCCGCCGGCATTGGAGGTGGAGAAAAACAGCGGCTCGATCAGGTCGAAGTCGCTTTCCGCGACCATGCGGTCCATCAGCACGGAACCGACCATGCCGCGCCATCCAACGAGTCCTACGAGTTTCATGTCAACGCCCTTTCAAAGTTGAAAAACCTTTTGAGCCCCGGCTCGTCGTGCCGGGGAGGGGCGTGACGAACCGGAGCTGGATCAGCCCTTGGTAATGGTTTTGGTGATGGCCGCCACGACCGCATCACCCATGTCGCGGGTGCTGACTTTCGTGGTGCCCTCAGACCAGATGTCGGTCGTGCGCAGGCCAGACGCAAGCACGCTGCTGACCGCACGTTCAATGCGGTCGGCAGCGTCGGACTGGTTGAGTGAAAAACGTAACATCATGGCAGCGGACAGTATTGTAGCCAGTGGATTGGCAATGCCCTTGCCGGCGATGTCGGGTGCGCTGCCATGGCTGGGTTCGTACAGGCCCTGGTTCTTTGTGTTCAGCGAAGCCGAGGGCAACATGCCGATGGAGCCGGTGAGCATGGACGCCTCGTCGGACAGGATGTCGCCGAACATGTTGCCGGTGACGACCACGTCGAATTTCTTGGGCGCGCGCACCAATTGCATGGCGGCGTTGTCCACGTACATATGCTCGAGTTCGACGTCAGGGTACTCGGCATGCACTTCCGTCACCACGTCTTTCCAGAACTGGAAGGTTTCCAGCACGTTGGCCTTGTCGACGCTGGTGACCTTCTTGCTGCGCTTGCGTGCCGCCTGGAAGGCCACGTGCGCGATGCGCACGATCTCCGGCTTGCTGTAGCGCATGGTGTCGAAGGCTTCTTCGGCACCGGGGAAATGGCCATCGGTGGCCACGCGACGCCCCCGTGGTTGCCCAAAGTAGATGTCGCCGGTGAGTTCGCGGATGATGAGGATGTCCAGACCAGAGATGATCTCGGGCTTGAGGCTGGAGGCACCCACCAGTTCGGGGTAGCAGATGGCGGGGCGGAAATTGGCGAACAGGCCCATGTGCTTGCGCAAGCCCAGGATGGCCTGCTCCGGGCGCAGCGGGCGGTCGAGCTTGTCGTACTTCCAGTCGCCCACGGCGCCAAACAGCACGGCGTCGGCATCCATGGCGAGTTTCAGGGTCGATTCAGGCAGCGGGTGGCCGTGCGCCTCGTAGGCCGCGCCACCAACCAGGGCCGATTCCATCTCGAAAGGGAGGTCGAGTGCGTCAAGGACCTTGACGGCTTCGGCGACGATTTCGGTACCGATGCCGTCACCCGGAAGAACTGCGATTTTCATGTTGGAAGTAGAAGAAGGAGATTCAGAAACACCGCGGAACCGGCTTTGCCGGGCCGCAGGTGTTGCCCCCTTGAGGGGGGATGCGGCTACACGAAGTGAGCAAGCGACGGGGGGTCAGGCAACCGGCATCGTGTGCGCGAGCCAGGGCTTGGTCGCCAGGCGTTCGGCTTCGAACGCCGCGATCTTGTCCTTGTAGCGCAGCGTGAGCCCGATGTCGTCCAGGCCGTTGAGCAGGCAGAACTTGCGGAACGCCTGCACCTCGAACGGCAGTTCTTCGCCTTGCGGTTTGACGATCACCTGGCGCTCCAGATCGACAGTCAACTCATAGCCGGGGAAGGCCGCAACTTCGTCGAACAACTGCGCGACCTGGGCTTCGGGCAACTGGATCGGCAGCAGGCCGTTCTTGAAGCAGTTGTTGAAGAAGATGTCAGCGTAGCTCGGCGCAATGATGGCGCGAAAGCCGAACTGGTCGATGGCCCAGGGCGCGTGCTCGCGGCTGGATCCACAACCAAAGTTCTTGCGCGCCAGCAGCACCGACGCACCCGCGTAGCGCGGCTGGTTCAACACGAAGTCGGGGTTGGGCTTGCGGCTGGTCGGATCTTGTCCCGGTTCGCCTTTGTCGAGGTAGCGCCATTCATCAAACAGATTCTCACCAAAGCCGGTCTTGCGAATGGACTTCAGGAACTGCTTCGGGATGATGGCGTCGGTGTCGACGTTCTCGCGGTCCATCGGGGCCACCAGGCCCTTGTGGAGGGTGAATTTCTGCATGATGTGGTCCGCGGGCGTTACTTGGCGACGCCCTGAATTTTCTCGCCGGCCTTTTCAATGCCTTTGCCAGCGGCTGTGCCGACCTCCTTGGCGTCCTGTTTGACGCCGGACCAGGTGTTGCACGCGGCCAGCGTCAGCGAGAGGGCGAAGGCCGTTGCGATCCATGCGATGCGTTTCATTGGGGTCTCCTGAAGGTGGTTGTCGGGCGGAAGGTCAGGCGATGGTGCGCACGTCCACGAAGTGGCCGTGCACCGCGGCCGCGGCGGCCATGGCGGGGGACACGAGGTGCGTGCGGCCGCCCGCTCCCTGGCGGCCTTCGAAATTGCGGTTGCTGGTGGAGGCGCAGCGCTCGCCGGGCTCGAGCCGGTCGGCGTTCATGGCCAGGCACATCGAGCAGCCCGGCTCGCGCCACTCGAAGCCGGCGGCCTTGAAGATTTCGTGCAGGCCTTCGCGTTCGGCCTGCGCCTTCACCAGCCCGGAGCCGGGAACCACCAGCGCGAGCTTGACGTTCTTTGCGACCTTCTGGCCGAGCTTCTTGACCACGGCAGCCGCCTCGCGCATGTCCTCGATGCGGCTGTTGGTGCATGAACCGATGAAGACCTTGTCGACAAAGATGTCGTCGAGCGCCTTGCCGGGTTGCAGGCCCATGTAGGTCAGGGCGCGCTCGATGGCGCCGCGCTTGTTCGCGTCCCTTTCGCGATCGGGATCGGGCACGTTGCCGTCGATGCCCAGCACCATTTCGGGCGAGGTGCCCCAGGTCACTTGCGGCACGATCTTCGAGGCATCCAGCTCGACGACAGCGTCAAACGTCGCGTCGACGTCGGACTGCAAGGTCTTCCAGTAGGCAACCGCCTGGTCCCATTCCACCCCGGTGGGCGAGAGCGGGCGGCCCTTGACGTATTCGATGGTCTTGTCGTCCACCGCCACCAGGCCGGCGCGCGCGCCGCCTTCGATGGCCATGTTGCAGACCGTCATGCGGCCCTCGACGCTGAGCGCCCGGATCGCCGAGCCGCCGAACTCGATGGTGTAGCCGGTGCCACCGGCGGTGCCGATCTTGCCGATGATGGCCAGCACGATGTCCTTGGCGGTGCAGCCCTTGGGGAGTTGCCCGTCCACGCGAACCAGCATGTTCTTCGCCTTCTTGGCCAGAAGGGTCTGCGTGGCGAGCACATGCTCGACTTCGCTGGTGCCGATGCCGTGGGCCAGCGCGCCGAACGCGCCGTGGGTGGAGGTGTGGCTGTCGCCGCAGACCACCGTCATGCCGGGGAGGGTGGCGCCGTTTTCGGGGCCGATCACGTGCACGATGCCCTGGCGCTTGGACATGAAGGGGAAGAACGCCGCAGCGCCGAACTCGGCGATGTTGCTGTCCAGCGTGGTGATCTGTTCCTTGCTGATCGGGTCGGTGATGCCGTCGTAGCCCAGTTCCCAGCCGGTGGTGGGCGTGTTGTGGTCTGCGGTGGCGACCACCGAGCTCACGCGCCAGACCTTGCGGCCAGCCTGACGCAGTCCTTCAAACGCCTGCGGGCTGGTGACTTCGTGCACCAGATGCCGGTCGATGTAGAGCACGGACGTGCCGTCCTCTTCGGTGTGGACGACGTGTTCGTCCCAGATCTTGTCGTAGAGCGTGCGTGGCATGGCGTGGGGCCTTTTGTAGAGCGATGATTTTATGCGGCTTGCGGGGTTGCGTCGGCGGTGAGGTGATCGACCAGCAGGCGCGCGGTGGCGGGCAGGCTGGAGAAGTCGCGCGCCACCAGCGCCAGTTGGCGCTGGGCCCAGGTGTCGGTCAGTGGCACCGCTTGCAACACCTCGCCCGTGTGGAGCAGTTCAAAGGCGCGCGCGGGCATGACGCCCACGCCCAGACCGTTGGCGATCATGCGACACATCGCATCAAGGCCGGTCACACGGATGCGCACGCGCACGGTGGTGCCGGCCTGGGTCGCCGCCTGGTGCGTGGCCAGGTGGATGGAGCTGTTGGCATGCAGGCCCACATGGTCGAAGGGCAGGGAGGCTTCGAACGCCACCGGCCCATCGCTGGCCAGCGCGTGCCCATGCGGTACCACCAGCACCAGGCTGTCGCGTCGGTAGGGGAGGCTCTGCAGACCGCCGGTGCCCATCGCGCCATTGCACAGGCCCAGGTCGGTGGCGCCTTCCTGCACAGCGCGCAGCACCTCGGGGCTGAGGTGTTCCTCCAGATCGATCTTGACCTGCGGGTGAAGGCGCGCGAAGGCGCCCAAGTCCTCGGGCAGGAACTGCACGATGGCCGAGATGCTGGCATGCACCCGCACATGGCCGCGCACACCGTCGGCGTATTCGGCCAGCTCGACCTGCATCTGTTCCAGTCCGTACAGCACGGCGCGCGCGTGGTGGAGCAGCCCTTCACCGGCGGGCGTCAGGCGCACGCCCCGCGTGTGGCGGTGCAGCAGCGTGGTGCCCAGCGTGCCTTCGAGGTCCGACAGGCGTTTGCTGATGGCCGACGCGGCGATGAACTCCCGTTCGGCCGCACGGCCGATGCTGCCCAGCTCGCACACGGCGACGAAGAGCTGCAGCGAGGTGAGGTCGATCTGACGGGCGAAGTTGCGTTCGGAGAGCATGGGGTTGTGGCTTCTCGTTTCGAGATGCGAAGAGGGATTTTCCTCCAGTTGTTGGCGGCTTGACATCTTGAAGCACGATGTCCGGGTTGCCGTCCCGCGAAGGCGCGGGCGAAAAAAAAGCCCGCTTGGTGGCGGGCTTCTTCAGAAGGCGGGCACCTGTCAGCGGCTGGCCAGGGGCTTGATGTCGCGGCGGGGCGAGCCGGTGAAGAGTTGGCGTGGACGGCCGATCTTGTACTCGGGGTCGCCGATCATTTCGTTGAGCTGGGCAATCCAGCCGACCGTGCGGGCCAGCGCGAAGATGCCGGTGAACAGGTTGACCGGGATGCCGATGGCGCGCTGCACGATGCCGGAGTAGAAGTCCACGTTGGGGTAGAGCTTGCGCGAGACGAAGTACTCGTCTTCCAGGGCGATTTTCTCCAGCTCCTTGGCCAGCTTGAACAGGGGGTCGTTTTCCAGGCCCAGCTCCTGCAGCACCTCGTTGCAGGTTTCCTGCATGAGCTTGGCGCGCGGATCGTAGTTCTTGTAGACGCGGTGGCCAAAGCCCATGAGTTTGACGCCGGAGTTCTTGTCCTTGACCTTTTCCATGAACTCGCCGACCTTGGACACGCCGCCGCTGCGCTGGATGTCTTCCAGCATGTTCAGGGCTGCCTCGTTGGCACCGCCGTGGGCGGGGCCCCACAGGCAGGCCACGCCGGCGGCGATGGCTGCAAAGGGGTTGGTGCCCGACGAACCGCACAGGCGCACGGTGGAAGTGGACGCATTCTGCTCGTGGTCGGCGTGCAGGATGAAGATGCGGTCAAGCGCGCGCTCGAGCACCGGGTTGACCACGTACTCTTCGCACGGTGTGCCAAACATCATGCGCAGGAAGTTGCCCGAGTAGCTCAGGTCGTTCTTCGGGTACATGTAGGGCTGTCCGATGCCGTACTTGTACGACATGGCCACCAGTGTGGGCATCTTGGCAATCAGGCGGATCGCGGCGATTTCCCGGTGCTTCGGATTGTTGATGTCGGTGCTGTCATGGTAGAAGGCCGAGAGGCCGCCGACCAGACCCGTGAGCACGGCCATCGGGTGGGCGTCGCGGCGGAAACCGCGCAGGAAGAACTGCATCTGCTCGTTGACCATGGTGTGGTTGATGACGAGCTTGTGGAAGGCCTTGCGCTCTTCCTCGTTGGGCAATTCACCGTTGAGCAGCAAGTGGCAGGTGTCGAGGTAGTCGCACTGGGTGGCGAGCTGCTCGATGGGGTAACCGCGGTACAGCAACTCGCCCTTGTCGCCATCGATGTAGGTGATGGCCGACTGGCAAGAGGCGGTGGACAAAAAGCCCGGGTCATAGGTGAACATGCCGGTCTGCGCGTACAGCTTGCGGATGTCCAGGACATCCGGGCCGATGCTGCCGGCGTACACCGGCAGATCCACGCTGGGGCTGCCGTTGGAGAACGACAGGGTGGCTTTGTTGTCAACGAGTTTCATTCGGGTTCCTTCTTGTGGGAATGGCTTAAGCGGATTGCGAGGTTGCACGAAGCATGCCCAGCACACGGGTGACGTCGTCACGGGCCAGATCGTCCAGGGGTGCTTTGCGGCCAAGCAACAGATCGAGGAGATCGTTGTCGGACAGGTCCATCAGCAGTCCCAGGGCATCGGCTTGACGAACCGTCAAGCCAGATTCGTACCGAGCGAAGAAGCGCTCGATGAATAGATCGTTTTCCAGCAGTCCACGCCGGCAACGCCACCGGAGCTTGCTCAGGGCGCGCTCGTCCAGCAACGCGTCAAGCATTGCTTCGTGAGGTTGGTCGGGGAGGGTTGCGGCGTTCATGGCAGGGTGGTCAACGCACTCAGATGGAGCGCATCACCATCATTTCCTTGATCTTGCCGATGGCCTTGGTGGGGTTCAGGCCCTTGGGGCAGACGTCCACGCAGTTCATGATGGTGTGGCAGCGGAACAGGCGGTATGGGTCTTCGAGGTTGTCCAGACGCTCGGCCGTGCCCTGGTCGCGGCTGTCGGCGATGAAGCGGTAGGCCTGCAGCAAGCCAGCGGGGCCGACGAACTTGTCCGGGTTCCACCAGAAGCTGGGGCAGCTCGTGGAGCAACTCGCGCACAGGATGCACTCGTACAGGCCGTTGAGCTCGTCGCGCTCTTCGGGGCTCTGCAGGCGCTCCTTTTCAGGCGGCACGGTGTCGTTGATCAGGTACGGCTTGATGCTGTTGTACTGCTTGAAGAACAGCGTCATGTCCACGATCAGGTCGCGCACCACGGGCAGGCCGGGCAGCGGCTTGAGCGTGATCACGCCCGGCAGCGTGTTCATGTTGGTCAGGCATGCCAGTCCGTTCTTGCCGTTGATGTTCATGGCGTCCGAGCCACACACGCCTTCGCGGCACGAGCGGCGGAACGAGATGGAGGGATCGACCGCCTTGAGCTTGCCCAGCGCGTCGAGCAGCATGCGCTCGTGGCCGTCGAGTTCCACCTCGATGGTCTGCATGTAGGGCTTGGCGTCCTTTTCGGGGTCGTAGCGGTAGATCTTGAATGTGCGTTTGGCCATGGTGTTTTTTCTCCGTGCGTCGTGGGTTCGGAATGAAGAGGCTTCAGAAGGTGCGCACTTTGGGCGGAACCGACGCCACGGTCAGGGGCTTGAGGTTGACAGCCTTGTAGCTCAGGCTGTTGTCGGCGCTGTGCCAGAGCGTGTGCTTCATCCACTCCGCATCGTTGCGGCCCAGCGGGAACTGCGCGTCATCGGCGGGGCGCTCGTAGTCGTTGACCGTGTGCGCACCGCGGCACTCATGGCGAGCGGCGGCCGAGGTCATGGTGGCCTGGGCACATTCGATCAGGTTTTCCACTTCCAGCGCTTCGATGCGGGCGGTGTTGAAGACCTTGGACTTGTCCTTGAGCGCGATGTTGTTGACCCTTGCGCGCATGGCGTTGATCTTGGAGACTCCTTCGTCCATGCTGGCCTGGGTGCGGAACACGCCGGCATGCTGCTGCATCGCGGCGCGCAGGTCGTTGGCCACGTCCTGTGCGTATTCGCCGCCGGTGGTGTTGTCCAGCCGGGCCAGGCGCGCCAGGGTCTTGTCGGCGGCGTCGGCCGGCAGCGGCTTGTGCGTCTTGTTCTTGTCGTTGAACTGCACGATGTGGTTGCCGGCCGCGCGGCCGAACACCAGCAGATCCAGCAGCGAGTTGGTGCCCAGGCGGTTGGCGCCGTGCACGCTCACGCATGAGCATTCGCCCACGGCGTAGAGGCCATTGACCACGGCCTGGTTGCCCTGACCGTCGGGGGTGACGACCTGGCCATTGATGTTGGTCGGGATGCCACCCATCTGGTAGTGGATGGTGGGCACGACGGGAATGGGCTCGCGCGTGATGTCCACGTTGGCGAAGTTCACGCCGATCTCGTAGACCGAGGGCAGGCGCTTGTGAATCGTTTCCGCGCCCAGGTGATCAAGCTTGAGCAGCACGTAGTCCTTGTTGGGACCACAGCCGCGACCTTCCTTGATCTCCTGGTCCATGCAGCGGCTGACGAAGTCGCGCGGTGCCAGGTCTTTCAAGGTGGGCGCGTAGCGCTCCATGAAGCGCTCGCCTTCGCTGTTGAGCAGGATGGCGCCTTCGCCACGGCAGCCTTCGGTCAGCAGCACACCGGCGCCGGCCACGCCGGTGGGGTGGAACTGCCAGAACTCCATGTCTTCGAGCGGGATGCCGGCGCGTGCCGCCATGCCCAGGCCATCACCGGTGTTGATGAAGGCGTTGGTGGACGCCGCGAAGATGCGGCCTGCGCCACCAGTGGCCAACAAGGTGGTCTTGGCTTCCAGGACGTAGGTCTCGCCGGTTTCCATTTCCAGCGCGGTCACGCCGAGCACGTCGCCGCTGGCGTCCCGGATCAGGTCCAGTGCCATCCATTCGACGAAGAAGGTGGTGCGGGCTTGCACGTTCTGCTGGTAGAGCGTGTGCAGCATGGCGTGGCCGGTGCGGTCGGCCGCGGCGCAGGCGCGCTGCACGGGTTTTTCGCCGTAGTTGGCGGTGTGGCCGCCGAACGGACGCTGGTAAATGGTGCCATCGGGGTTGCGGTCGAACGGCATGCCGAAATGCTCGAGCTCATACACGACCTTGGGCGCTTCGCGGCACATGAACTCGATCGCATCCTGGTCGCCGAGCCAGTCGGAGCCCTTGATGGTGTCGTAGAAGTGGTAGTGCCAGTTGTCCTCGTTCATGTTGCCGAGCGAGGCGCCGATGCCGCCTTGCGCGGCCACGGTGTGCGAGCGTGTGGGGAACACCTTGGAGAGCACGGCCACCTTGAGGCCGGCACGTGCCAGCTGCAGCGAGGCGCGCATGCCGGAGCCGCCGGCTCCGACGATGACAACGTCAAACTGACGCTTGGGAAGATTTGCGGTTGCGGTCATTGCTTCAGAGCCTCCAGAGAACTTGAACAGCCCAGCCCAGGCAGGACAGGAGCCAAACCATGGTGAACACGTGCAGCACCAGGCGGATGCCCGCGGGCTTGACGTAGTCCATCCAGATGTCGCGCATGCCGACCCACACGTGGTAGGTCAGGGCGAGGAAGACGGCAAAGGTCAGGGCCTTCATCCACTGGGCGGCGAAGATGCCGGCCCAACCGTCGTAGCCCAGGGGGCCGCTGGTGAACAGCACCTGCACCAGCAGGATCAGGGTGAACACAGCCATGATGGCGGCGGTGATGCGCTGGGCCAGCCAGTCGCGCAGACCGTAGTGGGCGCCGGTGACGACGCGCTTGGAACCGTAGTTGACAGACATCTTGTGGGTCCTTGGGTGGGTTCGCGGGATCAGTAAAGGCCGAACAGCTTGGCGCCGAGCAGCACGGTCAGGCCGATGCTGACCACCAGCGTGAAGATGGCGGAGGACTTGCCGAATTCCTTGGTGACGGCGTGGCGCGCGTCCATGTAGAGGTGGCGCACACCGGCAATGAGATGGTGCAGGTAGGCCCAGATCAGGGCCAGCACCACGAGCTTGAAGAACCAGCCCGGCACGAAGCCCAGGCCCGCCGAGAAGGCCGCGCTGAACCGTTCGAAGGAAATCTCTGAGGACACCGAGGTGTCGAACAGCCAGACGATCAGGGGCAACAGGATGAACATCAGGCCACCGCTGGCGCGGTGAAGGATCGAGACCCAGCCTGCGGGGGGCAGGCGGTAGGTGGTGAGATCCTTGAATGCGTTGATGTTGCGGAACTCGGGCCGCTTTTTGGTCAACTCGGTCATGGTGGGGACTTTCTTGCGCAGAAGGGGTGCGGGGAAGGGGATGTCGGTGGTGTAACGCGTTGGTAACCGGAGCCACCGAGTGTCAAATTCTATTGCAATGCACCAATCGTCAGGCTGACACCGAGTGCACGTGCGGGGCTATCAAGGACATAGCACCGCATGCCTCAGCTCAGTTCATTGCGATAGTGACGGGCGTCGGTTCGGTACAGGCCGCGCCGCAGTTCCATCGGGGTGTCGTTGTACGTGAATGCCAATCGCTCGACGCTGAGCAGCGGAGAGCCTTCGGCCACGCCGAGCAGGTTCGCGCTCTCGCTGTCGGCCGCGACGGCCTTGATCTTCTCCACCGCGCGCACCATGCGCACTCCAAACTGGGCTTCAAACAGGGCATACATCGGCCCCTTGTCGTCAGACAGGGTCTCGATGGTCAGGCCCTTGAACGGCACGCCGGGCAGCCAGAGTTCTTCGAGGATGGCCGGCACCTGGGCAAAAGTGAGCACGCGCTTGACCTGTAGCACCGGGTCACCGGTGCGCAGAGCGAGTTGGCGCGCCACTTCGGCGGGCGCGCGCAGGCGGCGGCATTCGATGATGCGACGCTCTGCCGGGCCCTGGTCCTCCAGAGAGCCGGTATCTGGCAGCAGGCGCAAAAAGCGGTACTGGATGTGCTGCTCGGAATGCGTGGCGACAAAGGTGCCCTTGCCCTGTCGGCGCACCAACAGGTTGTCGGTGGCGAGTTCGTCGATCGCCTTGCGCACCGTGCCCTGGCTCACCTTGTAACGGGCCGCCAGGTCGAATTCGCTCGGGATCATGTCGCCGGGCTTCCACTCGCTGGCCTGCAGGCTGCGCAGGATGAGCGTCTTGATCTGCTGATAGAGCGGGCTGAAGGCCGGTGCGGAGTGCTCAAGCGCACCAACGTCGGCTGCCTGGCGGCCGTCGTGCGGTGATGCGTCTGAGGTGCTGAGGGGGGTCGTGGCCATGGTTTTTGGGTGCGCCCGGAGGCCGCGCACGAATGGCGAATCATATCTTATATAAGACATAAGACAAATTGACGTATCAGGGTTTGCGAGGGTACACTCTTCGCCTGACCTTGACTCACCTGCGGCGCGACATCCGCCCGCTTCTGTCGCCTTTGTCTCGGGGTGTTCCCTCCCCAACCCCATCCCCTTCCTCGTCTCATTCTGGAGTTCTCACCATGCACAAGAAGCCCGTTCGTGTTGCCGTCACAGGCGCCGCTGGCCAGATCGGTTACGCCCTGCTGTTCCGCATCGCCTCCGGCGAAATGCTGGGCAAAGACCAGCCCGTGATCCTGCAACTGCTGGAAGTGCCGGTGGATGGGCCGCAAAAGGCGCTCAAGGGCGTGATGATGGAACTGGAAGACTGCGCGTTTCCGCTGCTGGTGGGCATGGAAGCGCACAGCGACCCGATGACCGCGTTCAAGGGCACCGACTACGCGCTGCTGGTCGGCTCCATGCCTCGCAAAGCCGGCATGGAGCGCGCCGAGCTGCTGGCCATCAACGGTGCCATCTTCACCGCCCAGGGCAAGGCGCTCAACGCCGTGGCCTCGCGCAACGTCAAGGTGCTGGTGGTCGGCAACCCGGCCAACACCAACGCCTACATCGCGATGAAGAGCGCACCCGACCTCAATCCGGGCAACTTCACCGCCATGCTGCGCCTGGACCACAACCGCGCCCTGAGCCAGATCGCGGCCAAGACCGGCAAGGCCGTGGCCAGCATCAAGAAACTGGCCGTGTGGGGCAACCACTCGCCCACCATGTACGCCGACTACCGCTTCGCCACCATCGACGGCGCTTCGGTCAAGGACATGATCAACGACCAGGTCTGGAACAAGGACGTGTTCCTGCCGACCGTGGGCAAGCGCGGCGCCGCCATCATCGAAGCGCGTGGCCTGTCTTCTGCCGCATCGGCTGCCAACGCCGCCATCGACCACATGCGCGACTGGGCGCTGGGCACCAACGGCGAATGGGTCACCATGGGCATTCCTTCGCAGGGCTGGTACGGCATTCCCAAGGACATCATGTTCGGCTTCCCCGTTACCTGCGAGAACGGTGAGTACAAGGTGGTTGAAGGCCTGGACATCGACGCCTTCTCGCAGGAATGCATCAACAAGACCCTGGCCGAGCTGCAAGGCGAGCAGGACGGCGTGAAGCACCTGCTGTAACTGCCTGGTAACCGCGCAGTGACCCATCCCCGTTCCATCCTGCTGGGTGCTCAGGCCGGCGCGTTCGCGCTGCCGGTCTGCGACCACTACAGCGGGGTGGAGGCGCGGATGAAGAAGAGCCTGCAGCTGCAGGCCGAGATGACCGAAGAGTTCGGCACCTGTGTGTTCGACGTGACGCTCGACTGCGAGGACGGCGCGCCCGTGGGCGGCGAGGCCGAACATGCCTCGCTTGTCACCGAACTGGCGCTGGCCGCCGCCCCCGATGCCCGTGTGGCCGTGCGCGTGCACCCGGTGGATCACCCGGCGTTCGACGCCGACGTGGCCACCATTGCCGGCCGCGCGGGCCAACGCCTCGCGCACCTGATGGTGCCCAAGGTCGAGTCGGTGGCCGATGTCCAGCGCGCCGTTGCGGCACTGGATGCGGCAGGCGCGCAGGCACTGCCGCTGCACGTGCTCATCGAGTCGCCCGCCGCCGTGCATCGCGCCTTCGACATCGCGGCCCACCCGCGCGTGCAGAGTCTGAGCTTTGGCCTGATGGACTTTGTCTCGGCGCATGGCGGGGCCATCCCCGCCGACGGCATGAGCGTGGCCGGCCAGTTCAGCCACCCGCTGGTGCTGCGCGCCAAGCTGGACATCGCCTCGGCCTGCCATGCGCACGGCAAGGTGCCCTCGCACTGCGTGGTCACCGAGTTCAAGGACCTGGCCGCGCTGCAGAACGCCGCGAAGACGGCCGCCATTGAGCTCGGCTACACCCGCATGTGGAGCATCCACCCCGATCAGATCCGCCCCATCCTGGCCGCGTTCGCACCCTCGGAGCGCGAGGTCGACACCGCTGCGGCGCTCATTGAATGCGCCATGGCCGCCGACTGGGCGCCGGTTCAGTTCGAAGGCCGCCTGCACGATCGGGCGAGTTACCGCTATTTCTGGCAGGTGCTGGAGCGCGCGCACCACACCGGCCTGTCACTGCCCGGCACCGTGCAGAGCTGTTTCGACGAGCCGGTCGCACCGCGGCATTGAGCTTGCTTGCCCTGTTTCCATCTGTTTTCCGACCCCCACGCACACCACTTCCCTCTGGAGATCGCCATGTCCACCACCTTCCTCACCGACTACCGCGCCCACACCGCCGAACGCGCGGCACTGGGCATTCCACCATTGCCGCTGGATGCGAAGCAGGTCGCCGACCTGATCGAACTGGTCAAGGCGCCGCCCGCGGGGGAAGACGCCTTCCTGCTGGACCTGCTCACGCACCGTGTGCCTCCCGGCGTGGACGACGCCGCCAAGGTCAAGGCCAGCTTCCTGGCCGCCGTGGCGCATGGTGACATCGCCGTGGGACTGGTCTCCAAGGCCAAGGCCACCGAGTTGCTGGGCACCATGGTGGGCGGCTACAACGTGCACCCGCTGATCGACCTGCTCGACCAGGCCGATGTGGCCGCGGTGGCGGCCGAAGGCCTGAAGAAGACGCTGCTGATGTTCGACTTCTTCAACGACGTGGCCGAGAAGGCCAAGGCCGGCAACGCCAAGGCGAAGGAAGTGATCGAGAGCTGGGCCAACGCCGAGTGGTTCACCTCGCGCCCCGAAGTGCCGAAGACGATCACCGTGACCGTGTTCAAGGTGCCCGGCGAGACCAACACCGACGACCTCTCGCCCGCGCCCGACGCCTGGAGCCGCCCGGACATTCCGCTGCACTACCTGGCCATGCTGAAGAACACGCGCGAAGGTGCGGCCTTCAAGCCCGAAGAAGACGGCAAGCGCGGCCCGATGCAGTTCATCGACACCCTCAAGAAGAACGGCCACCTGGTCGCCTACGTGGGCGATGTGGTGGGCACCGGTTCCTCGCGCAAGTCCGCCACCAACAGCGTGATCTGGGCCACCGGCCAGGACATTCCCTTCGTGCCGAACAAGCGCTTCGGTGGCGTCACGCTCGGCGGCAAGATCGCGCCGATCTTCTTCAACACGCAGGAAGATTCGGGCGCGCTGCCGATCGAAGTCGACGTGAGCAAGCTCGAGATGGGCGACGTGATCGACATCCACCCCTACGACGGCAAGATCACCAAGGGTGGCGCCACGGTGGTGGAGTTCCAGCTGCGCAGCGACGTGCTGTTCGACGAAGTGCGTGCCGGTGGCCGCATCAACCTGATCATCGGCCGCTCGCTCACCGCCAAGGCGCGTGAGTTCCTGGGCCTGCCGGCCTCCACGCTGTTCCGACTGCCGACCACGCCCGTGGCGACCAAGGCCGGCTTCACGCTGGCGCAAAAGATGGTGGGCCGCGCGGTCGGCCTGCCCGAAGGCCAGGGCGTGCGCCCGGGCACCTACTGCGAGCCCAAGATGACCACCGTGGGCAGCCAGGACACCACCGGCCCCATGACGCGCGACGAGTTGAAAGACCTGGCCTGCCTGGGCTTCAGCGCCGATCTGGTGATGCAGTCCTTCTGCCACACCGCGGCCTACCCGAAGCCGGTGGACGTGAAGACCCACCGCGATCTGCCGGCCTTCATCAGCAACCGGGGCGGCGTGTCCCTGCGTCCCGGTGACGGCGTGATCCACAGCTGGCTCAACCGCCTGCTGCTGCCCGACACCGTGGGCACCGGTGGCGACTCGCACACCCGTTTCCCGATCGGCATCAGCTTCCCCGCCGGCTCCGGCCTGGTGGCGTTTGGCGCGGCCACCGGCGTGATGCCGCTGGACATGCCCGAGTCGGTGCTGGTGCGCTTCAAGGGCCAGATGCAGCCTGGCATCACCCTGCGCGACCTGGTGCACGCGATTCCGCTGTACGCCATCCGTGCCGGTCTGCTGACCGTGGCGAAGGCGGGCAAGAAGAACGTGTTCTCCGGCCGCATTCTTGAAATCGAAGGTCTGCCTGATTTGAAAGTGGAGCAGGCGTTTGAACTCTCCGACGCTTCGGCCGAGCGTTCCGCCGCTGGCTGCACGGTCAAGCTCAACCCCGAGCCGATCAAGGAATACCTCACCAGCAACGTCGTGCTGATGAAGAACATGATCGCCGACGGTTATGCCGACGCCCGCACGCTGGCGCGGCGCATCGAAAAGGTCGAAGCCTGGCTGGCCAACCCGAGCCTGCTCGAAGCCGACAAGGACGCCGAGTACGCCGCCGTGATCGAGATCGACCTGGCCGATCTCAACGAGCCCGTGCTGTGCTGCCCGAACGATCCGGACGACGCCAAGCTGCTGAGCGAAGTGGCCGGCGCGAAGATCGACGAGGTGTTCATCGGTTCGTGCATGACCAACATCGGCCACTTCCGTGCCGCCTCCAAGCTGCTCGAAGGCAAGCGCGACATCCCGGTGAAGCTGTGGATCGCCCCACCCACCAAGATGGACGCGGCCGAGCTGACCAAGGAAGGCCACTACGGCGTGTTCGGCACCGCCGGTGCGCGCACCGAGATGCCGGGCTGCTCGCTGTGCATGGGCAACCAGGCGCAGGTGCGCGAAGGCGCCACCGTGGTCTCCACCTCCACGCGCAACTTCCCCAACCGCCTGGGCAAGAACACCAACGTGTACCTGGCCTCGGCCGAGCTGGCGGCCATTGCGTCCAAGCTGGGTCGCATCCCCACCGTGGCCGAGTACCAGGCCGACATGGGCGTGATCAACAAGGACGGCAGCCAGATCTACAAGTACCTGAACTTCGACCAGATCTCGGAGTACGCCGACACGGCCAAAGGCGTCACCGCCTGAGCCGCTGCAACGGCATGAAGAAAAGGCGGCCTGCGGGCCGCTTTTTTTTGGCGCCGCGTCTTGCCACGAGCAGCCGATAGACTCAAAGCCACATGACCCTGCCGCTCTACAGCCTCGTCCTCCTGCCTTTCGTGGGCAGTCTCGTTGCCGCCCTGCTGCCGTCGAACGCTCGAAACGCCGAGTCCACGCTGGCCGGTGCCATCGCGCTGTTCTGCGCGGTGCAGGCCGCGCTGCTGTTTCCCGAGATGGCCGCCGGTGGTGTGGTTCGCGAAGAGATCGTCTGGCTGCCGTCGCTGGGCTTGAACCTGGTGTTCCGCATGGACGGGTTCGCGTGGATGTTCTCCATGCTCGTGCTGGGCATCGGCGCGCTGGTGGTGCTGTACGCGCGTTACTACATGTCGCCCACCGACCCGGTGCCTCGCTTCTTCTCGCTGCTGCTGGCTTTCATGGGCTCCATGAGCGGTGTGGTGCTCTCGGGCAACCTGATCCAGCTGGTGGCGTTCTGGGAGCTGACCAGCCTGTTCTCGTTTCTGCTCATCGGTTATTGGCACCACCGCAGCGATGCGCGGCGCGGTGCCCGCATGGCGCTGACGGTCACCGGCACGGGCGGTCTGTGCCTGCTGGCCGGCGTGCTGGTGCTGGGCCACATCGTGGGCAGCCACGACCTGGATGTGGTGCTGCGCGCGGGCGACGTGATCCGCGCCCACCCGCTCTACAGCACGGCGCTGGTGCTGATCCTGCTGGGGGCCCTCACCAAGAGCGCGCAGTTCCCTTTTCATTTCTGGTTGCCGCACGCCATGGCCGCGCCCACGCCGGTGTCGGCCTACCTGCACTCGGCCACCATGGTCAAGGCCGGGGTGTTCCTGCTGGCGCGGCTGTGGCCGGTGCTGGCCGGCACCGACGAGTGGTTCTGGATCGTGACCGGCTCGGGCCTCATCACCCTGCTCATCGGAGGCTTTGCGGCCATCTTCCAGAACGACCTCAAGAGCCTGCTCGCCTACTCGACCATTTCGCACCTGGGTCTCATCACCACGCTGCTGGGCCTCAACAGTCCGCTGGCTGCCGTGGCGGCGGTTTTCCACATCATCAACCACGCCACCTTCAAGGCCTCGCTGTTCATGGCGGTGGGCATCATCGACCACGAGACCGGCACGCGCGACATGCGTCGCCTCAGCGGCCTCTGGCGCTACATGCCCATCACCGCCACCCTGACCATGGTGGCGGGGGCGGCCATGGCGGGCGTTCCGCTGCTCAACGGATTCATCTCCAAGGAGATGTTCTTCACTGAAGCCGTGTTCGTGAATGCCGCGCCCTGGTTCGACAGCCTGCTGCCGATGGCCGCGGTGGTGGCCGGTGCCTTCAGCGTGGCCTATTCGCTGCGTTTCACCGTCCACGTGTTTTTCGGGCCCGATACCTGCCAAGCCCTGCCGCGCACGCCGCACGAGCCGCCGCACTGGATGCGCGTGCCGGTCGAACTGCTGGTGCTGGCCTGTCTGGTGGTGGGTGTGCTGCCGCATTGGTCCATTCAGGACATCCTGTCCACCGCGGCCACGCCGGTGGTGGGTGGGGAGTTGCCCCCCTTCGATCTGGCGGTGTGGCATGGCTTCAACCTGCCGCTGTGGATGAGTTTCCTCGCCCTGGCCGGTGGCATCGTGCTGTTCCTGTTGCTGCGCCGACCGCTGCAGACGGGGCGCATCAAGCGCACGCCGGTGCTCAGCCGGGTGAGCGGCAAACGCGTGTTTGAAGGCACCCTGGCGTTCGTCACCGGTGCCAGCCGCAACCTGCAGCGCTGGCTGGGCACGCGGCGCCTGCAGACACAGCTGCTGCTGTTGGTGCTGGTCACCTTGCTGGCTGCGTTCGCGACCCTGCGTGGCGTGGGCGAGGCGACCTGGCTCGCGGGTGAGCGGCGCGTGTTGCCGTTCTCGCCCATGTTTGCGCTGCTCTGGCTGGTGGGCATCGGCAGCGCCATCGGTGCGTCGTGGCAGGCCAAGTACCACCGGTTGACGGCGCTGGCCCTCATGAGCGTGGCCGGCCTGGTCACGGTGGTCACCTTCGCCTGGTTCTCCGCGCCCGACCTGGCCTTGACGCAGCTCTCCGTGGAGGCCGTGACCACCGTGCTGATCCTGCTGGGTCTTCGCTGGCTGCCCAAACGGTTCGAAGAAGTCGATCGCAGACAACCGCTGCTCAAGCGCCTGCGCACCAGTGCGCGGCGCGGGCGTGATCTGGCCGTGGCGCTGACCGCCGGCGGCGGCATGGCGGCGCTGTCGTATGCGCTGATGATGCGCGACTTCCCGCAGAGCATCTCTCCGTTCTTCCTGGAACGCGCCAAGCCCGAGGGCGGTGGCACCAACGTGGTCAACGTGATGCTGGTGGACTTCCGCGGCTTCGACACGCTGGGCGAAATCGCCGTGCTGGGCATCGTGGCGCTCACGGTGTATGCGCTGCTCAGGCGCTTCCGGCCCGCGCCCGAGAGCATGGACCTGCCGCCGCAACAGCGGGCCCTGCCCCCCGACCTGATGACCGATCTCGTGAACGCGCAAACCGCTGCCGACACCGCACGCGGTTACCTGCTGGTGCCCGCGGTGCTGGTGCGGCTGATCCTGCCGATCGCAGCCGTCATCGGTGTGTACCTTTTCATGCGCGGGCACAACGAACCGGGGGGTGGCTTCGTGGCCGGGCTGGTGCTCTCGACCGCGTTCATCCTGCAGTACATCGTCTCGGGCACGCAGTGGGTCGAGGCCAACATCAGCCTGCGGCCCGTGCGCTGGATTGCGGCCGGCCTGCTGCTGGCCACCGCCACCGGCCTGGGCTCGCTCTTCTTCGGCTATCCCTTCCTCACCACGCACACCGCCCACCTTGATCTCCCGCTGCTGGGCGAGATCCACGTGGCCAGTGCGCTCTTTTATGACATCGGCGTGTTCACCCTGGTGGTGGGCGCCACGCTGCTCATCCTCACGGCGCTGGGCCACCAGTCGGTGCGCGGCCACCGCCGCGTGAGCACCGACGCCCGGGGCGCCGGTGGACAAATCCCGGGAGATCTCTGATGGAAATCGTGCTGGCGCTGGCCATCGGTGTGCTCACCACCTGCGGCGTGTGGCTCATGCTGCGCCCCAGAACCTTCCAGGTGATCATGGGCCTGGCGCTGCTGGGCTACGGCGTGAACCTGTTCATCTTCAGCATGGGACGGCTTTCGGTCGACAGCGAGCCGATCCTGGTGGCCGGCTTTCCGCCCACCTTCGAGTTCTACGACGACCCCATGCCGCAGGCCCTGGTGCTCACCGCCATCGTGATCGGCTTTGCCATGACCGCGCTGTTCCTGGTGGTGATGCTGGCCCAGCGGGGCTTCTCCGGCAATGACCATGTGGACGGCCAGGAGGACGGCCAATGACGGCCTTGGCCCAGGCCCTGATGCCGCACCTGATGGTGGCGCCCATCCTGCTGCCGCTGCTGGCGGCGTGCCTGCTCATGTTCGTGAGCGAACGCCGGCACCGCACCAAGGCCACGCTGGGCCTGCTGGCCACCGCCGCCAACCTCTGCGTGGCGGTGCTGCTGGTCTTCTGGGTCAAGGCCGGCGACGAGCCCAGCGCCTTCGGCATCTACCTGCCGTCCAACTGGGACGTGCCCTACGGCATCGTGCTCGTGCTGGACCGGCTCTCCGCCCTGATGCTGGTGATGACCGCGCTGGTCGCCCTCATGGCCCTGCTGTTCTCGCTGGCGCGCTGGCACAAGGCGGGTGCGCATTTCCACCCGCTGTTCCAGATCCAGATCATGGGCCTCAACGGTGCCTTCCTCACCGGCGATCTCTTCAACCTGTTCGTGTTCTTCGAGGTCATGCTCGCCGCCTCCTACGGTCTGCTGCTGCACGGCTCCGGGCCGGCCCGCGTGAAGGCCGGTCTGCACTACATCGCCATCAACCTGGCCGCGTCCTCGCTGTTCCTCGTGGGTGCCGCCCTGATCTACGGCGTGTCGGGCACGCTCAACATGGCCGACCTGGCCGCGCGCATCCCCGAGGTGCCCGACGCCGACCGGGCCTTGCTGCACGTGGGCTGTGCCATCCTCGCCGTGGCTTTTCTGGCCAAGGCGGCGATGTGGCCGATGAACTTCTGGCTCGTGCCCGCGTACGCGAGTGCCAGCGCGCCGTCGGCCGCGGTGTTCGCCTTGCTCACCAAGGTCGGCATCTATGTGCTGCTGCGGCTGTCGACGCTGCTGTTTTCCGACGAGGCGGGTGAATCGGCCGGCTTCGGCAGCCCATGGCTGCTGTGGGGCGGCCTGAGCACCCTGGCCTGTGGCGCCGTCGGCATGATGTCCGCGCAGCGACCGGCGCGCATGGCGGGCTTCGCGGTCATCATCTCCTGCGGCACGGTCATGGCGGTGCTGGGGCTGGCACGGCCCGAGGTCACGGCCGGTGCGCTGTACTACCTGCCGGTGTCCACCTTCGCGGTGGCGGCGTTTTTTCTGCTGACCGAACTCATGGAGCGCTCGCGCCAATCCGATCCGGCACGCCAGAAGGCGCCGGAGGACGAAGAAGACCACCTGCCGTTCTCCCTGGCCGAGCTGGAGCTCCCCCGCGGCGCCAACCTGGACGAGGACGAAGTGCCGCTGGTCGGGCGCGCCATCCCCGCGTCCACCGCGCTGCTCGGTCTGGCCTTCATCGTCTGCACGCTGCTGCTGGCGGGCCTGCCACCGTTCTCCGGTTTCATCGGCAAGTTCGCCATGCTCTCCGCCTTGCTGGACGCGCCCGGCGCGGCGGTGGCGCCGGTGAGCTGGTTGCTCATGGCCTGCATCATCGTCTCGGGTCTGTTGGCGCTGCTGGCGTTGTCGCGCACCGGCATCCGCTTTTTCTGGGCGCCGGTGGATCGCCCACCCCCGGTGCTGCGCGTCGTGGAGTACCTGCCGATCGCCGTGCTGATCGCGTTGTGCGTGGTGTTCACCGTGCGCGCGGAAGCGGTGATGCGCTACACCCGCGCCACGGCCGCCGCACTCTACCAACCCCGTCTCTACATCGACGCCGTGATGAGCTCGCGGCCATTGCCCACGCCCACCAACGCCGATCGGCTGGGCCTGCCTGTGCCGGGGGTGGCGCGATGATGCGGCGCCTGTTTCCCGCACCGCTGCTGTCCCTGGCATTGGTGGCCCTGTGGCTGCTGCTCAACAACTCGCTTGGCCTGGGCCAGTGGTTGATGGCCCTGCTGCTGGGCTGGCTGGTGCCCTGGCTCACGCATTCACTGCGTCCCACGCCCGTGCGTTTCAGCCACCCGCTGGTGGCGCTGCGTTTGTTCTTGCGGGTCGGGCGCGACGTGATCGTCTCGAACTGGCGCGTGCTCCTGGGCACGCTGGCGCCCGCGAGCAAGGTCCCGCAGGGCGGCTTCGTGGTGGTGCCGCTGGACCTGCGCGATCCCAACGGCCTGGCCGTGCTCGCGGCGATCATGTGCGTGATCCCGGGCACCATCTGGTCGGAGCTCGCGCTGGACCGCAGCGCGCTGCTGATCCACATGTTTGATCTGGACGACGCGCAGGCCGAGATCGACCTGATCAAACACCGCTACGAGCGGCCGTTGATGGAGATATTCGAATGACCCCGGTGCTGTTTGCCGCCATCGTCTTTGCGCTGTCCTGCTACGCGCTGGCCATGGGCCTGTCGCTGTTGCGGCTGTACCTCGGCCCATCGGCGCAGGACCGTGTGCTGGCCATGGACCTGATCTGCACCATCGCCATGTTGATGATGATGGTGCTGGCCATCCGCTACCGCAGTTCGATGTATTTCGAAGCGGCGCTGCTGATCTCCATCTTCGGCTTCATCGGTTCGGCGGCCATGGCCAAGTTCCTGTTGCGCGGCGAGGTGATCGAATGAGCGGCAACCTGTCCTGGTGGATCGATGTTCTGGTGGCGCTCCTGCTGGTGCTCAGCGGCGTGTTCGCCCTGGCGGCGGCGGTGGGCGTGTTGCGCTTCAAGACCTTTTTCCAGCGCATGCATCCCCCGGCGCTTGCTTTCACTTTCGCTGCCTGGTGCGTCACGCTCGCGAGCATCGTCTACTTCTCGGCGCAGGACGACAGGCTCGCACTGCGCAGCTGGCTCATCATCATCTTTCTGGCGCTCACCGTGCCGGTGACCACCATCCTGCTGGCGCGCACCGAGCTGTTCCGCCGCCGCACGTCCACCGGTGGCAGTGGCGAGATTCCACCCCCGTTGAACCACGAATCGGCCGCGCCCGCGCCCGCCGACCACCAACGCTGATCTGGCGCCGATCAGGCCGTCGTTGAAGCCAGCAACCCGCGCAGCACGGCTGCCGTGGCTTCGTCCGCCGGAAAGAACGTCTCGAGCGCGAGCTCCTGCAAGGTGATGTCCACCGGTGAGCCGAACACGGTGGTGGTGCTCACCAGCTGCAGCACGCCGTGCGTGGTGTGGAACTGGAACGGCATCAGCACACCCGGGTGTTCACCAGGCAAGGCCACGTGTTCCGCGCCGAAGGCATCGGGGTAGCCCTTGAGTTCTTCCAGCAGCGCGGCCAGCACCGCGTCGCCGGTGGCCCGGATCTGCTGGCGCAAACGCTCGAACAGGTGTTCGCGCCACTGCCGCAGGTTGGCGATGCGCGGCGCCAGGCCCTGCGGGTGCAGACTGATGCGCAGCACATTCACCGGGCCTTGCAGCAACTCGGGCGCGGCACCGGCCATCAGCATCGGCACGAGGCGGTTGTGCATCACCAGATTCCAGTGCCGGTCCATGGCCAGCGCGGGGCAGGGCTCGTGGCATTCGAGGATGCGCTGAACCGCCGCGCGGGCCGAGGCCATCTCGGGGTCGTCCAGCGGCCGCGCGCGGTACATGGGCGCAAAGCCCGCCGCCACCAGCCAGGCGTTGCGCTCGCGCAGCGGCACGTCCAGCCGCTCCACCAGGCGCAGCACCATCTCGCGGCTCGGGCTGGCGCGGCCGGTTTCCACGCAGCTCAGGTGGCGCGTGGAGACCTCCGCCACGTGCGCCAGATCCATCTGGCTGAAGCGTCGGCGCTGGCGCCAGTGGCGCAGGTGTTCACCGAATGTGGAGGGCAGGGCGCCGCGGGGGTGGGGGAGGGCAGAGGTGTCCATGGCCGCCATGTTAGGCCGCTCCGGGTGCTGCTTCCATGACCTGTGAGGTCATCGACGCGGTGCACGACCACGCCCACGATGAAGGCCTCTTCAACCCCCGCAAGGAGTGCTTCCATGTCCATCACCTCCCAACTCTCTTCGCCCACCGTGCTGCGCCGCGTGCTCGCATTCGACGCCTTGTCGGGCGCCGGCACCGGCGTGCTGCACCTGCTGCTGGCGTCCACGCTCTCAACCTGGCTCGGTCTGCCCGAGGCGCTGTTGCAAGCCTCCGGTGTGGCGATCTTCGCGTTCGTGGCGCTGGCCGGATGGCTGGCGCTGCAGGCCTCGCCGCCGCGCGGGCCACTGATGGCGATCGTGCTGCTCAATTTCGCCTGGGCACTCGGCTGCCTGTGGCTGGCCTTCGGTGCTGCGTTCAACCCCACACCGCTGGGCCTGGCCTACCTGCTGGTGCAGGCCGCCGTGGTGTTCGTGCTGGCCGAGCTGCAATGGATGGGGTGGCGCCAGCTGGCCACCGGCGAGCGCATGCCGTTCGCAGCCTGATCCCGTTGCACCACAAAAAAGGCGGCCCGAAGGCCGCCTTTTTTGTGTCCGACGACAGTGCTCAGCGGGTGCCGGTCACTTCCACGTCAACGCGGCGATCCGGCTGCAGGCAGGCCACGAGCGCGGCGGTGCGCTTCGTGCCTTTGCAGTCGTCCGGCTTGGTCACGGGCATGGTTTCCCCCTTGCCCATGGCGGAGATTTTCGAGCTGTCGAGCTTGCCCGAGGTCACCAGGTAGTTCTTGACGGCCAGGGCGCGCTCTTGCGACAGCTTCTGGTTGTACGTGTCCGAACCCAGACGGTCGGTGTGGCCTTCGACCGTCACGGTCTGGTAGTTGGCGCTGGAGAGGTCACGGGCGAATTTGTCGAGGTCGGCGCGGCCTTCGGGCTTCACGGTGGAGGCGTCAAAGCCGAACAGCGACTCGGCCGACATGCTCACGCGCTGGGGCGCGGGTGCCGGCGCGGGCATGGGGGCTGGTGCCGGTGCCTGCACCATCGGTGCGGGAGCGGGTGCCGGTGCCACGTAAGGCGCAGGCGCCGCGGCCACATAGGCGGGCTGAACCGGTGCGCGGTTGAACGGGAACACGAGGCCCACGGTCACCACGTCGACGTTGGTGCGACCGGCGCTGGCGGTCTTCACCCGGTAGCGCTCGATCTCGGCGCGCAGCCACATGGAGCGGCTCAGTTCGTACTGAACGCCCAGGCCGACCTTCACGTCGGTCTTGCTGTCGCGGCTGCCCTGCACACCGGCAGCGGTGGCGCCAGCGCCCGAGTAGTTGCTCTGGGTGCGGCCATGGGCAGCGCCCACGCGACCCAGCATGGAGAAGCGCTCGGTGATCGGCAGCGTGCCCACCAGATCCAGGTTCAGGCCATGGCGGCGGGTGCTGTTGTTGAAGGCGCCAGCGGGCGTGGTGGACGAGAAGCTGGTCTTGCCCAGATCGTAGTAACCACCTTCGAGCGCGATGTTGCGGTTGAACTGGTAACCGCCGAAGAGCTTGTAGGCGGTGTCCTTTTCGTCGCTGCTGAAACCGGTGGCCGGGCCGTTGGCGCCGAGCAGGTTGTTCGAAACACCGGCCTCATCCACCTTGGCACGGGACTCACCGGCGGACACGCCACCGTAGAAGAAACCGGGTTCCTGGTATTGAACCGACGATTGGGCCGATGCCGATGTGGCGGCGACCGAAAGGATGGCGAGTGTCAGTGCACTGAAGGCGTGACGGGATTTCATGAGGGGCTTTCGGGAGACTGTGAGCTTCGTTTGCACGAAGGGAATTTGCAGCGGCGACGCACTCGTGAGTGAAGGGCGTTTCGTTGTCTGACGCGTTTTTAGTTGGGCGCCCCAAGTGGGTCTGTGCGTTTGCAGACACAGCCTGGCGAGGGTTGTTTTGTGGACACAGGTGCCCGCAGGTTTCTGCATGAATCGTTCATCGGGTGTTCGCCAGCGAACAGATGGCGCGCCAACGAACCCCTAGGCTGCATTCACACCGACGGAGTTCATGCAATGTGCATGTGCTTCTTTGGTCCGACCGTGCAACTCAAGCAACCGCTCAAGCCCCGGTCACAGATTCCACAAGGAACACCACATGAACAAAGTACTTCTGCTGGCCGTTGTTGCCACCACCTTCGCTCTGGCCGCTTGCGACCGCGAACCCGTGGTGGTGAACACACCTCCCTCCACCGTGCCCGGCCCCGCAGGTCCTGCTGGCGCAACGGGTGATACCGGCTCCACGGGTTCCACCGGTTCGACCGGCTCGATGGGCTCCACGGGTTCCACCGGAGCAACGGGTGACACCGGCGGCACCGGTGCAACCGGTGCAACCGGCAGCACGGGTGCCACCGGTGATACCGGCAAGACCGGTGGCGGTACCGTGATCGTTGTGCCACCTGCAGAACCGGCCAAATAACCGGTCTCTGTCCAAAACAAGGAGATAGCCATGAGCATTGGAACCATTCTTTTGATCGTTCTGGTCTTGCTGTTGCTGGGCGTGATTCCCAGCTGGAACCACAGCCGCAGTTGGGGCTACGGTCCCAGTGGCGTGCTCGGCGTGGTGTTGATCATCGTGGTGGTGTTGCTGCTCACGGGCAGGCTCTGACGCCACGGAGCGCCTTCCTCGCGGTAGGTGTCTCCTTCGTTAAGAAGCCCCCGCAGGTTCGCCTGCGGGGGCTTTTTCTTTGAACCGCCGCAGTCGGCGGCTTGCTCAGCGGGTGCCGGTCACTTCCACGTCCACGCGGCGATCAGGCTGGAGGCAGGCCACGAGTGCGGCGGTGCGTTTCGTGCCTTTGCAGTCACCCGGCTTGGTCACGGGCATGGTTTCGCCCTTGCCGACGGCGGAGATCTTCGAGCCATCGAGCTTGCCGGAGGTGACCAGGTAGTTCTTGACTGCCGTGGCGCGCTGTTCCGAGAGCTTCTGGTTGTACGAGTCCGAACCCAGACGGTCGGTGTGACCTTCGACGGTCACGGTCTGGTAGTTGGCGCTGGCGAGGTCACGGGCGAATTTGTCGAGGTCGGCGCGGCCTTCGGGCTTCACGGTGGACGCATCAAAGCCAAACAGCGACTCGGCCGAGAGGCTCACGCGCGTGGGCGGGACCACCGCAGGGGCCACTGGCGCCGGTGGCGGTGCCTGCACGACGACGGGAGCCGGTGCCGGCGGAGCCACGAATACAGGTTCGGGTGCCGCGGCCCGTTGCATGGGTTGGGGTGCGGGGCCTCCGAAGCGGTACACCAGGCCCACCGACACCATGTCGATGTCGCCCTTGTTGCCGATGGCGTCGTTCACGCGGTAGCGCTCGACCTCCAGCCGCATGTTCAGCGCATCGTTGAAGGCGTAGTTCAAGCCGACGCCATACTTCACGTTCGCCTGGCTCTTGCTCGCTGTGCTGTTCTGAATGATCGAACCGCTGCCCACAAAACGGTCATTGGCCTTGGCGTAGTTCAGGCCGACGCGACCCAACGCCGAGAGCTTACCCGTCAGGGGCAAAGTGCCCACGAGGTCCAGGTTCAGGCCCCTCACGCGCATCTCTCCATCCAGTGTCCCGGGTACGCCAAGGGCGTTGGCCCCAAAGGCGGTATAGCCGAACTTTCCCAGGTCGAAGTAGCCGCCCTCCACTGCAAGGTGGGGGTTGAACTGGTAGCCACCGTACAGCTTGAAGCCGGTGCTGCGATCCCGGTCGTCGATCGAGGTGGTGCTGAAGCCACGTGCCTGCAAGCCGCTGGTGATGCGTGGGTCGTCGATCTCGGCACCGGTTCGACCGGCGTTGCCACCGACGTACCAGCCGCTGGATTGCCCCCATGCCTGGGGATGAACGAACAGGGCAAGTGTCAGCAAGCTCAAGGCGCCTGCGCAATTGTTGAATGTGTGTTTCATGATGGCTCCAGTGGGAGGGTGTGTTGCGCGGCGCCTCAAGGGGCCGGCACGTTGATCACGGTGTTCACCATGGTGACGGACGCGACCAGCGAGAGCGCGCGGCCATCGAGTCGGGTGATGGCGACGTTGCCCGCGGTGGAGAAGGTCACGCCGTCTTGAGCAATGATGGTGCCGACCATGGTGCCGCCGCCGCCTGCGTTGATGGTGGCCGCGCTGCCCACCTGCCAGTACACGTTTTTCACCTGGGCCCCGTTGATCAACACCACGCTCTGAGGAAAGGCCACGCCCGGGCCTCCCACCGTGAGGGACTGGGCCATCTGGAACACCCAGGTCGCATTCGGATCGCCCTGGCCGTCCAGCGTCAGGTTGCCGCCCTGGATCATGAACGTGCCGCCCGCCGCCTTGTAAACACCGGGTGCGAGCACCAGGTTGGCCAGGTTACCCGCCCCGGGGTCGAAGCCACCGGGCAGGCCGGCCAGGGTGTTGTAGGCCGTCAGCGCATCCGCTCGTGCCGCGATCGCAATCGCCTCGGTGGCGCCTGTGCCTTCGGTGGGACAGTCGATGGTGGGTGGAGGCGGGGCGGTGTTGATGCTTCCGTTGACCAAGCCGGCGTTGGCACCGGTCACGGTGTAGCGGCAATTGGTCGGCTTGGTGTTGTAGAAGCCGGTGACCGCGGTCGAGACGGCCGTGGTGCCCAGGTCGCCGTTGATGACGGTGAGCAGACCCTGGTTGGTCATGCCGGCCGAACCGCCGAAGGCTCCAAAGGTGGAGGCCACGGCCAATGGGACCAAGGTGCCCCCGGGAGGCGCCACCAGCGGAGGTCCGGGCGGCACCACGACAATTGCAGGGTTCACGGGTGATGTCCCAGTGCCTTCAAAACCAAGCACGGGATCGCCGCCTCCGCAGGCAGCCACCAGCGTGCTCAGCAACAAAGGGGCAAGCCATTTCAAGGGACGGTGGGGGGAGTGTGTGTGATGCATGGAGTTCTCGCTGGGGGAATTCGAGGGAGTGAGCCGCCTTGCAGTATTCGGAGGATGTGCACAAGAGTCGGTGCGTTGGGATACCAAGGAAAGCGACATGCGTTGCACAGCGGCTACTGTGTTTGTCGCGAACCGCGATCCGCCGGTCGCGACCTGAAAATCCACTACAGACAGCGCGGACACCGTCCCTGCTGACAGAATGGATTTGTCAGCCCCTGTCTTCATCTGGAGTTTTCATGGCCACACCCGCCCGTTTCGCGCACCCGTTCGCCAACACCGTCAAGACCTTCAAGACCGCTTCGGGCAAGAACGGGCGCTTCTACTCGCTCCCGGCCCTGGCCAGACAGTTTCCCGAGATCAAGCGCCTGCCCGTGTCATTGCGCATCGTGCTGGAGAGCGTGCTGCGCCACTGCGACGGCGAACGGGTGATGCCCGAGCACGTGGCCCAGCTCGCACAGTGGAAGCCGCAGGGCGAGCGCACCCAGGAGATCCCGTTCACCGTGGCGCGCGTGGTGCTGCAGGATTTCACCGGCGTGCCCCTGCTGGCCGACCTGGCCGCCATGCGCAGCGTGGCCGAGCGCCTGGGCAAAGATCCCAAGAAGATCGAGCCACTGGTGCCGGTGGACCTGGTGGTCGACCACTCGGTGATGGTGGACCACTACGGCACCAAAAGCGCGCTCGACCTCAACATGAAGCTGGAGTTCCAGCGCAACCGCGAGCGCTACGAGTTCATGAAGTGGGGCATGCAGGCCTTCGACACCTTCGGCGTGGTGCCACCGGGCTTCGGCATCGTGCACCAGGTGAACCTGGAGTACCTGGCGCGCGGCGTGCACCTGAAGGGCGGCCTGTACTACCCGGACACGCTGGTGGGCACCGACAGCCACACCACCATGATCAACGGCATCGGTGTGGTGGGCTGGGGCGTGGGCGGCATCGAGGCCGAGGCCGCCATGCTGGGCCAGCCGGTGTACTTCCTCATGCCCGACGTGGTGGGCTTCGAGCTCACCGGGCGCCTGCGCGAGGGCGTGACCGCCACCGACCTGGTGCTCACCGTCACCGAGATCCTCAGGCAGCACAAGGTGGTGGGCAAGTTCGTTGAATTCTTCGGCGAAGGCACCGCCTCGCTGGCCTTGCCCGATCGCGCCACCATCGCCAACATGGCGCCCGAGTACGGCGCCACCATGGGCTTCTTCCCGGTGGACGGCAAGACGCTCGACTACTTCCGAGGCACCGGCCGCAGCAAGGCCGAGATCGAGGCGTTTGAAGCCTACTTCCGCGCGCAGGGTCTCTTCGGCGTGCCGGGTGCGCCCGGCGCCTCCATCAAGGCCGGCGAGATCGACTATTCGCAGGTGGTCAAGCTCGACCTGGGCCAGGTCACCCCCAGCCTGGCCGGCCCCAAGCGCCCGCAAGACCGCATCGAGCTGGGCCAGGTGGCCAGGCAGTTTGCCGAGCTCTTCAGCAAACCCAATGCACAGAACGGGTTCAACCGCCCCGCGGCCCTGCTGCACACGCGCTACCAGCCTGGCAGCAGCGACGAGGTGGACACGCTCGTGCCCGGCCAGGAGCGCACCACGCCGCCTGGCGCGCCGCGCTTCGTGGCCGAGATGGAAGCCAACAAGCCCACGCTGGCCTCGGCCACCGCGCTGGCAGAGCCCACCGCGGTGGTGGCCAACAAGGCCAGCAAGCTGGCCATCGGCAACGGTGACGTGCTGATCGCCGCCATCACCAGCTGCACCAACACCTCCAACCCCGGCGTGCTGCTCGCGGCGGGTCTGCTGGCCAAGAAGGCGGTCGAGGCGGGCCTGAAGGTCAAGCCGCACATCAAGACCTCGCTCGCCCCCGGCTCGCGCATCGTCACCGAATACCTCACGCAGACCGGTCTGCTGCCCTACCTGGAGAAGCTGGGCTTCTCGCTGGCGGGTTACGGCTGCACCACCTGCATCGGCAACGCGGGTGACCTCACGCCCGAGCTCAACGAGGTCATCACCAGCAACGACCTGATCTGCGCGGCGGTGCTCTCGGGCAACCGCAACTTCGAGGCGCGCATCCACCCCAACCTCAAGGCCAACTTCCTGGCCAGCCCGCCGCTGGTGGTGGCGTATGCGATCGCGGGCAACGTGATGACGGACCTCATGACCGAGCCGCTGGGCAAAGGCAAGGGTGGCAAGCCGGTGTACCTGGGCGACATCTGGCCCACCAGCGACGAGATCTACCAGCTCATGAAGTTCGCCATGAACGGGCGCGCCTACCGCGAGAACTACGCGCGTGTGAAGGCCGAGCCCGGCAAGCTGTGGGAACGCATCAAAGGCGTGAGCGGCAACGCCTACACCTGGCCCACCAGTTCCTACATCGCCGAACCGCCGTTCTTTGCGTCGTTCGAGATGGCGCTGCCCGCCGCCACCGAGCCACCCACGGTGCGCGGCGCGCGTGTCATGGCCCTGTTTGGCGACTCCATCACCACCGACCACATCTCGCCCGCGGGCAACATCGCCGAGAACTCGCCGGCCGGCCGGTGGCTGCTGGCGCGCGGCGTGCTCAAGGCCGACTTCAACAGCTATGGCGCGCGTCGGGGCCACCACGAGGTGATGATGCGCGGCACGTTTGCCAACGTGCGCATCAAGAACCTCATGCTCGCCGCCGGTGCCGACGGTTCGCGCGAGGAAGGCGGCTGGACGGTCTACCAGCAGGAAGGTGTGGGTCACGGCCAGAAGATGAGCATCTTCGACGCCGCCATGCGCTACCAGGGCGCGAAGATTCCGACCGTGATCTTTGCCGGCGAGGAATACGGCACCGGTTCCAGCCGCGACTGGGCCGCCAAGGGCACACAGTTGCTCGGCATCAAGGCCGTGGTGGCGCGCAGCTTCGAGCGCATCCACCGCTCCAACCTGGTGGGCATGGGCGTGCTGCCGCTGCAGTTCAAGGACGGCGATTCGTGGGAGAGCCTGGGGCTGCGCGGCGATGAAACCATCGATGTGCTGCCGCACCCCGACCTCACGCCCCAAAGTGATGCACGGCTGGTGATCACGCGCGCCGATGGGTCCAGCAAAACCGTCACCGTGACCTTGCGCATCGATACACCGGTGGAGGTGAACTATTACCGCGAAGGTGGAATCCTCCCCTACGTCCTCAGGCAATTGCTGAGCGCTTGAGCCCGATGCCGCAAAGCGGCATGATGTGTTGTCCGTCGCACCAGGAGCCGCCATGCGAAAGCCTGCCTTGTACAGCCCGTCCCACCGAGCGGGGTCTTCGCAGACGGATGAGCGCGCAGCCCCGGCGGCCGAGCCCGAACCCGCACCCGCGCCCGCGCCAGCGGGCCGTGTGCGCCGCTTTCGCCAGGCCAGCGCGCGCGCCGCGTCCAGCCCGCGCGTGATGTGGTCGGCCATGGCGCTGCTGGCCGCGTTGTTGGCCGCCAGCGTGTGGCAGGCCGGCGTGGGTGGCCCCAAGGCCCTCACGCAGAAAGACATCGACGCAGCCGTGCTGCGCACCCTCACCACACAAAACCTGCCCTCGCGCGCGGCGCGCGCGGCCGAGAAGATCCGTCCCGCCGTGGTGCGTGTGATGTCCTACGCCAAGAACAGCGAGGGCAAGGAAGTGGAGCAGGGCGTGGGCACCGGGGTGGTGATCACCGACAAGGGCATCATCCTGACCAACCTGCACGTGGTGCAGACCGCCCTGAGCGTCAAGGTGGTGTACGCCGATGGCTCCGAATCACCCGCCACCGTGACCGGCGCGCAGCCGCAGAACGACCTGGCCGTGCTGCAGGCACAGATCATTCCCGACGACCTCATCGCGGCCACCATGCGCTCCACCAACGACCTCGTGTCCGGCGAAGAGGTGGTGGCGGTGGGCTTTCCCTTCGGCATCGGACCCTCGGTCTCCTCGGGCGTCATTTCGGGCTTTGACCGCGCCTTCAAGTCGCCCGAGGGCGTGCAGGAAATCGGCAACCTGATCCAGTTCGACGCGGCGGCCAACCCCGGCAACTCGGGTGGCCCGCTGGTCACCATGGACGGCGAAGTCATCGGCGTGGTCACCGGCATCCTCAACCCCACCAGCCACCGCACCTTTGTTGGCATCGGTTTTGCTGTGCCCATTGAAAGCGCGGCATCCGCTGCCGGTTTGCCACCCTTCTGAAATCCCTCACCGCCACAGGAGCTTCCATGGACCAGAACGCAGCCCCCGACACCGCCCAGCTCATGGAGCAGATCCTGTATGAAGTGAAGCGGGTGGTGGTCGGCCAGGACCGGTTTCTTGAACGCGTGATGGTGGCCATGCTGGCCCAGGGCCACCTGCTGGTGGAAGGCGTGCCGGGCCTGGCCAAGACGCTCACGGTCAAGACCCTGGCCAACGTGGTGCAGGGCCAGTTCAAGCGCATCCAGTTCACGCCCGATCTGGTGCCCGCCGACCTGGTGGGCACACGCATCTACAACCAGAAGACCGGTGACTTCAGCACCTCGCTCGGCCCCGTGTTCGCCAACCTGCTGCTGGCCGACGAGATCAACCGCGCGCCGGCCAAGGTGCAGAGCGCGCTGCTGGAGGTGATGCAGGAGCGGCAGGTGACGATTGCCGGCGAGTCGCACAAGGTCCCCAGCCCGTTTCTGGTGATGGCCACGCAGAACCCGATCGAGACCGAAGGCACCTACCCGCTGCCCGAGGCGCAGGTCGACCGCTTCATGATGAAGGTGATGGTGGACTACCCCTCGGACGAAGAAGAGTACGTGATCGTCGAGCGCGTCACCGGCCCGGCGGTGCAGGTCAATGCCGTGGCCACCACCGACCAGCTGGCGGTGTTGCAGGCACAGTGCCGCCAGGTGTATGTGGACCCGTCGCTGGTGCAGTACGCCGTGAAGCTGGTGTCGGCCACGCGCACGCCCGAGAAGCATGGTCTGAAGGACCTGACGCGGTTCATCACGTTTGGTGCCAGTCCGCGCGCCACCATCGGCCTGGTGGAAGGCGCACGCGCGCTGGCCATGCTGCGTGGACGCAGTTATGCGCTGCCTGAAGACATGAGCGACCTCGTGCCCGACGTGTTGCGCCACCGGGTGGTGCTGTCGTACGAAGCCTTGTCCGAGGGGCTCACCGCCGAGTCCTTGATTGCCAGGATCATGAAGCAGATCGCGCCGCCGGCCCGTCCGCTGGAGCACGAGCAGCGCGCCGCCTGAGCAGAACAGGACACACGCCATGTTTCTCAAACGCCTGTTCGGATCCGATCGCACCCCGGCGGATGCGACGGCCGCAGGCATCGCGCTGGCCACGCCCGTGACCCGGCGCGCGGACGCCTTGCTGCGCCGGCTCGAATGGACCGTGCTGCGCAAGCTCGACGGCCTGCTGCAGGGCGACTACAAGACCCTCATGCGCGGCTCCGGCCTCGACCTCGCCGACCTGCGCGAATACCAGCTGCACGATGACGTGCGCCACATCGACTGGAACGTCACCGCGCGGCTGCAGCAGCCCCATGTGCGCGTGTTCACCGAAGACCGCGAGATGGCCGCGTGGTTTCTGCTCGATCTCAGTCCCTCGGTGGATTTCGGTTCGGGCAACCAGCGCAAGAGCCAGGTGCTGCTCGATTTCACCGCGGTGCTGGCACGCCTGATCGGGCGCCACGGCAACCGCGTCGGTGCGGTGCTCTACGGATCACGCGGGCAACCCGTGGTCGATGCCGTGCTGCCCGCGCGCGGTGGCCGCACCCAGGTGCTGCGCCTGATGCAGATGGTGCTGCAGCCGCCGGTGAAGAATGCATCGGTCAAGGACGGCGTGACGCAACTCTCCGATCTGCTCAAGGCGGCCATGCTCACCGTGCGCCAGCGCGCCACCGTGTTCGTGGTGTCCGATTTCATCAGCGAGCCCGGCTGGGAAACGCCATTGGGTGAACTCGCCCGCCGCCACGACGTGGTGGCTGTGCGCCTGCTCGACCCGCTGGAGCTCGATTTGCCCGACCTCGGGCTGATCCCCATCCGCGATGCCGAAACCGGTGAGCAGCTCATGGTGGACACGCACGACGCCGGTTTTCGCCAGCGTTTTGCGCGCATCGCCGCGCAGCGCGAGGCGCAGCTGCGTGAAAGCCTGGCGCGCGCGGGCGTGGACACGCTGGAGCTCTCCACCGACGACGATCTCGCCGAAGCCGTGGTGCGCTTTGTCGACCTGCGCAAGCGCCGTCTGCGCGCCGGCAAACACGCGCAGGCGGGTCGCAGCATGCCATCCCAAATGCCCACCCGTGACCGTGGCAGCTTCGACGTCTCACGTGAAGGAACACGTCCATGAACACCCCTGTCACCTTCCTGTGGCCGCAGTTGCTCTGGCTGCTGCTGGCCCTGCCGCTGCTGGTGCTTCTGTATGTGTGGCTGCTGCGCCGACGCAAGCAGGCCGCGCTGCGCTTTGCCAGCCTGTCCATCGTGCGCGAAGCCATGGGCAAGGGCCCGGGCTGGCGACGCCATGTGCCGCCCGTGTTGCTGTTGCTGGCGATTGCCACCATGCTGCTGGCCGCGGCGCGGCCCATGGCCAGCATCGTGCTGCCATCGCAAGAGCAGACCATCATCCTGGCCATGGACGTGTCGGGCAGCATGCGCGCCGAGGACGTGCAGCCCAACCGGCTGGTGGCCTCGCAAAACGCCGCCAAGGCCTTTCTGGCCGAACTGCCGCGCCATGTGAAGGTGGGCATCGTGGCCTTTGCCGGCTCGGCCCAGGTGGTGCAGCCCATCACGCTCAGCCGTGAAGACTTGGTGACGGCGATCGACAAGTTCCAGTTGCAGCGCGCCACCGCCATCGGCAGCGCCATCGTGGTGTCGCTCTCCGAGCTGTTCCCCGGCCAGGGCTTCGACATCGGCGCCATGACCTACAACCGCAACAGCGATCCGTTCGCGCCGCAGGGCCGCGCCATCGACCAGCCCAAGACCGAGCCCAAGGCCTTCGTGCCCGTGGCGCCCGGCTCGTACACTTCGGCCGCCATCATCCTCTTGACCGATGGCCAGCGCACCACCGGCGTGGACACCGCCGAGGCCGCCAAGATGGCGGCCGACCGGGGCGTGCGTGTGTACACCGTGGGCGTGGGCACGGTCGATGGCGAAATCATCGGCTTCGAGGGCTGGTCCATGCGGGTGCGCCTGGACGAAGACAGCCTGAAGGAAGTGGCCCGCACCACGCAGGCCGAGTACTACTACGCCGGCACCGCCGACAACCTGAAGAAGGTGTACGAGACCTTGAGCTCACGCCTGACCGTGGAGAAGAAGGAAACCGAGATCGCCGGCCTGCTCGCGCTGGTGGCGTCCATCCTGGCGCTGTTCTCGGCCGGGCTGTCGGTCTTGTGGTTCAACCGGATCCTGTGAGGGCGCGGCCGGTCGCCACCGGCACAATCCCCGCATGAACCAACAAGTGATCGTCGCCGGTGGGGGCATCGGCGGCCTGGCCTGCGCCCTGGCCCTGGCCCGTTCGGGCGTGCCGACCGTGCTGCTGGAGCAGGCAGCGGTTTTTGGCGAGGTCGGCGCCGGTCTGCAGCTCGGGCCCAACGCCACGCGCGTGCTGGCCGACTGGGGCTTGACCGATGCGCTTCAAGCCTGCGCCGCGTTCCCCGAAGCGCTGCATGTGCGCGATGCCCACCGTGGCACCGATCTCGGGCAGCTGCGCCTGGGTGCCATGGCACTGGCGCGCTACGGCCAGCCCTACGCCACCGTGCACCGGGCCGACCTGCATGCGCTGCTGCTGGCGGCGGTGCAGGAGCAAGGGCTCACCGAATTGCGTTTGAACACGCGGCTGGCGTCATTCGCGCAAACACCGGCCGGTGTGAGCGCCTCGCTCGAGGACGGGGCCGTGGTGGACGGCGATGCGCTGCTCGGCTGCGACGGCCTGTGGAGCCGTGTGCGCACGCAGTTGCTGGGCCATCGGCCCGTGCGCTCCAGCGGCCACCTGGCCTACCGCGGCATGGTGCGCTCGGTCGATCTGCCCGTGCCGCTGCGAGCCAGCGTGGTCACGGCGTGGCTCGGGCCGCGGATGCATGTGGTGCATTACCCGGTGCGCGGTGGCGAGTGGATCAACGTGGTGGCGGTGGTGGACGGCGTGCTCGGCCAGGGCCATGGCGGTGAGCCTGGCTCCGATCCGCAGAGCTGGACCCACCAGGCCCGGGCCGCCGATCTCACGCGCGCGCTCGGCCCGGCCTGCGCCGACCTGCTGTCCATGATCCATGCCGTGCCCGCCTGGTCGCTGTGGGCCCTGAATGACCGCCCGGCCATGACCGGTGCCCACGAGCACGCGCAGGGCCGGGTGGCGCTGGTGGGCGACGCAGCGCATCCGCTGCGCCCCTACCTGGCGCAGGGCGCTGCGATGGCGATCGAAGACGCGTGGACGCTCGGTCGCCTGCTCAAACCCGTGGGAGCCCGAGACGACTGGCCGCAGGTGCTGGGCCGATTTGCAGACGCCCGCTGGCAACGCAACGCGCACGTGCAGCAGCAGTCGCAACGCAATGGCCGCATCTTTCACGCCACGGGCGTGGTGCGCTGGGGGCGCGACACGGCGATGCGCCTGCTGGGTGAACGTTTGCTGGACAATCCATGGCTCTACGACGGGCCGCCCGAGCCCTTGCAGGATCCGACCCCTTCACCCCACTCCAAGAGGAAGACATGACCCCGACATCCACAGCACCCACCCGCCGCCACGCCCTGGCCACCGCCGCAGCCCTGGTGGCCGCCACCGTGTTGCCCAACGCGCAGGCGCAGGCCACCTGGCCCAACCGGCCGCTCAAGATCGTGGTGGGTTTTCCCGGTGGTTCCTCGCCCGACCTCACGGCGCGCCTGCTGGCCGAGCCGCTGTCGCGGGCCCTGGGCCAGCCGGTGGTGATCGAGAACCGCCCCGGCGCTGGCGGCAACATCGCCGCGGCCCAGGTGGCGCGCGCGGACGACGACCACACCATCGGCCTGATGATCAACGGCAACATGACGATCGCCAAGATCCTCAATCCCGACACCACCTACGACCCGATCAAGGACCTGACGCCGGTCTCGCTCATCGCCGTGGCCCCGCTGGTGCTCAGCGTGCCGGCCAGCGTCGCCGAAAGCGGTGCGGCCTACATCGACGCCGCGCGCGCGGCCGGTGACAAGTGGAACTACGGCACGCCCGGCGTGGGCACCGTGGCCCACCTGGGCATGGAGTTGCTCAAAAGCCGCTCCGGCATCGCACCGGTGCACGTGCCGTACCCGGGCAACCCGCAGGTGATCGCCGCCATGCTGGGTGGCCAGGTGCACATGTCATTGCTGCCGCCGGGCCTGGCCATGCCGCAGGTGCGTGGCGGCAAGCTCAAGGCCATTGGCGTCACCTCGGCCGGTCGCAGCAGCCTGGTGCCCGAGGTGCCCAGCCTGTCCGAAGCCGGCGTGCGCGATTTCCAGCTGGAGATCTGGAACGCCGTGGCCGCGCCCAACAGCCTGCCCAAGGCGCACGTGAACAAGCTCGCCAGCCTGCTCACCGAGATCGTGCGCCGCGACGACATCCGCCAGAAGATCTTCAGCCAGGGCTGGCAGGTGGCCGGCACCGGGCCCGAGGGTCTGGCACGCCGCATCAAGAGCGACACGGCCGCGATGGGCGAGGTGATCCGGCGCAACAACATCCGGCCCTGAAACTCGGGCTCAGGCCGGCTCGCTCAGCTGGTTCCCCCAGCTCTCCACGGTCTCCTCGATCAGGCGGGCGACGATCTTGCTGGCCGGTGTGAGCTGCCCTTGTTTGGGCAGCGACAGGGTCACGTGGCGCCGGCAGTCGGGATTCACCACGCGTGCCGCCTGCAAATGCCCGGAGCGCAGTTCGTCGGCAATGGAGAACGGGCCGAGCAGCGAGTACAGATGTTCGGTGTGGGCCACCAGTTCTTTTTGCACCCGCAATGAGTCGGCTTCCACGTCGGCCTGCAGGCTGAAGCCCTTGCCACGCGCGGTTTCGTCCAGCACCGAGCGCCAGTGGGCGGGCCTGCGCGGCAGCACCAGGCGCAAGCCTTCCAGTTTGCTGAAGTCCACCGTCTCGTTTCGGGTGAGTGGGTCACCCGGGCGCGACACCAGGTAGGTGCCCACCGTCGCCAGGAGTTTTTCGTCGGGGCCAGCCGGCTTCTGGTAGCGGAACAGAACGGCCATGTCCACGCTGCCGGTGTCGAGCAGTGCGTCGAGCTCGCCACCCTGACCCTCGCGGATGTTGAGCTTGATCTTCGGAAACCCGGCCTGCAGGCGCAGGTAGAGCCGGGTCATCAGCGGGTGTGCTGCCGAGGGCAGGATGCCGAGCTTGACCTCGCCCATCGGCACGCCGGCATCGGTGCGGATGTCCGCCAGCAATTGGTCGGTGTCGCGCACCCAGCCGCGCACGCGGGTCTCGATGTGCTGCCCCAGATCCGTCAGCACCACACCGCGCCCGGTGCGCCGGAACAGCGCGCCCCCGCAGGCCGACTCCAGCTCGCTGATCTGGCGGCTGATGTGGGATTGCACGGTCTGGCGTTGCGCGGCGGCCTTGGTGAAGCTGCCCAGTTCGGCCACCTCCAGGAAGAGCCGGAAATCGTTCGGGTTCATGCGGTCTCCACAGATGTTGATATGCCATCCAAGGCATGTCTGAAATGTCAGATTGCATTCTATGCAGATGGCTGACGGCTACCTAGACTCCGCTTCCATCACCACCGCGCCGCGATGGACACACCACCGGAGAAACCACCCGATGCGTTACGCAAGCTTTGAGACCCGTGGCCAGGCCAGCTACGGCCTGTTGGACGATTCAGGCCACTACCGCCAGGCACCCGCCAGCTTCCAGGCGCGGTTCGCCGACCTGAAGGCCGTGATCGCGGCCGACGCCCTGGGCGCGTTGGCGGAGGCCGCCATGGCTTCTGGCGATTCGCTGGCGGCCTCGCAGGTGCGCCTGCTGCCGGTGATTCCCAACCCGGGCAAGCTGATCTGCGTCGGCCTCAACTACAAGAGCCACGTGGCCGAGACCAAGCGCGCCGACAGCGAATACCCCTCGCTCTTCCTGCGCTTCAACGACAGCCTGGCCGCGCACGACGACGTGGTGCTGCGCCCCGCGTTCTCGGAGCGTTTTGACTGGGAAGGTGAACTCGCCTTTGTCATCGGCAAGGGCGGCCGGCACATTGCCAAAGAGAAGGCCTTCGACCACATCGCCGGCTACGCCTGCTTCAACGATGTCAGCGTGCGCGACTGGCAAAAGCACACCCACCAGTTCACGCCCGGCAAAAACTTCCCCGGCACCGCGCCGTTCGGTCCCTTCATGGTGGAGCGCGCCTCCGTGCCCGATGTGACCGCGCTCACGCTGGAGACGCGCGTCAACGGCCAGGTGGTGCAGCACGCCAGCGTGGGCGACCTGATCTTCGACATTCCGACCATCGTGGCCTATGTGTCGCGCTTCACGCCGCTCTCGCCCGGCGATGTGATCGCCACCGGCACCCCGGGTGGTGTGGGCGACCGCCGCGAGCCGCCGATGTACATGAAGGAAGGCGATGTGGCCGAGGTCGAGATCACCGGCCTGGGCGTGCTGCGCAACCGCATCGGCACCGACCACAGCGCCTCCTGAACGCACCCTCACCGAGAGAAACACCCCCATGAACAACCCACCCCAACTGCGGGTCGCCGTCGACATCGGCGGCACCTTCACCGACATGGCGGCCTTTGACGAAGCCACCGGCCAGCTGCTGTTCGGCAAGGCCCTGTCCACCCACGGCCAGCTGGTCAACGGCATCCAGGCCACGCTGGACAGCGCCAGCATCGACCTGAAAGACGGCAACCTGTTCCTGCACGGTTCCACCATCGCGATCAACACCCTGCTGGAGCGCAACGGCGCCAACACCGCGCTCCTGATCACCGAGGGCTTCCGCGACATCTATGAAATCGGCCGCGTCAACCGGCCTGATGCCTACAACCTCTTTTTCAACAAGCACCAGCCGCTGGTGAAGCGCTCGCTGCGCTTCGAGGTGGCCGAGCGCCTGCGCGCCGATGGCAGCACGCACAAGCCGCTGGACGAGGGCGCCGTGCGCGAACTCGCCCAAGAGCTGCGCGGCCAGGGCATCGAAGCGGTGGCCGTGCTGCTGCTGCACTCGTACCGCAACCCCGCACACGAACAGCGCGTCAAGCAGATCCTGCAGGAAGAACTGCCCGGCGCCTTCGTCTGCGCCTCGCACGAGCTGAGCCAGGAATACCGCGAGTTCGAACGCGTCTCCACCGCCGTGGCCAACGCCTATGTCGGCCCGCGCGTCTCGGCCTACCTCGGCGAGCTGGAGCAGCACCTGAGCACGAAAGGATTTGAAGGCGACTTCTATGTCGTGCAGTCCACCGGCGGCTTGTTCCCCAGCGCCCATGCGAGGCGCGATTGCGTGCGCATGCTCGAGTCCGGCCCGGCGGCGGGCGTGATCGGCGCGCAGGCCATCTGCGCGCAGCTCGGCATGGGCGATGCCATTGCCTTCGACATGGGCGGCACCACGGCCAAGGCGGGTGTGATCAGCGAGGGCCGACCCCTCACCACCGGCTCGGCGCTCATTGGTGGCTACGAGCGTGCCCTGCCGATCCAGATTCCCATGATGGACATCCACGAGGTGGGCACGGGTGGTGGCTCGATCGCTCGCGTGGAAACCGGCAACGCGCTGCGCGTTGGCCCGCAAAGCGCGGGCTCCATCCCCGGCCCGGTGGCTTATGGCCGTGGCGGCACCGAACCCACCGTGACCGACGCCAATCTGTTGCTCGGCCGTCTGGACGCAGACCACTTTCTCGGCGGCGAACTCAAGCTTGATCTGGCGGGCTGCCAACGCCAGATGCAGGAGCGCATTGCCGGCCCGCTGGGGCTGGAGCCAACCGCCGCGGCCGACGGCATCCTGCGCATCGCGGTGACGCAGATGTCGCACGCCGTGAAGGCCGTGACCACCGAGCGCGGCCTGGACGCCGGCAGTTTCACCATGGTGGTCTACGGCGGCGCCGGCCCGCTGCACGCATCGGCCATTGCCCGCGAGCTGGGCATCCGCAAGGTGCTGATTCCCTATGCGCCAGGTTATTTCTCGGCCTACGGCATGTTGTTCTCCGACCGCCGCTACGACTACGTGCGCTCGGTGTTCCGCAAACTCGACGAAGTCTCGTTCGACGAGATCGAAGCGCTCTACAAGTCGATGGAAGACGAAGGCCGCGCGGCGCTGACGCAATCGGGCACCAAGGCCGAGGACGTGGTGATCGAACGCGCCGCCGACATGCGCTACGTGGGCCAGGAGCACGCCGTCACGGTGGACCTGCCCGGCGCCTTCTTCGTGGACAAGGACCGCTCGGCCATCAAGCGCCAGTTCGACGATCTGCACAAGGTGCGCTACGGCACCTCGGCGCCCAGGGAGCCGGCCGACCTGGTGAGCCTGCGCGTGACCGTGCTGGGCACCATGAAGAAACCACCGAAACACAGCGTGGATGTGGGCGTGGCCGCACCCGAGAAGGCATCGCTGCGCGGCGTCAAGCCGGTGTACTTCCGTCAGGGTGGCTGGGCCGACACACCGGTCTACAAGCGCGACCTGCTGCGCGCCGGCAACCAGATCGCCGGGCCGGCACTGATCGAGGAACACGCCTCCACCACCGTGGTCCAGCCGGGCGACGACCTGCGCGTGGACGAACTCGGCAACCTGCAAATCAACATCGGGAGCGAACGCGAATGAACACACGAGACCTGCAACACCCGGTGGTCGATCCGGTCACCGTCGAGATCATCCGCAACGGCCTCTACGCCGTGACGGAGGAGATGAAGACCAACCTCACCCGCACCGCCTACAACCTCATCATCTACGAGGCGCTGGACTTCACGGTGGGCCTGTTCACCAAGGAGGGCGACACGGTCTCCATCGGCCTGGGGCTGCCGATGTTCATCCGCGGCATGTCCGAGACGGTCAAGGCGAAGATCAGGCACTTCGGCTACGAGAACATCAAGCCGGGCGACATCCTCGTCACCAACGACGCCTACACCACCGGCAGCCACCTGAACCACTTCACGTTCACCATGCCGATCTTCCACGAGGGCCGGCTCGAAGGCTTCACCTGCTGCATGGCGCACTGGCTGGACGTGGGCGGCACGCTGGGCAACGTGACGACCGACATCTTCAGCGAAGGCATCCAGATCCCGATCCTGAAATACCAGCGCGAAGGCGTGGTCAACCAGGACCTGATCGACATCATCGCGATGAACGTGCGGCTGGCCGAACGCGCGCTGGGCGACCTGCGCGCGCAGATCACGGCCATCACCACCGGCGAGCGCCGCTACGTGGAGCTGCTGCAGCGCTACGGCGCCGACGCGGTGAACGCGTCGATCCGCCAGATCATGGATTCCAGCGAAGCCGTGGCGCGCAAGAACACGCTGTCGATTCCCGATGGTGTGTACGAAGCCGAGTCGTACATGGACGACGACGGCCTGGAGATCGGCAAGCGCATCCCGATCCGGGTGAAGGTCACCGTGGCCGGCGACGAGATGACGGTGGACCTGTCGGACGTGAGCAAGCAGGTGCGCGGCTTCTACAACTCCGGCTTCACCACCGGCATCGCCTGCGCGCAGGTGGCCTACAAGTGCCTGACCACGCCGACCGACTACCCGGTCAACGACGGCAGCTTCCGGTCGCTGAAAGTGATCATGCCCATGGGCACGGTGATCAGCGCCGAGCGCCCCTATCCGATGCGCGTGTGGATGACCTTCCCGATGACGGTGATCGACACCATCTTCAAGGCGCTCGCGCCGGCGATTCCCGACCGCTCCATCGCTGGTCACCACGCTGATCTGGTGTTCCCCAACATCCACGGCATCTCGCCGGAGGACGGTCGCCTGTTCATCGTGGGCATCGGCCCGCTGGGCGGCGGCTGGGGCGCCAAGAGCAGCGAGGACGGCGTGTCCGTCACGGTCTGCATCAACGACGGCGACACCCACAACAGCCCGACCGAACAGCTCGAAGCCAAGTACCCGGTGTTGGTGGAAAAGTACGAGATCCGCCAGGACAGCGGCGGCGCCGGTCGCTACCGCGGGGGCCTGGGCGCCGAGATGGTGGTGCAGGCGCTCAGCCCCTTCACCGTGACCACCCGCATCGACCGCGTGCACTGCAAGCCCTGGGGGCTGGACGGTGGCGGCGACGCCATGGGCAACGGCCTGGCGGTGCGGCACAAGGGCGAGTGGAAGACCGATCACCTCAACGCCAAGATCTTCAACGTGCGACTGGATCGCGGTGACGCCTACAAGATGCTCTCGGGCGGTGGCGGTGGTTTCGGCAGCCCGCTGGACCGCGAGCTCGATCTGGTGGCGGAAGACGTGCGCGAAGGCTATGTGAGTGCCCAGGTGGCCCGTGAGGTCTACAAGGTGGCGCTCGATGGCCACGGCCAGGTGGACCACCCTGCGACGCAAGCGCTGCGCAGTGGCAAGGCCGCGGTCGCTGTCGAAGACGTGGCCTGGGACGGCCAGTGAGCACCACCGTGGCCGATCCGCGCGCCGAGCGCCTCGCCAACCTGTGGAGCCGGCTCTCGGCCCAGCACGTCACGCTGGGCGCGGGCTGCGGCTGCATGGTGGGGGGCGTCAGCGTGTCGCTGGAAGACTTCGAGCTCGACATCGCCGACTACCTGTGGGCCGAGAGCGAGCGCCTGGGCCAGACCGAGGTGGTGGCCTGGCTGCTGCAGCCGGGGCCGATCGAAGAGCAGGTCAAACCGGTCATGAACCTGCTGATGCGACTGGAAGAGGGCGAGGCCGATGAAGCCGTGGCCGACTGGCTGCTCACGCGCCTGGCGCGCACGCTCGACTCGTTCGCCAAGCTGCACGGCCCATCCGGCACCTGAGCGTCCGCCCATGGCCTTCATCCTTCCCCGCACCGACGCCGGCGACAACGCCGACCCCGGCGTTCGCATTCCCATCACCGTGCTCACCGGCTTCCTGGGCAGCGGCAAGACCACGCTGCTCAACCGCCTGCTGCGCCAGCCCGACATGCACGGCACAGCCGTGGTCATCAACGAGTTCGGATCGGTGGGACTGGACCACGACCTGGTCGACCACACCCAGGAGAACATGGTGCTGCTGGCCAACGGCTGCATCTGCTGCACCGTGCGGGGCGATCTGGTCGAGGCCTTCGAGCGCCTCGCACAAAGCCCCGAGGCCCAGCGCGGTGCGCTGCGCCATGTGGTGGTGGAGACCACCGGCCTGGCCGACCCGGCGCCCATCCTGCACACGCTCATGGGCGACCCGCGTCTGGCGCGCCAGTGGCGCCTGGCAGGCGTGGCCTGCACGGTGGACGCCTTCAACGGCATGGGCACGCTGGACCAGCACACCGAAGCCGTGAAGCAGGCCGCCGTGGCCGACCGGCTGCTGCTGACCAAGTCAGACCTGGTCACGCCCGAGCAGTTGGCACCGCTCCTGGAGCGGCTGCGCAGCATCAACCCGCTGGCGGCCCTGACGACAGCGCCCGATGACGCGCTGGAGGCTTTGCAAGGGCTGCTGGACCGCAGCACCGCGGCGGTCCTGACACCGCTGTCACAGAACAACGAGCGGTCCCACTTTTTCCCGATGAGCGCGCCAGGTGTGCACGACCCGAACCGGCACGACGATCACATCCGTGCCCACGTGATCGTGCGTGAACAGGCGCTCTCGCGCGAAGGCTTCATGGCCTGGCTGGACATGATCGCGACCCTGCGCGGTGACGACCTGCTGCGCGTCAAAGGCATCGTGCAGCTGGCCGACGATCCGGAGCACCCGATGGTGATCCACGGCGTGCAGCACCTGTTCCATCCGCCCGAAACCTTGTCGCGCTGGCCGAGCGACGACCGGCGCACCCGCATCGTGTTCATCACCCGAAACATGGACGCCGAGGACATCGAGGCGACCCTGAGCATTTTCGAAAGACGCCGCACCCGCGGTCCGCGCCCTGCCCAACCCGTTTGAATGTCACAAGGAGACAAAACCATGATGAAGAAACTGATCGCCTGCGCCGTGCTCGGTGCCTGCAGCCTCTCGCCCGTTCTGGCGCAAGGCAAATTCCCTGACGGCATCGTCAAGCTGGTCGTGCCGTTCGCCGCCGGCGGAGGCGTGGATCAGGCGGCCCGTCTGCTCGGTCGGCAGTTGCAGACCGACCTGGGCGTGTCGGTCATCGTCGAGAACAAGGGTGGCGCCAGCGGCACCATCGGCGGCAAGGCGGTGCAAAGCTCGCCAGCCGACGGAATGACCCTGTTGTTCTCCGCCGCCACCCACGTGCTGGCCCAGCAGGTGCTGGCCAATCCGCCTTACGACCCGCAGACCGATTTCGAACCTGTTGCCCGCGTGGGTGAAGCGCCGCTGCTGCTGGTGGTGCCGCCCAATGCACCGCAGAAGACGCTGAAGGAAGTGCTGGATGCGGCCCGCCAGAACCCCGACAGGTGGACGGCGGCCCTGCCTGCTCTGGGCGCGCCCAGCCACCTGGCCACGCTGCTGCTGGCCAAACAGGGCAACGTCAAGCTCACCATGACGCCGTACCGCGGCACGGCACCCGCGCTGGCCGATGTGGCCGGCGGTCACGTGCAACTGCTCATGGACTCCATCATTTCGCTGCAAGGCATGGCCAAGAGCGGCAAGGTCAAACCCATCGCCACCACCTCGGCGCAGCGCAGCGGCGTGGCACCCGACGTGCCCACGGCCGCCGAGAGCGGCTACCCGGGCATGGTCTACAACTCCTGGTACGGCGTGTGGGCGCCCAAGGGCACGCCGCAAGACCGGGTGCTGTTCCTGAACAAGGCGATCAACAAGGCCGTGGCCGAGCTGGCCAAGTCAGGGTCGTTCACGGCGCTGGGCATCCTGCCGGTGATCGAAAGTGCCGACCAGTTCCGCAGGTACGTCGCAGCCGACGTGTCCCGCAGTGCCGAGTTGCTCAAGGAGTCCGGTTTCAAGCCGGAATGACCCGATGCGGGACGCGCCGGGCGTTTTGCGCCCGGCTGTGTGGATTTGTAAATGCCTCCTCGAAAACGTAGTTCTTCACGCCTCCTGAACGAACAAGCGGTATAAAAACGTCAAATAAATCACACGTTAGTTGTAAAAAACTGACGGACTGATGACCTTAAAAGGTTCATCAACATAACGGTTTGACGACATCCGGGAGGGGGGCGGCATGCATCGTTCAAGAGGCTTCCTGCGCGTGCGTCCGTGCGCGTTGCGGTGGTGAATCCATGGCCAACGTGCTGGCGATTCACTCGGTCTGCAGTTCCATTGCGACCTTCCTGAACAACACCTACCCGGCCTCGACCAACGGCACCCCCATGCCGGCGTGCGACTTCGAGGTGCTGTCGTCGCAGGAGATGGCCAGCCCGCCGCCTGAAGGCAGCCGCATCAGCCTCTACCTCTACCGCGCCACGGTCAACGAACACAGCCGCCAGCAGCGGCCCTCGCGGGCGCCACAGGCGCTGCCCGTGCCGCTCAGCCTGGATCTGCACATCCTGATCTCGGCCTGGGGCGGCACCGCGATGGACGAGCACATCACCATGGCCTGGGCCATGCGGCAGTTGCACCTGCATCCGCTGCTCGATGCCTCGTCGCTGTCACCCGAACCCGCGTGGGACGCCGACGAGGTGATCCAGATCGTGCCGGCCGAGCTCTCCACCGAAGACATCATGCGCATCTGGGACGCGCTGGAGCCCTCTTACCGGCTCTCGGCGTCCTACATCGCGCGCACCGTGCGCCTGGACCCCGACGAGTTGCCCGAGGCCCGGGCGGTGGTGGCCACCCGCACCAGCTACAGCGCGGGGTTGGCCTCATGACGCTGCGGTTCCATGCCCGTGAAGTCGAACGCGTGGAGCGCCGCGTGCTCGGTGCCTTGCGCTGTGTGGACGCCACCACCGGCGCGCCCCTGGAGCAGACCCTGCGCGTCGAGGCGCCCGCGGGCGCGCGCATCCAGCGCAACCGCAGTGGCCTGCTGGTCATCCACGAATGGCTGCCGCTGGCGCACCACGCGGCCGCATTCGCCAGTCCGCCGGGCGATGTGCCGGTGGGCTCGCTGGCACTCATGCTCACCGTGTCCGACCCGCTGGGCCACTACCTGCCGCGGCTGGTGCGGGTGGACCTGCCGCGCGACGCCAGCCCGGCCAACGCCGACCAGCCCGGCTCGTTGTTTCAACCGCTGACCGTGCCCATGTACCCCTCGGCCACGGGTCGCGTCGGCTCCAACTGGGCATGCGTGAGCGTGAGCGTGTTCGAGCCCGGCAGTGGCGATGCATTGGGTGGTGTGCTGCTGCGTGTGGTGGCCGCCGGTGCCGTGCGCGCGATGGGTTTGTCGGACTGGCGCGGTGAAGCGCTGGTGCCGGTGGCCGGCGTTCCCGTGACCACCTGGTCGACCGAACCGGGCGATGTGATCGTCACGCAGATCCAGGCCGAACTGCAGGCCGTGGCCGATCCGGCGAGCGTCACGCGCACGCCGCAGGCCGTGCTGCAGCTGGGGCGTGCGCCCGCCGTCTTGCCGCTGGTGGACCCGGTGGCCATTGAAGCAGCGCGCGCGGGCCTCCCGCAGGCCAGCGTGCTGGTCAACCTGGCGGCCGGTCGACCGCAGCATGTTTCCCTCGGGGTGGCTCTGCCGGATCCGCCATGAGGACCCACGCGATGTTCCCACCCGCACTTCACAAGGAGAACCACCATGCCTGAATACCTCGCGCCAGGCGTTTACGTCGAGGAAACCAGTTTCCGCGCCAAGAGCATCGAAGGGGTGGGCACCAGCACCACCGCGTTTGTCGGGCCCACCCGCAAAGGGCCTTACCGGGTGGATGACGACAGCCCCGAGTCGCCCGAGCTGCTCACCAGCTTTGGCGACTTCGAGCGCATCTACGGGGGCTTTGCCGACCTGTCGCTGGGCACCGGCGTGCCGGGCACCAACTACCTGGCGCATGCCGTGCGGGCGTTCTTCAACGAAGGGGGCTCCCGGCTGTACGTCTCGCGCGTGGTGGGGGCCGATGCGGCGGTCGCCGCGGCCGAGGTGGTGGCCGGCACCGATGAGGGTGTGGGATTCGTGGCGCGTTTTCCCGGCGCGGCGGGCAACGGTCAGGTCGTGGTGCGCGAAGCGGCCTCACCGGCATCGGAAACGATGCTGACCAACGCGCCGCCCGGCAGTCTGGTGCGCGACACCGTCTCAGGCACCGGAGCCTTGCTGGTGCGCGTGGGCAACAGCTGGCGGCCAGCGGCCAACCTGGCGGGTGATGCGGTCACGCAGGCCGACGTGCTCGCCGGCGCACCGCAGCTGCTCACCGTCTCGGTGCTGACCATCGACGGCGACGGCAACAGCCTGAGCTTTGACGACATGGGCCTGACCAATACGCACCCCCGCTGGATCGGCCACGTGATGTCGGCCACACCCTCGCGGCGCAGCGACCACCTGCAAAGCCTGTATGCCATCAACGTCGGCGCGGGTGTGTCGCCGTCGGCGTTGCACGCCGGCTTGTTCAATGGCGCGACCAACAATGCCGCCGGCCAGCCCGAGCGGGTCTGGACGCTCACCGGCGGTGCCGACGGCGCCGAGCCCACGCCTGCCGACTACGCGCTCGCGCTCTCCGAGATCGCTTCGCTCGAAGACGTGTCCATCGTCGCCGCGCCCGGCAGCTCGGCGTACGGCGTGGACGACGAAGACAACCCGCAGGCCATCGCCAGCGCGCTGATCGCGCACGCCGAAGGCCGACGCGCCTACCGCATCGCCGTGCTCGACACACCGCCCGAACTGCTGCCCACCACCGCGCGCACCTACCGGGGCTTGTTCGATTCCAAGTACGCGGCCATGTACTTCCCGTGGGTGGTGGTGTCCAACCCGCTGGCACGCCCGGGCCGTGAAGACATTCCGAAAGAGATCGCGCTGCCACCCTCGGGTTTCGTGAGCGGCATCTACGCGCGCAACGACGTGCAGCGCGGCGTGCACAAGGCGCCGGCCAACGAGGTGGTGCGCGGCGCGCTGCGCTTCGAGATCGACGTGAACTTCGCGCAGCAGGAACTGCTCAACCCGGCCGGCGTGAACTGCCTGCGCTTCTTCAGCGGGCGCGGCAACCGCGTGTGGGGCGCGCGCCTGGTCTCCAGCGACCCGGAGTGGAAATACGTCAGCGACCGGCGCTACTTCAACTACCTCGAAGCGTCGATCGACCGCAGCACCCAGTGGGCCGTGTTCGAGCCCAACGGCGAGCGCCTGTGGGCCAACATCCGCCAGACCGTGGCCGACTTTCTCTACAACGAGTGGCGCGGCGGCGCGCTGCTCGGCACCACGCCCGACGAAGCCTTCTTCGTGCGCTGCGACCGCAGCACCATGACGCAGAACGACCTGGACAACGGCCGCCTCATCTGCCTGATCGGCGTGGCCATCATCAAGCCGGCCGAGTTCGTGATCTTCCGCATCGGCCAGAAAACGGCCGACGCCCGCGAGTGACCCCCCCTCTTCAGGAGCTGAACCATGGCCAACCGCACCACCCCCTACGGCGCCTTCAACTACCTCGTCAACTTCGACGGCGGCGAGGTCTTCGGCGGCTTCTCCGATATCAGCGGCATCGGCACCGAAGTCACCGTGGCCGAGTACCGCAACGGCAACGACCGCGAGAACCACGTGCGCAAGGTCGCCGGCATCCACAAGGTGTCCGACGTGACCCTGAAGCGCGGCATCCTCAACAGCAAGACGCTGTTCGACTGGATCAGCCAGACCCGCACGCAGGGCCCGGCCGCGCAGCGCAACGTGACCATCACCCTGCTCGATGAGGCCCACACCCCCGTGCAGACCTGGGTGCTGCGCGGCGTGATTCCGATGAAATACACCGGCCCCACGCTGGCGGGCAAGGGCGGGGGAGACGTGGCGATGGAAGAAATCGCGCTGTCCGCCGAGGCCCTTGAAATATCGGCCTGAACCATCCACGGACGAACCCCATGAGTCTTCTTTTTGAGACCGCCGCGCCCGCTTTGCGCTCCGCACCCGAACGCGCCGACGTGGCGTGTTTCGTGGGCTTCGTGGCGCGCCGGCGCGAGCAGCCGCTGCCCATGTCGGTGCGCCGCCAGCTCATCGACGCGGGCTGGGTGCACGGGCCGTGGCGCAAGGGCACCGACGCGCTGGAGGCGCTGGACAACGTGCCGGTGGTGATCGACAGCTGGGCCTTGTTCGACCGCCTCTTTGCCTGGGATGAACGGCCCCTGGGCCGCGCGCCCGATGCGGTGAGCGGTGAACCGGCTCACTGCGCCACCTACCTCGGTGCGGCCGTGCGCAGCTTCTTCGCGCGCGGCGGCCAGCGCGCGGTGGTCCTGCGCGTGGGCGACCCCTGGGCGTTTCTGGAGTCGGCCTCCAACCGTGCTGCCAAACGTCGTGCGCGTCTCGCCCGGCTCATTCCCGGCTTCAGTGACCGCGATCAGGTGGGCGAGGTGTTCGAGCCCATGGACCCGCGCACCTGGCGCGGCATCGGCCATGTGGTGGGCCTCTCGGACGCCAGTGTGTTGTGCCTGCCGGATCTGCCCGACGCGTGCGCCACCGAACCCCTGGCGCCTTCGGTGACCTTGCCGCTGGTGCCGCCGCCCGAAGGCTTTGCGGAGTGCAGCCCCGACGAACCGCCGCTGCCCCGGGACGCGGGCCTGCGCGCCCTGCACGCGCCGCGCCTGGACGGTCCGGGCTACGGGCCGTGGCGCGTGGCGGTGGCCAGCGTGCGGGCGTTTCTCGCGCGGCACCAGCGCGAGATGCTGTTCGTGGGTGCACTGCCTTTGCCGCGCGAAGACGCGCGCCGGCCGGTGAGCGACGGCGGTGTGCACGCGCACAGCGACATGCTGGCGTTTCTGCGGCGCAGCGGCGTGCTGGAGGCCGAAGGCAGCGTGGATGCGGGTGGCCTGTCGATCGCCAGCGCCTTCGTGCAACTGGCCTACCCGTGGCTGGCCACGCGCGCGGCGCTTGACCTGCCCGAAGGTCTTGAGCCACCCGATGGCGCGCTGGCCGGCCTGATCGCCCGCAGCGCGCTGGCGCGCGGCACCCACGCCAGCGTGGCGGGTGAGCACTCCATGCCGGCGCTGCGCGACCTGCACAGCGCCGAGCCGCTGCCGGGCTGGGGCGCGGGCCCGCAGTCGCCCAGCGCGCGGCTGGCCGAGCGCGTGTGCCTCTTCACGCAGCAGGCCGGTGGCTGGGCGCTGCAGTCCGACGTGACCACCACGGCCGATGCGGCCTGGCGCAGCGGCGGCGTGAGCCGCCTCATGGCCACGCTGCTGCGCGCGGCGCGCCTGCGCGGGCAGAGCGTGCTGTTCGACGGCAACGGCCCCCAGACCTGGGCGCGGCTGGAGCGCAGCTTTGAAGAACTGCTCCAGGGCTTCTGGCGCGTGGGCGCGCTGGCCGGCGCCACACCCGAAGAGGCCTTCAGCGTGCGCTGCGACCGCAGCACCATGACGCAGAACGACCTGGACAACGGCCGCCTCGTGACCGAGATCACCGTGCTGCCGGCGCACAGCATCGAGCGCATCACCGTGGTGCTGGCGCTGGCCGCGGCCGGCGTGGGCCAGGCCAGCGTGCGGGAGGCCGCGTGATGGCCATCGGTGCGGAGTTCTCTGCCAGCGCCTCGGCCCAGGTGTCGATCGGCCTCGGTGCGGGCGCTCGGCCGTCCTCGGCGCCGCTCATTCCGTTTCGTTTTCAGGTGCGGTTTCGCCAGTCGGGCGCGGGCACGGGCCAAGGCAACGAGGTGGAGATGTGCCAGGGCGCCTTTGCCGAATGCACGGGCCTGGAGGCCACCATGGAGCCCAAGGTGATCCGCAGCGGCGGTGTGAACCATGGCGCGTTCCAGCGCGCGGGCCAGGTGACGCACGCCACCGTGATCCTCAAGCGCGGCATGACCGACAACCGCCATCTCTGGAAGTGGTTCGCCCTGGTCTCGGGCGGCGACTATGCCGCGCGCATGGACGTGGACATCGACTTGCTCGATGGCGCGGGCACCAAGGTGATGACCTGGTCGCTCGCGCGCTGCCTGCCGGTGAAGTTCAAGGCCGCCGACCTCAACGCCCGCGCCACCGAGGTGGCGGTGGAAGAACTGCACCTGGCGCACGAGGGCCTCACCCTCGGCTTTCCCAAGGCCTGAGCATGCCCGAACGTGCCATTGCCGTTGCCGAGTTCAAGACGCTGAGTCCGGCGCCCGAGACCGTGGTGAAGGTGCACTTCAACCCGGCCTCGCTGCAGTACACCGTGTCCAACACGCTCGGCCCCGCCGGCCAGGGCGCGGGCAGCCGCCAGTTCGTGAGCGCCACCGTGGCCAAGCTCACCATGGACCTGGTGTTCGACACCACCGCTGAAAACCTGGGCGGCGAGGTGCAGGGCGGTGAAGACGTGCGCAGCACCACCGACAAGATGGCGCAGATGCTCAAACCCTTCGGCGGGGAGAACGAGAAGACGCCCCCGCGCGTGGAATTCAGCTGGGGTGCCTACCGCTTCGTGGGCACGGTGGAGCAGTACAAGGAAACGCTGGACCTGTTCTCGCACGACGGCGTGCCGCTGCGCGCGGGCATCAACCTCACGCTCTCCAGCGACGCCCCCAATTTTGAAAGCGCCAGCGCGCCGGCCTCGTCGGCCGATCGCGCGGGCGGTGCATCGCCCATGGAGGTGCCCGGCGGGGCCGGCCCGTCGGGCGTGGCCGCTGCCGGCGGCGATCCGCGCGCCGCGCGGGCCGTGGCGAGTGCCAACGCCTCGGCCAGCCTGCGCTTTGGCGGCAGTGCCTCGTTGCTGGTCGATGCGAATGTGTCGCTCGGAGCGCCGGCGGCGTTTGCCTCGGCATCGCTGTCGGTGGGCGCTGGAGCCGGCGTGGGCATCGGTGTCGGTGCGGGTGCGGGCATCGGCGCCACGGCCGGCGCCGCCTTCGCCGGCCTGCGCACCAGCGCGGGTGGCGGCGCGTCGCTGCCCAACGCGCAGGCCCTGCTGCCCCCGGCCCAAGCGCGCACCGGCGCCACCGGCTTCGCACCGGGCGGCATGGCGCGCGGTTCGGGCGCGGGCAGCCTGGGCACCGACGTGGGCGCCGCCGCCGACCTGCAGGCCCGCATTGCCTTCGACTGAACGACCCGGGGAGACACACATGCCCATCACCTTCGAAGAAGTCACCGCCGAGGTGCCGGCCGATCGGCCCACCCCACCCACCGCCCAGGCGAGCGAAACCACCTCACCCGACGACCCGCGCCAGTTGGAGGCGCTGCAGCGAGCGCTGGACCTGCGCGCCGAACGCGACTGGCGCCTGCAGACCGACTGAGCGCCACCAACACGTCAACGCCATGAGCGAAACCGCCCTCAGCCGACAAGCCCTCTACAGCGCGCGTCCCACGCTGCGGCTCGGTGGTCAGGCCGATGTGCGGCTGTCCAATCTGCTGGTCGCCATGCGCATGGACGAGAGCGAGGGCGGCATGAGCCGGCTGGAACTGCGCCTGTCCAACTGGGTGGGCACCACGGCGGGCGGCACCGAGCAGGCCTTCGGTGCACAGTCCGAGCTGAAACTGGGCGCCGAGCTGGCGGTCTACGCCGGCGACGTGCAAGCCCCGGTGGAGGTGTTTCGCGGCAAGGTCAGTGCCATCGAACTCTTGTTCAGCATGGGCGGTGCACCCGAGATCACGGTGCTGGCCGAAGACGCACTGCAGACCGCGCGTCTGGCCCGGCGCAGCAAGACCTACACCGACCTCTCCCCCGCCGACGTGGTGCGGGAAGTGGCCGGCGCGCTCAACCTGCGGCCCGCCATCACCGGCCTCACCAGCCCGACCGGGACCTGGGCGCAGATCAACGAGAGCGATCTCGCCTTTCTGCGGCGGCTGCTCGCGCGCTTCGACGCCGACCTGCAGATCGTGGGTGACGAACTGCAGGTGGCGCCGCGCGGTGACGTCGCGCGTGGCGAGGTTGAACTCGCGCTGTTCGGCCAGCTCATGCGCGCCCGCGTGATCGCCGATCTCTCACAGCAGGTCACCGCCACCAGCGCGGCGGGCTGGAACCCGGTGGACGGCAGCGCGGTGAGCCATGAGGCCACGCAGATCACGCACAGCGGGCCGGGCAGTGGACGCAGTGGGTCGTCGTGGCTCGATGAGACCTTCGGCCCACGCCATGAACACATCGGCCACCTGGCGGTGAGCAGCGATGCGGAAGCCGAGGCGGTGGCCCAGACCGCATACGACCAGCGCGCGCGCCGCTTCGTGCGCATCGAAGGCCTGAGCGAAGGCAACCCGGCCATCCGCGTGGGCACCACGGTGGCGGTCACGGGGCTCTCGCCGCAGTTCGACAACCGCTACTTCGTGTGCGCCGCCTCGCACCTCTACGACCAGGCGGCGGGCTACCGCACCGAGTTCAGCGGCGAGTGCGCGTTCCTCGGGGAGGGCGCATGAAACGCGATGCGCTGCTGGAGCGGCCGGCGGGCTGGCTGCAGGCCGGCGCGCTGGCGCTGGTGGTCTCGCTCGACGACCCCGAGCGCCGCAACCGCGTGCAGGTGCGCCTGCTCGCGCACGACGGTGTGACCGACCAGGACGCACCGCTGTGGGCGCGCGTGGTGGCGCCGTTCGCCGGCAACGACCGGGGTTTCTTCTTCCTGCCCGACGTGGACGACGAGGTGCTCGTGATCTTCATGAACGGCGATGCGCGCCACCCGCTGATCATCGGCGGGCTGTGGAACGGCAACGCGCCATCACCGGCCGATCTGGCCAATGGCGAACACCGCACCAAGCGGCTGAAGTCGAAGAACGGCGTGACCATCACCATCCTCGACGAGGACGGGCAGGAAACCCTGACGCTGGAGACGCCCGGCGGCCAGACCGTGACGCTGCAGGACGGGCCGGGTGTGATCACGCTAGCAGACGCCAACGGCAACCGCGTGGTGATGGACACGGCAGGCATCGCAGTGGAAGCCGCGGCCAAGGTGAAGGTGACGGCCGCGCAGGTGGAGGTGAGCGCGGGCATGGTCAAGGTGGACGCGGCCATGTCCGACTTCTCGGGCATCGTGAAGTGCCAGACGCTGATCACCAATGCGGTCGTCTCCACGAGCTACACCCCGGGCGCCGGGAACATCTGGTGACGCCATGGCCCGCGCCCTGAACCACGCTTTGAATACGGCACCGCACGACGTGGCCCTGGGCTCGCCGCGTGGCGTGGCCTCGGGCGGTGCGCCGCTCTTGCTGCAGCGCGCCGATGGCGACTTCATCGACGCCGTGCTCGACGAGATCACCACCGCCGAAGGCCGCGCGAAGTTGCTGGCCACGCGCGCTGCCGCGCGCACGCAGCGCCAGGTGCTCAAGCTGTTCCAGCCCATCCAGCGCCAGCACCACCTGGCCGTGCTGGAGGCCTGGTGCGACACACCGGGCACACCGCGCGTGGACCCCGCGCGCGTGGCGTCGGCGGGCCTCGTGGTTCGCCGCGTGCGTCGCGCGGGTGGCGCCGCAGAAGAGGGCTGGATGCGTTCGCGCGGGCGCCTGCGCGGCTGGCTGCCGGTCCAGCGCATCGGTGGCGCCGCGCGCGATCCGGCCAGCCAGCTGCGGCTGCACAGCGGCCAGACCGGCGTGACCGACATCGACCACGAGCTGGTGCAACTGGCCCTGCAGCGCGAGGACACGCTGCTCGATGAACACGTGGTGCCCATGTTCGTGGCGCCGCCCGAGGTCTGCCAGGCCGCGGGCAAGACGCTGTACTACGGCCTGGTGCCCACGGTGAGCGGCGAGCTGGCCGAGACCGCGCCGGAGTTCGACGAGGCCAACACCTTCGGGCCGGAGAGCACCGATTTCCGCAACCACCTGGTGCAGGCCCTGCGCGGCGAGGCCATGGACTTTCCCCTCGATGGCGAGACCCTCAACCCGGCCTGGACCGAGGCCGCCGAGCTCGCCACCACCGTGCGGCCCACCGCCGTGTCCATCGACCACTGGAACCAGCTGCGCCTGGGCGGCAGCGCGCGCACGGGCATGCAGCGCCTGCTGCGGCTGCTGCGCCAGCTCGATGGTGAATTCAACGCGTTTGCCGGCACCTCGCCCGCCAGCCAGGCGTTGCGCCAGCAGCTCGCGGCCATCGCTTTGCCCCTGAATCTGCGCGATGGCGAAACGGTGGCGCGCACGGTGAGCGCCGAAGCCTTCCTGCGCCAGGCGGTGCCGGTGCTGGTGCAGCGCGACGAGCAGGCCGCAAGGCCCGAGATGCCCGCGCGCTGGCCTGCGCTGCCCAGCCATCAGGCGCAGGCCTTGCGGCTGGCGCTCTCGCGTGCGGTGGCCGAGCGGTTTGCGCAACTCAATCCGGCGCCGGGCCGCTTCGACGACCCCGCCGCGCAGTACGTGGTGCGCGCCTTCGTGCGCCTGAAGCCCGAGTGCGGTTGCCCCGCGCGCATCGTCTGGAGCGAGGCCACCGAACCCTTTGTGATCGCGCCGTGGTTCGAAGGTTCGGGCGCGCCGCCGGTGCGCATCAGCCTGCCCGACATCACCGAGCCCGGCCTGCTGCGTTCGCTCAAGCCCAACGTCTCGTTCACCGTGCCGCCGGCGTTGCAGAACCTGCTGAGCGGCAACCCGAAAGACCTGATGGAAGGCAAGAAGCCACCCGACGGCGGCATCACCATCGGCTGGATCTGCAGCTTCAGCTTGCCCGTCATCACGCTGTGCGCCTTCATCGTGCTGAGCATCTTCCTGAGCCTGTTCGACCTGATCTTCAAGTGGATGGCGTTCATCAAGATCTGCATCCCTTATCCGAAGAAGGGCGAGTGATGAATCCGAGCACTGCCCCCATCGGATTTCCGTTCCTCGGCCTGCCCGACGAGCACGGCCAGCTCGGCTGGCCCCTGCTTGAGAAGAGCGTGCGCGACGGCATCCGCATCGTGCTGAGCACACGCCCGGGCGAGCAGCTCATGCGGCCCGAATTCGGTGGCGGGCTGGACCGCCTGCTGCACGAGCCCAACACGCTGGCCACGCGCCGGCGCATCCGCGATCTGGTGCAGGGCTCGCTCACGCGCTGGGAGCCGCGCATCCTGCTCGACGCGGTGGAGGTGTGGGACGTGCCCGATGCCCCCAGCCACCTGCGGGTGGAGATCCAGTACCGGCTGGCACGCACCGGCGCGCCGGGCCGCATGAACGTCAATGTGCAGTTGGAGAACTAGATGCCCATCGTTCCACCCAGCCTGGACGACCGCCGCTTCGATGATCTGGTCGAAGACCTCATCGCGCGCATTCCCGCCCACACCCCCGAGTGGACCAACCCGCGCCAGGGCGACCCCGGGCGCACGCTGATCGAGCTCTTCGCCTGGCTGGGCGATGCGCTGCTCTACCGCGCCAACCTCATCCCCGAGCGCCAGCGCCTGGTGTTCCTGAAGCTGCTCGGCCAGGGCCTGCGCGCAGCGCAGCCGGCGCGCGGCATCGTGGGCCTGTCGTACGCGCAGCCGCTGGCCGATCTGCGCGCCAGCTCGCTGTTGCCCGGCGCGCGGCTCAAGGGTGCGCAGCCGTTCGAGACGCTGGGCGAGACCACCGTGCTGCCGGTCACCGGCGAGGCCTACATCAAACGCCGGCTCACCGACACGGAGGCGGCGCGCATGGCCGACGTGATCAGTGGCCTCTCGCGTGTGCACCGCATCAGCGGCGCGGTGCAGGGCTACGAGACGCTGGCGGTGTTTGGCGAAGGGCGCGCCGAGCCCGGGGGCTTCGACGTGTTCGAGCGTTCGACCGACCGCGCCTTGTGGATCGCCTTGCTCGCACCCGCCGCGCCCGGCCCGCTGGAGCAGGCTGGCGTGAACGAGCAGGTGCGTGCCGCGCTCGGTGGCGGCGACACCGGCGTGCCTTCGCTGCTGTCGCTGGGCATCGTGCCGGCGCTGCCCTTGCCCGCGCTGTTCGAAGAGGTCGGCCCGCTGGCCGAGGTGCCGGTGATCTGGGAAATGGTCACGCGCCAGCCCGGCACGCAGACGCTGGACTACCTCACGCTGGAGCCGCTGCCCGGCAGCGACACCTCGCGCGGCTTCACGCGGCCCGGCCTGCTCCGCCTGCCGTTGCCGGGCCAGGACGACATCTGGGTGCCTTCCAACCAGGTGGGCGTGAACCCGCTGGCTGGCGTGGGTGATGCGCCGCCCCGGCTGGACGACGCGGCCCGCGCCGCGCGGCTGGTGGCCTGGCTGCGCGTGCGCCCGCGCCCGGGCAGCCAGGTGCAGCGCCTGCCCCTGACCTGGCTGGGCATCAACGCCGCCGAGGTCGACCAGCGCGTGACGCTGCAAGGCCAGGTGCTCGGCACCAGCACGGGCGCGGCCGACCAGAGCTTTGCCTTGCCCGCCGGTTCGGTGGACGGCGAGACGTTGCTGGTCGAGGTGGAAGAGCCCGGCGGGCGCGGCTACCAGCCGTGGCGCCGCGTGGACGACCTGGCCGCGATCAGCGCCGATGCCCTCACGGCGCGCGAGGCCGGCGCATTTGAACTCGACGCCGAGGCCGGCACCGTGCGCTTTGGCGACGGCGTGCGTGGGCGCATCCCCGAGCGGCTCATGCGCGTGCGCCTGGCGCGCGGGCGCTTTGGCGGCGGGCGCGCGGGCAATCTCGCGCCCGGCAGCCTGAGCGAGATCGCCGCCACGCTCGTCAACGGCCAGCGCGCCCCCGCCATGAAGGTGCACCAGCCCCTGGCCATGGACGGTGGCGACGACGCCGAGACGCTGCCCCAGGCCGAACGGCGCATACCGGCCACGCTGCGCCACCAGCAGCGCGCGGTCACCGCCGACGACTTCAAGCGCCTCGCGCTGGAGACGCCCGCGGCCGATGTGGGCCGCGTCGAGGTGATGCCGCGCTTCAAGCCGCGCGACCGGCGTTTTCATGTGCCCGGCGTGGTGAGCGTGGTGGTGCTGCCGTCCGCCGCACTGGCGCCGGCGCCCAACCCCCGGCCAGACCGGCCCTTCATCGAGCGCGTGCACGCCCACCTCTCGGCGCGTGTGCCGCTGGCCACCGAGCTGTACGTGATCGGCTGCGAATACGTGCCGCTGGGCTTGTCGGTGGCGCTGCGCCTGCGCGAGGGTTTTGCGCGCGACAAGCTGCTGTACGAGGTGCGCGAGGCCCTGCGTCGCCTGCTCTGGCCACTGGCCCCCGGCGGGCTGGAGGGCGAGGGCTGGACGCTGGGGCGATCGGTGCGCGAACGAGAACTGGAGGTGGAGGTCTCGCGCGTGGCCGGTGTGGCCGAGGTCACCGGCCTGCAGCTGTTCGCGCGCCAGGGCGCTGCCGGCCACGAAGACTGGGCCCTGCTGCCGCGCAACCAGGCCGGCGCCCAGCAGACGCTGAACCTGCGGCCTTGGCAGTTGCCCGAGTTGTTGTCCATCGTGGTGGTCGAGGGCGCGGAGGCGCCGACGAATCTGCGCGCGCTGCCGAATCCGTTTGCACAGGCCAATGCCGTGGCCGTGCCCGTCGTTCCGGAGCTGTGTTGATGGATGCCAACGGCTCCCGCTTCTGGTCGCTGCAGGCGCCCACCCACTGGCCCACGCTGGGGCAGGGTGGGGGTCATGTGCGCTGGCACGCGGCCTGCAGTGCGCTGTGCCTGGCGTCCGAGCGTGAACTGGAAGCACCGGCCGATGCGGAAGCCAGCCGCGTGGCCGCGTTGCTGGCGCTGAACGAAGTGCCGCGCGCGCTCGATGCGCAAGGCGTGGTGTGCGGCTGGCACGCGCCCAGCCAGGCCATCGTGGTGCGCAGCGCCCACCTGCCCGAGGCCGCCATCGCGCTCCCGCTGGACGCCGTGCCCACCGACCTCTGCGTGGCCAGCGACGGCGCGCTGTACGTGGCCATGCCCGGGCGCGTGCTCATGCACGACCTGCGCCAGCGCTGGGCCGCTGTTGAGGTGACTGAGCCCGGCTTTGCGCCCTGGCGCCTGGCGGCCCACCCCCACGGTGGTGTGTGGGTGCTGGAACGCGGCAGCGGGCGGCTGGCGCGTTTGAAGGGTTACCCGCTGCCCAGCCAGACACCCGCCACCGACGCCCATGCCCCGGGCGTGTTCCGCCCCGATCCCGAAAACTGCCGCACACCCGCGATGAGCCTGGTGAACGAAGGCTGGAGCGGCGTGGCCGAGCCGCTCGCGCTGGCCTGCCACCGTGAAGGCGGCTTGCTGCTCCTGGGCTGGAACACCGCGGGTCAGGCCTGGGTGCGGCGCTGGCATGAAGCGACCCGCACGCCCGGCCCGATGCGGCTGCTGCGCGGCGCGCTGCACGCCTATGCCCTCACCTGGATCGATGGCTCACGCATCGCATTGCGCATGCCGGGCCGGGTCGACGCGCCCGCGTTTGCGATCGACGACACCTCGGACGCCGAGCTGCCCGCGCTCGGCGAGGTGTTTCCGCTGGCAAGCGACCAGCGCGAGGCACCGTTTGTGCACCGCGTCGACGGCGTGGCGCACTACCCGGTGCGCGAAGACGCCGCCGAACCGCTGTGGCCGCTGGCCCTGCCCAACCTCGCGCGCAGCGGCACGGCGGCGAGCTTCACCACCGAGGCCGGGCACCTGCGCGCGCAGCTCATCGACAGCGGCACACCCGCCACCACCTGGCACCGCGTGTTCATGGAGGCGAGCATCCCCCCGGCCTGCGGCGTGGTGGTGTGGCTCGCCGCCAGCAACGACCCGCAGCCGCCCGCCCCCGAACGGCTGGACGCCTGGCACCCGCATGCCTTCGGCCGCGACGTGCGTGCCATCGACCCCGCCGCGTCGGGCCCGCACGTGCCGCACGCGGTGTGGGAGCGTGCGCCCTCCGAGCTGCCGGCGCACCCGGGCCTGGCGCCGTGGACGCCGCAGCGCGGGCTGCGAGGCCTGTTTTCGGTGCTGGTGCAGAACGCGCGCACCGCCGTGCGTTCGCTCAACGGGCGCTACCTCTGGGTGCGGCTGAGCCTGCATGGGGACGGCCGCGCCAGCCCCGAGGTGGTGGCGTTGCGCGCCTGGGCCAGCCGCTTCAACTACGCCGAGCAATACCTGCCGCGCATCTACCGCGAGACCCTGTTTGGTGATGCGGCACAGCTGCCCGGCGAACGCCTGGACAGCATCGACGAAGGCTACGCCGACGGGTTGAACAGCGCAGGCACACCCGAGGTCACGCTGCTGCTGCGCCTGGCCACCGGCGGCATCGCGGTGAGCGACGGCGCCCAGGTGGTGGTGGAGCACACCGGGCGCAGCTGGCTGCTGAAGGATGGCGGCAGCGCACGCTGCTGGCGCCTGCTGCTCGATGGCCACGCCATCGGCGTGTACCGGCCGCAGGCAACACCGGCCGACTTCCTGGCGCGCAGCCTGGCCAATGTGGAGGGCGTGCTCACGCAGCTCGAAGACCGGGTGGCGCACGCGCACCTGCTCACCGACCCGGCCAGCACACCGGCCGGCCATCTGGACTGGCTCGCCAGCTGGGTCGGCCTGAGTTTTGATGCGGCCCTGCCCGCCGAGCGCCGGCGCGCCTGGCTGCAGGCCGCGCCCGAACTCGCGCGCTGGCACGGCACGCGCCGCGGCCTGGCGCTCGCGCTCGACGTGGCCACCGGCGGTGGCGTGAGCGGTGGCGAGGTGGTGGTGATCGAAGACTTCCGCCTGCGCCGCCTGCTCGCCACGCTGCTGGGTGTGGACCTGGCCGATGAAGACGACCCGCTGCTGCCGGGTCTGCAGGTCAGCGGCAATTCGGTGGTGGGCGACACCCTGGTGCTGGGTGACCAGGCGCGCGCCGAGCTGATGGCGCTCTACCGCGAAGAAGCCACCACCGAGAGCGAAGACCAGGACATCGCCGACTTCTACGGGCGCCTGGCGCACCGCGCCACCGTGCTGGTGCACCGCGAGGTGGACGACGTGGACCTGGGTTTGATCCGGCGCATCGTGGCCATGGAAGCACCCGCCCATGTGCAGGTGCGCGTGACCACCGCGAGCTGGCCTTTCATGGTGGGCGTGGCCAGCCTGGTGGGGGTGGATACCTACCTCGCGCGTGCCGTGCCGCCGCGTCCCGCGCGCGTGCAGCGCTCGGTGCTGGGCGGGGGCGACTTCGTGCTCGGCCCGACCACGCTGGACCCGCGCCTGCGCGGCGAGGCCGCGCCACCACCCGTGGTGCCCGCTGGACCCGTTTCAAGCCCGCGCACCAGACAACCACGACCACGCAAGGAGTAGCCCATGAGCACCGCCACCACCTTCAGCACCCTGGACCCGCTCACGCGCCAGCCGCCGGGCGAGCGCCCGGTGTACGCCACCGGCATGCTGCTGGACGCGCAGGATTTTCAGGACGAGCAGACCTACCACCGGGGCCGGCTGGCGCGCGCGCTCGGCGCGGTGGCGGGCAGTGGCACGCTGGCGGGTTTGCTGGTGCAGCACCGCCCAGCGCAGGACACCGCGCCCGAGGAAATCCAGGTCAACGCCGGGCTGGCGGTGGACCGGCTGGGCCGCCTCATCGAGCTGCCGCGCCCGGCCTGCCTGCGGGTGCAGCGCTGGTGGGACGCCGAGGCCGCACGCGACGGCCTGCTGCAGGCCGACTACACCACGCCGGGCCGCTTCATCTCGGCACGCGCGCAGGCTGGCATCACGCTGCCCGCGCGCGCGGTGGTGGCCGACGTGTTCCTGCGTTTCGTGGCCTGCCCGCGCGGCCTCACGCCGGCGTTTGCCAGCGGACCCTTCGATGCGCTCAACGCGGTGAGCGTGTCGCGCCTGCGCGATGCGTACGAACTGCACCTGGTGCCGCGCCAGAACCTCACCGACACCGGCCTCGGCCTGCCGCTGCGCCCCGGTGCCTTCACCTTGCCGGTGGAAGAGGAAACCGCCGAGGAGGCGCTGGCCCGCGAAGCCGCCATGGACGACCCCTCGGTCGATCCCGCCGTGCGCCGCGCCGCGCTGCAGGACGCGGTGCTGCACGGCTACAGCCGCCCGGCCGACGACGAGTTGCCGCGCGGCCCCGAGCATCCACCCACCGTGGACGCCAGCGCGGTGTTCATCGCGCGCGTGCTGATTCCCGTTGCGCCCGCCGACCCGACCGTGCGCCAGGGCAGCGCGGTGCTGATCGACAACCACAGCCGCCGCTTTCTGCCTGCCACAGGTGTGCTCGCGCGCTGGGCCGGAATTTAGATGAACACCCCCCGCGTCGCCTTCGGCGCCACCCCCCTCTCTCGCCTTCGGCGGGAGGGGGGCGACACCTGGGGCCGGCAAAGCCGGACCCGCGGTGTCCCTGGGTTGCACCGTTTCATGCGGCAGAGAACTGATATCCCTGTCGATGTTTTTCCGCCTCTTCACCGGAGCACGCCATGAACCTCAGCACAGGCACCGCCCGCGAACCGATCGCCTCCGCGCAGGTGCAGACCCTGCGCGACGCCGGCGTGTTGATCGAAGACCACCGGCGTGACCGGCCGCGCTACTTCGACGGCCGCTTTCTCGCCGCGCGCGACCTCATCCGCGACCAGCAGTACTTCCTGACGCGCGAGGCCGATCTGGGCCAGGCCGCGGGCAGTGGCGTGGCCACGGGTCTGTTTGTGCAGGAAGGGGGCCAGCCCCAGTCGCTGGTGGTCTCCAGCGGGCACGGCGTGACGCCCTCGGGCGAGCTGGTGCTGCTGCCGCGCAACATCGACGTGCAACTGGCCAACCTGCCGGTGGCCGAGCAGCTCTCGGCGCGCTTCGGCCTCTCGCGCCTGCCGCAGCCGCCGCTGCGCAGCCGCACCGGGCTCTTCGTGCTGGCGCTGCGCCCGGTGGAGTTCACCGCCAACCCCATCGGCGCCTACCCGACCTCCATCACCGGCCAGCGCACGGTGGAAGACGGTGACGTGATCGAGGCGACCGCCGTGGTGCTGGTGCCCTGGCAGGACGACGGCGCCGCCGATGCGCTGGACGCGCGGCGCGGCCGCGCCGCGCGCGCGATCTTCACCCAGGGCAGCTCGGCCGGCGTGTCTGCCAACGTGCTGCCGCTGGCCATGATCGCGCTGCAGAACAACACCGTGGTGTGGATCGACGAAGCCCTGGTGCGGCGCGAGCTCGGCGCCGACCGTGGTGACCTGCCGGGCCTGGGCTTCGCGCCGCGCGGCCTGCGTCTCGCGCACCTCATGCAGCACCAGGCGCACCTGGCCGACGTGGAGTCGCGCAGCGGCGGGCGGGGCTTTCCGGCCATCACGCACTTCCCCGCGCTACCACCGGCCGGCCCCTTGCCGGCGGGTGTGATCAACGCGGTGGACTTCACGCAGAACTACTTTCCGGCCGAGGTCGATGTGGACTTCACCATCATCCCCGAGGACGAACTGCCCGCATTGATCGAGGAGGCGCTGGCCCTGCAGCCGATCGACCTCACCGCGCCCGCCGAATCGCTGGACTCCACCGCCGTGATGATCCTGGCGCCGGTGCCGCGCGTGGAGTGGCGCGCGGTGGCCGCGCGCGTGGGGCAGGGCGCCACGCTGGCGCAGCGGGTGGTCAAGCCCGCCGCGCCCAACCTGATCGCTCAGCGCCGGCCGTTCGAAATCCTGCAGAAGCTGCGCCTGCCGCGCGCGGTGCTCGAGAGCACGGCGCTGGGCCCGGCCGACGCCGAATGGCAGCGCCTGGCGCGCCTGAACAACCTGTGGTTCGTGCGCCGTCGCCACCTAGCCTACCGCGACGACCTCGCCGGCAGCTACCGCGAGATCACCGGCAACGACGAGCGCGTGATCGAACTCGACCTCAACACCCGCATCGCGAAGCTGGGTCTCACGCCGCGCTACGACAACGTGCTGAAGGTCGCCACGCCGGCCGCCGCCAGCACCGTCATCGGCCTGCTCGCGGGCAAGCGTTACCTGGAGTCGCCGGTGCTCACCGCGGCCGCGCTGGGTTTGCTCACCGATGCCATCGACACCGCCGAGCGCCTGAGTGGCAAACCCGCGCTGGACAAGACGCAGGTGCTGGGCGTGGCCGCCGTGCTGGGTGAACCCGAGAAGAACGAGGCGCTGTGGGCGCTGATCCAGCGCGAGAGCAAGGCCCCGATACCGGCCGCCGAGCTGCTGAGCATCGCCAGCGGCGCGGCCTGGAACACCCCGCCGGTGGACGAGGGCGCGCAGGCCGAGCGGGTCACCAAACGCCTGGACAGCCTGGGCCTGTCGGAGGTGTGGACCGAGGTGTTCAAAAACTCGTCGGCCAAGGCCATGGCCGTCGAAGTGCAGCTGCTCGCCAGCACCCGCTACGAAGCTTCACCGGTGCTGAGTGCCGCCGCGCTCGGCCTGATGCTGGAGCTCGTGCAGCGCAATGGCTCCATCAAGGACCCGGCGTTGGTGAACGAGGTGGCCAGCAGCCTGCTCGATCCGATCAACAGCGATGTGCTCAACAAGCACCTTGCGCTGGAGCGCCGACGGCCGCTGGATGCCGACACGCTGCGCGGCCTGGTGAAGTCGGTCGACGAATGGCGGCCCGTGACGACGCGCATCACGCGCGCGGCCCCGGCGAAGAAGACCACCCGAACCCCGGCCCGCAAGAAGTCCTGACCCGCGCCACCCACCTCACCCGGGAGACCCGACGTGACCATCGAACGCATTGACCAACCGCTGCAGGGCGAGCGCGTGGTGGCCCTGTCACCGGAAGACGCGAGCCGGGCCGCGACCGACTGGCGCCGCCGGCCCAACCTGTTTGCCGGGCGCACCCTCACCGAGGCCACGCTGCAGGGCCGCCAGGCATGGCAGGCCGGGCGCTTGAACCACCGCGCCCAGGCCCTCACCGCGGGTGTGGTGCGCGGCATGGAGGTGTTTGCGCTGCCCGGCTCGGGCGGGGCACGCCTGCTCATCGAACCCGGCCAGGGCCTGGCGGTGAGCGGTGAAGACGTGGTGCTCGCGCGCCGCGTCGAATGCCGTCTGGACGACCTGCCCGTGGTGGCGCCACCGGCCTGGCTGCAGGTGCAGGAAGGCGACGCAGGTGAAGCGACCGAGACCGATGGCCTGGGGCTGGTGAACCCGCGCGATGTGCCCGAGGGCATCACGCTGGCCGATCTGCGCTCGAGCGCCGGCGCCCGTTTGCCGGGCGTGGGTGTGCTGGTGCTGCAGCCGGTCACGGTGGACACCGCCGAGTTCGACCCGAACGATCCGTGCGACCGCTGCCCCTGTAGTGAAGGCGAGGGCAGCGACAGCAACGTCGCCGCGTTCGAGGACTGGCGCATCAACGACGGTGCGCGGCTGCTCTGGTACCCCTGGCCGGTGGAGTGGCGCGCACTGCCGCTGACCACGCTGCGCCTGCGCAATGCGCTGGCCCACACCGTGTTCGACGCCGAGGCCGCGCTGCGCCACGGCGAGACGCTGCCGTGGGAAGACTGGGGCGTGCCGCTGGCGCTGGTGGGCCTGAGCGAGACGGGCGCGGTGCAGTGGGTGGACCGCGCCTCCGTGGTGCGCCAGGGCGGGCGCGCGAAAGAGGCACGCCTGCAGCGTCTGGCGGTGGGCGCTCTGGGTGCCAACAGCCGCCTGCCCGCGCTGTGGCAGGCCCGCATCGAGCAGTTCGCGCAGCAGATGGCCGAGACCCCCGAGCCGCTGCCTGCGCCCAATGTGCTGGCCGATCCCTACCTGCGCCTGCCGCCGTGCGGCCTCATGCCGAGGAGCGCGCTGGACCTCTCCACCGTGCTCACCCAGCCGACCCTCAGCAGCCCGTTCTTCCCACCCGGCTTCGAACTCGACGCGGTGCCGGTGCCGATCGAACAACTCGATCTGGCGATGCGCGAGGCCGCACCGCTGGCCAGCTTCGACCTGTCGGCCCCCGAGCGGCTGCGCCTGCTGGTGCCGGTGACGCAGGCTTCGTGGGAGCCGCGCCTGTTGCACGCCGAGGTGGTGGACCCGGCGTTTCAGGAAGCGCTGAGTGAATTCACCGAGCGCCGCGCGCGCGCACTGGGTGCTCGGCAAGGACTGCGGCACGAGCAGGCCCACCTGGTGCGTGCGCTCACCGGGCGGCCGCAGGCGGTGCCCGAGCTGGGCGACGACCCACAGGCCCTCGACGAAGAAGGCCTGGCTCCCTGGGGGCCGCCTCCCACCGGGGGCGGACACGTGAGCACGCTGCAGGCCGGTGCGCACGCCCACCTGTTCGACGGCGCATTGCAACCGTTCACGGCCACCGCGGCCGAGGCCTTGCATGCCTGGGTCTGCCTGGACCCGGACAACCCGCCGCGCAGTTTGATGCTCCAGTGGCGCGACGACACCGGCTGGTCGCACCGCGCCTACTGGGGCGAGCCGCTGCTGACCTGGGGCCGCCCGGCCACGGGCGCGCACCCGTTCAAGGTGGCCGGGCATTTTCACGTCGGCGATCTGCCGCCCGCCGGCCGCTGGGTGCGCCTGGAAGTGCCGAGCAGCCTGGTGGGCCTGGCCGGCGTGGCGGTCAACGGCATGTCGTTCGATCTGTTCGACGGGCGTGCGGCGTTTGGACCGACCGGGGCGGGTGAGCGAACGTGGTTCGGGCATGTGCTGCCCACCGGCGCGCGGCAAGATGGCAACGAGCCGTGGGCGCTGCTCTCGCACAACGACCTGTGGGCACCCTTCGAGTTGAACGACGGCCTGCAGCCGACGCAGCCCACGCTGGTGCCGGCCGGCGGCGGCCACGTGGAAGCGGCGCAGCCCGGCATCCACCAGCACTACCTGGAAGGCGCCACCGCCACCTTGAGCGCCATCGGGTCCACGGACAACCTGTTCGTCTGGGTCTACCTCGATGCGACACGACCGCCGCGCGAGCTCATGATCCAGTGGAAGGTGGGGCCGAACTGGAACACCGATGGTCGGCGTGCGTACTGGGGCGAAGACCTGATTGCCTGGGGCGTGAACAACAGCCCGAGCCGCCGGCCCAAGGGCGCCCTGCCCAGGCTCGGTGAGTGGGTGCGCCTGGAAGTGCCCTCGGCCGAACTCGACATCGGCACGCGCACCATCAACGGCATCGCCTTCACCCTGTTCGACGGTTGCGCGGCCTTCGGCGCTTGCGGGAAGATCGCGCAGGCCACGACCAGTCCACCCGGCATCCGCGCCGAGACGGTCTGGTTCTCGGGCGCCGCGCCCACCGGTGCCAGCCTGGTGGGCAGCTGGACCTGGCTGCAGCCGCTGGAGATGGTGGAGCCCACGCCGGCGGCGCGTGTGGGGCAGGCCAGCGCCATCGCCAGCCTCATGGCCGACCCGGTGGTCACCGCGCTGTCGGAGCGCGAGCAGGCCCAGCTGCCGCTGCGCGGGCTGGAGGGTTTCATGGCCTACCTGCGCGCGCGCATCGACCGGGCCGACGACATCACCGACTTCGGTTTCACCCACATGCAGGTGGACCTGCACCGCATCCGCCAGATGATGATGACCACGTCGGACGCCGCGCGGCTGGCGACCTCGCCCGCGCTGGCGGCGATCGCCAAGTCCGACAGCGCGGTCAACGTGCAGACGCAGATCAAGGAGTTCATCGGCCGCATCAAGCAGCCGGTGCTCGCGCCGCTGCGGGCACCCGACCCGGTGCCGGTGGCGCGCAATGTGACGCCCGCGGCCGCGGTGTTCACGTCGATGAACTTTGTCTCCTCGGTGAGCAGCGTGCAGCTCGTGCAGCAGAAGAGCCAGATCACGCTGCTGAAGGCGCCGAGTGCGCCGATCAACATCGTCTACGCCAACCCGGTGGTGGGTCTCTCGCCCGTGCGCACCGTGGCCGTGGCCGACCGGCTCAAGCAACCGCCGTCCACCGAAGCGCGCGACTTCGCGCTGGCCAACCGCCAGCGCACCGTGCTGGAGGTGTTGCAACTGCTGCAGACCTTCACCGCGGAAGACGGTGGCACCACGCCCGCCCTGTTGCGCGATTTCAAGGTGCGTGGTCTGGCGCAGGACCCGTTTCTGGAAGGCGCCAGCGGCGAGCGGGCGCTGGCCGATTTCCTGGGCAACGACGCGCTCAAGACCAAGCTGCTGGCCCCCCCGCCCACCACGGTGCCGGGCAACGACGGTGCGCCCAGACCCGTGGAGCCGGACGAAGCGGTGCTGTTCACGCAGACGGTGGCCTTGTCGGAAAACACCATCGCCATCCTGCGCAATCTGGAAGGGCGTTTGACCGCCTACCGAAACGCGCTCACGCGCTGCGAGCAGGCCTTGAGCGCGCTGCAGGGGCACATCGGTGCCGCCGGCCAACGCGTGCGCGAGGCCGACGACCAACTGGCCGAAGCGCGGCACGACGTGGGCGTGGCGCGCGCGCTGCTCGAAGAAGAGAAGGCGCGCGTGCTGGCCGTCAATGCGCGGCGCGCCCGTGTGCTGACCGAGGAGGTGCAGTACCTGGCCTTCGTGCGGCCGCGCGAGACCAGCAACCTGCTGGCCGCGCCCCGGCGCGTGCTCGACCCGGGCCTGCTCGAAGCACCCGTGCCCGCCTGCCTGCGCGAGCACGACGACGTGCCCGACGAGCTGGATGAAATGCTCAAGGTGCTGCGTGAAGCACCGGCTTCGCACTTCGTGGGCGCGCCCGCCATCCTGCGCAAGATCGACCGGCCCGAGTTGCTGCTGCGCACGATACAGAGCGCGCAGCTGCGCAGCAGCGTGATCACGCAGCGGGTCATGCCCACCTTCAACGCCACCGCGGGCAAGCTGGGCGTGCACATCGGCCAGATGCTGGTGCGCCAGACGCAGGCCATCGCGGTGCGCGCCGAGGCGGTGCAGCGGCTGGACCTCCAGCGCCTCTCAAGCAACTCGTGGCAGACGGTGCAGCGCGAGGCGCAGGCGGTGATCTCGCTGGGCGACATCATTGACGGCGACCACGGCAAGGGCGAGGTGTCGCGCCGCGCCAGCGAACTGTTCGAGCGCATCGCGGGCGTGTGCGCCTGCCTGCACGCCGAGTTCTCGGGCGTGCTGCCAGCGGTGCGCCTGGAGTGGGCCGAGGTGATGTCGCAGTTCGACGAGGCGCCCAACCTGCGCAACCTGGGTGGCCTGCCTCGCTGGAGCAGCATCCCGTATGTGGACCGCCGCCAGATGCAGGCCTATGTCGACTTCCTGTTCGACCAGGTGCCGCCGACGAACGAGGCGGCGGTGGCGCTCGTCAACGACGTGGTGCGCATGGCGCTGCTGCTGGCCAGCCACGCACCGGTGGGCCGCATCGTGGCCGGGCGCATGCCGCGCCCGGTGACGGCGGTGCGCGTGGGCAGCCGCATCCCGCTCACCGCGCTGGACCACAGCCGCCTGCGCGTGGGCATGCAGGCCATGATCTACAAGGGCAACACCCTGATGGCGCGCGCCACGGTGGAAGACGTGGGGCAGGGCGAGGTGTCGGCCCGGCTGGTGCACACGAGCAGCGTGCAGATCGACCTGGACACCGACGTGCGCGTGCACTTCGACCAGGCGAAGGTGCTGAGCAGTGCCTCGGTGCGCAAGGCCGGCCTGCTCAAGGTCTGAACACCACACGGACCCACCATGGGCGCCGCCGACCGCACCGTTCAACACCTGCACCTGCGCGCGCCCAGCGCCCAGGCCGCGGTGCGCGCGGTGCACTGGCTCGAAGACGCGCTGCGCTGCGCCAGCCTGCCCGATGCGGGCGAACGTGTGCTGCTGGTGCGCCGGCTTCACCTGGGTCGCTTGCCCGAAGGCTTGTCGTCGCAGGGCCTGAGCCTGCTGATCGAGCAGCGCGTGGCGGCGGTGGGCGGTGCCTGGGTGCATGGCGGCGAGGAGCGCGCGGCCTTCAGCGACACGGTGTTTTTCGAGGGCCGTTGGCAGGCCGCCAGCATAGCACTCGACCGACGCGCGCGCGGTCTGCCGTTGTCGGCCTGGTACTGGCGCGCCGCATTGCCCGACGTGCCCTTGCAAGACGACCCGCAGGCCTTGGTGCCGGGTTTGTGGCGTTGCCTGGAGCGCGAAGCGGCGGCACCGGCCAGCCAGTCGGCGCTGGTGGCGGATGCGGTGGCGCGGCAACATGGTGACTGGCTGGTGCGTTACCTGTCGCATTCCCTGGGACCGGGGCAAGGCGCGCCACATGCGGAGGATGGCGTCGCGGCGGAGGACGCCGTCCACTACAGCCACCCGCACCGCGTCGACGTGCCCCGCGCCTGGCCGGCAGCCCTGCATGCGCACTTGCGAGCCGCCGGCTGGCGCACGCACCGCAAGTCGGTGCAGGACCCCGGCGCCCCGCGGCGCAACGCGCCACCGCCGTCGGTTGAAAGCTGCGGCGCGCCAGGCTCGCCCACCTCACATCCCATCGATCTCGCCGACAGCCGGGCGGGCATGGCACCGACAGAACCCGGTGCGGCGATGACAGGCCCCACCGCCGATGTGTCCACGCGGGCGGATGCCGAGCCGCCGCGCGAGACCTCCGTGGGGGGCTTGCTGTTCCTGTTGCCCGTGCTGGAGGGCCTCGGGTTTGCCGCGTGGCAGGCGCAACACGCCGACCAGCCCTTGTGCGCGACCATCCTGCGCCAGGCCTTGCGGCACCTGCGCGTGGCAGGGACCGACTCGGCCTGGGCGCTGGTGGACAGCCTGCCCAGCGGGGCGGGGCCGTGGCCGCAGTCGCACGGCGAGATGGCTGCCGCGTGGCTGGACGCCTGCCGGCGTCACCTCTACCGCGCCGAGCGCCTGAGCCTGGCGCGCGTGTGCCGGCGCCCGGCGCGGTTGCGCTGGAGCGCCACCCACCTCGACGTGCAGCTGGACCTGGGGCAAGCTGACATCCGCGTGCGCCGGCAGGGGCTCGATCTGGACCCGGGCTGGCTGCCCTGGCTGGGCCGGGTGGTCACTTTCAACTACCAGCCGATGGACGCGCTGCCATGAACGCCCCTCACGGCGTCAACGTTGGCGCGCGCCTTGCGCCGCCGCCGCTGCACGAGCTGGCGTTGGCGGCGCTGGTCGACACGGCCCACACACCGCTGGACGGGCCCGAGCTGACATGGCTGCACGCGCGCCGGCTGAACTGCGGCTTTGCACCGGTGGAGGCCTTCCACCAATGGGAGCAGGACACGCCCGCCCACGATGCGCGGCTGCTCGCACTGGCGCGCGAGTTGCGGCTCTCCTGGGGCGAATTGATCGCCGTGGCGCTGGCAGCGGCGGTGGAACACGACGCGATGGTGGGTCGCGTGGTGGCGTGGTGGCAGGCCCCGGCGGGTGGCCCCCGGCCGTCGCTGGGCCTGATCGACGAGATCGCCCGCGCGCTGGGGCTGGGCGCCGCGAGCGCGGACATCGTCAACGGGCAGGCGATCGCCACCGGGCTGCTGCAATGGCCGGACGACAGCCGCCCCTTGCCCGAGCTGACCCTGAAGACACCGGTGCCCATCGCCATGGCGCTGCGTGGCCAGGGCGGACACTGGGGCGGTGTCCGGCCGCTGGTGCTGGACGAAACGCTGGTGGTCGCTTCGATCCGCGAAGCGGCGCGGCAGCAGGCGCGCGGCTTGGTCGTCGATCCAGCCAGTGGCGTTCACGCGGGGCCGTGCGTGCTGGTGGTGCGCAGCGGACACCCGCGCGAAGCGCGCAACGCGGCCGCGCTCGTGGCCCAGGCGCTGGAGCGTGTGCCGGTGCTGGTGGAGGACGCGCCGCCCGCTGGCCTGGGACCGTGGTTGTGGCTCACGGGTTCGGTGCCCGTCGTGTGTGCCGAACTCGCGCCCGGCGAGACGCGCCGCCTGCCTGCGCTGCCGGGGCACAGCGGGCCGGTGCTGGTGGCCTCTGGCCCGGACGGCAGCTTTGAATGGGACGGTGACACCGTGGGCAGCTGGTCGGTGCCGGTGCCGGGCTCGCGCGAGCGTGAGGCCTTGTGGCGGTCGAACCTGGGCCCGGGCGAACTCGCGGGTGCGCTCGGCCGCGCGCATCGGTACGACGCCGCGCAGATCCAGATGCTGGCCCGCACGGCACACCAGCACGCCCGCGCGCAGGGCGCGGACGCGCCGACCGTGGCGCACGTGCGTCTGGCCGCTCGCGCGGGCGTGGCGGGCGAACTCGGCAGCCTGGCCGAACGCCTGCCGCAGGAGGTGCCGGACGAAGCCCTGCTGGTCACCGAACAGCTGCGCACGGCGCTCGCCTCGTTCCTGCAGCGCTGCGCGGTGCGCGAACACCTGGTGGACGGCCTGGGCGTCTCGGCGCGCACGCGCTACAGCCCCGGTGTGCGGGGCCTGTTCGTCGGGCCGTCGGGCACCGGCAAGACGCTGGCCGCCGGCTGGCTCGCCACACGGCTGGGTGTGCCGCTGTACCGGGTGGACCTGGCCTCGGTGTCGAGCAAGTACATCGGCGAGACCGAGAAGAACCTCGCGCGGTTGTTCGCGCGCGCCGAGCGCACCGAAGCGGTCCTGCTGTTCGACGAAGCCGACGCGCTGTTCGGCAAGCGCACCGAGGTCAAGGAGTCCAACGACCGGTTTGCCAACGCGCAGACCAACTACCTGCTGCAACGCATCGAATCGTTCGAAGGCATCGTGATCCTCACGAGCAACAGCCGCACGCGATTCGACTCGGCGTTCACGCGCCGGCTCGATGCCATCCTGGAGTTCGCGCAGCCCTCGCCCGAAGAACGGCGCGCGCTGTGGCTGGCGCACCTGGGCGAGGGTCACACGCTGTCGGCGGCGGACATCAACCGGCTGGCCTGCCTGTGCGATCTGGCGGGCGGGCACATCCGCAACGCGGTGCTGGGCGCGGCGGTGAGCGCTTCGCGTGGCGGGCAGGCCATCGGCGAGGCCGACGTGATGGCCGGGCTGGTGGAGGAATACCGCAAGCTGGGCAAACAACTGCCGAACGGGCTGGCGCGCGCGGGGTTGTGATGCACGCCAGCCCGATCCCGCGCCCCCGATCACCGGTACCGGCGCGGCCCCGTGCGCGCCCGGGCGGGGCGCGAACCGATGCACCCGAGGCCGAGCGCCGCACGCCGCGTTACCTCGACCGCACGGGCTCGCCGGAGGTGGGCGCCGCGCTGCGCGCCTCGGGGCTCGCGCAGGAGGGCGAGGCCAGTGCCGAGGTGCTGCCGCCGGAGCTGATCGACAGCACCGTGATCGACGCCGAGCTGGCCGAGGTGACGGCCTCGCCCGGCATCGAGGCCGAGCGCGCGCCGGGGCGGCCGACCGTGCTGCATCCACCCGCCGCTGCCCGTGCCGCGCTGGTCGCTGAAGCACCGGCGGCATCGGCGCCTGACAGCACCGTGGCGCCCGCCGATCCGTCCCTCGAGCTGCCAGAGGCGACACCGGAGGCCGGGGCCACGGACGAAGCACCGGCCGAGGCCGTGCCCGACCCGGAAGCGGTGCCCGAGCTGGTGGCCACCGGGGATACCGCCGAGGCCGCCGAGGCCGAAGCCGTGCCGGCGGTGCCCGCCACGCTCGACGAAGCGGTGCCACCGCCGCAACCCGAGGCGCTGCGCGCCCACGTGCCCGAACGCGCATTGACCGAGGACGAGTTCATCGCGGTGGTCGAGTCGACGCAGACGCCCGAACAGGACCTGGCGCAGGCCGGTCAATGGCTGGCGGAACTGCGTGCCGAGTCCGAGGCCGCGAAAGCGGGCATCCTGGCCGACGCCCAGTTGCAGAAGGACACGGTGCTGGCGGCCGCGGCGGCCGAGGCCGAGGCGGTGAGGGGGGCGGCCGCGGGCGCCATGGCGGGGGTGCGATCGCGGGGTGCCGCCGCGCGCTCGGCGCTGGCGGCGCAACTGCAGGCGAAGAAGGCCGTGCTGGCCGAGCAGGTCGCGGGGCAGGTGGCGCGCGTGGATGCGGCCTCGGCCGCGAAGATGGAGCAGGCGCAGGCGCAGCTTGACGAGCGGCAAAGCCGCATCGCTGCGTCCGCTGAAAGCGAACAGGCGCGCCCGGCCGAACTGGCGCAGGCCGAGGCGCAGCGGGCCACCGCCGCCCTGGAGTCGGCGGCGGCCGAGTGCGACGCGGCCGGCGAGGCGGAAGCCGCGAAGCACCCCGGCCCGGACGATGGCAACCCGGACCAGCGCGCCGCCGCGCGCGAGGTGGGCAGCGAGAGTGCGCAGGACATCCGCGCGAAGAAGGCGGACCTGGCCGAAGACATCCGCTCGCGCAGCGACGATGCCTCCACCCGCTACGGCGAGTACGCGCAAAGCGTGAGCGACCAGATCGAGCAGGCGCGCGCGGATCTGATGCCGTCCCTGATGGAATTCGCGGCCCAGGCCACGGCCTCGCTGCAGGCCAGCGCCCAGGGCGTGAGCGACAGCCTGGACCAGCGCCATGCCGCGGATCTCGCCGCGCTGCAGTCGTCGGAAGACAGCGCGGTGGGCCAGGTGGCTCAGGCGCGGCAGGCCAGCCTGGCCCGCATCGACGGTGAAGCGCAAGCGGCCTGCGCGGGCATCGACACGCAGGCCGGCATCCTGGTGGCCAACATCGACGTGGCGCTGCAGGAAACCGAGGCGGTGGTGATGGGTGGCGGCGAGGTGTTCCTGCCCGGCGTGCTCGATGTGATCGCCAGCGCGCGCCTGGGCCTGCAGACGGCGGCGTCCGACGGGCGCACCGCGCTGGCGGCCACTGCGCAGGCGAGCGTGGGTGCGCTGGGCCAGGAGACGCAGGGCCTGGCTGCGCAGGTCGCGCAGGTGGTCAGCGGCATGGCGGCGGGCACGCGGTCCCTGGTGGCGGCGGCCGACGCGGCGGGCGACGGCATCGTGCAGGGGCAGGCCACGCAGGGCGAGCAAACCGCGGAGGCGGTGGCGTTGCAGCAGGACGGGTTGATCGAACCCGTGATGGCGCAGATCGACGAGGCGCTGGACGAGGCCGAAGCGGCCATGACCGACCTCACCACCGAGTTCGCCACCGGCCTGGAGGCCGGGGTGGACGAGAGCATCGAGCAGGCGATCCTGCCGCGCACGGACGACGTGGAGACGCGCACGGCCGAAGCCGCCGACCAGGCCGACGACGCCTGGTACGAAGGCCTGGCGCGCGCCATCGGCCAGATCGTGATCGGGCTGGTCATCATGGTGGCCGTGGCGCTGGTGGTCGCGGCGATCGCCGCCGCCTTCGGCGTGATCCTCACGGCGTGGACGGCCGTGATGATCGCCGGCGCCATCCTGCTCGTGGTCGGTTTCGTGCTGGCCTTGCGGGCGCGCTCGCAGCAGGAACAACTGGCCGATGCACCCTGGTACGAGGTGGCGGCCATCGCGCTGGGCGACACCGTGGGCTATGTCGGCATCCACGAAGCCGTGAGCGGCCACGATTTCGTGACGGGCGACCGCCTCACCGAGGGCGAGCGCACCGAACGCGGAACCATGGGCGTGGTGACCATGGTGTCGCTGGCGCTGGGGGTGCGCGGCGCCATCAAGGGGCCGCCGGGGGGCGCGTTCGTGCGTCCCAGCGCCTTGCCGCGCGGACTCTTTGGCTGGCGACCGGGCGCCGGCGGTTTTGTCGGGCTGCGCGGCGCCATGGGCCAGATGGGGCGCGGCATGCGTGCGGTGGGCGTGGAGATGTGGGCCGGCACGCGCGGCGGCGCCAGCAGCGCGGTGGAGTGGGTGCGCACGCGGGTGCTGCGCATGGAGCCGACCCGGCCGGCGCCCGAGCTGCTGGCGCGCGTGGGCGAGCCCAGCACCGCCGAGACGATCCGGGCCAACGAACTGCCCTACCGCCTGCCCCCCGAGGTGTACGTGGCGGAACGGGGTCGCCCCATCGACGTCTCCAGCCTCGACCCGAGCCAGCGCTATCTGTGGGTGGTGGACCCGCAGGGGCGCGTGATCATCGCGCCCGAGACGCAACCGGGCTTTGGCCGGGTGGTCAAACACGGCGACCTGGTGCCGGGTGGGGGTGGTGAGTTTCGCGGCTCGGCGCGGGCGGGCGGTGAGCTCAGGGCCACGGTGCGTGACGGCGAAGTCGTCTGGCGGATGGACAGCGACTCCAGCTACAGCTTCGCGCGCAGCGATGGTGGCTCGCTGGGTGAGCCCAGCCGCGTGGCGGCGCATGAAGTGCTCACGGAGACCGGCACCAACACCGAGAGCATTGATGTCGTGAGCAGGGGTGGGCCTCCCCATGCGCCAGCGGCCCCGCGCCCCGGGGCCATGCCATTGGTGCTGCCGGCGCGACCGCCACCAGACACCGGACCGGGCGCGCGCGAAGAGGAGGCGGTGGTGGTGCCGTGAGGCGCCCGCTCAGAGCGAGGTGCGCAAGCGCCAGATCTCCGGAAACAGCACCACGTCGAGCATCTTGCGCAGGTAGCTCACACCCCCCGTGCCACCGGTGCCGCGCTTGAAGCCGATCACGCGTTCCACCGTGGTCACGTGGCGGAAGCGCCAGAGCCGGAAGGTGTCTTCCAGGTCGGTGAGTTCTTCGCCCAGCTGGTACAGGTCCCAGTGGTCCTTGGGGTTGCGGTAGACCTGCAGCCAGGCCTGCTCGACCGCGTCGCTGGCCTCGTAGGGCTGGGTCCAGTCGCGCTCGGTGTGGCTCTGCGGCACGGCGATGCCACGGCGCGCGAGCAGGCGCAGGGCTTCGTCGTACAGCGAGGGCGCTTCATACGCGGCCTGCACGATGGCCAGCCGCTCGGGGCTGTGCGCATGGGGTTTCAGCATGGCGGCGTTCTTGTTGCCCATGGCGAATTCGATGCAACGGTACTGGTGGCTCTGGAAACCGCTGGACTGCGCGAGGTAGGGGCGCAGCGCGCTGTACTCGGGCGGCGTCATGGTGGCGAGCACGTCCCAGGCGTGCACCAGCTGCTCCATGATCTTTGAAACACGCGCGAGCATCTTGAACGCGGGCTGCAGTTCGTCGGCCGCGATGTGCACGATGGCCGCGTGCAGCTCGTGCAGCATGAGCTTCATCCAGAGTTCGCTGGTCTGGTGCTGGATGATGAAGAGCATCTCGTCGTGCGCGGGCGAGAGCGGTTTCTGCGCGTTCAGGACGCTGTCGAGTTGCAGGTAGTCGCCGTAGGCCATGTCGCGGCTGAAGTCGAGCTGTGCGCCTTCCTCGCGAACGATGTCTTCGGGCTTGGCGGAGGTGGGTTGGTGGGGGCACATGATCAGGTCACCGCGTGTTTCTGGTTGAACTCGGCGCGCTGCCACTCGCCACTGTCGAGCACCTGCTTCAGGTGTTCGACCGAGTGCCACACGTCTTCGAAGCCGATGTAGAGCGGCGTGAAGCCGAAGCGCAGGATGTCCTTGTGGCGTTCGCCGTCGCCGGCGCGGTAGTCACCGACCACGCCGCGTGCGATGAGGGCTTGCACGATCGCGTAGGCGCCTTCGTCCTTCGTCAAACACACCTGCGAACCACGTTGTGAATGCGAGAGCGGTGTCGCCAGGCCGATGCCGTGGCCCTGGCAGCGCTCGTCCACCAGCGAGATGAAGAGATCGGTGAGCGCGAGCGACTTGGTGCGCAGCGCGGCCATGCCACCAACGGTCTCGGTGGCCAGCAGCGTGTCCACACCGCACTCGAGCGCGGCCAGGCTGATCATGGGCTGGGTGCCGCACTGGTAACGCGTGATGCCGGGCGCGGGCTGGTAGTCGGGTGTGAAGGCGAACGGCGTCGCGTGGCCCCACCAGCCGGCCAGGGGCTGCCAGAAGCGGTCGGTGTGGCGCGGGTTGACCCACACGAAGGCCGGGGCGCCCGGGCCGCCGTTGAGGTACTTGTAGCCGCAGCCGACCGCGTAGTCGGCACCCGCGGCGGTGAGGTCCACCGGTACCGCACCCGCGCTGTGCGCCAGGTCCCACAGCATCAGCGCGCCAGCCGCGTGCGCGGCGGCGGTCACGGTGGGCATGTCGTGCATGGCGCCGGTGCGGTAGTTCACGTGCGTGAGCATGAGCACGGCCACCTCGGGCGTGAGCGCCTCGGCAATCTCTTCCGGCTCGACCAGCACCAGCTCGAAGCCACGCTCCTTGCACAGCGCTTCGGCGATGTAGAGGTCGGTCGGGAAGTTGCTGCGCTCGCTCACGATGCGTTTGCGCTGCGGGTGGTCGGCGGTGCTGAGATTGAGCGCGGCCGAGAGCACCTTGAAGAGGTTGATGGAGGTGCTGTCGGTGGCCACCACGGTGCCTGGTGCGGCGCCGATCAGGCGGGCGATCTTGTCGCCCACCTTTTGCGGCATGGCGAACCAGCCGTTCTTGTTCCAGCTCTGGATCAGGTCGGTGCCCCATTCGCGGGTGACCACGTCGGCCACGCGCGCGGGCGTGGTGCGCGGCATCACGCCGAGCGAATTGCCGTCGAGGTAGATGGTGCCTTCGGGCAGGTGGAAGAGGTCGCGCAGGGAGAGCAGCGGGTCTTGCGCGTCGAGTGCGCGGCAGTCTTGCAGGGTGATGGTCATGGGAGTTCCCGGAGGATGGCGCGCACGGGGCTGGCGTCGGCGGTGGTGAGTTTCAGGGGGAGGGCGATCAGTTCGTAGTCGCCTTCGGGCACGTCGTCGAGCAGCAGGTTTTCCAGCACGCGCAGGCCGCGCCGGCGGATGGTCTGGTGGCTGTCCAGCGTCTTGCTGTCGGCCGGGTCGATGCTGGCGCTGTCGATGCCGATCAGCAGCACGCCGAGGTCGGCGAGCTGTTCCACGGTTTCGGGTGCGAAGGCGGGCAGGTCGTTGTCGAAGGCGCTTTGCGGCTGGTGTTCGTAGACGCGGACCAGCACTCTTTCAGGCAAGTCAGCGAGTGCATGTGCAATGTGTTCGGGCCGCACCAGAGGACCGCAACCGATCGCGTGGATCACGCGGCAGGGGCCGAGGAAGGCGTCGAGCGAGACCTCTCCAATGGATGCACCGTTCGCGTCGTAGTGCAGTGGCGCGTCGGCGTGTGCACCCACGTGGGGCGAGAGCGTGATCGCGCTCACGTTGACCGGGCAGCCGGGGCCGATGGTGGCGGCCCAGGTCTGTGTGTAGGCCGTGTCGCCCGGAAAGACCGGGGCGGCTGCGTGCACGGGTGGGGAGATGTCCCAGCGTTTTTTCATGGTGCGGTGAAGGTAGCACCCTGAAAAAAACCGTGGTGTCGGTTAATCCCAACAGGTCTCGAAAATAGTTGAGACCTGAAGTAAATGCGGCCTTCAGTCCGCCCCGTCGACGGGCGGCAAGCCGTGGCGCTGGCGTGCGCGGGTGCAGGCGTCGCTGCCCTCTTCGAACTCGCGGCAGGGCGATGGTCGCCACTCGTAGATGCCGCAGGCGATCTTTTCGCCGAGCTGGCCGGTGAGGGCCGCGCAGCGGGGCGGCGAGTGGTCGGTGCCGCGCATGCGCATGGTGTTGTCGGTGACTTCCACCGCCAGGCCCGAAGGCACCGAGCCGCCCAGGTCCTGCATCTCGTGCACCGAGAAGTCGACGCGGAAGCAGGCGCAGCAGGCGCCGCACGAGGTGCAAGCGCTCATGCGCTCGATGCAGCTTTGACCACCGCGGGCGCCCGGTACACCAGCACCTTGAGCGAGCGCTCTTGCGACACATCGGCAAATTCGGCGGGGTTGGCCAGGCGCTGCTCGAACACCAGCTCGGGCGCGGCCTCCTGCATCTGGTCCATCAAAAACGCGGGACTGAGTTGGGGTGCGTTGAGGCACAGCAGCACACGGCCTTCGGGCCGCAGCAGATCGGGCAGGCGGCGGATGAGTTTGATGTAGTCCTGGGTGGCGATGAAGCTGCCCTTCTGGTGGCTCGGCGGATCAACGATGACCAGGCCGTACGGACCCCCGCGCGTGATCTTGCCCCAGGTCTTGAAGATGTCGTGAACGAGGAAACTCGCACCCGCCGGCAGCGCGTTGATGGGGTGGTTCTGCTGACCGATGGCCATGGCGCCAGCGCTCATGTCCACGTTGACCACCTGCTTCGCCCCGCCTTGCAAGGCCACCACCGAAAACGCGCAGGTGTAGGCAAACAGGTTGAGCACCTTGTGGCCCGCGGCGTGCGCGCGCACCCACTGGCGGCCTTCGGCCATGTCGAGAAACAGACCGTGGTTTTGCCCTTTGAGCACGTGCACCAGGTAACGCGCGCCACGCTCGCTGACCACATGCGGCTCGGGCACGCTGCCGGCCATCAGGCGGGTGTCGGCCTGGCCCTCGCCGCGGCACTGGAACACCCAGTTCAGCGGCTCACCCGGTGCGATCTGACACCAGCGCGCCGACAAGGCTTCACCGACGACAGACAGCGTTTCGTCGGACACCGGCTGGAAGCTGGTGAGCAGCCAGACGGGTGGAAACGCATCCAGCGTCCAGTGCTCGCAACCCGGGTGCAGGCCACCGCGGCCGTGGAAGACACGGCGCGCGTCGGTGCCGGGTTCGATGCGCGCGATCGCGTCGAGCAGGGCCTGCATCAAGGCGCTCTCAGGCCAGGCGGCCGAGCAGCAGGAATTCCATCAGCGCCTTTTGCGCGTGCATGCGGTTCTCGGCTTCGTCCCACACCACCGACTGCGGACCGTCGATCACCTCGGCGCTCACTTCTTCGCCGCGGTGCGCGGGCAGGCAGTGCATGAAGAGCGCGTCCGGCCTGGCCTGGCGCATCATGTCCTCGTCGACACACCAGCGCTTGAAGGCCTCGCGGCGCACTTCGTTCTCGGCCTCGAAGCCCATGCTGGTCCACACGTCGGTGGTGACCAGGTCGGCGCCGGCGCAGGCTTCGCGCGGGTCCTTGAAGACCTTGTAGCAATCGCGGTTGCTGATGCCGGCGAGCACCGGGTCGACCTCGTAGCCGCCGGGCGTGCTCACATGCACCGTGAAGCCGAGCAGCTCGGCCGCCTGCAGCCAGGTGTTGGCCATGTTGTTGCCGTCACCCACCCAGGCCACCACCTTGCCCTTGATGGCGTCCAGCGGCTGGCCACTGGCGGCCGGCCGGTACTCCACCAGCGTGAAGAGGTCGGCCAGGATCTGGCAGGGGTGGAACTCGTTGGTCAGGCCGTTGATCACCGGCACACGCGAGTGCGCGGCAAACGCCTCGATCTTGCTCTGCTCGAAGGTGCGGATCATCACCAGGTCGACCATGCGGCTGATCACCTTGGCGCTGTCTTCGATGGGTTCGGCCCGGCCGAGCTGGCTGTCGCCGGTGGTGAGGTGCACCACGGAGCCACCCATCTGGTACATGCCGGCCTCGAAGCTCACGCGGGTGCGCGTGCTGGCCTTCTCGAAGATCATGGCCAGCGTGCGGTCGGGGTCGGCGAAGGGTTGGTACTTCTCGAACGCCTTGAACTTCTTCTTGATGTGGGCGGCGCGCTCCAGCACGTGGGCGCATTCGGCCGCGCTCAGGTCCTTGAACTGCAGGTAGTGGCGGATCGTCATGTCGGGCTCTGCTCTTTGAGGAAGGCGTGGATCAGCGGCAGCAGGATGGCGAGCACCTCGTCGGCTTCGGCGGTGGTCATGATCAGCGGCGGCACCAGGCGGATCACGCTGTCGGCCGTGACGCTGATCAGGAGGCCGGCGTCGGCGGCGCGCTGGGTGAGGGCGCCGCAGGGCTGGGTGAGTTCGACGCCGATCATCAAGCCCTGGCCGCGAACCTCTTTCAGGCCCGGGTGGCCACCCAGGCTTTTCTCCAGCGCGTCGCGCAGGTGTGCGCCCACGCGCTCGGCGTTGGCCAGCAGGCCGTCTTCTTCAATGATGCGGATCGTTTCCACCCCGGCGCGCATGGCCAGCGGGTTGCCGCCGAAGGTGGTGCCGTGGTTGCCCGGCTGGAAGATGTTCGCGGCCTTGGGGCCGGCCACCACAGCGCCGATGGGCACACCCGAGCCCAGGCCCTTGGCCAGCGGCATCACGTCGGGCACGATGCCCGCCCACTGGTGGGCAAACCACTTGCCGGTGCGGCCCATGCCGCACTGCACTTCGTCGATCATCAACAGCCAGTCCTGCTCGTCGCACAGCGCGCGCACGTCCTGGAGGTACTGCGCGCGCATCGGGTTCACGCCGCCTTCGCCCTGGATGGTCTCGAAGAACACCGCCACCACGTTGGGGTTGCCCACGGTGGCCCTCTTGAGCGCCTCGATGTCGTTGAGCGGCACGCGGATGAAGCCTTCCACCAGCGGGCCGAAGCCGGCCTGCACCTTGGGGTTGCCGGTGGCCGAGAGCGTGGCAATGCTGCGGCCGTGGAAGGCTTTCTCGTACACGACGATCTCGGGGCGCTCGATGCCCTTGTCGTGACCGTACTTGCGCGCCAGCTTCAGGGCCGCTTCGTTGGCTTCCAGACCGGTGCTGCAGAAGAACACATTGGTCAGGCCCGAGCGCTCCACCAGCATCTGCGCCAGCTTTTCCTGGTCGGGTACGTGGTAGTAGTTGCAGCAGTGGATCATCTTGGCCACCTGGTCCTGCAGGGCAGGCACCAGTTTGGGGTGGCCATGGCCCAGGGTGTTGACCGCGATCCCGGCCAGCGCGTCGATGTATTCCTTGCCGTTCACATCCCACACACGCACGCCTTTGCCGTGCGACATCGCGATCGGCAGGCGGCCGTAGGTGTTCATCACATGGGGCGAGGCGACGGGATTGAGGGCGGCGTTCATGCGGTGACTCCGGAAAAGAAAGGCGCTGGAGGGGCCAAAAAGAAAGCGGCTCAACGAAGGTTGAGCCGTCGAAGCGCGATTTTAGGGGCAGCAGGCGGGCATCATCATTGCTTGTTGGGCATCGCTGAAATGCGCCGCGACCGGGTGTCCCGGGTCCGGGTAATCCCTCGTTTCAAGTCTTATATAAGATATAATACCCATCGCTTCCAGCGGCGAGCGATCCTCGTTCCGGTGGTGGTTTTCTCCTCTGCACGGCCCTCCATCCGAAGGCTTCTCCCGATGGTTTCACCGACAGCCAAACAAGTCTTCATCCAGGGCATCACCCAGAACGGCCGTACCTTCCGGCCGAGCGACTGGGCCGAGCGCCTGGCCGGTGTCATGAGCCCGTTTCGCCCCGGCGGCGCCCAGCCGGGCAGCCACCTGAGCTACTCCCCCTGGTGCGTGCCCAACACCATCAACGGCGTCAAGTGCGTGGTGGTCCATGTGGACCTGCGCGAAGCCGAACCCATGGCTTGGGATTTCTGCATGAACTTTGCGCGGGACAACGATTTGCAGGTGGCCGAGGCCTGTTTGTTGCCGGATTTGCCTCGGGCTTCCTGATTTTTCTCCGGCTGGTCCTGTGTTCGTCTTCGGCGGTCCCGGTCATCGGCGGCCATGGGGCACGGCTCCGCGAATGTCCCCCGGGGCCTTTGGCCCCTCCTCCTTTATTTCGCTGCGCCGTGCCCCATGGCCGCCGATGACCTCGTTGGCACTCGTCGGGCCCACTCCAACGCTGCTTCAGGCTCGTGAGCGCATGGCGCTCTGCGCAGCGGCATAAAGGAGGAGAGGCGGCGAAGCCGACTCGGGGGACAGCCGCGGAGCAGAGCGCCATGCGCTCACGAGCCCGCGCGGTGCAGGCGAGAGATGTGGGCCAGAAACAACCCAGACGCAAAAAAGCCGTCTTGCGACGGCTTTTTTGCTTTTGCTGGCAGCGCACCCGTTTCAAACGGCAGACCTTGACAGGTCCGGGCTGGTGGTCTGGCGGGGCCAGACCGGTGGGGTTCAGGCAGCGGCTGCTGCGAGGCCCTTGACTTTGGTCGACAGGCGGCTCTTGTCGCGAGCGGCCTTGTTTTTGTGGAAGATGCCCTTGTCGGCAACGATGTCCACCACTTTTTGCATCTTGGCGAACAGTTCGGTCGCCTTGTCCTTGTCACCGGCCAGAACGGCTTTTTCGACGTTCTTCACAGCGGTGCGGTACTTGGAACGCAGCGAGGTGTTGGCTGCGTTGATCTTGACGTCCTGGCGTACGCGCTTGCGGCCAGACGCCAGACGGGGGTTCTTTTTCTTCGGCTTGGTTGCCATGGTGTGATTCCTTCAATGTTTGGGGATGATGCCAGCAAAGCCCGCGATTTTAGCACGGGCAGGCATGCTGGCAAGGCCGACCTGGGTGGCCCGACGGCGCGTCGCTACACTCGCGCCGTGACCCTGTTCAAATCCGCCTCTCTCGTTTCCGTCCTCACCCTCGCTTCCCGCATCACGGGATTGGTGCGCGAACTGCTCATGGCCGCCACGTTTGGCGCCAGCGCGCTGACCGACGCGTTCAACGTCGCCTTCCGCATCCCCAACCTGCTGCGCCGCCTCTTCGCCGAGGGCGCTTTCAGCCAGGCCTTCGTGCCCGTGCTGGCCGGTGTGCGTGAGAAGGAGGGCGACGACGCCACACGCTTGATGGTCAATCAGATCGCCACCGTGCTGGCCTGGGCGCTCACGTTCACCTGTGTGCTGGGTGTGCTGGGCGCGCCGGTGCTGGTGTGGGCCATGGCCAGCGGTCTGAGCGACGAAGGGTTCAACGCCGCCGTCTTCATGACGCGCTGGATGTTTCCCTACATCGCCTTCATGTCGTTCGTGGCACTCTCGGCCGGCATCCTGAACACCTGGAAGCGTTTTGCCGTGCCGGCGGCCACGCCGGTGCTGCTCAACGTGGCCATGATCGCCGCCGCTTATTGGGGCGCACCCTGGTTCGCCACGCTGGGCATCGAGCCGATCTTCGCCATGGCCGGCGGTGTGTTGCTGGGTGGCGCGCTGCAGCTCGGTGTGCAGTTGCCCGCGCTGCGCAAGCTGGGCATGCTGCCGCGCGTGAGCCTGCGCTGGTCGGGCCTGAAGGCGGCCTGGGCCCACCCGGGCACGCGCCGCGTGACCACGCTCATGCTGCCGGCCCTGCTCGGCGTGAGCGTGGCGCAGATATCGTTGCTGATCAACACGCAGATCGCGTCGCACCTGACCATCGGCAGTGTGAGCTGGCTCACCTATGCCGACCGCCTGATGGAGTTCCCCACGGCCATGCTGGGTGTGGCGCTGGGCGTGGTGCTGTTGCCGCAACTCGCCGCAGCCAAGGCAGCCGACGACGCCGCGCGCTACAGCGGCCTGCTGGACTGGGGTCTTCGCCTGGTGGTGCTGCTGGCCGTGCCCTGCGCGGTGGCGCTGCTCACCTTTGCACAGCCGCTGGTGGCGGTGCTCTACCACTATGGCGCCTTCACCGCGGCCGACGTGCAGCGCACCGCCAGCGCGCTCATGGGCTACGGCGCCGGGCTCGTCGGCCTGATCGCCATCAAGGTGCTGGCGCCGGGTTTCTACGCCCGCCAGGACATCCGCACGCCGGTGAAGATCGCCATCGTGGTGCTGATCCTCACACAGGTGCTCAACTACCTGCTGGTGCCCCATCTGGCGCACGCCGGGCTGGCGCTGGCCATCGGCATCGGCGCCATGGTCAACGCCTTGTTCCTGCTGATCGGCCTGATGCGCCGGGGCGCCTACCGTCCTTCCCCGGGATGGGCTCGATTTGGCTCACAGGTGGTGGCCTCCAGTGCCTTGCTGGCCGTGTTCCTGATGTGGGTGGCCACCCGGGTGAACTGGCTGGATTTCGAGGGCCGGGCACTGGAGCGCGTGGGCTTGCTGACGCTGTGCGTGCTGGGTGGTGTTTTGGTCTATTTTCTTACCCTGTTGCTGGCGGGGTTGAACTTGCGCCAGTTCGTTCGAAAATGACGTAACCTGCGGCTTCAGAAAGCAAGCCTGTCATGAGCTCCGCGTACGCATTCCCTTCGCCCACCCCCCTGGGCTATTTCGCCGCCCTGGTGGGAGAAGAGGACGCGTTTCCGCTGTTCGAGGCGGCCGTGTCCATCGCGCAGGACGAGTACCCGGATCTGGATGTCCAGCAGGTGCTGGGCGACGTGGACCAGATGCTCTCGCGCGTGCGCCGGCGCTGCAATGCCGACGCCGGCCCGCTGCAGCGGCTGCGCACACTGAACCAGTTTTTCTTTCGCGACATGGGGTTCGGCGGCAACGTCAACAACTACTACGACCCCGACAACAGCTACCTCAACGCCGTGCTGCGCACGCGTCGCGGCATTCCGATCACATTGGCCGTGTTGTGGCTGGAGCTGGCCACGGGTCTGGGTCTGAAGGCGCGTGGTGTCAACTTTCCCGGGCACTTCATGGTGAAAGTCAACCTGCCCAACGGTCAGGTGGTGATCGACCCCTTCACCGGTCAGTCGCTGAGCCGCGAAGACCTCTCGGAACGGCTGGAGCCATACAAGCGACGCAACGGCCTGGTGGACGACTTCGATGTGCCGGTGGGACTGTACCTGCAGGCCGCCACGCCGCGCGACATCGTCGCCCGGCTGCTGCGCAACCTGAAGGAAATCCACCGCACGCAAGAAGACTGGCTGCGGCTCATCGCCGTGCAGGATCGTTTGCTCATCCTGTTGCCGGATGCGTGGTCCGAGTACCGCGATCGAGGCCTGGCGTGGGCCGAGATGGGCGACCTGCGACTGGCGGTGAACGATCTGGAGATTTACGTCGAACACTCCGAGGACACCATGGACCGCGAGGCCATCTCGCAGCGCGTGCAGGAGTTGCGCCGCGCGCTCAACTGAGTGCGTCCGCAGGGCCGTGTGATCCCATTTGTGTGACCTCATGTAAGGCCGGTTGACGCACCCCGGGGTGCGCTGTGACCATCGCCTACGCCACCGGGTTGCGGAAATGGACGCAGCACCGCATCGGCCTGCTGGGGCCAGGGCAGCCCCGTCAACCCAACGGACATGACCATGAAACAACTGATGCTGGTGGGCGCAACCGGATTGGTCGGAAGCCACGTGTTGCGCCAGGCGCTGGCCGATCCTTCCGTGGTCCGTGTGGTCGCCCCCACGCGCAAGTCGCTGGTGCCGCACCCCAAGCTGCTCAACCCGCTGGTGGACTTCGAGCGTTTGCCTGAGCAGGCCGGCTGGTGGGCGGTGGAGTCGGTCATCTGCACGCTGGGCACCACCATCGGCGTTGCGGGTTCCAAGGCAGCGTTCTACAAGGTGGACCACGACCACCCGCTGGAGGTGGCCAACCTTGCGCGACGCCATGGCGCACGCGCCTTTGCCTTCAACTCCGCGCTGGGTGCCGATGCTGGCTCACGGGTGTTTTATTCGCGAACCAAGGGCGAGACGGAGCGCGACCTGCAGGCGGTGGGCTTTCCCTCACTGACCCTGGTGCGTCCCGGGTTGATCGGCGGCAGTCGAGAGCAGAGCCGGCCGGCCGAACAGCTGGCCGTGACCTTGTCTCGGTGGGTGCAGCCGCTGCTGCGGCGGCGCTACCGCGTGGTGCCTGCCGAGCGCATCGCACACCACCTGCTGAAGGCCGCGCTGGGGGCCGCGCCCGGGGTGCACGTGTTGCCGTCGGAAGCAATTCTGTAGGGGCTCAGGCGACGACCACGGCGGCGCCGGCCGCGCGCTCGGCGATGCGGCCAATCTCGAACACGGTTTCGCCCAGATCGCGCAGCGTGGCCGCGCAGCTGGTGGCCTGGTCGGCGGCGATCACCACCACCATGCCGATGCCGTTGTTGAACGTGCGGTTCATCTCGATGTCGTCGATGCCGGCGGTCTTCTGCAGCCAGGCGAACAGCTCGGTCTGTGGCCAGCTGCCCTTGACCAGGTGCGCCGCCGTGCCCTCGGGCAGCACGCGAGGAATGTTCTCGAGCAGGCCGCCGCCGGTGATGTGGGCCAGGGCCTTGATGGGGTGCTCCGCGAGAGCAGCCAGCACGTTCTTCACATAGAGCCGGGTCGGCTTCATGATGGCTTGCTTGAACGGCAGGCCGTCCAGCGTGGCGGGCAGATCGGCGCCGGCGCGCTCGATGCACTTGCGCACCAGCGAGAAGCCATTGGAATGCACGCCGTGCGAGGCCAGGCCCAGCACCACGTCGCCGGGTTTGACGCTCTGGCCGGTGAGGATCTTCGATTTTTCGACCGCACCCACGCAGAAGCCGGCCAGGTCGTATTCGCCGGCCGGGTACATGCCCGGCATCTCGGCGGTTTCACCACCGATGAGAGCGCACCCGCTGAGTTCACAGCCTTTCGCAATGCCGCCCACCACGGCAGCGGCGGTGTCCACATCGAGCTTGCCGCAGGCGAAGTAGTCCAGGAAGAACAGCGGCTCGGCGCCTTGCACCAGCACGTCGTTCACGCTCATGCCCACCAGATCGATGCCCACGGTGTCGTGCATGTTCCATTCGAAGGCCAGCTTGAGCTTGGTGCCCACGCCGTCGGTGCCGCTCACCAGCACCGGCTCCTTGTAGCGCTTGGGCACCTCGAACAGCGCACCAAAACCGCCAATGCCGGCCAGCACGCCCTCGCGCATGGTTTTTTTGGCCAGCGGCTTGATGCGTTCGACCAGCGCGTCGCCCGCGTCGATGTCAACGCCGGCGTCTTTGTACGAAAGGGGGGTGGTGGAAGAGGTCATGTGCGGGCTGGCCCGGCGGGAGGCGGGGCGGTCGGTGGAGCGGAACGCTGGGCGGGTGGGGGGCTTTCGGGTACCCTGAGAGTGGCCCGATAGAATTTGCTCCAGATTTTAAGGGGTCGCCCTCGCGGCCTCATCGACCCTCGCGCTCCATGCCACTGACTTCCAACCAGATCCGCGCCTTGCTCTGGGCCCTGATCGCTGTGGTGAGTGCTCTGCTGCTCTCCTTGCTGGCACCGGTGCTCATGCCATTCCTGCTGGCCGCCGTGCTCGCGTACGCGCTGCATCCGCTGGTGGAGCGGCTGCACACGCGGCGCGTGCCGCGCTGGCTCGGCGCAGGTCTTGCCATTGCGCTGCTCATGCTGGTGCTGCTGGCCGTGCTCCTGCTCATCGTGCCGGTCATCACCAAGCAGGTGCCGTTGTTGCGCGAACAGGTGCCGCTGCTGCTGGACCGGCTGAACGATGCCCTGCTGCCACTGGCCACCCGCTTCGGCATCGACCTGCAGGTGGACGTGACCCAGGTGCGCGAATGGTTGCGCTCCCTGATCACCGGCAACGAAAGTGAACTGATCAACGGCCTGCTGTCGTCCTTGCGCATCGGGGGCAGCGCGCTGGCGGCGGTGATCGGCAACCTGTTCCTCATGCCCATCGTGGCCTATTACCTGCTGCTGGACTGGACGAACCTGATCACACGCGCCAAAAACCTGATCCCACCCCGCTGGCGCGAGAGCGTGCAGAGCTTCCTGAACGAAACCGACGAGGTGCTGGGCCAGTACCTGCGCGGTCAGTTGCTGGTGATGGCGGTGCTCGCGGTGCTCTACACCGTGGCGCTGGCGCTCATGGGACTGGACCTCGCGCTGCCGATCGGCGTGTTCACCGGGCTGGCCGTGTTCGTGCCCTATCTGGGGTTTGGGCTGGGCCTGGTGATGGCGCTGTTTGCGGCGCTGCTGCAGTTCCAGACCGTGCTGGGCGTGGCCATGGTGGGCGGCGTGTACCTGGTGGGCCAGGTGGTCGAGAGCCTTTACCTCACGCCGCGCCTGCTCGGCGAGCGCATCGGCCTGCACCCGATCGCCGTCATCTTCGCCTTGTTGGCCTTTGGCCATCTGTTGGGCTTCGTGGGTGTGCTCATCGCCCTGCCCGCCAGCGCCGTGCTGCTGGTGGCCATCCGGCGCGTCAAGCGCGGCTATTTGACCAGTCAGATGTACCTGGACAATGGGTCCCATGTGCGAACCACGGGTGCCGACGAATGAGCACCGGTCCCATCCCCATGAAGCAGATGGCACTGGACATTGGCTTGGCGCCGGTGCCCACCCTGGCCAACTTCGTGCCCGCCGGCAACGAGGCCGCGCTGGAGCACCTCAAGCTCTGGACCCACAACCCGCTGCGCTCGCCCGTGCCCACGTTTGTCTGGGGCGAGAGCGGCAGCGGCAAGACACATCTGCTGCGCGCGGTGCGCGAAGGCCTGCGCGAGCAGGGCAGCCGCGTCGGCTGGATCGACGTTGACACGCTGGACCCGCCCGAGTTCGACGAGCATTGGGACGCGGTGTTGCTGGACGACTGCCATCTCTATACCGCCACGCAGCAGGCCGCGGCCTTCAACTGGTTCGTCAATGCGCAGAACCCGGCTCACGGCCCGGCGCGCTGGGTGCTGGCCGCGGCCAACTGCCCGCCGGCCGATCTTCACCTGCGCGAGGACCTGCGCACCCGTCTGGGCTGGGGCCATGTGTTCCAACTGCACGCGCTCGGAGAAACCGAGCGGCGTGGTGTGTTGCGCCGCGCCGCCGACGACCGCGGTGTCTTCCTCAGCGACGAGGTGATGGACTTCATGCTGCGCCGTTTTTCGCGCGATCTCTCCAGTCTCATGATGCTGCTGGACCAGCTCGACGCCTACGCGCTGCGCACCCAGCGCGCCATCACCATCCCGTTGATCAAATCCATGCTGGAAAGCGAATGAGACTGGCACTGTTTGACCTCGACCACACCCTGATCCCGTTTGACTCCGATTACGCGTGGGGCGAGTTCACCGTGGCCCTGGGCTGGCGTGATGCCGACAGCTTCTCGCAGGCCAACGACGGCTTCTACGCCGACTACAAGGCCGGCACGCTGGACATTCACCGCTATGTGCGCTTCGCCATCGAGGCGGTGCGCGAACGCGGGCTGAAGACGGCGCGTCAGGCGCACGAACGCTTCATGGCCGAGGTGGTGCAGCCCGCGCTGAAGGACGCCGCGCTGGAGCTGGTGCGCTCGCACCAGGCCGCTGGCGACACGGTCGTGATCGTCACCGCCACCAACGAATTCGTGACACGCCCGATCGCACAGGCCTTCGGTGTGGACGAGCTGATCGCCATCGATCTGGCCACCGACGAACGTGGCGAGCCCACGGGTGAGATTCGGGGTACCCCGTCGTTTCGCGAGGGCAAGGTCGCCCGTGTGGAACAATGGCTGGCGGCGCGCGGCCTGGAATGGGCTGGCGTGCAGCACAGCACCTTCTACAGCGACTCCATGAACGACATGCCGCTGCTGGAAAAAGTGCACGAGCCCGTGGCCACCAATCCGGACGCCCGGCTCCAAGCCATTGCCCTGGAACGGGGTTGGCGCATATTGAACCTATTCGAATGATCAAGAAATTCATTGACAGGCTGCTCGGCAAATCGCCGGCCGCCCCCGCGCGCCGCGCCAATCCGTTCGGCAAACGCGAAGACGTGCCGGTGTCCGTGCACGGCATCGACCCCAAGCTGGTGGACCAGCGCGCGCTGGACGTGGTGCACACCCTCAAACAGGCGGGTTTCGAGGCCTACATCGTGGGTGGCGCGGTGCGCGATCTGCTGCTGGGCCTGCGGCCGAAGGATTTCGACGTGGCCACCAGCGCCACGCCCGAACAGGTCAAGGGCCTGTTTCGCCGCGCCTTCATCATCGGTCGGCGTTTTCGCATCGTGCACGTGATCTACGGCCGGGGCCGTGAACACGAAATGATCGAAGTCTCGACCTTCCGCGCCTACCTCGACAGCGCCGACGCCGAGCAGGTGGCCGGCAACGAGCGGACCAGCAAGGGTGAACTCGCCGGCATGAAACACGCGGTGGACGCCAGCGGCCGGGTGTTGCGCGACAACGTGTGGGGCCCCATCGAACACGACGCCGCGCGACGCGACTTCAGCATCAACGCCATGTACTACGACCCCGAGTCGCAGACCGTGGTCGATTTCCACCACGGCATCCGCGACGCGAAGAAAAAGACGCTGCGCATGATCGGTGACGCCACCACGCGCTACCGCGAAGACCCGGTGCGCATCATCCGTGCCGTGCGTTTTGCCGCCAAGCTCAGCGGGCTTGGCTTCACGTTTGATGCCAAAACGCTGGAGCCACTGGCGTCCTCGCGCAAGCTGCTGCTGGACGTGCCGCAAAGCCGCCTGTTCGACGAGATGCTCAAGCTGCTGCAGACCGGCCACGCGTTGGCCAGCGTGGCGCAGCTCAAGGCCGTGGGCCTGGACACCGGCATCTATCCGCTGCTCGATGTGGTGGTGCAGCGGGCCGACGACGAATTCGTGAAACTCGCCCTGCAGGACACCGACCGCCGTGTGGGCGAGGGCAAGCCGGTGGCGCCGAGTTTCCTGCTGGCCTGCGTGCTGTGGGCCGACGTGCGCAAGGGCTGGAGCCAGCGCCTGAACGCGCGCCCGGGCCAGCGCCCGCCGCCGCCGTTTGCCGCCCTGCAGGACGCGGTGGACGAAGCCTTCGATGCGCGCATCGGCGATGTGTCGGGCCGCGGCAAGCTCGGCGCCGACATGCGCGAGATCTGGATGATGCAACCCCGCTTCGACAAGCGCGTGGGCACCTCGCCCTTCAGCCTGGTGGACCAGGCGCGCTTTCGCGCCGGCTTCGATTTCCTGCGCCTGCGCGCGCAGGTGGGCGAGGTGGAAGAGGAACTGGCGCACTGGTGGGAAACCTTCAGCATGGCCAGCGACGACATGCGCGAAGACATGGTGGATGCGCAGCGCCGTGACAACCTGGCCAAACCCGGTGCCGGCAAGGCGCGGCGCGTGAAGCGCAGCGACGACGACCACCCGGCCAATGCCGGCGCGTCGACCGACGCACTCACGCCCGACCCGCGTTTTCGTGCGGTCAATGAGGGCGGTGACGACCGGGATGAGGAAGACACGGGTGAGTCCGATGACGGTGTTGAGTCGACCGCGTCCATCGATGGTTCGGCACCGGCCAAGAAGCGCCGCCGTCGCCGCCGCAAGCCCGGTGGTGCTGCGGGTGGTGCAGAACCGGGCCCCGTCTGAACGCAGCGGCCGTGTCCCGCACTGACGTCACGGCCTTCGTCGCACTGGGTGCCAACCTCGGCGATGCCGCGCAGTCTTTGCGTGATGCGCTGACGGCTTTGGGCGTGGCCCCCGGCATCCGCGTGGTGCGCACCTCCAGCCTGTACCGCACCGCGCCCCTGGAGTCGAGCGGCCCCGACTACGTCAACGCCGTGGCCGAGGTCTCGACCACGCTCACTGCGCCCGCCTTGCTCGATGCCCTGCAAGCCATCGAAGAACAGGCCGGGCGCGAACGTCCCTACCGCAACGCACCGCGCACGCTCGACCTCGATCTGTTGCTGTTTGGCGGCGCGCTTATCGATTCGCCGCGTTTGACCGTGCCGCACCCTCGCATGGGGCAACGCGCCTTTGTGCTGGTGCCGCTGGCCGAGATCGCGCCGTCGCTGGTCAGCACCGTCCAGTTGGACGCGGTGGCCGACCAGGTGATCGAAGCACTCTAGGGCGCAAGCCGCTCGCGCAACCAGCCACCCTCACCTTGTGCTGTGTAGCGCAGCCGATCGTGCAGGCGGCTCTTGCGGCCCTGCCAGAACTCCCACCGCTCGGGCTTGAGGCGGTAGCCGCCCCAATGCGGCGGGCGCGGCGGCTGCAGCAGGAACTGCGCGCCGTACTTCGCGGCGTTGGTCACGAGCACCGTGCGGCTGTCGATCACCTGGCTCTGCGGGCTGGCCCAGGCGCCGATGCGGCTGTCCAGCGGGCGGCTGTGAAAGTACTCATCGCTCTCGGCCTCGCTCACCTTGTCCACCACGCCTTCGATGCGCACCACGCGCTCGAGCTCCACCCAGTGGAACTGCAGCGCGGCGAACGGGTTGCCGGCGAGCTGCTGGCCCTTGCGGCTGCCGTAGTTGGTGTACCAGACGATGCCGCGTTCATCGAAGCCCTTGATCAGCACCACACGCGTACTCGGCCGAAGGTCGGAGCCCACCGTGGCCAGGGTCATGGCGTTGGGCTCGGGCACCTCGCTGCTGATGGCTTCCTGCAGCCACTTCGCAAACTGCTGGAGCGGATCGGCATTGGAGGCCGACTCGCTGAGTTCGGCCTTTTCGTAGCTCTTGCGCAGGTCGGCGATGTTCATGGTTTCAGTATAGGAGCGCGCCCCTCGCCCGGGCTTGCGTCAGGTCAATCCGGTCGATTCGGCATCGTCGGCCAATTGCAGCAGTTTGCCCAGCGCCCGGTCGTGGATGCCGTGATGCAGCAGGCCGTGGAAGGTCTGTCGCGCGTAGTCCAGCGTGGTGCCGTAGCGTCCGCAGGAGCGGCTGAAAATCTCCCGGTAGCGCTCCTCGCTCAGCGTGCCGGTGTGGCTGGGGCTGCGTCGCGAGAGCGTGAAAGCCAGCGCATGCACCGGGCCTTGTTCGGTCTGGCAGGTCAGCCATCTGGGGTCGTACACCGGGTTGGGCATTTCACGCGCCCACAGCAGCGGCATCAGGGCTTCCACCTCGTCGTGCGGCACACGCAGCGCCAGGCCGGTGCAGCTGCCGCCGGGCATGAGTGCAAACACCAGACCGGGGCATTCGACGGTGCCCCGGTTGACGCGGCTCCACATCTCCAGGCAGCGGTGGTGCCCATGCACGCGCGCCAGGCGCTGCTCGGCTGCGGTGAACTCGGGGCGCCACACCAGCGAGGCGTAGGCAAACACCCAGAGGTCTGGGCGAGGCCCTTGGGAGCGCCACTGCGCCATCGTGTCGGCCATCATCTGCGCGCCGTTGCGCTGGGCGGGGTCCCAGGTGGTGGGGCGCACCGTGCGGGGAGGGGTGTGGGAGGGTGCCATTTACAATCCTGCAGCGCCCGAAGGGCCGTGCCGCTGTGACAAGTCGGCGCGCTGCGCCCGGGAGGTCGATGAACGGTCAACCATTTTCACGGAGTGTTTCCCATGTCTTCCCAAGATAACGAAGTTGAGTACCGCGTGGTCGCGGTGTTGCTGGTGGCGGTGATTGTGCTGGTGACCGGCTTCGCCGTGGGCCTGGGTGTCCACAAATCCCGTGGTGGCGCTGCGAAGACGGTGGCCGCGGCTCCTGCGGCCGCTGTACCCGCTGCGGTCGCGGCAGTGGCTTCGAGCGACGACGCCAGCGTGGTGGTGGAAAACGGCGTGGTGAAGTTTTACTTTGCTTCGGGCAAGGCCGATCTGGCATCGGGCGCTCTGGTGGCGCTGGGTGATGCAATCGCTGCTGCCAAGGCCGGCAAGCGGCTGGTGCTCTCGGGTTTTCACGACGCGACCGGCGACCCGGCATTCAACGCCGAACTGGCCAAAAAGCGTGCATTGGCCGTGCGAGACGCGCTCGTGGGCGCGGGCGTGGCCGAGACCAGCATGGAGTTGAAGAAGCCCGAGCAGACCACCGGTACCGGCAACGACGCCGAAGCCCGCCGTGTGGAAGTGATGATTGCCGGTTGAGGCGAACCATCCTCCAGTCAGCCCGGTTCGCCGGGCTTTTTTTCGCCTGGCCTCAGCCCGTCGGGATTTCGAACACGAGGCAGGTGGTGGTTGCGTGGGCGTAGAGTTTGCCGTCAGCGCCGACGATGCGGGCCTCGGCCGTGGCGAGCTGACGACCCGCATGCAGCACCGTGCCGATGGCGCGCAGCGGGCCGCTCTTGAAGGAAGCCGCGCGCACGATGTTCACGCCGAGTTCGGCCGTGGTGTAGGCGCGGCCCATCGGCATGACGGTGTGCACCGCGCAGCCCAGCGCCGAGTCGAGCAGGGTGGCGTACCAGCCGCCGTGCACCGAGCCCAGTGGGTTGTAGTGCTTGAGCTGGGGCTGGCCCTGGAAGACGGCGCGGCCTTCGCCGATTTCCACCAGCGAGAAGTCCAGTGTGTCGGCGATGTGCGGGTAGGGCAGCTTGCCGTCCAGCATGGCCTGCATCTGCTGCAGGCCGGTCAGTCCCGCGAGGTCGGCCGGGTTGGCCAGGCCCACGCCGACGCCGGCCTTCAGGCGTGCCACGACGGTTTCGTACTGCTGCGTCCACTGTGCCAGTGTTTCTTCCGGGGTCATTTCTACTCCATGTGTTTGCGGGTGCAAATATTGTAGATACAATCATTTCATGAATGCCGACGCCCATGCGACTTTGCCTGCTCCGGTGGGTTGCACCAACTTCAAGCTGCGACAACTCACACGCCTGGTCACCCAGCATTACGACCAGCACCTGGCCGGCGCCGGACTGAAGATCACCCAGTATTCGCTGCTCACGCACGTGGACCGGCTGGGGCCGCTCGCGCCCGGTGAACTGGCGCGGCGCATGGACATGGGCGCGTCCACGCTCACGCGCAATCTGCAACCGATGATCGCGGCCGGCTGGCTGGCCATGGGCGAGGGCGTGGACGCGCGCAGCCGCACCGTGCACATCACCGACGCGGGTCGCGAGATGCGGCGCCAGGCGCAGCGGCGCTGGAAAACCGCCCAGGTGGCGCTCAACGAGAAACTTGGCGCCGCCACGGTGGTGGCTCTGCACGACCTGCTGGACCAGGGTCTGGCCGCATTTCACGAGGAAGATGCCCATGCCAGCTGAGACCTCAACCGCCGCGCCCGCGCGCGCACCCCATGTGTGGTGGCTGGTGCTGCTGGCCGCGGCCGGCGCCTTCGCGCTCACCATGGGGACGCGCCAGACCATGGGCTTCTTTCTTTCGCCGCTGAACACCGCCACCGGCCTGGGCGTGGGCAGCATCAGCCTGGCCTTTGCCTTTGGCCAGCTCTGGTGGGGGCTCACGCAGCCCTTCGCGGGCGCCGTGGCCGACCGCATCGGTGCCGGGCGCGTGCTGCTCGCGGGCGTGCTGCTGGTGGCACTGGGCACCTACATCACGCCGCTCATGACGAGCACCTGGGGCCTCATCGTGGCCATCGGTGTGCTGGCGGCCGGTGGTGCCGGCATGGCCGGGCCGTCGGTGCTGATGGCGGCCACCGCGCGCCTGATCCCGCCCGAACGGCGCGGCATGGCCACCGGCATCGTGAACGCGGGCGGCTCGTTCGGCCAGTTCGTCATGGCGCCGCTGGCCGCCGCGTTCACGCTCGGTCTGGGTTGGGCCGGCGCGATGCAGGCGCTGGCCTTGATCGTGCTGCTGGCGCTCCCGGCGGCCTGGGTGCTGCGCGGTCCCGGTCCGGCACCCGTGGCGGGGGCCGCGCCAGCGCCGGTGTCGCTGCCGGCGGGCGAGGCGATCCGCAAGGCCCTCGCCAACCCGAGTTATCTGCTGCTGTCGGTGGGCTTCTTCGTCTGCGGTTTCCACGTGGCTTTTCTCGCCACCCACCTGCCCGGTGTGGTGGCCGCCTGCGGCCTGCCCGCGCCGGTGGGCGCCTGGGCGCTGGGGGTCATCGGTCTGTTCAACATCGTCGGCAGCCTGGCCATGGGCTGGGCCGTGGGCCGCTGGCGCATGAAGTCGCTGCTCTCGCTGGTGTACGCCACGCGCGCGGCGGCGGTGCTGATCTTCCTGCTCGCACCCAAGACCGAGGCCGTGATGCTCATATTTGCGGCCGTGATGGGCCTGACCTTCCTCTCCACCGTGCCGCCCACGGTGGGGCTGGTCGCCAAGTTCTTCGGCACCGGCAACATGGCCATGCTGTTCGGCCTCGTGATGCTGTCGCACCAGGTGGGTGGTTTCCTCGGCGCCTGGCTCGGTGGCCAGGTGTTCGAGGCCACCGGCAGCTACGACTGGGTCTGGTACATCGACATCGTGCTGGCCGTGGGTGCAGCGCTGATCCACCTGCCGATCCGCGAGGCGGTGGTGGTGCGGCCCAGGCCCGCTTGAGCCCTGCTCACTCCACCGGCACGGTGTAGTTCAGCGCCATGCGCCCGCCGTCGACCGTGACGATCTCGCCGGTGACGTAGCTGGCCGCGTCGCTGGCCAGCCAGGCCACCACGTCGGCGATCTCGTCGGGCTCGCCCAGGCGCCTCAGGGGCGTGCGGCTGAGGATCTTCTGTCGCGCGGCCTCGCTGGTCAGCACCGCCTTGGCGGCGAGTTCGGTGGCGATGGTGCCGGGCGCCACCGCGTTGACGCGGATGCCGTGATCGGCCAGGGCCAGGGCCATCACGCGGGTGAGCTGGTTGATGCCGCCCTTGCTCACGTTGTAGCTCGCGATGTTGGGGATGGCGAGCACGCCGTTGACCGAGCTCATGTTGACGATGCTGCCGTTGCCGACCTGCACCATGGCGCGCGCCACCGCCTGACCCATGAGAAAGGCGCCTTTGAGGTTCACGCGCAGCACCTCGTCGAAATCATCCTCGGTCACGTCGAGGAACTCGGCCGCCTTGAAGATGCCGGCGTTGTTGACCAGCACGTCGATGCGGCCATGCGCATCCAGCGCCTGTGCCACGATGGCGTCCACATCGGCCTTGTCGCCCACGTCGCAGTGCATGTACATGCCACCGAGTTCGCGCGCGAGTGCTCGGCCGGCGGCGTCGGCCACGTCGGCGATCACCAGGTGGGCGTCCTCGCTCGCGAAGCGGCGCGCGCAGGCTTCGCCGATGCCCTGGGCACCACCGGTGACGAGGACGACGCGGCCCTGGTGGCCGAAGTGCACGGAGGAAGAAGGGGCTGAGATGTTCATGTCGCCATGGTAGCGACCGATCTCAGCGCGGGCCGCGTTCTTCCAGCAAAGGCAGCACCGCGCTGCGCCGCGAGCATGAGCGCGTTGCGGCCGCGCGCGTCGGTGCCGTTCACGTCCGCGCCGTCGACCGAGATCACGCCGAGCACGCGTCCGGGCGTGGCGTTGCGCACCGAGACCGCGTAGCGCGCGCCAGATCGTCCTGCCACCCAGTGGTCGCGAGGGTCGTGCGCAGGAAGGGCAGGGGGTTTCACGCGGGCTCCGAAAAAGTGGATGGAGCTTGCTGAAAACGAACCACCCGCCTCAACGGGGTTGAAGCGGCGGCGCGTTTTGTGCAACCGTCAGCAACTGCTGCAGGCGGCGAGAGCGCTGCCCACGCGCGCGCGGGTCTGCTCGATGAGGTAGTCCAGGAAAACCTCGGTGCGCCGCGGCATGAACTTGCGGCTGGGCAGCGCCGCGTAGAGCGTGAGGCGATCGGTGATCCAGGGGTTGAGCACGCGCACCAGGTCGCCGTTCTGGATCAGCGGGGCGGCCAGCTCGATCGTGGTGGCGGTGATGCCGGCGCCGTCGAGCGCGGCGTGCATCAGTGTGTCGGTGTGGTTGGCCCACAGCACCGGCTGCACCTCGATGTCGGCGAAGCGCGCTTCGTCCGTCTCGTGCAGCAGGCGCCAGGCCCGGCTGCGGCCGGCGGCGGGCTTGAGGCGCAGACAGTCGTGCTGCGCCAGGTCTTCGGGCCGCGCGGGCGTGCCCTTGCGCCGCAGGTACTCGGGCGAGGCCAGCAGCACGGTGACGCTGGACATCACCTTGCGCGCGATCACGTTGGCGTCGAACGAGGCCCTGGCGCCCATGAGTGTGATGTCGTAGTCCTCGATCGGTGGCTCGCGGTGCGATTCCACGTCGATGTCGAGCAGGATCTTGGGGTAGGCCGCCCGGAAACCGCTGACCAGCGGCGCGAGCACATGGGTGGCCAGCACCGGCGGCGCGAGCAGGCGCAGCACGCCCGCCAGCTCGCTGGTCTGCGAGCTCACGAGTGCATGGGCTTCGTCGAGGTCCTGCAGGATCACGCGTACCCGGTCGAGGTAGCTCTCGCCCGCGTCGGTGAGGGAGACGCGCCGGGTCGTTCGGTGCAGCAGACGGGTACCCAGGTGATCCTCCAGATCGGCGACGAGCCGCGTGACCACCGCGGGCGACATGTCCATGGCGCGTCCGGCGGCTGAAAAACCGCCCTCGTCGATCACTTTTTGGAAAACGCGCATCGAGGCCAGACGGTCCATGAAGAGGCTCCTTTAAAGGGTTTCCCCGGGTACGAAAGCCTTGATTATTGCTGAATACGAAACACAGCAGTCGTTCCAAAGCTATTTTTCTTCAGGATCAGAAACTTTACAGTTCAACCCATCGATGCACGCAAACCCTCCGCAGAGGCATCGAAGCCGGCCAGACCGCACAACGGACCGACCGGCATGTTCAACCCTCTTAAAGGAAACTGTCATGAAAACCCGTTTGTCTGTTGTTGCCATCGCCCTCTCCACCCTCGTTGCTGGCCACGCCCTGGCTGCCGACCCTGCTGGCGCCAAGACCCGCGAACAAGTTCGCGCCGAACTGAACGAAGCCATCCGCAGCGGCGACCTGATTGCTGACGGCGCCACCGGCCAGCGCTTCAACGAAATCGCCCCCCACCTCTACGCCAAGCCCGTTGCCGTGGCCAAGAGCCGCGCCGAAGTGAAGGCCGAACTGGCCGAAGCCATCCGCAACGGTGACCTGATCGCCGACGGCGCCACCGGTCAGCGCTTCAACGAAGTGGCACCTGCCCAGTACGCTGCCGTCCGTGCAGACGCTCCGGTGGTCGCCGCCGCTGTGGTCGGCAAGACCCGCGAACAGGTGAAGGCCGAACTGGCCGAAGCCATCCGCACGGGCGACATGGTCGCCGACGGCGAATCCGGTGCCAAGTACAACCAGCTGTACCCCAACCGCTACCCGCAGCCGGTGCTGGCCCAAGGCAAGACGCGTGAAGACGTGCGCGCCGAACTGGCGAACTCGCGCAACGTGAAGACCAACTGATCGTCTTCGCAAAGCCCATCGCCGGCTCATGAGGCTGGCGACGCCAACGCCCGGTGTCCTTCACAGGATGCCGGGCGTTGTGCCGTCTGGTACAACCGGGCACCTTTTTCAGGAGCCTCTCATGATCCCGTTCAACAAGGTCGTGCTGTTCACCGACACCGATGGCCGCGCGCGATTCCGCGAGGAACCGGTCGGCCTCACCGAAGGCACGCCCGCGGCCCGCCTGTCGCCGGTGTTGCCCGCGAGTGGATTGCAGTTGCGCCAGAGTCCGGTGGGGTTTCGAAGCCAGTTCCATTGCACCGATGCGCCGCAGTGGCTGTTCGTGCTTCAGGGGCAGATGGAAATCGGTTTGCAGGACGGCAGTTCGCGCATTTTCGGCGCGGGCGACCACTTTTATTCGGCCGACACGCTGCCCGCGGGCGCCCGGTTCGATGCGGCGGTGCACGGACACTGGAGCCGGCAGGTGGGTGACGAGCCGCTGGTGACCGCGTTCGTCAAGGTGTGACGCTCACACCGGATCGGGCAGGCGCAGTCTGAGCAGCGCGCGCACGAAGCCGTGGTCGCTGCGGCTGCGGTCGCGGCCCTCGAACAGGTGGTCGTTGAACACCTCCACCCGCCGCACATCGCCGATCGCACTGCGGCTGGTGGCCACGAATTCCTCGCTCACCAGCACCTGGTCGAGCACCTCGGGGTAGCCTTGGTGGATGTGTGAATACGCCACGTCGCGGCGCAGCGCGGCTTCGCCCTGCACATCCCAGGCACTGAACAATGCGTTGTCGCGCGCACCCCTGTCGTAGGCCACTTGCGAGGTGGCGGCAATGAGTTGGGTGGTCACGCTGTGCGGGCCGTCGTTGAGATCGCCCATGAGCACCAATGGCAGGTGCGTGCGGTGCAGCAGCTCCACCACCTTCAGGCGCAGTGCCAGCGCTTCAGCGGCACGCATGATGAGAGAACGCAGGGAGCCCAGCGCCTGCACGGCAGGGTCGGTGGTGTCTTCGATGGTCTTGCCGCTGGCGTCTTCCAGGTACTTCGGCCGCTTGCTCTTGAGGTGCGCGGTGATCACGCACACCGGTTGGCCATGCTTCAAGCGCAGCGTGGCCACCAGCGGTGGGCGCTCGAAGCGGCTGTGGGTGCCGATGCCGGGCACCTGAACCACGGCGGCAGCGGGGAAGTTGATGATGGATTCGACCGACTCCAGCTTCAACCGGGTGACGATGCCCACGCGCGGCGTGCCTTGTGCACCCGGCTGGCCCGGTCCGTTCTCGGCGCCGGGCACCACCACCGAGCTGTACTGCAATCCGCTGCGCGCCACGGCCGCGCGCAGGGCCAGTTCGTCCCACACCTCCTGCACTGCGATCACATCGGCGTTGAGCGCCCTGAAGCGGTTGCCCAGCCAGTCCACCTTGCGCTCGAACTCGGTCTGGCTGTAGGGGTCCTGCCCGTCGTAGAAATGGCGCCCGGCCTGCGCGAGATTGAGCACGTTGCAGGTGGCCACCATGAGCGTGGCCCAACGTGGCGACGCCCCGTTGCCGATGAGGGCAGACGGGGCGTCGGGAGCGGGAAGCGTGCGGTCGTTTTGCATGACCGCACTGTAGTTCAGTGAATTCGCTCAGCGAATCCGTCCAAAGTTCGTGCGCAGCGGATCGGCGTTGCCGCCACCGCCACCGCCACCCGCATTGCGCGGGCCGCCTCGGCCGCCACCACCACCGCCACCGCCCTTGCCACCGCGGTTGCCGGTGCGCATGGCGTCGATGCTGGTGCGCAGCGGATCGGGCTGGCCGCCCGGGTTGGCCGCGCGTGGGCGCGGCTCCTTGATGCGCAGGCTGCCCAGGTGGGCGTTGGGTCCGGGCTGGCGCTCGGCGCCGGGTTCGCGGTCTTCGCGCGGGCCACGGTCCTCGCGCGGTGCGCGGTCCATGCGGTCACCCCGGTCGGCCTGCTGGCGCGGTGGGCGCTGGCCCTGGCCACCGCCGTTGCGCGGGCCGTTGTTGCCGCGTGGCTGGCTGTTGCCACCACCATTGCCCCCGTTGCCATTCGCGCGTTGACCACCGCCGTTGCCGCCGCCACCACGGCGGCCTTCGCCGCGCGGGCCGTCGATGCCGTCACCGGCAGGGCGCTGGCGCTGGCCACCGCCGTTGCCGCGAGCCTGCTGGGGCTCACCGGCTTTTTTCTCTCGCACGCGCTGCATCATTTCCGTGCGCGCGGCCTTGGCGGCCGCGGCCATCACGTCGCGGCTGGGCGGCTTGCCGGCACCGCCCCAGATGGTCTGGCGACCCATGGCGATGGGTTCGGCCTTCTCACCCGGCTCGGGCATGAAGTCGGGGAACATCTGCACGGGGATGCGCTGCTTGGTGAAGCGCTCGATCTCCATCATGAAGCCTTCTTCGTCCAGGCTCACCAGGTTGACCGCGGCGCCGTCGTTGCCCGCGCGTCCGGTGCGGCCGATGCGGTGCACGTAGTCTTCGCTGACGTTCGGAATTTCGTAGTTCACCACGTGCGGCAGTTCATCGATGTCGATGCCGCGCGCCGCGATGTCGGTGGCCACCAGGGCGCGGATGTCGCCGCTCTTGAAGCCGGCCAGCGCCTGGGTACGGGCGCCCTGGCTCTTGTTGCCGTGCAACGCCATGGCCTGGATGCCGTTTTTCGTGAGGAATTCGGCCACGTTGTTGGCGCCGAACTTGGTGCGGGTGAACACCAGCACCTGGCTCCAGTTGTGCTGGTTGATGATGTGCACCAGCAGAGCCTTCTTCTTGCCGCGGCCCACCGGGTGGATCACCTGGGTGATGCGTTGCACCGTGGTGTTGCGCGGGGTCACCTGGATGTGCAGCGGGTCTTTGAGCAGGGCGCTGGCCAGATCGCGGATCTCGTCGCTGAAGGTGGCGGAGAACAGCAGGCTCTGCTTGTCTTTCGGCACCAGCGCCAGGATCTTCTTCACGTCGTGGATGAAGCCCATGTCGAGCATGCGGTCGGCTTCGTCGAGCACGAGCATCTGCACGCCGGAGAGGTCCAGGAAACCTTGTTGTTGCAGATCGAGCAGACGGCCCGGGGTGGCCACCAGAATGTCGACGCCGCGTTTCATGGCGTTGATTTGCGGGTTCATGCCCACGCCGCCGAAGACGACGGTGGACGTGAGCGTGAGGTGTTTGCCGTAGGTGCGCACCGATTCCTCGACCTGCGCGGCGAGTTCGCGGGTGGGGGTGAGCACCAGCGCCCGGATGGCCACGCCACCGAAGCGGTTCTTGGCGCGCTCGCCCTCGGACAGGCGTTGCAGCAGGGGCAGGGTGAAGGCAGCGGTCTTGCCGGTGCCCGTCTGGGCGCCACCGAGCAGGTCGCGACCGGCCAGCACGGCAGGGATCGCTTCCACTTGAATGGGGGTGGGGGTTTCGTAACCATGCTCACGCACGGCTTGCACGATGGCCGGGGCCAGATTCAGATCGTCAAAGGTCATTTTTTTGGAGGCGCCCGTCCAGGGCGCTGGGGGCATCGGCCACTCCGTGAACCGCTTCGGTGTTGGAAGCGGGACCCGGCCAGTCTTGGGCAGATGGATTCAGGGGTTTGGTGCCGCCAGTGGTTGGCGAGCACCCCAGCGAAAGGCTGGTGTCGAGCCAACTGAAGTGCCCGACGAGCCGTATTGTCGCATGCTGGGATAATTGGCGGTTTCGCGCCGACCCTCGGCGCAGATTTCCCAGGCACACAGCAATGGCTCAATACGTCTTTTCCATGAACAAGGTCGGCAAAATCGTGCCGCCCAAGCGTCAGATCCTCAAGGACATTTCGCTCTCCTTCTTCCCCGGCGCCAAGATCGGCGTGCTCGGCACCAACGGTTCGGGCAAGTCCACGCTGCTCAAGATCATGGCCGGCATCGACAAGGAAATCGAAGGCGAAGCCATCCCGATGCCGGGCATCCGCATCGGATATTTGCCGCAAGAGCCACAGCTCGACCCCGAGCAAAGCGTGCGCGAGGCGGTTGAAAACAGCATGAGTGGCGTGCGTGCCGCGCAGAAGCGGCTGGAAGAGGTGTACGCCGCGTACGCCGAAGAAGACGCCGACTTCGACGCGCTGGCCGCCGAGCAGGCCCAGCTCGAAGCCGTCATCTCCACCTCGGGCACCGACGGTGAACACCAACTGGAAATCGCGGCCGACGCGCTGCGCCTGCCCCCATGGGACGCCAAGGTGGGCGTGCTCTCCGGTGGTGAAAAACGCCGCGTGGCGCTGTGCTGCATGCTGCTGTCCAAGCCCGACATGCTGTTGCTCGACGAGCCCACCAACCACCTGGACGCCGAGTCGGTGGACTGGCTGGAGCAGTTCCTCAAGCGTTTTCCCGGCACCGTGGTGGCCATCACCCACGATCGTTATTTCCTGGACAACGCGGCCGAGTGGATTCTGGAACTCGATCGCGGCCACGGCATTCCGTACAAGGGCAACTACTCGACCTGGCTGGAGCAGAAGGAAGCCCGCCTGGAGCAGGAGCAGCGCACCGAAGACGCGCGCACCAAGGCCATGAAGAAGGAACTGGAGTGGGTGCGCCAGAACCCCAAGGGCCGCCAGGCCAAGAGCAAGGCGCGCCTGGCGCGCTTTGAAGAACTGAGCGACGTCGACTACCAGAAGCGCAACGAGACCAACGAGATCTTCATCCCCGTGGCCGAGCGCCTGGGCAACGAGGTGTTCGAGTTCAAGAACGTGAGCAAGTCCTTCGGCGACCGCCTGCTGATCGACAACCTGAGCTTCCAGATTCCGGCCGGTGCCATCGTCGGCATCATCGGCCCCAACGGCGCGGGCAAGTCCACGCTGTTCAAGCTGATCTCCGGCAAGGAGCAGCCCGACAGTGGCGAAGTGAAGATCGGCCAGACGGTGCGGATGGCCGTGGTGGACCAGAGCCGCGACGATCTGCAGAACGAGAAGACGGTGTGGGAAGACGTCTCGGGCGGTCTGGACATGATCACCGTGGGCAAGTTCCAGATGCCCAGCCGCGCCTATTGCGGCCGCTTCAATTTCTCCGGCGGCGACCAGCAGAAGCGCGTGGGCAGTCTCTCGGGTGGTGAGCGCGGGCGCCTGCACCTGGCCAAGACGCTGGCCGAGGGTGGCAACGTGCTGCTGCTCGATGAACCCTCGAACGACCTGGACGTGGAAACCCTGCGCGCGCTCGAAGATGCGTTGCTCGAGTTCGCCGGTTGTGCGCTGGTCATCAGCCACGATCGCTGGTTTCTCGACCGCATCGCCACCCACATCCTGGCCGCTGAAGGCGACAGCCAGTGGGTGTTCTTCAACGGCAACTACCAGGAATACGAAGCCGACAAGAAGAAGCGTCTGGGTGAAGAAGGCGCGAAACCAAAACGGATGAGATTCAAGGCATTGAAGTGATGCAGGATGTCGAAGCCGCCACGCGCCACTGGCTGGAGAAGGCCGTCATCGGCCTGAACCTGTGCCCGTTCGCGCGGGCGGTGTACGTGAAGAACCAGGTGCGCATCGTGGTCAGCCAGGCGCGCCACCTCGATGCGTTTCTGGACGACCTCGACCGCGAACTCGCCCTGCTGGTGAACACGCCGGCCGAGGAGATCGACACCACGCTGCTGGTGCATGCCACGCTGTTCCCCGATTTCGAGGTGTTCAACGACTTCCTCAATGTGGTGGATGACGTGATGGCCGAACACGAGCTTGAGGGTGTGATCCAGGTGGCGCCTTTTCACCCCCTGTTCCAGTTCGAGGGCACCGAGCCCGACGACGTGACCAACTGCACCAACCGGGCACCGTATCCCACGCTGCACCTGCTGCGCGAGGAGAGCGTGGAACGTGCCGTGGCCAGCGAAGGTGGTGACGCCGACGCCATCGTCGAGCGCAACCTGCAGACCCTGCGCGAGCTGGGTGTCGACGGCTGGCGAGCCCTCATGGCTAAAGAGTGAACAGCCGGGACATTCGGTTTCTTTTCCCGGTTGTGCCTGGGGTGGCTGCTGGTCACAATGGTTCCACCACTTCATCTTGACCCTTTGACTGAAGGAACCCGCCCGCATGGCTGCCCATCTCCAGGCCTTTGACGCCTGCCTCAAGGAGGCGCTCGCCCAGACGCGCGAGTGGGTGCCGCGCTGGCTGGACAAGCTGCAAGTCGCCCTCAAGGAAAAGGAATTGTCGGCCCGCCAGTTGGGCGACAAGCAGGTCTTTGTCGATGCGCGCACCGCGCTGGAGTCGCATCGCGATCTGATCGCAACCCGGTTCCTGGCAGCGCTCGGTGATTCGGTGGGCAATGCCTTGCCGGGCACCGACGCGCAGCCGCGCCGCGCCAAGTCGGTGAGCTTTGACGAACTCGAACTCATGGGTGACGACCAGGTGCAGGAGACGGTCGAGCTCGCTCGCGTGCAGCAGATCGTCAACATGACGGTCGATCATGAAATCGTCGAGCTCACCGCCCGCCTGTGCACCGCACAGGGCATGCACAGCGTCAATGCGGAAGCCAACCCCTTGCGTGCCGATGTGGTGGTCAGCGCCTTGATGAAGGCCCTCAAAGGATTGAACGTCGCGCCGGTCGTGCGTTCGCGCTGGCTGCAAACCGGCGCCATTTCCCTGGGGCAGGAATTGCAGGGTCTGTACACGCGGTTGAGCGCCTTGCTCGACCGCATGGGCGTGCAGTCGGCCGGCTTTGCCGTGATCCAGTTGCCCGATGCCCGCACCGCCACGGCCGACGCCCCCATGGGCCGACGGGCCGCTGGCGTGAAGGAAGAGGCAGGTCTGGCGACTGATGCCCTGCTCACGCTCGATCATCTGCACCAGCTTCTGGTGGGCAATCTGGAGCAGCCCGATGAAGAGCCCCTGCGTGTGCCCGGCACCGTCGGTGCTGGCAACGCCATGGTGCGCACGCTCGCCAGCGAGGTGGTCTCGCTCATGCTCAAGCAGATATCGGCCGACGAGCGCTTGTTGCGGCCGGTGCGCGAGATGCTGCAGGGCATGAAGCCCGCCTTGCTGCAAGTGGCCCGCACCGACCCGCGCTTCTTCGCCGATCGACAGAACCCCGCGCGCCGCCTGCTCGACGCCATCACCGAACACAGCCTGGCCTACACGAACGAGCAGGACCGTGGCTACGCCGCTTTCTCGCGCCAGGTGCGCGGCATCATCGACACGCTGCAGAAGCCGGGCCCGGATCTCGCCGATCGGTTTCCGGGCTTGCTTCAGCACTTCAACCGCTCGCAGACCGAGGCCATGGCCCCTGAGCAGGTGAAGGCGCGCGGCCTGGCCGTGAAGACCCTGGTGCGGGTGGAGCAGCGCAACCTGCTGGCCGAACGCGTGGCTGCCGAATTCCGATCGCGCAACGACTTTGACCGCTCCCCGGGGGTGGTCAGGCGCTTCCTCACCGGCCCCTGGGCACAGGTGGTGGCCCAGGCCCGCCTTGAGGTGTCCAATGCCACCGGCCTGAGCACCTCGGAGGTGCCCGCGATGCGCTACACCGACATCCTGCCGGACCTGCTGTGGTCGAGTCAGCTCGCGGTGGCGAGTCTGAATCGCCCGCGTCTGGTCAAGGTGATCCCGACCGTGCTGCGCACCTTGCGCGAAGGCCTGGACTCGATCGACTACCCACGCGAACAGGCCGAAGCATTCTTTCAGGCCCTGATGGGTTTGCACGAAGCGGCCTACAAGACCCAGCGTACCGAGTCGCCGCAGGACGAGCAGCCCAGCCAGCAGTTCGAGGACGACCTGGAGCCGTGGATGCAGCCCGCCGAGGCGCGCGACACCTGCTTCATGGACGACTCCTTGCCGGACTCTCAGCCCGACACCCACCCCTCCTTTGTGGACACCCAACCCCTGCAGCGGGACTGGGTGGATCTCAAGGCGGAGATGGCGGCGCAACCACCGTCACAACTCAGCGTGGGCACCTGGGTGGACGTGTGGCAGGACGGCCAGGCCCTGCGTTGCCAGATCACCTGGGCCAGTCCGCACGGCACGCTGTTCCTGTTCTCGGGCGCCAATGGCCGCTCGTTGTCCATGACCCGCCGCGGCCTGGACCGCTTGATCGAGCACGACAAACTGCGTGTGGTGGCGGACCACGGCGTGGTCGATGAAGCGCTGGACGAGGTCACTCGCCAGGCCTGGTTGAACAGCATCAAGGCTGAAGGGCTGTAGAGAGCCCCCACGCTACGCGGGTCGCTGCCCCCCAAGGGGGCTGTTTTGCCTTGGGGCGGCCCGGCGGCAAAACGTTGCCCCCCACGCTTCCCCGCTGCGCGAGGTCCGCTGCCCCCAAGGGGGCTGTTTTGCCTTGGGGCGGCCCGGCGGCAAAACTTCAGACTTTCCGCAGCAGCTTCTTGCGCACCAGGTGGATGTTGTTGCGCAGCGCGTAGAGCTCGTCGGTGTACGACAGCGGCACCACCACCTTTTCCACTTTTGATTCCATGGTGTCGAGCTGTTCGACCAGATCGGCGGCTTGGTCGGCGTCGGCTTCAAACCGCTGTTCCACGTCGCGCAGTTCGGCGTACCAGCGGAACACCCGCTTGCGGATGCGGAAGGTGTAGAGCGGGGGCACGATGCGCGAGAGCGGCAGCGCCAGCGCGAGGATCAGGCCCATGGCCAGCCACATGCGTTCGATCAGGTTGGCCAGCCAGAAGGGGAGGTAGCGTTGCAGGAACGGGGCACCGTTCCTGATGGCGCGTGAGGCCTCGGGTGAGATCGGCACCTCGCTGTGCTCCAGGCTGGGGTATTCGCCCGCCTGGCTGAACCAGCCCGAACCCCCGTGCAGCCCGGTGGCCGTTTGTGCGAACAGCTGCAGGATGGCGGGATGGGTGTCGCTGTGCGCCAGCAGGCTGGTGGTGGAGGCGACCAGTCGAACGTCCCGGGTCGGTATGTTGCGCGCCAGGTCCACCACGCCCTGCGGCATCACGACCGGCGTGAGGTAGCCAAAGCGCCGTGAATAGGCCTCGCTTTGCGCGAAGTCCAGCAGCTTCACGCCCGGGGTCTGCAGCAGCATCTGCACCATCAGCGACTCGGGTGCCGAAGCGAACACCACGGCGTCGATCTCACCGCCCAGAAAGGCCACCGTGGCCGGGGTTTGCTCCAGTTCGCTCAGGCGCAGCTGCTTCGGGTCCACGCGGTTCACGTCGAGCAGCGTGGAGAACAGGCGGGGCACGCCACTGCCGGCGGTGCCCACGTTCACCCGCCAGCCGCTGAGCTCGGCGAGTTGGTTCACGGTGGGGGATTTGCGAAGACGCCTGGCCGAATCTTCGCGGTAGAAGAGCCACAGCGGTTCCACGAACAGGCTGCCCAGCGAAGTGATGCTGTCTTCCTCGTCGTAGCCGATGTCGGCCGTGCCACCCTGCACGAAGCCGAGATCGGCCTTGCCGGTGCGCAGCAGTTCGAGGTTGGCGGACGAGCCTTCGGACGACAGCAATTCGACCGTGATGCCGTAGCGCGCCAACGCTTCAGCGTAGCGCTTGCCGAACTCAGCGTACGCGCTTTGATCCGGGCCGGTGGCCAGCACCACGCGCTTGGGCGGCGTGGGGTTCAGCCACCAATAGGCCACGCCCAGCAGCGCGATGGTGAGCAGGGCAAAAGGACCGAATGACACGATCATCTCGCGCAGTGAGATGAGCGTGTAGCGAAGGGTTTTGGGCATGCCGCGACATTAGCACGGCACCCTGCAACAACCTGTTGCCGGGGACCTTCGAGGCGGGTTCAGGGCATCGGTTCGATGCTCATCACGGTGTAGGCACCATTGACCTGCATGGCGGTGAAACGCACCTTGTCGCCGGCCTTGACCTTGCCCAGCAGCGCGGGGTCGTTCACCTGGAACACCATGGTCATGGGTGGCATGTCCAGGTTCTTGATCTCACCGTGCTTGAGCGAGATCTTGCCGGCGGCGGTGTCCACCTTGCGCACCTCACCTTCGGCCATGGGCAAGGCCTCGCCCGTGGTGGCCGTGCGCTTGAAGCCCACCGTGTTGCCGGCGTAGTGCTGGTACACGCGGCCCGTGCCGTCGGGCAGCACCAGCACCACGTCGTAGGCGTCGCGGCGATCGCCGTACACGGCACCGTCCATGCCCGGGCTGCCCACCGGCATGCCCGGCACGGCCAGGCCGATCGCCTTGGGTTTCTCGGCCAGCAGGCGGCGGATCTCGCGCGCGTTCACATGGCCCTCGATCACGTAGCCACCGATCAGTCCTGTGTGGCACGAGCCGAACTTGTCGGGCAAGCCGAGGCGCTTGCGCACGGCGGCGTTGCCGGTGTCGAACAGCTGCACCTGGAAGCCGTCGGCCTGCAGATAGTTCACCCAGTCCTTGCAACAGCCGCAGTTGGGGTCTTTCCAGACCTGCAGCACGGGCAGGGCGGTGGGTGTTTGAGCCCAGGCGGGCAGGGCTGCGCCAGCGATCAGTGCCGCTGCCGTGTTGATAAGGGAACGTCGTTGCATGGTGGTCTCCTGGTGGTCAAGCGTTGGGGGCGACGCGGATCGTGCCGCGCATGCCGGCCTCGAGGTGGCCGGCGATCAGACACGCGAATTCGAAGTCGCCCGGGCGGTTGAAGGTCCAGACGATTTCGCCTCGTTTGCCGGGAGCGACGTGCGCCATGTAGGGCTCGTCGTGCTCCATCTTGGGAAACTTCTTCATCATCTCGGCATGCGCCTTGAGCTCCTCGCTGGTGCCGATCACGATCTCATGCAGCACCTGGCCCACGTTGATGGCGCGAAGGCGCAAGGTATCGCCCTCACGCACGTCGAGGTGGTTGGGCGTCATCTTCATGTCGTCGCTCATGCGGATGTCCACCGTGCGCCGGGCCCGGGCTGGCTCGCTGGCGATGCCCCAGGGCTTTTGTTCCTTGACCACCGGGCCGGCCGCCTTGCCGTGTTGGTCGCCATGGGCGAAGGCGTGGGGCAGGGCCAGCACCAGGGGCAGTGCGAGCAGCGAGCGTCGTGTCTTGAAAGTCATGCGTGTTCTCCGTGAAGGGTTCAATGATTGCTGTGGCCGCCCGCAGGCTTGCGGACGTTTGTGGTGGCGGGTTGGGTGGGGGCGGCGGGGCGCGTGGCCAGCGGCGCGGTACCGGTGTCCACCAGCCGCGCCTGCGTGCCCGGCGGCATCCTGTAGTCGCCCGGGTCGCTGTAGTCGCCGGTCTTCTGGTCGTCGCGCACCTTGAGCGTGGTGAACATGCCGCCCATTTCGATGGCACCAAAGGGGCCGGTGCCGGTCATCATGGGGAAGGTGTTGGCGGGCAGTTCCATCTCCATCTCGCCCATGTCGGCCATGCCGCGTTCGCCCATCACCATGTAGTCGGGCACGGCGCGCTGCAGCGGTTTCACCAGCCCTCGGTGGTCCACGCCGATCATGGTGGGCACGCCGTGGCCCATGGCGCCCATGGTGTGGTGGCTCTTGTGGCAGTGCATGGCCCAGTCGCCCGGCTCGTCGGCGACGAACTCGATCTGCCGCATCTGGCCCACGGCCACGTCGGTGGTCACCTCGGGCCAACGCGATCCCCTGGGCGTGGCCCCACCATCGGTGCCGGTCACTTCGAACTCGATGCCGTGGATGTGGATCGGGTGGTTGGTCATGGTGAGGTTGCCCATGCGCACGCGCACCCGTTCACCGAGCCTGGCCACCAGCGGTGTGATGCCGGGGAACACGCGGCTGTTCCAGGCCCAGATGTTCTGATCGAGCATGGTGTTGACCTGCGGCGTCATGCTGCCCGGCTCCACGTCGAAGGCGTTGAGCAGGAAACAGTAGTCGCGCTGCACGTCTTCGATGAGCGGGTGCCTTGCCTTCGGGTGCGTGATCCACAGACCCATCATGCCCATGGCCATCTGCGTCATTTCATCGGCGTGCGGGTGGTACATGAAGGTGCCGGGCCGGCGCGCGGTGAACTCGTAAACGAAGGTCTGGCCGGGCTTGATCTGCGGCTGGTTCAGACCACCCACACCGTCCATGCCATTGGGCAGGCGCTGGCCGTGCCAGTGGATGGTGGTGTGCTCGGGCAGGCGGTTGGTCACATAGATGCGCACTCGGTCGCCCTCGACCACTTCGATGGTCGGGCCCGGACTCTGGCCGTTGTAGCCCCACATGTTGACCATGAAGCCTGGCGCCATTTCACGCACCACCGGCTCGGCCACGAGGTGGAATTCCTTCACCCCCGCGTTCAAGCGCCAGGGCGCGGTCCAGCCGTTGAGCGTGACCACCGGGTTGTAGGGGCGGCCCGCGCCGGTCACGCCCGGTGGCGTCCAGGGCGGCGCGGTGTTGGCCGAGGTTTGCTGCACCGGCTCGGGGATGGCGGCCAGCGCCACGCGGCTCACGCTGGTGGCCGCGACAGCGCCCACGGCGGCTCCGGCGAGCCAGTTTCTTCGGTTCATCGTTTTGTTCATGTCAGTGTCCTGCGGGGGTGGCGGCTGCGCCCGTACCCGCGTTCGATGGGGTGTCGGGGCCGGTGTAGTCGGCACCGGCCAAGAGGGCTTGCCAGTCGGTCCGGGCGCGCCAGTAGTCGCGTCGGGCCTGCAAGGCGGCGTCGAGCGACTGCATGCGCTCGCGCGCGCTGGCCAGCAGCTCCCAGCTGCTTTGCAGCATGCCGTTGTAGCGGAGCAGGGTTTCCTGCTCCAGGGCGGCTTGCAACCGGGCCACCACGTTTTGCGCGTGCACCGCACTGGCGTGGCGCGCTTGCAGCTGGGCCCAGGCCTGGCGCGCCATCGAGCGGCGTTCGCTCGCAGCGCGCAGCAGCCTGGCCTCGGCGCGGGTCGCGCGCTCCAGTGCGTGGTCGCGCAGCAGCGAGAGGTCCCCGATGTGCGGCGGTGTCGGCGTGGCGCTCGGGTCCGGCATGGCCGCCAGGGCGACGTCCACCGCAGCGTTCCAGGTCTGCCGGCGGGCGCCACTCACCGCGGCGAGTTCGCGCTGGGCCTCGATCCGTTGCAAGGCCAGCAGCGGATCGGCGCGCAGCACGGCGGCTTCCCATGAGGATTCGCTCAGGCCCTCGCCCGGCATGGCACGCGGCGGCACGGCCGGCAAGCCAGCGGGCAGGCGCTCCCCCAACTGCGCCACAGCCTGCGCGTCCCACAGGCCCAGCAGTTGCGCCAGCCGCTCCTGGGCAGCCATGGCCGTGCCTTGCGCGTTCACGCTGGCTTGCCAGGCACTGGCTTCCAACAGCTGTTCGCGCATCAGCCTGGCCTGGCTCCAGTTGCCGGCCACCACCATGCGCTGGCCGAGTTCACTGCCGGTGCGTGTGGCGTCCCACATGTCGCTCGCGTGGCGCCAGCTCTGGCGCGCGCTCACCGCGTCGACCCAGGCGCGCTGCACGTCGCGCACGTGGCGGGCGTAGGCCACCTGCACCGCGCCTGTGGCCAGCGCGTTCATGTCGGCGTGGGTGAACAGGTCGGGCCGCTGGCGCAGGGACAGGCGCAGCGCCTGCGCCGCATCCAGCGGCTCGGGCCGGGCGCTGTTGCCTTCGGTGGCGGGCGCGCTGCCCGGGTTTTTCGCCTCCCAGCGCAGCAGGTCGGCGTGGCCACGCGGGAATTCGGCCACACGTTCGTTGGCGCGTTGCCAGATCTCGCGCGCCCGGGCGATGTCTGCCGGGCGTTCTTGCGGTGCCACCGCACCGGTGGCGGGCAGCGCCATCGGGGCCGCGGCAGATGCGGGGGTCGCCGGATCGGCGGCTTGCAGTGCTCGGGAAGGCTGCGCCTGTGTCGGCCCCCAGACCGCCGACAGGCAGGCCAGGCTCAAGGCCGCGACGCGACAACGTGTGCTTGTGAAAGGCGGTGAAAACCGCCGCAAAACCATCATGGGAATCTCCTGAAATCACGAACCGACGCCCGCTGGCACGCCCTCAACGGGTGGCTGCGGACGCACCTGTGGCGTGTGAAGTCAGGAAATGGGTGGTTTGATGCCCCGTTGGGCCTCGCTGCTGGCAAAGCGCTCGGCGGGAGGCGCGAGCTGGCTGTGCACCATGGGAGGGATCTGCAGTGCGGGCATGGTCATGGCCAGGGCAGGCACGTTGCAGACATCGCAGGCGTTGTGCTGGTGGTCGCCGACGTCTTCTGCCGATGCGGTGTGCTCGTCGCAGGCGCAGTGGTCATGGTCGTGGTCCGCACCATGCTCGTCCATCGCCATGCTGGCCATGGTGGCGTGTGTGGGCTGGGTCAGCATCTCCACCGCCATGGCGTCCCCCATCCAGCCGCGCAGGGGCAGCAGGGCGATCATGAGGACGAGGAACCAGTGGCGCATGACCAGGGATGATACGGATCAGCCCGTGTTGGTTCCATCCCGTTGCTGAAATTTGCCTGTTTCAGGCGGGGCATTGCAGCACCAGGGCTTGCACCGGCTGCGTCAGGCCGCGGTTCGTCACCACGAAAGCCACGCGTTGTGTCGAGCCGGCGGGCAGCACGAGCCTGGCGCTGCCACCCTGCCCGGCGGCCCAGGGTGCCACCGGTTGGTACAAGCTCACCACATGGTCGTGGCGCAGGCTTTCACCGGCGTTTTCGCCGCGCGTGACCTTGCTCACCAGGCCGTCCTGCAGGACGGCCCAATAGCCCGCCAGTTCGGTGCCCGGCGTGGCCGCGATCTGTGCCGTCACCACGCTCCCCTGGCGGCTCAGGCGCAGGGCCGGGGCGGCCGCAGCGGGCAGGCCGCTCAGGCGGCTGGCGTCCTGGCCGTGCCAGTCGCGATGGTCACGCCCGTTGAGCACGACCTGCGGCGTGTAGACGTGCTTGCCGCGCAGCGCTTCCTTCAGTTGGTACTGGCGGGCGGTGGTCTCGGGTGTAGCGAACGGATCGCGCCAGCCCAGGTGGTTCCAGTAGTTCACATGGAAGGAGAGCGCCAGCACCTTGTCCTGGGTCTTCAGGGTGGAGAGCCAGCGGTCGGCCGGCGGGCAAGAGCTGCAGCCTTCGGAGGTGTAAAGCTCCACCACCGCCGGGGGCCTGGGGCCAGAGCGCACCTCGCACGTCTGCGCCATGGTGCTGGTGGTCACCGCCAAGCCCACGATGGCGGTTGCGATGGCTCGCAGGAGGGTGCGTGGTTCGACAGTCATGGGGGTCTCCGTCAGGTTGATGCCGGTTGGTCGGTGTGTGTCCCCGCTCCTTACAGCACGCGCTCGAAAGCTCGGCAACAACGCGAATCGCCTTTAGGATGTGGCCACGATGCCATGCCGACATGGGTCGACGCGGCAGACATTCAGGGATGCGTGGAGCGGCCAGCGGTGCCGCAGTCGGGCATGCCGGGTTTGCTTTCCTTTGCGCAGACAGATCCCGCAATCGGAGGAGGTACGGACATGGAAACGATCACCGGCATATTCACGACGCTGGAAAACCTGACCTGGGGCTGGGCACTCATTCCCATCCTGGTCGTCTTTGGCATCTTCATGACGGCGTTGACGGGCTTCGTGCAGTTCCGTTACTTCTTTCGCATGTTCCGGGTGCTCTCGCCCAACAATGAACATGCCGACCCCAACCAGATCAGCGCCCGGCAGGCGCTCTTCGTGTCCCTGGGCGGCCGTGTGGGCGGCGGCAACATTGCCGGCGTGGCCGTGGCCATCACATTGGGCGGCCCGGGCGCGGTGTTCTGGATGTGGGCCATCGCGCTCATCGGCATGGCCACCAGTCTCGTGGAGTGCACGCTGGCCCAGGTGTTCAAGCGCAGCACCGGCGACGGCACCTATCGAGGCGGGCCAGCCAGCTACATCCGCCACGGATTGGGCACCCATTACCGCTGGCTGGCCGTGCTCTACGCCGTCTGCCTGATAGCGTCGTTCGCGCTCGGATTCAATGCATTCCAGAGCAACACCTTCGCGGGGGCCGTGAGCAACAGCCTGGGTATCGACCGCATCTGGTCGGGTGTGTTCCTGGCGGTGGTGACGGGCTTCATCGTCTACGGTGGCATCCGACGCATTGCGCAGGCGTCCGACGTGATGGTCCCCGTCATGGCGCTGAGCTACATCGCCATGGCCGTGATCGTGATCGCGCTCAACATCACGGAAGTGCCCAGCGTGCTGGCCACCATCGTGAGCAACGCTTTCGGGTTGGAGGAGGCCGTGGCCGGTGGCATGGGCGCGGCCATCGCGCAGGGTCTGCGCCGGGGCCTGTTCTCCAACGAAGCCGGCCTGGGTTCCGCTCCCAACGTGGCCGCTACCGCGTATGTGAAGCACCCCATCAGCCAGGGCATCACGCAGTCGCTCTCGGTGTTTCTCGACACCATCGTGATCTGCTCGTGCACCGCCTTCGTGATCCTGCTCAGCGATGCCTACGTGCCCGGTGCCACCGGTGTGGATGGCATTGCACTGACACAACAGGCCCTGGTGTCGCATGTCGGTGGATGGTCCACCTACTACCTGACCTTCGCCATCCTGCTGTTCGCGTTCAGCTCGATCATCTACAACTACTACCTGGGTGAGACGGCGCTGGTCGAGCTGACCCAACACCCCATGGCCCTGCACATCCTGCGGGCGGCGATCATCGCGATCGTGTTCCTCGGTGCCACGGCACCAGGGGCAACATCGGTGTTCTTCTTCTCGGATCCCCTGATGGGTTTGCTGGCCCTGGTGAACCTGATGGCCATCCTGATGCTCTTCCCGGTGGCCGTGCGGCTGTTGCAGGACTACCGAGAGCAACTCAAGGCCGGCGTCCAGCGCCCCGTATTGGACCCGCGCAAGTTCAGCGATCTGGACATTGATGTCACGGCCTGGGATGTGCCACCCGGTGGCGCCCGTCCTTGACGTCGGGTGCGGCCCCCGGGTCTTGTCTCAGCGCAGCTCGGGAGCCACGCCAAAAGGCACGAGGTCGCGCGCCGGCATCGGCGCATTGGCCTTCGCCATCGGCACCGCCACCGCAGGAGGCAGGACCATGCCCCTCTCCTGCATCACCGCGCGCAGCCGGTCGGGGTAGTCGGTGATCAGGCCGTCCACGCCCCAGTCGATCAGCCGCGACATGTCGCTGACTTCGTTCACGGTCCAGGGAATCACGCGCAGGCTGTGCGTGCGCGCGCGCGCCAGCGTGGCCTGACTCAGGTCGTTGAAGTGGGGCGACCAGAGCCTGCCCCCCGCCGCCGCCACCATGGCGGGGGCGTCGTCGAAATCGGCCAGTTTCATGCCCGAGGTCCATGCACCATCGGCCAACGTGTTGAAGCGTGGCATCTGGGCCGACAGGAACGAACGCGGCAGTGCGGGTGCGATGGTTTCACAGGCCTTGAGCACCCGCCAGTCGAAGCTTTGCAGGGTCGTGCGCGAGGCCATGCCGTGGCTGCTGATGACGGCGGCGACGGCGCGCACGAACGCCTCGGGCTCGGGCGACTCGTCGGGGCGCAATGGATGCGTCTTGAGCTCGATGTTGAAGCGCACATGGCCCGCGCCCAGCCGCTTGACCCGTTCGAACACGGATGCCAGTGTGGGGATGCGCTCACCGTCCTGTGGTGCCTGGTTCTGGAAGTCACGGGCGTATCGGCTCAATGGATTGATGCGCCCGACGTCCAGGCTGGCGATCTGCTCCAGGGTCAACTGGTTGAACGGCTTGCCGCGCGACTGCAGCCATTTGCCGCTGGCGTCTCGCGTGATGTCGGGGTTGGGTGTGGTGTCGTGCGAGATCACCGGCACGCCCTCGGCGCTGAGCACGACGTCGAATTCGAGCGTGGTCACGCCAATGGACAGGGCTTGCTCGATGCTCGCGAGCGTGTTTTCGGGTGCCAGGCCCCGCGCCCCGCGGTGGCCTTGCGCGTCAAAGGCCAGCGCCGCGCCCGCGCACCACACCGACAGACCCAGCGCGGTGGTGCAACTCCAGCGCAGCCAGGAAAGGCGCTGGACGGTGAACGGGGGTTGCGTGGTCATGTGGGCCTCCTTGAGAACCCGCGCATTGTGTCAGCGCCACATGACCCTCACAAGTCAAAAACCCTGCACTGAAAAGAACCGTTACGAATCAATGTCCGAGGATCTTGGAGAGGAAATCCCGGCTGCGTTCGTTCTGTGGATGGTTGAAGAATTCGGTGGGTGTGTTCTGCTCCACGATCTGTCCCTGGTCCATGAAGATCACGCGGTCGGCCACGGCTTTGGCAAAGCCCATTTCGTGCGTCACGCAGATCATGGTGATGCCCAGGTTGGCCAGCTCCACCATCACGTCGAGCACCTCCTTGATCATCTCCGGGTCGAGCGCCGAGGTGGGCTCGTCGAACAGCATGATCTTGGGCGTGAGGCACAGCGCGCGCGCGATCGCCACGCGCTGCTGTTGCCCCCCCGAGAGCTGCAGGGGGTACTTGCCGGCCTGCTCGGCAATCTGCACCCGCTGCAGCTGCACCATGGCCTTTTCCTCGGCCTCCTTCTTCGGCATCTTGCCCACCCACATGGGCGAGAGCGTGAGGTTTTCCAGCACGGTCAGGTGGGGAAAGAGGTTGAACTGCTGGAACACCATGCCCACGTTTCTGCGCACCTGGTCGATGGCCTTGATGTCGTCGGTGAGCTCGATGCCGTCAACGAAAAGATGGCCCTGCTGGTGTTCCTCGAGGCGGTTGATGCAGCGGATCAGCGTGGACTTGCCCGAGCCGGACGGGCCGCACACCACGATGCGCTCGCCCTTGGCCACGTCGAGGTCGATGTCGCGCAGCACGTGGAAGTCGTTGCCGTACCACTTGTTGACTTTGTCGAAACGGATGATGGGGTCTGACATGTTCTTGTTCCTTCAGCGGGCCTTGCTGGCGCTCAGTTGTTTCTCGACCCACAGGCTGTAGCGCGACATCGCGAAGCACACCGTGAAGTAGATGAGGGTGATGAAGAGATAGGCCTCCAGCTTGAACGGACGCCAGTTCACATCCGCATTCAGTGCCAGCGCCAGCGCACCGGTGAGCTCGTAGAGCGAGACGATGGTGACCAGCGAGGTGTCCTTGAACAGCGAGATGAAGGTGTTCATGATGCTGGGCACCACCATCGCCAGCGCCTGTGGCAACACGATCTTGCGTTGCGTCTGCCAGTAGGTCAGGCCCAGCGTGTCGGCCGCTTCGAGCTGACCCTTGGGGATGGCCTGCAGGCCGCCGCGGATGATCTCGGCCATGTAGGCCGCGGCAAACAGCGTGATGCCGGCGATCACGCGCACCAGCACGTCCAGCGTCACGCCCTGCGGCATGAACAGCGGAAACATGAACGACGCCATGAAGAGCACCGAGATCAGCGGCACCCCGCGGATGAGCTCGATGTAGACGATGCAGGCGGTGCGGATCGCGGGCAGGCGCCCGCGCCGCCCCAGCGCCACCACCACCGCCAGCGGGAAGGCCAGGAAGATGGACAGCGTGGCCAGCATCACGGTGAGGGGCAGGCCGCCCCAGAGGTCGGTGCGCACGTCGGACAGGCCGAACACACCGCCACCCATGAGGATGAAAAACAGCGCCAGAATGCCCACCCACATGAGCGCCAGCCAGGGTTTCCAGAAGAAGCGCACGCAACTCAGGATCAGCCCGCCCATCATGAAGGAGGTGGCCACCAGCGGACGCCATTGCTCGTCGAACGGGTAACGGCCGAACAGCATGATGCGGTACTTCTCGGCCACCACACCCCAGCAGGCACCCACGCCGCGTGCGGCCTGGCAGGCTTCGGAGTCGGGCCGTATCACGGCGTCGATCAGCATCCAGCGGATGAAGCCGGGCAGCACCCAGGCCAGCAGGCCGAGCACGAACAGCGTGACGAGGGTGCTGCGCCAGTCGGCGAACAGGTTGCGCCGGATCCAGGGCACGAGGCCCGAGTCTTTGACCGGGGAAGGGCGCGGGGCGATGGGCGTGAACGTGTCGGACATGCTCATCGCTCCTTGATCGCCACGCGCTGGTTGTACCAGTTCATCAGCAGCGATGTGCTGAGCGATGTGGTGAGGTAGACCAGCATGATGATGGCGATGCACTCCACCGCGCGTCCGCTCTGGTTGATGGTGGTGTTGGCGATCGATACCACGTCGGGGTAGCCGATGGCCACCGCCAGCGACGAGTTCTTGGTCAGGTTGAGGTACTGGTTGGTGAGGGGCGGCACGATCACCCGCATGGCCTGCGGCAGCACCACCAGTTTCATCTTCTGGCGTGGGTCCAGGCCCAGCGCGGCGGCGGCTTCATCCTGGCCCCGGCTGACCGACTGGATGCCGCTGCGCACCACCTCGGCCACGAAGGCCGAGGTGTACATGACCAGCCCCACGAGGATGGTCATGAACTCGGGTGTGGCGGACACGCCGCCGTCGACCATGAACACCAACTGCTCGGGCACGTTCCATTCGGTCGGCATGCCGGAGATGACCCACCCGGCGACGGCACACGCGATGACCAGGCCGATGGGGGTCCACAGCCGGTCGCCATCGTGCCCGGTGGCTTCAAAGCGCTGCTGAACCCTGCGCAGCCAGAGCCACACGGCCACCAGACCCACAGCGGCCCCGGCCGTGACGCCGCCCAGGCCGGCGGTGGGGTAGGGAAAGGCGAACCCGCCCTTGCTCAGGAAGAACAGGCCGGAGATGCTCCAGGCCTCGTTGGACGCAGGCAGGACGTCGATGAAGATCAGGTACCACATCAGCAGCTGCAGCAGGATGGGCACGTTGCGGAACAACTCCACGTAGCCATAGCAGATGCCGCGCACCAGCCCGTTGCGCGAGAAGCGGCCCACACCCAGCAAAACGCCCAGGATGGTGGTGAAGAGGATGCCGAGTCCGGCCACCTTCAGCGTGTTGAGCACGCCGACCCAGATGGCCTTGCCGTAGCTCTCGCTCGGGTCGTAGGCGATGAGGGTTTCGCCGATGTCGAAGCCGGCGGCGGAGCCCAGGAAGTCGAAGCCGCTCTGGATGCCACGCACCTGCATGTTGCGTTGCGTGTTGTGAGCGAGGAACCAGATGCCCAGCGCGATCAGGACCAGCGCGATCAGCTGAAACAGCAGGCCGCGGGTGGCCCGGCTGTTGAGCGACCACTGGCGCCGTTGGTGAGGGGGAGTGGGGGATGTCAAGACAGCCTCGAAAGTGGGTGAACCAGAAGGAGCTTGAAAAGAAGCACCGGAGCATTCGCTCCGGTGCCCTTGACTGTCGTGCCACCACGGTGCGTGGCGGCATGCGGGTTCAGCGCACCGGTGGTGCGTACATCAGGCCGCCCTTGCTCCAGAGGTTGTTGCTGCCACGGGGCAGGCCGATGGCGGTCTTGGGGCCCACATGGCGCTCGAAGATCTCGCCGTAGTTGCCCGTGGCCTTGACGGCGCGATAAGCCCATTCCTTGTCCAGGCCGAGCAGCTTGCCGGTGTCTTCGGTGCCCGCACCCAGCAGGCGCATCACGCCCGGGTTGGTGCTGCTGGTCTTCATCTGGTCGACGTTGGCCTGGGTCACCTCGTACTCCTCAGCTTCCAACAGAGCGAAACCGACCCATCGGACGATGGCGGCCCACTCGTCGTCGCCCCGGCGCACGGCCGGGCCCAGGGGTTCCTTGGAAATCAGCTCGGGCAGGATCACGTGGTCGTCGGGCTTGGCCATGTCCTTGGCGCGGCTGGAGGCCAGGCCCGAGGCATCTGTGGTGTAGGCCTGGCAGCGGCCGGACGAGTAAGCGGCCAGGGCGGCTTCGAGCTTTTCGAACACCACCGGTTTGATGTTGAGCTTGTTGGCGCGCGAATAGTCGGTCAGGTTGAGCTCGGTGGTGGTGCCGGACTGCACGCACACCGTGGCGCCCTTGAGCTGCTTGGCGCTCTTCACGTTGAGCTTCTTGGGCACCATGAAACCCTGGCCGTCGTAGAAGTTCACGCCGGTGAAGCTCAGGCCCAGGGAGGCGTCACGGGTCAGGGTCCAGGTGGTGTTGCGGGCGAGGATGTCGATCTCGCCCGACTGCAGGGCGGTGAAGCGTTGCTGAGCGGTCAAGGGTACGTAGCGCACTTTGTCCGGATTGCTGAGAACGGCAGCGGCCACCGAGCGGCACACGTCCACGTCCATGCCACTCCACTTGCCCTGGCTGTCGGCCGCCGAGAAGCCGGGCAGTGCGGTGTTGACCCCGCAGATCAATTCGCCCCGCTTCTTGATGGCATCCAGGTCCTTGCCTGCGTGTGCGGGCAGGCTGGCCAGGGTGGCCGCGGCGCTCAGGCCCAAGGCTGCGAGTTTCAAGGTCGTCATCGTCATCTGGTCTCTCCAAGGTTTGAAAGAATGTCCGTCGGCGCTGGATGCGCACCTATTGGGTGCGCATCGCGACCGCAACCGAATGTATCCCCCGGGTTTTGGACCCGGGATCGGGGTTTACGTGTGAAAGTCATGCAAATAGCACATGACGACATCGTGATGGAAGCGCACGCCCGCCCGTGACCTTGGGTACGCAGGTTCCGTGCCATTGAGGGGATGGTGGTCACGGTCTCTCCCGCGACAAGTCGAGTTTTCTTTCGGAGAGGGCGGCCCGTATCCTTCGGTCCAAACGCAGAACAACGGAGACCAGCGCATGAGCAACAGCACCACGGTGGAGGCGGGCCTCTCCGCGCCCCACCACCGCTTCTGGCCCAAGCGCCTGCCGCACAGAATCAACCCGCCAGCCACGTCGCTGTGGCACAACCTGGTGGTCAGTGCGCAGCGCTACCCCGACAAGATCGCGCTGGTTTTCTTCGACCAGGTGCTGACCTACCGACAGTTGCTGGAACAGGCCGAGCGGCTCGCTGCCCACCTGCGCGCACAGGGTGTGCAAGACGGCGACCGCGTGATCCTGCTCATGCAGAACTGCCCACAGTGGATCGTCGCGCACTTCGCCATCCTGAGGGCCAACGCGGTGGTGGTGCCGGTCAATCCGATGAACCGGTCGGACGAGCTGCAGCACTACATCACCGACCCCGACGCACGCGTGGCGATCGCCGCGGCCGACCTGGCCGGCGAGCTGATCAAGGCCAATGCCGAGGTGCCCGAAAGTGATCGCCTGCGCCATCTGGTCGTCTCGCACTACAGCGACGCTTTCGGCCCGGGGGCCGAGATACCGCCGGCCTGGGCCGAGTGGCTGGGCACGCAGCACGCTGTGCCCACGCTGCCGGGCGGCACGGTGAGCGACTGGGCCGAGGCCCTGGCCTGCAGCGGCGCCGCGCCGGCCCACAACCGCGGCCCGGACGACCTCGCCGTGCTGCCCTACACCAGCGGCACCACGGGCCTGCCCAAGGGCTGCATGCACCCGCACCGCACGCTCATGCACAACGCGGTGGCCGTGGGCCTGTGGACCAACAGCACCTCGGAGAACGTGGGCCTGCTCGTGGTGCCCATGTTCCACATCACCGGCATGGTGGCAGGCATGCATGCTTCCATCTACAACGGCGCGACCCTGGTGGTGATGCCTCGCTGGGACCGTGAACTCGCTGGTCAGCTGATCTCGCGCTGGCGCGTCACGCACTGGACCAACATCCCCACCATGGTGATCGACCTGCTGGCCAGCCCGCGCTTCGATCAGTACGACCTTTCCAGTCTGGTGCTGGTGGGCGGTGGCGGCGCGGCCATGCCGCAGGCGGTGGCGCAGCGCCTGCTGGAGCAGTACGGGCTTCGCTATTCCGAGGGCTATGGCCTCACCGAGACCGCCGCGCCGTCGCACAACAACCCACCCGACCACCCGAAGCAGCAATGCCTGGGCATTCCGTTCATGAGCACCGAAGCGCGGGTGGTCGACCCGATCACGCTGGAGGACATGCCGCAGGGCGAGACCGGCGAGATCATCATCTGTGGCCCCGAGGTGTTCGACGGCTACTGGAAACGACCCGAGGCCACCGAGGCAGCCTTCATCACCGTCGAGGGCAAACGATTCTTCCGCTCGGGCGACCTGGGCCGCGTGGACGAGGACGGCTACTACTTCATCACCGACCGCCTCAAACGGATGATCAACGCCAGTGGCTTCAAGGTCTGGCCGGCCGAGGTGGAGGTGCTGATGTTCAAGCACCCGGCCATTGCCGAAGCCTGCGTGATCGCCACCACCGACGCCTACCGCGGCGAAAGCGTGAAGGCGCTGGTGGTGCTGCGCGAGTCGCACCGCGAGACCACGAGCGAGCAGGACATCCTGGACTGGTGCCGTGAGCACATGGCGGTCTACAAATGCCCGCGCACCGTGGAGTTCCTCACCGCCTTGCCCAAGAGCGGCAGCGGCAAGGTGATGTGGCGGCTCCTGCAGGAGCAGGAAGCCAGCAAGGCGCGGCCGGCACAATGACGGCATGCCCTCGATCTCCCACGTCTTCCACCGCCTCTGGCAGCCCCGCCGCGGCCTGTTCTGGCTCATGCTGGGGTTCAGCGCACTCTCCAGCTTCATGGTCGGCTTCCTTCAGTTGAACGATCCACCCATGGGCATCCGCCTGGTGGTGAGCCTGTTTGCGCTCGCCAATTCGCTCATTGGCTGGTGGCTGACCGTGCGCCTGTGGCGCGAGACCGATCCGAACCGGTCGGCCAGCCCCCTTGTCTCGAACGCAGACCGTTGATACATAACGTCACGCGTGTTACAAAGCAGGGTGGAAGCGCGGGAATACGCACCCCTGAATGCGTTGTGTTGGTTCATGGCTCAAACAAAAAGATTGCTACCCGATGCGCATCTTCTCCACCATCCTGGACACCGTCACGCAACGCCTTGTGAGCGATCCGGTTCGTCACGATCCCGCCGCGTTGTCCCGCATCCGCCGCGCCATGCTGGAGCTGCTGCCCAACGAACCCAGTTGGGAAGACGAGCGCCTGCGCCACCGCCTGCTGGTGGCGGTGGATCCCAAAAGCCTGTGGTTCATGCGTGTGGAGCTGCACCAGCGTCTGTGTCGCTCCATGGGCGAAGAGGTGGCACTGGAGCGCGTGCAGGCCCTGTGGCCGCTGTTTGAAGACAGCATCGAGCCCGCGTTGCTGGGCAAGCGCCCTGGCCGACGGGGCAGCGGTCAGCGCGGCGACACACCACCCGGTCGCTGAGCCCCCTCAGGCCGGGTCGCTCACCGTGCCCTGGTAGGCGTGCCAGGTGGCGTGGCCCACCACCGGTCCGATCACGAACAGGCCCGCGAACAGCGGCAGCATCGCCAGGCCCACCAGCAGCGTGATCAGCGCGCCCCACTGCAGCATCACGCCCGGGTTCTGCAGACACGCACGGATGCTGGTGAGCCCCGCCGAGATCGCGTCAACCCGGCGGTCCATGATCATCGGGATCGAGATCACGCTGGTGACAAAGATGAGGGCGGCAAAGAGGCCGCCGACCACGGTGTAGGTGATCAGGAACGACAGGTTTTCAGGGTTGATCAGCTGGGTCAGCAGGTTCGTCGTGGACGGCATGGTGTTGAAGGTCACGGCAAACACCACCAGCGAAGCGCGGCCCCACAGCATCTCCAGGATCAGCAGCACGCCCGCGAAGATCGCCATGGTGCCCTGCGTCGGCCGCCACGCCAGCAGCGAGGCCCGCAGCGACGGACGTTGACCGTTCTGCAGCGCGCGGCTGACGTCGTACAGACCCAGGCAGAGAAACGGGCCCATGAGCAGGAAGCCCGCGCTCAAGGCCAGCACATAGGCCGGCGCGGCGCGAAAGACCGCCAGCAACGCATGGCCCATGAGGAAAAAACACAAACCGTAGAAGAGGCCGATGCGCGGGCTGCGCACGAAGTCGGCCCAGCCCAGACGAAGCCAGTGCAGCGGATCGCCAGCGCGCAGGTCGGTCACGGTCAGGTCAAACACCGACGGTGGCCGCGGTGGTTCGGTTGGGCTCTCGGTGGCGGGCGTGGCTTCGGTCATGAAGGGCTCCTCTGTGGCCACCAATTGGACCACCAACCGCAGCGTCAGACCGTTGCCGTGGTGACGCGGCGCATGTGCAGGGCCAGGGCCGCATCGAGCGACTGCGTGTGCCGGCTGAACCATGCACCCAGCTCGGCCGCCATCTGCCGAGCGGGAGCCAGGTTCCCGCCCTGCGCCTGGCCCAGGCCTTCGCGCAGCAGGTTGAGCACCACACGGTGTTCCAGGGTGTGTTGATCGGCCGTGGCAAAGGCTTCCCGGCGCATCCAGGCATCCTCGGTGCTGAAATGCACCACGGCATGCTGCACCAGCGCCTGCCAGGTCTCGACCAGTCGGTCGTCTGGCGCGGCTTGCGCGCTTCCCAGCCGTTCCATGAATTCGCGGTTCATTCCGTCCATGGGTTCAAAGCCAAGCCACAAGGCGGGGGTCCATTTCAAAGCCTGCATGTCTGCCTCCTTGGCCGGGATTCACCCGGCCTGCGCGGAGCTTGCGCCCGGTCGGGCGACGGCGCTTTGATCCAGCGCATGAAAGCGAGTCGAGCCGCGCCGCCGCGCTCGGCGCCGCCGGTAAACTGCCGCTCCATGACCAGCGAATTCCAGCCACCCTACGTTCCCCTTCCACAGCTCGACGCATCCCTCAAGACCACAGGATTCGCACTGCTCAGCGCCACCAGCGTGGCCGACTGGTTGCCCGCCAGCGCGGATGAACTGCAGGCCCTGCACACCGGCTGGGACCATCTGCCGGCCGACGCCTACCTGAAGGACGGCGGGCGCTACCGCAGCCGACGCCACAGCTGCTTTGTGGTGGACGGTGAACAGGTGCGGCCGTCGCCGCACCGGGCGCACTGGCAACCGCTGGAATACAACGCCTTGCACGGTGGCATGCAGCGCTGGTTCGAACCCATGGAGTCGGCGGTGGTCGGGCAGCCGGTCTGGAGCCGCCTGCTGAGGCGCCTGGGCGAGGTGGCCAGCACGCTGCGCGGGGAACAACCCTGGTTCATGGAGGCGCACCCGTTTCGCATCGACACCACCGACGGCATTGGCCGCCCCACGCCCGAAGGCGCGCACCGCGACGGCGTGGACCTGGTGGCCGTGTTCATGGTGGGCCGCCACGGCATCAAGGGCGGCGAGAGCCGGGTGTTTGAAGCCAACGGCCCGGGTGGTCAGCGCTTCACGCTGCGCGAGCCGTGGTCGCTGCTGCTGCTGGACGATGCGCGCGTGATCCACGAGAGCACACCCATCCAGCCACTGGAGGGCGACGCGCTGGGCTGGCGCGACACGCTGGTGGTGACCTGCCGCGCCGGTGGTTTTCAGGGCGATTGAGTTGCGTCGCTGATCCGGTCGGTGTCACCGCCGGATCGCGTTCGGAAAATACAGCGCCGTGAGGCTGCGGCTGTGCACCGGCGAAAAGTCGTCGCCCACCACCGTGGTGCCGCTGCCGTAGCGGCGCCATTCGCGCACCCAGTGCAGGTGGTCGCACACCTCGGCCAGGCCCACGGTCTCGCGGTCGCCGATCAGGATGCCGTGCACGCGCAGGGCCAGGCGCTGTTTGGCGTCACGCAGTTGTGCCAGTGTGTGGTGGGTCACGCCGAACTCACCATCGCTCACGATCAGCAGGTCGGCCTCTTGCCACTCGGTGGTCTGCACCCGTTCAATGGCGCGCTCCATCGGCGTCTGCACGTCGGTGCCGCCATCGAAGCTCTGGCCCATGAGGTCGAGCAGGTGCGACAGGCCCTCGGCGTCCATGGCCATGTCGCGTTCCAGCAGTTCGTCGGGTCCGCCGAAAGCCAGCAGGCGGCAGGCGCGATGGCCTGCGTGCGCGCTGCGCAGGGCTTGCAGCACACAGGCCTTGGCCACGTTCTCCGGCGCGCCGCGCATCGATCCCGACGTGTCCAGGCACACGATGAGCGGGCCGCGCCCGGCGTGGGCGACAGTGCGGCGCAGCGCTTGACGTTCGGGCTGCGGCAGCGGGCGCTGTGACTGCTCGCGCGCACGATCGTCGTAGGTGAGCAGCTGGGCTTCGGCAAAACGCGCGCGCCACAGCCGACGCAGCACCGGGTGGGTGAGGTTGAGGCTTTCGCCACCGGTCATGCGCGCCAGCGTGCGTGAGCGGCGCACGCCATCCACCGCGGTGGGCTCGGGCCGGCGTTCTTCTTCGTCGGCGGGGTGACGCGCCGCGGGCATCGGGTCGCGCGCATCGGGTTGGGTGGTGATGGCCGGCGGGTGCTGTGCATGCTCGCGCCGGCCCACGCCGTCGATGAAACGCGCGAGCTGCGGCAGGCGCTGCAGCAGCTCGCCAATGCGCCGGGCCTCGCCCCACTCGCGCCGGTTCAGGTGACCCTGCAGATCGTCCCAGCGCAGGTGCGCCAGATCGCCCAGCGACTGCAGCAGCGAGAGCACCTCGTCCCAGCCCTGGCGCTGCACATCCCAGCTGTCCCGGAACTCGCTGCGCATGCGCGCGATGGCCTGGTCGCGTGGCTCGTCGGTCGCGCGGTCGATCAGGCTGTCCAGGTGCCACAGCAGGCTCTGCATCACCTGGCGCGTGAGCGGCGCGCTGTCCTGCGTGAGGGTCAGCAGCTCCAGCTCCACCAGCAGCGGCCGCAGCGCCTGCGTGGCGGCGGCATCGCCGAAATCGTCGGCTGTGTCGGGCAAGGTGCCCGCCATGAGTGCGCCCATCCAGCGGACCATGTGGGGCAGGCGCACGCTGGCCTGGCCACTGCTGCACACCACGGCCCAGCGCCAGAGTTCGCGGGGGAGGGCGTCGAGGTGGTGGTAGGGGGCGGAAGGGCTGGCCCTCACGGGTTTTCCCAACTCACCGGCGCGGGACGATCCGTCAGCGCCTCGTCGACCGGCAGACCCGCGAAGCCGGTGCGCGTGGTCTGCAACTGTGCCAGCAGCACCGCCACACTGGCACAGCGGCCCAGATGCACGGCCTCGATCTGCGCCAGCCATGAAGGTGGCAGCCAGTCGTGCGAGCGCGCGGTGCCCAGCACCGTCTGCGCCGTCTCCGTCAGTGCGCCGTGCAGGCTGTTCAATCGGTTCAGTAGTTCATCGGTCTGGACCACGCGTGCCTCGATGTGCACGGGGCTGTAGCGCCGCTGCGCGCGTTCGCTGGTCAGTCGCACCATCTCGCTTTCACTGGTGGTGGGCCCGGCGATGGACCGGGCCAATGCCACCTTGCCGGCGCTGCCGTCCTGCGCATCGGCGGGTGCACGGCGCTCGATGTCGAGCTGTTGCTCGAAGGCCATGACCGCGCGCTCCAGGCCGTCCAGCGGGAAGGGTTCGGTCTGCGCTACATGGTGCATGAAGAAGTCGATCCAGCCCGGTGCATGGGCGGGGTCGGCGGCCAGCACACAGGGCAACAGCCACAGGTCCCACAGCCCGACCTCGCGCGCGTCGCGGCTGGCGGCTTGCAGTTTCAACAGCTCCACCAGCTGGCGCCAGCGTCGGTCGGATACCGGCTGACCGGTCCGCGTGGCGTGCTGACGCGCCTGCAGCAGCAGCGCGAGAACGGGCTCGCCCAGCGCGGTGTGGGGTGCCTGTTCGCGCAGGGTCGTGAGCCGTTCGTGGTTGATCAGCGCCTCGGGCGGCGGTGCTTCCGGGGTGGTGACGCTGGTTTGCAGCAGCGCGGCGAAGTGCGCGTCGTCCACCGGCTGCACCGGCACGCGCAGCAGGAAGCGGTCGTAAAAGGCGAGCAGGCTGTCGTCCTGCGGCTGCTCGTTGCTGGCGCCCACCAGGCACACCAGCGGCACCGGCAGGCGCTGGCTGCCGTTGTCGAACTGGCGTTCGTGCAGCAGGCCCAGCAGGGTGTTGAGGATGGCCGAGTTGGCCTTGAACACCTCGTCGAGAAAGGCCACCTCGGCGCTGGGCAGGTAACCCTCGGTCAGGCGTTCGTAGCGGTCGTCTTCGAGTGCGCGCAGCGAGAGCGGGCCGAAGAGTTCTTCGGGCACGGTGAAGCGCGTGAGCAGGCGTTCGAAGTAGTGCGCGCCCGGCAGCAGGCGCTGCAGCCGGCGCGCGAGTTCGCTCTTGGCCGTGCCTGGCGGGCCGAGCAGCAGCACGTGTTCACCGGCGAGCGCGGCAAGCAGCAATGCGCGTGCGGCCACGTCGCGCTGCAGCAGGCCGCGTTCGAGTTCGGCCAAGGCTGGCGCCCATTCAGAGGGCCGGCCGCCGGGCCGCCCCAAGGCCGGCCGTGCCCCCTCGGGGGGCAGCGACCCGCGCAGCGGCGGAGCGTGGGGGCTCATACCCTTTCGAAGATCGCGGCAATGCCCTGACCGCCGCCAATGCACATGGTCACCAGCGCGTAGCGGCCCTGCACGCGGTGCAACTCGTGGATGGCCTTGACCGTGATCAGCGCGCCGGTGGCGCCGATGGGGTGGCCCAGCGAAATGCCCGAGCCGTTGGGGTTGACCTTGGCGGGGTCCAGTCCGAGATCGCGCGTGACGGCGCAGGCCTGCGCGGCGAAGGCTTCGTTGGCCTCGATCACATCCAGGTCCTTCACGGTCAGGCCAGCCTTTTCCAGCGCGATCTTCGTGGCCGGCACCGGGCCGATGCCCATGTACTTGGGGTCCACGCCGGCGTGGGCGTAGGCCACCAGACGCGCCAGCGGCTTGGCGCCGCGTGCCTTGGCCGTGCCAGCCTCCATCAGGACCACGGCCGCGGCCGCGTCGTTGAGACCCGAGGCATTGCCGGCGGTCACGGTGCCGTTTTCCTTCAGGAACACCGGCTTCAATTTGCCGAGGTCTTCCATCGTGCAGTCGGGGCGGAAGTGTTCGTCGGTCGCCCAGGACACATCGCCCTTCTTGCTCTTGAGCACCACCGGCACGATCTGGTCCTTGAAGCGGCCTTCTGCGGTGGCGCGTTGCGCGCGGTTGTGGCTTTCCACCGCCAGTTTGTCCTGGTCGTCACGCGTGATGCCCCACTTGGCCGCGATGTTCTCGGCCGTCACACCCATGTGGATGGTGTGGAAGGGGTCGTGCAGCGCGCCGACCATCATGTCCACCATCTTGGTGTCGCCCATGCGTGCGCCCCAGCGCATGTTGAGGCTGGCAAACGGTGCGCGGCTCATGTTTTCCGCACCGCCGCCGATGGCCACGTCGGTGTCACCCAGCAGGATGCTCTGCGAGGCCGAGACGATGGCCTGCAGGCCCGAGCCGCACAGGCGGTTGACGTTGAAGGCGGGTGTGCCCTCGGCGCAACCGCCGTTGATGGCGGCCACGCGCGAGAGGTACATGTCCTTGGGCTCGGTGTTGACCACATGGCCAAACACCACGTGGCCCACGTCCTTGCCGTCCACGCCAGCGCGGGCGAGCGACTCGCGCACGACCAGCGCGCCGAGTTCGGTGGGGGCCTGGTCCTTCAGGCTGCCGCCAAAGGTGCCAATGGCGGTGCGCACGGCGCTGACGACAACTACTTCTCTGCTCATGGGGTCTCCTGGTGGTTTGGGTCAGCCGCCATCGTAGCCCTCGGGCAGGTCGCCGTCTTGACCTGCGTCAGAAGGTCTGGCGTGCGAGCACGCGCAGGCGGTTGGCGTGGCTGCCCTGGGTGCCGGGGCGCGTCACGAAGACTTCGCCCATGGCCAGAAACTCGCCGGTGAGGGCGGCGACGTTGACCTGGTGCGTGACCAGCATCAGGTTGCGCGGCGCCTGCCAACCCTCCACCGCGGCCAGCACCGCGCGGGTCTGCTCGTCCTGGCCGCCACCGAAGAACGAATTGATCGGTGGCCACACGGTGTTCTGTTTGAAGGCCAGCATGGCGGTGTCCACACAGCGGCACCAGGCACTGGAACGCACCTGGTCGAGCTTGACGCGTTCGCGCGTGAAAGCCGCGCCCACGCGCCGCGCCTGTTCGCGCCCGGCTTCGCTCAGGTTGCGCTGGGTGCCGCACTCGCCCAGCTTGAAGTTGGGTGGGTCGCCGACACCGGGTTCGGTTTGCGCGTGGCGCATGAGCACCACGCAGCCGCCTTCGCGCAGCAGGGTCCAGAAGCCTGGGGCCTGGGCGCGGGCGGGCAGGGTGGCCGTGCCCAGTCCCATGGCGGTCGTCAGCGCAAATTCGCGTCGGTTCATCAGGTGCTCCGGTGGACAGCAGGACTCAGCCGCGCACATCCGCCACCGGCTGTTCGCCGAAATCCGCGCGCTCCAGAATGGCGAGCACACGGGCGGCGGCATCGTCTGGAGATGTGAGCTGGCCCTGGCGCTGGAGTTCCACGAAGCGGCCGCGGTCGGGAAAGGCCGCCGGGTCGCCCGCGCGCAATTGCACCTGCATGTCGGTGTCGATCACGCCGGGCGCCAGCGACACCAGGCGCGCACCATGCTCGCGCTGCGCTTCGTCGAGCGCGCTGCAGCGGGTGAAGTGGTCCATGCCGGCCTTGGCGGCGCAGTAGGGCGCTTGCGCGGCCATGGCGTTGCGCCCCAGACCCGAGGAAATGTTGAGCACCTTGCGCGGGCCGCGCCAGCCACCTTGCACCCAGGCCGTGGTGGCGCGCAGAAAGGCCGCCGTGAGCTGCATGGGGGCTTCCAGCCCCACCCGCAGCGCGTTGGCCAGGTCTTCGGGCGGGCAGTGGTCCAGCGGACCGATGCGCGGGATCACACCGGCGTTGTTGATCAACGTGGCGCTGGCCCAGGTGTTCGCGGGTTGGCTCTCCAAAAACGCTTGAAGTCGATTCGCGGCAGCCGTGGTGTCGGCCAGGTCTTGCGACCATTGCGTGAGCGTGGCACCCAGGGTCTTGGCCTCGGCGGTCAACTCGTCGTTGACCTTGCGCGAGATGCACAACAGGTGGCGCGTGGGGCCGAGCAACTGGCGGGCCATGGCCAGGCCCATGCCGCGCGAGGCGCCGGTGAGGATGGTGAGGTGTTGTGGCGTCATGGTGTGTTCAGAAAGGGCAGGGGCTGTGGAATTCGATGGTCTGGCCGTGGAAGGGGTGCGGCAGCGAGAGCCAGTGGGCGTGCAGCAGCAGGCGGTCTGCCATGGCGTGCTGCTCGGGCGCAGCGTACAACGCATCGCCAACCATGGGGTGTCCAAGGGCTTGCAGGTGCACGCGCAACTGGTGGGTGCGACCGGTCACGGGTTCGAGTTCGAGCCGGGTGGTGCCGGGGGCGGATGGCAGCGTGGCGATGCGCCAGCGGGTGATGCTGGGCTTGCCTTGTTCGTGATCCACTCTCTGCATCGGGCGGTTGGGCCAGTCGGCCATGAGCGGCAGGTCGATGGTGTTCCAGCCGTTGCCGGGTTCCGGGTTGACGAGTTCACCAGCGACCACGGCGGTGTAGCGCTTGTGCACGCGGCGTTCTTCAAACGCCAGGCTCAGCGTGCGTTGGGCGTCGATGCCTCGGGCCATGACCACGAGGCCGGAGGTCGCCATGTCGAGCCGGTGGACCACGAGGGCGTCGGGCCATCGGGCTTGGGCTCTTGTGCTCAGGCAGTCTTGATTGTCCGGGCCTCTGCCTGGGACTGCGAGCAAACCTGCTGGTTTGTTGAGGACGAGGATGTGTTCGTCTTCGTGAATCAGGGGGACATTGTTCACAACGACCTCACGGGCTCGCGGACGCACGGCGCTCTGCTCCGCGAATGTCCTCCGGCGGCTGGTGCCGCCTCCCCCGTTATTTCGCTGCGCAGAGCGCCATGCGCCCGCGAGCTGAAGCGATGGTCGCGCACAACTCGGCGCGGACCAGCAAGGGCATCGGCGGCCATGGGGTACGGCGCAGCGGCATAAAGGAGGAGGGGCCGAAGGCCCCGGGGGACAGCCGCGGAGCCGTGCGCCGTGGTCGCCGATGACCGGACTCGCCGGAGAAAAAAGCACGTCATGCAACACATTCTCCCGGCAAAGGACAATACCCCCATGCTGTTGCTCGCCCCCATGGAAGGTTTGCTCGACGCCACCCTGCGCGATGTGCTCACGCGCACCGGTGGCATCGACCGCTGCGTGAGCGAGTTCATCCGTGTCACCGACATGCTCCTGCCCGAGCGCGTCTTCGTGCGCGTGGTGCCCGAACTGCTCCATGGTGGTCGTACCCGCGCGGGCGTGCCGGTGCGCGCACAACTGCTCGGCTCCGATCCCACCTGCCTCGCTGAGAACGCCGCTCGCCTCGCAGGCCTGGGGCCACACGGCATCGACCTCAACTTCGGCTGCCCGGCCAAGACCGTGAACCAGAGTCGCGGTGGCGCCGTGCTGCTCGACGAGCCCGAGCTCATCGGCCGCATCGTGGCCGCCGTGCGCCGCGCGGTGCCGGCGCACGTGCCGGTGTCGGCCAAGATGCGGCTGGGTTTCAACGACGATGCGCGCGCCGAAGAGTGCGCCCATGCCATCGCCGAGGCCGGCGCCGACGAACTCGTGATCCACGCGCGCACCAAGGCCCACGGCTACCGACCCCCCGCCTACTGGGACAGGCTGGCCGAGGTGCGCCAGTCGCTGCCACCCCACCTGCGCCTGCCGGTGATTGCCAACGGCGAGATCTGGACCGTGGCCGACGCGGTGCGCTGCCGCGAAGTGACCGGCTGCGAGCACCTCATGATCGGGCGTGGCATGGTCACCGACCCCGGTCTGGCACTCGCCATCAAGGGACAGGGCGGCGTGGCGTGGGAGGTGTTGCCGCCGCTGCTTCAGGTCTTCTGGCAACAGGTGAGCGCGCGCGTGGAACGCCGCCACCGCGCCGGTCGCTTGAAGCAATGGCTCAACTACCTGCGCAAGCGTTACCCCGAAGCCCAACAGGCCTACGACGACCTGCGCCTCTTCAACGAAACCGCGCACATCGAAGCCTGGTTGCAGCGACAGACAGAGCAGCTAGCCTGCCCTGCTTGAGGCCGCTCAATCCCAGACCGGCGCCAGACCTTCGGGGTTGACCAGGCGCCCGCCCTTGTCCAGCGCCGCGATGCGCGCCATCTGATCGTCGCTCAGACGCAACCGGGTGGAGAGCAGGTTGCTCTGCAGGTTCTCGCGTTTCGTTGACGAAGGAATGACCGCGTGGCCCAGCTGCATGGCCCAGGCCAGCACCACCTGCGCGGGGGTGGCATCGAGTTCCTTCGCAATACCCTGCACCACCGGATCCTTGAGCATTTCGCCGTAGGCCAGCGTCATGTACGAGGTGGTGTGGATGCCCTGGCTGTGTGCGAACGTCACCAGCTTGCGGTTCTGCAACCAGGGGTGCAGCTCGATCTGGTTCGTGGCGATGTCGCTGGCGCCCACCGCGCTGATCGCCTCGCGCAGCAGCGCGATGTTGAAGTTCGACACGCCGATCAGGCGCGTGAGGCCCTGGGCCTTGGCATCGGCCAGCGCGCCCATGAACTCGGCCACCGGCACCGCGCCGCCGGGCGAGGGCCAGTGGATGAGCGTGAGGTCCACGTGGTCCGTGCGCAGCTTCACCAGGCTGTCCTTGAGGCTGGCCACGAGCTTGTCGCCCGCCAGGTTGTCGGTCCAGATCTTGGTGGTGATGAACAACTCGGCGCGCGGCACGCCGCTCTCGGCGATGGCCCGGCCGACCTCGGCCTCGTTGCCGTAGATCTGCGCGGTGTCGATCAGGCGGTAGCCCAGGTCGAGGCCGTTCCTGACCGAGTCGATCACGACCTGGTCCTTGAGCCGGAAGGTGCCCAGGCCGAAGGCGGGGATGGTGTTTGGCATGGCGTACTTTCGTGGTTGAAAAGGAACTGAATCAGTGGCCCACCGGCACCGGACCGTGGCCGCGCACCGGGAATCCGCTGCGGCGGTCCAGCACACCGCTGAGGTGGGTGAGGGCCAGCGACACCAGCACCACCAGCGCGCCGATCCAGGGCGTGTGGATGAGGCCGAGGTGGGTGACGATCAGGCCACCGGCCCAGGCCGCGCCGGCAATGCCGAGGTTGAACGCCGCGATGTTCAGGCCAGAAGCCACGTCCACCGCATCGGGCGCCACGCGCTCGGCCTGCTTCACAACATACACCTGCAGGCCCGGCACGTTGCCAAAGGCCACGGCGCCCCACAGCAGCACGGTGCCCACCGCCAGCCAGGGGTGGGGTGCGGTGAACTGCAGCAGCAACAACACGGCGGCCAGCAGCGCGAAGATGATGCGCAGCGCCGGGATGGGACCGAGCCGGTCGGCCAGGCGTCCACCCCAGAGGTTGCCCACGGCCACCGAGATGCCGTAGACCAGCATCACCCAGCCCACCGCACTGACCGGCAGGCCCGAAACCTCGGTGAGGATGGAGGCCAGGTAGGTGAAGGGAATGAAGGTGCCGCCGTAGCCGATGGCGGTGGTCGCGTACACCAGCAGCAGACGTGGCTGGCCCAGCACCCGGGCCTGCTGCAACAGCGAGGCCGGTGGCTTGTGGGCAATGTTGCGCGGCACGAAGAGCGCGCTGCCGATGAAGGCGATCACCCCGAGTGCCGAGACGGCCAGGAAGGTCTCGCGCCAGCCGAAATGCTGGCCGATGAAGGTGCCCAGCGGCACGCCCGTGACGAGCGCGACCGTGAGGCCGGTGAACATGACGGCGATGGCGCTGGCCGCTTTCTCGCGCGGCACCAGGCCGGTGGCGATGGTCGAGCCGATGGAGAAAAAGACGCCGTGGGCCAGGCCCGTGAGGATGCGTGCCGCCACCAGCGATTCGTAGGTGGGCGCCAGCCAGGCCAGCAGGTTGCCGGCGGTGAACAGCGCCATCAGCGCCAGCAGCAGGCGCTTGCGCGGCAGGCGGCCGGTGAGGGCGGTGAGCACTGGCGCGCCAATGGCAACGCCCAGCGCGTAGAGGCTGACCAGCAAGCCGGCGGAGGGCAGACTGATGGCCAGATCCGCCGCCACGGTGGGCAGCAGGCCGACGATCACGAACTCGGTCGTGCCGATGGCGAATGCGCTGAGCGTCAGCGCGAGCAAGGCAATGGGCATGGAACAACTCCTGAAGATGAGGAGCTGGAGTCTGGGCGCTTTTGCCTTGCAGAAAAATGGGGTTTTGGGCCAAAGATACTTGCTGTGGAATCAACAATGGAGGACAGTCGCCACCCATGAAAACCACACTGGAAGAACTGCAGGCGTTTGCCGCCGTGGTGGATGGTGGCTCGATCACCGCCGCCGCCGATCACCTGGGCCAGACGGTCTCGGGCATCAGCCGGGCGCTGGGCCGGCTGGAGAAAAAGCTCGACACCACGCTGCTGCGCCGCACCACCCGCCGCACCGAACTCACCGAGGAGGGCCAGGCTTTCCTGCTGCGCACCCGCGCGATCCTGGCGGCCATGGACGACGCCGAAGAGCACATGGCCGCGCGCCGCCAGCGACCGGCTGGGCGCCTGCGGGTGAACGCCGCCACGCCGTTCATGCTGCACGCCATCGTGCCGCTGGTGCCGGCGTTTCGCCGGGCGTATCCGCAAATCACGCTCGAACTCGACACCGACGAGCTCAACATCGACCTGCTGGAGCGCCGCACCGACGTGGCGATCCGCATCGGCGCGCTGCGCGACTCCACCTTGCACGCCCGGGCGCTGTGCACCAGCCGCATCCGGGTGCTGGCCAGCCCGGCTTACCTGGCGGCGCACGGCCGCCCGAAGAGCGTGGCCGACCTCGCGCAGCACAGCCTGCTGGGCTTCACCCAGCCGGAGTCGCTCAACCGCTGGCCGCTGCGCGGCGCCCATGGCGACGAATGGCCCGTTGTGCCCGCCATCACCGCCTCCAGCGGCGAAACCCTGCGCCAGCTCGCGCTGCAGGGCGTGGGCATCGCCTGCCTGTCCGACTTCATGAGCAGCGCCGACCGCGAGCGCGGCGACCTCGTGCAGGTGCTGGTGAAAGACACAGTGGACGTGCGCCAGCCGATCAGCGCCGTGTACTACCGCAACACGCAACTGGCGGCCCGCATCGCTTGCTTCCTCGATTTCCTGCAGGAGCGCATGGGCTGAGCCCCATGCCCGGTCTCGCGTCGGGTCTCCGGCGCCTGACCGCCAGCAGAAATGGCGCAGCCGTGTTAACTTCCGCCCCCGGACCTGTAACACGACCCCTGTATGACCTCTCTGAATCACCGGCTGGACGCTCTCACGAACGAGCGCCTGCGCGGCATGCGCCGTGGCCTTGAAAAAGAGAGCCTGCGTGCCCAGCCCGACGGCCGCCTGGCCCTGACGCCGCACCCGGCTGCCCTGGGCAGCGCGCTGACCCACCCGCACATCACCACCGACTACAGCGAGTCGCAGCTCGAACTCATCACCGGGGTGCACGAATCGGTCGAAGCGTGTCTGGCCGAACTCACCGAGGTGCACCAGTACACGGTGCGCAGCCTGCGCGCGGTGGGCGACGAGATGATGTGGGCCTCCAGCATGCCCTGCGGGCTGCCCACCGACGAAACCATTCCCCTGGGCCGCTACGGCTCGTCCAATGTGGGCCGTGCCAAGAGCGTCTACCGCATGGGTCTGGGCCACCGCTATGGCCGGCGCATGCAGACCATTTCGGGCATTCACTACAACTGGTCGCTGCCCGGCGTGACCAGCGACGAATACTTCGCCACCATCCGCAATTTCCGCCGCCACGCCTTCCTGCTGCTCACCTTGTTCGGTGCCTCGCCGGCGCTGTGTTCATCCTTCGTCGAAGGCCGCGAACACGAGCTGCAGAAGCTGGGCCATGGCGGCACGCTGTACATGCCGCACGGCACCTCGCTGCGCATGGGCCGCCTGGGCTATCAGAGCGAGGCGCAGGCCACGCTGGCCGTGAGCTACAACGGCCTCGAGGGCTACGCCGCCTCGCTGCACGACGCGCTCACGCGCCCATGGCCGGCGTATGAAGCGGTGGGCATCCGCAACCCGGGCGGTGACTACAACCAGCTCGCCACCACGCTGCTGCAGATCGAAAACGAGTTCTACGGCACCATCCGACCCAAGCGCGTGATCTACCCGGGCGAGCGCCCGCTGCACGCACTGCGCGAGCGCGGCGTGGAGTACATCGAGGTCCGCCTGATGGACCTCAACCCGTTCGAACCCATCGGCATCGGCGCCTCCACGCTGAGGTTCCTCGATGTGTTCCTGATGCACTGCCTGTTGTCCGACAGCCCGCCCGACACACCGGCCGAGATCCGCGAACTCGCGCACAACCAGCACCTCACCGCCGCGCGCGGGCGTGAGCCGGGCCTGAACCTCATGCGCGAAGGCCAGGCCGTGCCGCTCATGCAATGGGCCAACGAGATCCTGGCCGAGCTCATGCCCATCGCCGAGACACTCGACCTGGCGCAAGGGAGCATCGAACACGCCAGCGCCGTGGCGCTGGCCATTGCCCACCTCCAGTCGCCCGAACTGCTGCCATCGGCCCGTGTGCTGCAGGCCATGCACGCGCACCACGACGATTCGTTCGTGGGCTTCGCGCGTGCGCAGTCGCTGGTTTCGCATCAGCACCTGCTCTCGCTTGAATGGAGCGCCAAACAGCAGGCCCGCTTCGAGGCCATGGCGGCCAAGTCGGTCGAAGACCAGCGCGCGATCGAAGCGGCGGACACCATGCCCTTCGAGATCTACCGGCAGGAATACACCTCCGCGGCCCGCCTCGGCCGGCCCCAGTTGCAACCCACGGCCGCCGTGGCCGCCTGATGGCCGGAGCAGCGACACGCTGCTCAAGACACCTCAAAACCTGCACGCCCGGGTGGTGAATGCGCATTCGGCGCGGGTCGCGTCTATCCTGCACGTTTTTGCACAGGAGCCGCCATGACCCGACTGACCGCTGCGGACTTTGACCAGGAACTGCTGATCCTGTTTGACGCCTACGTGCACGGCGACCTGGACCGCCGGGGTTTTCTGGACCGCGCGAGCAAGTTCGCCGTGGGTGGCATGACGGCCGCCGGCCTGCTGGCCGCGCTCAGTCCCAATTTTGCGGCGGCGCAGATGGTGCCCAAGGACGATGCGCGCCTGAAAACCGAGATGGTGGACGTGCCTTCACCCGCGGGCCACGGCACCGTCAAGGCCTATGTGGCCAAGCCGGCCCATGCCACTGGCAGGTTGCCCAGCGTGCTCGTCATCCATGAAAACCGGGGGCTGAATCCGCACATCGAAGACATCACCCGCCGCCTCGCGCTCGACGGCTACCTGGCCCTGGCACCCGATGCGCTCACGCCGCTGGGGGGTTACCCCGGTGACGAAGACAAGGCACGCACGCTGTTCGCCACGCTCGACCAGACCAGGACCGGGCAAGACATGCTGGCCGCCGCAGCCACGCTCAAGGCCCGTGCGGACAGCAATGGCCGTGTGGGTGTGGTGGGGTTTTGTTATGGCGGGGGCATCGCCCACATGCTGGCGACACAGATTCCCGATCTGGCCGCGGTCGTGCCGTTCTACGGCAACCACCCGCCAGTGGCAGATGCCGCGAAAGTGAAGGCGCCGCTGCTGATCCATTTCGCCGCGGTCGACGAACGCATCAACGCCACCTGGCCCGCCTACGAAGCCGCATTGAAAGCCGCCGGTGTGCGCTACACGGCCCACCAGTACCCGGGCACGCAGCACGGCTTCAACAACGACACCACGCCGCGTTTCGATGCGCCTGCCGCGAAGCTGGCCTGGGATCGCACCATGGCGTTTTTCAAGCAGACCCTCAGCGCCTGAGGGCGAGCTTCAAGCTTCGCCGCCGAAGCGTTTGATGAGGTTGTCGATGTATTTTTCGACCAACTTTTCAAACTCACCTTCAACGACAGGCGCCACCACCATCTTCATCAAACCAGGCAGCGGCACCTCGATCTCGCCCTGAATCGCCAGCGTCACGTTGGTGGACTTCTTGTTGTCCACGATCTTCCAGTTGCCGCCCACCAGCGCGTTGCCCACGCCCTTGACCGGGGTCCACTTCACGGTCCCCTTGGCCTTGTCACTCACGTATTTGCTGGCGTAGATGGTCTGGATGTTCACCTGCGCGGTGCCGACCTTCTCCATCTCCCACTGGTAGACACCGCCGCCCAGGTCGGTGAGCTTCTCGACCTTGGGGAAATGGCCGACCGATTCGGGCACGTTGGAGAGGACCTCGAACACCTCGGCCGCCGGGGCCTTGACGTCGAATTCGTAGCCCAGATCGATTTTCACGGTGATGGCCATGGGGCTCCTCAAGGGGTTGTTGTGGTGGAAATTCATTGTAGGGATGCGGGTCGCAGGCGGCCCCCGGGAGTTACACCAAGGCACAATCCCCGGTCCCCATCTCTCTTCAAGACCGTTTTCCCATGAGCATCCAGTGGTTCCCCGGGCACATGCACCTCACGCGCAAGGCCATCACCGAGCGGGTGAAGGACATCGACGTCGTGATCGAGATGCTCGACGCGCGCCTGCCCGGGTCGAGTGCCAACCCGCTGCTGGCCGAGCTCACGGCCGGACGACCCACGCTCAAGGTGGTCAACAAGCAGGACATGGCCGACCCCGAGCGCACAGCGCTCTGGCTCGCCCACTACAACGCCCAGCCCAACACCCGCGCCATCGCGCTTGACGCCAGCATCACCGCGCCGGCGCGCGCCATCATCGCGTCGTGCTTCGAGCTCGCGCCGCTGCGTGGCGGCATGGTCAAGCCCATGCGCGTGCTCATCTGCGGCATCCCCAACGTGGGCAAGAGCACGCTGATCAACACCCTGCTGGGCAAACGCTCGGCCAAGACCGGAGACGAGGCCGGCATCACACGCACCGAACAACGCCTGGTGCTGGCCGACGATTTCTACCTGTTCGACACCCCCGGCATGCTGTGGCCGCGCATCGTGGTGCCCGAGAGCGGTTACAACCTCGCCGCCAGCGGTGCGGTGGGCCGCAACGCCTACGACGACCAGGAGGTGGCGCTGGAGCTGCTGTCCAAACTCAAGGCCACCTACGGTGCGCAGCTCGAAGCCCGCTACAAGCTCGGCCTGCCTCTGGACACCGTGGCCCGCCTGCCCGACGAGGAAGTGATGGCGGCCATCGCGCGCAAGCGCGGTGCCATCGGCTCGGGCGGCACCATCAACTGGCAGAAAGCCGCCGAGCTGCTGATCGCCGATTTCCGCAGCGGCGTGCTCGGGCGCATCACGCTGGAGACGCCCGAGCAGTTTCTGGCCTGGCTGGCCGCTGGCCAGCAGGCCGACGCCGAGCGCCAGAGCAAGAAAAAAGAGCGCGCCAACAAGCCGCGCAAGCCGGACCGGCGCTGAGTCGTCGGCGGAATTGATCCGCGTCAAGGCCCGCCGGGCGCTCGGGCCGCAACATGGAACTCCCTCACCCGATGGAGCCCGCCATGACCACCTCCCACCGCATCCTGCTGATCGAAGGCCATCCTGATGCCAGCGTGGAGCGCCTCAACCATGCCCTCGCCGAGGCCTATGCCGATGGCGCTCGCGCCGGTGGCCACGAGGTGCGGCGCATCGCCTTGGGTGCGCTCGACTTTCCCGTGCTCAAGACCGCGGAGGCCTGGCACCACGGCACGCTGCCGCCGGCCCTGCAATCCGCGCAGGACGGTATCGCCTGGGCCCAACACGTGGTGATCTTTTTCCCGCTCTGGCTGGGCGACATGCCGGCGCTGCTCAAGGCCTTTCTGGAGCAGGTGGCGCGCCCGGGTTTTGCGGTCGGCCCCGAAGGCCCCAAGCCGTTTGGCCACAAGCCGCTGAGCGGGCGTTCGGCGCGTGTGGTGGTCACCATGGGCATGCCCGCGCTGGCCTACCGGTGGTACTTCCGGGCGCACAGCGTCAAATCGCTGGAGCGCAACATCCTGGGTTTCGTGGGCTTTGCACCCATTCATGAAACCTTGATCGGCTCGGTGGAGAGTCTGGGCCCGGCGGGCGTGGACCGCTGGCTGGGCAAGCTCAGGAAGCTGGGCGTGCAGGCCGCCTGACGTCGGTCAACCTGGGGGCTTCGTCAAGGCAGCAAGGTGATCTGCAAGACGCGGCCATCGGCCAGCCAGGCGCACGCCCCGCCGGGTCCCGGTGCGAGGCGCTCGACCGTCCCGGGCAGTGGCTTGAGGTCGGCCAGCTCGTGCCACTGGCCCGGCGCATCCCAGCGCAGTGCATGCAAAGCCTGTCGCGTCATGTCGGGCACGATGATGGTGGGGCGCAAGCCGGGGCGCTGCACGATCACTGCCAGTTGCTGCTCCAGCGCGCCCATGCGGTGGTTTGAAACGTCCAGTGCTCGGGCGAAGGGGACGAGTTCCGGTGGTCGCAGGTGGTGAAGCGTCAGCACGCCGCCGATGTGGGGTGTGGTCACGCTGGCCACATCCAGTTGGCCGTCGCCGTCGAAATCGGCAAAACCCACCGGATTGAGCCAGCGGAAGGTCGAGCCGGCGTGCGGTCCACGCGCGCGCTCCACGATGGTGGGCTTCCCGTCGCGCTGCGCCAGACCGAGGACGACCAGGGCGGCGCCGCGCAGTGCATCGGCTTCGACCAGCACGATCTCGTCGCGACCATCGCCGTCCAGGTCCACCAGGCGGGGCACCCGGTCTTCGAAGACGCGATGGACCGGCAGTGAAAGGCTCAGGAGCGTCTGCGCCCCGCTGGATGACCGGGACAGCACCTGAACGCTGCCCGCATGCACCGCAGAGCCGAGGGCGCCATGGGGATAGCGGTGGGTGGGAGAGCTCAGCCAGACCCAGGCGATGTCCCGCGACCCCGCCACCACCTGACTGTCGGGCAGGCGGTTGGCCGCTTGCGCTGGTGCGTTCCGCTCCGCGGCGCTCGGCGCACAGGAAGCGTCGGCGGGTTGCACCGACAAACCCATGGCCGCAACCATGGCGGGGAGCGCACCCAACGTGAACAAGGTCCATGAATGCATCGGCGCGTGCCCGATCACTTCACCGTGATGGTGGGTGCATGGCGTGTTTCCTGGGGTTGTTGTGGTGCCACGCAGGATACGCCGCGGGGTGGGCGAGCAAGCCAGTCGTCCAGGGCTGGCCGGGGTCATTGCGATCCCGGCGCGCGCAGGGTCAGGGCGCGACCTTCACGCCTTTCCAGAAGGCAACGCGCCCGCGGATTTCTTCCGCTTCGGGCTTGGGGTCCGGGTAGTACCAGGCCGCGTCGCTGTTGAGTTCACCGTTGACCAGCAGCGAGTAGTAGCTCGCCTGGCCCTTCCAGGGGCAGCTGGTGCGGTGGTTGCTGAAGGTCACGTGGTCGCGGTTGAGCGAGCTTTCGGGGAAGTAGTGGTTGCCTTCCAGCACCACCGTGTCGTCGCTCTCGGCGATCACTGCGCCGTTCCAGGTGGCCTTCATGTCAGGCTCACTTGTTCTTTTCCTTGCCGCGCGGCAGCACCGCCGTCACGGGGGGCATCGGCCTGTCCGACGTGACCGGCCCCTTGGGCGCGGAGGTGTCCTTCTTCGGTTTCTTGGACAGTTTTTCGTTGCGCTGTTCTTTGCCCATGGGGGCCTCCGTTAAACAGCCGCGAAGGCGGCTTGACTGCGCGATGGTAAGGCACAAAACCACGCTTCAAGGCTGTCCGATGCCAAGGAAACTCGCCAGGGCCTGGGTGTCGTTGGCACCGGCCTGCATCACCACCTGGTTGCTGCGCTGGTGGCGCGCCACGATGAATGGCACCGAGGTGGCGCCCAGGCGTTCAAGCAGGTTGGTGTTGGTCTTGATGGCGGCCAGCACGTCGGGTGCGATGTCGGCCGAGGCCGCAGTGCCACCGTTGCCGGCCAGCAGTGATGTTTCGTGCGCAGTCATGGCCTGCACCGGGTTGGTGGCGGTCATGATGGCCGCGCCCTGGGGAGCGCTCTTGGCGTTCATGATGGCCACCGGGAGCCAGACGAACTTCACGCTGCCGTGCAGCGGCATCGATGCCTCCCACAGGCGCGCGCAATGGGGGCATTGCGGGTCGAACAAAACATAGACAGCGTTGGCGCTGAGGATCTTGCCGGCCGCAAAACCCTTGCCCTGTGCTGCAAGCACGTCCAGGGCTTGCGCTGTTTCGATCGGGGTGGTGACCACTGCGGCGCTTGGGCTGCCCGGCTGGGCGCCGGCGTCTTCTTTCGAGCACGCGGCCAGCAGGGCCAGCGACGCGAGCAGGGGCATTGCAAAGAATCGGAGTTTCATGGTGGACGGTGCGGTGTGGGCAGAGGTCTGGATCATCGCAGACCGAAGACCTCAAGGAAAAGGCGCTGCGCTCCCCGGATGAAGGGGTGCGCAGCGCCTGATGGGGCGAGTGGACCGAAGAAGGTCAGTTGTTCAGGATCAGGTTGGCGATCAGGCCGGTGGCGATCGCGATCAGCACGTAGTCACTGCCCACCTGCACCCACTGGTGGCCGCGCGGAGGTGCGGACAGGCGGTGCTGATGGGGGTTCACCACCACGTACTGGCGGTTGCGGTATTCGACGGGGATGTAGCGACCGCGCTGGAACTGCGGGCCACGGGCCTGGTAGTAGTAGCGGGGATGCGCGCCATGGCGGTAGTAATCGCGGCGGTCGGCGCGGAAATCACGGCGGTCTTCGCGGCGCTCCTGCCGGAAGTCGCGTCGATCGTCCCGGCGGTCTTCGCGGAAATCGCGGCGGTCGTCGCGACGATCATCCACACGTTGCATGGTGGGCGCTCCATAACGCTCGGCCCGGCCATAGCCCTGTGCGAAAGACAAGGAGCTGACGCTCAGCGTGGCGGCAGCGATGGCGTACACAACAAGATTTCGGGGTTTCATGGAGTTGACTCCTGGGGGTTGGTGAGCCTTCATGTTGTGCCCCCCATGTATCCGCCCGGTGAACGCGCCCCGCAGCGCAGGCAAAGTTCGGTAGCCGGTTGTGCGGCCCGCGCGGGCGTCAGCCCTGGGCAGCGGCCTGGGCGTGCAGCTTGGCGGCGATGTACTCGCCGTGTGTCACATGCAGCAGGCCCGCCACCTTGCTGATCACGTGGTGCTCGTTGGCGTCGAGGTGTTTGTCGGCAAACGCCACGTCCCACATGGCTTCGACCACGCTGATCTTCTGCGCCTGGGTGAAGCGCTCGTTCATCATGCCGGTGAAGCGCTGGTAATCGTAGGCGGTGCGTGCCGTTTCGTGGGCCAGCTCCATCAGGCGTTCCAGCTCGTCGTCGGTCAGCGCGAACTTGCGCCGCAGCGCCGCAATGACCGCGTCGCGCTCGCTGTCCTTCAAGTCCGGCTCGGCGCGCATCACCTCCACCAGCAGCACGGCGGTGGAGAGTTGCAGCGTGTGTTCCTGCTCGGCAGGCAGTTGGGCGCCGGCCGGCGCGCTGAGGCTGGCCGCGAGGTTGTCAAACAGGTCTTTGAGGTTTCTGAGCATGGGCGGGCGATCGGGAGTGCATGAGGAGGGGGATGGAGCTCAGGCCTGGGTCGTTGGTTCCCGGCCCCACACCAGCAACAGGTTGTTGGCCGGCATGGCGTGGCGCTCGCGCAGGTGCAGGCCGACCTTGCGGGCCTGCTGTTCCACCTGGGCGAGGTGACGCAAGCCCCAGTCCGGGTGTGTGTTGCGCAGGCTCTCGTCAAACGCCCGGTTGCCCGGCGAGGTGGGCACGCCGTCTTCGAGGTAGGGGCCGTAGGTGATGAGCACACCGCCGGGCGCGAGCACCCTTGCCGCGCCCCGCATGAGCCCGGCACACGCGGCCCAGGGGGCGATGTGCAGCATGTTGGCGCAGTAGACGGCGTCAAAGGTCTCGCCAAACGCCTCACCGAACAGGTCACCTTCGTCGGGCCATTGTTCGGACATCACGTCCAGCCGCATCGGCGGCAGCACATTGCGCGCGCCCGACTGGTCTGTCCAGGCGGCGATGGTGACCATCGCGCTGGCTTGCAGGTCGGTGGGCTGCCACTGCCATCCAGGCAAACCGGCGGCAAACCAGATGGCGTGCTGGCCGGTGCCGGATGCGATCTCCAGTGCCACGCCACGCTCGGGGAGCACCCGCTGCAGGGTTTCCAGGATGGGCTGCTTGTTGCGGTCGGCGGCGGGGCTGGCAGGCAGGGCGGTCATGGGTGCATTGTGGGACAGTGCCGGCGCCTGCCTGCCTCAGACCGCGGGAGGCTTGCGCTTGAGGGTGAGTTTCACGCTGGCTTCGGCGCCGGCCTCGGCAATGAACAGCAACTCGCCCTTCGCGCTCAGGGTGAGCCCGATTTCGATGCCGTCCAGTGACCATTCGCTCTGAGCGCCGGTCATGGACGAGGTCAGCGCAAGCATGTCGTCGATGGTCTTCTTCCACTGCTTTTTCATGGCTTCGCCGTCCACCACCTTGACGGCACCGCCGCTGAAGAACCCCTTCAGCGAGTGGGTCTCCACCACGTCGTCGTCGATGTCCAGGTCCCCCGGATCGAATTCGGTGGGCACGAACAACTGCACTTCCCAACTGGGAGATTTTTTGCTGGCCATGTGGGCACTCCTGTTTAGATGAAGGGATCGACCTTGAGCACGTGCACCGCCTGTTCGAGGTTCTGCACCAACCCGACCACACCACCAGACACCTGGCTGGTGTTCATGCTGCCCAGGTAAAGACCCAGACCCTGCCGGTTCAGGTCACTCACCAGCGCGCCCGAATCGCCTGGCACGCAGGGCAGATCCAGAAACGACAGCACGGGGAACGCGCCGGTGCGCACCACGCCCAGGGTGTCCATGGTGCGGATCACACGGCGCTGCTGAGACGTCTTCTGGCTCTCCACCCAGACCCGAAAACCCGCGGCCGGGCACGGCAAGGGTGCCACCGGCAGAGGGCTGGTCGGCCCGCTGGGTGGCGTGGTCAGCACAAAGGCGGCATCGATCGGCGGGTAGCGGGCTCGCCCCAACTGGCCTTGTTGTCCGAGCGACATCGCGACCGCGCCCCCACGCCCCACATGCCGCACGGCGTGGCCCGCGGTGAGCACGCCCCAGAGTGCTGTCTTCCGGCTGCGCGCCCAACAGGCCGTTGTTGCACCCACCGGGTGCGCCAGTGCATGCAGCTCCGTGCGGGCCGAACCCAGGCCCACGGGGAATGTCTGTTCAAGCCGGGGGAAAAACGCGTCGCCCACCAGCTCGAAGGGCCGATCGATCGGCAACTGCGACGTCAGCACCAGACCAAAGCCGGGGGCCTCGTGCTCGGGGTCCATGAGGCCGATGGCGCAGCGCTCGAAAGGGTTGTTGAGCGCGGTGCTCAGGCCCCACGACGCCATGCCGCTGGTGCGCGGGCGGAACACCCATTGACCCAGACGCATCTCGCTGAACAGGGTGTGGGTCCAGCGCCGGGAGCGGCGAAGGAGGTCTTCATCGTCCAGCCCGGACGATTCATTCTCCTGGGCGATGGCAAGCTCAACCTCGGGTGGCACCAGCAAGGCGGGCGGGCCGTAGAGCGGCAGGGTTTCGCTCAGGTAGCCGTCCGAATAGTTCATGCAGCGCCTCCTGTTTTCACCGAGGTGCAGGAGCGTGCGCGAAAAGGGCCCTGTTGGCAAGTGGCCGTCATCCGGGCCGGCTTCGCGGCGCCCATCAGCTAGCATGGCCCGATGAGCACCCAATTCGAGAGTCTTCAGCAGGCCAGCCTGTACCCCGACGCCTTCAACGTGCCGGCCCCGGACACGCCGGTGGGGCGCGATGTGTGGCCGCGCAAGCCGGGCGTGTTCGTGCGGCTGGTGGCCACCGAGCCCTTGGCCGAGGGCGCCGAGCCCGACAAGCCCACATTCGAGCTCGCCACGGGCCAGTTCGGCCTGGTGCCCACCTGGGTCAAGTCGGCATCGGACGCCAAGCTGCGATCGACCAAACTGGTCAACGCGCGCTGCGAGATCGTGACCACCTCCAACAACTTTCGCGAGGCCTGGCTGGGCGCGCGGCGCTGCATCGTGCCCATGCTGTCGTTTCAGGAAGACGACCTGCGCAGTGGCAAGCCCGTGCCCACGCGCATCACCCGGGTGGATGGCAAGCCCATGGGGGTGGCGGGTTTGTGGGAAAGCTGGAAGGGGGCCGGAGATGAAGTCATCGTGAGCTTCTGCCTGCTCACGGTGAACGCCAACAGCCATGCGCTGATGCACCGCTATGGGCAACCCGGCAGCGAAAAGCGCATGCCGGTGATCTTGAACGAGGGCGCCTACAGCGCCTGGCTGACCGCGCCCCACCCGGAGAAAGCGCGCGAGTTCATGCGGGCCTATTCGGCCGCTTTGCTCACGGCGAACCCGGTGCAGAAGTAAAAAGCCGTCGAGCGCTCATTCAGCGCTCATGGCTCGCGGACGCTTCCGGCGCGCGGCAGGCAGCTTGGCGTTGGTTTTGGGCAGGTTGAGCACCGGTGGCATGGGTTCGAGAAACCGCGAATGCTGGCGCAGCAGCATGGCGGCCTCGAAGCGGGTGCGCCGCTTGATCACGAGGTGCAGCAACAAGAGGGCCACACCCACCGCCAGCGCCATCCAGGCCGGCGCCAGCAGGGCCCGCGACGCAACCTTGAACGTCGCCTGGTCGCCCATCGCCAACGACAGCATCCACAGGCCGCAGCCCGCCACCAGGGAGCTCACCCCGTTGACCAGCAACGGGTCGTGCTTGCGTCGCGCGGGTTTGCGCGGCGAGGCTGGCGCCCTGCGCGAGGAATCTTGTTCTTTTGACATGCCTCGACATGGTGCCTTGGCGCAGAGATGAACGGTGCCACTGACCGACGAAGCAGGCCTGTCACCGGCTGGCCGTGCGGCCCGCCGGGAGCGAGGAAACGCTTTGACTTAAGCCGCCCCCGGCACTGAGGACTTACGGGTGATGCCGCGGTGTGGCCATCACACCAACTCCCCCGGCGCGGTGTCGATCTCGTGCTGTGAAATCGGGCGTGAATCGCGCGCTTCGCCCACTTCGGCCAGCGCGCGGCGTTCGGCCTGGTTGATCACCTCCATCGGCGAGGAGCCTTCGGGTTCGAGTGTGATCACGCCCATGCCCATCTGGGGCGTGAAGGGCTGGTAGATGTGCTTCGCATCCATCACGGACAGGGGCAGCGCCACGGTGGAGCGCAGGCGGGTGAGGGCCTCAAAAGTTGCCTTGTTGAGCTTGTCGCTGGCGAGCACCACGACAAAGCAGCGCGGGTGGTAGAGCCCCACCACGCACCGAAAACCCGCGGCGCGGCGCACCCGGGCCGCCAGCGTCGTGAGGATCTGGTGCTCCGTGCCTTGTCCGGGTGCGTCGGTCAGTTCGTAGAGGTTGCTCACATGCAGGCACACCACGGTGCAGACGCCGCCGCGCCGCGCCGTGCGCCAGAAGACGTGTTCGACCTCGGTCAGCAGCGCGGCCCCCGTGGGCAGGCCCGTGGCGGGCTCGGCGGCTTTGTCCAGCCGCGAGAGGCGCGCCAGTTCGCGGTTGTACCGGTTTCGCAAAAGGCCCAGCGCCGAAGCAATCAGGAAGTAGGCCAGGGTGAAGACCGCGGTGGCCAGCCAGGTGCCCAGACCCAACCCCGGCACGCTCAGGCCCCGCGCATAGAGCCCCACCGTGGCGGCCGCCAGGCACACCATGCCCACGCCCATCCAGCGCGCCAGCGGGTCACCCAGCTTGGCCGCGCGAATGACCGCGAGCAGCCCCAGCAGCACCGGCACCAGGTTGACGGTGGCCGTCAGCATGAGCAGCGGGGGGAAATCCATGGGGTCCACCTGCGAGGACACCGCAGCCAGGGCCAGTGCCACCAGAAGGACGGCCGTGCCGCCCAGCGCGGTGAGGTTGTGCACCAGCGCGTCTTCGCGCACACCACCCAGCCAGTTGCCCAGAAAGTACAGCGCCATGGCGCCCGCCAGCGGCCCCAGGCTCGCCTTGAGCACCATCATCAAGCGCTCGGGAAGCTCCGGAAAAAAGACCTCGGGCAACCCCGTCATGACCACACAGCTGGCGCCCGTGATCAGCACGAAGAGCAGGTTGCGTACCGAGCCCGTGGAACGGCTGGCCAACGCGTCGCCCAGCGCCACGGCCGACAACGTCAACAAGCCTCCCAGCATGGCCGACCACACAGCAATTTCAAATACAGGCATGCGGCGCATTGTGGTGGGCCGGAGGCAAACGCCCTGAGACAAATGTCACGCTGTAAACATTACAGAGGCGTTTTCAGCCCTGCTTGTGTCCCAGAAGCGTCTTGAGCATTGCGCCTACAGTCCTTCCCATGACATTTTTAGTGGCCCCACCGCCAGAAACCCGCCCCAGCCACGCCGTTTTCAGCCTGCGAGCCCGGCGCCTGGCCGCGAGCGCCAAACCCTTTGTGGCCCGGGGCTCGGGTGGCGGGCGTTGTGCGGGTTGCCGCCTCGTTGCCAGCCATTGCCTGTGTGCCCTGCGCCCACGGGTCACCACGCGCGCCGGGGTGTGCCTGGTCATGGGCGACATCGAGGCGCTGAAACCCAGCAACACCGGCTGGCTGGTGGCTGACGTGGTGGCCGACACCTGGGCCTTTGGCTGGTCCCGCACCGCGGTGGAACCCGGCCTGCTCGCCCTGCTGGCCGATCCGCAGTGGCAGCCCTACCTGGTGTTTCCGGGCGAGTTCGTGCAGCCCGAGCGGGTGGTGACCGATCTGAGCGCTTCAATGGGAGCCGGGGAGAAGCAGGGTGGCCGCAAACCGCTGTTCGTGCTGCTCGACGGCACCTGGTCCGAAGCCCGCAAGATGTTCCGCAAGAGCCCTTATCTGGACCACCTGCCGGTGCTCAGTCTGCACCCCGATCAGGTGTCCAACTACCGGCTGCGCCGCTCAGCGCGCGAGAGCCACTTTTGCACCTCGGAAGTGGCGGCGCTGTGCCTGGCGCTGGCCGGCGAAACGCTCGCCGCCCAGAGCCTGGCCGCCTGGCTCGACGTGTTCACCACGCATTACCTCAGCGCCAAACGCAGCGTGGTGCTCGACCGCGAGAGCGAGGCCCACCAGCGGCTGCAGGCGCTGACCCTGGCTTGGCTCAAAAAAACAGCGGTGTAGGATGGGAAGCCTCCCAACCCACCCCAGGCGACGAGGCATGTACCGACCCACTCCCCGCACTTCCCGACGACCCGCGCTCATCACCTCCGCGGTCGTGTTTGTTGTGGTGCTCGTTGGCGGCTACTACGGCTGGCAGCACTTCAAACCTCGGCCGGCACCCGAGCCTGTCATCGAACCCGTGGCCCCGGCGCCGGCGGGAACGCCCGTGCCGCTGGAGCCCGCGACCCCGGCCATCCAGCACCCCATCGATCCTCCGGCCCCCGAGGCCGCTGGCGGGCCCACACCGTTGCCCACGCTGGCCGAGTCCGATCAACAAGTGGGTGAACTGCTGACCGATCTGCTCACGCGCCAGAACGTGCTGGCCTTCCTGCAGCTCGACGGCTTTGTGCGGCGGGCGGTGGCCACGGTGGACAACCTGGCGCGCGAGCAGGCACCCACCCTGGTCTGGCCCGTCAAGCCCACGCCCGAGCGCTTCACCGTGCTGCGCGGCAACGACGGCGTTGAAAGCATCCACCCCGACAACCAGCGCCGCTACGCGCCACTCGTGCTGATGATCGACTCGGTCGACACCGCTCAGGCCGTCGCGCTGTACCGCCGGCTTTACCCCCTGTTTCAGCAAGCCTATGAAGAGTTGGGTTTTCCGGGGCGCTACTTCAACGACCGCCTGGTCCAGGTGCTGGACCACCTGATCGCCACCCCGGTGCCGACCGCTCCGCTGGCCGTCACGCTGGTGGAGGTGAAGGGTGAGGTGACCTCCACGCGGCCCTGGGTGCGGTATGAGTTTTCCGACCCGGCGCTGGAGTCGCTCTCGGCCGGGCGAAAGATGCTGCTGCGCGTTGGGCCGGAGCACCAGCAACGCCTGCAGGCCAAGCTGCGCGACATCCGCCAGCGTGTCGCCAAGCCCTGAGCGGCGACGCTCCTCTGCCCATGGTTGTCGCGCCCGCTGCCCGCTTGATCTGCTTCAACAAGCCCTATGGCGTGTTGAGCCAGTTCACGCCCGAAGGCCGCTGGCGCGGGCTCAAGGATTTCATCGACATCCCGGGCGTGTACGTGGCCGGCCGACTCGACGCCGACAGCGAAGGCCTGCTGCTCCTGACCAACGACGGCCAACTGCAGGCCCGCATCAGCGACCCGCGCCACAAGATGGAAAAAACCTACTGGGTGCAGGTGGAAGGCGTGCCCGACGAGGCCGCTCTGGCGGCGCTGCGCCAGGGTGTGCAACTCAACGACGGCCCCACCCGTCCGGCGCGCGCGCGCCGCATGCCCGAGCCCGCACCGCTCTGGGAGCGCGACCCACCCGTGCGCGTTCGCCAGTCCATCCCCACCAGCTGGCTGGAGCTGGTGATCTCTGAAGGGCGCAACCGCCAGGTGCGCCGCATGACCGCTGCCGTAGGCCACCCCACGCTGCGCCTCATTCGCGCCGCCATCGGGCCACACGCCCTGCAAGACCTGGCGCCTGGCGCGCTGCGGGGCTGACCAGCTCCATGCCCAACAAGATACTGCTCACCGGTTTTGACGCCTTCGGCGGCGCAACGCTGAACCCGAGCTGGCTGGCCGTGAAAGCGCTGCACGGCCGGCAGGTGCTCGGGCACACGGTGGTGGCCGCGCAACTGCCCACCGTGTTCGACGCTTCGCTGAAAGAACTGAATGCGCTGCTGAAAAAACACCGGCCCGCGCTGGTGGTGTGCGTGGGCCAGGCCGGTGGGCGCAGCGCGCTGTCGCTGGAGCGTGTGGCCATCAACGTGAACGACGCGCCCATCGAAGACAACGCGGGTGCGCAGCCCGTGGACACGGCGGTGAAGCAGGGCGCACCCACGGCGTACTTCACGAGCCTGCCCATCAAGGCCATGCTGGCCGAGTTGCATGCCGAAGGCGTGGCGGCCGAGGTGTCGCAAACCGCCGGCACCTTCGTCTGCAACCACGTGTTCTATGGGTTGATGCACGCGCTGGCCACGCGACGCGAACTCAAGCACACGCGTGGTGGATTCGTTCACGTGCCGTGGCTGCCGGAGCAGGGCAACCCGAGCATGCCGCTGGAGGAGATCGTGCGCGGGCTGCGGCTGGCGGTGCGCCGCGCGATGTTGGTCGAGCAAGACACAGCGCTTGGCGCTGGCGCCACCAACTGATCAGGCTTGCCAGACCCCGAAGCCGGCCGAGCGCAGGTCGATGCCGACTTCAATCTCCTTGTCCACCGCGTCCGCGTATTTCATCGGGTTGAAACCCTCGTACAGATCGGGCAGCAGGCGCAGCCCGTACTTCATCACATACGCGTTCGACTGGATGCCCGCCTTGTGCTTGTCGAACCGCACGTCCGGGTCCAGCCCGGTCATGCCCACATACACGCACGGCTTGCCATCGATGTAGCCCGGGTTGTTCTTGCGAAACCTCGGCTCGAGCAGCACGTCTCTGGACAGCTCGATCACGTAGACGTGGTGGTGGGGGCGGGGCATGGTGGATGAGAGTTTGCCTCCGAATCACCAGCGCCCCGAAGCCACGGTTTGCGCACCGTCTGATGGCGGCGCAGCGGTCAGCGGTCCGACGACCTCAGCGGGTTGACAACTTCTTGCGAGTGAAGGCCAGGCCAGCCAGGCTCAACGCAAGCAATGCCAATGAACCCGGTTCAGGAACTGAATTTTCGTTCGGATCCCTGAGTGTGGTGACGCTGACTTTCAGGTTGTCCATGGCCCAGGATTCGTCGTTCAGATCCTGGTTGCCTTCCCCGAAAATGAAGAATTCAATGACTGCGGTCGAACCTGTGTGCGCGAAGTTGGCAAACAAGGGATCAGCCCCCAGGTTGTAGGCGCTGTCTGTGTAGAAGCTGCCTGGACCGGTAAAACCAAGATCAAGGTGCCGTGCGAGTTCTACGCCAACCGGCGGGATATAGCTCTGGATCTGCCCCGGTGTTGCATTGGCAAATGATTCACTGAAGAGCGTCACGCCATCAAAAACGATCTTGAAAAAATCACCTGCTGGAAATGCGCCTGTGCCGTCCAGCGAGTCAATCGCTGCAAACAAAAACTCCAGACTGATGGTGTCGTGTGTTGGCAGTCCGCTCAAGCTCAATGTCACTGTATTGGCGGTGGGGCTGCGCAGGAAATTTCCTCCAAACTGGTTGCCAACTGGCCCAAGTCCGGCGAATCCCTGCACCCCGGTCAAGGTGGCCAGCCCGGGCGAAATTTCCGAAGGCAGCGGCGCATTGAAATCGCTTTGAAATACAACGGTTGGTGCCGCCATTGCCACGGCTGAGCTGATCGTCAGCATCGTCGCCGCAGCGAATTTCGAAAACTTGAACATGGCGGTCCCCAGAAACAGCATTGGTTGAACCCGTCCTGAAAAAGGACAGTACGAAGGACGGGTTGCCAAAGGATTTCCTCAGACGGATCCGCACTTGGCAATATGGTCAGCAATATTCAAGCCAAAGAATTCCATCCGGGAAATATCAAGGTTTTTCATGGACTTAACAGCAATTGGAAAGTGGTGACTCATAGTTTTTGGCAAACCACTGTCCCGATTTGTAAAGGATCTCGACAGCAACAGTTTGCTTCGCATCACAGCGGGAGCACCACCGGCGCATGCACAGCCATCAACGCCACCACCCAGTCGATGAACGCCCGCAGCTTCGCGCTCACGTGTCGGTTCGGCGGGAACGCCACGTACATCGGCATCGAATCGCAATGCCAGCCGTCGAATAGCGGCACCAGTTCGCCGCGCGCTGCATGGTCCTGGGCCATGTAGTGCGGCAGCCATAGCACGCCCATGCCGGCGAGCCCCGCAGCCAGGTAGGCGTTGCCGTCGTCAACGGCCACCGCATAGCGCCCCTGCACCTCGATGCGTTCACCCTCGCGCTCCATGCCCAGAGGCGCCACCGTGCCACTGCGCGCGCGCAGATAACCCACGGTGCGGTGGTGCGTGTCTTCCAGCTCGCGGGGGTGCAGTGGTGTGCCCGCGAGCGCCAGGTAGCTGGGGGCCGCGTACACGCCGAGCTGCAGGTTGCCCACGCGGCGCGCGATCAACGACGGATCGGTGACCTCACCGCCGCGCAGCACGCAGTCCACGTTGTCGCCGATCAGGTCCACCATGCGGTCGCTCACGCCCATGTGGAGCTGGATCTCGGGGTAGCGCGCGTGAAAGGTCGGCAGGGCAGGCATCAGGATCATGCGGGCCAGCGGGCTGGGCACGTCCACACGCAAGCGCCCGCGGGGCGAGGCCGATGCGCTGGACAGGCTGGTGTCGGCGTCTTCCAGATCGGCCAGCAGGCGCACCACGCGCTCGTAGTAGGCGGCGCCATCGGCGGTCACCTTCACCTGCCGTGTGGTGCGGTTCAACAGCTTCACACGCAGCCGCGCCTCCAGCTGCTGCACCAGCTGCGTCACCGTGGTCTTGCTCATGTGCAGCGTTTGCGCCGCCTTGGTGAAGCTGCCGGCTTCCACCACGCGGGCAAAGGCCTGCATCGCATCGAAACGGTCCATGGCGGCTCCTCACACCTCGTTTGATTGTTTGGGAATCTCAAACAGTCATTGTGCGACTTGCCCGTTTATCCGCAGGCCGTGAATGCCTAGAGTCCATCCATCCCCACCAAACAAAGAGGTATTCCATGTCTGCACGTGATGTTGTCTTTCCCGCCGGACGCCAGGCGCTCTATGAAAAGAACCACTACTCGCCAGCGATCCGGTCCAACGGTTTTCTGTTCGTCTCGGGGCAGGTGGGCAGCCGCCCCGATGGCTCACCCGAGGCCGATCTGAAAGGCCAGGTCCGCCTTGCATTCGACAACCTCAACGCGATCCTCTCGGCCGCTGGCTGCACGTTCAAGGACGTGGTCGACGTGACCGTCTTCATCGTCGATCCGGAGTCGAACTTCGAAACCATCTGGGAGGTGTTTGGCGAACACTGGGGCGAAGCCCCGTACCCCACGCTCACCGGTGTTGGGGTGACGTGGCTTTACGGGTTTCAGTTCGAGATCAAGGTGATTGCGAAGCTGCCTGAGGCCAACGCCGCCGGGTGATCTGCCCAGGCGCAAGGCAAGCAGCTCAAACCGGCTTCAACAACCTGCGCAGCGCGCGAATCTTTTGCCAGAGGACCGCCTTGGGCAGCGTCATGGCCATGGCCTGCATGCATCGCTCCAGCCAGCCCTGGCGCTCTTGCAGGCGGTCAATGGCTTTGGCCAGATCGCGCGCCACGGCGGGGCCGTAGGCTTGCTCGGCCTTGGCCAGCGCCATGCGCAGCAGGGGCAAGCGCAAGCCCATCATCGCCAGATCGATCACGTCGCGGCTGAACACGCCGTCGTCCGCCTGCCGGTCTGAATTGGCCAACAGTTTGGACGTTGCGAGATCGAGCGGCGTGAGCGTGCCGATGCCACACACCACATCGTCCTTGGTCGGCGCTTCCAGCGTGATGCGTGCCTCGCGCACGATTTCAAACTTGATGGCCTGGCCGTCCATTTGCACCACCGTGCGCAGACCGTACTGATCGGCGCGCACCTCGCGCAGTATCTCCAGCGGCTGAGCGCCAGGCCTGACCAGGGCGTTGAGCCCACCGGGGCCTGTGAGCAACTGACGCAGTTCCCGGTAGCCCGCAGCGTCGGACACCAGAAAGTCGATGTCCACCGATTCGCGGTACTCGCCATGGCGCAGGGCGATGCAGGTACCGCCTCCAAACAAACAGCCGTGCTGCCGCAGCGCATCGCCGTCCAGCGCGGCCAGCACATGCGCGATGCGCTGGTGGTGAGGGCGTTCAAACATCGGGCGTGCCCACCACCGCCGCGCCACCACCCAGACCCGTGCGCAGCGCCTTCAACAGCGCCCGCTCGGCGGGCGACATGGCAGCGGTGTCCAGATGGCGCGCGTTGCGTTCGTAAATGCCCAAGGCCTCCAGGGGCGAAAGCGTGTCGATACCGTGCACCTGCCAGGCCAGGGCCTTCAGTTGCGGGTAGTCCGCCAGGCGCACGTGCACCGGAATCCACTCGGCCAGATCCGCCGGGCTCGCGCGAGCGCCATCGGTTTCGGCGTCTTCGGCATTGCGGGCCAGCAGCGCCATGCCCAGCGCCGCCATGGCATTGGCCCATGCGCCGCCTGCCACCGAAGGCTCGCCTTTCTCGATGCGGTGCAGCGTCACCCGCGACATGCCCGCCGCCTCCGCCGCCACCGTGCTGCTGACACGCAGTGCCTTGCGCCGCGCGCGAAGCTGCGCGCCCAGGGCTTGCAACTGGGCTGTGCTTTGATGAAGCGGAGCAGGTGGTTTGGACGGCATTTGTTGCTCATTCTGATCAAAATGGCCATTTTGTCAAGTTTGAGAAACAAAACATATGACGAAACATGCGTGCACCTTTGAGGGGGCACTCGCTTCATCGATTCGATTTGAAAAGATCGCCCTGAAGGTCTATGGTGAAAGCGCTTGGCGACCTAGCGCCGTCCAGGCACCCAGCCTGCGGGTTGTCGTCAGGCTCTCTTATTTGTCTTCTGAAAGGAGAACAACATGAGACTGCTGGACAAGTTTTTCGGCCACAAAGTTGAGTATCCGCCGCTGCCGATGGACAGCGACGCGATCAGCAAGCTCGATGACATCAAAACACCGCTGGAGGAGCTGGCGCACCAGGTGTCTGACCACCTGCAGGTGGTGCCGGCAGAGCACGAAGCCTTCGTCTTCCTCGGCAAGCCACCCCAGAACTTTGGCATTGCCTGGATTCATGACGGCAAGGTCTCCAGCCTCAATGACATGGCCAAGGAGCACCACCTATCGGACGTCCAGGTCGGGGAGTTGATCTTCCGGCTCGGCGAGGCCTATCAGCATGCCAGCGAATCGCCGCGCTACTCGGCAAAGTTCGGCGGCAAGGAAATGGTGGTCATACCGTCAGAGGGGCTGGAGCAGGAAGTGCACCAGATCATGGCGAACACGCTGCACTGAGAGCGGCGGCATCAACAGCCTCCGCCAACACATACGGCATCAGTTGCCGCGGTCCTGCCAGTAGCCAGGCTTGCGGTGCTGATGCGCTATGGCCAGGATCGAGGCCGTCAGAGGTCCGTGGCAGCCAGCGCTGCAGCGACCTCGCTCTCGATGGCGGCCTGCATCACCCTCATCACCTCGCGGTGAGTCGCTTCATCCAGGTTGTCTTCCAGCTTGTAAGCCCAGGGCTTGCCCTCTGGGCGGGAAACCCCCCTGCCCATACCCACCGACGGGTACCTACCCAGAAAGATTTCCTTGCGTGCCGTGATGCCCGCCACCTGCAGCCCCGCCATGGCCCCGGCGGATCGCACGTCACCCAGGCCGGCTCGCAGGCCCATCACCAGACCAAAGATGCCTCTTTCCGCGTCGAAGTTTTCGCCTACCACGATCACCGCGTCCACCCCATTCGACTTGGCCAGCTCGACGATCTCGGTGTCAATGCGCTCAATGTTTTGTGACATCACCATGCTGCGGCCATTCAGCCTCTTGGCCATGGGCGCAACGTCGACCTCGATCTGCTTCACCTCGTACTTGCCCGACTGGCGCAGGAAACGTTCTGCGCTGGAGCGAGCGGCCGCGTTGAACACATCGCCTGCCGGCACAGACTTGTACTCGTTGTTGAAAACCGTGATGCCGATCTTGCGGTACTTCACCTCTTGGGGCAGCAGGGAAACAATGCCGATCTTCTTGATGCTGCTGGCCTGTTCCGCTGTCAGTTTGGGTGCGGCGCATGCGCTCAGCAGCAGTGCCGCCAGCAGAACCGTGAAAACGCGAATGAATGGCATGTGTGAACTCGTCTTGGTTGATAAAGGGCTCAAAGCCACACCCGCCCCGGCGCCGGGTTGGTCTCAATGGTGTACTCGGGCGTGCCGCCCAGCACGAAGGCGCCGAGCACCAGGCTCAGCAGCGAGATGAACAGGCTGGCCCAGAACGCCGTCCAGAACCCGTCGACCTTGAATCCTTCGACCAGCTTGGCCACCAGCAACAGCATCAGCGCGTTGATCACCAGCAGGAACAGGCCAAAGCTCAGCAGCGTCAAGGGCAGCGTGAGCACCACCAGCAGCGGCCTCACGATCGCATTGGCCAGGCCCAGCAGCAGGGCCGAGATCACCAGCGCCGAGGTGCTGCCGAACCGGATGCCCTTGAACAGATGGCTCGCCACCCACAGGGCGAAGGCGGTGATGGCCCAGTGGAGGAGGAAGGGGGTCAGGTTGGCGAGCATGTTGGGGCTTGATGTGATGGGTTCAGTTAGCTGTCTTCATGGGGAGTGTGCACTTGCAGCGGGGATAGTTCATGCAACCCCAGAACCGGGAACCGTTGTTCCTGGCTTCGCGCTCCACCATCTTCACGCCGCAGTTGACGCACGTGGGCTTCCAGTACTCACCTTCGTACGCCACTTCCAGCAGACGGGCCTGCTGCTCTGGTGAGCGCTGGGCAATCAACCTGAGCAGATCGTTGCCGTTCTGCGCGGTGATGCCGTTGGCCTTGGCGAAGGCCATCGCATCGGCCGTGTAGCGCGACGAGGTGGCGAAGTTGCCGCGCTTGATGCCATGCGACGCCATCACACCCAGGAATTCGCGCAGTTCCTTCACCGTGACCGGATTGCCTTGCCAGTGCTTGCACTGCACCACCGACACCGAGTCATTTGGATTCTTCGAATACAGCCAGATGTCCACCCCGCCGTCCGCTCCATGCAACTGCGACTGCGTTTCATAGCCTTCTTGCGCAAACAGGGCTTCCACGACCGCCTCGAAGCGCCGCCACTCGATGGCAGCGAAGACATTGGAACTCCAGCGAACCTCCTTGAACGGCCCCGTCTGCGCGTTTGCTTCGGTGTACTGCGGATCACGCCGATCGTCGAAGGTGCTGCGTGCCGAGTCAGCGTTGGAGGACAAGGCAGCCAGCGCCCGAAAGACGAAGTGCAGGCCCAGCAAGCCCACACCGATAGTCAACGGAAGCCAGAGAACGGAGCGCAGACCGGTCCCCGCAACTGCCAGGTCAGGGCGTCCTCGCATGAACTCGCTGACCACCCAAAGTACGCCTGTCAAAACCAGGACACGAAAGATCCTTTCCGGGAACGTGTCGCTGGACTTCTGTCGAAGTCCTTGGCGTCGATTGCCACGGTAGGCCATCGCTATTTCCCGCTGTACCCGCCGTAGTCAGCTACCGAAAGCGCGCGGCGTGCGCTCAGACCGGATGAAAGTCCTGCGGCCAGAGAAAGTAAGGCCCGAACCGGGACTTGGCCACAAACTCCACACCTGCCTTTTCGCCCTTGACGGTCAGCAGATGTTTGTCGCCGTCCACCGTCAGAAAGCCTTGCTCGGCGGCGCGGTCCATGAACTGAGCCGTCTTCATGCCCAGCTTGGCCGCGATCTTGGACGAGGCCAGCTTGTCGCCGACCGATTCTGAATCGGCGCCCTGGCCGGTCTCGGCGGCAGAAGCCTCGGGCTCGTTTGACACGCGCTCCAGCGATATGCGCACTTCCTCGCTGATGCGGATGATGCGTTGGGCTTCTTCGTAGGCGTCTTTGTAGAGCTGGCTGTCTTCTCCGCGCTGGATCAGGATGCCCATCTCGTTGTTGTTCACCTGGCTGAACTCGTAGAGGTTCAGGCTGGTGATGATGCACATCTCTTCGTTCATGTAGCACTTGGCGTGCAGGTTCTTGCAGAAGCTGGTGCGGATATAGGTCAGGCCGCGCAGCCATTCGATTTCCTGTGGCTGCAATTCACTCTTGCCGTAGACGATGCGCACGTCGATCTTCAAGCGATTCTTGTCCGCCAAAAGCTCCTTCATGCGGTCGTTGAGCTTGAGGAAGGGGCTGATCAGGATCAGGCGGTCGGACGCGCCTTTGATCAACTCTTCCAAGTGGTAATTAGTGCCGGTAGTTGTTAAAAATTTGGCCATTCTTTATGCTCCCGTGAAAAGCGATTCTTTGATTGCACTAATTCAAGCTTTGCCTCAAATGTCGGCTCGCTAACAGATCTGCGCCGCTTTGATGATGCTGTGGCTCTTACGCGATCGTAACGAAGTACCGTTCAGCTAGTTTGGCCGAGCTCCAACAGCCCGCCAAAAAGTAGGATGCAATTTAATGATGGATGACGGTTTCATTGAGCCCTCTCCTGGATTGTGATCGGAGTAATAAGACCAATATTCGGGACTGCTTGGATCAGGCTTTATGCCCACAGCTCCGACTGAATACAAGCTGTCGAAAAGAATTAGTAGAAACTTGAAATGACTTGGTTTTCCGTCATTTAGGTGGGCGCGAGCGGCGATGATGACGGGGTCTGTTAAATCATCATTCCGCAATAGCCGATCAAATAGCCACTCACGTATGCTTTCTTCACTGAATTCGCTAATACGCTGTTGAATAGGACGTCTCGAGAAAATATGAATATAATCCGCTACGTGTGGATAAATACCAGACCATTCTTCTTGTAAGGAATCGATTCTTTTCTGAGAGTAAGACCCCTCGGCATCGTGAACAATTTGAACTGAAATCTGCCCGCGATCGACTGCGCGTGCGATACATTCATTGATAAAGAGGATCGCATCTCGAGGTCTCAAAAAGGTTCTTTGCATCAAATAATCGGCGAAAGTACTATGCCCGATTTTTTTGGGAAACAGCTCATCTAGGGGAACGGGCCGAGATGTGTATCTTTGTTTGACGAGAAACTCAACTCGCTTGTTGAGTAGCTCAATAAGCTTTGGTGGCCTCCAAGTAAGCTTTAAATAAAGAGACTCGTACTTCTCGGATTGAAAACCAGAATCCCTTGTGGCTGAAATAACGCGCTGAAGCAAGTCGAGCCGCAAGGAGACGATTATCTTAACGTTTCGAATTTGCCTAAATGTCTTTACAGTCTCAATCAATGCACGAATTAACTTCAGCTTAAGTGGGTCTTCTACCCATTTTGTATCAAGGTCGTCAATTATTATGTAATGCGCCTCTTGGTCATCACTAAAAACTTCATCGGCCAACAATTTGATTACGTCGGCTAGTGCCTTTACTTGGACTTGGCTCACCACTCTCGATCCTCGGCTAATTACTTCTTGTCGTTCTTCGGAAGTTAGCTTTTGGGATGCTCCGGCCTCGAGCTTTGCCCCCAGACCGTTCGCGCCTAGCGAGGCACGCAAGTCATTTTCAATTTTTCCTGTGATTTCTTTGACTCTGTACTCAGTTTCATTCCAAAAGTTTTCACCCCATTGGCGCAAGTAATTGACGGCCTGTTCTTTGGTCTTATCTCGTTGGAAAATATTCGCCAATGAGCCAAGGAATGTCTTTTGCGATACCTCGTTTGTAATTTTATATTTGTACTTTACAAGCTCAACAGCAAGCACATGGCGCCACAAAAGTTGATAGAAAAGATCAAGATTCGCTCCGGCACTTTCAAAAAATCTCACAACCTCTGAGTTTGAGAGATAGCTTAGTGCAAGTTGCTCCGGCACTAGTGAAATTACGTTATCTTCGCGTGACTCAAGCATTCGAAGCAATGCGCTTTTGCCTGCTCCTGTTCTTCCGACAATGATTCTTTGAGGCGCTGCGCAGTCTGCTAGCAAATCAAGGTCTCCGTTATCGACGAAGCAGTCGAACAAGAATCTGTCATCAGCTTCAGCGGCAGCCTCCCCCACTCGATCATTGTTTTTGAAACGAAAGATTGATCCGACTTCCTTTTTGTCCATCTGCAATCCCTGGTATAAAAATTGAGCCTTATTTCCCCCAGCTATCCTTCAATCCCGTTACCCGATTGAAAACCGGCTTCCCCGCCGCATGATCCACCCGATCCGCCACAAAGTACCCAAACCTCTCAAACTGGAATTTCTCATCCGGTTTCGCCGCAGCCAGTGAAGGCTCCACATAAGCCGTCACCACCTTCAAGCTGTCCGGGTTCAACGCTTCGATGAAGTCCTTGCCGCCAGCGTCTGGCTGGGGGTCGCTGAACAGGCGGTCGTACAGGCGCACTTCGGCAGGCACGCCGTCGGCCACGCTCACCCAGGTGATGGCGGCTTTGGCTTTCACGCTGTCGGCGCCGGGGGTGCCGCTCTTGGTGCCGGGGATCACCTTGGCGTGCACGGCGGTCACGGTGCCGCTCGCGTCTTTTTCGCAGCCGGTGCACTCGATCACGTAGCCGCCTTTGAGGCGCACCACGTTGCCTGGGAACAGGCGCTTGTAGCCCTTGGGCGGCACTTCTTCAAAGTCTTCGCGTTCGATCCACACCTGGTTGCCGATCTTGAACACGCGCTCGGGCGGCGGGGTCTGGCCCTCGGGCACGGCGTGGTGGGGCAGGGCGGGCTGGGTGCAGTCTTCGGTGTAGTCGTCGCTGCCAAAGGCCTCGGCCCAGTTGGTGAGCACCAACTTGACGGGGTCGAGCACGGCCATGCCGCGGTGGGCCTTGTTTTCCAGGTCTTCGCGCAGGCAGCCCTCCAACGTGCTGTAGTCGATCCAGCTGTCGCTCTTGGTCACGCCGATGCGGTCGGCAAACATCTGGATGCTCTCGGGCGTGTAGCCGCGCCGGCGCAGGCCGACGATGGTTGGCATGCGCGGGTCGTCCCAGCCGCTCACCTTGTGGTCGTACACCAGCTGCGCGAGCTTGCGTTTGCTGGTGATCACATAGGTGAGGTTGAGCCGCGCAAATTCGTACTGCCTTGGCGGCGGGCTTTGCAGCAGGCCGCCTTCGGTCAGGCGCTCCAGCAGCCAGTCGTAGAACGGGCGCTGGTCTTCAAATTCCAGCGTGCACAGGCTGTGGGTGATCTGCTCCAGCGCGTCCTCAATGGGGTGCGCGAACGTGTACATGGGGTAGATGCACCACTGGTCGCCGGTGTGGTGGTGCGTGGCGCGGCGGATGCGGTAGATGGCGGGGTCGCGCAGGTTGATGTTGGGCGAGGCCATGTCGATCTTGGCGCGCAGCACCATGCTGCCGTCTTCGTGCTGGCCGTCGCGCATTTCTCTGAACCGCGCCAGGTTCTCGGCGGGGGTGCGGCTTCTGAACGGGCTGTCGATGCCGGGTTTGCCGAAGTCGCCGCGCGCGGCGCGCATCTGTTCCCCGGTCTGCTCGTCCACATACGCGTGGCCGGCTTCCACCAGGTATTCGGCGGCGCGGTACATGAAATCAAAGTAGTCGCTGGCCTGGAAGAGGTGGCTTTGGCCGTTGGCTTCCCAGTTGTAGCCGAGCCACTGCACGGCATCGAGGATGCTGTTGACGTACTCGGTGTCTTCTTTCTCGGGGTTGGTGTCGTCAAAGCGCATGTGGCACACGCCGCCGTAGTCGCGCGCCAGGCCGAAGTTGAGGCAGATGCTCTTGGCGTGGCCAATGTGCAGGTAGCCGTTGGGCTCGGGCGGGAAGCGGGTGCGGATCTTGGCGGGGTCGGGCTGGCCGGCGGCGTGGTGCGCGGCGTCGCCCGGGGTGCCGGCCCAGCGGCGGCTTTGGTAGGTGCCTTTGTCCAGATCGTTTTCGATGATCTGTCGCAGGAAGTTGCTGACCTTGTGTTCGCCCTCTGCGGGGGCGTTTGCGGCGGGGCTGGATGGCTTGCTGGGGGGGGTGTTGGAGCTCATCAAGGCATTCTAGGGGCGCGGTGCGTTTCTCCTCGGTGCAAGCGGTCTGTGGCACGGGCTGAATGGTCGCAGCGCACAGCTTGCGCACGCGGCTTTCCGTTATCGTTGCTGCGGAGTCGAGGAAACCCCCATGGGTACACAACGCATGCACAACGAAAACCCTGAAACCATCCCCACAGACGAGCCCAGCACCTGGGAGATCACCCAAGCCGAAGACGTGTTTTTGCCCTCGGTGCGCGTGCGCCTGGGCTGGGCCGACATTGAAGCGGCCGTGGAGCGCGGCGCCATCGTGCCGAGCGAGGCGCATGCCCTCTGGGCTTCGTGGGCGTCACCGGGGAGCGACCAGCGCGTGACCGCGGCCGAGCTGGCGCCGCCGGCCGCACAGCCCTTGCCCTCGGGCGTGCCCATGGCGCCCATGCCGCGCGTGGCGCCGGGGCCGAGCTTCTCGTTCACCAACACGCTGTATTACTTCGGCGGCATGTTGGCCATCGGCGCCATGACGCTGTTCATGACGCTGGGCTGGGAGCTGTTTGGCGCCTGGGGTGTGTTTGCATTGGCCATGGGCTACATGGCGGGCGCGCTGCTGGTGGCGCGCAACCTCATGGTGCAGCGCCTGCGCACGCCAGCCGGTGTGCTGGCCACGCTGGCGGTGTGCCTGGTGCCGTTGGCGGTGTGGGCGCTGCAGAGCGGCCTGGGTTTCTGGCCCGAGGGCAGCCATGACAGCTACCGCGATTACCACCGCTACATCGACTGGCGCTGGCTCACGCTGGAGCTGGCCACGCTGGCAGCGGCCGTGGTCATGCTGCGGCGCTTCCGCTTGCCGTTCATGGTGATGCCGGTGGCGGTGACCATCTGGTACCTCAGCATGGACGTGGCGCACATGCTCATGCAAAAGGAAGGCTTCGACTGGGCGTTCACGCGCGACGTGTCGCTTGTGTTCGGCCTGGCCACCTGCGCCATCGCGGTGTGGGTCGATCTGCGCACGCGCGCTTCCACGCACCCGCTGAACCGGCAAGACTTCGCGTTCTGGCTCTACCTCTTCGGCGCCATCATGTTCTGGTGTGGCCTGAGCCTGCGAGACAGCGAGTCGGAGGTCAACAAGTTCATCTACGCGCTCATCAACGTGGGCCTGGTGTTCCTGGGCGCGGCCATCGGGCGGCGCGTGTTCACGGTGCTCGGTGCCATTGGCGTGGCGAGCTACCTGGGCTATCTGTCGTACCGCGTGTTTGAAGACAGCCTGCTGTTCCCGTTTGCACTCACGCTGCTGGGCTTGGGCGTGGTGGCGCTGGGCATCTGGTGGCAGCGGCGCGAGGCACAGATCCACGCGCGGCTGGCCGGCTGGCTGCCCGCGGCGTTGAAGCCACTGACAGCGGGCTGACCGTTCCGCGCTGGGCCAATACAACTCCCGGCCACTACTGGCCGAAGCGCGGACCGTCTTTCAGGAACTCGTCTTCCTCCGGCGTGCCGGTGCGCCCGAGCACGGCGTTGCGGTAGGGGAAACGCCCATATTTCGCCACGATGTCGCGGTGCACCACGGCAAAGCGCAGGTTGTTGGCGAGCGTCTCGCGCAGCGGCTCCGGGCTGGTGTCCACCAGCCGCTGGAAGCGCGCCACACACTCCTCTTGCAGTTCCAGGTTTTCAGCGTGCATGAGCGGCATGTAGAGAAACACGCAACCCGCTGGCGTGAGCGTGGTGTCCATGCCCTCGGCGAGCGAGCGGCGGCTCAGGCGCTGGGCTCGGGCATCCCCATCGAAGGCGCGGCGCTGGCCGCGGTGCACGTTGCGCGAGAGCTGGTCGAGCAGCACGATGAGCGCCAGGCGCGCGTGGGGCTCGGCCTCCCACTCGGTGAGGCCGCCGTCCAGCGCGGTGTCCACCAGTGCACCAAAGCGCTGGCGGATGGCGTCGTCCTGCGCCGGGCCGCCGCCAAACCAGCGTTCGTTGCGGTCTTGCGAGGGCCAGTCGAGTTGCAGGCCGTCGCCGAACCAGAAATCGAGCACATCGAGGGCGGCGGTGGGGATGGTTGGGGTGTTCATGGGGGTTACGTCTGGCTACGACTTTGACGGGGCATGCGGTACAGCGAAGTGGATGATTGTCTGTAATGCAGCCACAGGGTGAGCAAGACCCTGAGATCAGCCCCACGCGAATTCAGGAGCCAGCCATGAAAACCTCGTCTCTCAAAGCCCACTGGGCCCGCACCTCGGCGTTGGCCCGAGGCCTCTCGCTGGTCGCCCTGGCCGCCAGCGCCTGGGCGATGTCCACCGTCGCCACGCCAGCGCAGGCGCGCGACAACAACATTTCCTGGTCGATCGGCGTGCATTCGCCGGGCGTGGCCGTGGGTGTGTCCAACTACCCGCCGGTGTACGTCAACCGCTACCCGGTCTATGAAGAGCGTTACCCGATCTACGAGGAACGCCGCCCGATCTACCGCCGCCCGATCGTGGTGCACCCGCACCCGGTGGTGGTGTATCCGCAGCCCATCTACGTGGCGCCGCGCCCCTACTACCGCGCCGGCTGGGGCCACGGCCCGCGTTGGGATGACCGCCGCCATGGCCACGGCCACCGCGGTCATGGCCATCGCGGCCACGACCGTCGCGGTCACCGCTGAGCGGCTCACATCGCTCGAAACCGGTCCGCGTAAAGCCGGCTCACGCCGAAAGCCTCCGGCCGGGCGCGCAGCCGCAGGCCCAGGCGCCCGGCTTCGTTGCGGGTGACGCTCTCGATGGCGTCGGCCCGCACCACGGTGCCCCGGTGGATCTGCCAGAAGAGGGCAGGGTCCAGCTGGGGCATCAGTTCTTTCAGCGGCGTGCGGATGAGCACCTCGCCCTGCGCCAGCAGCACGCGCACGTATTTGTCGGCCGCCTCGAACGCCAGCACCTCGGTGAGCTGCACCATGCGGATGCTCTGCCCCACGCTGGCCGGGATCACCTGCAGGCGCGCCACCGGTGCCTGTGCGCCCGGCAGGCCCATGAGGCTGCGCAGTTGCTCCAGCGTGGCGTCCAGCGGGCCGGTGGCGGGCCGCCGCTGCGCCAGCAAGGCCTGCACCCGCTGCACGGTGAGGCGAAGCCGCTCGGGCTGCACGGGTTTGAGGAGGTAGTCGACCGCCTGCGCTTCGAAGGCCTGCACCGCATAGGCGTCGTAGGCGGTGACGAAGACCAGGGCGGGAAACGCCTGGTTGTCGGGCCATTCCTCGGCCAGCTCGGCGGCGGCGTCCAGCCCGCTTTGCCCGGGCATGCGGATGTCGAGAAACATCACGTCGGGCCGCAGGGCCAGCGCCTGCACCACGGCGGTCTCCCCGTCGCCCACCACCTTCACCACCGCCAGCCCGGGCCAGGCGCGCGCCAGTTCGGCTTGCAGCGCTTGGGCCAGCAGCGGTTCGTCTTCGGCGATGAGGGCGGTGGCGTTCATGCGGTTTGCAAAGGCAGGGTGAGCACGGCGCGCGTGCCGCCATCAGGCTGGCTGTGCCAGTCCATGCGGGCCTGGCCGGCATAGGCGGTGCCGATGCGTTCGCGCACCTGGGACAGGCCAAAGCCCGCCTCGGGCTCGGGCCCGCAGCCCACGCCGGTGTCGCTCACCTCCAGCTCCAGCCCGGTGGCGTTCTGGCGCGCGACCACGCGGATTTCGCCGCCCTGCAGGCTGGGCTCGAGCCCATGGCGGATGCAGTTCTCCACCAGCGGTTGCAGCAACAGCGGCGGCACCGGCTGCGCGCTCAGCGCTTCGGGCAACTCCAGCGTGTAGCGCAGGCGCGGGCCCATGCGCACGGCCATCAGTTCCAGGTAGTCGCGCAGGCGGGCGAATTCGTCGGCCAGCGTGTGGCGGCCCGACAGTGCGTCGGTGCGCGAAGCGGTGAGGGTGGCGCGCAGGTAGTCGTTGAGGCGGTCGAGCATGGCGGTGGCGCGCGCGGGGTCGGTGGCTATCAGCGCGCGCAGGTTGGCCAGGGTGTTGAACAGCATGTGCGGTTCGAGCTGCGATTCGAGCAGCTTCAGGCGCGCTTCGCTGGCCTGTCGGCGCGCCTCGGCCATCTTGCGCTGGAGGTAGGCGCCCTTGTTGACGGCGTAGAAGTAGAACGAGCCCACGATCCCGGCCAGCGCGGTGATCAGGATGGAGCTGCGCAGCTCGCCCGTGGTCTGGCCGGTGCCGGGTGGGTACCACTGGAAGTACCGGCACACCGCGTCGGCGATCGTGGTGCCCCCGAGGTAGCCGAAAACGATGCCCCCCAGCACCAGCGCCAGGCCCGCATGACCCTTGGGCCAGCCGGTTTCGGCGGCCGAGGGAAACAGATCGCGTCCGAGGTCGATGACGGCCCAGGTGAGGGTGGCGATGAGCAGCGAGTACACCAGGGGCGGCCCGTAGGGGCGCTCGGGCATGAAGGCGTACTGCAGCGTGGCGACCATCAAGGCGAAGGCCATCACTTGCAGGAAGTGCCGCAGCTTGGCGAGCCAGTTGATGGTCGGTGCGGTTCTCAAGGCCGGCCTTGTTGGCGCTGGAGGCGCTCGCGTTCCTGCTGCACCAGGTGCTCGCGCAGGCCGCCGCCCGCGCCGAGGAGAAAGACGGCCAGCCCGTGCAGCGTCAGACCCAGGCCCCAGCCCAGCAGCGGATACATGGACCAGGGGCGCGTGCCGAAGCCCCTGGCCGACAGGCCCAGCAGCACCAGGTTGACCAGCACGAAGACCGCGGCGTGCATGTACCAGCCGAGTTTGGCGCCCGCGCGCCGACGCGCGAGTTTGTCGATTTCTTGCGAAGACAGGGGGGTGTTCATGGTGGTCGATTTCATTCTAGGTGAGCGGGTGTTCATGGGGCGGGGGTGAGGTGGGTGCGGAAGAAGGCGGCGATCTTGCGGTCGATCTCGGGCAGCACGGCGCGGTCGAAGCCCGGCGGATCGGCCAGCAGATCGGCCTCCAGGGCGCCCATCACCTCGGGTGGGACCGGCGGCGACAGCAGCGCGCCGTGGCCGGCGTCCGGCAGGTGGGCGATGCGCTCGCACGGTGTGCAGGCCTGCGCGATGCGGTCGCTGTGAAAGCGCGGGGTCAGCCACTGGTCACGCCCTGCCGTGACCAGGCCGAGCGGGACGCGTGGCGTGGCGAGCGAGGCCGCGTCGAAGTCGGCCGATGCGGGCACGCCGGCCACCACCGCCGCCACGCGGGGATCGTGGTGGGTGTACCAGGTCGCGTCATCAAAACGCTGGCCGATCACGCTCACCGCCGCCGCTTTCTTCACGCCGTCGAGCACGCCGCCGGTGAGTCGCGTGAACAGGCCCACGCAGGCCGGGAAGTCCTCGGCGATGTGGGCCTCGCAGTGGGCCTTGAAGCGGGCCGGCGACCAGCGACCGCCCGCCAGGCTGAGCGCCGTGTGGCCGCCGGCCGACATGCCGTACATGCCGACCTTGTCCAGCGCCAGCAGGGGGGCGAAGCGCGGGTCGCGCGCGACGGCATCGATGGCGCGCGAGACCTCGGCCGGCCGCAGCTTCCAGCTGTCCGGGCCGGGGTTGCGGTTGTTCTTGTAGTTGTCGCCGTGGTGCTCGGGCATGGCCACCACGAAGCCGGCCTGCACCAGAGCACGAGCCAGGTCGGCATGGACCCAGGGCGCACCACCCGAACCGTGCGAGATGACGACCAGCCGGCCGTTGCCGCGCGCGGGTGCGCTGCCGGGCGCGAGCCGCAGGCGAAACGGACCGCGCGAGACGGGCACGTCCTCGGCATCGGTCGGGTAGTACACGGTCACGGGGCCATCGCTGCCCTGGCCCGGCAGTTCGGTCAGGCCGGTGCCGGCGTGGGCGGTGGCACCCATCAGGGTTGCCAGCAGGCCGGCGAGCAGGGTGATCGTGAAGCGTTGTTTCATGTGGGTCTCCGGGCTCATCGGGTCTGGCCTTGTTGGGCGAGGCGTTCGGACACCGGTGGCGCGGTGCGCTGCACGGCGTGGTGCGTGGTGGTCATGCCGAGCCCATCGCCCCACACGAGCTGGCCCAGGATGCGGTCAGGTGCCAGGGTGAAGACGCCGGCCCCGATGCAGCCACCGAGGTAGAGCCAGACCATGGTCTTGCGGTGGCCGCGGATGTTGCCGCGCAGCAGGAAGCGGAACGCGAGAAACAGCATGCCCAGCACCACCGGAATCAGCAGGTGGATGGCCGAGAAACCGGCGACGTTGGGCAAGACCGGGTCGCTGATGAAGATGGCCGAGATCGCGGTGATCAGCATCAGCGTGACCCAGGCGTAGCCCGCAGCGCGGTGCAGGCGGGGGCGCTGGCTGCCCGCAACTTGATGGGCGTGGCCGCGGCGTGCCCAGAGCGCGACCGGGCCGATCACCACGGCGGCGAGGGCGGCGGTCATGTGAATGGCGATGAGGGGGGTGAGTTGCATGGCTCTCTCCGGTGGTGGGGTGGACCGGACTCTGCCGGTGGCCCACCCCCAGGCCCAGCGGCTTGAGACGGATCAGGGCCTGGGTGGCGCGAAATGCGGGTTTCGGGGAGCGAAATGCAGCGCGCGCCCCCCCCCCGTCTTTACGCAAGGGAAACCCGGGCGATACCCGGTGGTGGTGAAGAAACGAGGCCCCGTTCCTACAATGGGGCGATGAAAAAAACGACGTGGATTTCGGGCGTGGTGGTGCTGGCCCTGGTGGCTGGCGGCGCCTGGTGGTGGATCCAGCGCAACGCGCAGTCGGCTGTGCAGTACCGAACTGCGCTGATCGAGCGTGGGGCGCTGCAGGCCAGCGTTTCCGCCAGCGGCACGGTCAACCCGGTCACCCAGGTGTCGGTGGGCACCCAGGTGTCGGGCCAGGTGCGCGCGGTCCATGTGGACTTCAACACCGAGGTCAAGGCCGGCCAGCTGATCGCCGAGATCGACGCCCAGACCTTCGAATACCGCGTGAGTTCGGCCCAGGCCGATGTGAACGCGGCGCGCGCGGCGGTGGCGATCGCGGTGGCCAATGCGGCGTCGAGCCGGGCCAACGTGTCGCGCGCCCAGTCCGACCTGGCCGAGGCGCAGCGCACCCATGAGCGCAACCTCAGCCTGGTGGCGCAGGGCTTCATTGCCCAGAGCGAGGCCGACCGCACCCGCGCCGTGCTCACCTCGGCACAGGAATCGCTCAAGGCGATGCAGGCGCTGGTGGGTGTGAGCGAGGCGCAGATCAAGAGCGCGCAGGCCAACGTGGCACAGCGCGAAGCGGCGCTGGCGCAGGCGCGCATCGACCTTTCGCGCACCCGCATCACCTCGCCGGTGGACGGCATCGTGATCAAGCGCACCGTGGAAAAGGGCCAGACCGTGGCCGCCAGCCTGCAGGCGCCCGAGCTGTTCGTGATCGCGCAGAACCTCTCCGACATGCAGGTGGATGCCAGCGTCGATGAGGCCGACGTGGGCCGCATCCAGCCGGGCCAGACAGCCAGCTTCACGGTGGACGCTTTCCCGGGTCAGACGTTCGAAGGCCAGGTGCGCCAGGTGCGCAAGGCCGCGACCAACGTGTCCAACGTGGTGACCTACGTGGCGGTGGTGGGCTTTGCCAACACGTCCGGGCGCCTGCTGCCGGGCATGACGGCCAACGTGCGCGTGGTCACGGATTCGCGCGAGTCGGTGCTGAAGGTGCCGAACGCCGCGCTGCGCGTGCGCATGGCCGGCGTGGAGCCCGCGGCGGTGCCCGCAGGCCCGGCCGATGCGCCCGCCAGCGCGGCTGCGCCCCGGGCGATCAACGGCGCTGCGAACGGTGCCGCGAACGGCGCGGCCAGTCGCACGCCACGCATGGCCGCGCAGAGCCGGTCGGCTGGGGCCGGTCGAGGTGCATCGCAGCGCGGCCGCATCTACCTGCTTGACGCCAACGGTCAGCCCCAGGCCTTTGACGTGCGTCTGGGTGTGAGCGACGGCACGGCCACCGAACTGCTGGTGCGCCCTGATTCGCCGAACGCGGCAGAACTGGTTGAAGGCGCGACCGTGGTGACCGGGGTGATCGGTGGCCCGGCTGCCTCGGCCGCCCCGACCCGCCAGGCCGGCCCGCGCCTGGGGTTCTGACCATGACGACTCAACCCCTCATCGAGGCGCGCGAGCTGGTCAAGACCTACGCCATGGGCGACCAGACGGTGCACGCGCTGGATGGTGTGTCGCTCACCATCGAGGTGGGCGAGTTCGTGGCCATCATGGGCGCGTCGGGCTCGGGCAAGTCGACCCTGATGAACATACTCGGCTGCCTGGACCGCCCCACCAGTGGTCACTACAGCCTGGCGGGGGAGCCGGTCGAATCGCTGGCTCCCGACGATCTCGCCAGCGTGCGCAACCGGCGCATCGGCTTCGTGTTCCAGCAGTTCAACCTGCTGCCGCGCACCAGCGCCCGCGAAAACGTGGAGCTGCCCATGGTGTACGCCGGCGTGCCCTCGGCCGAGCGCCAGAAGCGCGCGCTGGCCGCGCTGCGGCGCGTGGGCCTGGGTGAGCGCAGCGGCCACACGCCGGCCGAGCTCTCGGGCGGACAACAGCAGCGCGTGGCGATTGCGCGCGCGCTGGTCAACCAGCCGCAGCTGATCCTGGCCGACGAGCCCACCGGCGCGCTGGACACCCACACCAGCGAAGACATCATGCGGCTGCTCACCGAGCTCAACGAGCAGGGCATCACGGTGGTGCTGGTCACGCACGAGGCCGACATCGCGGCCTGGGCCAAGCGCCGGCTGGTGTTTCGCGACGGCCTGATCATTGAAGACGTGCGGCAGGCGCCGGTGCGCCATCTGGTCCCGGAGGCCGCGCCATGAATTTCATGGCCGCGCTGCGCAGCGCCTGGCGCGCCCTGGCATCGAATGCACTGCGCTCCATGCTCACCATGCTGGGCATCATCATCGGCGTGGCCGCGGTGATCACCATGATCGCCGTGGGCGCCGGCGCCACCGAGCGGGTGCAGGAGCAGATGAAGGGCCTGGGCTCCAACATCATGCTGGTGATTCCCGGCAGCGTGACCTCCGGCGGTGTGCGCCTGGGTGCACAGGCCAGTCAGGGCCTGACCGAAGAGGACGCGCTGGCGATCGCCCTGGAAGTGCCCGAGGTGCAGGTGGCCGCTCCCACGTCGCGCACCAGCGGGCAGCTGGTGGCGGGCAACACCAACTGGGCCAGTTCGGTGTATGGCACCACCAATGACTACCTGGAGGCGCGCGACTGGCCGCTGGCCAGCGGGCGCCTGTTCGAAGCGTCTGAAATCCAGGGTTCGGCCAAGGTGGCCATCATCGGGCAGACCGTGGCGCGCGAGCTGTTCGGTGACCTCGATCCGGTGGACCAGACCATGCGCATCAAGAACGTGCCGGTCACGGTGGTGGGCCTGCTCGCGCGCAAGGGCCAGAACTCGATGGGCCAGGACCAGGACGACACCGTGATCGTGCCCATTTCCACCTACCGCAACCGCATCCAGGGCGGCGGTGGTGGCCGCCTCAAGCGCGTGGGCTCGATCAACGTGAAGGTGATCGAGGGCCAGAGCATGAAGGTGGCCGAAGACAGCATCAAGGAACTGCTGCGCCAGCGCAAGCGCGTGCAGCCCGGAGCCGACGACCCCTTCACCGTGCGCAACCTCACCGAGATCCTGCAGGCGCAGGAAGCGTCGAGCCAGATCATGACGCTGCTGCTGTCGGCCGTGGCCGGTGTGAGCCTGATCGTGGGCGGTATCGGCATCATGAACATCATGCTGGTGAGCGTGACCGAGCGCACCCGCGAGATCGGCCTGCGCATGGCGGTGGGCGCACGCGGGCGCGACATCCTCACGCAATTCCTGATCGAGGCCGTCACGCTGAGCCTGATCGGCGGCGCCATCGGCGTGCTGCTGGGGGCCATCGCCACCTGGGCGGTGGGTCAGTTCGCGGGCTGGCAGGTGAGCATGACACTCGACTCGATCGTGCTGGCAGCGGGCTTTTCGGCCCTGGTCGGCGTGTTCTTCGGTTTTTACCCGGCCAAGCGCGCCTCGGAACTGCTGCCGATCGAGGCCCTGCGCCACGAGTGAGCGCGCCCGGCGCAGGTTCGGCCAGCAGGTACGATACCGGCCTGCTCGTTGGGCCCTCGGTGGGCCCGCGCACCACCTGAGAACCCTTTCCCATGGATTTTGTGTTGTTGATCAAGGCCGCCATCATGGGCGTGGTGGAAGGCCTCACCGAGTTCATCCCGGTGTCCTCCACCGGCCACCTCATCCTGGCAGCCTCGCTGCTGAACATGCCGGGCGAGAAGATCAAGCTCTTTGAAGTGGTGATCCAGACCGGCGCGATCATGGCCATCGTTTCGCTGTACGCCGGCAAGCTCTGGGACACCCTGGTGGGCCTGCCGCGCGAAGCGGTGGCGCAGCGCTTCACGGCCAACGTGCTGATCGGATTCTTCCCGGCGGCGCTGGCGGGCTTTCTTTTCATCGACTTCATCAAGGGCGTGTTGTTTCAACCGGTGGTGGTGGCCTTGGGCTTCATCGTCGGCGGCATCGTGATCCTGTGGGCCGAATGGCTGCAGCAGCGTGGAAGCCGCGTGCACATCGAAGAGGTCGACCAGGTGCGCTGGAGTGACGCGCTCAAGGTGGGGCTGGTGCAGTGCACGGCGCTGGTGCCCGGCGTGAGCCGCTCGGGCGCGACCATCATCGGCGCCATGCTGCTCGGTTTCAGCCGCAAGGCGGCCACCGAGTTCAGCTTCTTCCTCGCCATCCCCATGCTCTTCGGCGCTGCGGCCTACGACCTCTACAAGAGCCGGGACCTGCTGAGCACCGCCGACATCCCGCTGTTCGCGGTCGGGCTGTTCTTCTCATGGCTCTCGGCCTGGGTGTGTGTGCGCTGGTTGCTGCGCTTCGTGGCCAGCCACACCTTCGCGGCGTTTGCCTGGTACCGCATTGCCTTTGGTGCGCTCATCTTGCTGACCGCGGCCATGGGCTGGGTCGACTGGGTGGCTTGAAGCGCGAGCCTGCTGATTACACGGCCAGCGGCGCGTAGAGACTGAAACAGAAGGTGGCGCCCTTGCCCGGCTCCCCGGTGGCGGCTAGGCCTCCACCATGGCGCTGCACGATGCGCAACGACGTGGCCAGCCCGATGCCCAGGCCCGAGAATTCGTGCGGCATGTGCAGGCGCTGGAACGGCTGGAACAGCTTGCTGGCCCGGGCCATGTCGAAACCGGCGCCGTTGTCGCTCACGCAAAACCGCGTCTGACCCTTTTCCACCTGCGCATACACCCGGATCACGGCCTCGGTCGTCTGCGCGGTGTACTTCCAGGCGTTGTGCAGCAGGTTCTGCATGAGCGCCTCCACCAGAGGCGGGTCGGCCATGGCGTTGAGACCGGGTGCCACCTCCCAGCGCACCTGGCGATGCGGATCGGTGCTTGCAAACTCCTCCAGCAAGCGGGTGGCGATGGCGCTCAGGTTGACCGGCTTGCGCTGCAGATCGCCGCGCGAGAACTGCGAGAGCGTGAGCAAGCCGTCGATGAGTTCGCCCATCTTCTTGCTCGCGCCCATGATGCGTTCCAGGTGGGACAGGCTCTCGCCGGCCCACGTCGGGTTGTCTTCGCGCAGCGCCTGGGCGAAGCCGTTGATGATGCGCAGCGGGGAGCGCAAGTCGTGCGCCACCGCGTAGGAGTAGCTCTCCAGTTCGTCGTAGGCCGCCTTCAGCGCGCGCGTGCGCTCTTCGATGCGTTGCTCCAGCGAGGCGTTGAACTGCTGGATCTGCATGTCATGGTGTTTGCGCTCGGTGATGTCCTGGGTGACCCCCAGGGCGCGCACCGCGCGGCCTTGGACATCGCGATCGAACTCGGCCCGCACCGAGAACCACCGGTGTTCTCCGCGGATGATCAGGCGGTACTCGATGTCGTAGTCCGCCAGGCCTTTGACCGCCAGTGCCCATTGCTTCAAGACCATGGCTTGGTCGTCGGGGTGCGTGAGGGCCAGCAGTTCATCGTCCACAAACTCGGCAAACGGCAAGTCGAGCACCTCGTGCGATCCGGACAAGGTGCTGAACCGGCGGGTGGCCACGTCGGCCTGCCAGCTGGCCAGCCCCGCGATCTGGTTCGCCTGGCGCAGCAGTTGTTCGCTGGTGCGCAAGGCCAGTTCGGTGGCCTTGGATGCCGTGATGTCCTGCACCACCGCAATCAGGTAGTCGGGTTGCCCATCAGGCTTGCGCACCAGCGACAGCGTGAGGTGCACCCAGACCGGGTGGCCCAGCTTGTGGATGTAGCGCTTCTCGATGTTGTAGCTGGCGAGCTCGCCTTTGAGCGTGCGCGCCAACAGGTCCTGGTCAAGCTGCAGGTCGTCGGGGTGGGTGAAGTCCCGGTAGCTCAGCGACTGGAGTTCCGCCTTGGTGTAGCCGATGAGGTCGCAATAGGTCTGGTTGACGCGGATCCAGCGCCCGTCGATGTGGCTGTGCGCCATGCCGGTGGAGCTGTGTTCGAAGGTGTCTTCCAGCTGTTTGGCCCCGCGCTGGATCTCGGTGGTGGCCTGCCGCAGGCGCTGGTTTTGCTGTTGCATGAAAGCAATGGCACTCACCACGACCAGTTGTGTGATCAGGTGCCACAGGTTGAGCCAGAAGGCTTCCACCGGGTCGTCGAACGCCAGACTGAAATACGGCGTGACCAGCAGGTAGTTGACGAACAGCATGCCCACGACGGTGCTGAACATGCCGACCCGAAAGCCGCCGTACAAGGCGGACAACGCCGCGGCCAGGGACAGGGTGATGAAGCGCCCGCCCGATTCGGCCGGGGCCAGCGCCACGCGGATCCAGGCCGCAAGAGCGGTGATCAGAAAGGCCACCACCAGGCGTGTGGCCATGCTGTGTTGTTCGGGTCGCCAATTGACGTACCGCCACCAGATCCGCCGCAGCAGCGAGCTCACAGGTGAGTGGGGTGTCCGGGGCACGGTTGCAACGTTGCTTTGTTGGAGAGTTGTGTGCCCCGCCGTTATACCGGAGTCGATGCCCGGGATGCCTGGATTCTGCCCCCGGGAGGCGTCAGCGGCGTGTGGGAGCCGACAGCGCGGCCAGCACCTGATCGATGGCGGCGGCGGTGTCCAGCGGGCGCTCCATCGGGAACAGGTGGCTGCCTTCGATCATGGCCATGCGCTCGGGGTGGTCGCGGCCCACCAGCCGGTGGGTCATGGCCATGCCGACCTGTTGCATCTCCAGCGAGCGTGTCCCGCCGATGAAGCCCACCGGGCAGGCCAGTGGGTGGCGGCGCAGCAGCCGGTCCAGGTTGTGGGGCAGGGTGTTGTAGATCGCGGTTTCCACTTCGCGGGTGAAGTCCAGCGTGCGGTGCTGCGCGCCCTGGGCATCGGCCTCTGTGTGCGTGCCGTGCGCGATGTAGTCCTGCAGCACCTGCGGCTCCCAGGCAGCAAAGGCCTTCTTGCTGGCGAAATGCGCCAGTGCCGCGTCGGCGTCGGGCCAGGTGTGGCGCCGGCGGCGGCTGACCTTGCCGGGCGACACCGATCCCACCAGCTGGGTGCGCTTGATCAACTCCAGCGTGCGGGCGCGCCAGCCGCCGAGCAAGGGCGAGTCGATCAGCAGCACGCCGCGCACCGCATGGCCGCCCAGCTGCGGGTGGCGCGCGGCGCACATCAGGCTCAGGAAACCACCCAGGGAATGCCCCACCAGCCAGGCGCCGCTGCCGTGCGCCTCGATCTCGGGCGCGGCGAAGTCGGCGAGCTGCTGCACCAGGTGCGGCCAGTTGCTCGTGACGGGGTACTGCGGGTCGTGCCCGAACTTCTCCACCGCGCGCACCGCATGGCCCCGGGCGCGCAGGGACTTGAAGAGGACGCGGTAGGTGCTGGCGGGGAAGCTGTTGGCGTGGGAGAAGACGATCAGCGACATGCTCAGATCAGCTTTTCCCGCGCATTGGTGATCTTTTTGAGTGGCTGGCTGCGTGGGCTGCTGCACAGCAGGGGGACTTCGGTGTGTGCGTCGTCCCAGGTCGGGTGTTCGATGCTGTCGAACACCTCGCGCAGCTTCTGCCCCCAGGTGTTGTGCAGCATGCGGAAATAGGGGTTGTCGTTGTCGATGCAGGTGATCTTGTCGGACTGCAACTGGTTCACTTCGTACACCGCCAGGTCCAGCGGCAGGCCCACCGACAGGTTGGACTTGAGCGTGGAATCCATCGACACCAGCACGCACTTGGCCGCTTCGTCCAGCGGCGTTTCGGGGGCGATCACGCGGTCGAGCACGGGTTTGCCGTACTTGGATTCACCGACCTGGAAGAACGGCGTCTCGGACGTTGCTTCGATGAAGTTGCCGGCCGAATAGATCTGGAACAGGCGCATGCCTTCGCCCTGGATCTGGCCGCCGAAGATCATGGACACGTTGAATTCGACGCCCGCGCGCTGCAGCGACTCGCCGTCGCGCTCGTACACATGGCGCACGGCCGCGCCCAGCACGCGCGCGGCGTCAAACATGCTCCTGGCGTTCCAGATGGTGATCGGATCGCCGCCGTCCACGTCCTCCAGTTGTTCGACCTGCAGGATCTCGCGCACCGATTGCGAGACGCTCAGGTTGCCGGCCGAGAGCAGGCACATGAAGCGGTCGCCCGGCTTTTCGTAGACGATCATTTTCCGGAAGGTGCTGATCTGGTCCAGGCCCGCGTTGGTGCGCGAGTCGGACAGGAAGACCATGCCGGCGTTGAGCTTGACGGCGACGCAGTAAGTCATGATGAAGAAATGAGTTTTTTCAGTGTGTAGAGGTGTTCCAGCGCTTCGCGCGGGCTCAGAGTGTCGGGGTCGATGCGCTCGAGCGCGGTCTGCAGCGGGTGGGCGTCGGCCTCCAGTGTCGCAGGTGGCGGTGCGAACAGGTCGACCTGGCTGCGGCTTTCCTCGCTCTGGGCCTCCAGCGCGGCCAGTGCGTGGCGTGCGTGCTGCACCACGCCGGCGGGCACGCCGGCCAGCCGCGCCACCTGGATGCCGTAGCTGCGGCTGGCCGGACCCGGTTCGATCTGGTGCAGGAACACGATGCCGCCGCCCTTGCCACCGGCTTCCACCGCGCTCACGTGCACATTGACCGCGGCATGGTGACTGGCCGGGAACTCGGTGAGCTCGAAATAGTGGGTGGCGAACAGCGTGAAGGCGCGCGACTTGTCGTGCAGGTGGGTGGCGATGCCGCCGGCCAGCGCCAGGCCATCGAAGGTCGAGGTGCCGCGGCCGATCTCGTCCATCAGCACGAGGCTTTCGGGTGTGGCGGCGTGCAGGATCTGCGCCGCTTCGGTCATCTCCACCATGAAGGTGGACTGCGCGTTGGCCAGGTCGTCGGCCGCGCCGATGCGGGTGTGGATGGCGTCGATCGGGCCGAGCCGGGTTGATGCCGCAGGCACAAAGCTGCCCATGCTGGCCAGCAGCACGATCACCGCGACCTGGCGCATGTAGGTGCTCTTGCCGCCCATGTTGGGGCCGGTGATCACCTGCATGCGCTGCTTGGGGCCGAGCACCGTGTCGTTGGCGATGAAGCTGCCACCGCTGGTCTCGTTCAACCGCGCTTCCACCACCGGGTGGCGCCCGCCGCGAATGTCGATGCAGGGCTCGGGCACGAACTGCGGCGCGCACCAGTTCAGCGTGAGCGAGCGTTCGGCCAGGGCGCACAGCGCATCCAGCGCGGCCATGGCGCGCGCCAGCTGCGTGAGCGGGGCGATCCAGGCCTGCAGCTCGTCGAGCAGGTGCTCGTACAGCCATTTCTCGCGCGCCAGCGCCCGGTCTTGTGCGGAGAGCGCCTTGTCTTCAAACGCCTTGAGCTCGGGCGTGATGAACCGCTCGGCGTTCTTCAGCGTCTGGCGGCGACGGTAGTCGTCGGGCACCTTGGCCGCCTGCCCCTGCGTGACCTCGATGTAGAAGCCGTGCACCTTGTTGAACTGCACGCGCAGGTTGGCAATGCCGGTGCGGGCGCGCTCGCGCTGCTCCAGCTCGATCAGGAAGCCGTCGCAGTTGTTCTGGATCGCGCGCAGCTCGTCCAGGTCGGCATCGAAGCCATCGGCGATCACGCCGCCGTCGCGGATCAGGGCGGCCGGCTCGGCGAGCAGGGCGGCGCGCAGCAGTCCGGCGCAGCCCTCGGGGGGTGTGAGGTGCTGAGCGATGCCGTGCAGCAGGCCGCCGGCCTCTTGCGGCCCGAGCTGAAGGGCCAGTTGCTGCGCGCGCTCCAGCGTCTGGCCCAGACCCACCAGCTCGCGCGGCTTCACCTGACGCAGGGCGGTGCGAGCGGTGATGCGCTCCACGTCGCTGGCGCCTTTGAGCGACTGGCGCAGGCCCTGCCACAGGCCGCCGCGCAGGGTGCCGATGGCGGCCAGTCGCGCGCGGGCCTGCGCACGGTCGCGCCGGGGCTCCAGCAGCCAGCTGCGCAGCGCGCGGCTGCCCATGCCGGTGCAGCACACATCGAGCAGCGAGAACAGCGTGGGGCTGGTCTCGCCGCGCAGGGTCTGGGTGAGTTCGAGGTTGCGGCGGGTGTTCAGCGGCAGGGTGATCAGTTCATCGCTGCGCGCCACCTGCAGGCTCTTCACGTGGCTGAGCGCGCGGCCCTGCGTGTGCTCGGCGTAGTTGAGCAGCGCCGAGGCGGCGGCGTGGGCATCCATCAGGTCCTGCGCGTCCCAGGCGGCCAGGCTCGCGGCCTGCAACTGCTCCAGCAGCTTGCGCTGGCCCAGACCGGCGTCAAACGCCCAGGCCGGGCGCAGCACCGCCACCAGGCGCTGCCCGTTGGTCTGGCTGGCCAGGGCCTGCACGGTCTTCTCGAATGCGGTGGACGTGTCGGCGCTGTAGAGCAGTTCACCGGGGTTGACGCGCGCCACCCAGTCGGCGAGTTCGTCGCTGTCGCATTGGGCCAGGAACACAATGCCCTGCGTGACCGACATCCAGGCCAGGCCACAACCGGTGCGCGCGCCGGGGTGCACGGCCATCAGCAGGGCCTCGGACTTGTCGGACAGCAGCTCGCTGTCGGTCAAGGTGCCGGGCGTGACCACGCGCACCACCTTGCGCTCCACCGGCCCCTTGGTGGTGGCCACGTCGCCCACCTGCTCGCAGATGGCCACCGACTCACCCAGCTTGATCAGGCGCGCCAGATAGGTGTCGACCGAGTGGAAAGGCACCCCGGCCATCACCACCGGCTGGCCAGCGGACTGGCCGCGCTGGGTGAGGGTGATGTCGAGCAGGCGGGCGGCCTTCTCGGCATCGGCAAAGAACAGCTCGTAGAAGTCCCCCATGCGGTAGAACAGCAGCGTGTTCGGGTGAGCGGCCTTGAGGCCGAAGTACTGCTGCATCATGGGCGTGTGCCCGGACAGATCTCCCGCGTCGTGCGGATGCACGGATGTTTCCTTGTTCATCAATGGCTTACGTTGATTCCTGTCGGGGGTACTGTCCGCGAGCGAGCGTCGTCGTTCATCTCGCGGGTGGCGCCTGCACCGTCTTCTTCACCAGAAAGACGACGAGGGGTCTGAAGATCACCACGCAGGTGAAGGCGACCGGGAATGCCACCGCGTAGGCATGGAGCACCCGTGAGAGGAACCCCGCGGCCACGCCCGTGTTGATGGCCGTCAGCACCGCACTCATCACAAAGGCAATGATCCCGGCCATGTAGGCGGCGAACGCGATGCTGGTGAGCTTGTGGGGCAGTTTCATGGGGTTACATCGAGTGTGGCTGGGTGATTCTGGCATGACGCCTCTCGGCCACCGGAGGGGCCAGCGATTGTAAAAACCCGCCGCGCGCCGGATCGACGGGAAAAATTTGCTGCAAAGGGGAAGCCCGACCGGCAGAGCGCGCCTTCGAGCTCTGAATCCACTGGGCGGGCAGTCAGGCACACGCCTTGCCATTGAGACATGCGGTCGGTCCAGTCGTGGTCGCCGCAATCACACGTCCCCCACCCCCACACACCGATTCAGGAGATTCCCATGGCAACCACTCGCCCAGAAGCAGACGCATGCACCTTGCTCGACACCGACCACAGGGCGGTCAAGAAGATGTTCAAGGCCTATGAGGAGTTGGCAGGCTCCACGGCACGCGGCGTGGAGCAGAAGAAGCTCGATCTCGCGCACCAGATCTGCCATGAACTGACCGTGCACGCCACCATCGAGGAAGAAATCTTCTATCCCGCCTTGCGCGCGGCGCTCAAGGACACCGACTTGCTGGCCGAGGCGGAGGTGGAGCACGCCAGCGCCAAGGACCTCATCGCGCAGATCGAGTCCATGGAGCAGGCCGACGAGATGTTTGACGCCAAGGTCAAGGTGCTCGGTGAGTACATCGACCACCACGTCAAGGAAGAGCGCAACGAGATATTCCCCAAGGCGAGGGCGGCACGTGAGCTCGACCTGGTGGCCATGCGCGAAGAACTGATGGCGCGCAAGGAAGCGCTCATGGGCATGGAAGTGGCCTGAGGGCCTGTCGCATCACCCTATTCAGGAGCCACGCCGTGCCCAGATCCAAGAACACCGATTCCCGTGGCAACGCGAAGGGGGCCAGCAGTGCCGCCAAAGCCGTGCAGACCGGGCATCTTGCCGAGTCCATGCCCTTCAACCCGACCAAGGCCGGGGAGCATGGTTTCCAGAATGGCTTGTCGCCCGAGCCAGGCGCAACCGTCGAGCCGGAATCGCGGCTGCCCTCGGGCAGCACGCTTTCGGAAGAGAACCACTCCGAGAAGACGGGTGGGGTGGCGACCGAAGGCGTGAACTGGACCATCGAATCGCTGGACCGCGTGCGGGTGGATTCCTCCGGGCAGATGCTCACGACCAACCAGGGTGTGCCCGTCGCCGACAACCAGAACTCGCTGAAGTACGGCGTGCGGGGACCGGTGCTGCTGGAAGACTTCATCCTGCGCGAGAAGCTCACGCATTTCGATCACGAGCGCATTCCGGAACGCATCGTGCACGCGCGGGGTTCGGGGGCGCACGGCTTCTTCGAGTGCTTTGAGCCGCTGACCGACATCACCAAGGCCGCGCCGTTCAAGGAAGCGGGCAAGATCACACCGGTGTTCGTGCGGTTTTCCACCGTGCAGGGCGAGCGGGGCTCGAAGGACACGGCGCGCGATGTGCGGGGCTTCGCGGTGAAGTTCTACACCGACGAAGGCAACTGGGATCTGGTGGGCAACAACATGCCGGTGTTCTTCATCCAGGACGCCATGAAGTTCCCCGACCTCGTGCACGCCGTGAAGCCCGAGGCGCACCACCAGATGCCGCAGGCCGCCAGCGCTCACGACACCTTCTGGGACTTTGTCTCGCTCATGCCCGAGTCGACGCACATGCTGATGTGGGTGATGTCCGACCGCGCGATTCCCCGCAGCTACGCCACCATGCAGGGGTTTGGCGTGCACACCTTCCGCATGGTCAACGAGGCCGGTGAATCCGTCTTCGTGAAGTTCCACTGGAACCCGATCTACGGCACGCACTCGCTGGTGTGGGACGAGGCGGTGAAGATCTCGGGCGCCGATCCGGACTACCACCGGCGCGACCTCTGGGAGCGCATTGAATCCGGCGTGTTTCCGGAGTGGGAGCTGGGCCTTCAGGTGTTCACCGAAGAACAGGCCGACCAGTTCAGCTTCGACATCCTGGACGCGACCAAGATCGTTCCCGAAGAGCTGGTGCCGGTGCGCCCGGTGGGGCGCATGGTGCTCAACCGCAACCCCGACAACTTCTTTGCCGAGACCGAACAGGTGGCGTTCTGCACGGCGCACATCGTGCCCGGGCTGGATTTCTCGAACGATCCCTTGTTGGCAGGGCGCATCCACTCCTATGTGGACACGCAGATCACCCGGCTGGGTGGCCCCAACTTCCACGAAATCCCGATCAACTCACCCCTGGCGCCGGTCCACAACAACCAGCGCGACGGCATGCACCGGCAAGCGATTCACCGTGGCCGCGCCAACTACGAACCCAATTCGCTGGGAGGCGGTTGCCCGTTCCAGGCCGGCGCCCAGCAGGGATTTGTGTCGGTTCCTGCGCGCATTCAAGCCAGGGAAGAGCAGGGCAAGGTGCGCGCCAAGCCCGAGAAGTTTGCCGACCACTACACCCAGGCCACGCTCTTCTTCGAGAGCCAGAGCGCGGTGGAGCAGGCGCACATGGCCGCGGCCTTCCGCTTCGAGCTGTCCAAGGTGACGGTGCCGGCCATTCGGGAGCGCATGGTGTCTTCATTGCGCAATGCGTCCGAGGCGCTGGCCGCGCAGGTCGCCGAGGGCCTGGGCATGGCGCAGATGCCGCCGCCCATGCCTCGGGCGCTGGACAAGCCGGCCAAGCCTGAAGTGACCCGGTCGCCCGCGCTGTCGCTGCTGGCCCGACCCGGTGATGGTTCGATCAAGGCCAGGCGGGTGGCGATTCTGGTGGCCGACGGCATCGACGGCCAAAGCGCCATCGACGTGCACGCCGCGCTCTTCGCACAAGGTGCCGTGCCGCGCTTCGTGGCGCCGCGCATCGGACCCGTGACCACCAGTGACAGCGTGGCCATCGACGCGGACGCGTCGCTGGAGAACGAGCCGGGCTTCCTGTTCGACTCGCTGGTGCTGCCGGACGGAGAGGCGGGTGTCGCGGCTTTGGCGCGCGACGGGCACACGATGGAGTTCATCCGTGACCAGCACCGGCACGGCAAGGCCATCCTGGTCATGCCTGCGTCGCTGAGCTTGCTGGATGCAGCAGGCGTGGCGCTGGTGTTGCCATCGGGGGACCCCGATCCCGGCATCGTGACGGACGCAGGCGTCGATGCCTTCATCCAGGCCATGGCCCGACACCGTCACCCCGAACGGGAAACCGACCCACCCGCCGTGTAAGTCCAAGGAGACAACCATGCAACTGTTGAAAGACGTGATGAGCCGCGACGTTCAGGTGATCAGCCCGGACGCCACGCTGCGGGACGCCGCCGCGATGATGCGCGACGAGGAATTCGGGATGCTGCCCGTGGGGGAGAACGACCGGATGGTCGGCACCGTGACGGATCGCGACATTGCCGTGCGTGCCGTCGCCTCGGGTCTGGGCTGCGACACCCTGGTTCGTGATGTCATGTCCAAAGACGTGGTCTGGGCCTACGAGGACGAACCCGTGGACGAAGGCGCCAAAAAGATGAGCATGTGCCAGATCAGGCGATTGCCGGTGGTCAATGCCGACAAGCGCCTGGTGGGCATCGTGTCCCTCGGAGACTTTGCCGTTGAAGTCAATGACCTCGAAGTCTCTGCCAAGGCCCTGGTGGGCATTTCCAGGCCATAGCTCGATGCTGGAGACGCGCCGCGGCGAAGTGCCTCAACGCGGCGCCGAGGCCAGCGTGCCCGGGCCTTCCACGCGCCAGATCACGTTGCCCACGTCGTCGGCCACCAGCAGCGCGCCCTGACGGTCGATGGCCACGCCCACCGGCCGTCCCCGGGCCCGGCCGTCCGCGTCGAGAAAGCCGGTCAACACGTCCACCGGCGGACCGCTGGGCCGGGCACCGGCGAAGGGTACGTAGATCACCTTGTAGCCGCTGGGCGGGTTGCGGTTCCAGGAGCCGTGCTGGCCGACGAACATGCCGCTCCCGGCGAAGACGCCACCCAGCGTGTTGCCTTGCGCCGAGCTCAGCCCCAGCGAGGCGGTGTGGTTGCCCAGCGCGTAGTCGGGTTTGACGGCGCTGGCCACGAGGTCGGGGCGGGGCGGCTCGGGTCGTGTGTCCACGCGCTGTCCGTAGTAGCTGTACGGCCAGCCGTAGAAGGCGCCATCGCGCACCGAGGTCATGTAGTCGGGCACCAGGTCGGAGCCGAGTTCGTCGCGTTCGTTGACCGAGGTCCACAGCGTGTCGCCCTGCCAGGCCATGCCCACCGGGTTGCGCAGCCCGCTGGCAAAGATGCGGCCGACGCCGGTGACGCGATCGAATTCCCAGATGGCTGCCCGTCCCTTTTCGTGCTCCATGCCGTGTTCGGCCACGTTGCTGTTCGATCCCACGGACACATACAGCCGGCTGCCGTCGGCGCTGGCCACCAGGCCCTTGGTCCAATGGTGGTTCAGCGGTCCGCCGGGCAGGTCGGCCACCTTGGTCACCGGGCCGCTGGCCCGTGTGTCGCCGGTCTGGTAGGGCACTTTCACCAGCGCGTCGGTGTTGGCGATGAAGAGCTCGCCACCCACCAGCGCCATGCCGAAGGGCGAGTTGAGCTTGTCGAGGAACACCGACTTCACCTCGGCGGTGCCGTCACCGTCCGCATCGCGCAGCAGGGTGAGCCGGTTGGCGCTGGGGGTGGCGGCGCCGGCGCGCTTCATCATGAAGCCCATCACCTTGCCCTTGATGCCCAGGAGTTCACCCCGCAAGGGGCGTTCGGGCGCGTTTGTCTCGGCCACCAGCACGTCGCCGTTGGGCAGCACGTGGATCCAGCGCGGGTGATCCAGCTCGCCGGCGAACTTGCGCACCGTGGTGCCGCTGGCGGCGGTGGGCGCCTGACCTTCCCCCCAGGGCTGGGCTGGCGCGACCTTGACGGTGGGAATCACCGTCCTGACCGGTTCGGGCAGTTGCGGGTCCGGGCCGTACCCGGTGTCCACCTTCAACAGGGCGGATTCACCGCAGCCCATGAGCAGCAGACCCGTCATGGCGATCAGGGGCGTGGTGTTGAAGGGGTTGCCGAAGTTCATCGCGCGTCTCCTGGAGTTGTACGGGCCGTCTGGTGAAGCTACAGAGGCCCATCAGGCGGGTCTGTTCGCTACCCAACGAACCACCAGGGAAGGCAAGGCTTTGTGCCGTCTCATGGGCACCTGAATTGCCCGCTCCCCTGTGCCAACGTTGCTGTTGGAGCACCCAGGAGGAAACTCTCATGCACTCCACACCCACCTTCAGAACCTGTCTCTGTGCCGTGTTGGTCGCGGCATCCGGATCACTGCTGAGCGCGTGCGACCGCAACCCGTCGGACCCGCCGATGCCGACCACCAGGGAGGACGCCAACCCCGCCCCTGGCGCCACCCCGGCCACACCCATGCCGCCGGCGAATCCACCGGCGAGTTCACCCGACGGGACGGGCACCCCGCCTCGGAGCGGCACGGGCACGCCGTGAAAGCGCGCAGACCGGGCGCGATGTCAAGCCGTCTTGCGCTGCTTCTTGCGAGGCGGCGCGGGTACCCGGCCCCCGATCTCACGCGCTTCCGACAATGCGATGGCGATCGCCTGCTTGCGATCCCGCACCGTTTTGCCTGAACTGCTCTTGAGGTCGCCTTCCTTGAACTCGTGCATCACTTCCCCCACCTTGCGCTCGGTTTTCGTGTCCGACTTGGGCATGGCCTTCGCTCCTTGAACGTGGTGCGTCCACCGTGGGCGCATCCGCATCGAGAGGGGCGAACAGCGTGCCCGCGAAAGCCGACCGGGACCGGGACCCGTCGCACCGGCCCACGCGGCCCACAAGCAAGAATTTCGGCAAGGCGGTGCGGTCACATTTGCCGATCACCCGTTGCTGCAGGCACTGACGCTGGCAGGTAGTCGCAGGTCCGCCAGGGGGAGCGGGTTCGCCGCTTGCCCTTGCAGGTCATGGTCCGCAAGCCTCGCCAAGCACACACCGGTTCCTCCAGGCCGCCGCACTCGCGGGACCTGCTGCAGCCGTACACGTCCAAGCGCAACTTTGCCGTCACGCCCGAGCCCCCGGGTGCGGTCGCGAAGTCCGCTGCGTTGGGCTTTGTGGTGCAGAAGCACTGGGCAAGCCGGCTGCATTACGACTTTCGCCTGGAGCTTGACGGCGTGATGAAGAGCTGGGCCGTGCCCAAAGGCCCCAGCCTGGATCCGTCGGTCAAACGCATGGCCGTGGAGGTGGAGGACCACCCGGTGGCCTATGCGTCCTTCGAAGGGACCATTCCTCCGGGGCAATACGGTGCAGGCCGCGTGATCGTGTGGGACAAGGGACGCTGGCAACCGCTGGGCGATCCGCGGGAAGGGCTGCGCAAGGGCAGTCTGAAGTTCGAGCTGGTGGGCCACAAGCTGCGCGGGCGCTGGGCGCTGGTGCGGATGAAGACCGGCGATCAGGACAAGCCCGCCTGGCTCCTGGTGAAGGAGCGCGATGCGTTCGCCCGAGACGAGCAGGACTACAGCGTGGTCGACGCCGAGCCGGACAGCGTCGCATCTACCGCATCCACCGCGCCAGCGAACCCTCCCGCGCCGTCGGGAGGCGTTCGCTCCCGAGCGGCCCCGGTCCACCGGGACTGGCCGGCGCAGGCCAAGGCCAGCGCGTTGCCCCAACAGCTGTCGCCGCCCTTGGCCACCCGGGTCGAGCAGCCGCCGACCGACGATGCGGACTGGATGTACGAGATCAAGTTCGACGGCTACCGCATCCTGGCCCGCATCGATGGCGACAAGGTGGGCCTGTTCACGCGCAATGGTCACGACTGGACCTCACGCCTGAAACCCTTGCACGACGCCCTGCTGGGCATGGCTTTGCCCGGCGGGTGGTACGACGGCGAAATCGTTGTTCCCGGCGCCGAAGGCCTGCCCGATTTCGGCGCCCTGCAACGCTCGTTCGACAACCGACGCACGTCCGAGGTGGTGTTTTATGTGTTCGATCTGCCCTATGTGGATGGCCACGACCTCAGGGATGTGCCCTTGATCGAGCGGCGGGCAATCCTGGAGCGCTTGCTGGCGGGCTCACCGGCGCGGGAGGTGCGGTTCAGCGCGGCGTTCGACGGCTCGGCGGCCTCGGTGCTCGTATCGGCATGCCAGCTCGGACTTGAAGGCGTGATCGCCAAGCGCAAAAGCTCGACGTACCGCTCCACGCGCAGCACCGACTGGCTCAAGCTCAAGTGCGGTCAGCGCCAGGAGTTCGTGATCGGGGGGTTCACCGAGGGCAAAGGTTCGCGAACAGGCCTGGGCGCCTTGATGCTCGGCGTGTTCGACGAGCATGGAGGCTTGCACCACGTGGGCAACGTGGGCACCGGTTTCAACACCGGGACCCTGAGCGGCCTGCGACGGCGGATGGCGTCGCTGACCCGGCCCTCCAGCCCCTTCACCACGCGCCCGGCGGTGCCCGGGCGCTCGCACTGGGTCGAGCCCGCCTTGGTGGCCGAGGTCAGATTTTCCGACTGGACACGCGATGGGCGCATCCGCCATGGTGTGTTTGTCGGCCTGCGGGAAGACAAACATTCCCGTACCGTGGAACGCGAGTTGCCCCAACCTGCGGATCCACCCGCGCCAGTCCCCAAGCCCAACTCACCGCCCGTGCCCGCCAAAGCGCCCACCTCGCCCCGCCCGGTGCGCATCAGCCACCCTGAACGGGTGATCGACGCCACCACCGGGGCCACCAAGCTCGATCTGTTCCAGCATTACGAGGCGGTGGCTGCCGTGATGATCGAGCACGTCAGGCAGCGCCCGATTGCGCTGCTGCGGGCGCCCGAGGGCGTCGCCGGCGAGATGTTTTTCCAGAAGCACCTCGCCTCCCCGCTGCCCGGCATCACGCAACTGGACCTCACGTCCTCGCCGGGCAAGGACCCCTGGATCGCCGTTGAAAAACGCGAGGGGCTGTTGGCGGCCGCGCAGTGGAATGTGGTCGAGTTCCACACCCAGAACGCGGTGGTCCGCAGCTTCGAGAAGCCCAATCGCCTGGTGTTCGATCTGGACCCGGGAGAAGGCGTTGCCTGGGAGCAGGTGCAGGAGGCGGCGCTGCTCACGCAATCGCTGCTCGAGCAACTGGGCCTGGCGTGTTTCCTGAAGACCAGCGGAGGCAAGGGGCTGCATGTGGTCGTGCCCATTCGCCAGCAACACGCCTGGGACGATGCCAAGGGCTTCGCACAGGCGGTGGTGCGGCACATGAGCGAGGTCATTCCGCAGCGCTTCGTGGCCAAGAGCGGGCCGAAGAACCGCAAGGGCAGGATCTTTGTCGACTACCTGCGCAACGGCCGCGGCGCCACCACGGTCAGTGCGTGGTCGGCGCGCGCGCGAGCGGGTCTGGGCGTGTCGGTGCCGGTGGAATGGAGCGAGCTGGCCACGCTGCGCGCAGGGGACCACTGGAACATCCGCAGCCTGCATGAACGCCTGCCCACGGGCAATGCGCCATGGCGCGAGTACGCCCGCTCCGCGCGTTCGCTCACATCGCCCATGAAGCTGCTGGGGTACACGCCATGAGTCCACGGGTGATCTGGAAAGGCGCCGTCAGCTTTGGACTGGTCCATGTGCCGGTGGCGCTGTACCCGGCGTCGCAAGACGCCGGCATCGACTTCGACTGGCTGGACCGGCGCTCGATGGACCCGGTGGGTTATCAGCGCATCAACAAGCGCACCGGCAAGCCCATCAAGGGCGACGATGTCGTCAAGGGCATCCAGCAGGATGACGGAGAGTACGTGCTCATCAGCGACGATCAGATCAAGGCCGCTCTCCCGACGTCGACCCAGACCATCGAGATCGAGGCCTTCGTCACGGCGGCCGAGATCCCGTTCCTGCTGCTGGAGAAGCCCTATTACCTGGAGCCGATCGGCAAAGGCGAGAAGGTCTACGCGCTGTTGCGTGAAGCCATGTTCGAGGCCGGCGTCATCGGCATCTCGCGCGTGGTCATGCACACCAAGGAGCACCTGGCCGCGCTGATCCCCATGGGGTCTGCGCTGGTGCTCAACACCATCCGCTGGGCCAGCGAGATCCGGCCGATGGATGAGCTGAAGTTGCCCCCCGAGGGCAAGGCCGCCGCCGGGGTCAAGGCGGCCGAGCTGAAGCTGGCAACCCAGTTGATCAGCGACATGATCACGCCCTGGAACGCCGAACAGTACGAAAACCGGTTCGTCAACGCGGTGCAGGCGCTGGTGGACAAGAAGTTGGCCGCCGGTGACACGCAGTCCGTCACACCCGTGGAAGAGGCGCCCCGGAACGACGCGCCCTCCAATGTCGTCGACCTCACCCAGCTGTTGTCCAGAAGTCTGGCGCAGCGCAAGGAGCAGCCGGACCCACCCCGCGCGGCCGCGGCGCCCAAACGCCGCGCTGCGTCCAAAACGCCCACCAGGCGACGCGCTTGAACGCGCTGGGGAAAGCCCTTCAGGCCACCGCCTCCAGGCACTGCTGGCAAGCCACGACCGGCAGCAGGCGGTGGTACTCATCGCGCAGCACGGCGTAGCACTCGCAGGCTTGATCTTCCAGGCCCTCGCGGTCGAGCACCTCGACGTGACCCCGCGCATAGCGGATCAGTCCGAGTTTCTGCAGCATTCCCGCACCCTCCGTGACGCCTTCGCGCCGCACGCCCAGGCGCACGGCGATCTGCTCCTGGGTCATCAGCACCTCGGCGCTGCTGGAGCGGTCGGCCTGTTGAAGCAGGCACACCGCCACCTGCTGCGTGATCAGGTGGTGCCGCATGCAGATCGCGCGCTGTGCCGTCTGTGTGAGCAGGGCCTGTGTGTACCGCAGCAGGATCCGCATGGTGGAGCCGGCGCGGTTGAACTCGTGCCTGAGGATGCCGGCCGGGATGCGCCAGGCCTCGCCCGCGGTCAACACCAGGGCGCAGCCGCAGGTGGGCCCGCCGCTCATGAAGAGAGACACCCCCAGCATGCCGTCGTTGCCCACCATGGCGGATTCCGCGCAGGCCCCGGTTTCCGTCACGTGCATCAGGGAAGCGAGGGCCGTGGTGGGGAAGTAGGCGTGCGACATGGTCTCGCCAGGCGCATAGATGGGCTGGTTGCGCGCGAGGTCGACCCGCTCCACATGGGGCTGCATTCGCTGCCACTCAACCCTCCCGAGGGCGGCAAGCAGGTGGTTGTCGAAGGGGCTGGAAGTTGTGGGCATATGGGTTTCCTGGTGGAGTGACGGGATACCCTCGCTTGGCGTTTTTTCGCAGGGTCTGGCACCACGGCAATCGAGATGCCAGGAACACCCACCTTTCGGCGGATGGTCTTCGGGAACGCTGCTTGCCCGAACAGCAGCCTTTCCCACCTCAACGTCCCGGAACGTGTCCATTCGTGGCACAGGAGAACACAATGAACTTCGGGTTCCTGCACGCCCAGCGCGTGCCCGATTCGCCCACTGAACGGCAACACATGTTCTTTCACGCCCGGATGGACCATTCACCGGAAGTGCCTCCACCGGCGCCCGATGTTCCGACGCCCATCCCGTCCCCGACGCCTCCCTTCCCCGACGCTCCGCCGGAGGGACCCACGGAGGCGCCCCCCGAAGTGACGGATCCGCCCGTTTCGCCTGAGCAGGTGCCCATTCAGGAGCCCCCTCGCAAGCCTGGAGAAATCAGGGCAGCGCGCGCCTGAATGCCGGTGCCACCGCGCTCCTGCGCCACGAGGCCGACATCGCCGGGCCTTGAAAAACGGGCGGCAACATGGGCCGCCCGCTCCTTCGACAAGCTGTCGGGGTTGGTGCGCCAGCGCACATCACCCAGTGCGGGCTCGCCCTATCATCAATGGGCTCTTTGCAACGCCCTGAGAGTTTGGAAATCGTGCGGAAAGTGACATGATGTCGCTTCGCTTGAAGGGTGGTGTGGAGTAGGGGCCACAGGGGTTGTCTGCCGACTGTGGCTGGCGCGTCCGTTCACTGGGCTGCTGGCTTGTGGGCCGGGCCGCCTTGTCAATTTCCAGATTGGTGAATGCATGACTCATGCCCTGATCGTCGAGGACGATATGGACTCGGCCACGTCGCTCAAGGCGTTGATCGCCAGCGAAGGCCTCACGGTGTCCACCGCCTGCAACCTGCTGGACGCGCGCAAACAGCTTGCGCTGCAAGCGCCCGACATCGTGCTGCTCGACCTGCGGCTGCCCGATGGCAGCGGCATGGACCTGTTCAAGGACCCGGAGCTCCTGACCAACTCCGAGGTGGTGCTCATCACCGGCCACGCAAGCCTGGAAACATCCATTCTTGCGCTGCGTCTGGGTGCGGTGGATTACATCGTCAAGCCCATCAACCTCAAGCATCTGCAGGGGGTGCTCTCGCGCGTGATGAAGCCGGCCGTGCTGCAGGCCGAAGTGGCAGATTTGACGGAAAAACTTGCCACCAGCGGGCATTTTGGGCAGCTCTGGGGGCGAGCGCCCAACATGAAACGCGTCTACGAGCAGATTTCCCGCGTGGCCGGGACCGGCGTCACCGTGTTCATCACCGGGGAGAGCGGAACCGGCAAGGAGGTGGTCGCCCAGACCATCCACGAACTCAGTCGCCGCCGCAAGATGCCCTTCCTGGCGGTCAACTGCGGAGCGATCTCGCCCAACCTCATCGAAAGCGAAATCTTCGGCCACGAGAAGGGCAGCTTCACCGGTGCCGAACGCCAGCACCAGGGCTTCTTCGAACGCGCCGCAGGCGGCACCTTGTTTCTCGATGAAATAACCGAGATGCCTCTGGACCTGCAGGTGAAGCTCCTGCGGGTGCTGGAGACCGGACGGTTCATGCGGGTGGGCGCCACGCAGAGCCAGGAGACCGACGTGCGCATCGTGGCCGCGACCAACCGCTCGCCGATGCAGGCGGTGGCCAGCGGGCGCTTGCGCGAAGACCTGATGTATCGACTCAATGTGTTTCCCATCGACCTGCCGCCGCTGCGTGATCGTCTGTCCGATGTGGGCCTGCTGGCAGAGCACTTTCTGCGCATGGTCAGCACCCAGGAGGGCAAGATCAAGACCTTCACCCCGGATGCCCTGGAGCAACTCGCCCGCTACCCATGGCCCGGCAATGTGAGGGAGCTGCGCAACGTGGTGTACCGGGCTTACGTCATGTCGCTGGACTCGCAGATTGACGCGCAGTGGTTGCCCCGGGATGGGGATGAAGCAAGCCATCTCCCGACACCCGAGCCCGCGACAACGCGCGACGCCGAGGTGGCCCCTGCCGTGCCGCGTGCGGATGGCGACTCGATCGTCATCTCGATGGGGGTCACCCTCGCCGAGGCCGAACAAACCATCATCCTGGCCACGCTGCGCCACTACCGGCACCAGAAGGAACGCACGGCCGCCGCGCTGGGGATCAGCTTGAAGACGCTCTACAACCGTCTCAAGCAGTACACGGCCGACAAGGGCAGCGACGGCTGAGTTGTCCGTTGCCGCGTGTCGTGCCCGGCATGCCGATTGCCGTGACATCGGGTCTCCAGGGGGCTGTTGCGCGGCTCCCTGAGAGATTCCTTCCTTCACGTCCTGTCCTTTTAGGAGACCGCCATGGCTGACACCTCAACTCGCCCCACCCCGGTGGGCTCATCGGACTTTCCCAGGCCTTCAGGACCAGCGTCCGGGGAAAGCCAGGGCAAAGACATGCTCAACCGCGTGACCGACAGTGCACACAGCGCGGTGGATCGGCTGGCCGACAAGGCTGCGCCTGCGGTGCAGAAGCTGGAGGCGGGCGTGGCGCAGGCCAGCGATGCCTTGCACGAGCAAGCACACCACCTGCGCGAACGCGGAGACGAATGGACGCACAGCATGCGCGAGACGGTGCGACGGCACCCGTTGTCGTCGGTGGTGCTGGCGTTCGCTGTCGGTGCGCTCGTCGCGCGCGTCACCCGATGACACCCCTTTGCAGCGGGGCTGGCCCGCCACACGATTCCGGAAGGTTGAAATGACAGAGAAAAAACTCAGCGCCCTGGAATGCGCCAGCGTGGAAGAAGCGGCTGGCCATTCCACGCAAAAAGACCCGCCTGGTTCAGAGCCGGCACCGTGTGTGCTGCTCGATCCGCGCGCGCCTGTGCCCGCGCAGGAGCATTCGATCGATCCGGGTGCAGGCCACGGCAACACGCCCCGCCGCGAGGTGGAAGATGAAGCCGCCGATCCGGTGGGAGACGGGCACAGTGATGCCGACCTGGCTGCCGACCTGCCGCCCCGGGATCCACCCTCTCAACCCCGCAAGGGATCTTCGCAGGGTTGAGGCGAGGGGGCGGGTCTGCGAGCCTGTCAGTGGTGGCTGCTCTCGCGAGCGCGCTCACGCAGGTTGCGCATCTGATCGTGGTTCTGCTTGACGCCCTGGAACTGGCGCTCCACCAGGGAGCGAACGTCCGGCGGCAAATCGTCATGGCGCAGGGCATCGCGGTAGCTCTCCAACGCGGAGTCCTCGCCACGTTCTGCTTCCTCCAGCATTTTCAGATCGGAGTAGCCCGCCAATGTGCCTTTGACCGCGACCCAGCCGCGGTGCAGCGAGCCGGCCGTCGAGCCTTCCGTCTCCGCCTTGCCGCCGTACTGGATCACCAGCGTCTGCAGCTCTGCCGCGGCTTGGGAGCAGTTGTCCGCCCGCGTGAAGAACAGCTGCTTCATTTGATTGCTCTGCGCGTGTTCGGCGCAGAGGCGAAATCCATACTCGCCATCTTTGGAAGTTTCGATCAGGGAGTTGAGTACTTTGATAACGTCCTTGGTTTCCATGACATTCCTTTGAGGGTTGGGTTGAAACCGGTTCAGCTCAGCCGGCGTCTGGTCGTCTTTCGACCCTCCTTTCGGGGCACATGGCGTTCCCGACACCAAGCCTCAAAGCGGTGTGCATCCTTCCCTCTGCAGCGCCATCGCCTTGTCAAGCGTGGCCACGAGGGTTTCGGGCGTGCACGGCTTGGGCACGAACGGGAAGTCGTCCCGGCCCTCGGCATCGCCCCTGTGGCCACTGATCAACACCACCGCCAGACCCGGCATGCGTTCACGCACCTGTCTGGCCAGGGCGACACCGTCCATGGGGCCGGGCATGAGCACATCGGTGAGCATCACGTCAAAGTCCCGCCCGGTCTGCAGGATGTCCAGTGCCTCCTGTGGTGAGGAACTGCACACGACTTCACACCCGAAGGATGCGAGCAGCGCAGACGTGACACCGCGAAGTTCCTCGTTGTCCTCCACCAGCAGCACGCGGGTGCCCATGATGGACGGCAGGGAAGTCCTGGACGGCATGACGGGCTCGGTGGGGCCGGAGGCCGGCAGAACCATGCTCACCGTGGTGCCCAGGCCCGGTGTGCTGTTGATCCGCACGGTGCCCCCCGACTGGTGGCAGAAGCCATAAACCTGGCTGAGCCCCAGCCCGGTGGCCTGCAGGTGGTCCTTGGTGGAGAAGAAGGGCTCGAAGACGCGCTTGATGATGTCCTCGCCGATACCGTGCCCGTCGTCGGTGACGGACACGACCACGCAGTCTTCCTGGGCCAACTCCGCGCAGTCTTCGGGCTCGGCCCGCGAGGTCCGCAGTTCCACGTGGCCCTGGTTGGCGATGGCGTCGCGCGCATTGAGCGCCAGGTTGATCAGGGCGAGTTCCAGCTCGTTGGGATCGGCGAACAGCGTCGGCAGCGAAGGGTCGATCACCAACGTGAGCTTGATGTGACGGCCCACCACCGCGCGAATCAATTCAGCGGCTTCTGGCAGAAAAATTCCCAGGTGGATGACGCAAGGACGCACCGACTGGCGCCCGGCAAAGCGGGACAGATGCTGGGTCAACCGGCTCCCGGCTTCCACCGCGCGAAGGGAGGACTCCAATGCTGCGGTGAACGTTGGGTCGCTCGTTTTTCGCAGCATGAGGTGCGCGCTGTTGCTGATCACGCCCAGCAGGTTGTTGAAATCGTGCGCGACACCCCCCGTGAGCCGGCCCAGGGCCTCGAGCCGGTGGCTGTGCGACATGCGTTGTTCCGCATTTCGGGTGAGGGAGACGGCCTCCGCCACACGCTGCTCCATCTCGACCTGGGCGCCCTGTATCGACCGGCTGGCCCGCTCCATGGCCTCGGCCACATCGTCGCATTCGGTGATGCCGGTTGGGCTCGCCTGCACGGCGCGACCGTCCCGCATGCCGACGGCCAGCTTCTTGATGGTGTGGATCGGGCGGACGATGCCGCGCGAAACCCCGATGGCCGCGATGATGGCAAGCGCCAGCATGAGCAAGGTCGCGAGCGCCGTGTTGCGCACGTCCTCGGGCACGACGCCCTCGAAGCGCGACGTGGGCATGCCGGTGACGTAGGTCCAGCCTTGCTCGGAGGTGCTGAAGAAGATGGTGATGTCGTCCCCCTCCATCGACTTCGTCTGCAGGAGACCTTCCCGATCGGCGGACAAGCGATCGAGCAATTCCCCGGTCACATGGCGTCCGGCATGCGCCGCGCCGCCCGGGTGCCGCGCCACCAGACGGCCTTCGCTGTCGATGATCGCCGCCACCCATTGTTGGTCGATCTTCTGCTGGTCGATGATGCGCTGGAATTCGTGCGGCATCACCGTCAAGGTGAGGTTGAGCACGGCGCGCCCGTCGCGCAGCACCGGCTGTACCAGCGCGGCGTGGTAGATCCCGAGATGTTCGTTCTCACGCAACGGCAGGATCTGGGGCGTGTCGGCCAACCGCACCATGGCCGCGGGTGCCAGGGAGCGAGGCAGTTCGCCGGGAGTCAGCCGGGTATTGATGTACACACGATCGGCGCTGCGCATCTCCAGCCAGCCCTCCAGGCCCGTGAGCGTGCGGCGCGCCTGTTCATCGAAGGCGCGCAGCGTGGTGGGCGGAATGTTGGGTGCGGTGTCCAGCATGCGCGAGAGCGCCAGGCTGCGCACCACGCCCGAGCGCTTCGCGAGTTCGAGGTCCAGCACCATCGACAGCGCACGCGCGGTGTCCTCCAGATGGCGCTGATTGGTGTCGCGCGCCAGCCGGAAGGTCAGGCCCACCACCCACAGCCCCACCACCAGGGACGGCAAGAGGACGGCCAGCACCAACAGAATCAAACGCGAGCGGATCGACTGTGGCCTCAAGCGCAAACGCACCCACCTGTTCATGTCATCCTGGCTCCTCGTGTGCTGCTGAGTGAGGCGCTTGGCGGGTCTTCCGCCTCAGCCCCCTGATGGAGAAATTGCAGTCCGCATGCCCTGGGCGGGGCAAGCCATGCACCCGCCTGCGAGTCCCGATGCCGTGGAGAGGGCACACAGCTTGCCCCGGAAGCGGACTGCGTCAGTCTTTGCGCAGTGTTCCATCAACCAACTTCAGGACTGCACCATGAATCTTTCAATCCATTCCTCAAGAACATGGCCGTTGGCAGCACTTGCTTTGGCCTGTGCTGGTGTTGGTCATGCACAGACCATCCAGGGCTCCCCAGCGGCAAGCGCGTCCAGCAGCGATACGACGATGGCGCAGGCTACTACGCCGAATTCCACCGGTCAACGACGCATGTACGACTCGTCGACAGGTTCGTATTCGGTGATCCCGTACGCGACCAATGGCTACATCGGTCTCAATGTCGGCAAGCCCGACTGGGACATTCCTTGCGGCGGCGGCGGGTTCGGATGTTCCGAGAGCAACACCTCTTACAACATCTACACCGGCGGCATGTTCAACCAGTACTTCGGCGCGGAACTGGGCTATGTGGACTTCGGACGCTCCAACCGTGGCGGTGGCCGCACGAGTGCGTATGGCGTGAACCTGAGCCTGGTGGGCCAGGTGCCGATTGGACAGCTCAGCCTTTACGCCAAGGTCGGCACGCTGTATGGCCGCACCCGTGTGAGCGCGAGCCCGTTGTCGGGTCTGGCGAGCGGCAAGGACAGCGGATGGGAGGGTTCGTATGGCCTGGGCGTGGGCTTCCATCTCTCGCCGAGATCCACGGTGGTTCTCGAATGGAACCGCTACGACCTGAACTTCGTCGGCGACGGACGACGCGACATCACCACCACCAGCCTGGGCTACGTGCACCGGTTTTGAGTCCTTGCCTGAACGACGGACAACGAGAGGTGGACTGCCCGCCTGCCACCTCTCTGGCTGTCCGGCTGCCCGCAGCGGGTCCCCGCGTTCCCGGTGCTCAGTTGCCAGGCCGCACAACGATGTTGTTCTGCACATTGCGCACGTCGGGAACAGCCCTGGCAATGGAGCTTGCCTTGTCTTTTTCTGCTTGTGTGGTGGCGAAGCCGGAGAGTTGCACCGTGCCGTTCAGCGTCTCGACGCCGATTCGCATGGCGCTCACCTGCTGGTCCTCGGCAAAGCGTGCTTTCACCCGGGTCGTGATGGTCGTGTCGTCGACGAACTGGCCCACGCTGCTCTGGCCGCTGGTCACGGCGCAGCCGGTGGACACGAGAGATCCGATGGCGACAGCCACGGCGAGAAGAAGGGATTTCATGAGGATCTCCAGAGTGGTGATGGAAAAAACTGCTGGGCAATCGACATGCCTGATTCCCCACGCTCCACCCGACCGCATCTTCCCGGCGAGTGCCGTGGTTGAATGCTGAACCGCGTTGTTCCCGACATTTCCCGGCTCCCTGTTCACCATGTCCGCCCCGACATCGCTTTCATCTTTGCAACCCCCGGGCAGTGGCCCGCTGCGGGTGTTGATCGCCGACGACCACGTTGACGCCGTGGAAACCCTGGCCATGCTCGTGAGCCTGGAAGGCCATGCTGTCGAAGTGGCACGCAGTGGCGAAGAGGCGCTCGAACTGGTGGCGCGTTTTCATCCGGACGTGAGCATCCTGGACATCGGCATGCCGGGACTGGATGGTCACGCGGTCGCCCATCGCATCCGCCAGACCCCGCAGGGCGCACACATGCTGATCGTTGCGCTGACCGGTCGCAGCGAGGCAGAGGACAAGCTGCGCGCGCGCGCCTCGGGCTTCGATGAGCATTTCACCAAGCCGGTGGACCCCACGCGATTGCTCCAGCGCATCGCCGCCTGGCAACATGGCCGGTCGTCATAGAAGTCCGTTCGCCAGGAGATTCGTCCATGTCCGTTCTCGAGATCATCGCGGCCACCTTGCGCGCCGAGTTTTCCGATCTGCTGCAGGTGGATCAGGTCACCCGCGTGACCGCGCGCATGGCCGTGGCGCTGCTGCTGGGGGCGGTGATCGGCTGGGACCGCGAGCGCCGCGATGCCGACGCGGGCCTGCGCACCCACATGCTGGTGTCGCTGGGCGCGGCGCTCTTCGTGCTGGTGCCTGCCGAAGCCGGCATGAGCCCCGACGCCTTGAGCCGCGTCGTGCAGGGCCTCGTTTCCGGCATCGGGTTCCTGGGGGCTGGCGCGGTGCTGAAAATGGGCAACGAAGGGCGCATTCACGGGCTGACCACGGCGGCGACCATCTGGGCCACCGCTGCCGTGGGCATGTCGGCCGGCTTGGGCCGCGAAGGCACGGCCATGCTCGCCACCGTGTTCATCCTTCTGGTGCTCGTGTGGCTCAGGCGCCTGGAAGTGCGCAAGGCGCACGATCGCAGCGTCCTGGTGGCTGCGTCGGATGGCCGGGAGCCTCCCCCGCGCGATGCCGAATGATCAACGGCTTCCTCGAGGCACATGTTCGGGAAAATAATCGCGGTTGCGGGATCAACCCGAGAAGAACTCCCCACGCTTGCCGAAAGTAACCATGCCGTTGCCCGATCCAGGACTTTCCGCACTGGCTGACCAACTGGCCTTGCGCCGCGATCTCATCGTCGCGGCATGGCGTGCCTCGGTTGCGGCCGACGCCACGCTGACCACCGGCGATTCCTTGCCGCGCACCCAGATGGTCGACCACATCCCGGCGTTGCTGGAGGGTTTTGAAGCCCAGTTGCGTGAACCCGATGCCGACGTCTCCCACCTGGGCGATGCCGCCGCGCACGGGCTGCACCGGTGGCAACAAGGGTTCGGGTTGGCCGAAGTCTCGCGCGAACTCGGCCATCTCAACGAATGCGTGGTGAGGGAACTCGACGCGTGTGCCCTCTTGAGGCCCGCGCCCCGGCCGCAGGCGCTGGCCCGCGCACGGCAACTGTGGGCCTCCATCTTCAGCGTTGCGGTGAGTGGCAGCACATCGCAGTACTTCAAGCTGCAACAGATGGAGGCGGCCAGCTACGTGAGCGAACTGGAGGCCGCATTGAACAACCTGCGCAGCCTGGAACGGCAGCGCGCATCACTCTGGCAACAGGCTGCCCACGACCTTCGAGGCAACCTGGGCGTGGTGGCCAACGTCGCCGTGGGACTGGGGTATCCGAACCTGGATGGCTCGGGCCGCGAGAATTTCCTGCGCATGCTTGAACGCAACGTGCAGTCGCTGCACAAGCTGCTGGACGACATCACCTGTCTGGCCCGGCTTCAAGGTGGCCAGGAGCCACGGCGCATCGATGCGGTAGATGTTGCGGCACTTTTGACGGAAATGGGCGAAAACCTTCGCCCCCTCGCCGCCGCGCAGGGGCTGACTTTCGAGCTGACCGGGGAGCCCGGCTTCTGGGTCGAGGGCGACGCGGTCAAGCTGCACCGCATCGTCCAGAACCTGGTCCTCAACGCCATCCGCTACACCCCGGTGGGGGGAGTGAAGGTGTCGTGGGGACAAGCCGGTCCCCACGATCCTGGGCGCTGGTCGCTGCAGGTGGAAGACTCGGGGCCGGGCCTGGGGCCCGGCCCGGCGTCGGAAGTGCAGGATGCCCTGGAAGCCGCCACCGACAATGCGCGAGACGTGGCCCGGGCCGCGCGGGCCGGCCTCGTGGCGCACGCGTCGTCTGAGGATGCAGGCATGGCCTGGTCCAGTGCCGAGAATGGCCACGACGACAGCGCGCCGTCCGGCCATGGCGAGGGTATCGGCCTGGCGATCGTCAAGCGCCTGTGTGAGCTGCTTGATGCGACCATCCAGGTCGAGTCCGGGCGCGCAGGCACGCGCTTTCAGATCCTGCTGCCCAAAAAATACGCTTCTCATACGCCCGCCACTGCCGAGGCCGCCACCGAGACCCCGGAGCAGCGTCAAGCCATGTAACCCTCGCTGGCGTTCCACCGCGCATCGGCCGTCTCGATGATGCGGTGCACCAGATGCAGCTTGCGCACGGCAGGAGCCGAGAGCACGAAGGGGTAGAAGTCGGCAACCCCCATGCTGCGGGAGAGTTCGTTGAGCACGCCGGTGAGCTGCATCCACTGATTGAGCAGGCGCGCGAACTCGGCGCTGTCGGGACCCGCATCGCCGAACGCTTCGGCGGTGAAGGGCTCGTAGGTGAGTTCCAGCCGCTCCCCGTCGATGCCGAAGCTTTGGGCCGTGTCCAGCGTGTCGGTCATGTGCAGGTAGTTCGCCCAGGTTTCGGCCCAGTCTTCCCAGGGATGGCAACTGGCGTAGGCGCTGACGTGGCGCATGCTCCAGTCGGCGCACGGCCCCTGCGAATAATGCCGTTGCAGTGCGGCGCGGTAGTCCTCGCGCTCATCGCCGAACTCATTCCTGAATGCCATGAGCCAGTCGGTGTGCTCCACCAGGCGGTGCCAGTAGTAGTGGCCGACCTCGTGTCGCAGGTGTCCGAGCAGCGTGCGGTACGGCTCCAGCAACTGGGCGCGGCGAAGCTCACGCGTGGGGTCGTCCGCTTCCTCGGCATCCAGCGTGATCACACCGTTTTCATGGCCGGTGACGATGGGCGTGCCGTCCGTTGATGTGAGGATGTCGAATGCCAGGCCTTGTTGGGGGTCGTCGGCCATGGGCACCACGGGCAGGTGCATGCCCAGCATCGATGAGAGCATCCGCCTTTTGGCGATCTCGATGCGACCCCACCACTCCGCGTTGCTGTCGATGCTGAGGTCGGGCAGCCGGCGCGTGAGCCGGCAGCTCAGACACAGATCCTGTTCCGGCGACGCGGCATCGCCGAGCGGGATCAGCCAGTTGCAGGCCGCGGCCGAGTTCAGGTTGCGACAGCGCGCATACCGACCTTCATGCGGTGTGGACTCGGCACTCTGCCACAGCGCCATGTCCGCGGCCTGATCCGGCAGGGGATCCAGTGGAATGAGCAGACCTCGCTGCGGGTCGTAGCCCAGCGGAGCCGAGCAGGCGAGGCAGACACTGTTTCGAAAGAACACGGGTTGGCCGCATCGGCAGGTGAACGCCCGGTTCGTGTGGAGGCGCTCGGACGCGTGACGCGGTGGCTGGGGAATGGAGGGCAAGCAGCGCAGCGCGGGGTTGGACGTGTTGGACATGCGGGCCTGTGGGCAAGGCGGATGCCCGTCGGGCTCAGCCTGGCGGCTTTGAGCGCTGCGCGAAAACCCAGGTGAATTCCGCCCCGAGCAGGAACACCTGCGCCGAGTAGTACACCCACAGCAGCAGCACCACCAGGGACGACGCCGCCCCGAACACCGAGGCCACGCCGCTGCGACCGATGTACAGGCCGATCAGCGTCTTGCCCACCGTGAACAGCAGGGCCGTGATGAGCGCGCCAAACCACACATGCCGCCAGGCCACGGGGGTACGGGGCATCCATTTGTAGATCATGGCGAACACCGCGGTGATGAACGCGAGCGTCACTGCAAAGTTGACCATGTCCGCCATGAGCGCCAGCTCGCCGAACCAGGGTGCCCACCACTTGCCCAACGCCGCCAGCGAAGCACTGAGCACCAGCGATACCAGCAGCAGGAACCCGATGCCCAGGACCAGGCCGAGCGAGAGCAGACGCACCCGAAAAAAATCCCACACACCACCGGAACCCGGGCGCGGGGGAACCTGCCAGATGCGGTCCATCGCATTCTGCAGTTCGGCAAACACGGTGGTGGCTCCAACGAGCATCGTGACCAGGCCGACCACGGTGCCCACCACGCTGGCGGCGGGTCTGTCCAGGCTTTCCAGCAAGGTGTTCACGGTTCTGGCACTGTCGTCGCCCACCAGTTGGGAGATCTGCTCGAATATCTCCGTGCGCGCGGCCGCTTCGCCAAAGAACAGACCCGCCACCGAGATGACGATCAGCAGCAGGGGCGCTATCGAGAAGAGCGTGTAGAAGGCCAGCGCCGCTCCCATGCTGGGGGCGTAGTCGTCCAGCCATGCGTTCACCGTCGAGGTGAGAAGACTCCAGATCATCGAAGGAGGGTGCAGAACATTCCTCGCTGAGGCAAATGGCGCTCCCGCGCGGCATTCCGTTCAAGTGCTGCCGGCACGTCCCGTGCCCAGGAAGACGTTCCCTTCTCATTCCACCTGCAAGGAGTTCGCCATGACAGATCCCGCCAGCACCGATGAAGACGAGGCCGTGCAGACCGGCGTGCGTCCACAGCCCACCCACATGCCGACCCAGCATCTCTCGGACGGAGAACAGGAAGCCGATCTGGAACTCAAGCCCCGGTTCATGGCGCCCGACTACAAGGGCAGCCAGAAACTGCTGGGCCGGGTGGCGTTGATTTCCGGCGGTGATTCAGGCATCGGGCGCGCGGTGGCCGTGCTGTTCGCGCGCGAGGGCGCCGATGTGGCGATCGCCTACCTGGCTTCCACCGAGGACGCCGAGGAAACCAGGCGCCATGTGGAAGCCGAAGGGCAACGCTGCCTGTTGCTGCAAGGCGATGTGAGAGACAAGGCATGGTGCGAGGACGCGGTGGATCGGACCGTGCAGACGCTCGGCGGCCTGGACATCCTGGTCAACAACGCCGCCCTTCAGAAACACGCCGACTCCATCGATGAGATCGACGACGAACGCCTGCGCGAAACCTGGGAAACCAACCTGGGCGGTTACTTCCGGCTCACGCGCGCCGCGCTGCCCCATTTGAAGTCTGGCGCCTGCATCATCAACACCGGCTCGGTGACAGGCCTCAGAGGCAGTGCCCATCTGCTCGACTATGCCTCCACCAAAGGCGCCATCCATGCGTTCACCAAATCGTTGGCCAGCAACCTGCTGGAGCGGGGCATCCGGGTCAACGCGGTGGCGCCTGGACCGGTATGGACGCCACTCAACCCGTCGGATCTGCCGGCGGAGAAGGTCGCCGAGTTCGGCCGCAAGACCGACATGAAACGGCCCGCGCAACCCGAAGAGCTGTCACCGGCCTATGTGTTCCTGGCCGCACCGTCCTGCTCGGGCTACATCACCGGTGTCGTGCTTCCCGTCACGGGGAGTGTTGAAGCGATCTAGGCTCAGTGTCGGGTGACTCGGCGCCGCCTGAAATGCTGAAAGGCCAGGCCACTCGCCAGCAGGGTTCCCGCTGCGAAGAGGGCGGTCTTCAGGGGGGCGGCGCGGGCCGCGTCGGCCGCCATGTCCACCGCGTGCGGCCGGGCCAACTCGAAGCGTCGACGCGTCATCCGGGCCCCCAGTTCCTTCAGGCGCTGAGCGCCGAGCAGTTCCTCTGCCGCTGGCAGCAACTGCGTCTCTTCGTCTGCCACGTGGTGGAGCACCTCGGTGATCAGCGCGGTGAGCGCGCTGGTGGGGTCTTGCGCCTGTTGGTTCAACTTGCGCACATGTTCGATTTGCAGGCGCATGTCCGCGTGGTCCGCCTCGCTGCGATCCAGCGCGGGAAGATGGGCCTCCAGTTCTCTCAGGGCGGGATAGAACAGTTCCTCTTCCAGTTGCGCGTGGATGTCCAGGGCCGTGCAGATCCGGCGGCACAGGGCGCTGCGCACAGCCGGTGCTGTGTCCGCGCGCAGTTTCTGGAAGTCCGCCAGCACGTGCGCGTGATCCATGCGCAGGATCCGGGTGGCGGAGGAAAAGGGTTGAAGAAGGCTCTGATCCATCGTCAGGGTCCTCATGAAACGGCAACGCCCAGGACGCGGCAACCCATGTGCCCAGCCGTCCCGGCGGGTGTTCTGCGATTGGCATGCCGTTTGCCACCGGTTGGGCTCATCGATCCGGGGCTTTTTGCCTCATGAACAACCTCTGGAGAATCCTCATGATCAATCTCATCATTTGGCTGGTAGTGGGTGGTGTCATTGGCTGGCTGGCCAGTCTGGCCATGAAGACGGATGGCCAGCAGGGCATCTTCCTGAACATCGTGGTGGGCATCGTGGGCGCGGCGCTGGGTGGCCTGCTGATTTCCCCCCTGGTCGGTGTGGGCACGATCAACCAGGATGCGTTCAGCCTGGGCGCAATGCTCGTGTCGTTCCTGGGTGCGGTGATTCTTCTGGCGATCGTCAACCTGTTCCGTCGAGGAACCGTGCGCTGACCCCGTTCGACTCTGCTGTGCCGCACCGCTTGCCTTCAAGGATTGCGGTGCCGACGTTTCGGCATGTTTTACGGCAAGTGGCGTTGAAACCGTCAGGAGTTGCTTCATCCGCATCCGATTGCAACCCGACAGCCCACCGCGACCCATGCCAAGCGAAACTTCACGCCTTTGAAGACACGTGATTTGTGGGAATTTGTGTCGATGGGGCCTCCGCGGCATGGGGGTTGCAAGCGTGCTCTTTCCGGGGCCGCAAGCCGGGCCATGACACCACCAACGCCGAGGAGGTACCCGTGATCCACATGGACGTTCGAGCCGAGCAGCGCCAAAGCCAGACGCTGTCCCCCCGGCTCCAGCACGCCGTTCGCCTGTTGCAGATGTCTTCGCTCGACTTCGGTCTCGTGGTGCGAGACACGCTGGGCCGAAATCCGTTTCTGGAGGTCGACGAGGGCGTCGATGACCCCGAGGCGTTCGACGACGCGTCCGATGCGCTGACGTCTGCGGAACGGGACGGCACTGTCCAGGACAGTGAGCACGCTCTCATGGAGGGTGAGGCTGCGGATGGCGGGTTGGAGAGTGATCGCGACCTGTGGCATGCGGACGCGGGCACAGGCTCACGGCAGGCGTCGGATGGTGACACCTCTGCGCTGGATCTGGTGACAGCCGACAGCTCACTGAGCGCGCACCTGAACGGTCAGCTCAACACCATGCCGCTGTGCGAACGCGACCTGAGCCTGGCCCGCGTCATCGTTGAATCGCTCGACGACGATGGTTACCTCAGGACGCCCCTGGCCGATCTGCTGGACGTCGTGACCCTGGAGCCGCCCGCGGAGCTGGCGGACCTGCAGATCGCGCTGAAGATGGTCCAGTCGCTGGAGCCCGCTGGTGTCGCGGCGCGCAGTGTTGCCGAGTGCCTTGAACTTCAGTTGCACGAGATCGAGTGTGTGGAGATGCGGGCGGTTGCCCATACCATCGTCGCCGCTCATCTGAGCGCACTCGCCGCCCGGGACATCCAGGGCCTGGCTCGCCAGCTGGGCAAGACACCCGCCTTCATCGAGAGCGTTTGTGACCGCATTCGCCGGCTCGATCCCCGGCCCGGATGGCGCTGGGGTTCATCGCACATTCCCTACGTGGTGCCCGACGTGATCGTGAAGAAGATTCGTGGCGAATGGAGCGTGCAACTCAATCCGGCCATCGTGCCGCGCGTCAGGCTGAACCAGGTGTATGCCGATCTCTACCAGCGCCACCACACGTCCGATATGGCCGACATGGGTGCGCATCTGCAGGAAGCACGGTGGACCGTTCGAAACGTCGAGCAGCGCTTCTCGACCATTCTGGACGTGGCACGCGCGATCGTGAAACGGCAGCGCCATTTTCTGGAGTTCGGACCGATGGCCATGAAGCCGTTGGGACTGCGTGAGATCGCGGAGGAAATCGGCAGTCACGAGTCGACCGTATCGCGCGTGACCAACAACAAGTACATGGCCACTCCACTGGGGGTGTTCGAGCTCAAGCACTTCTTTTCCCGTGCCATGGTGAGTGCCAACGGCAAGGCGTGCTCGGGCACGGCCATCCGTGGCTTGATACAGGACCTCATCACCGAGGAAGCGACGGACAACCCGTTGTCTGATGCGGAGATCAAACGCCAACTGGCTCAACAGGGGCTGGTGGTTGCCCGGCGCACGGTCACCAAATACCGCCAGATGCTTCGCATCGAGGCGGTGGGCCGTCGGCGCCGGCACGACGCCTGACGACGCGGCAACAGTGAAAGGAATGAAGCCGACACGGCAAGTCCGTGCCGGCTTCGCACTTCATGGTGGGTTACTTCTCCTTGTCCCTGCCTTGTTTGTTGCCGTCGCTGGAGCCAGCAGAATCCGACGGTTGCCCGCCTTGCTGGCTTCGACTGCTGCGCCATGAGGAGAACTCGTCGGAGAACTTCCTGTAGCGGTCCTGGCGGAACTGCCGGTAGTCCTCGTCCAGCGCCTGCATCTGCTCGCGCCGCCACTGGTGGTAGTCGGGGTCGAACTGCTCCTGTTCATGGTTCTGGATGCCGCTATCAGGGCGCCCGCTCCAGTCGCCCGCACCCCGCGCCTGGTACGAAGGATGGCTGGACTCGTAGCCATAGTTGCTCTCATAGGGAGCACGCTCGCGCTCCTGCGCACCGTAGTAGCCACCGCCGCTGCCAGCCGGCTCGTTGATGCGAAACGCATTGCCTTTGGCGCCGCCGGACTGCCATTCCTCGCCACGGTACTCGCGGCCCGGGCGTTGTTCCCGGTGCCAGTCGCTGCCGCCGTGGTCGCCGCGCTGGTCTTCTCTTCCATAGCCGCCCTGCGGTCTGTGTGCCGGATCCGGACTGCCCTGCTGGCGGGCTTGTGAACTGAAACCTTCCTGTTGCGAGTCGCGATGCTGGCGACGCGGGTTGTCGTAGTGAGCCATGTCGTGTGTCCTTTCAATTGATCGATCGATGAACGCGGGTGCGAGACCTTGAGGGGGCCTGAACACCTGCACACATGCGGCAAATCACGTTCCCGAACAGGGTCAGAAAGGCGCCTCACACGAGATCGCCTGGCCGTGACGCGACGAATTCCTCGAACCCGTCCACCAGCAGCTTGACCAGTTCGTCCGGATCCACGGGCTTGATCAGGTGATGGTCGAAGCCCGCCAGCCTGGCGGCTTCCTTGTCGGCTGCAAAGCCCCAGCCCGATATGGCCACCAGGTGGATATCACGGGTGAGTTCGGAGCGTCGCAGTTGCCTGGCCACTTCATAGCCGTCGAGCTTGGGCATGCCGATGTCCAGCAGCGCGATGTCCGGCCCGGTGGCTTGAGCCAACCGCAGCGCGGCCTCGCCGTCATGCACCACATTGACGATGTGTCCGCTGGAACGCAGCAGTTCGGCAAAGTTGTCCGCGGTGTCGACGTTGTCATCCGCAATGAGGATGTGCAGCGGACGCAGGTGGACCGCATCGGGTCCATGAAGGTGGCCGTCATCGTTGCAGGCGCACTCCAGCCGCGGCAGCCGAACCGTGAAGCATGAGCCACGGCCCGCGCCCTCGCTTGTCATGGTGACTTCGCCGTGGTGGAGTTCGATGATTTGCCGGCAGAGCGTGAGACCCACGCCCAGGCCCGTGTTCACCCGCGTGGGCGAGTTGTCCGCTTGTTCAAACATGTCGAAGATGCGGGCCTGCATGTCTGGCGCCACCCCCACGCCGTTGTCCCGGATGGCGATCAGCACCGAAGACGGTTCCGTCCTGAGGGTCACCTCCACGCGTCCCCCTCGTGGCGTGTACTGACAGGCGTTGTTGAGCAGGTTGGCGAGCACCTGCACCAATCGAACGGCATCGCCATTCACGCAAACGGTTTCCTGGGGCAGATCCAGGGAAAGTGCCAGTCCCTGCCGTTGTGCGAGGCATTTTGCGTCCTCCACCGCGGTGGACACCAGATCGCCCATGTCCAGTGGCTCCAGGTCCAGCGTGAGCTTGCCCGTGGTTGCGCGGGATGCATCCAGCAGGTCGTTGACGAGCCTGACCATGTTCCTGATCTGACGGTCCAGGACGTTGACGGCCTTGTCGCGTGTTTCGGGCGATGTCCTGGACACCTGAAGCAAGGCGACGGCGCTCGTCATGGGGGCCAGCGGATTGCGCAGTTCGTGCGCCAGTGTCGCCAGGAAGACGTCCTTCTGGCGGTCTGCCTCGCGCAGTTCATGCTCCGCGTTGCGCCGCGTCGCCACCTCCTGTTCCAGCTCACTGGTGCGGGTCTGGCATTCCAGCAGCAAACGGTTGAAGGCTTGCACCAGCAGGTCGATGTCCCGGGTGTCCGTCGCCGGGGCCCTGAGCGCCCAGTTGCGCGTGGAGATGACTTCTCGCGCCACCTGGGTGATGTTCTCAAGCGGCGCGGTGATGCGCCGCTGCAAGTTTCCGAAAAGGTAGAACGCGATGATCAGACCCACGCCACTGAGCCCGAGCAGCGCCACGGTGAAGAGCAGAAGCCGAGGCCAGATGTCGTGCCGGGCAGACACGTAGAGCGTGCCCAGCCGTTTGCCACCGCGCTCGATGGGATAGGCGACTTCAAGTATCGAGCCCCGGAAGCGGGGTTCGAACGTGGGCGCGTCCACCGCCCTTCTGGCGTTCAGCAAGGTGTTCGCTGCCGCGTAGGACGCGAACAGGCGACCGTTCACATCGTACAGAGCGGCCGACAGGATGCGCGGCTGCGCTTTCAACAGAAAAAGACTTTCGCGCGCAGCTTCCTGGTCCTCGAATTCAAGCGCGGCGGTCGATGCGCCGGCGACGAGGTCGGCGTGCGTTCGCAGGTCGGCCACCCAGGCCTTGCGGTTGGAGACCAACTCGTGCAGAAGCAAGGTCGCCGCGCCCAGCAGCACCACGACCAGGGTGGTGAGCATCGCGGCCCGCATGAGCTGTTCGCGCAACGAGGACGATCTTCGCCGGCTTCTTCGCCTCGGGGGGAGGGCAGGTGTCTGCGGCTCGTTGTGGGTCGCCGGTCCTGGGTTGGTCGCAGGGTGCGATTGGTGTTGAGTGATCATTTGATTTCAACTCATGGACTCGATTGCACGAATGGACCCTGACGTCAAACGTCCCTAACCGGAAACGCGATGGTAGTGAGGTTTGGAGGCGATCCGCAAGAGCCGAACGGCATTGTTGGAATGCCGTGAGAACCTGACCATGTCCAGGACAAAACACGTGGGGCATGCGTACCGTTGCTGGCCGCCCCCCGGATGGGGGGCGGCGCAGGCGACGGACGGGAGGGAGCTTCAGGGGGAGGTGGGCGCGAGAGGGCCCGTGTCCGGGGCCCCGGACACCTGGCCTGCGCTGTCGGCTAGCGCGCCGGCTCGACCGCCGCCTTGAGCTTGCGTGCGGTCTGAAGGTGCTCGCGCACCGTGGGCAGATGCCTGGCGGCGAAGGCCTTCACGTCGGGATCCCGAGCTTCGCGGGCCGCTTCTTCGTACAGCTGAACCGTGGTCTCATTCGTCACAATGCCCATCTGATTGACGTAGCGCCGGTCGAAGTGCTCGTCGCTGAGGCCGGCGATGAGCATTTCCTTGCCCTTCTGCAGCATCGAAGGTTCCTTGGGTGGGGTGTAGTTCTTTGCGGCAGCGAGGGTTTGCAATTCTTCGGTCACGCGAGTGTGGTCGTCGATCATGCGCTGGGCAAATGCACGCACCCGCGGGTCCCGGGTCTTGATCACCGCGAGCTGGCTGGCCGATTGTTCGGCGTGCCCGTTCTGCGCGGCTTGTTCGAGGAAGGCTTGATCGCGCGGCGCGAGGTTGTCTGCAAGCGCCGCTCCTGCGATCAGCAAGGCCAGAACCTGCACGCCGCGCCTGAAAATTCGACTGCTCATGGCGATACTCCCGACATGTTTTGAAACGGAGGGGGATGGGTGGGCACGCTGCATCGGGCAAGCAGCATTCCCGACCGGGGCCCGCGTGTCACTTCATGCGGTAGCGGTACACGCCGTCCTCACCCGTTTCGCGCACGGCTTCGCCGCGCATCAGCAGGTGGTTGAGGTGGGCCACGCCTTCGCCGGTGGCCATGCCCAGCAGTTCGCCGTTGGCGTCGATCGAACGGGCGAACAGGGCGCCGAACACGTCGACCGTGCGCTTGGGCGACTCGGCCAGGCTGCGCCGCAGGCGTTGCAGGCCGCGCTCATGGCCATGGGCCAGGCGGTCCAGCCGCGCGTGCAGGCCGCGGAAGGGCTCGCCATGCGCCGGCAGCACCAGCAGGTGGTCGCCCAGCGTGGCGCGCAGGTGCTCGATGCTGTGGATCCAGTCGCCCAGCGGGTCGGCGTCGGGCTCGGTGGGGAAGACGCTCACGTTCGACGAGATGCGCGGCAGCACCTGGTCGCCCGAGACCAGCACGCCCAGGTCGTCGTTCAGCAGGCAGGCGTGTTCGGGCGAATGGCCACGTCCGACGATCACGTGCCAGTCGTGCGCGCCGATGCGAACGGTCTCGCCGTCGGTGAGGCGGCGAAAGCTGTCGGGCAGCGCGTGCATGTACTTGCCGTAGCCGCCGAAGCGGGTGCGGTAGATGTCCAGCGACTCCTCGTTCCAGCCCATCTGGCGGTAGAAGTTGATGGCCTCTTCGGGCGCCTCGCGACCGGTGTCGCCCACCAGCGTGCGGCAGGTGAGGTATTCGAGCCGGGTCATCCACAACCGGCACTGGAACTTGCGCGTGAGCCAGCCCGCCATGCCCACATGGTCGGGGTGCATGTGGGTGCAGAAGATGCGCGTGATGCGCGCGCCCTGGGGCGTGGCGGCCAGCGGGCCAGCGGGCGAGATCAGCTGGCGCCATGCGGCCAGCGCCTCGGGTGTCTTGGTGCCGGTGTCGATGACAGCCCAGCCCGGGCCCTGTTCGTCCTCGTCGGCCACGGCCCAGAGGTTGATGTGGTTGAGCGCAAACGGCAGGGGCATGCGCAGCCACAGCACGCCGGGCGCGACTTCGCGCACCTCGCCCGGCGCGGGCGGTTCACCGCAGGGGTATTGGAGCGCGTAGGGCGTGTCGGGAGCGGCGGCCGGATCGTCCGGTCGGCCGTCGGAGGTGGGGGTATCGGTCATGCGGGGATTGTTCCAGATCGGGGTGCCGATCCGGTCACGCCTGCGCGACAAGGCACATGGGCCCGGGCGGTGCTGGTGTTGGCTGGATGGAGGGCCTATTTTTCTGCACCGCCGCCGGCGTCGCCGGCGTTGACCATCCACGGCGTTCCGAACTTGTCGGTGCACATGCCAAAGCCGTCAGCCCAGAAGGTCTTCTGGTAGGGCATCGTCACCGTGCCACCGGCCGACAGGGCTTCAAAGATGCTCCTGCCCTTGGCGGCGTCCGGATAGGCCAGGGACACCGTGATGCCTTTCATGCCCTCGAACGGCATGTCCGGAGGCGTGTCAGCGGCCATGATGCGGTGACCGTCGAGCGTCATCGACGCATGCATGATGCGTTCGGCTGCCTCGTCGCTGGGTGCCGGCTGACCGGGCATCGGCGGTGCCTCGCCGTAGGTCATCGACATCTCCATCTTGGCGCCCAGCGTCTTCTCATAAAAGCGCATGGCCTCGGCACAAGTGCCGTTGAAACTCAAGTAGGGCTCGAACTGTGCCATGGTGTGGACTCCTCGTTGGGTTGGTTTGAAGCGGTAGTGTTCAGGGCAAACGGCGTGCCGCCAGGCCCCAGTGGCTGCCGTTGGCAAATCGAGGCACCATGCTGCACAGTCACAAGATGCGAAAGACTTCTACCGACCACATCGGCGCTCACGCTGTGCTGGCCCATGCCAGGGACACTGCCCAGGCAGTGCTCTCGCGTATCCGCGACGAGCAGAACACCACCTGGGAACTCGTGTGCGTGATCGACAGCAACGAACGCTTGCTCGGAACGCTGACGCCCGCCGAACTGCTGGCGCTGCCCGACACCACCGAGCTGGGCCGGGTGGCTCGACGCGAACGTGTCTGCGTCCTGCCTGGCACTGACCAGGAAAAGATGGCGTCCATCGCCTTGCACCATGGTGTCGCCGCTTTGCCGGTGGTCGACGAGGCAGGCCACCTGATCGGCGTCGTCGGCCCGACGAAGTTGATGGGCATCCTGCGGCGAGAACACGTTGAAGACCTGCACCGCCTGGCCGGTATCACGAGCGAGTCCGATCACGCTCGCGAGGCCATCGAGGAACCGCCGATGCGCAGGCTTCGTCACCGGCTGCCCTGGCTCGTTGTGGGCCTGGGCGGCAGCATGGTCGCGACCTTCGTCGTCGCGCGCTTCGAGTCAGCGCTCACGGCCAAGCCCGCGCTGGCGTTCTTTGTGCCGGGGCTGGTCTATCTGGCCGATGCCATCGGTACGCAGAGCGAGGCCGTGGCCGTGCGCGGCCTTTCACTCAGCCATGTCAGCCTGGCAAGACTTCTGGGCGGGGAGTTGCGAACCGGCGCCCTGATCGGCCTCGTTCTTGCGTTGCTCGCGTTCCCGATGGTATGGCTGGTTTTCGACGAGTTGCGCCTTGCCGCCGCCGTGGCGCTGGCCCTGGCGGGCGCCAGCATGGTGGCATCGGTCCTGGGCTTGCTGCTGCCATGGCTGCTGGCCCGTGTCGGGACCGATCCCGCCTATGGCAGCGGACCGCTGGCCACCATCGTGCAGGACGTTCTCAGCCTGCTCATCTACTTCGCCTGCGTCTCGGCGCTCGTTCTGTGAGCGCGGCTTCCTCGAATGCTCCAAGGGCTTGACCCAGGTCAACGCGTCATGGAACTCGCGGGCTCAGCATAAGGCCTCTTGCGTATCCACCGTCCTGCGCCAACCGTTGTACAGGAGCCTCTCATGAAGTACCACGCCTCACTGCGCCAGGGCTTGCTGGTTCTGCCGCTGTGCCTGGCCGTTCTGAGCGCATGGGCCGGTGACGATTGCGATGCGCCGCTCAATCGTTGGCAGACGCGTGAAGCTGTGCGGCAAATGGCAGCCGCACAGGGTTGGCAGATCCAGCGGCTGAAGATTGACGATGGCTGCTATGAGATTCGCGGCACGGATGCCCAAGGACGCACCTTCAAAGCCAGGATCGACCCGGAAACCCTGACGGTGTTGAAGGTGAAACACGAGGACCACCAGCGTGCCCGGGAGCGTGATCGTGATCGTGATGGCGATGGCGATGGTGTCGCGCCATCGCCTCCATCGACCCCGGGCACCTCGCGCGAACAGATCAAGTAACCCCTATGTCCACAGGAGCATCGCCATGTCCCAACCTCTTCTGACCCTGGTGGCCTCCGCCTGCGCGCTGGCCCTTCCCGCCCTGGCGCACAGCCGCCCGCTCACGCTGACCGCGCAGCTCAAGAACTACGGCGGCGACGGCGCCTACCTGGCGGCGTACCTGACCGATGCCAAAGGCGCGTATGTGCGCACGCTGTGGGTGGCCGGCGGCAAGGCGAAGTACCACAAGCATTTGTCTGACTGGAGCCGCCTCTCCGCCGGTGACGCCAAGCGCCTTGACGGCGTCACCGGCGCCAGCGTGGGCGCGGGGCGCACCCTCAAGGTCACGGCCGATCTGGCGGATGCGTTGATTGACGCGGGATACGAAATCCGCATCGACGCTGCTGTGGAAGACATGCGCGACAGCCCGTCCGAGGTCCGCATTCCGCTGTCCACCGCCAACGTCGGCAAGCCGCAGGCCGGCAAGCAGTACATCCAGTCGGCGACCTTCCAACTCCAGTAGAAGGGCTCGCATGAGCTGGAAAGCGGTCCACCGCTGGCTGGGCCTGACCGTGGGCGCCCTGGCCGTGGTACTGGGCGTCACCGGCGCCATCCTGGCCATCGATCCGGTCCATCAGGCGTGGCAGGCACCCGGCGCACCGGGCGATTTGCCCGTGGCCGCGCTGGTGGAGCGCGTGTCGCGCACCGTTGCGGGTGTGGAGGAAATTCGCCACCTGCCCTCGGGTGCCATCGTGGTGTTCAGCTTTTCCGGCGACCAGCCCCAGGCGTCTTACGTGGATCCGGCCGATGGCCGGGTGCTGGGTGCGTGGCAACCCTCGGCCATGCCGCGCTGGGTGAAGAACCTGCACCGCTCGCTGCTGTTGGGTGACGCCGGGCGCTGGGGTGCAGCGGGCATCGCGCTGGTCATGGGTGCGGTGTGTGTCTCTGCCCTGGTGTTGCTGCTGCAGCGCATGGGTGGCTGGCGACGGCTGGCTGCGCGGGTGCGGGGGTCGCTGGCGCAGCGCATCCACGTGGTCGCGGGCCGTGTGGTGCTCGCCGTCCTGTGCCTGACATCGCTCACGGCGTTGACCATGAGCGCCTCGACCCTGGGACTGGTGGCGCTGGACACCAGGACCGAGCCTGAGGTGATCTCGGTGGTCACCGGATCGCCAGACTTGCCCGGCGCGCAACTTGCCGCGCTGCAGGGTCTTGCCGTGCAGGATTTGCGCAAGCTGAACATTCCCAGCGCCAGCGACCCGGAGGACACCTGGAAGGTCGCCACTGCCCAGGGTCAAGGCTGGATCGACCGGTACTCGGGGCAGATGCTCGCCTGGCAGGACACAAGGTTTGCGCAGCGCGTCCACGACCTGGCCGTGGTGTTGCACACGGGCGAAGCGGCCTGGCCCTGGGCTGTGCTGCTCGGGCTCGTGGGCGCCAGCGTGCTGCTGTTCTGGCTGTCGGGCGTTGTCATCTGGTGGCAGGCACGCCGCCAGACGCCGCACATCAGGGGCAACACCCCGCTGGCCCAGGCCGACGTGCTCATCTTCGTTGCCAGCGAAGGCGGCAGCACCTGGGGTTTTGCCCAGACGCTGCAAGACGCGCTGAGCCAGGGTGGCCACCGCGTTCACAGCACGGCGCTGGAGAACTTTCGGACCACGGCCGCCACGCGGCAGGTGTTCGTGCTTGCAGCAACCTATGGCGACGGACAGGCCCCGGCCCACGCCAGCCACGCCCTGCGGCACATCGCCAAGCTCCCCGCCAGCGCCGTGCCGGTGACCGTGCTGGGCTTTGGCGACCGGCAGTTCCCGGCCTTCTGCGCCTTTGCCAAGGTGCTGGATCAGACCCTGCGCGCACAGGGCTGGCCCGCGCTGCTGCCGCTGGAGTGCATCCACCAGCAGTCGGGCCAGCAGTTCGCGGGTTGGGGCGTTGCGCTGGCACAGGCGCTTGGAGAACCCCTGGTGCTGGAGCATGTGCCGCGCGTGCCACCCACCACGGCGCTCACGCTCACGGGGCGCCAGGACTATCCCGGTGCCACCGGGCAAGCCACGGCGATCCTGCGCTTCGCGTGGCCCGTGCCAGGTCTGGGCGCCCGCCTGCGCGGCCACGGCCTGGCGCGGTTTGAAGCAGGCGATCTCGTGGGCATCGTGCCGCCGGGTTCGACCGTGCCGCGCTACTACTCGCTGGCGTCGGGCTGGGAAGACGGGTTTCTGGAAATCTGCGCGCGCCAGATGCCCGGCGGCCTGTGCTCCACGCACTTGCTGGGCCTGCGGAAGGGAGACAGCATCACCGCCTTTGTCCGGCCCAACCCCGGCTTTGCACTGCCGCGAACGCGGCGGCCGGTGCTGCTGATCGGCGCGGGCACGGGCGTGGCGCCGCTGGCCGGCTTCATCCGCCGCAATGACAGACGCAGCCCCATGCACCTGTACTTTGGTGGGCGCGACCCGGCCCGGGATTTTTACTTCGGTCCGGACATTCAGCGCTGGCTCATGGAGGGGCGCCTGTCGACCTTGCAGACGGTCTTCTCTCGCGTGCCCGACGGCGGCGGCTATGTGCAGGACGCCCTGCGTCGCGACGCCCGGCAACTGCGCGAATGGGTGATGCAGGGCGCCATCGTGCGTGTCTGCGGCAGCCGCGCCATGGCGCAGGGCGTGGCCGAGACGCTGGACGAGGTGCTGGCGCCCCTCACGTTGAGCGTATCGAAGCTGAAAGCAAAGGAGCGCTATGCCGAAGATGTCTTCTGAGCCCGCTGCGCCCTGCCAGCGCACCACGCTGCACGGCCCGACCATGGGCACGCGCTGGTCTGCCAGTGTCGACGCCGGCAACACCCTGGACCTGGCAGCCCTGCACCAGCACCTCGCCGCTGCGGTGGAGCAGGTAGACCAGCAGATGTCGCCCTGGAAACCGGACAGCGACCTCATGCGCCTGAACCGCGCGCCCGTGGACGACTGGGTGGAGCTGCCCGCTGAAATTCTGGAGGTGCTGGGCTGTGCGCTCGATGTCCAGCGCCTGAGCGCAGGTGCGTTCGATCCGTGTGTTGGGGCGCTGGTGAATGCCTGGGGGTTTGGCGCGGTGCGCGATGCACCTGACGCGCAAGCGATCCGGGCCGCTCGCCAGTCCATGCCGCGCACAGCGCACGGGTGCCTGGAGCTGGATGGGCTGAAAGGGCGTGCCCGCAAGCGTGCGCCCTTTCAGATCGACCTGTGCGGCATCGCCAAGGGCTACGCGGTGGATCGCATGGTGACCGTGCTGCGGCAGCACGGTGTGCGCAGTGCGCTGGCTGCCCTGGATGGTGAGCTGCGCGCCGTGGGCGGCCAGGCCAGCGGCGTGCCCTGGGCTGTGGCGCTCGAACGCCCCGAAGATGGGCGCCGCGCGGTGCACGGGGTCATCGAACTGGAGGATCTGGCCGTGGCCACCTCGGGCGACTACCGACGCTACGTGAAGGTGGGCGATGCGCGCCTCGCGCACACCATGGACACGCGCCGCTGCGCCCCTGTGAACAACGCCGTGGCATCGGTCACCGTGCTGGCGCGCACCTGCATGCAGGCGGACGCCTGGGCCACGGCCTTGCTGGTGGCAGGCTCCGATGAAGGTCCGGGCATGGCGCAGCGCATGGGGTTGGATGTGCTGTTCCTGCTTCGCCGTGCGCAAGGTCTGGTGGAGGTGGGGCTGGGTCGTTTCGGCAGGACCGCAGAGGGATCAAACCTTGCGTGCCACACGAACTGAAACAGCGCCTGACCTTCGACGGGCCCACTTGATGCCTTCGAACCACAGCACGCTCAGCAAGCCCAGCGCGCAGGCGACGGCCAGCTCGTGCGCCGGCAGAGGCGCGAATCGCAGCACTCCGACAGCCCAGGGGACGTAGAGCGCAGCCAGCAACAGCGCGCTGGCCAGACCCAGCACCCCCCACAGCGTCCAGTTCGGCGTGTGCAGCGTTGCCCACAGCGAGCGGGTGGCCGAACGGTTGGACAGGATCAGGGTCAGGTTGCCCACGACCAGGGTGGCAAACGCAAAGGCCCGGGCCTCGGGCTCGGGGATGCGCGCACTGGCCCATGCGAATGCGGCCATCACGACGGCCAGCACGCCCAGACCCTGGACCAGCGCCAGGCCCAGGGTGGCGCCGCCAAACAGGGGGGCGGCGGCGTCGCGCGGGGGGCGCTGCATCACGTCGCTTTCCGCGGGCTCGTTCTCGAAAGCGATCGAGCACGCCGGGTCGATGATGAGTTCGAGCAAGGCAATGTGCATCGGGTACAGCAAGGCCGGCCAACCCAGCATCACCGGCAGCATCGCCATGCCCGCGATGGGAACGTGCACCGCGAGGATGTACGACATGGCCTTGCGCAGGTTGTCGAAGATCCTGCGACCCAGACGCACCGCGGCGACGATGGCTGCGAAGTTGTCGTCGATCAGCACCAGCGAAGCCGACTCGCGGGCCACGTCGGTGCCGCGCCTGCCCATGGCCACACCCACGTGCGCCGCGCGCAGAGCCGGGGCGTCGTTTACACCGTCACCCGTCATCGCCACGATCTCGCCCCGGGCCTTCAGCGCCTGGACGATGCGCAGCTTCTGCTCGGGAGCGATTCGGGCGCAGACGGTGACGGTGGCCATGCGTTCGCGGAGTTCTTCGTCGCCCAGCGCTGCGATCTCGTCGCCGGTCAATACATCACCGTCGCGCTCGGCAAGTCCGGCCTGATGTGCGATCGCTCGCGCCGTGGCCGGGTAGTCGCCCGTGATCATGACCACGCGGATACCGGCGGCCCGGCATTCGGCCACGGCGGCAGGCACTTCTGCGCGCACCGGGTCGGCCAGGCCGAGCAGCCCGACGAATTCGAAATCGAAACCGTGCTCGTCTGCCGGCCAGTCCTGCCCCGCATTCGATCCGCGCGCCACCGCCAGCACGCGCAGTCCCTGGGCCGCCAGCTCCTCGACCGCGCTGCCGACGCGGGACCTCTGCGCATCGTCGAGATGGCACAGGTCCATCACCGCCTCAGGCGCGCCCTTGGCGGCCACGGTCTGGACACCGTCACCTGGCGCTGCCCACACGTGCGACATCGCCCGCAGTGCGGGACTGAGCGCATAGGTATGCACCAGACGCCAGTCGTGGTGCAGGTGTTCGGTGTCGGCGAGGAAGCGCTCGCCGAGTTGGTGGAAGGCCTTCTCCATCGGGTCGAAGGGGTCGACCACGCTGGCCAGGATCACCAGCTCCACCAAGGCGTGAAAGGCCTCGGGCAACGGGCCTTCGGTCGACTTGTCGTTGGTCAGCGAATCCAGCGCGAGGCTCTCGGTCAGATCGACACCGCCGGCGACCAGGTGCGTCACCGTCATGCGGTTCTCGGTCAGCGTGCCCGTCTTGTCGCTGCACAGCACCGTGGTGGCGCCCAGCGTCTCGATGGCGTTGATGCGCCGGGTGAGCACGCCTTCCCTGGACAGTCGGCGAGCGCCGAGCGCCGGAAACACCGTCAGCACCACCGGGTATTCCTCGGGCAGCAGGGCCATGGCCAGGGCGATGCCAGCCAGCAGGGCCTGCAGCCAGTCGCCCTTGATCAGTCCGTGAACCAGCACCAGCAACAGGCTGAGCGCCAGCGCCAGCAAGGCCAGGTTGCGCACGAGCCGGGTGGTCTGCTTCTGCAGCGGAGAACGTTCGTTCTCCACCGTGCCCAACGAGGTACCGATGCGGCCGATCTCGCTTCGCGCACCTGTGGCGGTCACCCGCGCCAGCGCGTTGCCCTGCACGATCAGCGTGCCCGCGTAGACCACAGGCAGATCGTCGCCGCCAGGTACGACGCGCGCGGTGTTGGAAGGCCTCTGCGCGACAGCCAGTTCATCGGGCTGCGCCACCCGCTTGCCCACCGCAACAGCCTCGCCCGTCAGCAGCGATTCATCGGCGCGCACGCCGTCGGCAGAAACCAGCAGGGCATCGGCCGGCACACGGTCACCCTCGCTCAGCTTGAGCAGGTCGCCGCGCACCACGTCGCACCCGGCGATGCGTTGAGGTTGGCCGTCGCGGATGACCAGCGCGCGCGGACTCGTGAGGTCGCGCAGAGCTTCGATGGCGCGCTCTGTCTTGCCCTCCTGGTACAGGGTGAGCCCCACGGTGGCAACCACGAACCCGAAGAGCGTCAAGCCTTCCTGCAGGTCACCGATGACCAGGTAGAGGGTTCCCGCCCCAAGCAGCAAAAGGAACATCGGCTCGCGCACGGTTGCCACGGCGATCGACAGCAAGGAGCGGCTCTGGCCGCCGGGCAGCGCGTTGGGGCCGTCTTCGGCCAGACGGTGGGCGGCCTGGTCTGCCGGGAGACCCGATTCGGTGTCGACCGCAGGGGCGGGCACCTCGGTTCCGGGTGCCGCGCCGGGCTCGGCCAGATCAGCTTGGGTTGCAGGCATGTTGAGGCCAGATCGTCGGCTACCTCCTTGGCTGCAAGCTTACGAGCATGCGCGGCGCCAGTCTGTGAGCGTCAGTTCACAGGCACGTTGTGCGGTGCCGCGTACGCCGATGGGTGCCAGGACATTCAGTTCGGCCGAAGCCGCTGTGCCGTAACGCGCTGGGAAACTCCGGCAAGCCCGCTCAGGCGGATTGCGCGTCCAGCTGCAGGCGCAGCGCAGTCACTTCTTCGCGCAGCGCGGTGTTGTCTGCCTGCAGCTCAGCCACCTGCAGGCGCAGGGTCGCAAGTTCATCGGAGGGTGGCGACGCGGGGGCCTCGTCGCCGGCCTCCGGCGGCTTGCGGCGCGACTCGCGCGCGCGTTTGGCTGCCAGCTTGAGTTCGTCCTTGCCGGCCAGGGCGGCGGCCTTCTGCTCGTCCACAGGCAGGCCGGCCACGGCGGCCGCGGCGTTGAGTGAAATCGCCCCGGCCTTGAGCGCCTCCACCAGCTCGGGCGTGGCCTGCTTCTGGATCTTTTCGATCTGCACCACCTGGCTGCTGCTCAACCGCGCGGCCTTGGCAATGTCTTCGCGGCTGTGCAGCGGCTTGGGCGCTGGCACCACCGGGTTGTCTGGCGGCGGGGTGGGCGTTGTCTCGTCGGCTGCCACGTCGTCGGGCGTGGGGGCCGAGGCGAGAAAACGCGAGCGCCGCTCGGCCATGATTTCGCGCTTGCGCAGCGCCAGCACGCCGCGCTGGAAGTCCGAGACGCTGCGCCGCCCCAGGTGCTGGTCGATCATCCACAGGTGCACGTCTTCCATCGACTGGAAGTGGGTGTTCTGCACGGTCTGAAACGGCAGGCCGTGTTGCTGGCAGATGCCGTAGCGGTTGTGTCCGTCGATCAGCACGTCGCCCCACAGCACCAGCGCATCGCGGCAGCCCTCGGTCAGGATGCTGCGCTCCAGCGCCTCGAATTCGTCCGGCGTCAGGGGGTCTATGTAGGCTTTGAGGTCCGGGTTGACGGTGATGTGCATGGGTCGGGGTTCGCGGGGAGGGAAGGGGGCGCGAATTGTAGATGGACCGCGATGGGCCACCGGGGGCGAAGCGCCGTGGCGGGTGAGCGCGGGGAGTCGAATTGTTTCGCAAATGAGAATCGTTCGTATATGATCCGGGGCTCTCAGCCAGCCAGCACCCGGGCACAGCACCCGCGGTCGTGACGCCAGCCTTGTCCTCCAACCCTTGGATCCAGGTGCCGTCGTGACCCTCACCCCCTTTGCCGTTCCCCGCTTCGCCGTTCCCGTTTCTCCGTTTGCCTTCAGCCCGCTCGCCGTGGCCTGCGCCGTCCTCATGGCCGGGCCCGCACAGGCGCAGGGCGCGGCCGATGCCGCCACCACCGTTGCACAAACCGGCCACACCAGCGCCCTGCGCGAGGTCGTGATCAGTGGCGCGCGCAGCGAGCGCGTGCTGGACGAAGTGCCCGCCGCCATCGACGTGCTCGATGGTGAAGACCTGGACCCGGCCCGGGTGCAGAACATCCGCGATCTGGTGCAGGAACTGCCCAACGTGAGCGTCAAGCGCGCACCGGTGCGTTTCGGCGGTGTCACCGGCAACGTCGGGCGCGATGGCAACGCGGGTTTCAACATCCGCGGGCTGGAGGGCAACCGCGTGCTGCTCACCATCGACGGTATCCGCGTGCCGCGCGAGCTCAGCAGCGGCGTCTTCGGCCCGGCGGCGTTCGGTCGCGACTACTACGACCTCGGCCTGATCTCGCGCGTGGAAATCTTGCGCGGCGCGAGCTCGGCCTTGTATGGCTCCGATGGCCTGGCCGGCATGGTCGCGATGTTCACCACCGAGCCCAAGGATCTGCTCAAACCAGGCCAGACGCTGGGCGGGCGCGTCGGTCTGAGCCACGACGGGCAGGACGACACGCGCCGCCTCGGGCTCACCCTGGCCGGTGTGGCCAGCGACAGCCTGCAGTGGCTGGGCAGCGTGCAGGTGGGGCGCAGCGAAGCACTGGACAACCAGGGCAGCAACTTCGCCCTCAACAGCAACCGCACCGCGCCCAATCCGCAGAAGGACAAAAACACCTCGCTCATGGGCAAGCTGGTGTTCACGCCGGGCGGCGGCCAGCGCCACGTGTTCACCGCCGAGCACGTGGACAAGAGCAGCGAGGTCGAGGCCTACACCGGACGCACTCCCGTCATCGCTGCGCCCACCCATGTGGGCGACCTGGACGGCACCTCCGACATGACGCGCACCCGGGTGAGCTGGGACGGCCGTTTCCCGGTCTCATCACCTTGGGCCGACGACATCCGGGCCATGGTCGGGCTGCAGTCCTCCGAGTCGCAGGAAGTCACACACGAATTCCGCCCGCTGCAGCCCGCGGCCACCCGCAACCGGGTGCGCGACGTGACCTACAGCGAGCGCATCGTGCAAGCGGTGTTGCAGGCCGAGAAACTGCGCCCGCTGGGGGGCGACTGGTCGCAGAAGCTGGTGTACGGCGTCGACCTCTCGCGCGCCAGCCTGGACAACCTGGTCACCGGCGTCAACGGCCCGACCTATGAGACCTACCCGCTGCAGCGCTTTCCCGAAACGGTGGAGACCACCTCGGCGCTGTTCGTGCAGAGCGAGTTCGCCAGCGGCCGCTGGAGCGTGATCCCGGCCTTGCGTTACGACCGCGTGTCGCTGGACGCGCGCACCAGCGCGCTCTATCCGCTGCAGCCGGCCTCGTTGTCCAGCGACGCGGTCACACCCAAGCTGGGCGTGATCTTTCGCGGCAGCGATCAATGGAGCCTGTTCGGCAACCTGGCCGCGGGCTTCAAGTCGCCCAGCCCGCTGCAGCTCAACAACTTCTTCCAGAACCCGTTCGGCAACTACGAGACCATCCCCAACCCCAACCTGCGCCCGGAGAAGAGCCGCACGCTGGAGCTCGGCACGCGCGGCCTGATGGGTGGTTTTGACTGGGAGGCGGTGGCCTTCACCGGGCGCTACAAGGACTTCATCGAAGACCTGGTGACGGTGCAGACCACACCGAGGATCCAGTTCCAGTCGGTCAACCGCCAGGCGGTCACCCTGCGCGGTTTTGAACTCAAGGGCTCGGCCCGCCTCACCGCCAGCACCACGTTGCGCGCGGCCTATGGGCAGACCACGGGGACCGACACGGCGCGCGGCCTGCCGCTGAACTCGGTCAACCCCGCCAGGCTGGTGCTGGGCGTGGATCACCGCCTGGGCGACTGGTCGGTGGGCGCTTCGCTGGCGCACAGCGCGAAGAAGGCGGCCAGCGACATCGACACCACCGCTGCCGCCAACCAGTTCGCCACGCCGGCCCACACCACGCTGGATCTGCGCGCGAGCTGGCAGATCAGCCCGGCCACGCGCCTGAGCGCCGCGGTCCACAACCTGACCGATCGCAAGTACTGGGAATGGACCAACGTGCGCGGCATCGCCGCCAACGACATCGCGCTCGACAGCTACACCGCACCCGGTCGCAGCCTGTCGGTGGCACTGGTCACGACTTTCTGACACCACCTTCCACCACCGAGGAACCACCATGAGCATCCAGGACATCCGCACCGCCTTCCAGACCGCACGCAACCGGGGCTTGCGGGCCAGGGAAGCGGCTGAAGCCATCGGTGTGAGCGAAGGCGATGCCATCGCTGCGCACCAGGGCGCTGTCAACGCGCCCCTGCATGCCGCCGCGCTCAAGCCCGACTGGCTGGGCCTGCTGCAGTCGCTCGAGGCCTGTGGCCCGCTGATGGCGCTCACGCGCAACGAGACCGTGGTGCACGAGAAGACCGGCGTGTACCAGAAGGTCTCGGCCAGTGGCCACGTGGGCCTGGCGCTGGGCGAACACATCGACCTGCGCCTGTTCTTCCACCAGTGGCATGCGGGCTTCGCGGTCACCGAGGCGCTGAAGTCCGGGCCGGGCACGGCGCCGCCCAGCCTGCAGTTCTTCGATCGCCACGGCGTGGCGGTGCACAAGATCTTCGTGCGCGAGCAGACCGATCTGGCCGCCTGGCTGCAGGTCATTGCGCAGCACACCGACACGCAGCCCGCGCGCGACTTCGTGCCGCGCACCGCGCCCGCCGTGGCCGCGCCCCAGCCAGCGCCCGATGCTGCGGCGTTTGCCGCCGCGTGGGGCGCGATGACCGACACGCACCAGTTCTTTCCGCTGCTCAAACAGTTCGGCATCGAGCGCCAGCAAGGCTTTCACCTGGTTGAAGGACGCTACACCCACCGCGTGCAGACCAGCGCGGTGCGCGGCCTGCTCATTGAGGCCGCCTTCGACGGCACACCCATCATGGTGTTCGTCGGCAGCCCGGGCTGCATCCAGATCCACACCGGAGCGGTCCTGCGCATCGAGCCCATGGAAACGCAGGGCAAGACCTGGCTCAACGTGCTCGATCCGGGCTTCAACCTGCACCTGCGCGAAGACCTGATCCAGGACGTGTGGGTGGTCGAGAAGCCCACCAGCGACGGTGTGGTGACCTCGGTGGAAGCCTTCGATGCCCAGGGCGAACTCATGGCCATGTTCTTCGGTGCGCGCAAACCCGGCCAGAGCGAACTCGCGGCGTGGCGCCACATCGTGGGCCACTTGCAGGCCACGGGCCAGCCACACGACCCGGTGGCCGCATGACGCCCGCCTCCACCAACCGCACCCAACACCATGAAACCCTTGCCGCCACTCTCTCCATCCGCGAACACCTCGCGCAGAAGCGCGCTGCGCGCCTTCTCGAGCGCCGCACTGGCTGGCTCGGCAGCGGCAACCGCTGGATGGCCGTCGCTGTTGATGGCTGCGCCTGCGGCTGCGAACAACCCGGTCAGCGGCGCCCCCGTCGCTGAACGCACAGCGCTGCCCCGCCTGGTCACCGTGGGCGGCGGCATCACCGAGGTGGTCTATGCGCTGGGCGCGCAAGACCAGCTGGTGGGCACCGACACCACCAGCCTGTACCCCGTGGCGGCGCAGGCCACGCCCAAGGTGGGCTACATGCGCCAGCTCTCGGCCGAGGGTCTGCTCGCGCTGCGGCCCGACGCGCTGATCGCCGGCACCGACGCCGGCCCGCCGGTGGTGATCGACCAGCTGCGCAGCGCCGGCGTGCGTGTGGAGCTGGTGAACGCGGACCACAGCTGGGACGAGGTGCGGCGCAAGGTGGCGGCGGTGGGGCGCGCCTCGGGCCGCGAGGCGGCGGCGCGCGAGTTGCAGGCGCGGCTGGACGCGCGCTGGCAGGTCGTGACGGCGCGTGTGCGGGCCTCGAAGAATCCCGGGCCACGCGTGTTGTTCGTGCTCTCGCACAGCGGCAGCCCCATGGTCGCGGGCGAGCAGACCGCTGCGGATGCGCTGATCCGTTTCATCGGTGCGCGCAATCCGCTCGCTGGTTTCAAGGGCTACCGGCCCATGACGGCCGAGGCCATGGCCCAGGCCGCGCCCGACATCGTCCTGACCACCACACAAGGCATCGAGGCCATCGGTGGCGAAGCGACGTTCTGGCAACGGCCCGAACTCGCGCTCACGCCCGCCCACGCCCGCCGCGCGTTGGTGCACCTGGACGCTCTGGAGCTGCTGGGCTTCGGCCCGCGGCTGCCCGATGTGGTGGAGCGCCTGCACGAGCGCATGGTGAGGGCATGAGCGCAGCGCCGGGCCGTTCCCAAGCAAGCTCGCACCGCAGTGCGCAGCACGGAGGTTTCCAATGAGCGCAGCGCCGTATCCCATGAGCCCGCGCCCCGCCATCGTCGACCTGCGCACCCCCGACCTGCAGCGCGCCCTGGCCGACTACACGCAGGTGCTGGGCTTCGACACCCAGCAGCACGTGCCGGGCGTGTTTGCGCGCCTGTTGCATGGGCCGCTGTGCGTGCAGCTCTGGGCCTTCGGCGCAAGGCCCGGGCGCTGGGAACAGCCAACGCCTGGTGAAACCGCGTTTGCCCCCGGACACCACCGGGTCGAGGTGGTCGGCCTTCATGCCTTGCACGCCAGCCTGCGCAGCGCCTTGCAACGGCCCTGCCGCACGCGCCTGGCCGGTCGCACGCTGCTGCACGCACAGCGTCTGGGCTCGGACACGCCGCAATGGATGGACGGGTGTGCCTGGGAGAGCACGCTGCTGGACGCCGACGGCCATGTGCTGCACCTGATCGATCGCGCCCCGTGGCGCCCCGGCGCACCTGCCCGCCACCTGCCCGGCGCGGAGGTGGCGGAATGAACGCGTCAACGACCGCGGTGACCGCATGGCGGCAGCGCACCCCGCGCCGCCTCGGTGGTCCGGGCCTGCTGGCCTTGCTCGGCCTGCTGCTGCTCGCCAGCCTGCTGTGGGCCGCGGGGCAGGGCGCCTACAGCCTGCCGCTGAGCGCCTTGCCCGGCGTGTTGTTCGGCGTTGACGGCGCAGAGCGCGGCGCCGAACTGGTGTTCTTCAACATCCGCCTGCCGCGCCTGGTGCTGGGCCTGGCCGCGGGCGCCGGGCTGGGTCTGGCCGGCGCGCTCATGCAGGGTCTGTTTCGCAACCCGCTGGCCGACCCCGGGCTCATCGGCGTGAGCAGCGGCGCGGCGCTGGCCGCCGGCATGAGCATCGTCATGGGCAGCCTGTGGTTGCCCGACCTGCCGCGCGCGCTGGGCAGCTGGACGCTGGTGCTCATGGCCTTTGCCGGCGGCCTGTCCGTCACGGTGCTGATCTACCTGCTCTCGCGCGGCGAGGGCGGCACGCGGGTGGGGCTGATGCTGCTGGCCGGTATCGCGGTCAATGCACTGGCCGGCGCCGGCCTGGGTCTGCTCAGTTTCCTGGCCACCGACGAACAGCTGCGCAACCTGCAGTTCTGGCTGCTCGGCAGCCTGGGCGGCGCGCGCTGGAGCGCGGTGGCGCTGGTGGGCGCCATCACCGTGCTGGCGGGTGCCGTGGGGCTGCGGCTGGCGCAGCCGCTCAACGCGCTGGCCCTGGGTGAAGCGCAGGCGGTGCTGCTGGGCGTGGCGGTGGAGCGCGTGAAGCTGATGGCCATCGTGGTCACGGCGCTGGTGGTGGGTGCCATCACGGCCACCACCGGCATCATCGGTTTCGTGGGTCTGGTGGCGCCGCACATGGTGCGCCTGCTGGGTGGGCCCGACCACCGTTGGGTGCTGCCCGGATCGGCGCTGCTGGGCGCGGTGCTGGTGCTGTTGGCCGACGCGGTCGCGCGCACCGTGCTGCAGCCGACCGAGCTGCCACTGGGCGTGATCACGGCCATGGTCGGCGTGCCCTTTTTCCTGCTGTTGCTGCGCGGCGCGCACGGGAGGCGGCTGTGAACGCGCGCCTGCTCGACGCGGACTGGCGCAGCGCCTGCGAAGGGCTGCCCGCCGGGGAACGCCCGCTCTGGCTGGACGACGACGCGCAGGACACCCCCGCCGGGCGTGGCGGCACCGCGGGTCTGTGGGCCAGTGGCGTGGGGGTGCATGCGGGCACGAGCGTCCTGCTCGAAGGCGTGCACCTGCGGCTCGCGGCGGGTGAGGTGGGCGCGATTCTCGGCCCCAACGGCGCGGGCAAGTCGACCCTGTTGTCGGTGCTGGCCGGCTTGCGTGCGCCCGACATGGGTGCGGTCTGGATCAACGGACAGCTTGTGAATCCGGCCCAGGCGCACCGCATGGCGCGCCAGCGCGCCGTGCTGCCGCAGGAGACCGCCGTGGCCTTCGACTTTCGCGTGCATGAGGTGGTGGCGCTGGGCCGCTACCCGCACCGCCGGCAGCCTTCGCGTGACGAGGCGGGGATCGTGGCAGCGGCGATGCAGACCACCGGCGTGGCGATGCTGGCCGAGCGCACCGTCGCCAGCCTCAGCGGTGGCGAGCGCGCGCGTGTGCAGCTCGCCCGCGTCATGGCGCAGATCTGGGACACGGATGCCGACGGCGCGCCGCGCTGGCTGCTGCTGGACGAACCCACGGCAGCGCTCGACCTGCACCACCAGCACGAAACGCTGCGCACCGTGCAGCGCTGGGCGCGCGAACAGGGCGTGGGCGTGGTGGCGGTGCTGCACGACCTCAACCTGGCGCTGCGCTACGCCGACCGCGTCTGGGTGCTGGATGGCGGTGTGATGCAGGCCAGCGGGCACCCGGCCCGCGTACTGACGCCCGCGCTGGTGCGGCAGGTGTGGCGGGTGCGGGCGGCCACGGTGCGCGCGCCCGATGGCATGGCGCAACTGCTCATCTCGGGCAGCGACACGCCCTGAAGCCGGCCGCGCTCGGGTGCGGTTTCTTGCCGTGTCACCCAGGTGGCAACCCGGGCAGACTTTTGCGGATTCGTGAGCTGGGCGCTGTCCGCCGCCTGCCTGGAGGCGTACATTAGGGTGGCAGCGTGCTCCACGGGCGCGTCGGATGTGGGATGCCCGAGGTTGCCGCCTGAGAATGGTCACCCAGCTATCGTGCTGGACAAACGGTACCAGTTGACTCACACCAAAGAGCACGCATGCCCGAAGCTGCCTCAGATCCTGCCTCCAACGAGCAGGTCTTCCAACCGTCTGCCCCCGCGCCGGCTGGGGCTTCCATCCTTCCGTTCGATGCCATCTTCATGGCTGCACCGCTGCCGGCGTCGGTGTCCCGCTGGCACGACGGCCGGCTGCTCGCGGTCAACGATGCCTGGCTGAAGATCACCGGCTTGTCGCGGGAAGAGGCCATCGGACGCACGACGGTCGAGCTGGGGCATTGGCGGGACGCAGCCGAGCGCGACCGGTATCTGCGCGACCTGCCCGGCCCGGACGAAGTGCAGGTGCTGCACCTCAAGGGGGGACTGGCGCACCGGGTGCGCATGCACGCCACCGCGCTGGAAGCCGGGTCCGACAAGCTGTTGCTGGTCTATTTCACCGAAACCACGCGCGAGCAGGAGGCCGAGGCGGCCCTGGCCCGGTCGAACGAAGCCCTGAAACAGGCCAACGTGGAATTGCAGCAGCGAGTGGAATTGCACGTCGCCATCGAGAAGCTGGCCCGGGTGGGGCACTGGACGGATGCCGTGGACCATGGGCATGTGCAATGGTCGCCGGGCCTGTACGACATCACGGGTGTGCCTTACCAGCACCCGATCTCCAAGGAAATCGGGCGCGGTGGCATTCATCCCGACGACATGCCTGCCTGGCTCGAAGCCCGGGCCGCGCTGGACGGCCGCGAGCTTGAATTCCGCTGGCTGCGGCCCGATGGTGAGCAGCGCTGGTTTCGCTCCCGCATCAGCCAGACCACGGTGGCGGGCAGTCCCCAGACCGATTTTGGTGTGGTGCAGGACATCACGCCCGAGCGCGAGGCCACCGAGCGGCTCGCCGAACAGCTCGAGCTGCTGCAGGGCGTTGCCGCTCGGGTACCCGGCATGATGTACCGCGCCCGCCTGACACCGGACGGCAAGAGCACGGTCTCGTATGTGAACGACGCGGTCCGCGACATGCTCGAGGTGGAACCCGAGGACCTGTTGCGCAATGCGCGCATCCTGTTTGATCGGGTACACCCCGACGACCGTCCCACCGTGGTGGCATCGTTGAATGCCGCGTCCCGCGATCTGGTCCTGTGGCGACAAGCCTACCGGGTGGTGCTTCCCCGGCGCGGAACCCGCTGGTACAGCGTGGAGGCGGTGCCCCAGCAGGACCCCGACGGCTCGGTGGTCTGGCACGGCTTCACCACCGACGTGACCGAGGCGCGCCTGGCCGAGCAGCGCGTGGAGCGGCAACAGCGCATGCTGGAGGCGGTGCGACGAGCGCAGGCGGTGTTCATTGAAACCGAGGACAAACGTGGTGCTTTTCAGGGCTTGCTGGATGCGTTCCTGCAGCTCACGGGCAGTGGTTACGGATTCGTGGGCGAGGTGCTGTACGACGTCAACGACCACCCCTACCTGAAGACGCACGCGATCACCGACATCTCATGGGACGCCGAGTCCAGGCGGATGTACACCGAACAGCTCGATGCCGGCATGACGTTCAGCAATCTCAGGTCCTTGTTCGGACACGTCCTGACGAGCGGACAGCCGGTGATCGCCAACGATCCCCGCCACGATCCACGGGCCACCGGCATGCCCTCGGGGCACCCACCCATGGATGCGTTCCTGGGCATCCCTGTGGCCGTTGGCGATCACCTGGTGGCCATGGTCGGGCTGGCCAATCAGCCCGATGGATACAGCGAAGCCGACATCGAGTTTCTGCAGCCCCTGCTGGGCGCCGTGCGGCAACTGGTGCAGGCCTGGCGCAACTTTCAGGAGCGCAAGCGCACGAGCAACCAGCTCGAGGCCACCAGCGCCTTGCTGGCAGAAAAGAGCGCCGCTTTGCAGGTGACGCTGGACAGCATCACGCAGGGGTTGACCAAGATCGATCCCCAGGGGCGGGTCCTGTTCTACAACCGGCGTGTGCTGGAGTTGCTGGATTTGCCGGAACAGCTGTTGGCCCAGCGACCCGTGCTGGACCATGTATTGAATTTTCAGCGTGAGCGGGGCGATTTTGGTCCCCGGCTCGAACTGGTGGAGCCCGCCGCCAGGCTCCATATCGATCAACCTGAAACGGGCCCGCTGCCCGATCACTACTGGCGCAAGACAAAAGAAGGCCGCACCCTCGAAATCCGTTCCCGCACACTGGCCGACGGCAGCGTCGTGCGTACCTTCACCGATGTGACGTCCTACATCTCCACCCAGGAGGCGCTGCGGGAGGAGCGCCAGCGCCTGGCCTGGGTGCTCGACGCCACACGCCCGGGCATCTGGGAAACCAACCTCACCGACTCGACGCTGACCATCAACGAGCGCTGGGCCGAAATGCTGGGCTACACGCTGCAGGAGCTGGAGCCGGTCACCTACGAAACCTGGCGCGGTCGGGTGCATCCCGAAGACCTCGTCAAGGCCAACAAGGCGCGCGAACGGCACCTGCGTGGCGAGCTGCCGTTCTACGACTGCGATGTCCGTCTCAAACACAAGGACGGTCATTGGGTATGGATCAACACCCGGGGCCGGATGCACCAGCGCGACAACGACGACCACGCGCTCTACATGTCGGGCACCCATCTGGACATCAGCGATCGCGTGGCCGCGCAGGAGGAAATCCACGCGCTCAACGCGAGCCTGGAGCAGCGGGTGAGGGCACGCACGGCCGAACTGGAGCGATCGATGCGGGACATGGAGGCGATCTCGTATTCGATCGCCCACGACCTGCGCGCGCCGCTGCGTTCGGTCAATGGTTTCGCGCAGGTGATCGCCGAAGAGGAACGCGACGGCCTGAGCGAGACCGGGCGTCAGATGTTCGAGCGCATCGCGCGCTCGTCACGCAACATGGGGCAGATGATCACCGACATGCTGGAGCTGCTGCGCGTGGTGCAGGTCGAGCTCGTGCCACAACCGGTGCCCATGGCGGCGCTGGCCAGCACGGTGGCCGATGCGCTGGCACCGCAGGTACCCAATGCCCGCATCGACGTGGGCCACCTGCCCGACGCTCTGGGCGACGCCACGCTGCTGCGACAAGTGCTGAGCAACCTGCTGGACAACGCCTTGAAGTACTCGCGCCACCAGACCGAACCGGTGGTGAGCGTGGGCTTTGATGCCGAAGCAGGGGCCTATTTCGTGCGCGACAACGGCATGGGCTTCGACATGGCCCGGGCCAACAAGTTGTTCGGCTTGTTCCAGCGCCTGCACGCTGGCACCGACGTGCCGGGCATGGGCGTGGGGCTGGCGATCGTGGCCCGCATCATCGAGCGGCACAACGGCACCATCTGGGCCGAGTCGGCGCCCGGGCAGGGCGCCTGCTTCTGGTTTCGCGTGCCGCGGGCCTGAGTGTCAGAAAGGCGCGTCGCCCTGGGGAGCGGCGTCGACCGGCGAAGCTTCTGGCGCAGCGGCGTCGGCAGCGGGTGCGCCCAAGGTGCGGGCCTGGCGCACCGAGGCCTTGTCACCGGCGCTGGCGAACTTGCTGTACTTGCCGGTGACGCTGACCAGCTGGCCGTAGATCTTGGGGTTGGCGGCCAGGCATTCCTTTTGTTCCAGGAAATCGGCTTCGCCGGTGAAGTTGCCGATCAGGCCACCGGCTTCGGTCACCAGCAGCGCACCCGCGGCCACGTCCCAGGGCGAGAGGCCCATTTCGAAGAAGCCGTCGGTGAAACCGGCGGCCACGTAGGCCAGGTCGAGCGCGGCCGAACCGGGGCGGCGCACGCCGGCCACGCGGGGCATCACGTCGCCCAGCATCTGAAGGTAGGTCTGGAAGGCGTCACCCGGGCGGAACGGGAAACCGGTGGACATCAGGCAGTCACGCAGCGTGGTGCGCTTGGCCACCCGGATGCGGCGGTCGTTCATGTAGGCGCCGCGCCCGCGGGTAGCGCAGAAGAGGTCGTTGCGGGTCGGGTCGTAGATCACGGCTTGTTCGAGCTTGTTGCCCACCATGAGCGCGATGCTCACGCAGTAGACCGGGAAGCCGTGAATGAAGTTGGTGGTGCCGTCCAGTGGGTCGATGATCCAGACGTGGTCTGCGCCGCCGTGCCGTCCTTCGCGCTTGCCCGATTCCTCGGCCCAGATCGCGTGATCGGGGTAGGCGGTGAGCAAGGTGTCGATGATCGCGGCCTCGGCGGCCTGATCGACCTCGGTCACGAAATCGTTGGTCTGCTTGACCGAAACGCGGACCGATTCCACATCCAGGGCAGCGCGGTTGATGATGGTGCCGGCAAGGCGCGCGGCCTTGATGGCCACGTTGAGCATGGGGTGGAGCGTGGACGACATGAATTGTGAACCTCGGCGCGACACGGGAGCGGCGCGCGGCAGTGGAAGAGCAGACAGAAACGCCCCGGCGATGCGGGGCGGCGACAATACCCGTGATTTTACCGCCCCCTACCCACCCCAGCATGCGCACCCGTTTTGTCCTGATCCAGACCAGCCACGCCGGCAACGTCGGTGGCGTGGCCCGCGCCATGAAAGTGATGGGCTTTGACGACCTCGTGCTGGTGCAGCCGCGCTGGGCCAACGTGCTGAAGCGCGAGGAAACCATCCAGCGTGCCAGCGGTGCCAACGACGTGCTGGCCAAGACCCGTGTGGTCGACACACTCGACGAAGCGCTGGACGGCATGACCCACCTGTGCGCCACCGCCATGACGCCGCGCGACTTCGGCCCGCCCACGCTGGCACCGCGCGAGCATTTCAACGCCATGCTGGCCACGCCCGAGCCGCCGGAGGGCGTGGCCTTTTTGTTCGGCTCCGAGCGCTTCGGCATGCGCAACGAAGACGTGTACCGCTGCCACGCCGCGCTCAGCATTCCCACCGCGCCCGATTTCGGCTCGCTCAACCTGGCGGCTGCGGTGCAACTGATTGCCTACGACTGGCGCCAGGCGCTCGGCGGCTTCGCCCCGCTGCCGAGCGCGCCGCCGCGCCAGCAGGCCGACGCGCAGGCCATCGGCGGCATGTTGACCCACCTGGAACAGGCTCTGGTGGCGGTGGATTTTCTCGACCCGGCCGCGCCCAAGAAACTGATGCCGCGCTTGAACCAGCTTTTCAACCGCGCCGCGCCCAGCGAGGAAGAAATCCACATCCTGCGAGGTGTTGCCAAGGCCATGCTGCAGGTGGCCGACAAGGCCAGGCGCTAGACTGCCGCCATGTTTGCCCGCCTCCGCTCCGACATCCAGTGCGTTCTTGACCGCGATCCCGCTGCGCGCAGCGTCTGGGAAGTCGTCACCTGTTATCCCGGTCTGCACGCGGTCTGGTTGCACCGACCCGCGCACTGGTGCTGGACGCACGGGCTCAAATGGCTGGGCCGTTTCATCTCGCACATCGCCCGTTTTTTCACCGGCATCGAGATCCATCCCGGTGCCAAGGTGGGCGAGCGGGTGTTCTTCGACCACGCCATGGGCGTGGTGGTGGGCGAGACGGCCGAGATCGGCGACGGCTGCACCATCTACCAGGGTGTGACGCTGGGCGGCACATCGCTCTACAAGGGCACCAAGCGCCACCCCACGCTGGGCAAGGATGTGGTGGTGAGCGCGGGCGCCAAGGTGCTCGGCGGCTTTCTGGTGGGCGACGGCGCCAAGATCGGCAGCAACGCGGTGGTGATCAAACCGGTGCCGGCGGGTGCCACGGCGGTTGGTATACCGGCCCGCATCATTCTGAGCAAGACCGGCGAGAGCGCCGACGTGACCGAGCAGGGGCAGAAGTTCCAGGCTTACGGCATCACGCAGGAAGACGACCCGCTGTCACAGGCCATGCGCGGCCTGATCGACTCCACCGCCAGCCAGGAACACCAGATCGCGCTGCTGTGGTGCGCGATCGAGAAGCTCTCTCAGTCATCGCGCGATGGCGACTGCGTGCCGAAGGATGCGGCGCGTGAAGAGTGCTTCGAGGCCGAAAAGCTCAACCAGCTCGTGGGGAAGTAGAGAACACCTCCCGCGCCGCGCCGCAGGCGCGGGGATGGGCCTAATGGTGATGTCCGTGCGCACCGTGCGCGTGGCCGTGTGAGATCTCCTCGGCCGACGCCGCCTTCACATCCACCACCTTCACCGCGAACTTCAGCGTCTGCCCGGCCATGGGGTGGTTGCCGTCCAGGTGCACCGTGTCGCCCTTGATCTTCATCACGGTGAACACGTGCTGCTGGCCCTTGTCGTCGCTGCCTTCGAGCTGTCCACCCACCTTCACCCCCGGCGGAAAGTCGCGCTTGGGCATGGTGGTCACCAGGCTTTCGTCGCGCACGCCGAAGGCGTCTTCGGGCGGCAGCACCAGCGTGGCCGCGAAGCCAGGCTCCTGGCCCTCCAGCGCCTTTTCGATGCCGGGCAGCGTGTTGCCGTAGCCGCCGTGCAGGTAGGCGCGCGGCTCCTTGCCGTCTTCAAGCACCTTGCCCTGGGCATCGGTGGCGCGGAAGGTGAGGGTGACGATGGTGTCTTTGGTGATCTTCATGGTGTGTTTCCTGGAGATGTCAGCGCGCGGGGCGCACGGCGGATTTGGGGCGGAAGGCCTTGCAGACCTCGTCGTTCGTTTCGAGGTAAGGCCCGCCGATCAGGTCGATGCAGTAGGGCACGGCGGCGAAGATGCCGTTGACCTTCTGCGTACCGTCGGCGTTCTTCAGACCTTCGAGCGTCTCGGCGATCGCTTTGGGCTGGCCCGGCAGGTTCAGGATCAGGCTCTGGTCGCGGATCACGGCCACCTGGCGCGAGAGGATGGCGGTGGGCACGAAGGTCAGGCTGATCTGGCGCATCTGCTCGCCGAAGCCCGGCATCTCCTTGTGCGCCACGGCCAGCGTGGCCTCGGGCGTCACGTCGCGCAGCGCGGGGCCGGTGCCGCCGGTGGTGAGCACCAGCGAGCAGCCTGCGTCCACCAGTTCGATCAACGTGGTGCTGATGCGCTCGACCTCGTCGGGGATGAGGCGGGGCTCGAACGTGATGGGGTTCTTGAGCGCGCGCGTGAGCCATTCCTGCAGCGCGGGCAGACCCTTGTCTTCGTACACGCCGGTGCTGGCGCGGTCGCTGATGGACACGATGCCGATGCGCACCGGGTCTTCGGGCTGGCGGGTTTGTTCGTTCATGCCGGATCTTCCTCAACGGGCGCGTCGGGTTCGTCCGAGCCCTGGTTCAGCGCGGCTTTGACCAGCTGGAAGATCTCGCGATAAGCCTTGCCGTGGCGCACGGCCTCGCCCGGTCGTTCCTGGGCCTCGTTGGCCTGCGCGTCCTTGCGGGCCTGGCGGATGAGGGCTCGCAACTGCTGCACGTCGGTGTCCGGCACCTGCTCCAGCCAGCGCGTGAGTGCGTCGTCGTTGGCGATCAACTGGTCGCGCCACTGCTCGGCCAGGTGCAAGGACAGCGTGCCCTTGGCCGAGCCCTTGTTCTGTTCGTCGAGCGCGGCTTCCACCTCGGCCAGTGTCGCTTCATTGACGCCGCGCATGAGCTTGCCGATGTACTGCATCTGGCGGCGGCGGCCTTCGAAGTTGGTGATCTTCTTGGCGTCGTTGACGGCATCCACCAGTTTTTCGGACAGGTCGAGCCGCTTCATCAGGTCAGCGCGCAGCGTGAGCAGGCTCTCGCCGAGCTCCTGCAGGCGGTCGCTGTACTTCTTGAGGTCGGTCTTGCTCATGTCGTCCGAACCCTTGAGCTCGCGCTTGAGTTCCAGGTCCAGCTCGCTGCCCAGGGCGACGAACTGGCCACGGACGAAATAGCCTTTGGTGGGTTTGCGGGACATGTGGGTACTCGAAAGGGGAGGGCTGCACGCTGGGCAGCATGGGCATCTGCGCGCGATGCAGCGCCCGGGTAGGGCGGCCAGTATCATAGCCCTCGATATGAAAAATGCCCCCCACACCCCGGCCCAGCCCACCCCTTCGGCCTCGGCCAACGCCCCTCTCCCCGGTTTCCAGTACGCCCGCAGCCAGTTTGAAGAGCTCGTCGATCTGGCGCTTTCCCATGCGAAGCAGCTCGGCGCGGCCGATGCAGCGGCCGAGGTGTCCGAGGGCGCTGGTCTCAGCGTGTCGGTGCGCAAGGGCGAGCTGGAGAACGTGGAGCGCAACCGCGACAAGTCGCTCGGCGTGACCGTGTACCTGGGCCAGAAACGCGGCAACGCATCCACTTCCGATTTCTCCGCCGCTGCCGTGCGCCAGACGGTGCAGGCCGCCTACGACATTGCTCGCTTCACCGCCGAAGACCCCATGGCCGGTCTGCCCGATGCCGCCGACGTGGCCGACAGCTACCTCGATCTCGACCTGTTCCACCCCTGGGTGCTGAACTCCGAAGAAGCCATGCGCATCGCGCTGGAATGCGAAGCCGCAGCCTTTGCCACCAGCAAAAAGATCAACAACAGCGAAGGCGCCGGTGTGTCGGCCCAGCAGTCGCATTTTTTCACCGCCCACATGCGCGACGGTGCGCGATCGGGCGCCGGCATCTTCAGCGGTGGCTACGCCAGTTCGCGCCACAGCCTGTCGGTGGCGCCCATCGCCGGCCGGGGTGCCAACATGCAGCGCGACTACTGGTACAGCTCGCAGCGCTCCCCGCAAGACCTGGCCACGCCGCAAGCCGTGGGCCGCTACGCCGCCGAACGCACACTCGCGCGCCTGAACGGTCGCAAGATCGCCACCACCGAATGCCCGGTGCTGTTCGAGTCGCCCATGGCCGCCGGCCTGTTGGGCGCCTACGTGCAGGCCACCAGCGGCGGTGCGCTCTACCGCAACACCACCTTCCTGCCCGACAGCCTGGGCAAGCGCGTGCTAGCCAAACACATCGACATCCTGGAAGACCCGCACGTGCGCAACGGCAAGGGCAGCTCGCCGTTCGACGACGAAGGCGTTCGCACGGCCAGGCGCAAGGTGGTCTCGGCCGGCAAGGTGCTGGGGTATTTCCTGTCCACCTACTCGGCCCGCAAGCTGGGCATGCGCACCACCGGCAACGCCGGCGGCTCGCACAACCTCACGCTCACCAGCCGCCTCACCCAACCCGGCGACGACCTGCGCGCCATGCTCAAGAAGCTTGGCCGCGGCCTGATGGTCACCGAGCTCATGGGCCAGGGCGTGAACTACGTGACCGGCGACTACTCGCGCGGCGCCTCGGGCTACTGGGTGGAAAACGGCGAGATCGCCTACCCGGTGCACGAAATCACCATCGCCGGCAACCTCAAGGACATGTTCCAGGGGATCGAGGCCGTGGGCGCGGACGCGTACAACTTCGGCGCGAAGACCGTGGGTTCCATCTTGATCAACAGGATGAAGATCGCAGGCAGCTGATGGCCCCCACGCTCCACCGCTGCTCGGGTCGCTGCCCCCCAGGGGGGCTGGCCTTGCTCGGGCCGGCCCTTCGCAGCGGCCGTTGAACTGATGCGCCCGGAAGCGCTGGCGCTGCTGGCAGCAGCCTGCTGGGCGGTCTCCAGTCTTTTCTCGGCAGGTCCGGCGCAGCGCCTGGGCGCCTTCGCCTTCAGCCGATGGCGCATGCTGTTTGCCAGCCTGCTGCTGTGGGCGCTGGCTTTGCTGGGCGGCGGCTGGCGCAGCCTGGACGCATCGGCCTTTGGCCTGCTGGCACTCTCGGGCGTCATTGGCATCTTCATCGGTGACACCCTGCTGTTCGCCTGCATGAACCGCCTGGGGCCGCGCCGCTCGGGTGTGCTGTTCGCCACCCATGCGCTGTTTTCGGCTGTGATCGCCTGGTTTTTCCTGGGCGAGGTGCTCTGGGGGCGAGCGCTGATCGGCAGTGGTCTGCTGGTGGGTGGCGTGATGCTGGCCATCGTGTGGGGGCGGCGCAGCGACGAGCTTCATGGTTGGGAGCAGACACATGGCCCGCTGGTCATCGGCGTGGGTTTGGGCTTGGCGGCCGCGCTGTGTCAGTCGGTGGCCACGCTCATGCTCAAGCCGCTCATGACGACCGGCGTCGACGCTGTGGCCGCCAGCGCGGCACGCATGAGCGTGGCGCTGGCTGCACATACCCTCTTGCTGGCCAGTGGATGGGCAGGTGCACGCGCCAAGCTGCCCATGGACTGGAAGGACGCGGGTCTCACCTGCATGAGCGCCGCCGTGGCGATGGCCTTGGGCATGACGTTGATCCTGGCCGCCATGCGGCTCGGTCAGGCCGGTCTCGTGGCCGTGCTGTCCTCGGTCTCGCCGATCCTGATCCTGCCGCTGCTGTGGCTGGTTTATCGGCGCCGGCCGGCGGCAGGCGCCTGGCTGGGCGCGGTTTTGGCGGTGCTGGGCACCGCACTCATCCTGAACTGAACCGCAGAGGAGGTGACGATCCGCCTTGGGGCGGAGCGTGGGGGCTTAGCCCGCCAGTGCCGCCTTCACCGCAGCCGACACCATGCCCATGTCGGCCTTGCCGGCCAGGCGGGTTTTCACCGCGCCCATGACCTTGCCCATGTCACCCGGGCCTGTGGCGCCCAGCTCGGCCACGATGGCCTTGACCTCGGCGGCCACTTCATCGGCCGACAGGCGCGCGGGCAGGTAGGCCTGCAACACCTTCATCTCGGCGCTTTCCTTGTCGGCCAGATCCATGCGCGCGGCCTTGGTGAAGGCCTCGATGCTGTCCTTGCGCTGCTTGATGAGCTTGTCGACGATGGCCACCACCATGGCGTCGTCGAGCTCCACGCGGTCGTCCACTTCCTTCTGCTTCATGGCCGCGGTCAGCAGGCGGATGGTGCCCAGTCGCTCGCTGTCCTTGGCGCGCATGGCGGCTTTCATGTCTTCGATGATCTGTTCCTTGAGGCTCATGGGGGGCTCCTGTGGGCGGTGAAACGGGGTGTTCAGACAACAAAAAAGCCCGCCTGAACGTCTTCCAGCGGGCTTTTGGGCAACCGGGCGAACCCGGCGGCACAGACTCAGTACAGCTTCTTGGGCAGCTGCATCGAGCGCACGCGCTTGTAGTGGCGCTTGACGGCGGCAGCCTTCTTGCGCTTGCGCTCGGCGGTGGGCTTTTCGTAGAACTCACGGGCGCGCAGGTCGGTCAGCAAACCGAGCTTTTCGATGGTGCGCTTGAAACGGCGCAGGGCGACGTCAAAGGGTTCGTTGTCTTTTACACGGATGGTCGTCATGGGCGAGAGATGTCCAGAATGCGCGGAAAGAGGATGTTCGGGAAGATCGGGCCCAAGCGTCGTTTCCGCAAAATGTCCCGTCGTTAACTAGTATTGGCAGACGGGTATTTGCCAGCAAAGCCTTGGATTATAGCCACTTCGGTACCTCGGGCAAGCCAGCGGCCCCGGTGTGAAAGGCCCGGGCGTCGGCCGGGGCCTGCTCTCGGGCGTTCAGGCCGTAGTCGCGCTGCACCAGGGCCACGCGCAACCGGTAGTCCGAGAACACACCCGCACGGCCGGCTGCCTGGGCCTGGCGATGGGATGGGAGGCTGCGCCAGCGCGCAACGGCGGCCTCGTCGCGCCAGTACGAGAGCGACAGCAGCTTGCCGGGCTGGCTCAGGCTTTCGAAGCGTTCGACCGAGACGAAGCCGTCGATGACCTCCAGCTCGGCGCGCAGCGCGGCGGCCAAGTCCAGGTAGGTCTGCCGCCCCGCTTCGCTGGGGATGACCTCGAAGATCACGGCGATCATGGCGCTGCCTTGCGGTCGAAAGTGCCCGCCACCAGCTCGGTGAACGTGCGTTCTTCGCGCAGGATGAAGCGCAGCCGGCGCGCCATCTCGAAGTTCGCGCGTCCCTCGTCGTCGGCGCGCAGGCGTGCCCGGTAGACCTCGTAGGCGGCCAGGCTGTCGAAGCCGATCAGTCCCCAGGCCTCGTCGTTGGTGCCTTCGCTGGGCAGGAAGTAGCCCATCAGGTGGCCGCCGCAGCGCGGGATGATGCGGCCCCAGTTCTCGGCATAGGTGCGGAAGGTGTCGACCTGGAAGGGGTCGAGCTGGTAGCGGATGAAACAGGTGATGGTCATGCGGGGTTCTCCTCAAGGGTGGGGTGGACAAGGGGCGGGTGCGGCCTGGCGCCCGCCCCGCAGGAGCGTCAGCGCCAGCAGTTGCAGGCATGCCGCGGCGCCGAAGAACAGGGATGGGCCCTGGTCGGTGGCCAGCAGCAGGGCAAAGACCAGGGGGGCCAGCGCATACAGGGCCTGCGACAGCGCCACGATGAGCGCGACCACGCGGGCCACGTCTGGCGCGGCGAAGTCCGTTTGCGCCACCAGCGGTGGCAGCGAGGTGGTGTTGCCGATGCCGGCGCCGAACAGCACGATGCCGGCCCACAGCAGCGGCCCCTGGCCAGGCGAGATCAGCAGCAGAAGCGAGCCGAGCATCTGCACCGCCCAACTGGTGCAGGCCACGGTGCGCCGGTCACCCGTGAACGGCAGACACCGCGCGGACAGCGTGCGCCCGCCGATGGCGCAGGCGGTGGCTAGCGCCATCGCCCAGCCGGCGCCCTGCGTCCCCAGGCCAGGCGAGAGCAGGGAGTAGAGGTGCGTGAGGAGGCCGATCTGGGCAAACAGTCCCAGTGCCATGGCCGCGGCCAGCGTCTGGAAGCGGCGGTTGGTCCAGAGCGTGCGTCCGGGCAAGGCCGGCCAGGAGACATCCGGTGGCCGCGGCGCGGGGTTGCCGGGCGTGTGATGGGCCTTTCCATCGGGCCACTGGCCCAGCGCGGCGGGCGTGACGGCCAATGCATGACGGACCAGCCAGCCGACCACTGCGACCATGCCCACGCCCACGGCCCATGCCGCCTGGGCGAAGCCCATGTGGGCCATCAAGGTGACCCACAAGGGCGAGAACACCATGCCGCCGATGCTGGCGCCGTTGTAGGCCCGCGAGAGGGCGGCGGGGCGCTGGCGCGTGAACCAGGGCGAAACCATGGCGTTGATGCCGGCCGCGCCCAGGGGGACCCAGCCGCCACCGCTGAGCAGGGCCGCGCCGAACAATTGCCATGGCTGGCTGGCATGGGCCCAACCCGCCACGCCCAGCGCCAGGGCCACCGCGCCCGTCAGCGTGGTCGCCGGAATGCCCCAGCGGGCATGCAGGCGTGGCAGCCAGGCCACGACGACGGCGCCCCAGAGAAAGTGCACGGTGACCGCCCCCGACACCAGGCCCAGGGTCCAGCCCGTGCGCGAGACCACGGCGTGCAGAAAGATGGGCGGGCCGTAAAAGCCCACGCCCCAGCCGAACATGGCCAGCACGAACGCGGCGCGCACCACGGTGGTGCCGTGAAAGGCGCGGGGAGAAGGTGCGATCGATCGGGTCCACATGACCAGCATGGTGTCGCGCGCCGCCGACGTGTTGCTTCGCTGCGGAGCGAAGCATGGAGACCCGCGCCTGCAGCACACTCGGGCCATGAACACCAACCGCATCGCGCACGTCGCCGCCCTGGTCGGCGAACCCGCCCGCACGGCCATGCTGATGGCGCTGATGGATGGGCGCGCGCTGACCGCGCGCGAACTGGCCGATGTGGCCCACATCACGCCCGCCACCGCCAGCCGCCATCTGGGCCTGCTGGTGGAGGCCACGCTGCTGCGCGTGGAGCGCCAGGGGCGGCACCGTTACCACCGCCTGGCCTCGCCCGAGGTGGCGCGTGTGCTCGAAGGCTTGATGCAGCTGGCGGTGTCACCCCAGGCGCCGCTGGCGCCACGCCGTGTGGTCGTGGGTCCGCGCGATGCCGCTCTGCGTGCCGCCCGCACGTGTTACGACCACCTGGCTGGCCGCCTCGGTGTGGCCATCGCGGATCATCTGCTGGTGTCGGGGGCGGTGGTGTTTGATGACGAGGCCGGCGCTGGACATGCGACCGACCGCGTCGCGGGTGCCTTGCGGGGCCTGGGGCTGGATGCGGATGCCGCGGTGGCCGGTCGCGCGAGTGGGCGTCCTCACTGCCGCCCGTGCCTGGACTGGAGCGAGCGACGCATGCACCTGGCCGGCCGGCTGGGAGCGCTGATCTGCCACCACTGCCTGGAGCGGGGCTGGCTCCTGCGGGGCCAGGGCACGCGCGCCCTCACCATCACGCCGCCGGGTGCCCTGGCCCTGCGCGACTGGCTGGGCACCACGCGCTGGCGCGACGTCGTGGGCGACTAGGGCAGAGCCTGCGCACACGCATGCGCGCTGGCCCAGGCCCACTGGAAGTTGTAGCCGCCCAGCCAACCGGTCACGTCCACCACTTCGCCGATGAAGTACAGCCCGGGCTGCTTCGATTCCAGGGTTTGCGATGAGAGATCGCGCGTGTCCACGCCGCCCAGCGTGACTTCGGCCTTCCTGTAGCCCTCGGTGCCGGTGGGGGTGATGTCCCAGCGCGACAGGCGCTCGGCCAGGCGAGCCAGGGCTTTGTCGGAGGCCTCCGCCACGGGGCGTTGCCAGTCGGCGTCCTGCTGCACCCAGGCGTCGGCCAGGCGGCTGGGCACCAGGCCTGCCAGTTCGTTGGCGATCAGCTTGCGCGAGGTGGCCTTGGCGCGTGCCAGCGCAGCCGGCAGATCGACCTCGGGCGCCAGGTTGAGGCGGATCGGGGTGTTGTCGTGCCAGTAGCTGGAGATCTGCAGGACGGCGGGGCCGGAGAGGCCGCGGTGGGTGAAGAGCAGGTCTTCGTTGAACGCCATGCGGTTTTTCTTGCCGCCGGGCCGCCCCAAGGCAAGAGCGGCTCCCCCGGGGGGCAGCGACCCGCGCAGCGGCGGAGCGTGGGGGCCGGTGTGATCACCGGTCTCGATGCGCACCGGCAGCGCCAGCCCGGACAGCCCGGCATAGGGCGCCCAGCCCTCACCGTCGAAGGTCAGTGGCACGAGGCCCGGGCGTGGTTCGACCAGACGCAGGCCGAACTGCCTGGCCACGCGGTAGCCGAAATCGGTGGCACCGATCTTCGGGATGGACAGGCCGCCGGTGGCAACCACCACCGCAGGGCTGCGCACCGGGCCGCGGTCGGTGTCGAGTTCGTAGACGCCGTCGCCGTCCACCCGGATGGCCTTCACGCTGCACGGCTGCCAGCGCTGCACGCCACCGGCGTCGCACTCGCGCAGCAGCATCTGGATCAGGTCTTCGGCCGACCGGTCACAGAACAGCTGGCCTTTGTGCTTTTCGTGAAAGGCGATGCCATGGCGCTGCAGGAGCTCGATGAAGTCGCTCGGGGTGTAGCGCGAGAGCGCGGAGCGGCAGAAATGGGGATTGCCGCTGATGAAGTGCTTGTGCGGCGCCTGCACATCGATGTCGCGGTTGGTGAAGTTGGCGCGGCCGCCACCCGAAATGCGGATTTTCTCGGCCACCTTCTCGCTGTGGTCGAGCACCAGCACCCGCAGGCCGCGTTGGCCGGCGATGCCGGCGCAGAAGAGGCCGGCGGCGCCAGCGCCGATGACGATGGCGTCGAAGTTTTGCATGGCGCGCAGTGTAGGCGCACCCGCCCCTTGAGGGGGTCGCGCGCAGCGCGGCGGGGGTGTCTCACTGTGCCCGGTTGCGCTCGGCGAGTGCCGCGGCCTTGCGGGTGAGGCTGTCGATCTCGCCGGTGATGTCCGACAACACATTGGCCACCACGGCGAATTCGCGGCCGTGCTGCCCAGCCCGCGCGGCCATCACCTGCGCGTTGAAGCTCACGACCTTTGCTTCCTTGGCCACGCTCTGGATGTCGCCCACGATGCCCGTCAGTTCCTTCATCATCGTGTCGGACCGAAGCTTGGCGACTTCGTCGAACGCGGTGGTGGCGGTGTTGAGCGCTTCGAGGATGCGGTCGGTGTGGTCGACCAGCTCGGACGTGGTGGCGGCGAGGCGGGGGCTGGCGGCCTCGATCTGGTCGAGCGCGCTGCGCACGAGCTGCATGAAGGCCTGCACCACGGGACCGACCCCACGTGCGCCCTGGTAGGTCTCGGTGATCTTGCGGGCGCTGGCGGGCTCCAGGTTCGCGGCGGTGGTCAGCAGGTGGTGCTGGCTTTCGGTGAACATCTGCAGGCTGCGCTGCGCGGCCTGCACACGCCCGGTGTCGCCGTGGGCGGCCAGCACGGTCTGCAGGATCATGCGCTGCGAGAGCATGCGCTGGCGCGCCGCAAGATTGACCAGAGAGAGGCCGGCGATGTGTGCCGGCGTGTCATTTCGCTTGAAGGTGGTGGAGGCGGTGGTGTGAGCGGTGAGTGATGTCATTCCAAACACCAAGCAATCGCCGGGCCACGGCTGTGCATGCTCCGCTCGCGCGGTGCGCACCAGCGTGGCGCGCTCAGCCCTTCCAGGTGAAGGGGAATGCGATCTGCTTCAGAAAGCCCTTGGGCACGTAGTCGCCCAGCACGCCATAGCGCTCGGGCCACAGCTTGGGGCTGTTGACGGCGGTGCCGAACAGGTGGTCCAGAAAGGCGTAGTGCGCGGCGTAGTTCTTGTCCAGCGCGTCCGCGTCCTGGCTGTGGTGCCAGTGGTGGAAGTTGGGCGTGACGATGAGGTAGCGCAACGGGCCCAGGCGCACGCTCACGTTGGCGTGGTTGAACACGGCCTGGAAGCCCACCACGATGATGTAGGCGTCGATCACTTCCTTGGAAAAGCCCAGCAGGTAGATGGGCCCGAGCACCAGCGTGCGCGTGATGATGGTCTCCAGGATGTGCTGGCGCGAGCCGGCCATCCAGTCCATGTGCTTGGTGCTGTGGTGCACCGCGTGCAGGCGCCAGAGCAGCGGCACTTCGTGGTAGGCGCGGTGCGTCCAGTACTGGGCGAGGTCGGCCACCAGGATGATGAGCGGCAGCGCGGCCCAGAAGGGCAGCGCCGCGATCCAGCCACGCACGCCTTCCACCGGCACCCAGCCGAAGATGTTGTGCACCAGCAGGTTGGTGGCCAGCAGCATGAAGCCGATGACCATGTGGTTGACGATGAAGTGGTGGAAGTCGGTCTGCCACTCGGGGCGAAACACCGGCTGGTCCTTGCGCAGGGCAAAGAGTTTCTCGATGAAGATGAAGATCAGCGCCGAGCCCAGCAAGTCCAGGATGAACCAGTCCATGCCGATGTAGGGCGTGTTGTCGGGAAAGTTCGGGTCCACCTCGACCTGGTGCCCGCCCAGCAGCGCGCTGAGCGTGACCAGCGCGAAGGCAAAGGCCGAGAGCCAGCGTGCGCGGTTGAACAGCACGTTCACCAGGCTCAGGCCGCCCGCCACCACCATCGCACCGAACAGCAGTTGGCGCATGAGCGCCACGTCGTACTGCTGGCGCAGCTGGGGTGTGGTGAGGTACTGCGGGAAATGAAAGGCCATCACGCCCAGGAAGCACAGGATGGCCAGCGACAGGGCGATCACGCCGGTGACCAGGCCGCGGCCAGGGCGCAAGGCGCCGTGGCTTTCGGTGAATCGATTGAGTTTCCTGAGCATGCGACTCCCTGCCTGAAGCGCGCCACAGGGCACGCACGAGCGGGAGTGTAGCGGCGCTCAGGCGCTGCGTGCGAGCGCCTGCGGAGCCTGCATCGCGGCGATGCCGCTCACCACATCACCCACCACGATCACGGCCGGACTGCCCAGTCCCTCGCGCTCGATGGTGGCGCGCAGTTGCCCCAGCGTGGTGACGGCGTGCCGTTGCTGGGGCAGGCTGGCGTGCTGGATCACGGCCACCGGCGTGTGGGCCGGCAGACCGGTGAGCAGCTCGGCCTGGATCTGCTCCGAGCCGCTCACGCCCATGTAGATCACCAGCGTGAGCTTGGCGTCGCGCGCGGTGGCGGCCAGGGCTGGCCAGTTGGTGCCGCTGTCGCCGGGTTTGGCGTGGCCGGTGACGAACACCACGCCGTGGGCATGCTCGCGGTGCGTGAGTGGCACACCCAACGAGGTGAGACCGGCCAGGCCCGCGGTGATGCCGTTGATGACCTGCACCTCGATGCCGGCAGCGCGCAGGTGCTCCACCTCTTCGCCGCCGCGCCCGAAGATGAATGGGTCGCCACCCTTCAGGCGCACCACCACCTCGCCTTCGCTCGCGGCCATGACCATGAGCTTTTCGATGAAGGCCTGTGGCGTGCTCTTGCAGCCGCCGCGCTTGCCCACGTGCACGATGCGCGCGCTTGGGCGAGCGTGGGCCAGCACCGCGTCGCTCACCAGATCGTCGACCAGCAGCACGGTCGCGGCGCTGATCGCCTTGACGGCTTTGAGCGTGAGCAACTCCGGGTCACCCGGGCCCGCGCCGACGAGTGCGACGGTGCCGGGCAGGAACTCAGATGGCGTGTGCATGGGCTGGGGAATCATGGTGTTGAACCGCTCGCAAGATGTGTTCCACCTGCAGTGCGATCGGTGTGGGAATGGGTAACGAACCGTTGAGCACGGCGCGGATGTAATGCGCTGTGTTCGATGCGTCCACCGAGGGCAGCGAAGGCAGTTTCGCCAGCGGTCCGTCCTGTTGCGGCTGCACCTCGGTGCGCTCGCCATCTTGAAAGATTTCCATGCGCGGCGTGCGGCGTGCGTCGGCCACCGGTTCGCCTTCGGTGCCACGCAGCAGCAAGGCGTGCGCGCCGGTGAGGGCCCAGGTGGCGGCCATGGAGCTGGCGTATTCGGGGTGGGTGTAGCTGCCGACGATGAAGGCTTTGCCTTCGCACGGATTCATGAGCTTGACCAGGCTGTGCGCCGGGTTGCGCAGGCCGACCGCACGGCGCACGTCGAGCAGGCGCTTGAGGCCGGGGGACAGCACCTCGGTGGGCACGAAGGCCACGTCGCCGGCCGCGAGTGCGGTCATGCGGGTGGCGGGCAACACACCGAGCTCGGCGAACACGCTGGCGGCGAACACGCGCTTGTCTTCAGTGGCCGTGCCGTGCACCAGCACCGCCGCGCCGCGGCGCGCCAGCAACAGCGCGAGCAGGGGCGTGAGCACCGGCAGCTTGCGTGCACCGTTGTAGCTGGGCAGCACCACGGTGGTGAGCTCGCTGTCGGGCAGCTTGTGCAGACGCGCGTGCGCCGCATCCAGGAAGCCGGCCATCTCGTCCGCGGTTTCGCCCTTGATGCGCATGGCCAGGCAGAAACCACCGACCTCCAGGTCGGTCACGGTGCCGTCGAGCACCTGGCCCAGCAGGTCGGTGGCCTGGGCGCGCGTGAGCGAACGCGCGCCGTCCTTGCCGCGGCCGATTTCCTTGATGTATTGACTGATCCCCATGGCGCGCGATTGTCCGGCAAGTTTGATGACTCGGCGTTATATGGCCAAAGCAAGGGTTCAGGCGGCCAGCAGTGCCGGGGTGGCGCGCACGAGGCGTTTGAGTTCGGGCACGCAGGAACCGCAGTTGGTCCCGCAGCGCAGGCTGGTCTGCAGCGTGGCCAGGCGCTCGTCTTCGCTGCCCTCGCAGGTGGCGAGTCGCCCGGTGATGGCCAGGTCGGTCACGTTGAAGCAGGTGCAGATCTGCCGGCCCTTGGCCTCGATGGCCACCGGTGGCTTGGCGCCGGGCATCAGCAGGCGCCGGCCATAGGCGTCTGCCGCCAGCTCGTCCTGCAGCAGGGGCTTGAGCCAGGCCTCGGCGCGCGTGTCGCCAGCGAGCATGAAACCGTCGAGCTGTGTGACCTCGCCCACCCGCACCAGCCGCGCGGCGCGGCGCTGGCCCAGGCGTTTGTCGGCGTAGCGCAGGGCATCCGGCGTGTTCAGGCCCAGCAGGTCCTCGATGCGCTCCATGAGGGCTGTGTCGGGCGCGTCGTGCGCGGCCGCGCGGAACAGCACGCCGGTGCGTTCCCGGCCGAACGGAACACACGAGGCGAACGGGAACCGCGCCATGAGTTCGCGCAGTCCTTGCAGGGCGCTTAAAGCGCCGGCCTCGGGCAGCCAGGCCATGGCCAGCAGCGTCCAGGGCAGCTCGGCCTTGAGCACTTTCACCGCCGCGTGCTTGAGTTCGGGCTGCTTGGACGTGGGGCAGTAGGCCGAGGTGGTGAGCGCGTTCACACCGGCCAGCGCGGCGCCGGTGCTGCTGAGGCCGCTGAGGTACTCGGCGCCCCAGTGCATGGCGATGAAGGCCTGCGACAGGCCGATGTCGGCCGAGGCCTGCGCCGGCACCAGGATGGAGCCGCGCTTGCTGGTCACGTGCACCAGATCGCCTTCTTTCAGGCCGCGCCGCTCCATGTCCTGCGGGTTGAGCTGCACCGATGGCTCGGCCACGTGGCCGAACAGGCGGCCCAGCGTGCCGGTGCGCGTCATGCCGTGCCACTGGTCGCGCAGGCGGCCGGTGGTGAGCGAGAAGGGGTAGCGCGATTCGCGCGCCTCGGCCAGCGGCACGAAGGGCAGGGCGGCGAAACGGGCGCGTCCGTCGGGCGTGGGGAAGATGCCGTCTTCGTACAGGCGTTCCCGGCCCACGGTCTCACCGGCGCGCATCGGCCACTGTTGCGGGCCTTGTTGTTCCAGCATCGCGTAGCTCAGGCCGGTGATGTCGAGGTCGCGCCCGCGGGTGGATTCGCGGTGTTCGAGCCAGATGGGTTCGGGTGACGGGTAGGGGAACAGCGTGGCCTGGCCGGGGCGCAGATGGGCTTCGAGCCGCTGCCCGAAGTCGACCACGATGCGCCAGTCGTGGCGGGATTCACCGGGTGCGGCCACGGCCGGGCGCACGCGGCTGATGCGGCGTTCGCTGTTGGTGACGGTGCCGTCTTTTTCGCCCCAGGTGGTGGCGGGCAGCAGCAGGTCGGCGAAGTCGCAGGTGGCGGCGGTGGCAAAGGCCTCCTGCACCACCACGAACTCGGCGCGCTGCAGTGCGCGGCGCACGGTGGCCTGGTCGGGCATGGACTGGGCCGGGTTGGTGCAGGCGATCCACAGCGCCTTGATTTCGCCATCGGCGGCGGCCTGGAACATCTCCACCGCGCTTTTGCCCGGCTTCTCGGGCACGCTCGGCAGTCCCCAGAGCGCGGCCACTTCGGCGCGGTGCTGCGGGTTGGCCAGGTCGCGGTGGGCGCTCAGCAGGTTGGCCAGGCCGCCAACCTCGCGTCCGCCCATGGCGTTGGGCTGGCCGGTCAGGCTGAAGGGGCCGGCGCCGGGCTTGCCGATCTGGCCGGTGGCCAGGTGCAGGTTGATCAGGGTGGCGTTCTTCGCGGTGCCGCTGCTGCTCTGGTTCAGGCCCTGGCAGTAGAGGCTGAGCGTGGCCGCTGACTGTGCGAACCACTGGGCAGCGGTGTAGAGGTCTTCCTTCTTCAGGCCACACGCCTGCGCCACCTGCTCGGGTGTGTACTCGCGCACCAGTGCCTTGAGTGCATCAAACCCGGTGGTGTGGGCTGCGATGTAGGCCGCATCACACCAGCCTTCCCACAGCATGATGTGCAGCAGGCCGTGGAACAGCATCACGTCGCTGCCGGGTTGCAGTGGCAGGTAGAGGTCGGCGAAGCCGGCGGTGTCGGTGCGGCGCGGGTCGGCCACGATCACCTTCATGGCCGGGTTGGCCTGCTTCGCTTCTTCGATGCGGCGAAACAGCACCGGGTGGGCAAAGGCCGCGTTGCTGCCGACGATGAACAGGCAACTGGCGTGGTTCACGTCGTCGTAGCAGGCGGGCGGCGCGTCGGCGCCCAGCGTGAGCTTGTAGCCGGCCACCGCGCTGCTCATGCACAAGCGCGAGTTGGTGTCGACGTTGTTGGTGCCGATCAATCCCTTGGCCAGCTTGTTGAAGACGTAGTAGTCCTCGGTGAGCAACTGGCCGCTGATGTAGAAGCCGACCGCGTCGGGGCCGTCGCTGTCGATGACCGACGCGAAGCGATCGGTGGCGAGGTCGAGCGCGGCGTTCCAGGCAATGGGCTGCGCGGGTGCGCCGCGTTGCAGGCGCTGCATGGGTTGCAGCAGCCGCGTCTGCAGCGCGATCGCGGGCGAGGCGGTGAGGTGCAGCGTCTGGCCCTTGGTGCAGAGCTTGCCAAAGTTGGCCGGGTGATCGGGGTCGCCGCGCACGTCGGTGACCTGGCTGCCCACGCTGTCGATCAGCACCCCGCAGCCCACGCCGCAGTAGGGGCAGGTTGAGCGGGTGGTGGTCGGGTTCATGCGGTGAGGCTTCGGCGTGCCGGGCCGGCGATCGGGCGGGTCAGATCGGTGGCCTGGGTGGCCAGTTCGTTCGCGTCCAGGAACACCTGGCCGTCTTCCACCTTCACGGCGAATTTCGGCGTGCAGCCTTCGTCGGGCGCGGCGGCCTGGCCGGTGCACAGGCCGATGGTCCAGTTGTGCAGCGGGCAGGCCACGCTGGTGCCGAACACGATGCCTTGCGAGAGCGGGCCACCCTTGTGCGGGCAGCGGTCGAGCAGGGCGAACACCTCGTTCTGGTCGTTGCGGAACACGGCCACGTCCAGGCCTTGCTCGCGCGTCACACGGCGCGAACCCAGCACGGGGATGTCGTCGACGCGGCAGATGGGCTTCCATTGACTCATGATGCTTCCAGTCCTCAGGTTTTGATGGCGGCGTACAGGCCGGTGACCCGGTCCATGACGCTGAGCAGGTTTTCACTCGTCACGAACACGTCGGACAGGGTTTTGGCGGCGGCGCCCGCGGTTTGCATGCGCTGCAGCGCCTGGTCGAAAAAGAACCACTGGCCATCGGCCAGTTGCAGTTCCGAGCGGATGCGTTCGGTGGCCTCGGGGGCGTTGCGCAGCAGTTCCATGGCGCTCAGGAACTCGGTGCGCGCCTTGGCGATTTCGGTCGTGGCGGTGGGCACGTCGACGGGCAGCGTGGCGGCGAAGTAGAACTTGGCCATGCGCTGCGAGAGCATGCGCTGGCGCCCGGCCACGTTGACCAGCTTGCCCACCGGGCGGCCCGAGCTCGCTTCGTACTGCAGCGTGCCCTGGTGGGCCAGCGCCAGCACCCGCGCATCGGCCTGCAGCACGGCGGCAGCGCCCGACTTGCCCGGCGTGGCGCCCACGAGCGCGGTCTTGTAGTCGCTCCAGGCCGCTTCGAGCAGCACGTAGGTGTCGCGGATGTCGGGCGACGGCGCGAAGGCCTTGAGCTCGACGAGCTGGCGGTCGAACAGGGCCATCGACTTGTCGAGCACCGCCTGGGCGCTGCCGCTCTCGGTCTTGTGCACCAGCGCCAGCCAGCCCTTGCCCATGCGTTGCGACAACATGCGTTGGCGGCCGGCCTTGTTGATGGCGTCGTTGAGGTCCAGCACCTGGGACTGCGCGTTCCACAGCGGGAACCCGGCAGCGGCGGCGATGAGGGTTCTGCGACGGAACTTCACGAGACCGTGCTCACGGGTTCGAACTGGCGTGTGTCCACCGCGGCTTCCTTGAAGTCGAACCACGGGTCGGGCTCGCCGTCCAGCGCAAACTGCAGTTGCTCCCAGAGCGCCTTGCGGCCTTCGTGGTCCTCCAGAATGCGCTTCTTCACGTAGTCCAGGCCGACCCGGTTCACGTAGTGCACGGTGCGCTCCAGGTACCAGCCCTCCTGGCGGTAGAGCTCGCAGAAGGCGCCGGTGTACTCCAGCACCTCGGCCGCCGTCTTCACCTTGACGAAGAAGTGCGCCACCTCGGTCTTGATGCCGCCGTTGCCGGCGATGTACATCTCCCAGCCGGAGTCGACACCGATGACGCCCACGTCCTTGATGCCGGCCTCGGCGCAGTTGCGCGGGCAGCCCGAGACGGCGAACTTCACCTTGTGCGGCGCGTACATGCGCCACATGGCGCGCTCCAGGTCCTTGCCCATCTGGGTGCTGTCCTGCGTGCCCATGCGGCACCACTCGGAGCCCACGCAGGTCTTCACCGTGCGCAGGGCCTTGGCGTAGGCATGACCGGAAGGCATGCCGATGTCTTTCCAGACGTTGACCAGGTCTTCCTTCTTCACGCCCAGCAGGTCGATGCGCTGGCCGCCCGTGACCTTCACGGTGGGGATCTTGTACTTGTCCACCGCGTCGGCGATGCGGCGCAGCTCGTCGGCCGTGGTCTCGCCGCCCCACATGCGCGGGATCACCGAATACGTGCCGTCCTTCTGGATGTTGGCGTGCGAGCGC